>NZ_JANUGW010000002.1 GCF_024753285.1 Massilia pinisoli | reverse complement strand
GGGTGCCCACCCTACTTGCTTTTTTTCATGGCCCCGCAAACGCGAACGTCGCCAGATAACGCGCCGGTATTGCGACGGGCACCACCTTCCCCATCAGCGTCGCGACGATCAGCACGGCGACGACGACGCCGGCCCCGGACATCCGCGCGACGACCGCCCGGCCCCGCCGCAGCGCACATCCGACGTGCGCGAACAGCGCCGCCACCGCGAGAAAATAATACGGCGCGAAGAACAGCGCGAACGGCCATACGTGCAGCCCCGCCGCGGCAAAATAGAAATTCGTATCGAGCCCGCCGACGATCCGCGCGGCCAGCACGGCGCCGACGTGGATCGCGAGGAACAGCGCGATGTACGCGCCGGACCCCGCCTGCAGCCAGCCGAGCACCGTCCGGCGTCTGTGTCGCCCCGTCCACAGCATCGACAAGCCGCTCGCCGCCTGCAGCGCGGCGCACAGCAACAGCACGACTTCGACGACGGGCTGCCGGTACACGAGCCGCGCCCGCTCCATGAAGCGCACGTGCGCGTCAACGCCGGCCAGCGCGACCAGGTGGTTCGCGATGTGCACCGTCACGAATACGGCGAGGACGGCACCGGCCGCGCGGTGCAGGCGGCGCGGCGCGATCATCGCGTGCGGGCCGCCAGCCGCAACGCCAGCGGCGTCTGCGGCCTGAGCGTGATGTTGAAGACGGGCCGCGGCGGCGCCATCCCGGCCGGCACCGCGACCGTGTAGCGCTGCAGGAATTGCGCGGCCAGCACCGTCATTTCGGCCAGCGCCAGGTGCTGCCCAAGGCAGACGCGCGGCCCCGTCCCGAACGGCATGAACGCGCCGCGGGGGATCTCCGGTGCCCCCTCGCCGAAGCGTTCGGGCCGGAACGCGAGCGGCTCGGGAAACCAGCGCGCATCGTGATGCATCAACTGCAGCGGCGCGGCGAAGATCGTCCGCGCCGGCAGCTGCCAACCGCCCAAGGTGACGGGCCGCACCGCCCGGCGCGAGATCAGCACGGGCGCCGCCGGGTACAAGCGCAGCGTCTCCTGCAAGGTGCGCCCCAGGTAGTCCAGTGCCGGCAAGTCGGCGGCCGTCGGCAACCGGCCCTGCAGCACGGCGTCGACCTCCGCGCGGGCGAGCGCCTGCGCGTCGGGGTTCTCGGCCATGCACCACGACCACCACGTCAGCGTCGCCGCCGTCGTCTCGTGGCCCGCAAGAAAGGCGGTCATGCATTCATCGCGCACGGCCCTCAGTGGCCACGTGGCCGGATCGGCGACGTGCAGCGTCAGCAACCGCGTGAGCAGATCCTGCGGCCACTCGGCCTGCGGCACGCGCATGCGCGCGCTCACATGGCCGTCGATCAGCCGGTCGAGCGTGGCGATCGCGCGCCGCTTCGTGCGCTTCCACGGCATCCAGTCGGGCCAGCTGGCGGGCCAGTACAGCTCCGCATTCCCCGCGACGCTCGCCGTGTGCACGGCGAGTTCGGCGTCGCGCGCATCGGCCGTGATCCCGCTGCTGAACATCATCCGGAGGATCACGTCCATGCCGAGCGACGTGAATGCGCTTTCGATGGGCCACGCATCGGCGGCCGCCGGCCACTGTCCGAACGCGGCGTCGGCCGCCTGCGCGATCGCAGGCACGAACGCCTGCACGGGCCTGGGCGCGAACGGCGGCTGCAAGGCCTGGCGCTTCGTCCGCCATGCGGCGCCTTCGGACGTCAACGTGCTGTGTCCGTGCACCTGCGAAAACACGTCGACGGCCCGCTCCCAACGCACGAGCGCGTCGTGCTGGTCGACGAGCAGTTCACGCACGAGCTGCGGATCGGTGACGATCACCTCGTGCTCGGGCCAGATGCGCACGTGCACCACGTCCCCGTACGTGCGGCGCCAGGCATCGAGCGTCCCGAACAGGTCGCGCTTCATCCGGGGCAGGAAGTGCCAGCCCGTCAGGCCGGACGGCGGGCCGGGCGGCCAGGTACCGGGTGGATGGGACACCGGTAGCGCGGACGCCGCGCCGGCGTGGAAGGGGCAGGATGGGGGCGTGATGGTTTTCATGACGCCCATTCTCGGCCGGCGCCCCGGCGCCGTATTGAACGGAAACGACATCGCCCGGATGAGTTTTCGTGAGTTTTGCGCCCCGTCCCAGCGTTTATACTTGGCGTCCACTTAAAGGAGGCCGCATGGACATCCATACCCGCATCGTCGCCGTGCTCCACATCGTACTCGGCGTACTCGGCGCGGCCGTTCCGCTGTTCATGGGCCTCGTGCTCGGCGGGGCCGCCGCCTTCATGCGGGACACGCAGTTGCCGGGTTTCGTCGTCGGCCTCGGTGCCATGTTCCTCGGCTTCTTCGTGCTGCTGGCGCTCGTCGACGTGATCGCCGGCGTGGCGCTGCTGAAAGGCAGCCGCGGTGCCCGCGTGTTCGTCATCGTCATCAGTGCGCTCGGCCTGTTCAGCTTCCCGGTCGGGACAATCATCGGTGCCTACTCGCTGTGGGCCTTGCTGCGCAAACAGCCGGCGCTGGACGTGGCCTGACGGCGGCCCCACGGCCTCACGGGAGCCCTTACAATACGGGGCTCACGCTCGCTCGGGCGAACACACGACTGCATATCGAGGAGAACAGCTTGTACCCGTACCGGACACCGTTGATCGCCGTTGCGGCCATGGCGGCCATGGCACACGCCGGCGCGGCGCCGGTGCCCGCCGACGCAGCCGCATTCACGGAATTCGTGGCCGCGCAATTCCGGCAGCAGCCGCTCGGCGGCGAGACCGTCGCGATGAAAGGTCCGCTCACCCTGTCCATCGGCACCATGCAGGCGAATCTCGACCGGGTCTACGGATATTGCCGGAACAATGCCGACGATTGCCAGGCCGAGATCGACCGTCTCGCGCGCGGCGTGGCGCAGGTGATCGCGAGCCGGAATGCGCCACCGGCCAAGGAGGCCGTGCGCCTCGTCGTCCGCCCGGAAGAATACATCCGCCAATACGACGCGGCCGCCGGCCGGAAAATTCAGACCTGGCCGCTGGCCGGCGGCTTCGTGATCGTGCCGGTACTCGATACGCCGCGCGCGATGCGCACATTGACGAGCGACGATTTCAAGCACCTGGACATGAACGCCGACCAGGTCTTCCAACTCGGCGTGGAGAATCTGAAGACGACGCTCGAACCGTTGCTGCCCCAAGCACCGGTCGCGCGGCCCGGCGAAATCGGACACGTGGCCGGCGATGCATACGATTCCAGCCGCCTGATCATGCACGACAGCTGGGCACCGCTGGCCGAGGCGCAGGGCGGCGTCCTGATCGTCGCGGCGCCCGCGAAGGATGCCGTGTTCTACGTCGGCGAAGATACACCGAAAGCCATCGACGCCTTGCGCGCGCTGACGAAGCAGATGATGAAGAACGTACCCAACCCGTTGTCGCCCACGCTGCTGCGCTGGACGAAGGCGGGATGGGAGCCCGTCCAATGAACCCGGGCAGGGCCAACTCGACGCCAAACAGGCAAGGCCCCTGCCCCGACCCGCTCGCGCGTGCGCCCCGCGTCACGGTGACGTCCGGCGCGCCGACCGACTGGCTGCGCCTGCCGCCCGCGTCGCTGCAGGGCGCGCTCGTCGCGCTGGTCGGCCGCGACACGCGGGGTTTGCAGCTCGATGCCGCGCAGCGCCTGTCGCACTATCCGTCGTCGCCCTGCGTCTCGCTGTCCTGGCTCCACGGCATCGACGTCGGCCCCGTGCGCCAGGGTCCGCACGGCCCCGAATGGGAACCGTTGGGCGCCGACTGCATGGTGTCGGGCACGCAGGCGCATCCCGTCACGACGTGGGCCGAGACGACGGGCCACGGCTGTATGGCGATCTTCCGCGCGGACGCGGCGCAGGCACTGTTCGGGCTCGACCTCGCAAGCATCCAGGACCGGTTCGTGCGCGCCAGCGACGTCATGGGCCCCGAATGGACACCGATGTGGGAATCGCTGCTCGCCAGCCCCGACGCCGACCTCATCGACGTGCTGGAACGCCACCTCGCGCGCCGCTGGCAGGCGCTGTGCGGGCGCGCGACGGACCAGCCGTCGCTGCGCCAGATCGGACGGCACTGGGTGGAGCGGCTCGCCTGGCACGCGCACGAATGGCGGCGCGAGCACAGCCCGCGCCACGTCGAGCGCCGCATCAAGTCGTTCAGCGGCCGCTCGTTGCGCGAATGGCAGGCCATCGTGCGCACGGAAGGCCTGTTCTTCGCCGCGCGCGACCTCCACGAGGCGGGCCAGCCGTTCGACTGGGCCGCGCTGGCGCTGGACGAAGGCTTCGCCGACCAGGCCCACATGACGCGCACCGTGCGCCGCATCACGGGTTTCACGCCGGCCGAATTCGCGCGCCGCTTCGTCGAGGACGAGTCGTTCTGGCTGTACCGGCTGTGGGCGTGATGGCCGTTCACTCGAACGCATAGCGCACGCCCACGCGCACGCTGCGCGGCGCGCCGGGCGCGTAAAACGCCGAGTGCACGGGGCGGCCGCCACCACCGGCCAATGTACCGTCGGCCGTAAAAGCCGTGACGCCCAATTGCGCCGCCGTCGCGTAGCGTCGGTCGAGCACATTGTCGACCTGGACGAACGCGCGCAGGCGCGGCGCCAGGTCGTACGTCGCACCGAGATCGAACACGGCATGGCCCGGCGTCCAGCCACTGCCGAGAAAACGCTCGCCATCCGGCCTGTGCAGGCCGTTGTCGTTGCCCCGCGCCGGCGCGTCGGACACGGCGAGCATGCCCAGTTCCACCGTCCACGCGGGCGTGATGCGCCACTCGGCGCGCGCCTTCAGCACGTGGCGCGGCAACAGCGGCAGGCGGTCGCCGGGCCGCACCGTGATATTGCCGGCGGCGTCCGCGCTGCTGTTGCCCGGACTGCCCACGGTCTCGCCGCTGCCGAACGTCGCGTCCAGGTACGTGTAGCGTGCAGACAGCGTCATGGGGCCGGCGCGGCCGTCGGCACCCAGCTCGATGCCACGGCGCCGGGTCCTGCCGACGTTGCGGAAATAGCCGTAGCCCGCGGCGTTGTCGGCCACGAAGAGGACGTCGTCATCGTTCGTCGCGCGGAATAGCCCGGCGTTCCAGTGTGTTCCGCCCGCGGTGCCGCGCAGGCCCGCTTCCCACGTGCGCGTGACGACCTGCTTCAGCGGAGGATCCCCCGCCATCGCGTTCGGCAGCTTGCACGGATTCGCGGGATCGGCGCAGCCCAGTTCCACCGCCGTCGGGGTGCGGCTGCCTTCGTCATAGCCCGCATACGCGTTGAGGTGCCGGGACGGCGACCATGTGATGCCGATGGCCGGGTTGAAGCGCCCGTAACGGTGGTTGCCGTCGAGGGAGCCGGGACCGCCGCCGGGGTTGATGCGGTCGCGGTTGTGCACAGCCGTCCGGTTGTACCGGCCGGACACCGTCACGTACAGGCCGTCGCGCATACGCACCTGCTCCGTCGCGTACACGCTCCACGTGCGCGTACGGCCGACGAGGTCGACGCGGGTGTCGTCTGCGAAGGCATCGACGGGCGACACGCTGCGGTCCGCGTTCACGATGCCGTATTGCGCGCCCTGGCGGAAGTTCGCGCGGCTCGCGTCGAACGCCGCCCCCACCGTCAAGTGGCCGGACACGGTGGCCTGCGCGCCCATGCCGTAATTGGCCTGCGTGCCGGCCGTGCGGTTGACGAGCCCAGTCCACGCGGCCCCGTCTCCGCCCAGTGCGTCCTCGTTGACGTCCCCGTTGAGCGTCGTCGTGCGGATGTGGCGATAGTAGGCATTCGCGGACAGCAGCACGTCGTCGTCGAGATCGTGGGTCACCGTCGCATTGACCAGCATGGCACGGTTGCGTGTGATGTCCGGCGTCGTGTACACGCTCGCATCGTCGCGCGCCAGCAGCCACTGTTCCTGCAGGCCGTTGCCGGCCAGCCGGCTGGCGGAGAATGCCGCGCTCAATGCCGCGTCGGTCGCGGCATCGTGCCATCCGACCTTGCCGAACAGCTGCCCCAGTCGCGTGGGCGACGCGGCGCGCCAGCCGCCGTCGCGAAAACCCGTACCCGTCGTGTACCAGTGCAGGCCGCCCTCGTCGTGGCCGCCCTGTTCGAACCCGATCTCGGCGCGGCCCGCGCTGCCGCCCTGCGCCGACACAAAGGTGCCCGCATCGTGCAGGCCGTCCTTCGTGCGCACGGCGAGCGCCCCGCCCAGCGTGTTCAGGCCGAACAGCGGATTCGAACCCGGCATCAACGTCAGCGACGCGATCGCCGTGCGCGGGATCAGGTCCCAGCTGACGACGTCGCCGAACGGCTGGTTCATGCGCACGCCGTCCACGTACACGGACAAGCCCTGCGGCGTGCCGAGCAGCGGCGACGCCGTGAAGCCGCGGTAGCTGACGTCGGGCTGGAACGGATTACCCTGGATCTCGTGCACGACGACGCTGCCCAACCGGCGGTTCAACGCATCCGTCAGCGTCGCCCCGCCGTTGACGGCATCGGCATCGAGCGCCTGCACGTTCGCCGGCATCCGCTCGCGCGCGCCACTCGCGCCCAGCAGTGGCGTCGTGCCGACGATCTCGACGACGGCGATCGGCACGTCCGGCTCGGCGGCGGCGCGCGCGTGCCAGAGGGCCGCGGCCGCGAACGCAGCCCGGCGTAGATGTATGCGAAATGCCATGATCGGTCGTGCCCCTGTCTCCGTGATGGTCGGTGCCGGCGTTTGTCGCCGGTCTGCCTACCTTCACTGCACGAACCGTTCCAGGGCACGGCGTCACGCGCGCACGCGGCGACCGCACGGCAATGCGCCATCCTGGATCACCCACTGTTCCGTTCCGGTACAAGGCGGAGAATCAGCCCGGCGGCGCGAAGATGCGATTCAGGTCAGCGGCCTGCATCGCATCAGCCGCGTAGCCGAACGTGCCATGGTCCAGCATCTCGCGCGCGCCTCGCACCAGCGCGCCGTACGCGGCCCGCGCGAGCGACGCGCCCGTGCTCACGCGCGTGACGCCCAGCTGCGCGAGCGTCGCGACGTCCAGGTCGAAGCCGGGAAAGCCGACCATGACGTTCACGGGCCGGTCGACCGAACTCACGACGGCCGCGATGTCCTCGCGCGTGCGCAGGCCAGGCGCGAACAGCACGTCCGCGCCCGCGTCCTGGTACGCCTGCAGGCGGCGGATCGTGTCGGCGAGGTCGGGACGGCCGACGCGGAAGTTTTCCGCACGCGCGGTCAGCGTGAACTTGAAGTCGAGGCCGCGCGCCACTTCGACCACGGCGCGGATGCGGTCCGTCGCAAGGCCGATGTCGAACAACGGCTGGTCCGGATCGTCGGTCGCATCCTCGATGGAGCAGCCGACGATGCCCGTCGCCGCCGACTCGACGATCGTGCGGGCCGCGTCGGCCGGTGTGGGGCCGAGGCCCGCCTGCAGGTCGGCGGACAGCGGCACGTCCGTGGCGGCCGCCAGTTCGGCCAGGTGCGGAAACATGTCGCGCACGGCGATGGTCGGATCCGTCTTCCCTTGCGAGAATGCGAACCCGGCGCTGGTCGACGCGAGCGCCGGGAAGCCCAGGTGTTCCAGCAGCTTGGCCGAGCCGGCATCCCACGGGTTCGGGATGACGAAGCAGTGGCCGCGCCGGTGCAACTCGACGAACGCTCTCGATTTTTCCGCCTGGGTCTTCATGCACATCTCCTGTCGGTGGTGGGACCGTTACGTTACCAGAGCCGCCGCGCCGAAGATGCGCACAAACTCACGGCTCCCCTTCCTCGCCCACGCGCACGACGTGCAGCAGATTCGTGCGCCCCGGCCGGCCCGACGGGAAGCCCGCCACCACGACGACGTCGTCGCCGGCATCGGCCAGGCCGTGGAAGCGCGCCGCGGCGACGCCGTCCGCCACCATGCGGTCGAAGCCTTCCGCTTCCTGGAACGCCACCGGATGCACGCCCCACACGAGCGCCAGCCGGCGCGCGATCGCGGTGTGCGGCGTCAGCGCCAGGATGGGTGCGGACGGCCGCTCGCGGCTCGCGCGCAGGCACGTCGCGCCGCTCGAGGTGTATGTGACTGTCGTGGCCGGGGCGAGTAGATTCGTCACGCGGCGCAGCGCGCAGCAGATGGCGTCCGCCGTCGTCGTGTCCGCGCGCTGGTGGCTCGCGTCCAGGCCATCGCGCCAGCGCGGATCCTGCTCGACCTCGCGGATCACGTTGTCCATCACGGCGACCGATTGCACCGGGTATTGGCCGGACGCCGATTCGGCCGACAGCATGACGGCGTCCGCCCCCTCGTAAATGGCGGTCGCGACGTCGGACACTTCCGCGCGCGTGGGCACGGGCGCGGTCGTCATCGATTCCAGCATCTGCGTGGCGACGACGACGGGACGCCCGGCCGCGCGCGCAGCGTGCACGATCCGGCGCTGCAGCACGGGCACTTGCTGCGGCGGCAGTTCGACGCCCAGGTCGCCACGCGCGACCATGATGCCGTCCGCGAGCTGCACGATGCCCTCCAGCGCATCGATGGCCGCCGGCTTTTCCAGCTTCGCCATGATCCAGGCACGGTCGCCGATCAGGGCACGCGCCTCGACGATGTCCTCGGGGCGCTGCACGAAAGACAACGCGACCCAGTCGACGCCCAGCTCGAGGCCGAACGCGAGGTCGGCGCGGTCCTTTGCGGTCAGCGGCGAAATCGGCAGCACGACGCCGGGCACGTTGACGCCTTTGCGGTCCGACAGCGCGCCGCCCGCCATCACGGTCGTCTCGGCGAAGTCCGCGCCGCAGGCATCGACGCGCAGGCGCAGCTTGCCGTCGTCCAGCAGCAGGTCGGTGCCGGGCCGCAGCGCCGCGAAGATCTCGGGATGCGGCATGCCGGCGCGCGTCGCGTCGCCCTCTTGCGGGCCGAGATCGAGGCGGAAGCGGCTGCCCGTTTGCAGGACGGCTTTGCCGCCGGCCATGCGACCCACGCGCAGCTTCGGGCCTTGCAGATCCATCAGGATGCCGATGGGGCGGCCGATGTCGCGCTCGACGTCGCGGATCGCGTTGTAGCGCGCGGCGTGGTCGTCGTGGCTGCCGTGGCTGAAGTTCAGGCGGAACACGTCGGCGCCGGCAAGCGCCAGCGCGTAGATCTGGTCTGGAGTGGAACTGGAGGGGCCGAGTGTGGCCAGGATGCGGGCACGGCGTTGGCGTAGCATGGGGCTGTCCTAGTCTGGAATAAAAAAAACGGGTACGCCGCCGCCGCGGCGCACCCGCTAAAGGGAAGTTCGGGTGCGCGCGTGGTCTAGGCCACGTAGATCGCGCGAAAATCGTTCACGTTCGTCAAGGTGGGTCCCGTGATGAGGGAATCGCCCAGCGCACGGAAGAACGTGTGCGCGTCGTTGTTCTCGAGGCTCGCGCGCGGCGGCAGGCCGCGTTCCCAGCCACGCGCCAAGGTGTCGGGCGTGACGAACGCGCCGGCGATTTCCTCGGCGCCGTCGACGCCGTCCGTGTCGCCGGCCAGCGCGTGGATGCCGGGTGCGCCGTCCAGCGCGACGGCGAGCGCCAGCAGGAATTCCACGTTGCGCCCGCCGCGTCCGTCGCCGCGGATCGTGACGGTCGTCTCGCCGCCGGACAGCAGCACGCACGGCCCCGCGACCGGCTGGCCGTGGCGGCGCGCCTGCAGCGCGATGCCGGCCATGACCTTGGCCACGTCGCGGGCCTCGCCCTCGATGCTGCCGCCGAGGATCAGCGGCGTGACGCCGGCCTTGCGCGCGACGTCGGCCGCCGCCTCGAGCGCCATCTGCGGCGACGCGACGATGTGCGTCGTGACGTTCTCCAGCCGGCGGTTGCCCGGCTTGACGGTTTCACCTTCGCCCGATTCGAGCAGGCGGCGCGCGCCGGCAGGCAGGTCGATGCCGTAGCGGCGCACGACCTCCAGCGCATCCGCGCACGTCGTCGGGTCGGCGACGGTGGGGCCGGACGCGATGTCCATCGGGTTGTCGCCGGGGACGTCGGAAATGAGGAGGTTCACGACGCGCGCCGGGTGGCACGCGGCGGCCAACCGGCCGCCCTTGATCGCGGACAGGTGGCGGCGCACGCAATTCATTTCCGTGATGCTGGCGCCGGATGCGAGCAGTGCGCGGTTGATGGCCTGCTTGTCTTCCAGCGTGACGCCCTCGCCGGGCAGCGGCAGCAGCGACGAGCCGCCGCCGGAGATCAGGCAGATCACGAGGTCGTCCGCCGACAGCCCGCGCACCGTGCGCAGCATGCGCTGGGCGGCTTCGCGGCCCGCCGCGTCGGGCACCGGGTGGGCGGCTTCGACGATCTCGATGCGCTCGCACGGCACGGCATAACCGTAGCGCGTGACGACGAGGCCCGACAGCGGACCAGGCCAGCTTTTCTCCAGCGCCTGCGCCATCGCGGCGGACGCCTTGCCGGCGCCGATCACGACCGTGCGGCCCTTCGGCGGCGCCGGCAGGTTGCGTGGAATGCACAGCGCCGGCTGGGCTGCGTCCACGGCGGCGGTGAACATGCTGGCCAGCAGTTCGCGCGGATTCATCGTACTCATCGTTGTCTCCTCTAATTTCCCGATACGTGCACTTGTAGGGTGGGCACCGCTGTGCCCACCCTACGGCCTGTATCAGGCCTGCTTCTGGCCGATCTCGAAGTTCGCCATGATCTCGAGCGCCCGCACCATCGCGGAGTGATCCCAGCCGCCGCCATCATGCGCGGCGCACGTGTTGAACAGCTCCTGCGCGGTCGAGGTGTTCGGCAGCGCGACGCCCAGCTGGCGGCCGGTGGTCAGCGCCAGGTTCAGGTCCTTGCGGTGCAGGTCGATGCGGAAGCCCGGCGCGAACGTGCGCTTGACCATCCGTTCGCCGTGCACTTCGAGGATGCGCGAATTGGCAAAGCCACCCATCAGCGCCTCGCGCACGCGGGCCGGATCGGCGCCGGCCTTGGCGGCCAGCAGCAGCGCCTCGCCCACGGCTTCGATCGTCAGCGCCACGATGATCTGGTTCGCGACCTTCGTGATCTGGCCGTCGCCGTTGCCGCCGACGAGCGTGATGTTCTTGCCCATCTTCTGGAACAGAGGCTTGACGGTGGCGAATGCCGCCTCGCTGCCGCCGACCATGATCGTCAGGCTCGCGGCCTTCGCGCCCACCTCGCCGCCGGACACCGGCGCGTCCAGGTATTCGCAGCCCAGCCCATTGATGCGGCGGGCGAAATCCTTCGTCGCGACCGGCGAGATCGAGCTCATGTCGACGACGATCTTGCCGGCCGAAAGCCGCGACGCGACGCCGTCCTTGCCGAACAGGACCTCGTCCACCTGCGGCGTGTCCGGGACCATGATGAAGATGATGTCCGCCTGCGACGCCACTTCGGCACCGTTAAGGCACACGCGGGCGCCCGCTTCGACGAGGGCCGACGGGGTCGGGCCGACCGTGTTCGTGAACAGCGTGTGGCCGTCGGCGATGAGGTGTCCCGCCATCGGGGCACCCATGATGCCCAGGCCGATGAATCCGATGTTTGCCATGCTATGTCTCCTTGCGTGATGTGATTAACGGGCCAGCTTGACGATCCAGTCCAGGCCTGCGCGCGTGTCCGCGGCGGGCTTGTATTCGCAGCCGATCCAGCCGTCGTAGCCGATGCGGTCCAGGTGCTTGAACAGCCACCCGTAATTGATTTCGCCGGTGCCCGGCTCGTTGCGGCCCGGGTTGTCCGCGACCTGGATGTGCGCGATGCGGGCCAGGTTCTTCTCGACGGTCTTCGCCAGCTCGCCTTCCGTGCGCTGGGCGTGGTAGACGTCGTACTGGACGAACAGGTTGTCCGCGCCGACCGACTCGATCAAGTCCAGTGCCTGCCTGGTCGTCGTCAGGTAGAAGCCCGGAATGTCGTACGTGTTGATCGGTTCGATCAGCAGGCGGATGCCGGCCTGCTTCAGCTGCGTGGCCGCGTAGCGCAGGTTCTCGACGACGGTGCGGCGCAGCGTGCCCGCATCGATGCCGGCCGGCGCGATGCCGACCAGGCAGTTCACCTGGCGGCAGTTCAGCGCCTTCGCGTAGTCGATGGCGCGGGCGACGCCTTCGCGGAACTCGGCCTCGCGGCCCGGCAGCACGGCGATGCCGCGTTCACCTTTTTCCCAGTCGCCGGCCGGCAGGTTGTGCAGGACCTGCGTGAGGCCGTATTGCTGCAGGCGTTCCGCCAGCGCCTCCTTCTCGAAGGCGTACGGGAACAGGTATTCGACGCCCTTGAAGCCCGCCTCGTGCGCCGCCTCGAAGCGGTCGAGGAACGGCAGTTCATTGAACAGCATGGTCAGGTTGGCTGCGAATCTTGGCATATCAGTCTCCTCGTGTTGCAACGTCAGGCGCGGATGGCGGTGGGCGCATCGCCCGGATGATCGGCCAGCGCCTCGAATTCGTTGATGGCGTCGATCTCCGTGCCCATCGAGATGTTCGTCACGCGTTCCAGGATGATCTCGACGATCACCGGCACGCGGTGCTGCGCCATCAACCGGCGCGCTTCGGCGAATGCGGGCTGGATGTCGTCGACCTGGCGCACGCGGATCGCCTTGCAGCCGAGGCCCTCGGCAACCGCGACGTGGTCCACGCCGTACGCGCCGAGCTGCGGGGCGTTGATGTTCTCGAACGCCAGCTGGACGCAGTAATCCATGTCGAAGCCGCGCTGCGCCTGGCGGATCAGGCCCAGATAGGCGTTGTTCACGACGACGTGCAGGTAAGGCAGCTTGAATTGCGCGCCCACCGCGAGCTCCTCGATCATGAACTGGAAGTCGTAGTCGCCCGAGATCGCGACGACGTCCGTCTTCGCGCCGGAAGCGACGACACCGAGTGCCGCCGGCACGGTCCAGCCCAACGGGCCGGCCTGGCCGCAGTTGATCCAGTTGCGCGGCTTGTACACGTGCAGAAACTGCGCGGCGGCGATCTGCGACAGGCCGATCGTGCTGACGTACGTCGTGTCCTTGCCGAACGCGCGGTTCATCTCTTCGTAGACGCGCTGCGGCTTGATCGGCACCGCGTCGAAGTGGGTCTTGCGCAACAAGGTGCGCTTGCGCTCCTGGCATTGCGCGGCCCAGGCGCTGCGGTCAGGCAGGCCGCCGATCGATTGCATGCCGCGGGCGACGTCGATCATGAGGTCCAGCGCGGCGCCGGCGTCGGAGACGATGCCGTAGTCGGGGCCGAACACGCGGCCGATCTGCGTGGGTTCAATGTCGATGTGGACGAACTTGCGGCCCTTCTTGTAGACGTCGACGGAGCCCGTGTGACGGTTCGCCCAGCGGTTGCCGATGCCGATGACGAAGTCCGATTCCAGCATCGTCGCGTTGCCGTAGCGGTGCGACGTCTGCAGGCCGACCATGCCGGCCATCAGCGGGTGGTCGTCGGGGATCGCGCCCCAGCCCATCAAAGTCGGGACGACCGGAACACCGACGATCTCGGCGAATTCCTGCAGGCGGGCCGCGGCATCGGCATTGAACACGCCGCCGCCGGCGACGATCAGCGGACGCTCGGCCGCGTTCAGCATGGCCAGCGCCTTCTCGGCCTGGGCGCGGGTCGCCGCGGGTTTGTACACGGGCAGCGGCTCGTAGGTGTCGATGTCGAATTCGATCTCGGCGACCTGGACGTCGAACGGCAGATCGATCAGCACGGGGCCCGGCCGGCCGGAGCGCATGACGTGGAACGCCTGCTGGAACACGCGCGGGACGAGGTCCGGCTCGCGCACGGTGACGGCCCACTTGGTGACGGGCTTGGCGATCGTCTCGATGTCGACGGCCTGGAAGTCTTCCTTGTACAGACGGGCGCGGGGGGCCTGGCCCGTGATGCATAGGATAGGTATCGAATCGGCTTGGGCCGAGTACAGGCCCGTGATCATGTCGGTGCCGGCCGGACCCGACGTGCCGATGCAGACGCCGATGTTGCCGGCCTTGGCGCGGGTATAGCCCTCGGCCATGTGCGAGGCGCCTTCCACGTGGCGGGCGAGCACGTGCTCGAAGCCGCCGTTCTTCTTCATTGCCGAGTAAAACGGGTTGATCGCGGCGCCGGGCACGCCGAACACCGTGCTCACACCTTCCTTGCGCAGCACTTCCGCCGCGGCGTCGATCGCTCTCATTCGGGCCATGTTCTCCTCCGTTTCATTGGTTGGTTTTGGACGATGACCCAGCATATCGAGATCGCACGGCAAGTTGAATTGCTGCTACTATCGGCACTGTCGATACTTTAAGTATTGAGTCAGAGAGAAAGCATGGATCGGTACACGGAAATACGCAGCTTCGTCCTCATCACGGAAAAAGGCAGTTTCGCGGGCGCCGCGCTGGCCGAAGGGGTGACGCCCGTCGTCATGGGCCGCCGCCTCGACGCACTCGAACAGCGCCTCGGCGTGCGCCTCATGCACCGCTCGACGCGCGGGCTCACGCTGACGGCGCTGGGCGAACAATTCATCGAGCCGTGCCGCCAGCTGCTGCGCGATTTCGACATCACGGAGAACAGCATCAGCGCGGGCCGCAGCACGGTGCGGGGCCACCTCGTCGTCTCCGCGCCCGCCGCATTCGGCCGCAAGCACGTGGCGCCCCACGCGCCCGCGTTCCGCGCGATCCACACGGAACTCAAGATGTCATTCAACTTCACGGACAGCGTCGTCGACCTCGTGCGCGAAGGCTACGACATGTCGATCCGCATCGGCGAGGTGATGGACCCGAACTACGTCGCGATCCCCCTCTTCCCGAACCGGCGCGTCGTGTGCGGGACGCCCGACTACTTCGACCGCAACTGCGTGCCGCAAACGCCGGAAGACCTGGCGCGCCACAACTGCCTGGCATTCAATCTGCAGGGCGGCCAGCAACGGGGCTGGACGTTCCAGCGCGACGGCAAGCTGTTCGCCGTGCGCGTGGACGGCGATCTCGCCTGCAACGACGGCGAACTGCTGTTCGACTGGGTCAGGCAAGGCCTCGGCATCGGCTGGCGCTCGACGTGGGAAATCCAGGCCGAGCTGAAACGGGGAGAACTCGTGACGGTGCTGGACGACTTCGCAGTCGGGAACTATCCGATCCAGGCCGTGTTCCCCCAGCAGCGCTACCTGCCCGCGAAGATCCGGCACTTCATCGACCACCTGAAAGCCGTGTATAACGCGACCGGTTACTGGGAACGCGTGCCGGTCGGCCCGGCGTAAAAAGAGGGAAACTTGGCAGCCCGGTGATACTTTTCACTCTTGGTATGCGTAAATACAACAAAAAGTTTGTTTCTCGAAATTTTGCGTAGCGTCTGGAAATTTTCATACGGCAATTGTGGCTACACTGGCGAGGCAGCGCCCCGTCTGCCATTTTTACCCGCTGGAGCCGTGATGAATTTCCTGCAACGCGTTGGGATCGCAACCCAGTTGTATCTTGCATTTGCCCTCATCTTGTCCGTCACGCTCGTCGTGGCGATTCTGTCCGTCACCCGCGTGAACAACATCGACGGCGCCCTGCAGGCCGCGAACGACGTGCGCAACAGCCAGCTCGAACCCTTGTACGCCGCGCGCGAAGCGCTGGACCAGACGGGTATCGCGGCGCGCAACGCCTACGTCTTCAAGGACGACGCAGCCGCCGCGCGCGAGCTGGCCCTCGTCGACAAGTTCAAGGCCGACTACATGGCGGCACTGGGCAAGCTCGACGCGGAACTCGGCCGCGATCCGCAATACGTCAAAGTGAAGTCCGGCATGCTGAGGATGGCCACCGAGCTGGATCGGCCGCGCGCCTACCGCAACGCCGCGGACATGGACGGCTACGGCAAGTTCCTCGTCAACGACTGCAGCCCGCTGCGCCGCGAGATCGTCGCCGACATCGACGTGCTGCTCAAGAGCATCCAGCGCACCAATGCCACGACGAGCGCCGCCGCCAGCAGCGAGGCGCGCCAGGCGCGCTTCTGGATTTCCGCCCTCAGCGCGGTCGCGGTCGTGCTCTGCACCGTCGTCGGCATCGTGATCGTGAGGAGCCTCGTTGGCCAGCTGGGCGGCGAACCCGCGCAGGCAACGGAGGCTGCGCAGGCCATCGCCAGCGGCAAGCTGACCTATCCGGTGGACACGTCGCGCGCCGGGCCGTCAAGCATGATCCATGCGATGAACGCGATGCGCCACGGCCTCACGGACATCGTCGCCAGGGTGCGAACGGGCACCGAGACAATCGCGTCCGCGTCGTCGCAGATCGCGTCCGGCAACAACGACCTGTCGAGCCGCACGGAGACCCAGGCGGCCACCCTCTCCCAGGTCACCAGCGCGATGACGCAACTCGTCGCCTCCGTGCATCAGAACGCGGACTATGCGCGCCAGGCGAGCAGCCTCGCGACGACGGCGTCCACGGTGTCGGTGGAAGGCGGCGCGGCCGTCGACGAAGTGGTCGCCACGATGCAGCTGATCCACGAGTCGTCGCGCAAGATCGTCGACATCATTTCCGTCATCGACGGCATCGCCTTCCAGACGAACATCCTCGCGCTGAACGCCGCCGTCGAAGCGGCGCGCGCCGGCGAACAGGGACGCGGCTTCGCCGTCGTTGCGGGCGAGGTGCGTAACCTCGCGCACCGCTCGGCCGCCGCGGCCAAGGAAATCAAGGCGCTGATCGAGGATTCGGTGGCGAAGGTCAGCGCCGGCACGGCCCTCGTCGGCCACGCGGGCGAAACCATCAGCAAGGTCGTCGAGGGCGTGCAACGCGTGAGCAGCATCATGGACCACATCAGCACCGCGACCAAGTCGCAGCAGGACGAGATCGGCCGGGTGGACGGCGCGATCTCGCAGCTGGACAGGATGACGATGCAGAACGCGGCACTCGTCGAGGAAGCGGCGGCGGCTGCCGAATCGCTGCGCGTGCAGGCGGTCGAACTGAGCTCCGTCGTGAACATCTTCCAGATCGACGAAGACACGCGGGAGCGTCCGCGCCGCCTCGCCCTCGCCTAGGTCAGCGCGGCGCCGTCTCCCCGGCCCGCAACGTGAGCACGCGCGCGCCCGTGCGCGTGACGGCGACCGTGTGCTCGAACTGCGCGGACAGCGCGCCGTCGCATGTGCGCACGGTCCAGCCGTCGTCCTCCGTGCGCACGGCGTGCCGCCCGGCGTTGAGCATCGGCTCGATCGTGAACACCATCCCTTCGCGCAGCACGAGGCCCGTGCGCGGGCGCCCCCAGTGCAGCACCTGCGGCGGCTCGTGCATCTCGCGCCCGATGCCGTGCCCGCAGTACTCGCGCACGACGGCGTAGCCGTGACGCGTCGCATGGCGTTCGATGGCATGTCCCACGTCGCCCAGCCGCGCGCCCGGACGCACGGCGCGGATGCCCTGCCACATCGCCTCGTACGTCACGCGCACGAGCCGCGCCGCTTCCGGTGCCACGTCGCCCACGAGATACGTCTTGCTGGAGTCGGCGATGTAGCCGTCCTTTTCCAAGGTGATGTCGAAGTTCACGATATCGCCGTCCCGCAGCACCTCCGCCGGCGACGGCAGGCCGTGGCACACGACGTCGTTGCGCGACGCGTTCAGCGCGAACGCATAGCCGTACTGCCCCTTGCTGGCGGGCCGCGCGCCGAGCGTGTGCACGATGAAGTCGTCGACGAGGTCGTTGACCTGCATGGTCGACATGCCGGCCAGGGAGAGGCCATCGAGCCGCGCGAACACGTCCGCGAGCAGCTTGCCCGCGGCCGCCAGCAGCGCGACCTCCTCCGGCCGCTTCGTCACGCCATCACCTTCAGCGCCTGCGGCACGACCCCGGCCGCGCGCAGCTCGCGCGCCATGATCTCGTTGAAGCTCTGCGTCGGATGCAGTTCGCACAGCATGCCGATGCGTACCCAGAACGCCGCCTGCGCATTGATCGAGCGGCACGACACGGTGCTCGCCTTGCGGATCTGGTCGTGCAATTCGTCTTCGATGTTCACGATACCCATCATATACTCCATATACAATCCATATACGGATTATATATTCCTTGTTCACTTCCACGCAATGCTTTCCAGCTCGTCGGAAATGACCTGCTGGCCGTGCTCCACCATGAATTCGTGGAACGAGGCGGCCACCGTGGGAATCGCGCGCGCGGCCTTGTGCATCACGTGCCACTCGCCCTGCACGACGACGCCGGGCACCGGCAGGACGCTGAGCAGCCGGTTGCGCACTTCGAGCGTGCAGGCGTGGACAGACAGGAACGCGACGCCGAGGCCCGCGGCCGTCATCTGCTTGATCGCCTCGTTGCTGGACAGCTCGGACCCGATCGCCAGCGCCACGCCCTCTTCCTCGAAGCGGCGCTCGATCGCGGCGCGCGTGCCCGACCCGCGTTCGCGCACGAGCAGGTTATGCGCGGCGATGTCGGCCAATGTGACGGGCCCCTGGGCGAGCAGCGGATGGCCAGGCGCCACGAAGAAAGCCATCGGGTGACGCGCGAAGCGGCTCGCGCTCGTCGGGAATTCGCGCGGCGGCGTGCCCATGATGGCGAGGTCGATCTCGTCGCGACTGAGCATGCCGATCACTTCCGGCCGCGAACCCACCTGCAGCTTGATGCGCACGTGCGGGCGGCCCGTCGTGAAGCGTACGAGCATCGGCGGGAGCAGGTGCTCCGCCGTCATCACGGCGCCGATGCGCAACGTACCCGACGTCACGCCCTTCAGCGCCGCAATCTCGTCGCCCGCCTCTTCCCATAGGCCGAGGATGCGCTCCGCGTAGCCCACCAGCAGTTCGCCCGCCGCGGTCATCTGGATGTTGCGGCCCTGGCGGCGCGTCAACGGCACGCCGGCCGCATCTTCGAGCTGTTTCAGGTGCAGCGAGACGGCGGGCTGGGTGACGTGCATCGCCTCCGCGGCGCGCGACACGCTCTGGTGACGCGCCACGAGCTGCAATGCCTGCAGTTGCTTGAAGCTGGCTGGATACATAAGGAATTCCTTATCGAATTCTAAAAATTATTTATTTTTATTTTATCCCGCCCGGCCGTATAGTAAAAACAATTCGAGCAACAACGACTGGCAAAAGGAGAACATCATGACGGCACAAGCGTTCATCTTCGACTTATCCGCATTCCGTGGCACGCAAGCGGCTGGCGCCGCCGATGCCGAGCGTCTCCTGGACCAGGCGATCGAAGACGGCCTGCCGTGTGCCCTCATCTCCGAACTGCCGCACGACCAGGCCGGCGAACAACTGCGCCACCGTTTCGGCGACACGGCGCACCACATCTTCTCCGTCGTCCTGACGGGCGCCGACTTCGAGGCGCGCGGCCACAAGGCGCCGTATTCCGTCGTGCTGGACCAGTTGGGCGTGCAGCCCGACGCGGCGCTGGCCGTGACGACGTCGCCGCGCGCCATCGCGGCCGCCCGCACGGCGCGCATCGGCGTACAGGCGTCCAAACCGGTCGTCATGCGCAAGGACGTACGTAAGGTAGTGATGCCGGTCACCCGGCACTGATCGCAGTCTTCCCGGCATCCGCGGGCACTGCGCCGGCGGATGCGCGAATGCAGCGCGGCGCCGGCGGTCCACCCGCCCCGCCCCATCGATTCGAAAAAGAAGGGAGCACACCATGCAGTCCATCGTCATCGTCGGAGGCGGCGTCGCCGGCCTCGAACTCGCCACCCGGCTCGGACGCCGCCTAGGCAGCCGCCACAGGGACCGCGTCATCCTCGTCGACACCGCGCCCACCCACTTCTGGAAACCCCTGCTGCATGCAGTCGCCGCCGGCACCATCGACCCGGCCGACCACATGATCGACTACGCGCGCCAAGCCATCGACAACCACTTCACGTTCGTGTGCGGCGAAGTCGTCCACGTCGACCGCGCCCGCCGCACCCTGACCGTGCGCAGCAGGTTCGATGACGCGCCCGACGCGCATACCGTCATCGACTACGACCGCCTCGTGCTGGCCTACGGCTCCGTGACGAATTTCTTCGGCATCCCCGGCGCGCAGGAGCACTGCCTGGCGCTCGACAGCGTGGCGGGCGCGGAAGGCTTCCGCCAGCGCTTCCTCGGCCTGTGCGCGCAGGCCGGGCGGCGCCGCAACGCCCGCACGGACGCGGGCGCGCCGCTGATCGACATCGTCATCGTGGGCGCCGGCCCCACCGGCATCGAACTGGCGGCCGACCTGCGGCACACGGTCGACACGCTGGCCCACTACGGCCTCGCGGGACTGGAATCGCCGCACCAGGTCCATATCCGCATCGTCGAACGCGGGCCGCAGGTGCTGCCGTCGCTGGATGCGGAGGCCGCGAGCCTCGCGGTGCGCAAGCTGCGGGCGATGGGCATCGATATCTGCACGGACACCTCGGTCGCCGAAGTGCGCGCGGACGAAGTCGAGACGACGGACGGCCGCGTGTTCCCCGCCGCGATCACCGTGTGGGCGGCCGGCGTAAAGGGCCCGCGCTTCAGCACGAGCCTGAACGTGGCGCTGAACCGCAACGACCAGGTCGTCGTGGACGCGCGGCTGCGCAGCGTGACGGACCCGGACATCCACGCGATGGGCGACTGCTGCACCCTGCTCAATCCGGACAAGACCGCGATGGCGCCGCCGAGCGCCCAGGCCGCGCGCCAGCAGGCCGTCTACCTCGCGCACGTGCTCGCGCACAAGGCACCGGAATCGCTGCCGGGCTTCCGGTACCGCGACTACGGCACGCTCGTGTCGCTGGGCCGGGCGGGCGCCGTCGGCATCCTGCACCGCGCGCTCGGCATCCGCCACCTGCACGTGAAAGGCCCGTTCGCCATCGCGATGTACGGCCTCACGTACCAGCGTCACGTGATGGGCCACCTGGGTCTCGCGCGGATGTGCGGCAACCTGCTGGCGCGCTGGTTCCGCTCGAAGATGCTGATGCCCGTGCGCTGGCACTGACCCCGGCCGGGGCGCTGCGCCCCTACAGGCGCGCCAGCCGCGCGCCGTCGACGCGCAGCGACGTGCCGTCGACGAAGCGGGCGTCGTCCGCCAGCAGGAAGGCGATGGCGGCGGCGAGGTCCTCGGGGGCGCCCACGTCGGCCTTGTCGATGACTTCCACACCGGCCGCCACGTTCGGATTACTCCACAACATGGGCGTGTCGACGGCGCCCGGCAGCACGGCGTTCGCGCGGATGCCCTTCGCCTTGCCCTCCAGCGCCGCGGACCGCGTGAGCGACAGCAGCGCCGCCTTCGCGGCGGCGTACGGCGCGACGAGCGGTTCCGTCTCGACGGCGTGCACGCTCGACACGTTGACGATCGCGCCACCGCGGCGCATGCGCAGGAATGCCTGCTTGGTGAAGAAGAAGGCGCCCAGCAGGTCGACGTCGAGGATGTCGCGCCAGTCCTGCTCCGTCTGCGTTTCGATGGGCTTGAACAGCATGCGGCCCGCGTTATTGACGACGTAGTCCCACGCGCCGAACTGCTTGATCGTCGCGTCCACGGCGGCGACCACGAGATCCTCGCGCGACACGTCGCACACGGCCGTGCCGATGCGGGCGACGTCGAACTCGCGCCCGAGCTCCGCGCGCGTGGCATCGAGGCGGTCCTGGTGCAAGTCGGCCAGCATGACGCTGGCCCCGTCGTGCAGCAGGCGCCGCACCAATGCCTGCCCGATGCCGCCGGTCGCGCCCGTGACGATGGCGATGCGCTGGTCGACACTCATGTTCCCTCCCGTGCGTACTAGATTCGGCCCGACGATAACACGAGGGCCCCACCGGGCGGCGCATCGGTCATAATCGCGGTCGTCCACCGGATTACCCAAGGAAAGTCCATGTTCGAGATCAGCCAGCTCCGCTGCTTCGTTGCCGTCGCCGAGGAATTGCATTTCAGCCGCGCGGCCGAACGCCTGAACATGACGCAGCCGCCGCTGAGCCGCCAGATCCGCCTGCTCGAACACCACGTGGGCGCCCGGCTGCTGGAGCGCAACAGCCGCTCCGTGCGGCTGACCGCCGCCGGCAGGGCCTTCTTCCCGGAAGCCGCGCGCATCCTGCGCATCGCCGAGGAAGCGGCATTCGTCGCGCGCCGCGCCGCCAAGGGCGAGCAAGGGACGCTCGCGATCGGCTTCACGTCGGCGTCCGGCTACAGCCTGCTGCCGGAAGTCGTGGGGCGGCTGCGCGAGCGCGCGCCAGGCGTGTCGCTCACGTTGAAGGAACTTGTGAGCACGGTGCAAGTGGAAGCGCTGAACGCGGGCGAACTGGACCTGGGGCTGATGCGTCCGCACCCCGTGAACGGCGAGCTCGCCAGCCAGCTGATCGCCACGGAATCGCTGATGCTCGCGATCCACGAGCGCGACGCGGGCGACTGGCCCCTCGATCCGACGCTCGCCGACCTGCATGGCCGCCCGTTCGTCATGTACTCGCCGCACGAGGCGCGGCCGTTCCACCAGATGCTGACCGAGCGCTTCGCCCGCGCCGGCGTCGTGCCCGACGTCGTGGAGTACGTCGGGCAAGTCCACACGATGCTCGCGCTCGTGCGCGCGGGCATCGGCGCCGCCCTGATCGCGGAAGGCGCGGCCCGGCTGAAATTCGACGGCATCGTCATGCGCAAGATGGCGACGGAGCCCGTCGACATGGTGTGCATGTACCGGCGCGACAACGACAATCCCGTGCTGGACCTGTTCCTGCACGACGTTCTCCCCACCTTCCGCGTCGACTGATTCAATTCCTGGATTCTTCCCGTCATACTTTGGTTTGATCGTGTATCGGTCAAGGCTTATGATCACCGCAGAACATAAGCCACCTGGACAATCGATCCGGGTAGCATCCGAGACACTCTCACTGCGGTCGGCCGGCCAGGTACAGCATGTCTCTCTTCTTTAACCATGAACGGAAGAGATTATGAACAACGCACATACCGTCAAGGCGGCAAGCGCCGTACTCGCCCGCACGCGCACCCGCTGGCTGATCCTCGCCATGCTGTTCGCCATCACCACGATCAACTACGCCGACCGCGCGACGATCTCGATCGCGGGGCCCGACATCAAGAAGGAACTGGGCCTGTCGGGCGTCCAGATGGGCTTCGTGTTCTCCGCATTCGCCTGGTCGTACGTCGTCGCCCAGCTGCCGGGCGGCTGGCTGCTCGACCGCTTCGGCTCGAAGATCACCTATTTCTTCAGCATCTTGCTGTGGTCGACGTTCACCCTGTTCACCGGCGCGGCCGGCTTCGTGGCCGGCGGCGCCGCCGTCGGGCTGCTGTTCGTGCTGCGGCTGCTCGTCGGCGCGGCGGAGGCGCCTTCGTTTCCCGGCAACAGCCGCATCGCGTCCGCGTGGTTCCCCACGCACGAACGGGGACTTGCGGCCGCCGTGTTCAACTCGGCCCAGTATTTCGCGACCGTGCTGTTCGCCCCCATCATGGGCTGGCTCGTGCATTCGTTCGGCTGGCACAGCGTGTTCTACGTGATGGGCACCTTGGGCATCCTGATGGCCGGACTGTGGCTGAAGACGATCCACGGCCCGAAGGACCACCCGTCGATCAACCCCGCGGAACTGGCCTACATCCAGGAAGGCGGCGCCCTCGTCGACCTCGAGGGCGGCGCGCGCACGGCGGCGGCGCGCCAGGTGGACACCCTTGCCTGCATCAAGGAATTGCTGGGCAACCGCATGCTGCTCGGCGTCTACGTCGGCCAGTACTGCATCACGACGCTGACCTATTTTTTCCTCACGTGGTTCCCCGTGTACCTCGTGCAGGAACGCCATATGACGATCCTGAAGGCGGGCTTCGTCGCCTCGCTCCCCGCAATCGCGGGCTTCCTCGGCGGCATCACCGGCGGCTGGCTGTCCGACCGCCTCGCGAAGGCCGGCTACTCGCTGTCCGTGTCGCGCAAGGTGCCGATCGTGGTCGGCATGCTGATGTCGATGAGCATGATCGCCTGTAACTACGTCGAGGCCGACACGCTCGTCGTCGCCGTGATGTCGCTCGCCTTCTTCGGCAAGGGCGTCGGCGCGCTGGGCTGGGCCGTCGTGTCCGACACGTCGCCGAAGGAAGCGGGCGGCCTGTCGGGCGCCCTGTTCAACACCTTCGGCAACACGGCCGGCATCACGACGCCCATCGCCATCGGCTACATCGTCGACGCGACCGGCTCGTTCGCCGGTGCCCTCGTCTACGTCGGCGCCAACGCGGCGCTGGCCATTGCCTGCTACCTGTTCGTCGTCGGCGACATCAAGCGCGTCAAGCTCGTGAAATCGCTGTCGACCCGATAACACTCACCACCTCAACAAAGACCATGAACACCATCGTTACCAGTGCCCCCGTCGTCACCGAATTGCGCGTCGTGCCCGTCGCCGGCCAGGACAGCATGCTGCTGAACCTGTCCGGCGCCCACGGCCCCTGGTTCACCCGCAACATCGTCATCCTGAAGGACAGCGCCGGCAACACGGGCCTCGGCGAGGTGCCGGGCGGCGAGAACATCCGCCGGACGATCGAGGACGCGCGCCCGCTCGTCGTCGGCAAGACGCTGGGCGAGTACAACAACGTGCTGAACGCCATGCGCACGGCGTTCGCCGACCGCGACGCGGGCGGCCGCGGCCAGCAGACGTTCGACCTGCGCACGACGATCCACGCCGTGACCGCGGTGGAATCCGCCCTGCTCGACCTGCTCGGCCAGTTCATGGGCGTACCGGTCGCCGCGCTGCTGGGCGAAGGCGTGCAGCGCCAGGCCGTCGAGATGCTGGGCTATCTGTTCTATGTGGGCGACCGCACGAAGACCGACCTCGCGTACCGCGCGGAACCGGACGCGGACGACGACTGGCTGCGCCTGCGCAACGAGGAGGCGCTGACCCCGGACGCCATCGTGCGCCTGTGCGAGGCCGCGCGCGCGCGCTACGGCTTCAACGACTTCAAGCTGAAAGGCGGCGTGCTGTCGGCCGACGACGAGATGGACGCGGTCATTGCGATGCACGAGCGCTTCCCCGACGCCCGCATCACCTTGGACCCGAACGGCGCCTGGTCGCTCAAGGAAGCCGTGCGCGTATGCCGCGACAAGCACGGCATCCTCGCCTACGCGGAAGACCCGTGCGGCGCGGAGAACGGTTTCTCGGGCCGCGAAGTGATGGCCGAATTCCGCCGTGCGACGGGCCTGCCGACGGCGACGAACATGGTGGCCACGGACTGGCGCCAGATGGCCCACTCGATCCAGCTGCAGTCCGTGGACATCCCGCTCGCGGATCCGCACTTCTGGACGATGCAGGGCTCCGTGCGCGTGGCGCAGCTGTGCCAGATGTTCGGCCTGACGTGGGGCTCGCACTCCAACAACCACTTCGACATCTCGCTCGCCATGTTCACGCACGTGGGCGCGGCGGCGCCGGGCAAGGTCACCGCCATCGACACGCACTGGATCTGGCAGGACGGCCAGCGCCTGACCAAGGCACCGCTGCGCATCGAGGGCGGCCACGTGCACCTGCCGGCACGACCGGGCCTTGGCATCGAACTGGACGAGGCCGAGCTGGAGAAGGCACACCAGGCCTACAAGAACATGGGGCTCGGCGCGCGCGACGATGCGGCCGCCATGCAGTTCCTGATCCCGGGCTGGAAGTTCGACAACAAGCGCCCGTGTCTCGTGCGCTGATCTGGCCTGGCGGTGCGCAGGCCCTACGCCGTGTAGGGCTTGCCGTTGACGACGACGTTCTCCATCGCGGGGCTGGCCGCGCCTTTTACCTGCAGCCGCTCGTCGGTTAGTTGCAAATTTAGGTTCCGCAGCACGATGCCCGAGATGTCGGTCTGGCCCGGATTCGGCGCCACGATGCCGAACGCGCCGAACCGCCCGCGGATGCCGTCCAGCACAAGTCCGCGCACGGACGAATGCGGCGGCGCCTCGCCCTTCAAGTCGAAGTACTGGCTCCACGGCCGGATCGCGACGATCTCGCCCTTGGTGGAATCGAGCACGAGGTCGCGCATCACGATGTTCTCGTAGCGCTGCGGCGTGTCCGGCCGCAGCTTCAGGTGCGCGACTGCGCCTACGTCCCTCACCGTGCAATGTTCGACGACGACGTCGCGCACGACTGTCGCCTCGCTGCCGCACGTGAACATCGCGTGGCCGCGCCGGAAGTCGCAGTTGCGCACGCGCACGCGCTCGACGGGTGGGCTGTCCTTGTCGTCCGGCGCATGCGGGCCCTTCGAGCCCTTGGCCGCGATGCAGTCGTCCGTCACGGAAAAATGGCAGCCGTCGACGAGCACGTCCTGGCAGCTGTCGATGTCGATGCCGTCCGTGCTGGGCGCCTGCACGTAATCGTCCGGCACCTCGAAGTGGCAAGCCCGCACGACGACGTCGCGGCAGCGGTACAGGTGCAGGTTCCAGAACTGCGAATCCTTGAACGTGACGCCGTCCACCGTCACCCCGCGCGAGCCCTCGATGACCGCGAGCCGGGCGCGCGGCACGTCCAGGTTGCGGAACGCGGCCTTGTCCTTGGCAGCATTGCGCAGCTGCCAGAACCGGTCCCAGATCGGCCGGCCCGCGCCGTCCAGCGTGCCCGCGCCCGTGATCGTCAATCCGTCGCAGCCCGCCGCGTTGATCAAGCCCGGATTGAAGCGCTCCTCGAAGTGGCCCTCGATGCGCGTGCGCTGGACGGGGAAATGGCGCATGTCCGTCGAGCAGCGCAGGACGGCGCCCCGCTCGAGGTGGAGATGGACGCCCGGCTTCAGGAACAGCGCGCCGCTGACGAACACACCGGCGGGCACGACGACGGTGCCGCCGCCCTGTCCGGACGCGCGATCGATCGCGGCCTGGATGGCGCGCGTATTGACGTTGGCGCCGTCGGCCACGGCGCCGGTATCAATGATCGAAATGCGCTTGCCGTCCGGCGCGGCGGCATGCGCGGCGCGGCGAGACAGTGCGAGGGACAACAGCGGCAGGGACAGCAGCGTCAGGGCGACGCGGCGGCGGGCGGAAACGGGTACGGGCATAGGGTCCGGATCGGAAGTCGATATCCGGATCATCCTAATGCAGCCGCGCCCGCGACGCGGCTCAATGTGCTGATCGATTCGCCGATCGATGCGCGGAACGGATCAGCCGAACAATCTTTCGAACAACCACACGATCGATTTCGCCACGAATTGCGCGAACGGCAGGGCCAGCACGACCAGCAGGACGATCTGGCAGACGCGCAGCACGGGTTCGAACGCGTGCCAGTCGCGGTGCATGTGCGGCAGGTGGATGTGCGGCCGGTGGATGTGGGACAGATGCAGGTGAGCCCTCATGCGGGCGGGCGTCGAACCGAATTTCATCGTCGTCTCCGTATATGTATATACGAATTCAGCATATGCTCATGTGCTGCGCTCTGCCGATGATTTTTTCGATCGCGCGGCCCGACGGGATTGGCGGAATCAATTTGCTCTTCCGACCGTCCGAACTATTCTTAAAGGTTGAGCTGTTAGCACGCGCAGGCGCCATTGCCACTCGTCCGTTAATCCGAATTCAACAGATTCTGGCGTTTTTGAGGTAAATCAAACGAAACGGGTGCCACACCAAAGACACTGGTTGGCATCATCGACAAGTTTGAGGTCTATCATGCGAATCTCCGATCCCGGCCTCGCCCAACCCGCCGCCGCGGCCGCCCTGCAGCGCTGTCGCCGCGACCTCCGCTCCCGCGTCGCCCGGCTGCGGACGCAACCCGACGACCTGTTCGCGCAAGAATTTCCCGGCGTCGTTGCGGCCCTCGAAGCCGGGTTCCGCCACGAGGAAACGCTGCTCGAGCTGCTGGGCGACGGATGGCTGCACCCACGCCGCGCCGACCACGCCATCATCCTGTGCGCGCTGCACCGCACCGTCCCGCAGGTCGAAGGCGGCGACGTCGCGCTGGGCCGGCAGGTGGCGGACGCCCTCGACGCCGTGCTGGCACTCCCCTGCGAGCCGGCGACGGGCCGCATGCCCGACCGCGCACCGCCACGCCGCCACGCCCGCCCGCGCCGGGACCTCGTCCACCACGCGCACTGAGGCAGGCCATGGACTACAAGACGATCGTCGTGCATGTGGACGAATCGCGCCACGCGCCGGCGCGCATCCGCTACGCGGCCCGCCTCGCACGGGAGCACGGCGCGCTGCTCCTCGGCGCCGCGTTCACGGGTGTGTCGCGCGCCGTGTTCCCGACCGGCTTCGACATCCGCCCCGGGACGCTGGAAGCCAGCTGTTTCGAGCCGCTCGAAGTCAACGCCCGGCGCACGCTCACCGCGTTCGACGCGATCGCCGCCGAGGAACGCACGGCGCACGACACCCGGCTCGTATGCGACCAGCCGGACGAGGGCCTCGCCCGTCTCGCGCGCTTCGCCGACCTCGTCGTCGTCAGCCGGGACGATCCCGACGAAGCGCCGGCCGGCAGCGTCGTGCGCCTGCCCGACTACGTGATCCTGAATGCGGCCCGACCCGTCGTGATCGTTCCGCATCGCGCCGAACCGCCCGCCCTGCCCGGCCGCATCCTGCTCGCCTGGGACGGCGGCAAGGAAGCGTCGCTTGCGCTGTCCGCCTCGTTGCCGCTGCTGGAGCGCGCAAGCGCCGTCGTCATCGCCGACCTGGCCGGTACCGCGGGCGGCGACTTCCAGGCGCAGCTGGCCGACGTCCGCGCCTGGCTCACCCGTCACGGCATCCAGGCCGACACGCTGCTGGGCGCGGCCGCGCGCGACGAAGGCGGTGCCCTGCTCGACCTCGCGCGCGCGCAAGGCGCCGACCTGCTCGTGATGGGCTGCTACGGCCACAGCCGGCTGCGCGAACTGTGCCTGGGCGGTGCGAGCCGCACCGTGCTGGCCGAGGCGGACATCCCCGTCCTGCTCGCGCACTGACGGAGCATGGCGGCCGTCACCGGGACGGCCGTCGCGTCACGCCAGGTATTGCCCGCCGTTGACGTCGAACGTGGCCCCGGTGACGAAACCCGCGGCCTCGTCGGCCAGGAACGCGACCATGCGCGCCACGTCCTGCGGCGTGCCGAGGCGGCCGACGGGAATGCCGGCGACGATCGCCTGCAGCACTTCCGGCTTGACCTTCGCCACCATGTCGGTGTCGCAGTAGCCGGGCGCCACCGCGTTGACGGTGATGCCGTGCGCCGCGTTTTCCAGCGCCAGCGATTTCGTGAAGCCGAAGATGCCGGCCTTCGCCGCCGCGTAGTTGCTCTGGCCCATCTGGCCCTTGCGGCCGTTGATCGAACTGATGTTGACGATGCGCCCGTAATGGCGCGTGCGCATGCCTTCGATGACCTGGCGCGTCATGTTGAACATCGACCCGAGATTCGTGCGCAGCACGTCCCACCACTGGGTCTCGTCCATCTTGTGGAACATCGCGTCGGCCGTGATGCCCGCGTTGTTCACGAGCACGTCGACCGGCCCCAGCCGTTCGGCGACGCGCGCGACACCAGCCCGGCACGCATCGAAATCGGCCACGTCCCAGCGGAACGTGGCGATCCCCGCCTCTTCCTCCAGCCGCCGCGCGGCGGCCTCGTCGCCGTGCCAGGTCGCGGCCACCTTGCAGCCGCGCTCGCGCAATGCCAGCGCGATCGCCTTGCCGAGTCCACGCGTACCACCCGTTACCAGTGCCACCTTGTCGTTCATGGGAGTCTCCTGTTCGTCAGTGTCGATCGGATCTCCCATTCTGCTCGGCTCGCGCGGCCGGCGCCAGCGGCGCGCCCGCACGCGTGCTGTCGGGTATCCCCTACGCCACGGTCAGCATGCCGACCGGGTCGACACCCGCGGCGCGGCCCCGGTGTTGCGCACGGACGGGCGTACCGTCGAGCCGGAAGAACCCGACGAGCCGCGCCAGCGCCTCGGCCTGCTCGCGCATCGCCTGGGCGGCCGCGGCCGATTCCTCGACGAGCGCAGCATTCTGCTGCGTCATGTTGTCCATCTCGACGACGGCATGGCCGACCTGCTCGATGCCCGCCGTCTGCTCGGTGCTGGCGGTGGCGATCTCGGCGATGATGCCGCTGACCGTACGGAAGCTGGCGACGACGGCGGCGATCTTCGCGCCGGCCTCGGCCACGCGCGCCGAGCCCTGCTCGACGTTGCCGGCGGACGCTTCGATGAGCTGCTTGATGTCGCGCGCGGCGGCGGCGGAACGCTGCGCGAGGGTGCGCACTTCCGCCGCGACGACGGCGAACCCGCGGCCCTGCTCACCGGCGCGCGCCGCTTCCACGGCCGCGTTCAGCGCGAGGATGTTGGTCTGGAACGCGATGCCGTCGATCACGGCGATGATGGCCGCGATCTGGCCGGACGACGTCTTGATTGCCTCCATCGTGGCCACCACCGCGTCGACGGCGCTGCCGCCCTCGGCGGCGAGTGTCTCCGCCGACCCGGCGAGGCGGCGCGCCTCGGCCGTGTGGTCCGCGTTCTGGCGTACGGTCGCCGTCAGCTCTTCCATCGACGACGCCGTCTCCTCGAGCGCGCCGGCCTGCTGCTCGGTGCGGCCCGACAATTCGAGCGACCCTTGCGCGATCTCGCTTGACGCCGCCTGGATCGCCGTCGTGCCGTGGCGCACGTCGGCAACGATGCCGGCAAGGCGCGCGCGCATCGCGTCCATCGCGTGCAGCACGCTGGCCGTATCGCCCGGCGCCACCTCCACGCGCACGCCCAGGTCGCCCTCGGCGATGCGGTGCGCGATGCGGGCAGCCACGTCCGGCTCGCCACCCAGCTGGCGCACGACCGAACGGCCGACCACCACGGCGGCCGCGACGCCCAGCAGCACGGCCAGCGCCGTGAGGCCCAGCGTGACACGGATCGCGGCCGCGTTGGCCGCATGCGTCGCCTCGCGGCGCTCGTCGATCAGCTGCTCCTGGCGCGCGGCCAGCTTGTCGACAATGGCCTGGTAGTCGTCGCTCTGGGGCCGCAAGGTGCCTGCGATGTACGCGTCGACGGCGGCCCGGCCGTCGCGCGCCTTCAGCGCCCGCACGTCCGCGCGCGCCTGCCGGTAGGCGGCGCGGCGGGCGACGAGGCTTGCAAGCAGCGTCTTGGCCCGCTCGTCGGCGACGGTGTGCACCAGCTCGTCGACGATCTCGGTGGCGCGCGCCGACCGCTTGCCCGTCGCCTCCACGAGGCTCGCCTCGTAGGTTGCGTCGTCCGTCTTCGCCGCCGCGACCGTGTCGGCCACGTTGACGTGGATGATGGCGTCGAGCTCGAGGATCAGGCGTTCGATGTGCAATTTATCGTGCAACAGGTAATCCGTCATCGCGCTGGACTCGCGCGCACGATACACGCTCTGGCCGGCGACGACCACGAACAGCGCCAGCACCGTGGCGAAACCCGCGAGCACGCGGGACCGGACCGTCAATCTTTCCAACATGGGTGATTCCTCTCTCGTTATGGACGGCGCTGCCGCTCGTGCAAGCGCGGCTTTGTACATACCCGCTTGTTTTCAGCAAATTTATCAAATCAATCGATTTACAGACAGAAATTTCTTCTCAATTTGCAATATTTGATAACCGAAAACAACAAATTACGCATTTTTACGTAAGGGCGGCGCAGGCGGGGCCGAACTGGCTGCGGCATTCGGGGGAGACACTCGAGCGGGACGCGGGGCGGCCGCGATGGACGCGCCGTCCGCGCCCCGCGGTGGGCACGGACGGGCGATGGCGGGAGGGGGAAGTCGATGCGCTGCGGTGCGCCTTCAGCCGCGCGCGCCCGCCAGCATGGGAACGGCGGTGCGGCGCATGCCGACCGCCTGCGCATCGATGCGGAACGCGCCGACGGCAAGCGCCAGGCTTTCGGCCTCCTCGCGCAGCGCCTGGGCGGCGGCCGTGGCCTCCTCGACCAGGGAGGCATTCTGCTGCGTGGTCTGGTCCATCTGGACGATGGCGCGGTTCACTTCCTCGATGCCGACGGACTGTTCCTGGCTGGCCGCCATGATCTCGGCCATGATGTCCGTCACGCGGTTGATGCTGCCGACGATCTCGCCCATCGTGGCACCGGCCTGGTCGACGAGCGCCGAGCCGTGATTGACCTTCTCCACCGAGTCGGCGATCAGCTCCTTGATTTCCTTCGCGGCCGCCGCGCTGCGCTGCGCCAGGTTGCGCACCTCGGACGCGACGACGGCGAAGCCGCGCCCTTGCTCGCCCGCGCGCGCCGCTTCCACGGCGGCGTTCAACGCGAGGATATTCGTCTGGAACGCGATGCCGTCGATGACGCCGATGATGTCCGCGATGCGGGTGGCCGACGTATTGATCGCCCCCATCGTCGACACGACCTGCGTCACCACCGTGCCGCCCTTCGCGGCCACTGCGGAGGCCGACTGCGCCAGCACGTTGGCCTGGCGCGCATTGTCCGCGTTCTGCTTCACGGTCGACGTCAGCTCTTCCATCGAGGCCGCCGTGCGTTCGAGCGAGGCGGCCTGCTGCTCGGTGCGCGTCGACAGGTCCAGGTTGCCGGTCGCGATCTCGCCCGACGCGGACGCGATGGTGTCGGTGCCCGCACGCACGCGTCCCACGAGGCGGGCGAGGCCCGCGTTCATGTCGTTCAGCGCGCGCATCAGGTGGCCCGTCTCGTCGTTGGCGCGCACGCGGATGTCCTGCGTCAGGTCGCCCGCGGCCACGGCGCCGGCGATGCGCACGGCTTCGTCCAGCGGGTTCACGATCCCCTTCACGAGCATCGCGCCGACTATGGCCGCCAGGACCAGGCCCAGCGCCATGCCCGACAGGCACACGAGGCGCACCATCTCGTATGTCGACTGGGACTTGCTGTTGGCCTTCGCCGCTTCGTCCAGCTGCGTCTGGATGAGCGAATTGATGGCCGCGCGGACCGGCGCGAACAGCTCGATCATCGGGCCGTGCACGAGCACGGTCGCACGCGCCACGTCGCCGGCGCGCAGCGCCTCCAGCAACGGCCGCTGGGCATCGGCGACGAACTTGGCGCGCGCCTGCAGGAAGCGGTCGGCCGCTTCTTTTTCGCCCTCCATCATGGTCGTGCCGGCATAGACCTTCCACTGCTCGTCGATGGTGGCATCGTTGTGTTCGATGTCCGACAGCAGCGCCGGCATCTTGGCCGGCTCGATCGTGAGCGCGCGAGCGAGGGCCAGCTGGTTCAGGTTCATGCTGCGCACGACCTTGTCCAGCTGGCCGAGGCACACGAGCTGGTTGGCGTACATCGACTGCATGCGGGCATTCGCCTGACCCAGGCTGACGATGCCGACGGTGGCACCGACGATCAATTCGAAACCGAGGAGCGCGATCACGAAGATCAGGCGCGTTTTGATGGTGATATTTTTGAACATGGCGGCGCCGATGAGAACGGAAGGTACTTGAATTATAGAAACAGACCTGGTCACTTGGAAATGAACCAGGTCTGTATTTATCCGTTTTCGTCGATACGTGGCCGCTGCGCAACGAACCGTTGCCGCTCCGCCAACGCCGGGCGCCGTGTCAGCGCAGGTTGCCCGTATGGCCCAGCGAATAGCGGCCCGGCTGGGGCCACACGGTCAGGCCGTGGGGTTCGCCGCCGACTTTCACTTTCTGCATGTCGCCGGTCTTCGTGTCGATGCGGTAGACGACGTCGTCGTAGCGCCCCGACAGCCACAGCCACTTGCCGTCGGCGCTGACGTTGCCCATGTCCGGGCTGCCGCCGCCCGGCACGGGCCAGTTGGCGACGATCTTGCCGGTCGCGAAATCGAGCACGGCCACGCTGCCCGGGCCCTTGCGCTTGCCGTGGATGCGGTGCGTGCCGCGGCTCGCGATGTACAGGTATTTGCCGTCGCGGCTCGGATACAGGCCGTGGGTGCCGATGCCGGCGGGGACGAAGCCGATTTCCTTCAGGTTGTCGCCGTCGACGACGTGCACGCCGTCCGCATCCATGTCCGCGATGTAGAAGCGCTTGCCGTCCGGGGAGCTGCGGATGTCCTGCGGCATGCCCTTCTTCGCCGAGCAGATCTCGGTGGCGCCGGGCGCCGTCGGGTCGACACCTTCGCGGAAGCGCGTCGAGGGCATCGACAACTTCAGGTAGCCGAGCACCTTGCGGTTCACGAGGTCGATCTTCGCGACGCTGCCGTCGAACTCGCACGTGAACAGCACGTAGCGGCCGTCGATCGAAAAGTCGGCATGGTTGATGCCGCCGCATTGCGGCACCTCGATCGCGTACTGCATCGCCATCGTGTGCGGATCGCGGAAGTCGAGGCGGTGGCGCGCCTCGGCCACGACGATGGCCGACTTGCCGTCCGGCGTGAAATACATATTGTACGGATCGTCGACCGTGACGTTCGGGCCCGGCTTGCCGGTGCGCGGGTCGATCGGCGTGAGGCTGCCGTCGCCGTGGCGCTCGGCATTGTTCGCGACCCACAGGGTGCGCAGGTCCCACGACGGGATCACGTGCTGCGGGCTGCGGCCCACCTTGAACGTGTCGACGACCTTCATCGTCGCGGGGTCGATGACGCTGACGTCGTTCGAGCGCAGGTTCGGCACGTAGATGCGTTCCAGGTCGCCCTGCACGGCCGCGCTCAGGTGCGTGGGGCCGGTCTCGCTGTACAGGTTGCGCGCATCGACGACGGGCGGCATGCCGGGCACGGTCGCGATGGTGGCGACCGCCGGAGCGGGCTTGACGAAGGCGGGCGGCGCGGAGGCGCCGCCGACACGCGACACGACGGCCCCGCCGGCCACGACGGACAGTGCCAGGACGGCACCAACGATAACTTTGGATGACACGATGGCTTCTTTACTTTCGTTTGGTTGGATTCGGATTCGGGTCGGATGCAGTCTGCCGGGCGGCGCGGATGGCGGCGACGGACGCGTCGACGATGCGCTCGACGCCCATCCGGCCCAGCTCGGCCGTCGCGCGGCTCGGATCGCCGTGGACGCCTGCGGCCGCGCCGCCGCGCGCACCGGCCGCCACCTGCGCCGGCCGCACGAGCGCCGGGTCGACGGCCAGCGACAGGGCCGTGTCGGCCAGGCCCGCGTGCGTGCCGATCTCGGCGTCGCTAAAGCCGCGCCGCTTCAGGTCGGCGAAGAACCCCGTCGTCGCGGCATCGTAGTACGCCGCGAGCGCGTGGGCGCGGCAGCCGCCGGCGCGGTTCACGCGCGCGGCGGCCGCCTGTTCGTTTTTCTGATAGCCGCCGTGGTCGCCCAGGAAGAAGACGTCGCGGATGCCGTGCCGGCACAGGCTCTTCGCCGTCGCTTCCAGCAGCGATTCGAAGGCGGCGTCCGGGATCGACAACGTGCCCGCGAAGCGCATATGGCCTGCCGGCGGCGCGATCGCGCCTTCCGGCACGTAGGAGACGACGGGCGCGACGACGGCGTCGCCCAGGCGCGTGGCGATGCGTCCCGCCAGCACGCGGGCGCGCACGTTGTGCTTGCCGAGGACGATGTGGGGACCGCTCTGCTCCGTGCCGCCGATGGGCACGAGCGCCGTCGTCGTGCCGGCCGCGATGCGGTCGCGCAGTTCGGGCGACGTGAGTTCCTCGAGGTAGACGCCGGACCCGGCGACAGGGGCGGCGGCCGCGCGCAACGCTGCGAACAGGGCCAGGCAGGCCAGCGCCGGCGCAGAGCGGCGTACCGAGTTGTGCAGGTGAAGCATTGATCCGGGTTCCTGATACTTGCGCGGGCAGGCACGAACGCCCATTGACGCGCGACCGAACACCTATTGTAGAGCATCAACACATAGGAGGCAGCCGGCACCGCCGGATTTTTTTCGCGGCCATGTGGAAACGACACGACCTCGTTGTTCTGCCAGGTATGAAATCCTTTTCATGTGTTCAATTTCCCGCTAGGATGGCGATTCCATCATTACATAATTACATACCGAGGAGACCATGAGTACCACGGAAATTTTCCTGCTCGCGCTGCTGATCATCTTCGTCGTGCCCTATCTCGTCTGGCGGCTGGGTCGCACGGAATATTTCGCCCCCCTCGTCATCGTCCAGATCATCATGGGCGTCGTGCTGGGCCCCGGCGTGCTGGGTGCCGCCTTCCCCGACTACCACCGGTTCGTATTCAATCCCGACGTCGTCAAGACGCTCAACGGCATCGCGCAGTGGGGCGTCATGCTGTTCGTGATGCTGGCCGGTATCGAACTCGACCTGAAGAAAGCCTGGACCTACCGCCGCGAGAGCGCGACGACGGCCGGCCTTGCGCTGGGCACGCCGCTGCTGTTCGGCTGCGCGGCCGCCGCCCTGCTGATGGCGTACCCGGGCTGGATGGGCGCGAAGGCGGCCGCGTGGCAGTTCACGCTGGGCACGGGCATGGCCTGCGCCGTGACGGCGCTGCCGATCCTCGTGCTGCTGATGCAAAAGCTCGACATCCTGCGCCTGCCGATGGGCCAGCGCATCCTGCGCTACGGCAGCCTGGACGACGTTGCGATCTGGGGCGTCCTCGCCCTCATCCTGCTGGATTGGGAGCGCATCGGCCGCCAGCTGGGCTTCCTCGCCGCGTTCGCCGTGCTGACGTTCGTGTTCCGCCGCCTGATGGCACGGCTGGGGTGGAGCGACCGTTGGTACGCGGCGCTGATCTGGCTGATCGCCTGCTCGTTCGGCGCCGACTGGGCCGGCCTGCACTTCATGGTCGGCGCGTTCCTCGCGGGTGTCGTGATGGACGCCGACTGGTTCGAGCAGGAACACCTCGATACCCTCTTCCACAACGTGCTGCTGGCGTTGATGCCCGTATTCTTCCTCAGCACAGGCTTGCGCACGAAATGGGACCTGGGCGGCTACGCCGTCTTCTTCGCGGCGGGGCTCCTGCTATTCGCCTCCGTCGCCGGGAAGCTCTTGGGCGCGCACGTGGCGGGCCGCATCCTGAAATGGAAGGACGGCGAAGCGTCGATCATCGGCTGGCTGCTGCAGACGAAGGGCCTCATCGAGATCATCTTCGCCAACATCCTCCTCGACAAGCAGATCATCACGAACGAGACGTTCACGGCGCTCCTGTTGATGGCCGTCGGCAGTACAATGCTGACCGTCCCGGTCGTGCATCCGAAGCTGCATCGCGCACGCTGCCTGGGATTGGTGAATCAGGCCAGTTCCTGATCGGCGCAGACAACCACGGAGCAACGCATGGCACGCAGCGGACTCACGAAATCTCAGGTCAGGGAAGCGCGCGACCGCCTGCTGGCGGAAGGCCGCCATCCGTCCGTGGACGCGCTGCGCCACGCGCTGGGCGACATCGGTTCCAAGTCGACCATCCACAAATACGTCAAGGAGCTGCGCAACGAGGACGGCGACGCCGGGACCCGCCGCGAAGACACGGGCCGCGCGCTGCAGGCCCTCGTCGACGAGCTGGCCGACCGGCTGCACGCGGACACGGACGAGCGCCTGCGCCAGCTCCGGCTCGACCACGAGCAGGCGCTGCGCGAACGCGACCGCGAACTGGCCGCGCTGCGCAATACCGTCGCGACACTCACTGCGCGCGTGCGGCAGCTGGAGGCGGAAGCGCAATTCGGCGCCGACGATGCCCCGCTGCGCCACTGGCACGACCGCCAGGGCCTGGGCGGCTTCGGCCAGTTCGACATGAGCATCCTGAATTCGCGCTCGTTCGTTGCCGACGCCTCGCCGTTCGACCTGATCCGCGCGGCCGCCCGCTCGTGAGCGACCTGGCGCCCGTGCGCCTCGCCGTACGCGGCCTGCGCTCGCCGTTCGGCGGACCGTTCACGTTCGACGTGCACGCGGGCGAATGCATCGCGATCCAGGGCCCGTCCGGCGCGGGCAAGAGCGTCCTGCTGCGCATGCTGGCCGACCTCGACCCGCACGACGGCGACGCGCTGCTGGACGGCCGCGCCGCCACGTCGATGCCGGCACCCGACTGGCGCGCGCTGGTCGTCTACCAGGCCGCCGAGCCGGCATGGTGGGAGCCCACGGCGCGCGCCCATTTCGCGCCCGCCGACGGCGCCTTCGTGGACGAAGCGCTGGGCGCACTGGGCCTCGCGCCCACGCTGTTGGACGTGCCGATCGAGCGCCTGTCGACCGGCGAGCGCCAGCGCCTCGCCCTCGTCCGCTCGCTGGCGCGCGGGCCCAGGGTGCTATTGCTGGACGAGCCGACGGCGGCCCTCGACCCGGACGCCGTCGCGCGCGTGGAAGCGCTGCTGCGCGACCGGCTCGCACAAGGCATGGCGATGCTGGTCGTCACGCACGCCGCCGAGCAGGCGCGCCGCCTCGCGCGGCGCGTCTTCCGCCTCCAGAACGGCCGGCTCACCACGTGCGGGGAGGCGCCATGAACGCCGTCCATCTCGGCACGTGGGACTTGCTCGCGGCCGCCCTCCTTATCGTGCTGGACGCCGCGCTGTCGCTCGCATTGCGCCTCGGCCTGCACCGTCAGATCCTCGTCGCCGCCGTGCGCATGGTCGCGCAGCTGACGATCGTGGGCCTCGTGCTGCGCCACGTGTTCGCGACGGCCTCCGCGCCGGCCACGTTGGCCGTCGTCCTGTTCATGATCGCCGCGGCCGCGCGCGAAGTGGCCACGCGCCCGCGCCAGCGTCTTGCGCACCACATGAATTACCGGATCAGCGCCGCCGTCGTGTCGTGCGCCGGCTTCGCGACGGTGCTGCTGGCGCTGGCGACCGCCGTGCGGCCGACGCCGTGGTACGAGCCGCGCTACGCGATCCCGCTGATGGGCATCGTGCTCGGGAGTGTGCTGAATGCCGCCAGCCTCGCGCTGGACGGGATCCTCGACGGCGTCCAGCGCGAGCGCACGCGCATCGAGGCGCGCCTGGCGCTCGGCACGCCGCTGCGCACTGCGCTCGGGCCGCTGGTGCGCAGCGCGACACGGCGCGGCATGATCCCTGTCGCGAACCAGATGTCGGCGGCCGGCATCATCACGCTGCCCGGCATCATGACGGGCCAGCTGCTGGCCGGCATGGACCCGATGGATGCCGTCAAATACCAGATCCTGCTGATGTTCCTGCTGGCCGGCGCCAGCGGGCTGTCCTCGGTGGGCGCCGCGCTGCTGGCCGTGCGCGCGCTCTCCGACGACCGCCAGCGGCTGCGCATCGACCGCCTCACGGGCTGACCCCGTTCAGCAGGGCCTGGCGACGATCAGCGCCGTGTCGACCGTGAAGCTGCCGTCGTCCGCCAGCGCGAAATGCCCGCGCACCTCCGCGGGCGCGCGCCGCTGCAGCGCGCGGATCGCGGCCACGTGGACGTCGGGCGTGCGCATGCGCTCGATCCACGGCGCGAATTCGAGCCGCAGCCGGTACGTGACGACGTCCTCCACGGCGAAGCCGACGGACGCCAGCGTGGCCCGCCACTCGGCCACCGACGCATTGCGCACGTGCGACGGATCGCGCAGGAGTTCCAAGGACTGCAGCCACGTATCCAGCAACGGCACGCCGGGCGACACGACGTCCATGAACAGCGCGAGGCCGTCCGGCTTGAGCACCCGCCGCATCTGCGCGAGCCCGTCCGCGAACGCGCCCCAGTGGTGGGCACTGTAGCGCGTGGCGACGACGTCGAACGCGGCGGATGGACATGGCAATGTCTCGGCCGCGCCCTGTTTCGTGACGATGTTGTCGAGGCCGCGCCGCTGCGCTTCCGCGGCGACCGTGTCCAGCATCGGCGCCGACAGGTCGTACGCGACCACCGTACCGACGAGGCTCGCGAGGCGGAACGCCACATGGCCGCCGCCGCACCCCAGGTCGAGGGCGACGGCGTCGGGGCGCTGGCCGACCAGCGCGGCCATCCGCTCCAGGTCGGCGCCGGCGGCGTGGACGGCGCTGGCGAGGTAGGCCTGCGCCCGGGAATCGTATTGTTCGAGGACGGTCGTGTCGTGCGTTGCGGGGGTGGCGGTATCCATGGCGGCTCCGGTCGTGGAAAGGAAACCCATTGTCGGGCAGGCTATTTCCTGTTACAAGGAGCCTAGTTATCCTGGTATAAGGAGCACCATGCACGATGCACACCGGCGCGAATTGCTCGGCGCCTTCATCCGCGCGCACCGCGCCCGCTTGACACCCGCGCGGCCCGGCGGCCGGCGCCGCACGCCGGGCCTGCGCCGCGAGGAATTGGCCGATGCCGCCGGGCTGGGTGTCACCTGGATCACGTGGCTGGAACAGGGCCGCGACGTGCAGGCCTCCGCGGCGGCGCTGGGGCGCCTCGCGGAGGCGCTGCAGCTCTCGGCGGCCGAGCGCGCATCGCTGTTCGACCTCGCGGGCCGCAAGGACCCGCGCGCCGCGGACCACACGGACGGCCTGGCGCCCGCCCTGCTCGCGCTGCCGGCGCTCGTGGGCGCGCCCGCGTACCTGCTCGACCACGCGTGGACGGCGCGCGCGTGGAACGGCGCGGCGGCCGCGCTGTTCACGGGATGGCTCGACGACGACACGAGCGACCGCAACCTGCTGCGCTACGTCTTCCTGCACCCGGCTGCGCGCGACCTCATCGTCGGGTGGGAAGCGCGGGCGCGGCGGCTCGCGGCGGAATTCCGGGCCGACTTCCACCGGCGCCCGGCCGACGCGGTCATGCAGGCGCTCGTCGACGGGCTGCGCCGCGACAGCGATTTGTTCGCCCGGTGCTGGGAGCGGCAGGACGTATTGCACCGCGAAGGCGGCGAGCGCCGGTTCAGGCATCCCGTGCGCGGGGAACTCGGGTTCGTGCAGACGACCTTGCTCGTCGCGGCGCAGTTGGAGATCAAGCTCGTGTGCCTGGCGCCGGCGTGAAGCCGCGCGTCAACGACGGCGCGCGGGCACCAGTGCGAGCATGCCCTTCAGCAGGTACAGGACGATGAGCGCACCGACCATGTCGCCGACGGCCATCACGACGAAGCCCTGGGCCAGGTCGACGGGGTCGCCATGGAGCCAGAACCACAGGTGGTGCATCAGGGGGCTGGCGACGCCGAACAGCGGCACGAGCAGCAGCAGCCGGCGCGACGTGAGGTTCGTGAGCGACGCCTGCATGCCCAGCACGCGCAGCGCGAACAGGTACACGAGGTAAGGCGCGAGGGCCGAGCTGAGGCCGCCGGCGAGCGAGCGCACGGGATCGTCGGGATACAAATGGAAGAAGCACTCGCACCACGACCCCACGAGCACGCCGATCGCGCCGGGCAGGCCCAGCAGCAACGGGCACAGCAGCCGGGCGCCGGCCGGCAGGTAGATCCAGCCCACGCCGCGCACGAATTCAACGTGGGGAAAGGCCCAGTCCTGCAGGCGCGCGAGGGTCAGGTAGAACAGCGCGGCGCCGACGATGCCGGCGCATGCGAGGCCGGCCCGCTCGGCCGCACCCTGCCCGATGTCGTCGCGTGGTGGATAGGGTGTCGGCATTAGTTTCGTTAATGATGGATGGAGTTCGCTAGGCTCTCGCATTATAATCCGTGCATGAGCAAATCTACCCGGCCAGCCGACATCTATCTGCGCTTCCTGCAACTCGCGGAGGCGTTGCGCGGCTTGCCGTCATTACCCTCGCTCGATCCGCTCGAAGAGCGCATCCTCGGCACCGTCGCCCGCGCCATGCAGGACGGAGAACGGCTGTGCGTGCGCGACATGATGGCCAAGAAGGAACTCGGCGCGCCCGCGACCGTCCACAGCCGCCTGACGTCGATGCGCGAAAAGGGCTGGATCATGCTGACCGACACCGAGGACACGCGGCGCAAGCAGGTCACGCTCACGCAGGCGGCGCTGGCCCATTTCGACAAGCTGTCGAAATGCATGGTCAAGGCCGTCGAAAAGACGGGCTGACGCGATCCGCCCCTGCCGTCGCGTGCGCTAAACTAGCGGGATGAAGCTAGCCGTCCTGACCCGGCACCGGCGTCTGCTGGTCCTGTGTGCGTGTTCCGCCGTGGCGCATCTCGCCGTGCTGGAACTGCTCGCCGCTCGCCGCGCCGGGCCGTTTGGTCCCGTGCCGGCGCACGTCGCCAGCGACCTGAGCATTCGACTCGTGCCAGGCAGCCCGACGGTACCGGAAGCCGCGCCCGTCGCCACGCCGCCTGCCACGCCGCCTGCCACGCCACCGCCCCGTCCGCGGCCCGTGCCCGCCGCCACGCGTCGTCCAGCGTCGACAGCGCCGCGCGCGCGCGCCGCGACGCCGGTTCCGTCCGTGGCCGAACCGGCCGTTGCGGCACCGGCCGTGGCCGAACCGGCAGCGGAAGCCGGTCCGCCACTGATGCAGATGCCGGGCCGATACCGGGTCCGCCTGCCCGCCCCCGCCCAGCTCACCTATGACGTCGTGCGCCAGCCGGCCGACGGCGCGCCGGTCCCTGCCGGAACGGCGCGGCTGTCCTGGCGCACCGACGGCGACCGCTATGTGCTGGAGCTGGATGGCGCCCTCGGTCGTCTGCACAGCGAGGGCGCGAGCGGCGACGCCGGCATCGTGCCGCGCCGCGCAAGCGAGGACACGGATGCCGGCCAGCTCGTCACGGAATTCGACGCCGACGGCCATCGGGTACTGTTTCGGGCGACGGGAACCGATGGCCCCGACAACGTCGGCATCCAGGACCGCGCGTCGGTGCTGCTGCAACTGGCCGGCATCGGCCTGGCTGAGCCCGATCAGTTACGCGATACGGTCGACATCGTCGTGGCCGGCGCACGCGACCGGCGCATCGCGCGCTTCCGGGTACTGGGACAGGAAACAGTCGCGACCGGCGTGGGCGCGGTCGCGACCTGGCATCTCGCGGAACTGGCAGCGCCCGGCGTGGCCCGCCTCGACGTCTGGCTTGCACCGGACCGGGGCTGGCTGCCGGTGCGCCTGCGCGTGGACGAGCCGGGCGCAAGCGTCACGCAGACGCTTGCTGCGATCGGACCGGCGCCGGACCTGCCGGCCGGTCCGCCCTGATCGATCAGTCGCGCACGCGGCGCCAGCCAGCCTTGCGCGCCGCCTGCGCGGCGGCGGCCGGCAGGTCGAACGGCGTGTTCTTGCCGTCCGCCGTCGTCGCGATGAGTTTCAGCGCACCGTTCGGTAGGCGCACGATGATGAACCCGACCGCGGCCGAGGTGTTCGACAGGGTCCGCCCTACGATGGGATTGTTGCTCGCACCGACGAGCAGCGGCTGCGCCGTGCAGACATCGAGCTGGTACAGGTTGCTCGTACCGCCGACGGAACACGCCGACGACGATGTCGGGAGGTTCGCCACCACGTTCAGGGTGCCGGAGACGACTTTCGGGTCCAGGTTGACGCGCTCGCCGCGGTTCTGGTCGAGGTCCATGTACCAGCCGGACTGCGTGCCCCAGTTCACCGTCGAGCCGCCGATCGCATAGGTGTCGGTGCCGCCGGCCGAGCTTTTCGTCAATCGCATCCGTGCCATCTTCGTGGCCGTGCGCCAGTCGACGGCCGGGATGCCCGTGCCAGTGTCCTTCAACACGTAGACGCTCTGCGTATCGGTGTTCGCGATATCGGACAGGTCCAGCAGACGGCCCGTGCCGTAGACGACCATCGTGCGCGAACCCGTCGTCGCGTTGCCCTGCGCATCCGTGCCGTTGACCTGGCACAGCGTGATCTCGGGGCGCGTCGTCACCGGCTGGGCCGCGCCGGCGTCGGCCATCTGCACGACCACGGGTGCGCCACCCGCCGTGTAATCGAAGCGGTACATCTTGCCCTGGTTGTCGCCGCCGTACACATAGGTCACCAGCGGGTCCGTCAGCGGATTCGCCGTGACCGCCGTGATGCGGGTGAAGCCCGACGGGGTCGTCGCGTCGCCGTCGCCCGTCGCGGCCTTGTTCAGCACCTGGCCCGTGGCCACGTCGACGACGTACAGGTAGCCGGCGCCACTGCCGCCGCTCACGCCGTCGGTGCCCGGCACGTTGTTGTAGCCCGACGTGAGGAACACGACCCAGTGCTCCGCGCCGCCACTGTCTTTCCACGTGCCGAACTGCGGGTTGCCGAAGGTGAGGCCGATGTCGGCATCGTAGTTCGTGCCGCTGCACACCGTCGAGTCCGCGCAAAGTTCCCACAACGCCCGCGGATTCGCGGGGTCCGTGACGTCCAGCGCATAATAGCCGCGCCCGCCCGCGTTCAGGCCGGCCACGAGGACGGCGCGCCATGCGCCGCCGATCTTGACGTCGGCCACCTCGGGCGCGCCGTCGGTCGTGAACTGGTGATTGGTGCCGTACGTGGTGCTGGCCTGCAGGTACAGCTTCTTCATCGTGATACGGGGCGCGTAGGCCCACAGTTCGGTTCCGGCGGCCGCGTCGAACGCGTGCAGCATGCCGTCGTTGGCCGCCACGAACACGGTCGGGCGGCGCGTGGCATTCGTTGCCTTGTAGTCGGCGTAGCCGGCGATCGAATAGCCCTTGCGCGGATCGCGCAGGTAAGCCGGCTTCGACGAGGCGATGTCGCCCAGCACGATCGGGATCGTCGTCGCGAGGCCGGGCGGGTTGTGGTCGGTACGCGTGTAGGCGCGCAGGATCGTGCCGTCGGCATACTGCTGCTGGCCGCGCAGCCAGTTGACGATGGTGGCGCCGGCGTTGACGGTCGCACGGTCCGTGGTCGACAGGCTGGCGCACTGTGCGAGCGCCGCGCACTTGTTGTCGAACCAGGCCTTTTCGGTCGCGCTCAGGTTCCCGTACGTGAACGATTTGAGCCCCCCGTTCGCCACGTCGGCCATCCAGATCGTACGGGTATCGCTGCTGTCGCCGACGAGGCGGCCGACGGTGTCGGACGTCGTCCACGCGGCCGTGGTCGACACGGTCCCCGTGACGGGGTCGATCTTGCGGTCGGCCAGTTCGCCGTACCACCGGACCGTCGTGAACGTCGACGAGAAGATGTCGTTGTCCTGCTGGGAGATGTTCGGGGTCGACGTCGCGGCCGCCGACGCGGCGCCGATACGCACCTGGATCGACGACAGCGCCGAACTGAGCCCCTGCACCACCTGTGTCGGGTCGGACGCGCTGAAATAGTGCCCGTGGCCGTTGATGGCGGCGTGCCACAAGTCGTCCACGCGCGACTGGTACGCTGCCGAACCGCTGGAGTCGCCCGTCTTCGGATCCGGCCACACATAGGCACCGTTGCCGTTCCACGGGCAACCCGTCGTCGCGCCCGTGACCAGCTTGTAGAAGTCGCCGGACGGCAGCGGGGCCGTGTCGTATTTTTCCTCGTAGTTCATGACACCGTCCACGCCCAGGCCGAGCGCGTAGGTGTTCATGTGCAGGCGCGTGTTCTCGCCGGTCTGCGCGGGCACGAGGCCCGGCTTGGTCCAGTCCTCGATCGACGTGCGCAGCGACGACGTGGTCGCGTTCGAGCCGCCGTTGTACCAGTACAGCGCGACGTCGGCCAGCGAGTTGTAGGTCTGCGCGCTGGGGTCGTAGCAGCCGCTGCCCCGCGTGCAGAAGCGTGCCGTGCTCTCGACGTTGTCGTTGTTGACGACGGTCGACGCTGCGCCGCCGTTCCAGTAGCCGTCCGTCGTGATGAACGTGAAATTCTGCTGGCAGGGGTACTGCACCACTTCCGAGCCGGCCGCGGCCACGTACGGCGACTGGTTGGCGTACATCTTCCCGATCGCGTACAGGGCCTGGCGCAGCGGCGTCGAATTGCTGCCGTCCATCGCATACAGTGTGGCATACCAGCTCGTGCGCGCGGCGCCCGTGAACTGCTGTGGTGGCGTCATCGCGCCTTCCGCCGCCGCCGTGGACAGCGAGACGATGCCGACGTTGTAGTTCGACGTGAGCGGCTGGAACGCGAGGCCGACGGCCGACTTCATCATCTGGTTGCGCGTCTTGTAGTAGGCATACCAGTTGGCGAAGTTCGTCATCTCCTCGTCGTACGTGCAGGTGCTGCCCGCGCAATCCGTACGGCCCGCCGCCTTCGGGTAGCTGGTCACGCTCGGAACGATGTCGGTGCGCACGAACACGGCGGCACCGCTGCCCAGCGGGGTCGTCGTCACGGGGATCGTGTCGTAGATGGCCGCCACCGGTGCCGATGCCGGGGTCAGCGCGAAGCTGATGTTGCCGCCGTTGTTGGTGAGCGTGCCCATCGTGATCGCGGCGCCGCCCGCGGCGGCGCCACTGTCGGCAACGCAGATCGTGTCCGCGCCTTTCGCCGCGCAAGCCGGCGTGACAGCATTGCCGCCGAGGTAGGCGGTCACGGTGCCCTGCACGCCGATGTCGCCGGCAATGGTGGAGGCGACGGACGTGTTGCTGGCGCCCTTGCCGAAGGTGCGGTCGAAGGAAATCAGCGTCTTGCCGCCCAGCTTCGTGCCGGCCGACAGCACGGTGCGGCTGGTCGTGGTCTTGCTGTTGCTCGCCGTCCCCGACACCGTGATCAGCGCGGTGGCCGGCTGCGCGGCCTGCACCACCGCCGCCGGCGCGTCGACGGTGATGGCCCAACCGGAGCGGCTGCTGTCCGTCAGCACCGAGCAGACGCCGATGGACTTGCCGCTCACGCCGCTCGCGCAGTCGATCGGGATCACGGCGACGACGTTGTCGGTGCCGAGCGTGATGCCGTAGGTCGAACAGGCCGGCACGCTGTAGCCGGACGCCGGCGTGCGCACGCAAGCCAGGTACTGGTTCGTGAGGCCGGTCTTGGCGATGATGGAGGCCGCGATCGCAGTGGCCACCGTCGCCTGCTTGCTGATCGTGTTGGTGCCGGTCGCGGCCGTCACCGCATTGTTGGTGATGACGACGGCACCCGCGGGTTCCGCGACCGACACGCCGTTGATGGTGATGGACCCACTCGACGCCGACGTGCCGATCGTGATCGTCCCGTAGGCGGCGACCACACCGCCGTTCGGATTCGAGAAGCGCGGGTATTTGAAATTGCCCACGTATTTTGCCTGGCAGTTCGACAGCGCCGTGCTGTCACACCAGCGCACCTTGGCCGGGAACGGATAACCGGCCGGCGCGGCCGCGCCCACCGCAGTCGTCACGCATGTGGTCAGGGCGGCGGTGGTGCAATATTCGGCGACGTTGATCGTGTAGTAGTACGGATTCGTCGTGTACACCTGTGCCGTGTAGCGCACGTCGTTCGGGTAGCTGTAGGTGGCCGAGTTGTAGACACAGTTGGCGCTGTTGGTGTCGCACCAGCGCAGGTCGGGGTACCCGGTCGCGAGGTTCGTGCTGGAAGCGCTGTTACCCAGCAGGTCGCGCTTGTTGACGCCGAACCCGTCGGTCGTCACGACCGTCCAGTTGGTGGTGGCGCTGCGCGTCATCGACGTGTACGACGTGCCGTCCGCGCGCACGGGCGGCACGTAGCGCACGGCCGGGTTGTAGTATTGGCGGTTGAAGTCCGCGCTGTTGAAAGGCGGGTGACCGACCGCGCAGCCGCGCGTCCCGCTGGACATCAGCGCACGCGAGCGGCACGTCGTGCTGTCGTCGATGTAGTCCGGCGTGAACGCGCTGGCCATCGAGCCGGAGTTATCGTACAGCAGCATCAGGTTCGGCTTGACATTGCCGGTGCCGTCGACGTTGAGCAGCGGCAGCTGGGCGATACTGGTCACGGCCGCGCCGGCGGCGCCGGCCAGCATCTGGGCGACGAGGCCCAGTAGAACGAGGAGTTTTTTCATGATGGTCGGGTCATGCGCCGATCAGGACGATCATCTGGTTGGTCACGTTGGCACCACGGCCGCCGGTGATGCGCGCCGTGATCACATAGTGCAGCTGGGGCGTGCCGGCATATGACGGGGCATCCGACGCCAGACTGTCGCCCAGCGCCACCGTGCTGCCCGCCGTGGCCGTGTTGGCGGCCGTCTGCATGCAGCGGTTCGCGCCGCTATACGAGCCGGCGGACGCGCACAGGCGGTGGATCACGTATTCGATGCGCGTGCCGTCGTCGCCGTCGATCGTGCGGCTGCCGGTCCAGAACGCGCCGTCGCGCGGCTGGCTGGCGGCGTCCCACGTCGACACGTAGCCGTTCGTGGCGTCGTCCTGGTTCAACGCCGCCTTGTTGGTCTGGGCCGTCTGGCTCAGCCAGGCGAACGCCGTGTGCAGGCCGAGGTCCGCCTCGCGGCTCAGCGTGGTGTCGTAGGCGAGGTTGCCCGTCGTGAGCGCTGTCGAGTGCACGGACTTGAGCAGGTACACGCTCCCCAGCAGCATGACCGCAAGGATGATCAGGATGACGGGCAGCGCCATGCCGCCTGCGCGCGCGTGGTATCGGCTCCGTGTCATGGATTCGGTCTCCAGCCGGCGTTGCGCAGGGTGACCACCGTCTCGAACGCGCGGTAGCGGTAGCAGCGCCAGTCGAGCGGATCGCCGGCGACGGCGACGTTCAACGTGATCGGCACGCCCGCCACACCCGTTGGCGCGTCGCCCGCGAACACGACCGGCTGCGCCGTCGTCGTCGTGCAGGCCGCGCCCGCCGCCGGGTGCTCGAAGGCCTTGCTGCGGGCGACGATCGCCAGGCGCACCGCCGCGATGTGCTGCCAATCCCCGGCGTCCCCCACGATGCCGGAGCCGTCGGCGTCGATCATCGTGGCCGACCAGCGGTTGACCTGCAAGCCGTTCTGAGGAAGGAACGCACCGCCCGCGCGGGTGTCGAATCCGTACTGCGCCTTGATGGAGACGATGTTCTCGGCCACGGTCGACGGCTGCGCCGACGTGTCGTCCGGCCCCGTCGCCCGCAACTGCAGATAACCGTCCGCCACCGACCATGAACGGAACGCCAGGCTTCCGACCGGGCCGAGGTCGAACACGCGCGCCGCGTAGCCCTTGAAGGACGCCGTGGGATTGCCTCCGTTGAAGCGCATGCCGCCGCCCGCGGCCAGCATGACACGGGTCGCCGTCGAATCGCTGTCGGAACGCTGCACCAGCCGACAATCGCCACCCGGCTGTTCCGGCGCGACGACGAGCACGTCGCCCTGGTTGAAGCCGTACGCGATGCGGTCGACGTCCAGCTGCGTGGCGCCGGCCGCCGCATCGCTCGTGAGGCGCAGCGTGGGCGTGCCGCCGACCGAGGTGCCGGAATAGAAGGAAACCCTGTCAGGGCTGGCGCCGTGCGACTCGATCACGACGGGCGCCAGCGGCGTCACGGCCGTGGCGCCGCGCGTCGCGGGTGCCAACTGGTAGCCCTTCGTGTCGTTGAACTGGGTATTGCATCCCGCGATGATCGGATCGTTCAGGCCGTAGCCCGCGCTGCCGGCGTCGTTGCTGAGCGAAAACAGCGCGACCATACCATTCTGCATCTCGTCGGATCCGCCCAGCGCCGAGCGGCGCGCCTGCTCGGCGCCGCCGACCATGCGCACCGCGAACAGCAGCGCGAGCAGGCCGATGACGACGCTGACCATCAGCTCGACCAGCGAGAACCCTCGCGAGCGGGTCGGGAACGAGGTCTTCATGTCGCCGCCGACAGGTAGGAGACCACGCGGTGCGCGTTCTGCGCCGCGCCGGTCTTGCGCGTCCAAGCGATCGTGATCTCCACGCGCGTGCGGCCCGTCGCGGGCGTCACCGCCACGACGATCTGTGCGTTCGGGATGCGCCCGCGCGTCTCGTCGTACCAGGGCTGCAGCCGCGCGGTCGGCGTCGCGCCGGCCGCCAGCGCGTAGGCGCCTGCATTCGGCAGATCGACCGCCATCATGCCCAGCAGCTTGTCGGCAGCGATGGTGGCCTCCGCGCGCATGCCGGCGTCGGCGAGCGCGCTCGTCGACCGCGCCTGCAGGCCGATGGCGCCCAGCAGGCCGACCGCCAACAGCACGGCCGCGACAATCGACTCGATCAGGGCCATGCCCTGCTGGCGGCGTGCGATCATGGTGGGCAGCCCCGTACGTCGTGCGCCGGCGCCGCCGGATCGCAAATGCTGGCGATGCCGGCCAGCGTCAGCACGACGGCCAGCGGCGCGAACGCGTTCGCGCGCGTGAGCGAGGGCGCGAGGCTGACGCGCGACACGCGCGACCCGACGTTCGTGTCGACCCAGCCCAGCGGCGTGAAATAGACTTCGGTGGCGCCGGACGGGACCACGCCGAGCGCCAGGTCGCCTGCGCCCGGCATTGCCTCGGCGCTGCGTCCAATCGAGCGGAACACCTGCGCGGGGTCGGGGTCGTCGGCGGCGTCGGCGGCAGCCGTGGACCACGACCCCGTATCGGCGTTGCAGGGGATGGCGGTCGTCGGGAAGCAGATGTCGACGCGCCAGTCCATCTTGCCGTTCGCCGCGTTCTCCGCCAGCACGAGCCGGCTGTGGCTGTTGTGTGCGATCGCGGTGTTGCGTGCGAGCGTGAAGCCGTCCTGGTAGAACACGGCCGCCGCGAACGCCTTGCGTCCCAGCAGCCAGTTCGACATCGACGGCAGCGCGACGGCGAGCACGATGCCCATGATCGCGACGACGACCGCGGCTTCGACCAGCGTGAAGCCGCGCGCTTGCCGTCGATGCATCATTGCACGCACTGCGCACCCTTGCGGTCGATCCAGCACGACGTGCTCGTACCCCAGCCGCTCGGCGCAGCAGTGGTGGCGCGGTTGCCGTTCTGATCGATCGTGTAGACGAAGCCCGCCACGGGGCCCGCGCCGGTCGCCGTCACCGTGTATGCGGACGCGCTCGCGCCGGACAGCGCGTACGTGAAGTTGGCGCTGTTCGGCGGCATGCGGTCGAAGCCGGCGTACGTGTGCGGGCTGTTGGTATTCCAGTAGTCCTCGGCCGCCGTCGGTATGCTCCCCAGGGCTGAGAATGCTTCGGTCAGACGCGCGCGGATGACGTAATCCTGGTAGGCCGGGACGGCGATGGCGCTGAGGATGCCGACGATCGCCACGACGACGAGGATCTCGATCAGCGTGAAGCCGCGTTCGCGCCGCGTGGACAGGGAACGAGTTTTCATATGCGTTGGGTAGAAAGTTTCTGCACGTCAATATTAGCGCAACGCAGTCCGTTGTGCTCGAAAAAAAACGCCGAAACGGCGATTCCGGGCGCAAACGACACAGATTTTTGGGTCCCCGACGACCCGACATTACGATTACTTCAAGAGTATTTGTCCGTTGCACAAGCATCCCCGGTCGTTCACGACCGCCCGGGATGCGGGACAATACGGGATCGCGAACGAATCGGAAACCTCGCATGGACTATCTGGAAATCATGGTGCGCCTGACGGCGTCCCTGCTCGTCGGCGGCTTGATCGGCCTCGACCGCAACCTGCACGGCAAGCCGACGGGCATCCGCACGCTTGGCCTCGTGTGCGTGGGCGCCTGCGCCGTCACCCTGGCCGGCGCGGACCTCGCGACGGGCCGCCAGGCCGACACCGCCGCCATCAGCCGCGTCATCCAGGGCCTCGTCACCGGCATCGGCTTCCTCGGTTCCGGCGTCATCATCCGCGAGAACGGCAGCGACCGCGTGCGCGGCCTGACGACGGCGGCGTCGATCTGGATCACGGCCATCCTCGGCGTCCTGTGCGGCATGGGGTCGTGGCAGATCGCGGCCATCGCCCTCGTCCTCGTGTTCGTGCTGTTCGTGTGCGGCAAGCCCATCGAACGGGCGCTGCACCGCCGCTGGCTGGACAAGCCGGCCGACGAACAGCGGGCGATCACCCTGCACGACGAATAGGCGGATCAGTCCGCGGCGACGCCGGCGCCTGCCGCGGAGCCCGGCGGCACGACCGGCAGGCGGATCGTGAAGACGGTGCCGACACCCGGTTTCGACGCGACCTCGATGCGACCACCGTGCTTGTTGACGATGCTGTACGACAGCGACAGCCCGAGGCCCGTGCCGCTGCCGACCGGCTTCGTCGTGAAGAACGGCTCGAACACGCGCTTCAGGTTTTCCGGCGCGATGCCGGAGCCGTTGTCGCTGATCCTGATCCACACCCAGCCCTCGGACGCGCCGGTGGCGATCGTGATCACACCCTTGCTCTGGATCGCTTGCGCGGCGTTCACGAGCAGGTTCATGAATACCTGGTTCAGCTGCGACGCCAGGCATTTGATTTCGGGCAGCTTGCCGTAGTGCTTCTCGACGGTGGCCTTGTACTTGATCTCGTTGGCGACGATGTTCAACGTCGTGTCGATGCCCGAGTGCACGTCCGCATATTGCCAATCCATCAGGCCCACGTGCGAAAAATCCTTCAGCGCCTGCACGATGTCCTTCACGCGCTTCAGCCCGTCCATCGACTCGGTGACGAGGTCGGCGATGTCTTCCTTCAAATAGCCGAGATCGGCCTTGCGCCCGATCGCCTCGATCTGCGTCGCGAGGGGCGAGCCGGGCGCGGCCTGCTGCACGGCCTGGCCGTACTGGTCGATCACCGACAGCAACGTGCCCACGTAGTGCCGCAACGTCCCCATGTTCGAGTTGACGAAGCCGATCGGATTGTTGATCTCGTGCGCCACGCCCGCCGCCAGCTGGCCGATCGACGCCATCTTTTCCGATTGCAGCAGCTGGTCGTGCGCCTCGCTCAGCTTCGCGATCAGTTGCTGCTGCTCCTGCTCCATCAGCTTGCGCACCGTGATGTCCGTCAGCGCGCCGATCACCTCGACGGGCGTGCCGCGGTCGTCGTAGATCAGGCGCAGCCGGTCGTGCATCCACAGGAATTCGCCGCTCGCCGTGCGGAACCGGTATTCGTACGTCTTCTCGCCATCGACGAACAGCTGGGCCAGGCTGGAAAAGATGCTGGGCGCATCGTCCGGGTGGATGTGGTCGAACCAGAAGTTCGGGTCCGCCACCATCTCTTCCGGTCGATAGCCGAGCACGTTGTACGCGTTGTTGCTCACGAACGTCATCTTGAAGTCGCCGCTGGGCACCGTGGCATAGATGATGGCCGGCGTGTTATCGATCAGATATTGCAACCGGACGAGCGGTGACGTCGCGTCGGCCTGCGCGGGCGCGGGGCTCGACGTCAACGAGTCGAAAACTTCAAATTCCATGGCGGTGGCTCGACGTAAGTGCGGAGTTCCATTATCCGGAGGAAACGGACAAAGATGGTGCTTTATTGAAACTCTAATACGCAAGTGTTACAGGCGCTATCGCCTGATTACAACACTCCGCGCATGAGGGGCCCGTCAGTGGTCGCCGGCCAGCTTGTCCGCATGCCGGTGGACGAGTTTCCAGGCGCCCTCCTCGCGCCGGAACACCTCCGTGACGCGCAAGTCCATGGGGACCGGATGCGGCTGCCCCTTGACGTTGACGACGGAACGCTGGATGCCGGCCCAGTACGCGAGGTCGCCGTCGACGGCGCTGTGCAGCACCTCGAAGCGGTTCTCGCCGCCGGGGCCGAATTGCGCGGCGCCGGCGCGATTGGCCGCGTTCACGGCATCGGGGCCCTGCACGCAATCGCCCTTGGGTCCGAAGATGGTGGCCGGTGGCCGGTTCGTGGAGATGGCGCCGAGCGGGCCGTAGTCGCCGCCGACGAATGCGTCGGACGCCGCGATCCGCTGGCGCATGAAGGCATCGAAATCATCCTGCATGGTTGTCCCCCTGTCGATGAAGCCGTGGCGGGACAGTCTAGCCGAACCCGTGCGCGGACGCCGCATGGTACGGCGTCCGGCACGGTGATCCCTTCAGTGCGCCACGCTGTCGAGCGTGACCTGGGCGCCTTCGAGGCCGTCCGCGCTCGCCGTCAACGTCACCTTGCCGCCCTCGCCGGCGCGGGTCTTGACGATGGCCAGCGCCAGGCCGTTGTACGCGTTGCGCTCGTGCGACTGGAACGGTTCCAGGTTCGTCGCGTCGCCGTTGTCCGTTGCGACGATCTCGCCCGGGCCCGACAGCTTGAACGCGATGCGGTCATGCGAACGCGGCACCTGGCGCCCGTCCTTGTCGGCGATGGCCACCGTCACGAACGCGAGGTCGTGGCCGTCGGCCGTGAGCTTCGTGCGGTCGGCCGACACGACGAGCTTCGCGGCCTGGCCCGTCGTCGCGACGGTGTCCTCGGCCCAGCGCTTGCCGTGCTTGTAGACGACGGCCTTCAACGTGCCGGGCTGGTACACGACGTCGTCCCAGCGCAGGCGGTAGTCGCGCGGGCCGCGCTTCTTGCGGCCCAGCGACTTCCCGTTCAGGAAGAGCTCCGCTTCGTCGCCGGACGTGTACAGGTGCACGGGCGTCACCTGGCGCACGCGCTCCGGCCAGTTCCAGTGCGGCAGCAGGTGCGCCATCGGCAGGTCCGGACGCCAGCGGGCCTGGTACAGGTAGAAGCGGTCTTTCTTGAAGCCGGCCAGGTCGACGATGCCGAAGTACGAACTGCGCGACGGCATCGCGATCTTCTTCAACGTGGCCAGTTCCTGCGCGGCGCGCTGCTGCTGCGCGGGGTCCGTGAAGTTCAGCAGGTTCGTCGCGTCGTCGTTGTACGGTGTCGGCTCGCCCAGGTAGTCGAAACCCGTCCACACGAATTCGCCCGCGACGAACGGATTGTCGTCCTGGCCCTTGAATTCGACGTCGGGCGACGTGGCCCACGGCGGCGCCGTCAGGTCGTAGCTGCTGACCTGGAAGTTCGCCGCGCCCTTGGCTTTGTCGTCGCTGACGGGGAAGAAGTATTCGCCGCGCGAACTGATCGTCGATGCCGTCTCGCTGCCGAAAATCGGCAGGTACGGCGCGGACGCATGCACCTTGCCGTATTCGCCCGGCTTGTAGTTGTAGCCGAACAGGTCGACGACGTTCTGGAAGCCGTTATAGCCCGATTCCGTGTGGTTGTACGCGGACGTGACGGGACGCGTGCGGTCCTCACCGCGCGCGATTTCCGCGAGGTGCGCGGCCAGCTTCCAGCCTTCCGGCCTGCCCTGCTCCGGAATCTCGTTGCCCGTGCTCCAGGCGATCACGCTCGGGTGGTTGCGGTCACGCCGGATCTGCGCGCGCAAGTCCTTCTCGTGCCAGGCGTCGAACGACAGGTGATAGTCGTTCGGCGTCTTCGCCTCGTGCCACATGTCGAACGCCTCGTCCAGCACGACGAAGCCCATGCGGTCCGCGAGGTCCAGCAGCTCGGGCGCCGGCGGGTTGTGGCTCGTGCGGATGGCGTTCGTGCCCATCTCGCGCAGCACTTCCAGCTGCCGCTCCAGCGCCCGTACGTTGATCGCCGTGCCCAGCGCGCCCAGGTCGTGGTGCATGCACACGCCGTTCAGCGGCACGCGCTGGCCGTTCAGCAGGAAGCCGCGTGCCGGGTCGAACGTCGCGGTGCGGATGCCGAACGGCGTCTCGACGACGTCCGTCACCTTGCCGTTGTCCGTCACGGTCGTCACCGCGACGTAGCGCTGCGGACTCGCGATGCTCCACAGGTGAGGCTTCGGTACGGTCAGCGTCTGCGTGAGCTGGGCCTGGCGGTCCGCGACGACCTTGGCGGATGCCGACGCCGCCTGGTGCGCGACGGGCGCCCCGCTGCGCTTGCCGGCCGCGTCGAGCGCGTAGATCTCCGTCGCCACCTGCACCTGCGCGGCCTGGCCGTCGCTTTCCACGGTCGTCTGGATGGACACGGTCGCCGCGTCCTTCGACACCTGCGGCGTCGTCACGTACGTGCCGTACTGCGCGACGTGGACGGGCGCCGTCTTGACGAGCCAGACGTTGCGGTAGATGCCGCCGCCCGGATACCAGCGCGACGAATGGGGCGGATTGTCGAGGCGGATCGCCACCACGTTGTCGCCGCCCGGCTTCGCGTACGGCGTCAGGTCCACGCGCCACGACGCGTAACCGTACGGCCAGCCTCCGACGTAATGCCCGTTGATCCAGACGGCGGCGTGCGACATGGCGCCGTCGATGTCCAGGTACAGGCGGCGGCCCGCGTCCGCGGCCGGCAGCGTGAAGTGCTTGCGGTACCAGCCCACGCCCCACCACGGCAGCTTGCCCGTCTCGCCCGGATATTCCTGCTTGAACGGCCCTTCGATGCCCCAGTCGTGCGGCAGGTCGAGCTTGCGCCACGCGGCGTCGTCGAAGCCCGGCTGGGCGGCGGGAATGGCGGTCGCCGGGTCGGAGAGTTTCGCGTCGTCGAGTTGGGCGGCGCTGCCGGCGGGATCGCCTTTCGCGAAGCGCCAGTCGGCGTCGAACGACGCGCGTTCGCGCGCGGGCATATCGGCTGCATGCGCGGCGCCGCACAGCACGGCGACGCCGAACGCGATGGTGGTGAGGGAACGGGGAAGGAGCGTCATGGTCACGGATCGGTCGTTGGCGGGTTGTCGAGAGGGAAAGCTGGAGTATGAGCCAGCCCCGCCGCGCGCACCTATACGAATTGGCCGGGCGGGTATCCAAAAGCGCGATAGCACACCCTGCCTGGCGTGGCGCGATCAACGCCCGGTCGTTCCCCGCTTCGCCTCGAACTCCACGAACGCTTCGCGCACGGCCTCCTCCAGCTCCTCGTCGATCCACGGCTTGGTGAGGAACTTGAAGATCGCACCCCGATTGACGGCGTCCGTCACCGACTGCAGGTCCGTGTACCCGGACAGCACCATGCGCACGGCGGCCGGGTACATCTGCTTCACGCGCGCGAGGAATTCCGTGCCGCTCATGCCGCGCATGCGCTGGTCGCACACGATGACGCCGACCTCGGTCGTCGCGAGGATCTCGAACGCCTCGCGCGCGCTGCTGGCCACGAGCACGCGGTAGCCGTTCTGGCGCATCGACCGGCGGATCGCCGTCAGCAGGTTGACCTCGTCGTCCACGTACAGCAGGGTGCGGTGGTACGGCTGCGGAGAGAGCTTGCCGAGATCGAGCGCCTTGTCGTCGCGCAGCATGCGCGCGCACTCGTCGGCGGGCGCGGGGCGGCCGAACAGATAACCCTGGATCTCGTCGCAGCCGTTCTGCGCCAGCAGCGCCAGCTGCCCTTCCGTCTCGACGCCTTCCGCGATCACCTCGAGCCGCAGGCCATGCCCCATCGCGACGACCGCGCGCGCGATCGCGAGGTCGTCCGGGTCGGACGTGAGGTCGCGCACGAACGACTGGTCGAGCTTCAGGCGGTCGACGGGGAAGCGCTTCAGGTAGTTCAGGTTCGAATAGCCGGTGCCGAAATCGTCGATGGCGAGGCGCACGCCCATTGCCTTCAGCTCGCACAGGATGTCGACCGTCTTTTGCGGGTCTTCCATCGACGCGCTTTCCGTCAGCTCCAGTTCGAGCAGCCGGGGTTCCAGCCCCGTCTCGGCAAGGATGCGGCCGACCGTTTCCACGACCCGCTCCGAGAACTGCCGCGCCGACAGGTTCACCGACACCGGCACGGCGCGCAGGCCCGCGCGCTGCCACGCGCAGCACTGCTCGCACGCGCGCCGCAGCACGCGTTCGCCGATCGCGAGGATCAGCCCCGTCTCTTCCGCCAGCGCGATGAAGCGGCCCGGCGGGATCAGGCCCTGCTCCGGATGCTGCCAGCGTAGCAGCGCTTCGAAGCCGATGATCCTGCCCGTCGACAGACTCGCCTGCGGCTGGAAGTACACGACCAGCTCGTCGCGCTCGAGCGCGCGCCGCAGCGCGTTCTCGAAGCGGAAGCGCTCGTACACGCCGTCGTTGAGTTCCGGCCGGTAGAACGCATAGCGCTCGTCCTTGCTGGCCAGCGCGCGCTGCAGCGCGGCTTCGGCGTCCTGCGTGAGACCGTCGTAGTCGTCGGCGTCGTTCGGGAACAGCGCGATGCCGACGCAGGGGTCCAGGTGGACCTCTTCGTCGCCATGCACGAAGACCTGGTCCATCCGTTCCAGCACGTGGCGCGCGAGCGCGGCCAGCTCCGCCTCGTTCGCGCGCAGCACCGCGAGCGCGAACGTGCGCTCGCCCGTGCGCGCGACCGTGAGGTCGGCTTCGCCCAGTTCGCCCAGGCGCGCGGCCACCTGGCGCAGCAACGCCTGCTCGGCGTCCAGGCCCAGGGTCGCGCGGATCACCTGCAGGCGCGTCAGGCGCAGCAGCATGAGGCCCAGCAGCGGCTTGCCGTCGATGACCCGAGCCTGCATCTGGCGCACGCGGTCGCGCAGCAGCACGTCGTTCGGCAGGCCCGTCTCGCGGTCGAAGTTGGACAGGTAGCGCAGGCTTTCCTCGGCGCGGCGCAGCTCCGTCACGTCCATGCCCGTCGTGACGACGTATTGCACGGCGCCGTCGGCGCGGCGCAGCATCGTCGACGACCAGATCACCTGACGCACGCTGCCGTCGCGCGCCACCCACTCGCCGCTTTGCTGCACCGGGACGGCGCCGGCGGGCGACGCGTTGATTTCCACGGGCGCGCTGTCGGCCCGGCGGAACAGGTCGCGGAACGGCCGGCCCAGCACTTCGTCGGCGCGCCAGCCGGAGCTCTGCTCGCAGGCCGGATTGAACAGGCGGATGTTGCCGTCGCCGTCGAGCACGCACACGAGCGCGCCGCTCAGGTTGACGACGGCCGACAGCAATGCCCGTTCCGACTCCAGCGCCGCGGTGCGCTCGTCCACCAGGCGCTCCATGTTCCCGTACAGGTGCGCGCGCTCGATCGCGACGGCGATCTGGCTGCCGACCGTCTCGAGCACTTGGCGGTCGTCGTCGGCCAGGGTGCCGTCGGCGAGCGTCAGGCACATCATCCCGCGGCTGCGCACGCCCGTCGTCAGCGGCACGCGCACGCTGGGCTCCCCGCGGCACGTGGCGCGCGCGACGACGGCCGGCTGCCCCGTTCCCGGCGCAACGGCGCAGTCGCACGGCGCGACCACGGCGCCGCTGGCGTCGCGCGCGACGGCGAACGATGGCTTGCCGTCGTGGTCGAGCAGGTGGATCGTCGCGCCCGACACGCGCGGCAGGTCGAGCACGCGGTCGAGCGCGCGCTCGGCCACGTCCTGCTCCGACAGCACGGGGTTGATCGCCTCGGCGACGCGGTACAGGCCTTCCAGCGACTGGTACGAATGGGCGATGCGCTCCTGCTGGGCGCGCAACTGCTCAGTCATGTGGATCGCTTCCTCGTACGTCGAGATCAGCAGGTCGAAGATCTGCTGGCGCTCCGCCGTGATGAAATGCGTCTGCCCGCCCAGGTTGATCTTCATGCCCAGCTGCACCCGCTCGTTCGAGCGCAGCGCCCGATTGGCGAGGATGAAGCGGATGCGTCCCAGCAGGTAGTCGGCCTCGAACGGCTTGCGGATGAAATTGTCGGCGCCGCAGTCCAGGCCCTTGATCACGTCGTACAGGCTGCTCAGGGACGTCAGCAGGATCACGGGAATGTCGCGCAAGGCCTCGTCCTGTTTGATCGCCTTGCACATCTCGAAGCCGTCCATGCGGGGCATGGCGATGTCCGTGACGACCAAGGTGGGCGGTGTCTGTCGGACCGCCTCGAGGCCGGCGCGCCCGTCGGCGGCGACGCGCACGCGGTAGCCCGCCGTCTCGAGCAGCCGGGCAAGCTGGCGGGCCTGGGTCGCGCTGTCCTCCACGACCAGGATCTCGATGTCGTTGCGGTTGTCGGGTGGTGTGCTCATAGCGCCTCAACATGCGCGCCCCCCCACGGGCGCATCGACAACACCGCTTCGGGCGCGAAGGCGGATGAAACCATGACGTACTCCTGTCGGCGTGAGGGCCATTCGACCGATGGCATTCTGCTCACACGACTCGATCCTAGCGGACCTCGGCCAAGACGTCCCAGGCGGGCGCGGCCGTGATGCACTACAAATGCGCATGTAAAGACCGCCCGGCTGGGCTTAACACGCGGATTTCGTGAAATTTCCGTTAATAAACCGCAATTCTGCGTATGACATGCATCAAAACCGGCATTTGTGTCGTAAATTAAACGACAGCCGTTATCGATAAATTGTTGCGAAAAATTGACATTTATCGATGCGTTTTGCTGTACATACGGGCCGGCCGGCGTCAGGCTTCGAGATGGCTCAGCTTCCCGAGGCAGCGGCGCTGGAAGCTGTCGAGCCCTTCCGTCACGAGATCGTCGTCCTCGGCCACGACGGCGGCGTCGATCAGCAGGCGCAGCTTCGCGATGCGATCGCCCAGCGACAGCGCCTGCGCGAGGTACAAGTCGCCCGGATCGCCCGCGTGTGCGATGGCCTCGGTGACTTCTTGCGGGAATTCCCAGTGGCGCGCGATGCCGGCCGACAGTTGCCGGCCGCATGCCAGCAGTTCGCGGGCGAAGTCGTCGCCGCCGGGAATCGTGGCGTTCGGGCACACGCCGTCGGCCAGGCGGAACGCGACGATCAGGCCGACGTTCTGCATCAGGCCTGCCAGGTAGGCTTCGAACACGTCGGCCGTGAGGCCGGGCGCGACGAGGCTCGCCGCGAGCGCGCACCGTTCCGACTGGCCCCACACGTGCGGCGCGGCGCGGCGCGAAAAACCGTCCCCCTGCATCTTGATGATGGGCCGGAACGCGACGCGGGCCAGCAGCATGCGCAAGCCGTTCTGGCCCAGCATCATGATGGCGGCCTCGACCGTCTTCACCTGGGTCATGGGGCGGTAGTACGCGCTGTTCGCCTCGCGGATCACTTCCGCGGTGAGCACGACGTCCTGCACGACGAGGCGCGACAACTCCGACGCCGACACGTCTTCCTCGGCCAGGCTGTTGAGCAGCTGCGGAATCACCTCGGGCACGCGCGGCACGAGCCCGGCCGCCTCTTCCGGGCGCGCCGTCAGTCCGCGCACCTGGTCGAGGATCGTGGTCTGCACCTCGGCGGGCGCCTCGTAGCGCGCGGTGCCCGTCAGCCAGCGGTAGTATGCCGCGTCGATCTCATGGCTGATGCGCTCGGCCTGCCGCGCCTGCTGCTGGGCCTGCGCGGCGGCGTCCACCTGGCTGGCGCCGCTGTCCGCGCCGCCCATTAAACGAGATAAGAAACCCATGAGATATCACCCCTTGGCAAAACGGTTAAACCGATCGGTCCCGGATTATGCCAAAAAAATTCCGTATTGCAACTATCTTAGTCCCGCGGCATCCGATTGCCAATGCCCCGGCATGAATTTTTCGGGGCCGTGCGGCCCCCGCAGGTCAGAACAGGCGGATGTTGCCATGCTCGTCCCAATCCACGCGCGTGATGCCCGGCTCCTCCTGCTCGAGCCGGCGCAGCACGGCCTCCTGGGCGCCGTCCCCGGCGTCGTCCGGCACGGCCGCAGGCGCGGCGACAGGCACGGCGGCAGGAGGCACGGCCAGCTTGCCCTTCTTGGCCGCCGCCAGCTGGTCGCGCCGCGCGAAACCCTCCGTGACCGTCGCCACGAGTTCCTCCTGGTCCCATGGCTTGGCCAGGTAGCGGAAGACCTCGGCGCGGTTGACGGCGGCGACGATGTCGAGGATTTCCGTCGTGGCGCTGACGACGATGCGGATCGCGTCCGGCTGCAGTCCCTTGACCAGCTGGAGCACGTCGGCGCCGTTCAGTCCCGGCATGCGGTAATCCGAGATGACGACGTCGAAGTCCTGCTCGCCCGCGCGGTGCACGGCCAGTTCCGGCTCGTCGAAGGCTTCGATCACGACGTCGTCCTGCGGGAACGCGGCGCGCAGCGTGCGGCGCAGCGCCTGGAGCACGGACGGCTCGTCGTCAAGAATGAGTATCCGGCGCATCCGCGGCTCCCGATTTCACGAACAATTGCAATTCATTGCCGGCGCGGCGCTCGAACTCGGCGAGCTGTTTCAGCATCCGGTCGGTCAGCACGTGGTCGGCCGACAGCAGCAGCGCGCCTTCCGCGGACATCAGGTCGCGGCTCAGGACCATGCCCGGCTTGAGCTGCGCCACGCCCACGGCGACTTCCGGGATCACCTCGGCAATGGTGCGGCCCGTGCGGATATCGTAGAACGCCTCGACGACGCTGGGGTCGTAGCGCTTGCCGCGGCTTTCGGCCACGAGCTCCGTCGCCTGCGCGGCGTCGATGCGGCGCTGCGCGAGCACGCCCTGCTGCAGCGCCTCGAAGTCGTGGGCGACGGCGAGGATGCGCGCGCCCAGCGGGATGTCGAAGCCGGCCGCCCCTTCCGGGAAGCCGGCGCCGTCGAAGCGCTCGCGGTGCGTGCGGATGATGCGCGCGGCCTCGCGCAATTCCTCGAGCGGCATCAGGAGCTCTTCGCCGAGATGCGGGTACTTGCGGTACAGGCCCAGGTTGTCGCCCTTCAGCAGCGATTCCGGAATGCCGATCAAGGTGTCGGGAAAGCCCGTCTTGCCGATTTCGTGCAGCAGGCCGGCCACGAACACGTCCTGCGCCTCGCGCGCCGTGAGGCCCATGCGCAGCGCGATGCGGCGCGCCAGGTCGGCGACGCGGCGGCCGTGCCCCGCGACGGCGCCGCTGCGCATCTCGGTCAGGCTCGACAGCACCTTGATCAGGGTGAGGAAGTTCGTCTTCAGCCGTTCGTGCGATGCCTGCAGCGATTTCTGGGCCGAGGTGAGCTCCGCCGTGCGCTCGCGCACACGCTGCTCGAGCGTCGCGTTCAGTTCGCGCAGCTGCTCGTTCTGTGCCTTCGTCAGCGCTTCCAGCCGCACCTTTTCGCGCTGCAGCGCCTGGCGTTCGAACGCGTCGCGGATGATCAGGAGGATGGCGTCCTCGTTCCACGGCTTCGTGATGTAGCGATAGACTTCGCCGCGGTTGATGGCACCGATCGTCGCCTCGTGGTCGGCGTGGCCCGTCAGCAGCAGGCGCAAGGTGTCGGGCCAGCGCTGGCGCACGGTCTCGAGGAATTCCGTGCCGTTCACCTCGGGCATCTGCATGTCGGAGATCACGATGTCGACGTGTTCCTCCTCCAGCACGGCCCAGCCGGCCGCGGCGCTGCCCGCGCACAGGACGCGGTAGTTCTCCCTGCGGAACAGGCGCCGCAGCGACGCCAGGATGTTCGGCTCGTCGTCGACGCACAGGATCGTGCCCACGGGCTCGTCCAGGGTCATGGCCGCACTCGTATTCATGCCAGCTTCTCCGTACTGTCGTCCGCGTCGGGTTGCCGGATCGGCAGCTCGATGCGGAACGTCGTCCCGACGCCCTCCTCGCTCTGCATGTCGATCCGGCCGCGGTGCTTTTGTATGATGCCATAGGACAGCGACAGGCCGAGGCCCGTGCCGGTGCCGATGGGCTTGGTCGTGAAGAACGGGTCGAAGATGCGCGACTGGATCGCCTGCGGGATGCCGCAGCCGTTGTCCGCGATCTCGATCCACACGTTGCCGCCGGATTCGCCCGTGCGGATCGTGATCCGTCCGCGCGGGCCCTCGATCGCCTGGGCGCCGTTGACGACGATGTTCATGATGACCTGGTTGATCTGCGACGGGAGGCATTCGACCTCCGGAATCGTCCCGTATTCCTTGACGATGTCGGCCTTGTACTTGACTTCATTGTTGACGATGTTCAGCGTGGAGTCGATGCCCTGGTGCAGGTCGGCCCACTGCCACTGCTGGTGCACGTCGACGCGCGAGAAATCCTTCAGGTCCTGCACGATCTTGCGCACCCGCTCGATGCCGTCGCGCGACTCGGCCATCAGCGCCAGCACGTCCTCCTGCAGGAACGCGAGGTCCACCTCCTCGCGCAGGTCGGCGATGCCCTTCACCACGTCCGCGTCCGCGATGAAGGGTTCGGCCTCCTCGTACCGGGCCAGCACGCGCAGCAGGCTCGCGACATACGTCTGCAAGGTGCCGAAATTCGAGAACACGAAGCTGATCGGGTTGTTGATCTCGTGCGCCACGCCGGCCGCGAGCTGGCCGATCGACGCGAGCTTTTCCGACTGGAGCAGCTGCGCCTGGGCCATGGACAGCTGTTCGCGCAGCAGTTCCGCCTCGACCGCTGCACCTTCCGATGCATCCACTTTATCGATGTCGACGTTATCGTTCATGATCCTCGCTTCGCATCAGCAGGCGGCACGCTTCCTCGAACTGTCCTTCCGTCTCGCGGCAGGCGGCCAGCAGGTGTGAATCGGTAAGGCGCAGCCTGTCCCAGGCCCCGTCCAGCAGCGGGGGCACGGCGGCGTGCGTGGCGCCGTCCAGGTCGAGCGCCAGCACCACCGCATTGGCCGCGTGCACGACGCCGGGGATGTCGGCCAGGTCGGCGCCGGCCGGCGCGTGGTGGTTGCCGATCGCGCGCCGGATCACGGGCGGGAATTTCCACGCCTCGGCCAGCATCTGCCCGACACGCTCGTGGTCCACGCCGAGGATGCGCAGCTCGGCCTCATGGAGCGTCGCCTCGTCGGCCGCGCACGCGTCGAGCACGCGCGCATACTCGTCGGGGAAACCGACGGCCAATACGAGCCGGCCGATGTCGTGCAGCAGGCCCGCGATGAACGCGGCATCGTGGTCCAGGCCCGCGTGGCGTGCCAGGCTGCGCGCGCACACCGCCGTCGCGATCGAATGGCGCCAGAATTCGGCGATGCGGGCCCGGTGCGCACCCGCGAAATGGTCGATGACCTTGCTCGCGACGGCCAGCGCGCGCGCATTGTCGAACCCGAGCACGAGGACGGCCTGCCTGACCGTCCTGACCTTCCCGGCCAGGCCGTAGAACGACGAGTTCGCGATGCGCAGGATCTTCGCCGCCATGCCCTGGTCCATCGACATCTTGTCCGCCAATGTCGTCACGTCGATGTCGTCGCGCCCGAAGGCGCTGATCAGGTCGAGGACGACGGACGGCAGGGCCGGCAGGTCGCGCAGATTGTTCACCACGAAGGTGACGTCCCGTGCGGTCATGGCAACTCCGCCAGGCGGTACTGCTCGACGACGAGGCGCAACAGGCCGTTCGCGGGGCCGTCGCCCGCGTGCCGGCACAGGTACGCCAGGCGCGCCCGCACGCGCGCGCGCTCGGCGGCGAGGTGGTCCGGCGCGGGCACGTCGGCGACGACGTGCAGCGTCGCGACGCCGCGCCGGACGAGCGCCCGCAGCATCGCGCCGTCCAGCGCCGTCGCCCTGGGCAGGAGGACGTTGCCCGCCGCGTCGCGCACGTCGTCGTAGAGGACGGCGCCTTCGCGGGCCTCGTCGATGGGAACTGCTCGGAACCGTGTCATCGTCGTCATGCCGGCAAAGTCACCGCGATCAGCCAGCCGCGCGACTGGCTGCCGCTGCCCATCGGCTGCACGCTGGCCGCGAAGCGCTTGCCCTCGTGCTCGTAGTCGAACGAGAATCCGGCGCCTTCCTCCATGCGGTCAGGCAGGTCGGGGAACAGCTGGCGCACGTCGCAGCCGAGCAGGAGCCCGTACGCCGCGAACATGCCTTGCGCGGCCCGGTTCGCGAGCACGACGATACCGAGGTCGTCGCTGGCCAGCACGGGTACGGGCACGTTGTCGAGGGCCTCATGGACGATGTCCAGGCTGATCTCGCCGCGCTCGATTTCGCTTTGCTGGCGCGCCAGCACCGTCTCGAGCTGGCGGTTCACGGCGGCGAGTTTCTGGTTCGCCGTGCGCACCTGCAGCGCGAGCAGCCGGTTCTCGTTGGCCATCGCGCTGTACGCGACGGCTTCCTGGATATGGCTGCGGAGTTGCTCGTCGTCCCAAGGCTTCGTGAGGAATTTGTAGATCGCGCCCGCGTTGACGGCGTCCGTCACCGTCTGCAGCTCCGTGAAGCCGGACAGCACGATGCGCACGGTGTCCGGGTACGACTGGCGGACCTTGCGCAGGAATTCCACGCCGGTCATCTCCGGCATGCGCTGGTCCGACACGATCACGTCGACGGCGTTCTCCGCCAGGATCTGCAAGCCCTCGCTGCCGCTGTTCGCCGTGAGGATGCGGTAGCCGTCGCCGCGCAGCAGGCGCCGCAGCGACGACAGGATGCTCGGCTCGTCGTCCACGAGCAGCAAGGTGGGCTGCGTGCGGTTGAAGCGCAGCAGGCGCGGTGCCAGGCCGGCGCCCGCCCGCAGCATCGCGGTCATGGCGTCGACGGCCAGCGGAAACGACACGTAGCCGCCCTGCACCTCGTCGCACATATGGCGCGACAGGAATTCGCACTGCGGTTCGCGCTCGACGCCGTCGGCGACGACGCGCATGCCCAGGCTATGGCCCATCGTGACGATGGCGTTCACCACGGCGGCGGCGCCCTCCTCGTCCGGCACGCGCGTGAGGAACGAGCCGTCGATCTTGAGCACGTCGAGCGGGAGGCGCTGCAGGTTGGCGAGGCTGGAGTAGCCGGTGCCGAAGCCCGCGAGGCACAGGCGGATGCCGAGGTTGCGCAGCGCCTGCAGGCACGCGACGGCACGCTCCATGTCGCCCATCAGCAGGTTTTCCGTCAGTCCCAGGTCGAGGCCGTCCGCCGGCAGGCCGGCCTCCGCGAGCGCCGCCGCGATCGACTGCTCCGGGTCGCACATCGTGAACTGGTGCGCCGTCAGGTTCACGGCAACGCGCACCGCCGTCAGGCCCTGCGCGCGCCACCCCGCCGCGTGCGCGCACGCCGTGCGCAGCACCCAGTGACCGAGGTCGCCGCTCAAGCCGCATTCGTCGGCGATCCCGGTCAGCGTGGCCGGCGCCACCGTCTCGCCGTCGCGGTCCCAGTGCACCGACGCTTCCACCGCGGTGATCGCCCCCGTCACGAGGTCGACGCGCGGCTGGTAACGGACTTGCAGCTTGCCGTCCGCCAGCGCTTCACGCAGCGCGAAACCGAGGCGCAGCCGCTCGATGTCGGCGCCGTCCGGCGGCGTGTCGTCCCAGCGCACCACGCCCGCACCCGCTTCCTTCGCGCGCGCGAGGGCGCGGTCGGCCGCCAGCAGCAGGCTGTCCGCCGTCTGGCCGCTCAAGGGAAACGCGGCGGCGCCGACGGAGCACGTGACGTACACGGCCTGGTCGGCGTGGTCGAACGGCTCCGCCACGGCGCGGACGATGTCCTGGATCGTGCTCGCCGCCTGCGGCTGCTGCCCGCCTTCCAGCAGGATCAGGAATTTGTCGCCCTTGTCGCTGGCGACCGTCGCCTCCGGCCCGGCCGCGCGCTCGATGCGGCGCGCGATCTCGTGGAGGATGCGCTGGCCGCTTTCGCTGCCGACGAGGGCGTTGACCCGCTTGAACAGGTCGGGACGCAGCGCGGCCACCTGCAGCGGATGCTGGGCCCGCGCCGCGCGCCGCAGCGCGTGCTCGAGCCGGTCGCGGAACAGCGCATGGTTCGGCAGGCCCGTCACCACGTCGTGCGTGAGGCTGAACTCCAGGTCGCGCTGCGACACGGTCTCCATCGTGACGTCGCTGCCCAGGATCAGCAGGGCCGTGCCGCCTTCCGCCCCGCCGTGCGGGATGGGCTGGGCGACGAAGTCGACGTAGCGCAGCTGGGTGCCGCCGTCTGGGCTCGCGAGATGCACCGGGCGGGCGCTCTGCACGAGTCGTTCGCCCGTCGCCATGGCGCTCTTCAACAGGGGCATGACGCCCTGTTCGGCCACGTCCGGCAGCGCGACGTGGAACGGCAGGCCGACGAGGTCCGCGCGCCCCACCAGCCGCTTGTACGCGTCGTTCGCGTGGGCGAACACGAAGTCGGGGCCGACGAGGCAGGCGACGAAACCGGGTGCGTGCTCGAGCCATTCCAGCGCGACGTACCCGGCGGGGCAAGGCGGCACCGGCACCGGGGCGGACCGCACCGGACCGCAAATGATGCTGCGGTCGGTGGTCGCTGGATGTTGTGTATTGGCTGCGGTCATGGCAGTGTCTGAAGAACTCACAAGGCTTAAGATAAATCAAGCCGTACACCGGAACTATAAAACATTGCCGTGGAGAATGTTCGTGTATTGCACCGACTGTGTCATAACAAAGACACTTCCAGTGCCTGTATGACAAGCGATAGGCCCGTTTCAGGCAATTCTGCACGCGGGCGATGTCACAATTTCTACGACAAACGCCGATGCGTCCCTGGGCGCTACAGGCTCGAAAAAAATTGCGCGGGCTGCGGCCGCGGCCGCGGTGGCTTCATCGCGCCGGCCGTGCCGAAGCCGATGAAACAAATGGCGCGCTCGTGCGCGGAAAGGCGCAACAGGCGGCGCATGCCGGGCGTCTCCAGCGCGCCGCCGCTCGCGAGCCCGCTGGAGACGCCCAGCGCCTGCGCGGCCAGCAGCATGTTCTGGATCGCGCAGCCCAGCGACACGAGCTTGTCGGTGCCCGGGACGGGCGTCGCGGGATCGTCGACGAGGATCGCGACGAGCACGCATGGCGCGTGCTGCGCCTTCGCGCGCGCGGCCGCGCGCGTGGCATCGTCGGCCGCCGGGTCGCGCGCCACGAGCGCTTCCTCGAAGACGGCACCCAGGTCGTCGCGCCGCGCCTGTGGGACGAGCACGAAGCGCCACGGACGCAGCAGGCCGTGGTCGGGCGCTTGCGCGGCCGCCTCCAGGATGCGCGCCAGCACCGCATCGTCGGGGCCCGGCGCCACGAGCCGGCGCAGGCCCACGTGGCGGCGTGCGGCCAGCAGGTCCCACAAGTCACCGTTCATGGGCGCGGCGACGACTGTTTTTTCGATGTGATGCATGGGCGGGATGCCGTTGAAGAAACGTAAAATACAGCCAGTTTCTCACAAGGTGATACGCAGGGATACACCTCCCATCGCCGTCGCCGGCGCACGTCACCAGTTCACGGCGCCGAGGCCTCCAGTCGGCTCATAGCTGTAGTACAGACCGACCGTGTCGCGCCGCTGCTGCCGTTCCGGCACGCCCGCGAACGCGAACGTCCGGCGCGACGTGATGTACTTCAGCGCCACGGCGTGGTGCGTGGCGAACCGGTACGTCAGCGACGCGTCGCCGCGGAACACGCGGTCGGTGCCGCCGGTCTCGGGACTCGTCAGCTTGCCGTCGAAGAATTTACGCGCGGTGGCGTCGAGCGACACCTTGCCGCCGCCGATCAGGCGCACCATCACCATCGCCTGCGGGGCGAAGCCGTAGTTGTACTGCCCGCTCGTGCTGGCGCGGATCGTGCCCGTCGACGTGTAGCCCACGCCGGCCGACGCATGGCCCTGCAGCGTGAGGACGTCCGCCAGCCGCCACTGCGCGTTGGTCCCCAGCGACAGGCCCGTGCTGGCGACGCGGAACACCTGCGGCGCGAGGTAGTCGTAGCTGCCGTACAGCCCGGCGATGCCGCGCACGGCGCTGCCGGCCGCATACGGCGCGCCGACCAGCAGGCCGCGCGACGCGAGACTTTCGACGCCCTGCACGTTCGACAGCCGCAGGCGGAACAGGAAATAGTCGAACGGCCGGTGGTACGTGTAGCCGGGCTTGCCGGGCTGGCCGTAGTCGAGGGCGAAATCGGCCGCGAGCTCGTTGCGGCGCGGCGCCAGCGACGGCCCGACGATGCGCCGCGAGATGCCGCCGGCCCCCAGCTGCAGTCGCGTGTAGACGGCCGGGCTGTTGCTGGGCCAGATGGCGCCCGCGCGCCCCGGGCGCACGTAGCGGTTGAACCCCAGCGACGGCGCCACGGCGGTCGCGGCCACCTCGCGCCAGCGCGGCGACAGGCCGTAGCCCTGTTCCAGCACGAGATTCGCCATCCGGTACAGCGACTCGCCGAGGAAGCTGCCGCCGAAGCTCGTCGTGATCTGGTCGTTGCGCGACGGCGTCGTCGTCTCGCCGGCGATCTCCCACACGGCGCTGCCGGCGAACGCATAACCCAGCGATTCCCAGAACGTCAGCCCGTTGCTGCGCGCGAGGCCGAAGTACATGGAGCCCTGGTACGGGTGGCCCAGCTGGTTGATCTCGAACGGATCCTTGTCGACGACCCAGCTGCTGTGCAGGTTGCGCCGGATCGACCCCACGCTCACGCCGTAGTCGTCGGGGCGGACGAACGCGTGGTCGATGCGGTTCAGCGCGAACTGGAAGCCGACGATTTCCAGCGCGGCCGCGCCATCGCTTTTGTACGGCCGGTCATCGGCCGTTCGGGGCGCGGGATCGGCCAGCGGGTCCTGCACGGGCGGCGGCACTGGGTCCTGGGCCCGGGCGGCGCCGGCCGCCAGCGCGAGCAGCAGCGCGCCATAGATTGTTTTTGTTGTCGTCATGTCGTCAACCCAACGATCGCTTGGCCGCATGCGGCCGGAAGTTGAATTAAATATAACGAATGTTATCGATTGACGTCGCACGCTAACCCAGCATGGATGCGATCGCGCCTGCCGCTACACGACGTTACCGAGAAATCACGCTGGCGGACGCGGCATTAGGCTAGGATGGCGCGCATCGTCGTTCATCGGAGTCCCCATGCATTCCACAGCCGCCGCCCACGATGGCCATCACGCCGACCTGGCCAAGGTCCCCGCCGTCACCTTGGGATTCTGGATCATCAAGATCCTCGCGACGACGCTCGGCGAGACGGCCGGCGACACCGTCACGATGTCGATGCACCTCGGCTACCTCGCGGGCACCGGCGTGTTCGCGGCCCTGCTGGCGCTGGCGCTGGCCGCGCAGATCCGCGCCAGCCGCTTCCATCCGTTCCTGTTCTGGACCGTCATCGTCGCCACGACGACGGTGGGCACCACATTGGCCGACCTGTGCGACCGCTCGCTCGGCATCGGCCACCTGGGCGGCTCCGCGCTGCTGTTCGCGCTGCTGGCCGCGACATTGTTCGCGTGGCACCGCAGCCTCGGCTCCGTGTCGATCCGGCGGCTCGACACCCGCGCGGCGGAAATCTTCTACTGGCTCACGATCCTGTTTTCGCAGACGCTCGGCACGGCGCTCGGCGACTGGGTGGCCGATCCGGACACCGGGTGGGGCTTCGGCTATGGCGGGGGCGCCGCGCTGTTCGGCGCCGGCCTCCTCGTCGTCGTCGCGCTGTACCGGTGGACGCGCACATCGCGTACGGTGCTGTTCTGGGCCGCGTTCATCCTCACGCGGCCGCTGGGCGCGACGGTCGGCGATTATCTCGACAAGCCCGTCGCGGCCGGCGGCCTCGCGCTGAGCCGGTACGCGGCGTCCGGCGCGCTCGTCGCCTGCATGCTCTTGCTCGTGATCGTGCTGCCCCAGCGGGCGGAACGCCTGGTGCGCGTCGCCCGCGATTAATGGGGCGCGCCGCGGCGGGTATCGATGGCGATCCAGTTGGTCTCCCAACGCTGCCCGCCGTCGGCCGAATATGCCTGCTCGAAGCGCCACTGGCCGGCGCTCATCGGCAAGATCAGAAAGCGCACCGCCACCTCGCGCCCGTTCACCGTGTCCTTGCCATAAAAGATGCCTTGGCCGTCCTTGAACGAGCCCTCCATCGGGTCGGTCATCAACCCATTGGCCAGGTTTGCGAAATGCAGCGTCCAATGGCCGCTCACGTCCAGTTCGACGAGGTTGGCCCGCCCGCGTGTGATGGTGGGAACGCGAGGGTTGCGGACAGTGGGAACGCAATGGATGTCGGTTTCATGGTCGGGCCGCCTGAATGGGCGTGTGGCGATCTATGCTTCGACGTCGCAAAGCCGGTCGCGCCCTGCGGACTTGGCCTGGTACAGGCGGCGGTCGATCCGGTCGAGGAAGACGCCGGGATCGTCATCGGCGGTGGGAACGATGGTGCCGACGCCCAGGCTGATGGTCACCACGCGCCCCGCCCCCGAACGGGCATGCGGGATGTCTTCTTGCATCAGCAGCTTGCGGCAGCGCTCCGCTTGATGGCGCGCCCCCTCGGCGTCCGTCCCCGGCAGGAGCAGCACGAATTCCTCGCCACCGAGGCGTGCGCACAAATTGCCGGGATGCGACGCAGCCGCGTCCAGCGCCTGGGCCACGCGGCGCAGGCAATCGTCGCCTTGCACGTGGCCATAATGGTCGTTGTACTGCTTGAAGTAATCGATGTCGACGATGACGAGCGACAGCGGGTGGCCGGTGTCGCGCGCCTTCGCCCATTGCACGGGATAGACCGTGTCGAACATGCGCCGGTTGGCGACGCCGGTCAGGCTGTCGCGGTACGACAGGATTTCGAGCTCGCGCTGCAATTGAAGGATCTTCTCCTCGGCCTGTTTGCGCGCCGTGATGTCGAACATGAAGCCGACCAGGGAATCGACGCTGCCATCCGGGCGGCGTACGACGTGCACGACGTCCCGGATCCAGACGTAGTCACCGTGGCGCGTGATGGCCCGGTAGTCGGCTTCGTGATCGACGCCCCGCTGCGATTGCGCCACGCAGAAATCGACCGTCTTCTGCCGATCCTCTTCGTGGATGCGATCGGCCCAGTCGTTCACGGATTGCCAGCTCGCCGGGCTCCATCCCAGCAATGCTTCGATCTGCGGACCGATATAGGTAAAGCGCATCGTGGCCCAGTCGATCCGCCACGGGATCGCCTTCGTCGATTCCAACAACGTGCGATAGACGCCGGGCTCGTCGCAAGCGACCGGCTGAAAATGGAGAGGTAAGGAAGTCATGGAATGTGGGCGCGTGATGGTTGCCACATTGTGCACCGGGCGTGCTGACTTTCGTCAAGGGATATATCCGCCAGACGGCTGCCGCTCTCCACGAGCGGATCCGAATGCCATACCCGCTGCGTTCGGGCCTACGTCCGGGACGTCACAAATTGTATCGTAATGTTCCGGCAATTAATTTCTGGTTTGACAACGGTATAGTCGCGCCCGCACTGCCGATCCGCACACCCTTCAAGACTGGAGCAACGATGACCCGCAAGCACTTCGCCGCTGGCCTATTGATTTCCGCCCTGCTGACCGGATGCAGCGGTGGTGGTGGTGGCGGCGGCGCGGCGGACACCCCGGCCCGATCCTCGGCGACCACCTATGCGTTCGTGCGTCCGAAGCCCGGCGCTCACTGATCTTCGCCCAAAAGCTGACCGACAACCTGAACAACACGATCAACAGGACGTTGACGCAGGACGATGACGCAGGACGTGACCGCGGTGAATGCCGACGGCAGCTTCATGCAGTGTCACAAAGTAAAAAAGTGCATGTTAGCACTAGCGCATCAGCGACTCATCAGCGTACGGGCGTTCGCGACAATGCGCTTGCCGGACGCGGTTTGCTCAACGCGCCACACTGACTCCAAAAGGCATCAATTTGGCCTCCAGGAACAAGCACAATCCAAAACAAGTTGTTGCCACTAAATTATTCTTGAGTGAATACCCCGTCGCGTCGCGATCGTCGAGGACAGGGGTGGGAATAAAAAGCATCGAGGAGCGCCCAAGTGAAGAGACAGACCGGCACCCGCATGACGCGGCGTGATTTCGCGTGGTTGCGCATGGATGGCGACCGCAACCTGATGGTCATCAACAGCGTGCTGCTGTTCGCCGGACCGCTCGACCTGCAGCGCCTGAAATCGACCATCGCGCAGCGCCTGCCGAACTACCCGCGCTTCACCGAAGTCGTGCGCACGCGCTGGGGCGTGCCGTACTGGGTCAAGGACGACACGTTCGACATCGACGCGCACGTCGAGCACTTGCCCGTCGCCGGCGTCACGAGCCGCGACGCGCTGCAGGCGCTCGTGAGCGGCATGGCCCTGACGCCGCTCGCGGACAACCGTCCGCTGTGGCACATGAGCGTGATCGACCGCGTCGAAGGCGGCCACGCGATCGTGTTCCGCGTCCACCACTGCATCACGGACGGCCTCGGGCTCGTGCACGTGCTGCGCCACCTCACGGACGACACGGACAGCCACGGCGCGGCGCTGCCCGCGCGGCGCGACCATCCGCACTGGAGCGTCGGCGCGCGCAGCCCCGCGTGCTTCGTGCTCGGCGCGGGGCTGTCGTGGCTGAAGGTCGCGTACCACATCGCGCGGCTGGCCGCGCTGCCGTTCGATGCGCGTACCCGGCTCAAACACAAGATGGCAGGCGCCAAGCAGCTCGTGTGGCTGCCGCCGATCGCGCTGTGGCAGGTGCACGACCTCGCCCGCAAGATGGGCGCGACGATCAACGACGTGTGGGTGGCGGCCGTTTCCGGTGCGCTGCGCACCTACCTGCTGGAGCGCGGCGAGAAGGTCGACGATGGCATGCTGCGCGCCGCCGTCACGTTCAACCTGCGCGAGAAGAGCAATGCGTTCCAGCTCGGGAACGAGTTCGGCCTGGTCGCGGTGGCGCTGCCCACCGACGTCGCCAGCCCGCTGGAACGGCTGCGCCTGTCGAGCGCGCGCATGAACGCCATCAAGCGCTCGCACCAACCGCGCGCCACGATGGCCTTCCTGTCGATCGCCGGCGCCCTGCCGCGGGCACTGCAGAGGCTCGCGCTGAACCTGTTCACGTCGAAGGGCTCCGTCGTGCTGACGAATATCGAAGGACCGGCCAGCACCCGCTTCCTCGCGGGCGCGCGCATGACGGACGTGATCTGCTGGGTGCCGCAGGCGGGCATGATCGGCGTCGGGCTCGCCCTCATCTCGTACGCGGGCCAGATGCAGCTGGCACTGTTCGTCGACCAGGCCATGGTGCCCGATCCGGAGCGCCTGATGGCCTTGACGCACGACGCGTTCGAGGAACTCGGCCGCGAGACCGGCTCCGGGCTGGACGTGCGCCAGCGCCGCTCGGCTTGATCTAGCGGGCCGCGCCGTCGATGTCGTACGTCACCTTGTCGACGTCGACATACCCACGTTCGCCGTCCGGATTGAACGTGAACAGCCCCACGCGGCTGCCGCGATAGGCGCCCCACGTCAACGCAACGTCGGACAGCAGGGGGACGAACCGCTTGCCGTCGGCGCTGACGGCAAGCGTGGCCTTGCCGTCGAGCCCCCACGCCGAGCGCAGCCAGATCAGGTCGTGCGGCCACGGCTGCAGCCGCGTGTACGTGCCGTCGCGCGACACTTCCAGGTAGCGCCTGCCTTCCACCATCACGACGCCGGCCGACGCGCTCGACGCGGCCGGATTGGCGGCCCACGGCTGCGCCGTGAAGTGCGCCAGGCCCGCATGCTGGCCGTCGGCCATGCCGGCGAGGTCGAGCCGCGCGACGAACGCCGGGTCGCGCGCGCGCACGACCCGCTGCGTCAGCACATTGCCGACCTTGAGCAGGTTGCCGCCGTCGAGGCCGGGGAACGCGTGCAGCCGCAGATGGCCGGGACGGGCGGCGAGCGACCACTTGCCTGCCCTCGGCTGGTAATTCCACTCCCAGACGGGGGCCAGTGCGGCGGCATTGAAGTCGTCGTTGCCGCCCTGCGGGAAACGCCGCGTCGACGGCGCGGCCGGCATCCGGCCTTCCCACACCATCGTGCCGATGCCGGCGGTGTCGGGCTGTCCGATCACGGGCCAGCCGTCGATCCAGTGGACGGGCAACAGGCTCGCCGCCCGGCCCGCCCAATCGCCGCTGCCGTGGTGCGTGAAGAAATACCAGTTGCCGTCGGGGCCCTGCACGATGCCGCCCTGGTTGGGCTCCATGGCCGCCGTGTCACCCCGCATCAGTTGGCGCTTGTCCGACCACGGCCCGTGGATCGACGGCGCACGCCGCATCATCATGACGCGCCCATCCGCCTGCACTTCGCTGAAGAAGTGGTAATAGGTGCCGTTGAATTTGTACAGCTTGCTCGCTTCGCTGCCCTTGGACTGGTAGATCACCTCGTCCGTCCCCGGCACGAGGCTCGCGTTGTCGGCGCCCAGTTCCCACAGGTGGATCTTGTAGTCGTCGCTGAAGTGCGTGCCGACGAGGTAGCCCTTGCCGTCGTCGTCCCAGAACGGCGCGCAGTCGTCCCAGCCGGCCTCCGGCAGCACGCGCTTGAGCGGCGTCCACGGCCCTTCCGCCTGCGCGGCGCTCGTCATGAAATAGCCTTCGTCCGGCGTGCCGAAATAGATCCAGAAACGGCCGGCGTGGTGGCGGATCGTGCCGGCCCAGATGCCGCGGCCGTAGCGGTTCATCCGGCGCCAGTCGAGTTCCGGCGACATCTGCGTCAGGTCGGACACCGCGTGGCCGACGGTCTCCCAGTTGACCAGATCGCGCGAATGCAGCACGGCCATCCCCGGCGAAAACTGGAACGTCGATGAAATGGCGTAATAGTCGTCGCCGACGCGGATCGCATCCAGGTCGCTGTAGTCGGCCGGGAGCACGGGATTGCGATAGCGGCCGTTGCCGAGGTCGCCCCATTGCGTCCAGGCGCCCCAGGCCACGGCCTCTGCGGCCCGGGACGGCGCCGTCGCGACGGCGGCTGCGGCAAACAGGGCGGCGAGCGCGGCGGCGCGGCGGCGGAAGGGGTCGGGACGGTTGGCTGCGCGTTGAATCGACATGGTTCGTGTTGATGAGAATGGCACGTGTTATCGATCGCGGATACTAGACGTCCGTTGCATGCCTGTCCACGGATTTCTCGTCGGCCGGGTGCCCAATCGGCAAATCCGGTAACCGCCCACCCGACGCGACAAGAATGCAAAAAAAAATCGTGTGCGCGGGTTGCAATCGGGTCTACAATTGCGTGGTATCGATAACGCAAACCCGCTGACGTGCCCCCGCCGTGTTCGTCGCGCGGCGCGGGGCCTGCGGTGGCGTTGTCCGGCACGCAGCCGTCCGGACGGTGCGGGACGTCGTCGATATGCCTTGGATTCAACCGTACTTCATCAAAGAATACCGCTGGAACCCGGTGCCGGGTCGCAGCTGGCGTCGCCGCGCCCTGCCCGTCCGCACCGTTTTCGGCGCTAGATGTTATCGGTAACAACGACACATAACGAGGTCGAACAATGAGGGGACATACATGAGAGCATTCAAGTTGGACCATGCATGCAGGCGCATCGCGTGCGTGGCCTTGTCAATCGGTATCGTCGCGACCCTGGTCCCGGCCCGGGTCGCGCTGGCCGCGGACCCGATCGATACGATGGTCACCAGCTACCAGCCGGTCATCAGCGAATCGGTCGACGCCAGCGGCTTCAAGCATCCCGGCGTCGGGCTCACGAAGGACATGCTGGAAAACATGCGGGCCGAAGTGCTCGCGAAGAAGGAACCCTGGAACACCCACTTCAACATGATGCTGAAGTCGGCCAAGGCGTCGCGCACCCCGGGCATCTCGAACGTCAACGGCTCGGATCCGACGCAACCGCGGATCGACGGGATCGATTCGCAGGGCGCCGAAGGCATCTTCATCGCCGACGCGCTCACCGCCTACACGCAGGCGATCCTGTACTACGTCACGGGCGATTCGGTCTATCGCGCCAACGCCATGCGGATCATCCGCCTGTACGAGCAGATGGATCCGGCCAAGTACGCGTATTACACCGATGCGCACATCCATACGGGGATCCCGATGCAGCGCATGGTGAGCGCGGCGGAAATCCTTCGCTATTCCAGCACCCAGGATCCTGCGCTCGCGTGGACGGACGACGACACACAGAGGTTTTCGGCCAACCTCATCGTGCCGGTGATCCTGACCGACGACAACTGCAACTGCCGGTTCATGAACCAGCACCTGTACACGACCATCGCGAAGATGTCTGGTTCGATCTTCATGGGCGACCGCGATGGGTACAACCAGGCGGTCGAATGGTTCATGGTCAACAAGGACGCGCCGGACCCCGCGTGGACCGGCTCGATCAAGCAGCTGTTCCGATTGGTGACGAAGAACGACGCCACCGGTGAAGAGATTGCCCCGCAGATCCAGCACGTCGAGATGGGACGCGACCAGGCCCACGGCGCCGGCGACCTCACCAACTCGGAAATCCTCTCGCGCCTGATGATGGCGCAGGGTACGAAGGTCGACCCGGAGACCGGCACGCCGTCGACGGACGCGAACGCCGTGGGGCCGTACGAATTCCTGGGCGACCGCCTCCTGGCCGTCCACGAACTGTTCGGCAAGTTCATGATCGGCTACGAGATCCCGTGGGTGCCCGTCGCGATGAGCGTCTACCCGGACGGCACCATTCGCGCGCTGTATCCGACCGTGTCGCAGTCATATCGCGGCCGCCTCACGCAGAACACGTGGGAAGCCTACTACTACTACAAATACGTGCGCGGCATCGATCTGGAACAGGTGGCGCCGGGCTACACGACGATCTACGCGAAGCGCAAGGCCTACAACTGGGACGGCGCTGATGGCGGCGGCGATTTCTGGCTGACGATTCCGAAAGCGGCCGAAGGCGAAGGCAGCAAATACCTGGGCATCCCCATCATCGATCCATACCGCGAAGTGGAAGACCGCTTCACGCCGCTCGCCGGCGATTCCGTCGCGCAGAACGACGGCACGACGTCGTATGTGCGCAGCACGGCCACGGCGGAAGGCACGCGCTATGCCGTGTACAGCTACAACGGAGCCGCCGTGCCGAACATCGGCTTCCGCATCCGGACCAACGGCCAAGCGTCGATGGACGTCTACGGCAATTCGCTCGCGCTGCCGAACACGCGCGGCCAGTGGCGCTACGTCGTCGCACCCGTCAACCTCGGTGACTTCCTGCCGCTGACCATCACTGGATCGGGTACGGCGGTCGACATCGACCGCATCAACGTCCAGTCCAACACGCTGCTCAGCCCACCGGTCTTCAAGTCCGGCAACGGCGACATGACCGTGTACACGTACGCCGGCGCCACCGTCCCGACGACGATCGACCTGTCCGCCACCGACCCCGCCGCGGGCGACGTCGTCACCTACAACATGGACAACCTGCCGCAAGGCGCCACGTTCGATGCGAACACTGGTGCGTTCTCGTGGCAACCGACGCAGGCCGGCACCTACACGTTCACCGCCGAAGCGTCGGATGGAACGACCGTGACGACCAAGCGCGTCACCGTCTTCGTCGGTGCGGACCGGCAGACGACGGTGGGCGCCATCACGGCCCCGTTCAAGCCCGGCACGCTGTACGTCACGTCCACGAAGACGGCCTATGACAACGCGTATGCGGACATCGAGAACACGATCGGTTCCAGCACCGACACCGCCTACTTCCAGAAGCTGGCGACATTGCGCAGCGCCGTCACGGGCCTGCAGGAGCTGACCCCGCTGCTGAAGGACGGCAGCATGGACTACACGAACCTGTTCTTCAAGTCGAGCCTCGCGACGAATTTCGGCGACGCGCCGGCGAACGGCGTCGACAACAATACGGACTCGTTCATCGCCTTCACCATCGCGCGGGACAGCAACCGCACGATGATCCTGGACTTCGGTCCCAGCTTCAAGGTGGCGGCGAATGCGTTCCAGATCCAGCCGCGCACGAGCTTCCCGGAACGCGTGGGCGGGGTGACCATCTTCGGGTCGAACGACAACGAGAACTGGACGCGCATCACGCCGGACGAGACGCTCGCGATCGAGGGTGTGCAGACGCTGAACGTGCAGGACGACTTGCGCAGCCAGCGCTACCGCTTCTTCAAGATCTCGATGATCGACCTGATCTCGTCGTATAACATCCTCGAGCTGGGCGAATTCCGGATCTTCGGCACGCGTTACGAAACGGTGAACAAGCTGACCAATGTGTCGCTCGCGTCGGACCAGGCGCTCAAGAACCGCGTCGTGACCGGCAATACGATCAAGCTGTCGTTCCAGTCGTCCGAGCCGATCAATACGGTGACCGCAACGATCCAGGGTGAGCCCGCGACCATCACGACCAGCGACAACCTGAACTGGACGGCGACGGCCCTCATCAAGCCCACGACGGCGCCGGGCTCGGTGAAGTTCCTCCTCAACTACCACACCGCGGACGGCACACCGGCCGAACCCGTGCTGTTCTCGACCGATTCGACGACGCTGTTCATCGCCGACCAGAAGAACTACATCGCCAACCTGTTCGACATCGCGACCGTGACGGACTCCAATGGCCGCAACGCCACCGATGCGCTCGCGAACGCCAGCAGGCTGTTCGACAACAACCTGACGACGGCGACGGACCTGCGCCTGAACGGCAGCGGCAACAACGGCTGGCTCATGTTCGACTTCCGCGGCGGCGGCACCGCGGCGCTGTCCCGCGTCGAGGTCATCGGCCTGCAGAACCAGTACGCCAGCCGCATCGCGGGCGCCGTCGTGCAGGGCTCGAACGACAATGCGACGTGGACGACGATCTCGAACGCCACCGCGAACACGTCGGACTGGCAGACCTTGACGATCACCGACCAGACGCCGTACCGCTACATCCGCATGGTCGACGCCGGCGCCTGGTTCGGCAACATGACGGAGCTGCGCCTGTATGGCGTGACCGCGTCGACCAACCGCATCGCCAGCGCATCGCTGACGTCGGCGCAGGCGCAGCGCAACCGCATCGTGCCCGGCAATACCGTGAAGCTCAACTTCACCGCGAAGGAAACGATCAGCAACGTGGCGGTGACGATCGCCGGCCTGCCGGCCGCGCTGTCCACGGCGGACAACATCAACTTCACGGCCACCGCGACGCTTGCCCAGGGTACGCAACCGGGCCCCGTCAAATTCGCCATCGACTACGTCGGGCAGGACGGCAAGAACGGCTACGAGGTCACGGAGACGACGGACGGCACCGCGCTGAACCTCGTCGACGAAAGCGACACCATCAAGAACGTGCCCACCGTCGCGACGTTGATCGATTCGACAACGAACCGTACGGCGGCCACGACGCTGACGAACGTGAATGCGCTGTTCGACGCGAACCTGAGCACCGGTTCGGACTTCCGCAACGGCTCCGGCGGTTCGGGCACCGGTTCCTGGGTGGCCTTCGACTTCAAGGCGGGCAACCAGGTCACGCTGACCGCCGCCGAAGTCATCGCCCGGCAAGACGGGTACTACACGCGCGTCAACGGCACCGTCTTCCAGGGTTCGAACGACATGACCAACTGGGCGACGCTGACGCCGGCGGCGAAGTCGACCCAGGAATGGCAAACCCTGCCGGTCGCAAGCCTCGTCCCTTACCGCTACATCCGCGTGTACAACCCGAACGCGTGGTTCGGCAACATGAACGAGGTGCGCCTGCACGGTACCCTGCACGGCGCCGACGCGACGCCGCCCGTCACCACGGCCGCCGCGCCGCAAGGCGTGGCGACCACGGACGCCACCGTCACGTTCACGGCGACGGACGACCAGGGCGGCTCCGGCGTCGCGGCGACCTATTACACGGTCGACGGCGGCGCCCAGCAGACCGGGACCACGGCCACGCTGACCACCAGCGGCACGCACACGGTGAGCTACTGGAGCACCGACTGGGCCGGCAACAAGGAGCAGCCGCATGCGCTCACGGTGACCGTCGATAAGTCCATCGACGTGACGGCGTACGCCACGATCGCGCGCTCCGGCCTGACGGTGAACCGCTTCACCGGCAAGTACACGGGCACCGTGACCATCACGAACGCCAGCGGCCAGACCCTGGACGCGCCCCTGCAGCTGCGCCTGCAGGGCCTGACGGCCGGCGTGACGCTCGACAACGCGACCGGCCTCCAGAACGGCGTGCCGTACATCGCCCTGCCCTCCGCGCTCGCGCCGGGACAGAGCGTCACGCTGACGACCACGTTCTCCAACCCATCCAAGACGGGCATCGGCTATACGCCCCTGCTCTTCAGCGTCAAGTAAAGGACATCGCCATGCTCAACTTCAAGCACTCCCTCGCCCGGCTGGCCATCGCAGCCGCCATGGTCGGCGCCTGCGCACAGGCGGCCGCCACGCCGATATCGATGCCGTACTACCACGTCGACATCAACACCGCCTCGCTGGGCACGGGCCCCGCGTTCCTCGACCTGTACTTCCTGGGACTGGCCGGTGCACCCGCCGCCACCGCCACCGTGTGGAACCTGAGCGGCGCGCTCGACGGCGCGCCGGACCTGACCGGCGCCGTCACAGGCGGCACGCCGGGCCAGTTCACGTTCACCAACGCGTCAGGAGGCGGCGATCTGGTCCAGGGCATCCAGCTCGGGGGCAAGTTCAGTTTCGACGTCGCCTTCACGATGGCGCCGGGCGACACGGGCACCACGTTCGGCTGGGCGCTGTTCGACATGGTGCGCTACCTGGGCGCGGACGGCGACCTTGGTGACTTGTTCCTGCAGCCGAACGCGCCCGCCGGCGAACAGGTCCTCGTCGCGGCGCCCGCGAGCCAGCTGGGCAAAGTGACGGCGGTCCCGGAACCGTCGACGGCATCGCTGATGCTGGCCGCCGTGCTGGCGCTGGCCGCGTTGCGCCGGCGAGGAGCGCGCCGGCTGTGATCCGTCCTGACGCTTTCAATTCGTGATGAAAACCCGGAAGCCGGTGCCCGGCTTTCGGGGTTCTTTCAAGAGGTTAACAATGGGGGGACAGACATGAGAACAATCAAGTTGGACCATGCGTTGAGGCGCATCGTCTGCATGGCATTTTCAGTCGGCATCGCAACGACGCTGGTACCGTTCCCGGGCCAGGTCGCGATGGCGGCGGACCCGATCGACACGATGGTGACCAGCTACCAGCCGGTCATCCGCGAGTCCGTCGACGCCAACGGATTCAAGCACCCGGGTGTCGGATTCACCAAGGACATGCTCGAGAACATGCGGGCCGAGGTCCTGGCGAAGAAAGAGCCCTGGAATACGCATTTCAACATGATGCTCAAGTCGGGCAAGGCGTCGCGCACGCCGGGCATCTCGAACGTCAGCGGGTCGGACCCGACGAAACCCCGGATCTACGGGCTGGACTCGCAGGGCGCCGAGGGCATCTTCATCGCCGACGCGCTGACCGCCTACACGCAGGCGATCCTGTACTACCTGACCGGCGATTCGGTCTATCGCGCCAACGCGATGCGGATCATCCGCCTGTACGAGCAGATGGACCCGTCCAAGTACGTGTACTACACCGACTCGCACATCCATACCGGCATCCCCCTGCAGCGGATGACGGGCGCGGCGGAAATCCTTCGCTACACCAGCAGCCAGGATCCGGCGCTCGCGTGGACGGACGACGACACGCAAAAGTTCTCGACCAACCTGGTCACCCCGGTGATCCAGACCTTCGACAACTGCAACTGCCGGTTCATGAACCAGCATCTGTACACGACCATCGCCAAGATGTCCGGTTCCATCTTCATGGGCGACCGGGACGGGTACAACCAGGCCGTCGAGTGGTTCATGGTCAACAAGGATGCGCCCGACCCAGCGTGGACCGGATCGATCAAGCAATTGTTCCGGACGGTGACGCGGAACGACGCCACCGGCGAAGAGATTCCGCCGCAGATCCAGCACGTGGAAATGGGCCGCGACCAGGCCCACGGCGCCGGCGACCTCACCAACGCGGAGATCCTCTCGCGCCTCATGATGGCGCAAGGCACCAAGGTCGATCCGGTGACGGGCACGCCGTCGACCGAGTCGAACGCCGTGGGCCCGTACGAATTCATGGACGACCGCCTGCTGGCCGTCCACGAGCTGTTCGGCAAATGGATGGTCGGCTACGACATCCCGTGGGTGCCCGTCGCCATGAGCGTCAATCCGGACGGCAGCATCCGCGCGATGTACACCAATGTGTCGTGGTCGTATCGCGGCCGGCTGACCCAGAACTCCTGGGAAGCCTTCTATTACTACAAATACGTGCGCGGCCTCGACGTCGAGCACCTCGCCCCGAACTACACGACGATCTATGCCAAGCGCAAGGCCTACAACTGGGACGGCGCCGACGGCGGCGGCGATTTCTGGCTCGGCATCCCCAAGGCCGCCGAGGCCGAGGGCAGCACATACCTGGGCATCCCGATCGTCGATCCGTACCGGGAGGTGGAAGACCGGTTCACGGCGTACGACACCAACGCGGTCGCGCAGACCGAAGGCACGACCGGCTTCGTGAGAACCACGGCCACGCCGGAAGGCACCCGCATCGCCGTGTACAGCTACAACGGGGCCGCCGTCCCGAGCATCGGCTTCCGAATCCGCACGAATGGCCAGGCCATGATGGACGTCGACGGCAATCCGGTCGCGCTGCCGGATACGCGCGGCCAGTGGCGTTACTTCGTGGTGCCGATCAACCTGGGCGATTTCCTGCAGCTCAAGATCACCGGCCCCGGTACGACGGTCGACATCGACCACATCAACGTCAAGTCCAGCACCTTGCTGAGCCCACCGGTCTTCAAGTCCGGCAACAGCGACACGACGGCGTACACGTATGCCGGCGCCACCATCCCGGTGACGCTCGACCTGTCGGCCACCGACCCGGCAGCGGGCGACGTGGTGACCTACAACATGGACAACCTGCCGCCCGGCGCCACGTTCGACACCAGCACCGGCGCATTCTCGTGGACGCCGACGCAGGCCGGCACCTACACGTTCACCGCCGAAGCCTCGGACGGCACCACGGTGAGCACCAAGCGTGTCACCGTCGTCGTGGGCCCGGACCGGCAGTCGGTGGTGGCGACCGTGACGGCGCCCGTCAATCCGGACACGCTGTACGTCACATCGACCAAGGCGGCCTATGACAGCGCCTATGCGGACATGCAGGCCACGATCGGGTCAAGCACCGACGATGCGTACTTCCAGAAGCTGGCGGCATTGCGCACCGCGGTCTCCGGACTGCAGGAACTGACCCCGCTGCTGAAGGACGGCAGCATGAACTACACAAACTTGTTCTTCAAGACGAACCTGGTGACGAACTTCGGCGACTGGGCCGCCAACGGGGTCGACAACAATACGGACAGCTTCATCGCGTACACGATCGCGCAGGACAACAACCGCACGTTCACGCTGGATTTCGGGCCGAGCTTCAAGGTCGCGGCGACGTCGTTCCAGATCCAGCCGCGCACCAGCTTCCCGGAACGCGTGGGCGGTGTGACCATCTTCGCCTCCAACGACAACGAGAACTGGACGCGGATCACGCCCGACGAGACACTCGGCATCGAGGGCGTGCAGACGCTGAACGTGCAGGACGACCTGCGTACCCAGCGCTATCGCTTCTTCAAGATCTCGATGATCGATCTGCTGTGGTCGTACAACATCCTCGAGCTCGGCGAATTCCGGATCTTCGGCACCCGCTACGAAACGGTCAACAAGCTGACGAGCGTGTCGCTGAGTTCCGACCAGGCGCTGAGGGGCAGGGTCGTGCCCGGTAACACGATCAAGGTGTCGTTCCAGTCGTCCGAGCGGATCAACAACGTGGGCGCCACGATCCAGGGCGAGCCCGCGACGGTCACCACCTCGGACAACCTGAACTGGACGGCAACAGCGGTCGTCAAGGCCACCACGACGCCGGGCCCGGTGAAGCTCCTCCTCAACTACAAGACCGCTGACGGAAAAGTCGCCGAACCCGTCCTGTTCCCCACCGATTCGACGTCCCTGGTCATCGCCCACGAGAGTGACGTCATCCAGAACGTCCCGACCATCGCGACCCTGATCGACTCGACGACGAACCGCTCCGCGGCCACGACCTTGCAGAACGTGAACGCCCTGTTCGATGCGAACCTGGCCACGGGTTCGGATTTCCGTAACGGCGCCGGCGGCAACGGCTCGGGTGCCTGGGTGGTCTTCGACTTCAAGGACGGCAACCAGGTGACCCTCACGAGCACCGAAGTCATCTCGCGGCAGGACGGGTACTACGGCCGCATCAACGGCACCGTGTTCCAGGGCTCGAACGACAACGCCACCTGGACCACCTTGACCCCGGCGGCGAAATCGACGATGGATTGGCAGATGCTGCCCGTCGCGAGCCTGGTTCCCTACCGCTATATTCGCATCTACAACCCGAACGCGTGGTACGGCAACATGAACGAGGTGCGCTTGCACGGCTCGCTGCACGGCGCCGACGTCACCGCTCCGACCACCACGGCCGCCGCGCCGCAAGGCACCGTCACCACAGATGCGACGGTCACCTTCAGTGCGACGGACAACCAGGGCGGCTCCGGCGTCGCGGCGACCTATTACACGGTCGACGGCGGCGCCCAGCAGACGGGCACCACGGCCACGCTGACCACCAGCGGCACGCATACGGTGAGCTACTGGAGCACCGACTGGGCCGGCAACAAGGAGCAGCCGCATGCATTGACCGCGACCATCGATAAGTCCGTCGACGTCACGGCGGACGCCACGATCACCCGCTCCGGCCTGACGGTGAACCGCTTCACCGGCAAGTACACGGGCACCGTGACCATCACGAACGCCGGCGGCCAGACCCTGGACGCGCCCCTGCGGTTGCGCCTGCAGAGCCTGACGGCCGGCGTCACGCTCGACAACGCGACCGGCCTGCAGAACGGCGTGCCGTACATCGCCCTGCCCTCCGCGCTCGCGCCGGGACAGAGCGTCACGCTGACGACCACGTTCTCCAATCCATCCAAGACGGGCATCGGCTACGCGCCCCTGCTCTTCAGCGTCAAGTAAAGGACATCATCATGCTCAACTTCAAGTACACCCTTGCCCGGCTGGCCGTCGCAGCCGCCATGGTCGGCGCCTGCGCGCAGGCGGCCGCCATGCCGATCTACCACGTCGACATCGACACGGCGTCGCTGGGCACGGGCCCCGCCTTCCTCGACCTGTATTTCATGGCGCTGGACGGCGCGCCCGCCGCCACCGCCACCGTGTGGAACCTGAGCGGCGCACTCGCCGGCGCGCCGGACCTGACGGGCGCCGTCACCAGCGGCACGTCGGGCCTGTTCACGTTCAGCAATGCGGCCGGTGGCGGCGATCTGGTCCAGGGCATCCAGCTCGGGGGCAAGTTCGGTTTCGACGTCACCTTCACGATGGCGCCCGGCGACACGGGCACCACGTTCGGCTGGGCGCTGTTCGACATGGTGCGCTACCTGGGCGCGGACGGCGACCTTGGTGACTTGTTCCTGCAGCCGGACGCGCCCGCCGGCAAGCAGGTCCTCGTGAGCGCACCGGCCGGCCAACTCGGCAGCGTGACGGTTCCCGAGCCGTCGACGGCGGCATTGGTGCTGGCGGCCATGCTGGCGCTGCTGGCGTGGCGCGCACCTGCGGCACGCCGGCGCTGATCCTGCAGCCCGGCGACCGGGCCGACGGCGTCAGGCGATCGATGCAGGCGCCGGAACCGCCGCCCGGCACACCCGGTTCCTGCCGGCGGCCTTGGCGGCATACAGCGCCGCGTCGGCCGCCGCGAGCAACGTCGCGTCGTCGTTGCCGTGCACGGGATACAGCGCGACACCCGCCGAGAACGTGCGGCCGATCTCCGTGCCGCTCGACGCGAAGCGCAGGTCGGCGAACGCGCGGCGCAAGTCATCGATGCGTTCGACGGCCTGGTCGAGCGTGACGTCGCGCATGACGATGACGAATTCCTCGCCGCCGTAACGGCACGGGGAATCCGTCGGCCGGACCTGCTGCCGCAGCAGGCTGCCCAGCGCGCGCAGCATCGTGTCGCCGAGCGCATGGCCGTGGTCATCGTTGACGGACTTGAAGTGGTCGATGTCGATCATCACGACGGCGAACGACTTGCCCGTCCTGCCTGCCCATGTCAGTTCGCGCGCGAGCGCGTCCGCCAGGTAGAGGCGGTTGTACAGGCCCGTCAGAGGATCGCGGATGACCTGCTCCTGCAACTGCGCCTGCATCGAGCGGATGGTGTCCAGCTGCGCGCGCAGCTGCCTGTTCGCCTGTTCCAGTGCGAACGACGTCGTGCGCGCATCGGTCACGTCGCGCACGATCAGCACATAGCCCAGTATCGTGCCGTCGTCGGCGCAGATGGCGAACGTGCGCAGTTCGAGATGCCTGCCGGCGCCATGCACGAATTCCGCCGTCGTCGGGACATAGCCTTCGCCGGCGACGTGCGCATCGAGTTCCGCCATCCGCTCCCCGAGCAATTCGCCCGGTTGCGCGGGCGGGTCGATGTCGAAGATGCGCCAGATCGCCGCATTGCTTTCGACGATGTGCCGCTGCGCGTCGACGACGATGAAGCCGTCCGTGATCGCCTCGCTGATCTTTTCGCGCGCCACGGAGACGAGGTCGAACAGGCCGCGCCGGAAGATCGCCAGCGCGATGAGGATGCCGCTGGCGACGAGGCCCAGCGGCGTGGGATCGATGTCCGGCGGCGACACGCCCGCAATGAACGTCACGTTGCAGACGATGGGAACGATCAGCGCGCCCAGCAGGATGCGCGTCTGGCGCCGGACCTGCGTCGTGCCGTGTTCGTAGGCGGCGAGCAGCGCGAGAACGGATTTCGCGATCAGCGCGTAGCTGTACAGCGAATGCACCCAGAACAACGGTCCCATGTGGAAAATGCTGTCCGTGGACACGCCGCGCCAGCTGCCGAAGCACAGGTCGTGCAGCGGCGACAGCGCGACCGCCAGCACGACGGTCGGCACGAGCCCGAGGGCGAGCAACCGCGACGGGCGGAACGCGTTCGTCCCGCGCGCATAACTCAGCACGAACAGCAAGGTGATCGGCGCGATGGCGACGACGCCGGGGAAGATGACGCGCATGCGCAGGAACAGGCCGTCGTGCGGCACGAATTGCGTGAACGGCAGCGCATAGCACGTCAGCCACCACGCCGCGCACAACTGCATCGCCAGCAGCGCCGGCGCACCGGGCGCGTGACGGCGCTGCCACGCCACGGCCGCCAGCAGCAGCGCGGTGACGGCACCGGCGAGGAGAATGAAGTTAAAGATTTGCATGGTCGCGCGAAAAAGCAGGCTTCATCTTAGCACCGCGCCACCATTAGTTTCATTGTAGAACTATTATTTCCACATATAAACAACATCATATGACGCCCTGCCGCCCCGGCAACGCGACCCGGTCGATGACGACGCCGGGGTCGACGGCGCGGATCGTCACCACGTGTTTGCCCGCGGCGAGCGCCGGCATGGGCACCCGCGCGCGCACCGCATTATTCTGCACGCCTTCCTTGCGGATGGCGCCGGACTCGTCCTCCTGGCCGCTCGCACCGGGCACGTCGACGGCGATCGGGTCGGCGCCATCCACGACGACGCTGACGCGCAGCTTCCTGCCCGGGTAGATGCGGAAGGTTGGCATGAAGTCGATGAGCAATTCCCCTCCGGCGCCCTGTGCGCCTGTCTCGAAGTGGAAGTCGAGCGATGGCGCCTTGTCGTCGGTAAGAGACCAGGACGCGTCGAGGCCCGCCGGCTTCAGCGCGACGGCGCGGCCCGACTGGCCGAGCCCCGCGACCGGTGTCCAGCGCGCGGCGGCAGTGCCGGACCGGTTGTCGGCCTCGGCGGCCGGGCGCCATGCGCGTCCCGCGTCGACGGGCGTGACCTTGGACGCCGAGCCGCCCGCCGGCTCGCCCCAGGGCCAGCGCACCTGGCTGTTCCACGCCATCAGGTTGGCCGCCGTGACGAGGCCGGGCATCATGCCTTTCCACTTGCCGCCCGCCACCGTATAGTTGTACGCATCGACCTCCCGCTCGAGGAATGCGCGCCGGCGCGCGATCTCCGCGGCCTGCGCGGCGGGATCGTCGCCGAGCTGGGCGGCGCGGTCGGCCATGAAGACCAAGCCGGTGGCGCCGAGCACGCGCGCGGGGAAGCCGATCATTTCGGTGTAGGCATCGCGCTTCCCGGCCGGGATCGCGGCGGCCAGCGCTGCCTCCCGCTCCAGCAGATGTGCGTAGCTGCGGCCCAGCTCGGCGGCCTCGTCCGGCGGCAGCGCCAGCGCCCACGCGCGCGTCATCAGCTCGGGCTTGCGGATCGTGCCAAGGCGGTAAAACTCGGTCAGCAGATCGGCGACGGCCGGCGCCAGCGCGCCGCCGACATGCTCGGCCGCGAACGACCGCAGGAACGCGGGCTGGGAATCGGGCCCGAACGCCGTGGGGTTCCACGCGAAGCGGGCGAAATAGTCGACGCCGATTTCCATCGGCTTCAGGTCGCCGACATTGAGCATCCACATCGTGCGCGCGTCGTTCTCCCACGCCTTGTGCAGCTCTTCCCACATCAACGCGGGCGCGGTCGTGTTGATCCACAGGTAGGAGTGCGGCTGGCCGTAGTACGAGAGGTGCCAGTACACGCCGGCGCCGCCCGCGCGCTTGCGCTCGTCGGGCGAACTCAGGCGCCGGAGGTAGCCGAAATTATCGTCCGTCCACATGAGCGTCACGTCGTCCGGCAGCGCGAGGCCGGCATCGTAAATCGGCAGCACTTCCTTGTAGGGTACGAAGACCTGGGCGACGGGGCCCCACTTCGTCGTCACGTGCTGTTGGATCAGGCTGCGCTGGTCCTGGATCACTTCCCCCATCAGTTTGAGCTTGCCCGGCATGTCGCCGGGCGGCGTCTGCATGCCCTGGTCGTGGATGCCGCGGATGCCCAGCGTCCACATGGCCTCCATCCCGCCGCGCGTGGTGGCCTGCTCTTCCCAGGTCTTGTAGATCGTGTCGCGGTTGGTGAGGTAATTCCAGGGCCCGCGCTCTTTCTGGTTCCACTTCACGTTGTTGTACAACATGGGCTCGCAATGCGATGCGCCGGCCACGATGCCGTATTTGTCGGCCAGCACGACGTTCTCGCGCACGGCATGGAATTCCCGGCTGACTTCATGCATGGCGGGCCAGATCGTGTTCAGGCGCAGGCGCAACATGAGTTCGAAGAGCTTCTCGTAGGTCTTCGGGCCGATCCCGCCGGCCTCCGGCTCGAACGTCTGTTTGGCCCAGGCGTGCATGCCCCAGTCCTCGTCGTTGACGAAGATGCCGCGGTACCTCACTTCCGGCGCCGTGACCTCGGGCGTGGCCGAACGAATCGTCAGCGCTGTCCTGCGCCGGACGGGCGCGTCGGCCCACCAGTACCACGGCGACACCCCGACCTGCTCCGACAACTGCATGAGGCCATAGGCGGCGCCGCGGCGATCGCTGCCTACGATGACGAAGGCGCGCTCCACGCCGGGGAACGGTCGCTCGACCATCTGCGCCACCGTCGCCTCCCAGCGGCCGCGGACCTTGTCCAGGTCCTTCAGCGCGCCCCTGGCGGCCAGTTCGTCGATCAGCGCGTTGTGCCCCAGGGTGCCGACGACGACCAGCGGGCGCCCGCGCACGGCCTGCGCACCGATGGCGGGACGCTTGCCCGTCACGCGTTCGACGTCGTCGGCGAACAAGCGGGCGGCGACGGCGACGAGCGGGTCGTCATGCGCATCGACCGCGACCGTGGCGACGCCGGCGCCGCCGACCAGGTTCAACGAACCCGGGCCGGAACGCGCGGCTTCCGTGACCTCCACCGCGTGCGCCGCGGGGAGCACGGCGAGCGTCGCACAAAACACGAGGATGGCGATACGGAGCGGTTTCAGCTTCATCGCGGCAGGACCTTTCGACAGGTGGACGGATGGCGACGCAGGGCGTCGGCGACTGGCTGGACTATAGTGAGATAGCGCTACCAAGTAAATGACTTTTTTCGGAGTTTCGCGGTAGGACGAAGTCCGCTCCGATCAGATGCGTAGTCGCAGCGATAGCATTTGACACACAGACCGAAATCGGCCAGACTCCGCAAAGATGTTAGCGCTATTTGTTTGATGGTATGAAATGTTATAGCTCGCGACGTCCGCCGCAGATGTAAAAACAAACGAAGGAGACACCATGAACGGTATTGCTCTAGAGAGCACCAATCCCATACAAGAGGCGGAAAACACCGGCCTCATCATCCTGATCAGCTGCGTCGCCACGATCGGCGGCTTCCTGTTCGGCTTTGACAGCGGCGTCATCAACGGCACCGTCGACGGCCTGAAGCAGGCCTTCCATTCGACCGATGCCGAGCTCGGCTTCGAAGTCGCATCGATGCTGCTGGGCTGCGCGCTCGGCGCCTTCTGCGCCGGCCGCCTGGGCGACCTGTGGGGCCGCCGTACCGTGCTCCTGATCTCGTCGCTGATGTTCCTGACGTCGGCACTGGGTGCCGGCTTTGCGACGACGTCGGTCGTCTTCGTCGCCGCCCGTGTGCTGGGCGGCTTTGCCGTCGGCGCCGCGAGCGTGATGTCGCCGGCCTACATCGCCGAAGTGGCCTCCGCCCGCTACCGGGGCCGGTTGGCGACGGTGCAGCAGATCGCCATCATCAGCGGCCTGTTCTGCGCTTTCCTGAGCAACTATTTCCTCGCGCACGAGGCCGGCGCGTCGACCGGCGTGCTGTGGCTGGGCCAGGAAGCATGGCGCTGGATGTTCTGGATGATGGCGATTCCGTCCGTGCTGTTCCTGCTGCTGCTGCTGACGATCCCGGAAAGCCCGCGCTTCCTCGTCGCCAAGAAGCGCAAGGACGAGGCGCTGGCCGTGCTGACTCGCCTGTACGGCGCGGCCGTGGCCCGCACGAAGTTCGACTCGATCGACGTGTCGCTGGCGGAAGACCACCATCGTCCGCGCCTGTCGGACCTGATCAACAAGGCCACCGGCAAGCTGCGCCCGATCGTGTGGGTCGGCATCGGCCTGGCGACGTTCCAGCAGCTGGTCGGCATCAACGTGGTGTTCTACTACGGCGCGGTGCTGTGGCAGGCCGTGGGCTTTTCCGAGAGCGATGCCCTGCTGATCAACGTCCTGTCGGGCGGCCTGAGCATCGGCGCCTGCATCGTCACGGTGTTCCTGATCGACCGCATCGGCCGCAAGCCCCTGCTGTGGATCGGTTCGGCCGGCATGGCGGTGACGCTCGGCCTCGTGACGTACGCCTTCGCCAGCGCCTCGCTCGACGCGCACGGCAAACTGGCCCTGTCCGGCTCGCTGGGCGTCTTGGCCCTCGTGGCGGCGAATGTCTACGTGATCTTCTTCAATATTTCCTGGGGCCCGGTGATGTGGGTCATGCTAGGCGAGATGTTCCCCAACCAGATCCGCGGTTCCGCGCTGGCCGTTGCCGGCGCCGCCCAATGGTCGTCCAACTTCCTGATCACGGTGACCTTCCCGATGCTGCTCACCAGCATCGGCCTGGCCGGCGCGTACGGCCTGTACACGGTGGCCGCGGTGATCTCGATCTACTTCGTGATCCGCTACGTGCATGAAACGCGCGGCAAGGAACTGGAGCAGATGGAAGGCTGACGGCGCGCGAGAGCCGCCAGCAAGAAGGCCGTCGATGATCGAATCATCGACGGCCTTTCGCTTTTACCGGGACTGTGGTCGACTACTTGAACCGATCGAAGAACGCCTTGGACTCCTGCGCCGAGAAATTGGGGTACCAGTGTCCGCCGGTCTCGGTGCCGCACCAGAGTACGGGCTTGCCGCTGTCGCAGCCCTGGTATTCGACGCAGCCGTGACTTCCCACCGGCACCGTAGTGGCACTGCAGCTATTGCGCTTCAGGAAAACATCGCGCGCTTCCATCCCCGCCGAGTACGGTACGGTGTTGTCGTCCTTCGCGTGGATGAACATGGCCGCCACCTTGTACGAAGAACCGGCACAGCCGCTCCAGAGCGACCCGGACATGGGCGCGATCGCCCGCACCACGTCGCCCATCTCGCAGCCAATGGCGTTGGACATCATCCCGCCAAAGCTGAAGCCGGTAGCGAACACACGCTGCGCGTCGGTGCACGCGCCCTGCTGGACCTCGCCGATCATGGCGCGCATGAAGCGGATGTCGCGGTCGTTAGTGTTGGCCCACCCCTTGTCCAGGCCCTCCGGGGCAACGAAGATGGCATTGTCGCCGTACAAATTCTTCAGCCCGAAAAAGCCGCTCCAACCGTAGACATCGGCGGCGCTGCCGTCTCGCCAGTGCAGCCCGATGATGACGGGATAGGTCTTGTTGCGGTCGTAGGAGGCCGGCATCTCGACCCAGTAGCTGCGCTGGAGTCCGTCGCTGCTGAGCGAATGCATGCCGGTGGTCAGCTTGGAACCGCTGCCGCAGCCCGCGGTGCTCGTCGCCGGCGAGGCGACGGGAGGCGGCGGTGGCGAAGCCGACTCGGTTGCAGATGTCGACGCGCCGGTGGCGCCTGTCCCGCCTCCGCAAGCAACGAGCGTCGTGAAAAGTAATACGGTCCACACATGTCTCATATCTTCTCCTGGTTTGACGAAACTCCCTTCATAAGGATTGAAACGATAACGGCCACGATTGCGGCCGTGTTTTACATTTTTCGCGAATCGCCGACATGTTTTTCGAGCACTTAACGTGAGCGAAAGCCGGCGCCTGCACGCTAGCGCCCCACCAAACGCCGTGCGATCGCCTGCGCGCCGGTACCGCCCATGATCGTGTGGTGCGTGCCCGGCACCACCATCGTGTTCAGCGTGCCGCGCACCAGCTCGCCCCACCCCAGGTCGGGTTCGCCGAATTGCGGGGCAAAGCCTTCGCTGCCGCAGAACAGCAGCACGTCGCCGTCATAGGCGCACGGACGATACGTGCGCAAGGCCTCGTCGTTGGCGCGGGTGACCGCCAGCAGCTGTTCCACCTGCCCCTGCCCGGTCCCGGACGGCAGCAATCCCTGGCCCACGATCGCATCCTTGACCAGCAACCACTGCTGCGCCGGCGGCGCGGCACGCAGCGATTCCCAGTCCATGTCCAGCTTGGGAAACAGGATGCCCAGCATCACGGCGTCGTCGCTGAGCCAGTCCTTGCTGGCCATGCGGCCGTAGGCGCCGTTGCGATACAGCGGCTGCGCACTGGCGTTCTGCGCGCGCGAGTCGAACAATGCGAGCAGCGCGACGCTGTCTCCGGCGCGGGTCAGCTGCTGCGCCATTTCGTAGGCGATGCAACCGCCCATCGAATGGCCGGCCAGGCGATACGGGCCGGACGGCTGGTGCGCCTTGACGAGACCGATGTAGTCCGCAGCCATCGCCTCGATCGTGCGCAGCGGCGCCGCTTCTCCTTGCAGGCCGCGCGCCTGGATGCCGAACACGGGCTGCTCCGGCCCCATCCGGCGCACCAGGTCGACGTAGCCGGTCGTGTGCCCGCCGTACGGATGGATGCAGAATATCGGCGCGGCGCTGCCCGTGGCACGCAACCCGATCAGGCGCGAACCTTCTCCCTGCGCGCCCGCGCGCAGCGCGCGCGCCAGGCCACTCACCGTCGGGTTCTCGATCAGGATGGCGTTCGGCAGCTCGCGCGCGACGATCTGCTCGAGGCTGATCAGGACGCTCAGCGCGGACAGCGACGTGCCGCCCAGATCGAAGAAACTGTCGTCCCGCGCCGCCGACTCGACGCCGAGGACGTCGGCGAACACGCGCGCCACCCGGCGTTCGATCTCGTCCTCAAACAGCACCGGGTGCGCCGTCGGCATCACGCGTTCGCTGGAGGCACCGCACCGGACCGCGTCGGACGCCAGCACTGGCCCGGCCACACGCGTCGGCGCCGTCCTCGCTTGCGGCCAGTAGCGATGACGGTCGAACGGATATACCGGCAACGGCACGCGACACCGCGCACCGTCCCCATGCAGGTGCTGCCATGCCGGCGCGGCGGCGTGGGCCGTCCAGAGCTGCCCGAGGCACGCGAGCAGCGCGTCGTGGTCGGACGGCTGCGCCGCGTGGCCCAGGCAAGGCATGGCCAGAGCCACCATCCCCTTGCGCGGATGACGCTTGAGGATGGCGCTGAAGCCCTGCCCCGGCCCCACTTCGAGATAGATGCCGTCCGCCGTGTCGAGCAGCAGCTCCAGCCCCTGTGCGAAACGTACGGTGCCGCGCAGGTGCCGGACCCAATGATCGGGGTCCGTCGCCTGGGCGTCCGTGACCCACGTGCCCGTGACGTTCGTGACATACGGGATGCGCGGCGCGTGCAGCGCGACGTCGGCCACGCGCGCGCGGAACTGCGCCAGCACCGGATCGAGCATGGCCGAATGGAAGGCGTGCGAGGTCGGGATCAGCTTGTGGCGCAGGCCCGCTCGTTCCAGCGCGCCCTTGACCGCCGCGATGGCGTCGTGCGGGCCCGCCAGCACGCACGCTTGCGGGCCGTTCATCACGGCCAGGTCGACGCCGGCGCCGACGAAAGGCTGCACCTGCTCGGGCGACGCTTCCACCGCGAGCATCGCACCGCCGGGCAGTTGCCGGATCAGTTGTCCGCGGGCGCACACGAGCTTCAGCGCATCCGGCAGCGACATCACGCCGGCGAGACAGGCCGCCACGTACTCGCCCAGGCTGTGTCCCATCATCGCGTCGGGCTGAATGCCCCAGTGCATCAGCTGGCGCGCCAGCGCGTACTCCACGACGAACATGGCCGGCTGCGTGATCGCCGTGTCGGCCAGCCGCCGCCCTGCTTCCTCTTCCTGGCCCGGTTCCGGATACAGCAAGGCACGCAGGTCGCAACCGACTTCCGCCTGCAGCATGGCGGCACACTCGTCGACGCACGCGCGGAACTGCGGCACGGCCTGGTACAGCCCGCGGCCCATCCCGACCTTCTGCAATCCCTGGCCCGGGAACAGGAACGTCACGCGCCCGCCCGTGCCGGCATGCGCCGCCGCGGGCGCCGCCAGCGCGGCGGCCGCGGCGGCGTGGCTGGCGGCCACCACGGCGCGGCGGTGCGGCAGTTGTGCGCGCCCTGTCTGCAGGGTGTGCGCGATGTCCGCCAGGCCGGCGTCCGGGTGCGCAAGCAGGTGCTGCGCGAGCCTCGCGCTCATCGCGGTCAGCGCCGTGGCCGAGCGCGCCGACAACGTGATCAGTTGCGGGCCTTCGGCGTTCGTCGCTGCCGCAGGCGCGGGCGCCTGCTCCAGCACGACGTGCGCATTGGTGCCGCCGATGCCGAACGAGCTGACGGCCGCGCGCCGCGGCGCATCCGTCGCCGGCCAGGACGCGAGGGCCGTGTTGACGGTGAACGGGCTGTTGCCGAGGTCCAGCTTGGGATTCGGGGACTGGAAATGCAAGGTCGGCGGGACGACGCCGTGATGCAGGGCCAGCGCCGCCTTGATCAGGCCCGTCACGCCGGCCGCCGCATCCAGGTGGCCGACGTTGGTCTTGACCGACCCGAGCATGCAATAGCCGCGGTCGCGCGTGTGTTTGCGCCAGGCGAGCGTCAGCGCGGCCACTTCGATCGGGTCGCCCAGCGGCGTCGCGGTGCCGTGCGCCTCGACCAGTCCGATCGTGCGCGGATCGACGCCGGCGCGCTGCAACCCTTGTTCGATGACTTCGGCCTGGCCGTCCACGCTCGGTGCGGTGTAGCCGACCTTGACGGCGCCGTCGTTGTTGATGGCCGAGCCCTTGATCACGGCCCAGACGGTATCGCCGTCGCGCACCGCATCGGCCAGCCGCTTCAGGACCACGACCGCGCCGCCGCTGCCGCGCACCGTGCCGTTGGCGTGCGCATCGAACGCCCGGCAGCGCCCGTCCGGCGACAGGATGTGCCCTTCCTGGTACTGGTAGCCGGCGCCATGCGGCACTTCGATCGCGACGCCACCCGCCAGCGCCATGTCGCAGTCGCGCTGCAGCAGCTGCTGGCAGGCGACGTGCACGGCGACCAGCGACGTCGAACATGCCGTCTGCACCGTCAGCGCGGGGCCGCGCAGGTTCAGTTTATAGGCCAGCCGCGTGGCCAGGAAATCCTTCTCGTTCAGGATCGTCGTCTGGAACAGTTCGGCGGCCGATTCCGGATGCGTGTCGAGGAAATGCAGCATGTAGGCGGCGCGCCCAATGCCGCCCACCACGCCGATCCGGCCGCCGTAGGTCTGGCCGTCGTAGCCCGCATGCTCCAGCGCCTGCCAGCCCACCTCGAGGAACAGGCGCTGCTGCGGATCCATCAACAGCGCTTCGCGCGGCGGATAGCCGAAGAACGGCGCATCGAAACGGGCGACGTCGTCCAGCACGCCCTTGCGCCGCACGTAGCGCGGGTCGTCCAGCTGCGCCGCGGCGACGCCGGCGTCGCGCAACGTCTCGTCGTCCAGGTCGCGGATCGACTCCACGCCGTCGCACAGGTTGCGCCAGAAGGTGTCGACGTCGTCGGCACCGGGGAAGCGCCCGGCCATGCCGACGATGGCGATGTCGGTGCCGGCATCACCAGCGGCAGCCGCGGAGGATGTCGGCTGCGTGTCGGGCGCGGCATGCGCATCGGACGCGCCGTCCAGATGGCCGGCGAGCGCGCGGATGGTCGGGAAGCGGAACAGGTCCATGGTCGGCACGGCGAGGCCCAGTGTCCGCTCCAGCGCGACCTCCACTTCGACGAGGTTCAGCGAATGGCCGCCCACGTCGAAGAAACTGTCGTCGATGCCGACCGCCGCCAGCCCCAGTACTTCGCACCAGATCGCCGCGATCTGCCGCTCCAACGGGTTGCGCGGCGCCTGGCCCGCGGCGCCGTCGCGCCGGGCGCCGGGCGCCGGCAAGGCGTTGCGGTCGATCTTGCCGTTGGGCGTGGTGGGCCACGCGTCCAGCATCGTCACGCTGGCAGGCACCATGAAGTCGGGCAGCTTGCCTTGCGCATGTGCGCGCAAGTCCGCCGCACTGAGTGCCGCGCCTTCGTGCGCGATGGCGTAAGCCACGATGGACTGGACGCCACCATCGTCGCGCGCCAGCACCAGCGTTTCGCGCACGTCCGGATGGCTGGCGAGGATGGCGTCGACTTCGCCCAGCTCGATGCGGAAGCCGCGGATCTTGACCTGGTGGTCGAGACGTCCCAGGAATTCGAGGCTGCCGTCGGGCAGGTGGCGCACGAGGTCCCCGCTCTTGTACATGCGCTCGCCGGGCGCGCCGAACGGGTTCGGAATGAAGCGCTCGGCGGTGAGGTCGGGACGGCCGAGATACCCGCGCGCCAGGCCGATGCCGGCGATATGCAATTCTCCGGGCACGCCCACCGGCACCGGCTGCAGCCGCGCATCCAGCACGTGCACGCGCATATTGGAAATGGGGCCGCCGATGCTGACCCGTTCCAGGTCGGGGTGCAGCACGGCCATCGTCGTGCACACGGTCGCCTCGGTCGGGCCATAGGCGTTCAACATGCGCACCTTGCCGCTCCAGCGCCGCGCCAGTTCCAGGCTGCACGCTTCACCCGCGGTGATCACGGTCTTCAATGCCGGCACATCGTCCGGCCGCAACAGCGCGAGCACGGAAGGCGGCAACGTGACGACCGTGACGGCATGGCGCCGCAGGGTATCGACGAGGGCCGAACCGGGGATCAGCGCCATCTTCGGCGCGAGGCACAGGCAGGCGCCGGCAGCCAGGGTGGTGAAGATTTCGGAAATCGACGCGTCGAAGCTCGACGACGCGAACAGCAGCATGCGGCTGGCCGGGTCGACCTGGAACGCGCCACGCTTCAGGTGCGCCATATTGGTCAGGCCCCGGTGTTCCAGTTGCACGCCCTTGGGACGGCCCGTCGAGCCCGACGTATAGATGACGTAGGCCAGGTCGTGCGGTCCCGGGCTGTCCGGCAGGTTCGTATCCGCGTCCTGCACGCTGCCGTCCCAGTCGGTATCGAGCAACACGCGGCGCGCAGCGCCCGCCGGCAAGCGGTCCACTGCCGCCGCGTGCGTCAGCAGGAACTGCACGTCCGCGTCCTCCAGCATATAGGCCAGGCGATCCTGCGGATAATCCGGATCGAGGGGCAGATAGACGCCTCCCGCCTTCATGACGGCCAGCACCGCGACGACGAGTTCGGGCCGTCCGCGTTCGACGCTCACGCCGGCCACCTGTCCACGCCGCAGGCCCAGCCTGCGCAGGTAATGCGCGAGCCGGTTCGCGCGCCGGTTCAGCGCATCGTAGGTCAGCGTGCCGCCATCGACGTCGAGCGCCGGCGCCGATGGCGCGCTCGCGGCGTGGCGCTCGAACAGGCGGTAGGCGCACGCTTGCGGAAAATCGGCGTCCGTGGCGTTCCACGCCGCCATCGCCGCCCGCTCGGGAGGCGTCAGCATGGGCACGTGGTTCACCGCCAGTGCGGGGTCGCGCACGGCTTGCTGCAACAACGCCTGGTAATGGCCGACCAGGTAGGCGATGCTGTCGTGGTTCCACAGATCGGTGTCGTACCAGCATACGCCGCGCAGGCAGCCGTCGACCTCCTCCACCACCAGGTCGAGGTCGAACTTGACGGTGCGCTGTTCCAGCGGATACGACTCGAGCGCCAGTCCGGACAGGTCGAGCCGCACGCCGCCGACGCCCATGCGCGCCGCAGCCACGCCCTGCATGTGGGGCAGCTGCGCTTTTTGATAGGTGAACGCGACCTGGAACACGGGGCCGCGGCTCGGATCGCGGGGCAGGCCCAGGCGCTCGACGATCAACGGGAACGGAAAGTCCTGATGCTCCTTGGCGCCGACGAGGACTTCCCGCACCTGTCGCAGGAAGGTGCCGAAGCTCGCCGCGCCGTCCACCTGGACGCGCAGCGCGCACGGGCTCGCGAAGTAGCCGACGGTGCGCTCAAAACCTTCCGGCGGGCGTCCGAAGCGTGGCGAACCGACCACCAGGTCGTCCTGGCCGGTATAGCGATACAGCATGACGTAGAACGCCGCCAGCAGCACGGTATAGAACGTCACGCCTTCCTCGCGCGCCAGCGCGCGCACCCGCGCGGTGAGTTCGGCATCGAGGGTGAACGGCTGGCCGGCGCCGGCATGGCGCTGCACGGGCGCACGCGGCCGATCGGTGGGCAGGCCGAGGGTGGGAGGCGCCGTCAGTTGCTCACGCCAGTACGACCAATGCCCTTCCCCGCGCGGCGACTCGAGCAAGCGCTGCTGCCAGTCGACATAGGCCTCGAACGGCAGGCTGCCCGGCCACGGCAGCTGGGCCGCCTGCCCGGCCAGCCTGGCCCGGTACAGCACGCCCAGTTCCTCCATCATGACGATCAGCGACCAGGTATCGCCGGCGATGTGGTGGCAGTTCAACAGCAGCACGTGCTCGTCACGGCCGCGGGCGAACAGGTGGGTGCGAAATACGGGGCCGTGCTCCAGGTCGAACGGCGCCTCGGCCGCCTGCGTCAGCCGCGCATGCAGCCGGGGCGCGTCCCAGCCGGCCGCGTCCACATGGTCGAACGCGACCGGCGCCGCCGCATGGACCACCTGCACCGGCTCGCCCGCAGGCGCCGCATACGTCGTGCGCAACACGGGGTGGCGATCGACGAGGCCCTGCAACGCGGCGCGCAAGGCGTCGACGTCGAGCGCGTCCCTGATCGTCCACGCCATCGGCAGGCCGTATTCCGCTCCCCGGGGATTCAGATTCCACAGGAACCACATGGCGCGCTGGCCGCGCGACAGCATGGTGGAGGCAGGGCCGGCCGGCCCGTTGTTCGATGAGGGAGCGTTGTGCATGGTTGTGCGTCGCAGCCGTGCGCGCCCGCCAGCGTTCCGCTGTACCGGGACGACATCGCTGCCAAAGAATCGGTGGAGTGGTGAGAAGAGATGTGGGGCGGCTGATCGAAACGGGGCAAGAATGCCGCTTTCACTACGCTGCGGACAGTGCGCCAGAGCACGGCCCGTGGATGGCGGGCATCATATCACGGGCGGCTGTGCTCGCCAGAGGCCAACGTGGCCGTTCGCATCATTTGTCGCGTCGATGTCGCACCGCCGCCACGGATGTGCGCAACCGGTGGTCGTCACCGGCAGGTGAAGCTCGCAGCCTGCTCCACGTCGCCGGATCCGTCGTAGGTCGCCACTTTCGGATACGCGCACAACGGCCGCGTGCGCGCCGCCGACCACGACGCGGGCACGTCCCCGTTCGCGCCGCCCGCATTGCCGGCACCGCGTGCGCTGGCCTGCAGCGCGTCCGGTGCCTGGCCCTTCTCGACCCAGTTCACGAGCGGCGTCAGCGCATCGAACTGGTCGGTGGCCGGCCCGCCCGCGCAGTGGTTCATGCCCGGGATGCGGAAGAAGCGCGCGAAATCCGATGCATCGCCCCCGTTCGCCGCACGCAGCGCTTCGTACCAGGCCGTCGTGTCGTCGCTGGAAAAGATCGGGTCGCTCGTGCCGTGGTAGACGAGCATCTTGGCGCCGCGGTGCTTCAGGGTCGCCAGGTTCGACGGGTCCGGCGGCAACATGAACGACAGCGCGGATTCGCGATAGGTCGCGTCGGTCGCGCCCACGCGAGCCAGCATCGTGTCCAGGTTGCCGTTCAGCGCGAACGTGCGGCTGTCGAACGTGGCCGGGTTCTCGGGCGGTACGGACCAGATCAGGCCGACCGCAGCGGCGTCGAGCGTCAACGGCACGCCGAATTTCCAGCCCGCCCAGCCGCCCGCCGCGATACCCGCGTCCCACGGAAAGCTGGCATAGATCTTAGCGCCCGTCTCCGTCTTCGCGCCGGCGAACAGCCCGGCGACGGCACGCTTCTGCGCGGCGCTCAGGCACGTCCCGTCGCGCGCGCCCGCGCACGTGGGCACGTCGCGGGCGAGGTCGAAGGCGGCCTGGCACGCCGTCGTGTCCTGCACGAGGCCATCCCTGGCGCCGTCCAGCGCATCGCAGCGCGCGAGCACGGCGTTCGCCACGAGCGTGCGCTCGGCCTGCGTGAAGGCGGAGCCGAGGTCGCCGGGCGTGCTGGCCAGCGCGGCGTAGGTCTTACCGCCCGCGATGTCGGCGATGGCGGCCAGCGGCAGGCGGAAGCCCGGGTCGCCGACGAGGAAGCCGTCGTACTGGTCGGCGTAGCGCGCCGCCGCGACCATCGTGTGGCGTCCGCCGTTCGAGCAGCCGCCGATGTACGAGCGGTCCGGTGCCTTGCCATAGGCGGTGCGGATGGCGGCCTTCGCCATCGGCGTCAATTTGCCGACGGCCTGGTAGCCGTAGTCGAGCCGGGCCTGCGGATCGAGGCCGAAGTCCAGCGAGGGCCCGCGGTGGCCCGCGTCCGAACTGAGGACGGCGAAGCCCTGGTTCAGTGCATTGTCGAGCGCACCGCCGCCGCCCACGGGGCCCGTCGCCGTCTCGATGCTGCCGTCGGCGCCGCCGTTGGCCTGGTAAAAGAAGCGGCCGTTCCACGCGACGGGCAGGCGCAGTTCGAAGCCGATGGCATAGGGCTTGCCGTCGACGCCCGTGCGGCGCAGCATCTCGCCGCGCACCTGGCAATGGGCCGGCAGCGGCTTGCCGTCCACCGTGAGCACGCCGGCCGCGACGGCATTCGCGGCCGTGATCGTCGTGTCGGGATAGGCGATGCGGGTCGCCAGTTCGGCGCATGCGGTCAAGCCGGCGCCGGTGGCCTGCGCCAGTTGCGGCAGCGCCGGGTCGTGCACGCCGACGTTGGTCGTGCCGCAGCCGGCCATGGTGAGGACGGCCAGCACGGCCATCGCCTGTCGTGAATTCATCGTGGTTTCCTGGTGAGAGATCAACGCGCGCCGGCCCGCACGGCAAGCGGCACACGGTCCGCGTACAGGTCGTCGACGAGCGCGGCGCGGTGCGCCAGCACGGCCGCCTGGTTGATCGAGCCCTTGTCCGTCAGCTCGCGCTGGTCGATCGACGGCGGCACCGCCAGCGGCAGCAGGCGTTCGATGCGGGTCGATGAGCCGCTCGCGCCGGCGTTCAGGTCGGCCAGCAGGTGCGCGAACATGGCGCGCACGGGAGGGCTGGCCAATACCTGCGCGGCATCCGCATCGGCCGACAGGTCCGCCAGTGCGCGGCAATGCTCCATGCGGGGGAAGACGAGCAGGCCGACCGTCTCGCGATTCAGGCCCGTGACGACGGCATCCATCACGTACGGCGCGCCCAGCGCGATGGCGCGCGCGCGCATCGGCCCCACGCTGACGAACGTGCCGGACGACAGCTTGAAGTCCTCGGCGATGCGGCCGTCGAACACGAACCCGAGCTCCGGCCGGGCCGCATCGTAGAAACGCAGCGCGTCGCCCGTGCGGTAGTAGCCGTCCTCGTCGAACGCTGCCGCCGTCAGGTCCGGGGCGCGCCAGTAGCCCGGCATCACGTGCGGACCGGCGAAGCGCGCTTCGAACTTGGTGTCCACGGGCACCAGCTTCACGCGGCAGCCCGGCGCCGGCACCCCGACATAGCCCGCCTGCGCGATGTCGCCGGTGCCGAACGTGCTCGACGGCGACGTCTCCGTCATGCCGAGGCCCGTCATGATGCGGATCGATTCGCCGCAGTGCGCGCGCGCGACGGCATCGAGCCGGTCCCACGCCACCTGCGACAACCCGGCGCCCGCGCACAGGAACAGCTTCACGCGCGAGAAGAAGGTCGCGCGCAGGGCGGCGTCGCGCTCGAGCGCCTCCGTCAGCATCTCGAAGCCCTTCGGCACGTTGAAGTAGACGGTGGGCGCGATCTCGCGCAGGTTGTCCAGCGTGCGCGCGAACTCCGCCGGCGTCGGCTTGCCGTCGTCCAGGTACAGCGTGCCGCCGTTGTACAACGCGATGCCGACGTTGTGGCTGCCGCCGAAGCAGTGGTTCCACGGCAGCCAGTCGACGAGCACGGGCGGCGTCTCGCCGAAGAACGGAAAGGTCTGCAGCAGCATCTGCTGGTTATGGGCCAGCATGCCGTGGGTCGTGACCACCGCCTTCGGCTGTTTCGTCGAGCCGGACGTGAACAGGAATTTCAGGATCGTGTCCGCGCCGACGGCGTCATTGGCCGCATCGACGTCGGTGACCGCCGTGTCGAGCAAGTCGCCGAAGCGGGTCGCCGCGCGGGCCGCATGGACGCCCTCGCCCAGGATCAGCTCCACATCCTCGGGGAGCACCGCATGCAGCGCCCGCGCGAACGAGGCGCCGTCCGCCGCGTACACGGCGCCCGGCGTCAGTTGCGCGATGAGGTCGCGCAGCCTGCCGTCGTCCGCGGCGACCAGCGAGTACGCGGGCGAGATCGGCGCGTAGGGAATCCCGGCGTAGGCGGCGCCCAGCGCCAGCTGAAAATGTTCCAGGTCATTCCCGGACAGGATCGCCAGCGGCCGCTCGGCCGACAGCCCGCGGTCGCGCAGCGCCTGGCCGATGCGGCGCGCGCGGTGCAGCATGTCGGCATAGCCGATGCGGATCCAGGCGCCATCCGGGCCGCGCCGCGCGACGAGCGTGCGCTCGGGATGCGCGGCGGCCCAGCGCACGAGCGGGTCGGTCCAGCGCCGCGGCGCCGCTGCCAGCGGGGTGACGGCGTCGACGTGCCAGACGTCGCCCTCGCGCCAGGCGCGGATCTCCGGATGGCCGAGGTGGACGGGGCGGCAGCGCGACGCGGGCCGGTCCGGGCGGCCCTGCCCGGCGATCGGCAAATCGGTTTCCAACATCGGAGGTCTCCTTGATCGGCTCTGACCGAGACGTGCGGGCGCGTCTCAGGCGCGCTTGTAGCTCTGCAGGCCGGGCTTGATCGTCTTATCGTCCAGGAACTGCTTGAGGCCTTCCTTGCGGCCTTTTTCCGGATCGCGGTAATTCGACTGGTCGGTCTTCGCGTACAAATAGTCTTCGCCCTGCTCCCAGGTCAGCTCGCGGCAGCGCTTGAAACCGATCTTCGCATGGCGCAGCACGACGGGGTTCTTTTCCAGCAGCTTGGCCGCCAGCGCGATCACGGCGTCGCGCAGCTCCGCCTTCGGCACGCTCTTGTTGACGAGGCCCATCGCCGCCGCTTCCTTACCGGTGAAGGTGTCGCCCGTCATGATGTAGTGCAGCGCCTGGCGGTGCCCCATCGTGTCGGCCACGGCCTTCGACACGAGGTTGCCGGGCGGGATACCCCAGTTCACTTCCGACAGGCCGAACACGGCATCGTCGGCCGCGATGGCGAGGTCGCAGGCGACGAGCGGCGAGAACGCGCCGCCGAAGCACCAGCCGTTGACCATCGCGATGGTGGCCTTGCTGTACATGCGCAGCAGTTTCCACTGCCACTGCGAGCAATCGCGGCGCATGCGCTCCTGCATGATTTCCGGCTTGCCGTCCGTCTCGCGGAAGTATTCCTTCAGGTCCATGCCGGCGCTCCAGGATTCGCCCGCGCCCGTCAGCACCACCACCTGCGCGTCGTCGTCCAGTTCCAGCATCTCGAGCACGGCGATCATCTCGCGGTTCAGCGTGGGGCTCATCGCATTGCGCTTTTCGGGACGATTCAGCGTGATCCAGCCGATACCGCCGTCGACGTCGACCTTCACCGTCTGCCAACGGCCTTCGTATTTGGACATACAATGTCTCCTCATGTGTGCGGGCTGTATCAGGTAACCTGATATTCAACTTATACTAATTCGGCCTTCATGCTTTGACAAGAAAAATATCGATGCCAGCAAAAAAACCCACCTCCGCCTCCCGGGCGGACAAGACGCCCAGCGGCCTTGCCTACATCGTGGGCCGCCTCGACCACGTGCTGAACAGGCGCTTGCGCGACGGCCTCGCGCCGCTGGGCATGAACGTGTCGCACTACACGGCGCTGTCGGTGTTCCGCGCGCTGGGCACGATCTCGAATGCCCAACTGGCGGAGCGCACGATGATGTCGCCGCAGTCCGCCAACGAAATGGTGAAGGCGATGGAAGCGAAGGGCTGGATCGAACGCAGTCCCGATCCGGACCACGGCCGCATCATCCACATCCGCCTGACGGAAGAAGGCACGGCGTGCCTGCAGCGCTGCGACGGCGTCGTGCGCGACGTCGAGGAAGCGATGTTCCCCGACCTCTCCGCGGACGAGCGGGCGCGCCTGCACGCGCAACTGCGCAGTGCCGTCCGCGCGCTCAATCTGCAGGGCATCTGACCGCGCCTGCCGCCCCCGCCAGGTCAGCGCCGCAGCTCCGACATGATCTTCTCGGCGAGGAAATCGCACGGCGGCCGCTTCGATTTCGTACTGCGCGCGAGGACGACCTCCAACGGATCGATTTCCGGCAAGCCCTGCGCCTGGCCGAGCAGCGAGAAATGCGCCGGCACGGCGCAACGCGCGAGCGGCGCCACCGCGAGCCCGGCTTCGACCATGCTGATGAGGCCCATCAGGCTCGGGCTCTCGTACGACGTCCGGTAGGGAATCTTCGCCCGTTCGAGGCTGCGGATCGCGTTCTCGCGCGCGACGCTGCCGGGCAGGAACACGGCGATCGGCAACGGCCGCTCGCTCCAGATGCCCCGGGCGCCGGGCGACGCGGCCCAGACCATCGGTTCGAAGCGGATGAACTCCCCCGACAGGCCCTTCACGCGCGTCGCGCACACCAGGTCGACGGATCCGTCCTTGACCATCGGCGCGAGCGCCACGCTGGGCAGGCCCACGACCTGGATCTGGACCTTGGGATAGGTGGCCGAAAACTTCTTGAGGATAGCGGGCAGCAGCGACGACGCGTAGTCGTCGGGCACGCCGATGACGACGCGCCCCGTGATGTCCGGCCGCACGACGGCTGCCCACGCTTCGTCGCGCAGCGCGAGCATGCGCCGGGCGTACGTCAGCAGGACTTCGCCATCCTGCGTCGGCGTCACGCTGCGGGCGCCCCGGACGAACAGCGGTTTGCCGAGCGCCGTCTCCAGTGTCTTGATCTGCATGCTCACCGCCGATTGTGAGCGGTGCACGACTTCGGCCGCGCGGCTGATGTTGCCGGTATCGGCCACGGCCACGATCATGTTCAGGACGTCGAGATCGAGTGCTTTCATAAGCTTCAGAAAATCTGATTGATATGATCAATATTATGCGATTTTCTTGAGACCAGGTGTGGTGCATAGTAGCGGAAAGGAGCCCAACCATGAACGCACGCACCGACCAACACGCCCTCGCCCGTCCCGAAACGTACTTTGCCACCCTGCCTTCCGGCGTGCGCATGCCGTATGTGACGCACGGCGCCGGCGAACCGCTGCTGTTCGTCCACGGATCGCTGTGCGACTACCGGTACTGGAACAGCCAGGTGAAGGTGCTGTCGCAGCGCTTCCTGTGCGTGTCGGTGAGCCTGAGCCACTACTGGCCGGCCGACGACATGTCGATACCGGGCGCGTTCGGCTGGAGCACGCACGTGGCTGAACTCGCCGAGTTCATCACGGCGCTGGGCATCGGTCCGGTACATCTGGTCGGCCACTCGCGCGGCGGGTGCGTCGCCTTCCAGCTGGCGCGCGAATTCCCGTACCTGGTGAAATCGCTGACCTTGGCCGACCCGGGCGGCCCGTTGCAGATCGACGGCGTGGAGGAAGCGGCCTTGCCGGCGGCGACGAACGCCCTGCGTGCCCAGGTCGCCGACCTCATCGAGGACGGCGCGCTCGACGCGGGCCTGCAGATGTTCGTCGACTCGGTCAGCATGCCGGGCATCTGGCGCAAGAGTCCGCCCGCGTTCCGCGCGATGGCGATCGACAATGCGGACACGCTGCCGAAACAGTTCCGCGATCCGCTGCCGGCCTACACGCAGGCCGCCGCGGCAGGCATCCGGTGCAGCACGCTGCTGATCTCGGGCGCGAACAGCCCCGCGATGTATCGCGACAATGTGACGGCACTGTCGGCGTGGATCCCGAGCGCCGAACAGCGCATGATCGCAGGCGCATCGCATGGCATGAACGTGACGCACGCGGCGGAATTCAACCGGTTGGTCGACGCGTTCGTAAGCAGCGTGGCCGCCTGAACCCGATCCGGCCACGTTCGGCCGCGGGGCACGCCGGCGCAGCGTGAATGTCATTACGGAGGGCATTGTCGGGGTATATACTGACAATCTTTCCGATTTCCAATCGGCATGCACATGCATCCATGGCTTTCGCGCGCGACCAGGATCGGTTACGTCCTCGTCATCCTGCTCGTGCTGGCGACCCCGATCCTGCTGGTCTGGCAGCATGTCGGGATGACGCGTACCCTCGAGATCTCGCCGCGGCATCCCTATGGCGTCATGGTGACCGACGACCGCGACCCGAGGTACGGCGACGACCCGCACGGCAATTCGGTCGCGGCATTGACCGTCACGCCGGATGCCTTCGTCATGCGCTGCCACTTGCAGGCGCAGGCCAAGTATCCCTACTGTAAATTCCTGTTCTGGATGGGCGCGCCGGGCAACGGGATCGACCTGAGCGGCTACGACGAGATCGCGTTCGACCTGCGCTATGCGGGCCCGGGCCGGCATGTCGTCAAGCTGCACCTGATGAATTTCGAACCCGAGTTCGTCCAGCCGGGCGACTGGAATTCGCAGCGGGTCAACGAAGTGCTGATCGACGTGCCTGCCGAGCCCCGGTTCACGATCCCGATGGATGCCCTGCGCACGACGGACGGGTGGCAATTCTCGCACCATGTGCCGTTGTCCAAGCGGTACGTGCGCCTCGACCATGTCGTGGCGGCGGAGGTGTCGGCGGACCACAACAGCGCCACCGGACACGTCGTCACGGCAGAACTGCGGAAGATCGAATTTCGCGGGAAGTGGATATCGAAGGCGACCCTGCTGAGTTGGCTGATGTCCGCATGGATCGCTTGCGGTTTCCTCGGTCTCTCGCTGGGTCTGCTGCATTTCCGCGCCAACATGCAAGCCAACAATTCACGCCTCGAACAACTGGCCGCCATCGCACGGGATCGCAAGGAAGCCGAGGCGGCGCGGGAGACGGCGCTGGCCGAGGCCGTCGCGCTGGCCCGCCAGCGCAGTCAGTTCCTCGCGCAGATGAGTCACGAATTGCGCACCCCGCTCAACGCCATCATCGGCTATGCCAACCTGCTGATCCGCGACCGCGAGCACCTGACCGAACGACAAGCCGCCGGCCTGGCGACCATCAACGAGAGTGGCCAGCATCTGCTCACGCTGATCGACGACATCCTCGACCTGGCCCGGGTCGAAGCCGGCAAGATCGCGCTGCACCCGGCCCCCGTCAACCTCCGCACGTTCGTGCACGTCCTCGCCAACATCATGCGCGTCAAGGCCGAGGAGAAATGTCTCGCGTTCAGCTGCGAACTTGCGCCCGGCCTGCCGGCCGCGGTGACGGCCGACGAAACACGCCTGCGCCAGGTCCTGCTCAACCTGCTGGGCAATGCGGTGAAATTCACCGACGGCGGCTGGGTGTCGCTGCGGGTGCTGCCGGCACCCGGGGCGCCGGCCGGCGAGGCCCGCGGGGCCACCGCGCGCTTGCGCTTCGAAGTGGCCGACAGCGGCACCGGCATGACGGCGCAACAGCTCGCCCGCATCTTTCAACCGTTCGAACAGGTGGCGACGGCGCAGCGGCGCGAAGGCGGCACGGGCCTGGGCCTGACCATCAGCCAGGAACTGGTGCGCCTCATGGGCGGCAAGATCGACGTGGTCAGCGAACCCGGCAAGGGCAGCAGGTTCTGGTTCGACATCACGGTGCCGGTGGCAAGCCGGGGACCGGCCGCCGCGGCACCGCAGCACACCGTGGTGGGCTATGAAGGCGAGCGCAAACGCCTGCTCGTCGTCGACGACGTGGCAGCGAACCGCGCGATGATGCTCGACCTGCTGCAGGACGCCGGCTTCATCGTGGCCACGGCGACGAACGGCCTCGAGTGTCTGGTGCTGCTCGATACGTTCAAGCCGGACCTGATCCTGATGGACGTCATGATGCCGGAGATCGATGGCAACGAAACGACGCGACGGATACGTCATACGCCGGACTGGGCAGACGTCCCGATCGTGGCCGTGACGGCCAGCGCCAGCGCGGAGGACGAACGCACGGGCCGCGATGCGGGCGCCAACGCCTTCCTCGCGAAGCCGGTCGACTACGACGAGCTGCTGCGCACCATCGGCAGCTTGTTGTCGCTCACATGGCTCACGGAACAACTGGCGCCGGCATCGGCTTCCGCGGGCGACGACGAGGCGCGCATGGTCGTCCCGCCGGCTGACCAGATCGAGGCACTCTGGCAGCTGGCGCAACTGGGGAATATGCGCCGGATCCGCGAGCAGGCTGTGTACCTGCGTGGACTCGATCCCGCCTATGCCGCGTTCGCGAGCAGGCTGGACGCGCTGGCGCAGGGCTACCATTCAAAGCAGCTGGCGGCTTTCGTGGCGCGCTTCCGGGCCGAGAGCGCGATACCGCCGGCGTGACGCCCAAGAGACGGCCATGCGTGGTTGGCCCAGGTATATACTGATTCATCTTTCCGATTCCCAATCGGCACGCACATGCATCCATGGCTTTCCCGTTCGACCAGGATCGCTTACGTCCTGGCCATCCTGCTCATGCTGGCGACCCCGCTGCTGCTGGTCTGGCAGCACGTCGGGATGACGCGCACCCTCGAGATCTCCCCGCGGCACCCCTTTGGCGCGAGGGTGACCGACGACCGCGACACCACGCGCGGCAACTACTCGAATGGCGATTCGGTCGCGTCATTGACCGTCACGAAGGATGCCTTCGTCATGGCCTGCCGCTTGGGCGCGAAGGCATCGTACCCGTTCTGCAAATTCCAGTTCTTCATGGGCGACCCGGTCAAGGGCATCGACTTGAGCGGGTACGACACGATTGCGCTCGACGTGCGCTATGCGGGCCCGGGCCGGCACGTCGTCAAGCTGCACCTGATGAATTTCGAACCGGAGTTTTCCACGCTGAGCGACTGGAATTCACAGCGGTTCAACGAATTGCTGATCGACCTTCCTGCCGAGCCGCAGTTCACGATCCCGATGAATGCCCTGCGCACTGCCGACTGGTGGCACTTCTCGCATCAGATCCCGCTGTCCAAGAGCCATGTCCGGCTCGACCACATCACGGCCGTGGAATTGTCGACGGCCGACAGCAGCGCCATCGGACAGCCCTTCACGATCGCGGTGGGGAAGATCGAGTTTCGCGGCAAGTGGATCGCGAAGACCACCCTGCTGACCTGGCTGGTGTCCACCTGGATCGGCTTCGGCATTCTCGGCCTGACGCTGGCCCTGCTGCACTTCCGCGCGAATGCCCAAGCCAGCAATTCACGCGTGGAACAACTGGCCGCCATCGAGCGGGATCGCAAGGAAGCCGCGGCGGCGCGGGAAACGGCGCTGGCCGAGGCCGTCGCGCTGGCCCGCCAGCGCAGCAATTTTCTCGCGCAGATGAGTCACGAATTGCGCACCCCGCTCAACGCCATCATCGGCTATGCCCACCTGCTGGAACGCGACCGCCAGCACCTGACCGAACGACAAGCGTCCGGCCTGGCGACCATCAACGACAGCGGCCAGCATCTACTCACGCTGATCAACGACATCCTCGACCTGGCCCGGGTCGAAGCCGGCAAGATGGTGCTGACGCCGGCCGCCGTCAACCTCGGCAGTTTCCTGCAGGTGCTGGCCAACATCATGCGCGTGAAGGCCGAGGAGAAAGGCCTGGCGTTCAGCTGCGAACTTGCGCCCGGCTTCCCGGCCGCGGTGACGATCGACGAAACGCGCCTGCGCCAGGTCCTGCTCAACCTGCTGGGCAATGCGGTGAAATTCACCGACAGCGGGCGCGTCTCGCTGCGGGTGCTGCCGGCGCCGCCCGCCGCCGTGCCGCAAGGCCAGCACGGCGAGGCCGGCGCGCGCTTGCGCTTCGAAGTGGCCGACAGCGGCATCGGCATGAGCGCGCAACAGCTCGGACGCATCTTCCACCCCTTCGAACAGGTGGCGACGGCGCAGCGGCGCGAGGGCGGTACGGGCCTGGGCCTGACCATCAGCCAGGAACTGGTGCGCCTCATGGGCGGCAAGATCGAGGTCGCCAGCGAACCCGGCGTGGGCAGCACGTTCTGGTTCGACATCGCGGTACCGGTGGCCAGCACCGGTCCGGCCGCCGTGGCGCCACGGGAAACCCTGGTCGGCTATGAAGGCGAGCGCAAGCGCCTGCTCGTCGTCGACGACATGCCGCAGAATCGCGCGCTCCTGCTCGACCTGCTGCAGCAAGCGGGCTTCATCGTGGCCGCGGCGACGAACGGCCTCGAGTGTCTCGTGCTGCTCGCTACGTTCAAGCCCGACTTGATCCTGATGGACATCATGATGCCGGTCATGGATGGCAACGAGACGACGCGGCGGATACGTCTCACACCGGGCTGGGCAGACGTCCCGATCATCGCCGTGACGGCCAGCGCCGGCGCGGAGGATGAACGCAAGAGTCGCGACGCCGGCACCAACGCCTTCCTCGGCAAGCCGGTCGACTACGATGTCCTCATGCGCACCATCGGCAAGCTGCTCTCGCTGACATGGATCACGGAACAACCGGCACCGGCCGCGGCATCGACCGGCGACGACGACGCAGGGATGGTCGCCCCACCGGCCGAAGAGATCGACGAACTCTGGCAGCTGGCGCAAATGGGGAATATGCGCCGGATCCGCGAGCAGGCCGCTTACCTGCGCGGACTCGATCCCGCCTATGCCGCGTTCGCGAGCCGCGTGGACGCGCTGGCGCAGGGCTACCATTCGAAACAGCTGGCTGCCTTCGTGGCGCGCTTCCGGGCCGAGAACACGGTGCCGCCGCTATGACCTGACGTCCTGCTTGCGGAAATACGCCGGCGAGCACAGGACGCGGAGCGCCACCGACCGCGGCACCCCCGCCTGCTCCATGAACAGCAAGGCGGGGTGAACGCCATCCCGACGACAACGCTGCAACCCTTCCTCGACGGATCGGGCGGTCATGACGTCGGTCCTCACATCGTGTGCTTTTCGTACATCCATGCGCTCCTCCATACGAGCGAAAGATGCTAGCAGAGCCCCGGACGCACTTAAAGTAGTTTATGAAGACTTAATTCCAAGTGAATGTTTTCGTGGGTTGTCTGCAAATCTTGCGGGTTTGGTATTGCAGCCCGCTTCAGTATAAGTTATTTCCGGAACAGCACGGTGCCAGCGCCATGCGCCGTCTCGGCAAGACAAACAAGCGGTTGAACCGTTCGCAATATTTCGACTATACTGGAAATATAAAATGAACCGTGGAGCACGCATGCAAAACAAGGAGGCAGTGACGGCGCTGGCCGCACTCGCGCAGGAATCGCGGCTGGCGACCTTCCGGCTCCTCGTGCAGGCCGGTCCGGCCGGCCTGGCCGCCAGCAGGATTGCGGATGCGCTCGACATTCCACCGTCATCTCTGTCCTTCCACTTGAAGGAACTGACGAACGCCAACCTCATCATGCCCCGCCAGGAGGGACGGTTCATCATCTACGCCGCCCGGTTCGACAGCATGAACGCCTTGCTGAGCTTTCTCACCGAGAACTGCTGCGGCGGCAACCCCTGCTCGCCGCCCGGCGGCCCGGCATGCGAACCCGGCGCCGCCGGCTGCGGCCGATGACTGCCGTCGATCCATCCAACTTCAATCGACCTCTGACGTGAACGTACTTTTCCTCTGCACCGGCAACTCCTGCCGCTCGCTCATCAGCGAAGCCGTCTTCAATCACCTGGCGCCGGCCGGATGGCGCGCCAGCAGCGCCGGCAGCCGGCCTACCGGCACCCTGAACGCGAAGGCACTCGCACTCCTGGCCGGCAAAGGCATCTCCACCGTGGGCTACTACAGCAAGTCGTGGGACGCCCTGCCCCTCACGCCAGATATCGTGGTCACTGTCTGCGCCAGCGCAGCCGGCGAAACCTGCCCGGCCTATCTCGGCCCGGTCCTGCGTGCGCACTGGGGTGTGGACGACCCGAGCCATGTGATCGGCACGGAGGAAGACATCGACGCCGCCTTCGAAATCGCCTACGCCACGCTGCGTGCGCGCATCGAAGCCTTCCTGGCCTTGCCGCTCGACGTGCTGAAGGACGACAAGGCCCGTCTCAAGGGGGAGCTGGATCGCATCGGACACCTGCGGCCCGGTGTGGCTTGACGACGAACGGAGATACGCATGACGACACTCGCCAGACGGCTCGTTGCCGAGGGACTTGGTACGGCACTCCTGCTTGCCGTGGTCGTTGGTTCGGGGATCATGGCCGAGAGGCTCGCCGGCGGCAACGTGGCCATCGCCCTCCTCGCCAACGCGATCGCGACCGGTGCCGGCCTCGTCGCACTGATCCTGATGTTCGGGACGATATCGGGTGCGCACTTCAACCCGGTCGTCACGCTGTCGGAAGCATGGCAAAAGAATATGCCGGCCTCGGACGCGATCCCGTACATCGTCGTGCAGATCGCGGGAGCATTCGCCGGCGTGGCGGCCGCACACCTGATGTTCGACGTTCCCGTGGTGAGCGCGTCGACGCACGTGCGAACCGGCGTTGCGCAATGGTGGAGCGAATTCGTCGCCACGTTCGGCCTCGTCGCGGTCATCATCGGCTGTTCGCGCAGCCGGCCGGGCGTGACGCCATTCGCGGTGGCCGCCTACATCGTGGCCGCGTACTGGTTCACCTCGTCGACATCGTTCGCGAACCCCGCCGTGACGCTGGCGCGCAGCGTCACCAATACGTTCGCGGGCATTCGCCCTGTCGATACCATCGGGTTCATCATCGCGCAGATGCTGGGCGCCGCGGCGGCGACGCCGCTGTTCTGCTGGCTGTATCCGGCGGCTCATCGCGAGGCGACGGTGGCCGGCACGGTGGCAAAAGACGACTTCGCCGGCGTGGCTGCGCGTCGGGACGCCACGCATGGTTGAGCCCCTGTTTGCAAGCCGATCAATCGACTGAGGCACCGGCACGGAGCATGTCGGCGCCGTTGCTCTGCTCCGCGCCATGTCCGTCCGTGAACACGTCACAGGTTCGTCATAAAGCCGCACTACGATAGATGCTGCGACAGTGACGTCAACGCGCAGGCCGATCGGTTGAAAGAGCTGACGGCGCCGCGGGCCCACCCGCGCCACCGCACGAGCGCGCGCAAGCTTCTGCCTCGCCTTGCCTCATGCAGCTGAAACGCTTCGTGAAAGGATGCGGAATGGAATACACGTATCGCACCCGCGCGTTCCGATTGCTGGCCGAAGACGCGCGCCTGCCCAGCCGCACGACCCGCGTCCTGCAAGCGCTGCTGACGGCAAGCCCCGTCGCGCTGCGCGGCGAACCGACGCTGGTGCCGCGCGCCGCCCTGCTCGAGGCGATGCGCGGCGATGCCGCCGACGGCGGCAGCATGGCCGCCGCCGAGGACGCGCTCCTGGAAGTGCTGGAAGACGTCGCGGACTCCTACTGGCGCGTGTCCGAGGGTCAAAGCGTTTCCACGGGGTTCTTTCTCGACAGCTTTGGCCTGTCGCACCTGTCGGGATTCGTGCACTTCCAGTTCGACCACGACTTCGTGACGGTACTGGAATTGATCAGCCGCCAACTGCGCGACGATGCGGAACGCCCCACATGAATCGTCGGCACCAGTCATCCCTCGCATTACGATCCTTGACGACAACAATAGTTATGTCATGAACATGTTATTTATCGTGCTTACAATGCGTGGACTTTATTCATCACTGAGAGACTGATATGCGCATGAAGCAACTGCTGGCCACCATCATCATCGGCACCACCGCCGCGTTCGCGAGCACCGCGACCTTGGCCGCCGACATCACGGGCGCCGGTTCGACCTTCGCCTACCCGATCTATTCGAAGTGGGCCGAGATGTACAAGAAGACGAGCGGCAACGGCCTGAACTACCAATCGATCGGCTCGGGCGCCGGCATCAAGCAGATCAAGGCCAAGACCGTCGACTTCGGCGCGTCGGACATGCCGCTGCCGGTCGAAGAACTGAACGAAGCGGGCCTGATGCAGTTCCCGACGGTCATGGGCGGCGTCGTCGCCATCGTCAACCTGGACGGCGTGGCGCCGGGCCAGCTGAAGCTGACGGGCCCCGTGCTGGCCGACATCTACCTCGGCAAGATCGCCAAGTGGAACGACAAGGAAATCGCCGCCCTGAACCCGGGTGTCAAGCTGCCGGCCGAAGACATCACGGTCGTGCACCGCGCCGACGGTTCGGGCACGTCGTTCCTGTTCACGAGCTTCCTGTCGCAGACCAACGCCGACTTCAAGGCGAAGATCGGTGCCGGCACCGCCGTCAAATGGGCCGTCGGCGTGGGTGGCAAGGGCAATGACGGCGTCGCCGCCAACGTCCAGCGCATCAAGGGCTCGATCGGCTATGTCGAGTGGGCGTACTCGAAGAAGAACAAGCTGGCGCACACCCAGCTGAAGAACCACGACGGCAACTTCCTGCAGCCGGACGACGACGCGTTCAAGGCCGCCGCCGCCAACGCCGACTGGGCCAAGGCACCGGGCTTCGGCGTCGTCCTGACCGACCAGCCGGGCAAGGCCGCATGGCCGATCACGGGTGCGACGTACGCCATCGTGCACAAGCAGCAGCTTGACGCCGCCAAAGCCAAGGAAGTGCTGAACTTCTTCAACTACGCATTCAAGAACGGCGCCGCCGCAGCCAACGAACTGGACTACGTGCCGATGCCGGAATCGGTCGCCAAGTTGATCGAAACGGCCTGGAAGAACAACCTCAAGGACGGTTCTGGCAAAGCGGTCTGGTAAGCCGGCCCGCTGAATCAGCCCTTCCACGCGCCCGCGTTTCAGCGGGCGATTTTTCGTCCGTTTCACCTCTCCGGATGTAGAAATCACACGAATTTCTGGCACTCTTGATGGATGGGCGGGCGTGACGCCATTCCGGGCATCGGCTTGCCATCCATCGAAAGGAACCATCCATGCCTATTTCGAAGTACGGCGTCTTGAAGGGCACGATCGCCGGTCATTTGCGCGACGCCGACGACGACCATTACCAGATCCTCGTTTCCGCAGCTGGCACCATGTTTCGGATCGCGGTCAACGTCAAATCGTCGGCACCGAAAGCGCCATCCGATTTACTGTTCATGACGGCGAATAAAATCCCCGACACGTATGTGGCTGCGCTGCAGGCACTGGAACCGGGTTACACGCGCCTCGCGTCGAAACCCGGCGGGCTCGCGCTCGATTACGTCCGTTGCGACTGGATCAAGCCGACGGCCATGCGCGCGGTGCCCCCGTATCAGCCGGGTGCCGACAACGACTTGAAGGACAAGATCGAAGCGGCGGTCGTCGCGGCGATCCGCCAGGAAGGCAGCGTCGTCTATGCTTTCGGCAGCAAATGGGGCCCCGAAAAAGATAAGAAGGACCGCTATTTCCGCTTCTTGCCCGGGAACGGCATCCACGACATCCACATGAATCAGGGGAATGGCGCCGGCTATCGCAAGGACAACGGCGTGTTCCAGGATGGCGGCCTCGTGTTCGAATACCCGAACGGCAAGCGCCAGGCGTTCTTCTTCGCTTTCCAGTCGCAGACGTTCGCAACGGACGACAAGACGGGGAACGCGCTCGACGATCGGAAACCGAAAAAGAACAAGCTGTCCAAACGTGCGGATAAAAAAACCGCATAGTCGCGTGCTCGAACGGGCCGGCACGGCATGATGTCGATCCCACATGCTTACTGGAGTCGCCGCGCATGCGGACGGTAATCGTCCGGTAACTTTCCAGCTTTAAAGTTGAATTATTTTCAATCAATGGAGCTGGGGACGATGAACAAATCAACACTCTCGATGGCCCTCGTCGTGGCGCTGTGCGGGCTGAAACCCGCGCTGGCCGCGCCCGTATTGCTGGCGACCGGGACACTGAACGGCAGCGGTGGCGACCTGTCTTCTGCAACGGCGGGATCGCTCGAAAACGGGACCGCCGGCAACCTGCTGGGTGGTATCGGTTCAGGCCTGGCCTGGGCAGGTGGCACGACGTTCATCGCGACACCCGACCGGGGCCCGAACGCGACCAACTGGAATGCGGCGCTCGATAACACGACGTCCTATCTCTCCCGTTTTCAGACGCTCCAACTGGGCCTCGTCAAGAACGGCACCGGGTGGACGTTGACGCCGACGCTCTCCGCCACGACGCTGATGTACAGCCCCACGCCGCTCGCCTACGCGGCAGGCGCCACCCCGGCACTCAACGACGCCGACCATTATTACTTCTCCGGGCGCTCGGACAATTTCGACCCGGCGCAGCCGTCGACCAACCCGAACAACGCGCGCCTCGACCCGGAAGGCGTGCGCGTGTCGAAGGACGGCAAGTCGATCTTCGTGTCCGACGAATACGGCCCGTACGTCTACCAGATCGACCGCGCCAGCGGGCAGCGTATCCGCTCGTATGCCTTGCCCGCCAACCTCGCGGTCACTCACCTGAGCGCCCAAGGCGACGCGGAAATCAGCGGCAACAGCGTCGGCCGCGTCGCCAACAAGGGCATGGAGGGGTTGGCGATCACGCCCGACGGCAAGACCCTCGTCGGCATCATGCAGGCCCCGCTGGAACAGGACGGAGCCAAGAACCTGCGCATCGTGACGATCGATATCGCAACCGGCGCCACGCACGAATACGCGTACATGCTGACCAGCGGCTCGGGCGTCAGCGAGATCGTCGCCCTCAACGACCACCAGTTCCTCGTCGACGAGCGCGACGGCAAGGGCCTGGGGGATGGCACCAAGGCATCGGTCAAGCAGATCTTCAAGATCGACCTGAACGGTGCACAGGACGTCGCGGCGCTGAGCGGCGACCTGTCGGCCAAGGCAGTCGCGAAAAGCCTCGTGCTCGATGTGGTCGCGGTGTTGGGCGCCAATGGCATCGCGCCCGCGCAAATCCCGGCCAAGATCGAAGGATTGGCGTTCGGCGCGGACGTGGTCGACAACGGCGTGCTGATGCACACGCTGTACGTCGCGAACGACAACGACTTCGTGCGCGCGACTGCTGGCGACAACAAGTTTTACGTGTTCGGCCTCAGCGATGCGGATTTGAGCAAGGTAGGCGCAACCTATTCGTCCCAGCAGTTCGCGGCGGACGTACCGGAGCCGGCGTCGATCGCGCTCGTGCTGGCTGGCCTGGGCATGCTCACCGCGCGCGTACGGCGTCGAGCCTGACCGGCTTGGCGGGCGTTGGGCCCGTATCGCAGGTCACCTGCGTTGGCGCCGATGCCTGCCAAGGAATTCCAGCAGCATGCGACTCGCGTCCGGTCCCGCTTCCGCATTGAACCTCAATGCCGGATCGCCACCGCTCCAGGCATGGCCGAGACCCGCGATACGAACGACGCGCAGCACGACCTTGCGACCCACCACGTAGTCGTGGATCTCGTGCGCGTTCCGGCGTGCACCCCGCCCCGCGGGCTTGACTGCGACCCGCGTTGCCGGACCGTCCGGCAAGCCATTCAGTTGCAGCCACTGACGCGCCAATTGCTGCTGGTTGATCGGACGTACGACACTATCGTCATCGCCCTGGATCAGGAGAGCGGGCATCAACGGCATCGGTCCGCGCGCCAATACGCCCAGAATCGCCGCCTCCGACTGCACGGCTGCCCCGTGCCGCATCACGTGCAGCGCGCCCATCGGCGTGTGGCCGGCGCCGAACACGGGGCCGGAATGCATGCCGACGGCAGCGATCAAGTCCGGACGATTCACGGCCAGCACGGCTGCCATGGCGGCCCCGGCCGACAAGCCGCACGCGTAGATGCGACGCCGATCGATCCGGTGCTGCTCGCATACGCGCTCGATCAACCCTGCCAACGCAAGAGTCTCCCCGCCGCCTTGCTGGACCGATCGTTCGTACCAGCGCCAGCAGCGCTGCGCCTGCACACGCATCGGTTGCTGGGGATACAGCACGGCATACCCTTTTTGCTCCGCCAGCCGGTTCATGCGCGTGCCCTCGGCGAACTGCGTCGCGCTCTGCTGACAGCCATGCAGCATGACGATCAGCGGCCAGCCATCCGTCGCCGCGCTGTCGGAACGAGGCTGCGGCAGGTACAGCCAGTACGACATGTGCTGCACGACGGCCTGTCCGGGCCGTAGCGGCATCGGATACCGCCCCGCCAGCCATTGGCCCTGCGCGGACGGACCGGATCGCGGGTCGTGTTCCGTCTTCGAGGACGGCTGAGGCTGGCGCGGCGCTGCCTTGCGCTTGCGTTTTTTCGTTGGCGTCGCAGGGCTGCCCAACATCTTGACCAGCGCCACCTGTTGCGTTGTGGCGGCGCGAGCCAGAGTGCGCATGAGGCGGACGCCCGGGGCGCGTTTGGCCATAAGACCTCGGAGTAGTTATGTTGCACTGCAATATATCCCGGACCGTGTCCTTGCTCTGTGCGCTGGCATACACCAGAACGCCCTCAAGCAGTGTCGAGCGGCGGATCCGGCGGGCCCGCCGGCGCGGGTTCGGGCGAGGCTGCCCGTTGGGTCGCGAGGCGCCGGAACACCCCGGGCGTGCAGCCGTACTCTTCCTTGAACACCTTGTTGAAATGCGAGATGCTGGTATAACCGACCGAATATGCAATCTCCGCGATGGGGGTGCCTTGCCGGTCCTGCAGCAACCGTGCGGCTTCCGTCAGCCTCAATGTATTGACGTAGCCCGTAAAGGTCAGGCCGAGCTCCATTTTCAGGATCTCGTTGATTTTCTTGCGGTCCGCGCCGATCCGCGCCGTGACGGTGGCCATGTTCAGTTCAGGATCCGCGAAGTGCATGCCGATGAACTGCAGGATGGCGGCCTTTTCCTTGTCCTTGAAGGGTTCCAGGGTCAATTCCCGGTATGCGACGAACGACCTGTCGCTGTTCAACTGCGCATTAAGGCTCGCGGCCAGCGCGCGCGAGTGTGCCCGTAAAAACCAGACAGCGAATGCGGCCCAGCCCGCCACGACGATGGCGGCCAGGGCGACGAGGTAGCGATCATCGCGCCCGTGCAGCGTGAAATCGCTGATCTCGACATGCGAATCGACGCCGCGCGGGCTGCGATGGCTGATCCCGAACACGAATTTGGCAACCTGGTCGAGCTTGTAGGACTGGCGCGCCGGATCGACCTTGTACTCGCCGAACCACCACTGTGGAATGCTGAGACGGGTCAGGTCCAGCGACACCGGCGTTCCCCGTTCGCTGCATGAGAAGTAGGTGCCCGGCGTTGGATACGTCCAGAATTCGCCCGGCTTCGCGACGGTCGCGTCGAATAGCGGCATGGCGAACAACAATGAGTTCGCGGGCGCGCATTTGGCGACGAAAGACACGGTGGTGTACCTCGACAGGTCCGCAGGCATGGCATTGCCCTGACTGTCTTCCAGCAGCATGTCCGCCGCGACGTAGGGATAGTTCGCGGCGTCCGTGAACCTGAAATCGAAACGTAACGAGTGCCGGCCCGGCTCGAGAATGCGAATGGTCGATGTGCCGCCCAGTGCGGCATCCGTCGTGGTGACCGGGCGCCAGTGCGGCCACCCTCGCCCTTTCGGGATGAGCGACGTGGAAGGATGGCTTTGATGGATGCAGAAACCGGCTGCCACCGCATCGACGATCAGAAGAAGGATCAGCGCAACGAGCGCCTTCCTGAAGAATTCTTGCATAACGCTCAGCCGGATTCGTTCCGTCCCGATAGCCCGCCCGGATCATATCAGCTCTCGCCGGCGGCATGCCCCGCCGGCGAGAACGGAGATTACTGCGTCCAGCTCAGCGATTGCGCATCCAGCGACACCTCGTAATAGCCGCGGGCATTCCAGCTCAGCGGCGTGCCGTTCTGCGTCAGCGTACCGCCATTCACGACGACACGCAGCTTGCGGCCCGACGGGAAGTTGGGGGGCAGCGTCCAGGTCCACGTCGTCACGCCGCCGAGGGTAGCGGGCGTCGCCGCCTGCAGCAGCTGCTGGCCGCGCCAATAAGCGCCGATGTTGACGACGCTGTCGATCCACATCGTGCCCGACGATTTGGCATAGGCCATATTGCCCGTGACCGCGGCGATGCTCTCCGCGCCACCCCAGTTCTGCGTCGTGGGCACCAGCGTGTGGAACAGGTAGATCATCCACTTGCCCTGGCCCAGGGCGGTATCCACGGCCGTGTTGAACGCGGACACGGGATGGCCGTCCGCCGTGGCAGCGCCCGGGACCTGTGCAAGCGGCAGGTTCATCAGATCGCTGCCGGTGCCGGGCGCGACCATTCCCGGCCACACACCGCGCGCGACCATGAAGCGCGACGTGGCCGCCGGTTTGTAGTCCATGTCGCCGAACGGGTAGGCGCTCGTCCAGACTCCGGACTGTCCGATCTTCGTGCGGATGTAGTCGCTGGTGTCGTCGAACTCGGCCCCGGCGCTGCCCAGTCCTTGCGGGCACGTGTTGGGGTCATTGTCGGTCAGTTCCGCGGCCCTGCAATGGTGCGTGGTGTGGTTGCCGATTTCCGAACCCTGGGCGACGGCGTCCTTCCAGGTCGCGTCGAAGTTCGGATACCAGTTGGCGACCGGGTTGATGTAGTAGGTCACGCGGACGCGCTGGGCCTTCAGCTCAGGGTAGTGATCGATCTGCGACGGTTGCGAGTCGTCGAAGGTGTAGGACATGGCGGCCTTGAAGCCGGCCCAGTCGAGCACGCGCAGCCCCGGCTGTCCCGTGGTGCCGGCCGGACGTGCCACCTCGCGGGCCGCGAGCGGCAGCGGCAGGCCGGCCGCACCGCCGTCGTTCCACGCCAGCACCTGCACCTTCAGCGGGGCCTGCGTGCTGCGCTGGCCATCGCTGACCTGCACGACGATGTCATAGTCGTTGTGGGCGTCGGCGTCGGCGGGCTTCGCGGTGTCGGGGGCCTGGCGGAACGACAGGGCGCCGGTCGCGGGATCGATCTGGAAGCGCGCCGCGTCAAGGCCCGACATGGACCAGCTCGCGCTGCGCCCTGCCCCGACGGTCGCCGACGGCATCAGGAAAGTCGCCGTCAGACCTTCATAGACGTTCACGGTCGCCGGGACGGACAGTACGGGCGCCGCCGAGGGCTTGCCGGCAGCCTGCACGTCGGGGCTGTTGGTCGCCTTGCTGCCTCCACTGCAGGCTTCGAGAAATGCGACCGACAGGGCCGGGATGACGAAACGTAGGGTGCGCTTCCTGTTCAAGATAACTCCTCCAAGGATGGGTTGTTTTTAATTTTCGAATTGACGACAAGTGACCGCGCGTCGTCGCGAGTCACGCTGTGCCAGCGTAGAAGCCGATCAGGCGATCGCTCTAACGCTTATTGGGGGAATTTCCTGTCTGTGCAAAAATTCATAGGAATGTGCGCAGATTGTTGTAGTGACCAGGCGGTCTACATGGAGAAGCGCGTACGGCGCGAGGGGCGCTGTTGCGGAAACTACTGTCCTGCAGGTTCTTGCTCGTCAAGGACGTCCGACCGGGCGGCCAACGTTCTGAACTGCCTGGGCGAGCAGCCGTACTCTTCCTTGAATATCTTGTTGAGGTACGCACTGTTGGCATAGCCGACCGAACGCGCGATTTCAGCCACGGTCGCGCCGGCTTCGTCGGTCAGCAATCGGGCGGCTTCGGTCAACCTCAGCTTCTTCAGGTAGCTGTTGAACGTCATGCCGAGTTCCGTTTTCAGCACGTCATTGATCTTGCTGCGGTTGGCGCCCGTGCCCGCGGCGACACCGTCCAGGTCCAGTCCGGCATCCTCATAATGTGACGCAATGAAGCGCAGGATGGCCGCTTTTTCCTTGTCCTCGAACGGTTCAACGGTCAAGTGCCGATATGCTACGAAAGTCAGGTCCTTCTTGAGGCGGGAGTCCACCTTCGCAATGAGCGCGCGCGACTGCGCGCGGAAGAACCAGACGCCGAACACACACCAGCCGATCACCACCGCCACCGCCAGCGCGATGAGGTAGCGATCGTCGCGCCCGTGCAGCGCGAGATCACTGATCTCGACATGGGAATCCGTCTCGTGCGGGCTGAACGGGCCTGCACCGAATTCCAGTTTGACCACATGGTCCAGCTTGTAGGACCTGCGCGCAATGTCGACATGTTCAGCCTCGTACCACCACCCCGGAATCGTCAGGCGCGTGAGGTCCAGCGACACCGGCATGCCTCGCTCGTTGCAAGAGAAATATGTCATGACGGGGAGCCAAGTCTGCTTGACGCCCTGTTTCGTGACGCTCGCGTCACGCGTGACGACGTTGAGTATCAGCGAATTTGCGGGCTGGCATTTGGCAAGAAAAGAAATGGTCGAGTACTTCGACAGATCCACCAGGCCAGGCTTCCCGTCCGCGCGGTCGATCATCAATGCGGCCCACGCCCAGGGATTCGCGATAGTCCCCGACACCCTGAAGTCGAAGCTGAGCGACTGTCGCGCCGTATCCAGGATGCGCACCGTCGACGCGCCGCCGAACGAAACGTCCGTGATGGGGGCAATGTGCCACCGTGTCGTGCCTTGTTCCGGCGGCATGAGCGACAGGGATGGATTGCTTCGATAGACGCAGTAACACGCGATCAGCGCATCGGCAATCAGAAGGAAAACGAACGCGACGAGCGCCTTCCTGTAAAAGTGCTGCATGGTTAGCGGGAGAATGGCTGCGGCGTAAGCGCGGGAACGGATCTGCCGCCGCCCTCCTCACATCGGGTCATCGCTTACAAGGCGCCACGCAGTTCAAGCGCGATCGTACGCGGCTTGGACACATAGCTGTAAGGCGAGCCTACGACCGCACCCAGTGTGCTGACCGTTACGTATTGCCTGTTCGTGAGGTTCGTCACGACCACGCCCACGCCCCAGTTCCCGGACGGCGCCGACCAGCCGAGGCGCATGTCGACTTTCTCGCGTGCCGCGCCGGTGTCGACATTGCCCTCGGGGCTGCACGTTCCCTGCGCCGTCGTGTCGGCATTGCAGCGCCGCGCGCCGATGTAGCCGAGCATCAGGTTGAAGTCCGCCGTGCCCGCCCACAGCGGCCAGCGCGCGGTGGCGCCGGCAGTGGCGCTCAGGCGGGGTGCCCCGACCGGCTGCCCGTCCAGCCTGACACCCGTCGGCGACACGTAGTTCGCATAGGTCTGGTCGAGATAGGCCAGCGCGCCGTTCAGGCGCCAGATCCGGTTGACGGTCCACTGCGCGTTCAGCTCGGCGCCCGTGGCGCGCTGGTCGCTGTTGACGACCTGGTAGCTGGGCACCCCGGCCCCGGCATTGCCCGGCACCAGGATGAGGCTTTGCAGGTTCGTGTAGTCGTAATGGAAGATCGACGCATCGTAGGACACGCCCAGCGCACGCAGTTGCCCCTTGATGCCGATCTCGATATTTGTCACCAGTTCCTGGTCGTAATAGCCATTGACCCCGAGGGCATCGAAACCGCCGGCGAGATAGCCCTTGCTCCACGAGCCGTACACCATGCGGTCCGGCGTCAGATGACGGTCCAGAACGATGCGCGGACTGAAGTTATTCCAGCTCCTCGAGGCCGGGAACGGCGTGGCGCTCGATACGGCGTTGCTGAACTCGACATTGCGTGCGACGACTGCCTGCAGCGACGCCGCCTGTTGCGGGGTCAGCAGTTTCAGGGCGACAGCGGTCGGAAACAGCTGTGCTTGCCGCATGACGGCGAGACGTGCGTCGAGCTCGGTCGCGGTACGCGGCGGGTTATACCAGCTGAAGGTCTTGTCATCGTGCGTGAAGCGGCCGCCAAGCGTGAGGTTGGTGACCGGGTCCAGATGCCAAAGCATGTCGCCATATGCGGCATAAGCACGGTATGCGCCCCTGTCGTAGATGCTCTCGCGCCACGGCAGGCCGGCGAGGCTCAGTCCTTGCAGCACGCCATTACCGGAGGCACGGCCGATGCCCTGGGCGAGGCTGGTCAGGGTCGCGTATGGTGCGCTGCCGGCCGCGTGGCGAATCAGCGTATCCAGCGAAAGGGTCGTCAAGTCCACTTTCTCCGCCTGGACGGCGCGCTCGCGGTAGGCGCTGACGCCCCCCACCCAGTCGAGCGCGCCGGTCTGCCCGCTCAACTTGAACTCCTGCTGCCAGGTCGAATTCGATTCGACGTTGCCGATGCCGATATACGCAGCCGGATTCGCCGAGCCGTCATTGTCCTGCCAGTTCTGCGTGTTGAAGTGGCGGTACGCGGTGATGCTGCTCAGCGTCGCGTGGCGCAGCGGCGTCGTCACACGCAGCGTGACGCCGTCGAACGTGCGCGACTGGGCATCGGGCGAGGCGTCGTTGGCCAGCGCCTGCTTGCGCGGATCGACCCAGGTCGAGGGTCCGCCGAAGTCGATCTTCCCACCCGTGAGGGAAAATACGGGCGGGCCGGACACGCGCATGACCTCGTGCTGCCAGCCGAGAATGGCGTCGGTGTCGTCGCGCCGCCAGCGCAGGGCGGCGCGCAAGCCGCTGACGCCGTCGTCGCCCTTGCGCTGACCGTTGAACGTGTTGCGGGCCCAGCCGTTGTCCCGCTGGTCGATCGCCGCGATGCGCAGCGCCAGCCCCTCGGCCAGCGGCGTGTTGTAGAGCATCTCGGCATGGACGGCCCCACGGTTTCCCACTCGGACCAGTCCGCTGGCTTCGAGCCGCTCGACCGGGTCGTTGGTGACAATGGAAATGACGCCTGCGGCCGCATTGCGTCCGAATAACGTACCCTGCGGACCTTTCAACACCTCGATCCGCTTGACGTCGATGAAGTTCAGCAGCGCGCCGCCGGTCTTGCCGACGTACACGGAGTCCGTGTAGATACCGACCGGCGAGTCCGTGCCGATGCCGTAGTCCTCGGTGCCGACGCCACGCAGGAAGATGAGAGGACGGGTCGATTGCAGCGCATCGACCGTCAAGCCCGGGACGAACGCGTCCATGTCGGCCAGGTTGGCGACGCCGACATCCTTGAGCGCGTTGCCGGCCAACGTCTGCATGGCGATCGGCACGTTCTGGATTTGCTGATTGCGGCTCTGCGCCGTGACCATGACCACTGGCACGCTGTCTTGAGCGTGACAGACTGCCGGCACGCCCGCGGCCGCAACCGTCGTGGTCAGTGCAAGACTGACGGCATGTGGCTTCATACCTCCGCGCAAACTCCTCTGCTTCATCTTCATCATGGGTCCATGCAACAATTCGATACTTTGCAGCACGCAGCATAACCGTTTGGGCGCGACAACGCACTACATCCCATTCGATGAGCAGTGACGGAGCCGACCCTATGGTCCCGCATTCCAAACTTAGATGCACAGACGGCCGGAGCTGCGGTAGTATTGACAGCAGGAACTAATTGCCAATGTGCCATCGTGCCGGCACGCGACGATTTATGTGAATCGCAAATATTCAATAAGGATCAATCGATGAAATTGCTGGGGAAATGCCTGCAGGTTCTTGCGCTGTCCGCCTGCCTGGGCGCATCGGCCGCTGCCGCCGAAAACTGGGTGCGGGCTGAGTCCGAGCATTTCGTCATCACCAGCAGCACGACGGAAGCCAAGACGGTCGGCTACGTCCAGAAGCTCGAAGCGTTCCACGCGCTGACGAACCTGCTTCTGGGCGGAGCCGGGGGCACGACGCAGGCGAAGTTCCAGATCTATCTGCTTGCCGATCCGGAGCAGATGAAAGTGGTGCGCCCGAATTTCTCCGACAACGTGGGCGGCGTGTATTTCCACTGCGGCGAGGGTAGCATCGCGTACGCGAAGGCACCGGGTTACGGCCAACAGGAGACTAACCTGACGACGCTGTTTCACGAATATGCGCACCACGTGATGTTCCAGCATGCGCGCACCTATTACCCGGCCTGGTTCGTCGAAGGATTCGCGGAATACCTGAGCACCGCTTATCCGGACCGCGGCTCGATCTCCATCGGCGAATCCTCGACCATGCGCAACTACACGCTGGCCAAGGAAAACTGGATCGGCTTCGACAAGATCATCGATCCGAAATTCCGCATCGACGGCGACAAGGATGCCGATCCGCGCACCATGTGGCGCTTCTACGCGCAGTCCTGGCTGCTCGCGCACTACATGCTCAGCGATCCCGCGCGCACCAAGGCGTTGTATGCCTATTTCAACGCGGCGGGCGGCGGCGGCGATCCCATTGCCAGTTGGGAGAGCGCCACCGGCATCAAGATCGATACGCTGCAACGTGTGCTGCAGCGCTACAGCGACAACATGTTTTTCATGAACGTGCCGATTGCTGATTATCCGGAGTCGTCGGTCCGCGTCACGCGCCTGCCCAAGGGTGCCGAGCAATACGTGCTGAAGGCGTCACTCCTGACGACCTGCCCCACATGGGAGTACGGCAAGGCGCTCCTCGCAGGCATCGCGGCCCAGAAGACGGCGCTCGCCGGCGATCCGCAATACCGCCTCGAACTGGCAAAGGCGCAGTTGCTGTTTGGCGAACTCGGCGAAGCGGAAGCAGCGCTCACCGAGATCCAAGCTACCCGCCCCGACGATTTCGAGGTGAATTACCTGATGGGGCGCGTGCGTTTCGCCCAGGCCGAGCGAGCGGAAGGCGCGGCGAAATCCGAACGCATGGACCAGGCCCGTACGTTCTTCATTGCCGCCTACCGCACCAAAAAGCTCGACGCCGCGAACCTGTACTACCTGGCGCGCAGCTTCGGCAACAAGCCGGATTACCCGGATGCGAACGTGCTGAATGCCGCCGACAGTGCGCATTACCTGGCGCCGTCCGTATGGGAATACGCCTCCTTCGATTGCTGGGTCAATCTGCGCAACAACCGGCGCGACAAGGCCGCCGCTGCGCTGGCCCCATTGGGCAACGATCCGCACAACCGGGCCTGGGCGGCGCGCGTCCAAAAGGCGCTCGAAGCGATCAAGGCAGGCAAGAGCACGAGCGAGGTGATGAATTTGCTGTCGACCTCGACGCCGAGCGCGCCCTGACGCTTTGCGGTCCGCATTGGTGGGGCGGCGCTGCAATATCTGATCGCCAAAACAGGCAATGCCACGAATGACATATTTCAGCGTTTTCCGCGCGATGTGGCCGGCAACGCATAAGCCATCATGGAAAATGCCGGCGCCGCGGCGCCGTCACCGACGACAATGTGCAATTCGGTCGCGGCGAAAAGTCGAAGGAAAGAATTGCATGCCTGAAGAATCGCGACACCCAACCTGCATTGGAAATCTCGCTACCGGCTACGCTGAGTAACCGAGAAATGATTCGCCGAACTTTTCATGTGAAGCAAGCGGTACTCCGGAGTCTAAACTTCTTGGCCGAGCGCGGTTCGGTAACAGCGTATCTGGCGGGGACTTCCCCGGTTTGAAGGCAACCTGCTTAGCCGCGTGAGCACCGAACTGGCGATCGACCAGGGCGTCAGTCCGGCCGCCCCGCCACCATCGATCAAGTTGTTGCGGGCGGCGAACTGCCTTGGCGTTGATCGTCCTTCCAGCCACCGCCGAGTGCCTTATACAAGGAGACCGTCGCCTGCAGGCGTTTCAGTTTCAATTTCCCCATATCGTTCTGCACGTCCGATAACGCGCGCTGCGTATCGAGAACCGTCATCAAATCTTCGGCGCCCGACTTGTATCGGATTTCCGCCAGGTCGTACGCCTGGCGCGCCTGCTCCAGTTCGGCTGTCTTGAAGCGCTGCTGCTCATCCAGGCTGCGTATCTGGCCCAGCGCCGTATCCACTTCCGACAAGGCGGTGATCACGGTCGCGCGATACACCTGGACCAATTCCTGTTTTCGGGCGATGGCGAGGTCGCGTTCCCGCTTCAGCCGGCCGCCATCGAAAATCGGCGCCATCAGCGAGGCACTGACATTGGCGAGCAGATTCGGCGCATTGAGCAGCGACAGCAAGGCGCTGCTTTGCGCGCCCATCGCCCCGGTGAGGTTAATGCTGGGGAACAGGTTTGCCCGAGCGACGGCGACGTTGGCATCGGCGGCAGCCAGGTTGGCCTCGGCGCGGCGGATATCGGGCCGGCGCGACAGGAGCTCGGACGGCAAGCCCGGGGACACCTCGGGCAAGGTGATCGTGTCCAGTCCATGCTGGCCGACGGAGAATGTCTGCGGCGTTTTACCGAGCAGGATTGCCAGCGCCGACTGCGCTTCGCGCTCCTGCTGCATCAAGTCCGGTATGTCCGATTTTTGCTGCGCGACGGCGGACCGCTGGCGTGCGAGATCGAGCGTCGAGGCGGCACCCGCGCTTTGTTGGACCTCGACCAGCTTCAGCACATGTTCGGCGTTCGCAACGTGCTCGCGCGCGACGGCAAGCCGGTCGTGCAGCGACAACACCTGCAGATACGTCGAAACGATGCCGCTGGTAACCGTCAATGCGACGGTCTGACGGTCGAAACGATTGGCCGCGAGCGACGCTTCCGCGGACGCCACGCTCGCCTTGTTCTTGCCCCAGAAATCGACTTCGTAGGACACTTGCAACGAACCGCCGGCGGAGGTGCTCGCCCTGCCGCTTCCAATCGGCACGGCGCGGCTCGCGTCGCCGTAAAAATTTGCGGTCGGCAGCAAAGACACGCCGGCAATGCGCGCCTCGGCCTCGGCCTGCTTCACGCGTGCCAGCGCGCCCGCGAGTTCCAGATTGCTGGACTGGCCTTCGTCGACAAGATGCGTCAGTTCAGGGCTCCCAAACCGCTGCCACCAATTCTTGTCAGGCCACTCCTGATGGTCCGGCGTGCCGGCGGCGGGCGTTCCGGCGGCCGGCGCTCCGGCGGCCGGCGTTCCGGCGGCCGGCGCTCCGGCGACAGTCCAACCGGTCGGCAAGTCGACCTTGGGCGGCGGCTCGGTGATGGGAGCATGGCTGGCGCATCCCGTCAGCACGGAGCAAGCCAACAATGTCAGCGTCAAGGCGCGGTGTGTCATCGGTGTGCCTCAGGAGCCCGATACGTTGGGGGACTTCGTGCCGGCATCCGGCCCAGCCGGCGTCGCAAGCACATTCGGCACGGGGCCGACCAGCACCTTGTCGCCTGCGGCCAAGCCGGACAGGATCTGCACCTGCTGCACATTGCGCAATCCGACTTTCACCTTGCGGGCGCCGACGTGTTGGCCCGCGTCGAGCACATTGACGTTGTACTGGCCGTCCTCGTCCTGCGCACCGAGGCCGTTCGCCGGCAGCAGCAACGTATCGCGCGCCTGCGCGACGACGAACTGCACCTGCGCACTCATGCCGCTCATCAGTTCGTGATCCGGATTCTTGACCTCGAACAGGACAGTATAAAAGGCCTGCTTGCCCTGCTCGCCCGTGCCGTCGGCCGGGACGGGAATGACTTGGCGCAGCTTTCCCGACCAGTGTTTTCCGGGATAGCCAGGGGTCGTGAAACTCGCTGCCATGCCGGGCCGCAAGCGCGTCACATCGCTTTCCGCAACGAGCGCGGCCACTGTCATTTCCGACAGGTCGGCAATCCGGAGCAAGGGTGCGGCAGGTTGCGCGGCAGCGACCATTTGTCCCGTGCGAACCGCCATCGACACCACGGTGCCGGAAATCGGCGACCTTACGATCGTTTTCTGACGCGCTTCCTCATCGATTTTCAATGTTGCTTCGAGTTCGTGGATCTGCGCCGTGATCGCATCGACGCGCGCGTTTGCCGATGATGCGTTCATCCGCGCCGATTCGAAGACATCCTCGCGGGTCGCGTTTTGCGCTTTCAGCTGGGTCTGGCGTTTGAACTGAAGCTGGGCGAATTCAAGTTGCGCGCGCTGGTCGGCCAGATCCGCCTGCAGTCGGGCCATCTGCGCACGATTGCTTTCGACTTTGGCGGGTTGTTGAGTCGGCGTGATGTCGAGCAGGGCCTGGTCGGCCTGGACCGTGTCACCGATGGCGACGGACACCTCTTTCACCTGTCCGCCAATCTGGGCGTACGCGTCGGCCCAGGTGTGGAGTTGAAGCTTGCCGGTCGCGTCGACCGTCTGCTGGATGTCGCCGCGGCGCGCGGTGACGGTGTCGAGCTTGACGGGCGCGGCTGAGGCCGCGGGCGGTGACGGTTTGGTTGCTTGCGCCAACGCGGGGCTGGGCCCGAGCACAGCAGCCAGGGAAAGCAGAGCCGCTGCCACGTCGCGGGAAGACACGCGCTGCGCGCGGCTGGCCAAGGGCGATGTTCTGTCTTGTTGATCGGCAGGCATGGGACTACATTAGAAAAATTCTGAGTATACACACATTCCGAGAGCGGGCTGCCCCCTTCGCCACTGCAATGTGTGCCCATCGGTCTCTCGCCGCGATCGTTCTACGATGCGGACACACAAGCGTCTCAACTCAACCTCACTGACTTCTTCTAGCTTCAGTTTCCCGAATGGCCGCTCCAGGTCGCGCTTGTACGCCGCGCCGCATGTCCCTGGTCGATTCTGCCATCATACTTCTCAAGCCACTCCTCTCCCCATTCACCAAAGGTATTTTCATCCCGCTTACGCTCCGTGACCGAGGCCTTCTGCCGGGCCGGCGATCTGCCCGCGGCCAGTCCCTTCTTCGCCTCTATCAACAGCTCCCTGGTTTCGGCAAACTTTATCCCTCCAGGTCCGTAGCGTCCGAGCACAAGGGTCTCTTGTCTACCGTTGATCGAATAGTTGTACCGGAACAAAATCGTTCCAGAAGCTAGCACATAAACGTATAGTCTGTCCCTGTCCGAAACCTTGTAGGGATTCTCCTTCGGCTTGAGACTGCGCAGGGCTGTGTCTGTCAGCATGAGCGCCTCCTAATACCATGTTTGCGAGCACCGGTTTTGATGCCGATGTTTCCTATAAATTCAGCAACTTAGAAGAATCTCGTACCATGTTTGAGTGAGCGTATACAACATGGTATATACTCTGAACGATGGTACAGCCCTGAGATCGCGCCATGACCGATACCATCAAAAGATGACGCTAGATGCTGCTCACTATTGCCGGACCCTGCCGTCCAGAAAAGAAAAAAGCCCCTTAAATCAGGGGCTTAGTTCATTCAAAATGCCTGAGCTTGCCAGCTACTGCCGGGCTGCGAATCATTCCCACTCAATCGTCGCCGGCGGTTTCCCCGAAATGTCATACACGACGCGATTGATACCGCGGACTTCGTTGATGATGCGGTTCGACACCTTCCCGAGCAACTCGTGCGGCAGGTGCGCCCACTGCGCCGTCATGAAGTCGAGCGTCTGCACGGCGCGCAGCGCCACGACGTATTCGTAGGTGCGGCCGTCGCCCATCACGCCCACCGATTTCACCGGCAGGAACACGGCGAACGCCTGCGACGTCGCTTCGTACCAGTTGACGGGCGCCTTGCCCGCGTCGATGCCCGGCACGCGCGGCGATTCGAACGGCGTGTTGCGCAGTTCTTCGATGAAAATCGCGTCGGCTTCGCGCAGCAGGTCGGCAAACTCGCGCTTCACTTCGCCGAGGATGCGCACGCCCAGGCCCGGGCCCGGGAACGGGTGGCGGTACACCATGTCGTGCGGCAGGCCCAGCGCGACGCCCAGCTTGCGCACCTCGTCCTTGAACAGCTCGCGCAGCGGTTCCAGCAGTTTGAGGTTCAGCGTCTCCGGCAGGCCGCCTACGTTGTGGTGGCTCTTGATCGTCTGGCCCTTCTTGCCCTTGCCGGCCGATTCGATCACGTCCGGATAGATCGTGCCCTGCGCCAGCCAGCGGGCGCTCGTCAGCTGCTTGGCCTGCTCCTGGAACACTTCGACGAATTCGCGGCCGATGATCTTGCGCTTCTGCTCCGGGTCGTTGACGCCGGCCAGGTGGCCCATGAACTGGTCGGACGCGTCGATGCGCAGCACTTTCACGCCCAGGTTCTTCGAGAACATGTCCATGACCATCTTGCCCTCGTCCTTGCGGAGCAGGCCGTGGTCGACGAAGACGCAGGTCAGCTGGTCGCCGATGGCGCGGTGGATCAGCGCGGCGGCGACGCTCGAATCGACGCCGCCCGACAGGCCCAGGATCACTTCATCGGTGCCCACTTGCGCGCGGATCTTCTCGACGGCCTCAAAGATGTAGTCCGGCATGTTCCAGTCGCTCTTGCAGCCGCAGATCTCGTGCACGAAGCGGCCGATGATGGCTTCACCCTGCGTCGTGTGCGTCACTTCCGGGTGGAATTGCAGCGCGTAGAAGTTGCGCTCCTCGTCGGCCATGGCGGCGATCGGGCAGCTGGGCGTCGAGCCCATCAGCTTGAAGCCCGGCGGCATGTCGAGGACCTTGTCGCCGTGGCTCATCCAGACTTTCAGCATGCCGTGGCCTTCGTCCGTGACGAAGTCGTTGATGTCGTTCAGCAGTTTCGTGTGGCCGCGGGCGCGCACTTCGGCGTAGCCGAATTCGCGCACTTTGCCGTTCTCGACCTTGCCGCCCAGCTGCGCGGCCATCGTCTGCATGCCGTAGCAGATGCCCAGCACGGGCACGCCCAGTTCGAACACGGCTTGCGGCGCGCGCGGCGAGTCGCCTTCCAACGTGGAGTTGTGGCTGCCGGACAGGATCACGCCCGAGGCGCCGTAGTTGCGGACGAAGTCGTCGCCGATGTCGTAGGGGAAGACCTCGGAGAACACGCCGGCGTCGCGCACGCGGCGGGCGATCAGTTGGGTAACCTGGGAACCGAAGTCGAGGATGAGGATTTTCGAGTGCATGTAGTTTTCGATGGTAAATGCAAAAACGCGGCCCGCAGGCCGCGTTCGGGGATCTTATTCCGTACGGTAGTTCGGCGCTTCTTTGGTGATCTGCACGTCGTGCACGTGCGATTCACGCATGCCCGCCGACGTGATCTCGACGAACTCCGCCTTCTCGCGCAGTTCTTCGATCGTCGCGCAACCGCAATAGCCCATCGACTGCCGCACGCCGCCGACCAGCTGGTAGATGATCGCCAGCACGCTGCCCTTGTAGGCGACGCGGCCTTCGATGCCTTCCGGGACGAACTTGTCGGCCTTGCTCGACGCTTCCTGGAAGTAGCGGTCGGCCGAGCCTTCCGCCATCGCGCCCAGCGAACCCATGCCGCGGTAGCCCTTGTAGCTGCGGCCCTGATACAGGATCACTTCGCCCGGCGCCTCTTCCGTGCCCGCGAACATGGAGCCCATCATGACCGTGTGCGCACCGGCGGCCAGCGCCTTCGAGATGTCGCCCGAGTAGCGGATGCCGCCGTCGGCGATGCACGGCACGCCCGTGCCGGCCAGCGCTTCGGCCACGTTCGAGATCGCCGTGATCTGCGGCACGCCCACGCCCGCCACGATACGCGTCGTGCAGATGGAGCCGGGACCGATGCCGACCTTGACGGCGTCCGCGCCCGCTTCCACCAGCGCGCGTGCGGCAGCCGCCGTCGCGATGTTGCCGCCGATGACGTCGACGTGCGGATATGTCGTCTTGATCCATTTCACGCGGTCAAGGATGCCCTGCGAGTGGCCGTGCGCCGTATCGACCACCAGCACGTCGACGCCGGCCTTCACCAGCAGCTCGACGCGTTCCTTGTCCTTGTCGCCCACGCCCACGGCCGCGCCCACGATCAGCTTGCCCTGCGCATCCTTCGATGCGTTCGGGTGCTCGTGCGACTTCAGGATGTCCTTGACGGTGATGAGGCCGCGCAGTTCGAACTCGTCGTTGACGACCAGCACGCGCTCCAGGCGGTACTTGTTCATCAGGCGCTTCGCCTCGTCCGTGCCGGCGTCTTCCTTGACGTACACGAGCTTGTCGCGCGGGGTCATCTTGGCGCGCGCCTCGGCGTCCAGGTCTTCCTCGAAACGCAGGTCACGGTTCGTGATGATGCCGACGACCTGCTTGCCCTCCACGACCGGGAAGCCGCTGATGCCGTGTTGCTGGGCCAGCGCGAGGACTTCGCGGATCTTCATCGTCGGCGGGATCGTGATCGGGTCGCGCAGCACGCCCGCTTCGAAACGCTTGACACGCGCGACTTCGCGCGCCTGGTCGGCCGGACGAAGATTCTTGTGGATGATGCCGATACCGCCCTCTTGCGCCATCGCGATCGCGAGGCGGGCTTCGGTCACGGTGTCCATGGCGGCGGACAGCAGCGGAATGTTCAGCGAGATATTCCGGGTCAGCTTCGTGCGCAGGGACGTATTGGCCGGGAGGACGTTGGAGTAGGCCGGGACGAGCAGCACGTCATCGAACGTGAGTGCTTTCTGGAGAAGACGCATAGTTGATTTCCTATAGGCGCAAAAGCGAATTATACAGAAACTCTAGGAAAACGTCGCCGGCTTGCCAAAAAACGACCGGAATTACCGCAATGCGGCAATTGACAGTGCACGCGCGGCATGGCGAAATCGAGGTATGACGCAAGGAAATAATCCGATGAAACCAATCCGCTGTTTGCGCGCGCTGTGCGCCGGCGCGGCGCTGCTGCTCGCCGCGCACGCGCACGCCCAATACTCGTGGATCGACGAGCACGGCACGCGCGTATTCTCCGACCGCCCGCCGCCGGTGGGCACGCCCGCATCGCGCATCCTGCAGGCGCCGCGCTCGGCCACTGCATCGACACCGGTCGAGGTACCGCCACCGGCGACGGATGCGGGCAACCCGCCCGACAAGTCCGCGCCGGCAGCGGGCGCGAAGCACGCGCAGCCGACGTTGGCCGACCGCGAAGCGGCCTACCGCGAACGCGCCGCGCAGCGCGAGGCCGACACGAAGAAGGCTGCGGACGAAGCGCGGCTCAAGGCCGAGCACGCGAACGCCTGCGCGGCCGCGCGCGAAGAGGAACAGTTGATGAGGAAGACGCGGCGCATGATCGGCGTGAACGAAAAAGGCGAACGCGCCGTGCTGACGGACGAGGACAAGGCGGCCCGTCTCGCACGGGCGCGGCGCGTGCTGGCCGACTGCCCGCCCCAATAACTACGCCGCAGGAGCTTGGCTGCCCTGCTTCTTGGCCGCGCGCTTGCGCCGCGAATCCTTCGGGTCCGCCACGAGCGGGCGATAGATCTCGATGCGGTCGCGCTCGCGCAAGACCGTGTCCAGCGTCTTCTTCTTGCCGTAGATGCCCACGGGCTGCGTCACCAGATTGATGTCCGGGAAGCTGGCCAGCACGCCGCTCTGCTCGATGGCCTGGCCGACCGTCGTGCCCGGCGCGACACGCAGCGGACGGACGAACTCGTCCTGCGCCGTCGCATACGCCACGACCACTTGCAATTCCGCCGCCTCAGCCATAGATAACCTCGGCGCGCTTGCAGAACGAATCGACCATCGTATTGGCGATCATGCCGAACACGGGGCCGACCAGCTGCTCGAGGATGACGCTCGAGAACTCGTACTGCATGTCGAACTCGATCTTGCAGGCGTCGGCGCGCAGCGCCTTGAAGCTCCACGTGGCTTCCAGCATCTTGAACGGGCCATCGACGAGGTGCATCTTCATCTGCGTCGGGCGCTGGTTGTGGTTCGACGTCGTGAAACTTTGCTTAACGCCGTGGAAATTGATCTGCAGGCAGGCCACCAGCTTGTCGTCGCCGCGCTCGAGCACTTTGACGCCGCTGCACCAGGGGAGGAATTTCGGATAGTCCTCGACTTTCGCCACGAGGTCGAACATCTGTTCGGCGCTGTACCCGAGGAAAACTGATTTGTGCACTACTGCCATTGGTCAACCGTTTGTTATGATGTTGGTTACGTTGCATTTTCAACGATAGTTTAACCGACGCGCGCAAATTAGCGATTTCATGAGTATTATTGACAATAAAAAAGCCTTTTTCGACTACTTCATCGAGGACCGCTACGAAGCCGGCCTCGTGCTGGAAGGGTGGGAAGTGAAGGCGATCCGCGACGGCCGCGTGCAAATCAAGGAAGCGTACGTCGTCGTGCGCAACGGCGAGCTGTACCTGTTCGGCGCCCACATCAGCGCCCTCACGACGGCGTCGGCCTGGAGCCATCCGGAAGCGCTGCGCACCCGCAAGCTGCTGCTGCACAAGGCCGAGATCGACAAGCTCGTCGGCAAGGTCGAGCGGTCCGGCTACACCCTCGTTCCCCTCAACCTGCACTTCAAGGGCGGCCGCGTGAAATGCGAAGTCGGCCTCGCGAAGGGCAAGAAGCAGCACGACAAGCGCGACACCGAGAGGGACCGCGACGCCAAGCGCGAAGTCGACAAGGCGATGAAGCAACACCGCCGCTGAGCGGCGCCCACCGTCAGGCCGCGGCCAGCTCCACGCGGTTGCGGCCGCCCTCCTTCGCGGCGTACAGCGCCGCGTCCGCGCGCCGGCACAGCGCGTCGAGCGTGTCGTCCGGGCCGAGCCAAGCCGCGACGCCGATGCTGATGCTGGGCCGCACGCCTGCCGGCAGGCCGGCGCAATCGATGTCCCCGACCGCTGCCCGCAGCCGCTCCGCCGCACCCACCGCATCGTCTTCCGTCGCGCCGACGAGCAGCGCAAGGAATTCCTCGCCCCCCGTGCGGCCGATCGCGTCGCCCGGCCGCAGCGCCACACGCAGCGCGTGCGCGACCCGCTGCAGCACGACGTCGCCGGCCGCGTGGCCGTGGCGGTCGTTGATGCGCTTGAAGTGATCGATGTCGAGCGCGGCCAGTGCCAGCGGGCCGCTCCGTGCGCACGCCTCGTCGGCGAGCGCCATGAAGTGGCGGCGGTTCGGCAGGCGGGTCAATTCGTCCGTCAGCGCGAGGTCGCGCATGCGCCGGCTGAAGCGGCGCTGGCGCACAGCCACGATGCTGAGCATCACGACCAGTCCCGCGCACGCGCCGAGCGCGACGTATTGCCAGCGCCGTATGTGGCGCGCGGCGTCGAGGTCGCGCCGCTGCAGCGTGTTCTGGTATTGCAGCTCCGCGTTGCGCAGGCGCGCCTGCTCGGACTGGAACTGCACGCGCAGGCGCGCCGTGCGTTCGTCCTGCGTCTGCTTCTCGATGTCGCGCTGCGCCTCGCCCATCGCGCGCTGAGCGCCGTACGCGGCGCGCCAATCGCCGGCCTGCGCGAACGCGAGGGCACGCTCTTCGTGGACCTTGACGAGGAACCGCATGTTGGCGCCGGCCGCGAAATAGCGGCGTGCCGCTTCCAGGTCGACCAGCGCATCGAGCGGGCGGCCCGCGCGCCGGTACGCGGCGCCGCGCGACAGCCGCAGCGTCGCGACGGCGTCCGCGTCGCCCGGCGCATGGACCTGCAGCAGCGTGGCCGCCTTGCCCAGCAGCGCGAGCGCGTGCACATGGTCGCCCGACTTGGACAGGATGACGCCGTACGCGCGCTTGTCTTCGGCGATCTCCTCCGCGGCCGCGCCGCGCGCCTCGTCCAGCCGCAGCGCGGTGGCGAAGTGGCTGCGGGCTCCAGCCAGGTCGCCGATGTTCTCGAGCGTGCTGCCGATGTTGAAGTGCGCGGTAGCCTGCTCGCGCTCGCTTCCCGCCTGTTCATGCTCGGCCAGCAGCCGCGCGTACGTGTCGAGCGCGGCGTCGAAGTCGCGCACGTTGGCGTCGCCGTACAGGTTCGCCAGCGCGTTCAGCACATAGCTTTCGTTGCCGCGGTTGCCCAGGCGGTGTTCGATGGCGTACGCCTCCTGCAGGTCGGCGATCGCATCGCCGTACAGGCCGCGTACGTGGCGCTGCTCGCCGCGCAGCGCGAGGGCGCGCGCGACGGCCGCGTCGTCGCCGGTCCGGCGACCCTGCTCGATGCCGTGATCGTACTCGGCCAGCGCGTCGTCGACGCGCTGCGACCGTTCGTAAGCATAGCCGCGGCACACGTGCACATACGGAGCGTCATGGTTGGCAGGGTCGGCGAGCAAGGCGGCGGCGAGGTCGATGGCGCGCGCAGGCTCCGTGTATGCCAGCAGCCAGCAGCGCGCCGCCTCCGCGTCCAGCAGGTCGCGTTCGGAGCGGCCGCGCGCCTTTGCTGCGAGCGCGTCGAGCTGGCGCAGCGCTGCGGCGGGGTCGGTGTCCGCAAGCTTTTCCGCCTGCGCCACCTGGGCCCGGACATCCGCCGCGGCCGGCGCGCACGCGACCACGGCGACGAGGCCGGCCTGCAGCAGGCGGAAAACGAAGATGCGAAGCGAAGTGCGCATGGCCGACGATCGGTGGACAATCCCGGCAATATACATCATCGGGTCCGCGGCCGGCCGTGCGCGCCAGCTCAGGCCGTCGCCACTCGGCCGCGCGCGAGCGCCATCCCCAGCTGGCAGGCCAGGAAGCTGGCGACGAGACCCACGGCCACGCCGCACGCGAGCTTGAACGCGCTGTCGAACAGCAGCGGCGCAACGAGGCCGGAGACGAGCGCGAACGACATCATCTGGATGAACGCGAGCATCGACGACGCGAGGCCGCGGTTGTCCGGGAACAGCGCGAGCGCGCCCACCTGGATCGCGGGCATCGCCACGGCGAGGCCGAACGTGTAGACCATCAGCGGCAGCACGGCCCACGGCACGGCGACGGCATCGCCCGCGAGCGCCGTATAACCCACATTCAGTACGCACGCGACCAGCATCGTGACAAAGCCGATCGCACGCATGCGCGGCGCGGGGATGCGCGCTGCGCGCTTGCCGCCCCAGGCCGAGCCGATCACCATGCCGCTGATCAGGGGAATGAACATCCACGCGAACGCCGTCTCGGGCAGGTGCAGGATCACCATCACGAAATTCGCGGCGGAGCCGATGTACAGGGAAAGACCACCGAACGCGAGGCCCACGGACAGCGACAGCAGCACGAACTGCGGATGCCCCAGCACCTTCAGGTAGTTGCGCGCGATCGCGACGCCGTGGAACGCGTGCCGCTTTTCGCGCGGCAGGCTTTCCGGCAGCAGGCGCCAGCTTGCGAGCAGCATCACGGTGCCGAACACCGCGAGGAACACGAACGTGGCGCGCCAGCCGAACGTCACGTGCAGCCAGCCCCCAAGCACGGGCGCGATCGCGGGCGCGAGACCGAACACCATCATGATGTGCGACATCATGCGCTGCGCGTCGGCGCCGCTGAAGCGGTCCTGCACGATTGCCTGGCCGATGACGGAACCGGCGCCGGCCGACATGCCCTGCAGCGCGCGGAACAGCAGCAGCCAGCCGAACGTGGGCGCCAGCGCGGCGCCGGCGGACGCCAGCGTGTAGATCGTCAGCGCGACCATGATCACGGGACGGCGGCCGAACGAATCGGACAGCGTGCCGTAGAACAGCATCATGAACGCGAACATGAACAGGAACACCGACAGCGTCTGCTGCACGGCCACGGGGCCCACGTCGAACGCGCGGCCGATGGCGGGAATGGACGGCAGATAGGTGTCGATCGCGAGGGCGCCCACCATGCCGAGGCAGGCGAGGATGACGGTGAGGAGTCTTTGCATATGCATGCCTTGATTGGAACATCGGCACTGCACCATGCGAGCGTCCGAAGACGAAATTGTAGCGGGTATTGCAAGAACCGTCCCGGCGCGCCGCCGCGGTTATCCGGCGGCGGCGCGCGCACATACCGAGGGCACGCAGGCGCAGCCAGTGCCGCCTGCGCGCACGCGATGGAGAATCAGTCCTGGCGGTACAGCGACATGCCGAAACGTTCCGTGCGCGGCATCCAGTTGCCCTGGTAGTCGGCGGAGACGAGCACGCGCTCGGCGCGGCCCACGAGAAGCTTGCGCGGCACAAGGCCGATCACGCGCGAGTCGGCGCTGTTGTCGCGGTTATCGCCCAGCATCAGGTATTCGCCCTGCGGCACGGTGACGGGGCCGAACGTGCGCGGCGCCGTCACGTCCGGGATGATCTGGATGTGGCGGCGCGGCTGCGCCGCCTTGCCGTCCCACGATTCGGCCAGCTGCACCGTGGGCATCGCCGTGCCGCCAATGGAATCGACCGACTGCTCCAGCACGCGGTAGTCGGCGCCGCGGCCGTTGATGTACAGGCGTTCGTTGCGCATCTCGACGACGTCGCCCGGCAGCGCGACGACGCGCTTGATGAGCAGCGTGCGGTCGCGCGGCGAGCGGAACGTGACGATGTCGCCGCGGTGCGGTTCGCCCAGGTGCGCGAGCACGACGTCCGTCAGCGGCACCTTCAGGTCGAACGCGAGGCGGTTCACGAGTACGACGTCGCCTTCCAGCAGGTTCGGATGCATCGACGCGGACGGGATCGGATTCCAGTCCGCCACGGCCGTGCGGAACACACCGAACAGGACGAGAAACGCCAGGAAACCTTTGTTGTTACGCACCCAATTCTTCATTCAGGACCCCGCTTTGGTTGTGTTGTGCCGTGCTTCGAGGTGTTATACGCGGCTTCGGCGGGGGCAGGCTTAATGGAGAATTAAACGCGCCAGGCCGACAGGCTAGGCGAGCCCGATGTGGACGGCCATGCCGACCCACACGGCAAACGCCGCCGCCGCGAGATAGGCCGCGTACGCAAGCAGCGCCTGTCCCCGTTCGCCGTCGCGCCGGCTGCGCACGAGGTAGTACGGGATCGTGGCCACCGTGAACGCGACGAGGGCAACGCTGAGCCAGCGCGACCGCCGGTAGCCGCGCGCATCGCTGTCGCCGCGGTACCACCGGAAGCACAGATAGCTGACGGCGATGCCCACCGCGAGGTGCAGCTGCGCCGCATCGTCGGCGTGGCTCGCATCCAGCAAGCCCGTCGCGGCCATCAGGACCATCACCCACAACACGACACGCTGATGGCTCATCGCGGCTCCTTGCGCGCCGCGGAAGCCCTCCGTCAGCGCGGTTTGACGTCGTCCTTGAGAGCGGCCAGGGCGATGCGTTCGACCAGGCCGGGAACGACCAGCTTAAGGATCCGGCCAAGCTTGCCCTTGAGCGTCATCACGACTTCGCGTCGGCGCCCGTCCATGCCGGCGATGATCAGGCGCGCGCATTCCTCGACGGTCATCGCGCCCTCTTCGCGCAAGCCGCTGTAGCCCATCGGCTGTCCTGCCGCGTTGTAGCCGCGGTAGCGGATGCGCGTGTCGACGACGCCCGGATATGCGACCGTCACCGAAACGCCCGCCCGTTTCAGCTCGGCGCGCAGCGCTTCGAAGAAGCCCGTCATGGCGAATTTGGACGCGCTGTACGCGGTGCGGCCCGGCACGCCCACGAGGCCCGCGAGCGACGACACGGCGACGACGCTGCCCCGGCTCGCCTTGAGGTATGGGAGTGCCGCCTGCGTGCACCAGACGGCGCCCCACAGGTTCACGCGCATGAGGTCTTCGTACCAGCGCAGGTCGGCCACGTCCTCGAACAGCGCGTGCGCGGAGCGGCCCGCGTTGTTCACGAGGACGTCGATGTGGCCGAAGCGCTCGACCGCCGCGGCGACCAGCGCGCGGCACTGCGCCGGGTCGGCGACGTCCGTGTGCACGGCAAGCGCTTCTGCGCCGTGGCGCGCACAGGCGGCGGCCACGGCGTCCAGCTTCGCCTCGTCGCGCGCAGCCAGCACGAGGGCCACGGCGCTGCCGTCGCGCGCCGCGAGCTGGCGCGCGATCTCGGCGCCGATGCCGTCCGACGCGCCGGTGACGACGACCACCCGCACCCGTTACGCCTTCTGCGACTTCACGATGGTGAGGGCCGATGCGATCAGGCCGCTCATGTCGCCCAGGTCGGCGGGGACGATGATGGAATTGTTCGTTTTCGCGAGCTTGCCGAACGCGTCGACGTAGTGCTCGGCCACGCGCAGGTTGACGGCGTCGATGCCGCCCGGCGACCGGATCGCCTCGCCGACCTCGCGCAGCGCGCTGGCGCTGGCGTCGGCCAGCGCGATGATGGCGGCGGCCTCGCCCTGCGCGCGGTTGATGGCGGCCTGCTTCTCGCCCTCCGAGCGGGCGATCGAGGCTTCGCGCTCGCCGGTCGCGATGTTGATGGCTTCCTGGCGCCGGCCTTCCGATGCCGCGATCAGCGCGCGCTTCTCGCGCTCGGCCGTGATCTGGCGCTGCATCGAGTGCAGGATCTCGGCCGGCGGCGTGAGGTCCTTGATTTCGTAGCGCAGCACCTTGACGCCCCAGTTGGCGGCCGATTCGTCGATCGCGTTGACGACGGTCGTGTTGATGTGGTCGCGCTCTTCGAACGTCTTGTCGAGTTCCATGCGGCCGATCACGGAGCGCAGCGTCGTCTGCGCGAGCTGCGTGATGGCCTGGATGTAGTTCGACGCGCCGTACGATGCGCGCATGGCGTCCGTCACCTGGAAGTACAGGATGCCGTCCACCTGCAGCTGCGTGTTGTCCTTCGTGATGCACACCTGCGGCGGCACGTCGAGCGGGATCTCCTTCAGGCTGTGCTTGTAGGCCACGCGGTCGATGAACGGCACGACGATGTTGAGGCCCGGTGCCAGGGTGGCGTGGTATTTGCCGAGCCGTTCGACGACCCACGCATGCTGCTGGGGCACGACGTTGATGGTCTTGAACACGAAGACCAGGGCGACGATGAAGATCACCAGCGCGACGGTTCCGAACGAGAATCCCATGGTTGTCCTTTCAAAGGGCGGAAGAAGTTCAGGCGGCGCCAGGGGCGAACGCCAGGTAGACTGTGCCGCCGACCACACCCGCGGCGATCATCAGCAGCCAGAAGCCGGCGAGCCGCAGCAGCGCCGCACCGCGCTGCCCGGCCGGGCGGCTGCGCACGAGGTAGTACGGCACGGCGACGATCGCGGCCATGACGATGCCGATGTTGAGCAGGACGGTGCGCCGGTACAGGCGCGCGTCGCTGTCGAGGCGATACCAGCTGAAGATCAGGAAGCTGAACAGCACCGTGGACAGGACGATCCAGCCGTTGGCCTGGACGCCCGACGTCTTCGCGCGCGCGTCGACGACGCCGTACACGAGCATGGCGGCGAGCAGCAGGATGCGCACGTGCGCCTTCGTCATGGATTCCCCACCACGAGCCGGCTGCCGTGCACTTCGACGATGCGGAACTCGCCCGCATGCGGCGCGACGCCGTGCGTCAGCTCCACGTCCCACAAGGCGCCGCGGTACATGACGCGCGCGCGGCCGTTGTCCCAGGCGGGCACCGTGACGCGCTGGCCGATGTCCAGGTTGACGTTGCGGTCGCGCTGGGCATCGGTGCGCGCCGGATGGCCGAAGCGCGACCGGTGCAGGAATCCCGTCGCGAGCACGCCGACGACGGCGGCGACGATCGCCTGCGCGGGCACGCCGGGGCCGGCCAGCGCGACGAGCGCGCCGGCCGCGAGGCCGATGGCGATCATCAGCAGATAAAACGTCCCGGTGAACAGCTCCAGGATCACGAGCACGCCGGCCGCTACGAGCCAGTCCATCCAGTCAGCCATGGTTTCCTCCGTGGTCGGATCGTCAGTGCCAGTCTACTGCGTCTGCACGCAGCGTCAACGGCCCTGCTGGTTGCGGCGGGCCGCTTCCGGCGTCAGGACGGATGACGCTTGCGGCGCCGCGCACGCGCGCGTGCAGCGCAGGTAACTCGCGTCGCATTGTCCCGCGTGCCCGAGACGGCGTCCCTGCGTGCCGGCGTTTTCGATCGCCTGCGACGCCGGCGTCGCCACCTCATGCTGCGCCGCGCGGGCCATCGGGTTTTTCTCGGGCATCAAATCCTCGCTACGGTCCGACGCCAGCTCCTGGATGTTCGCGCGGCATTCGCGCCGCTCGCTGTCGCACAGGGACTTGCACAAGGTCGGCTCGGCGGCGCGGGCGGCGCCCATCGACAGCAGGCACATTAACACCGGCATCAAAGCCAAACGTTTCATCGACAATCTCCATCGGGGTTGAGTTTTGCCAAAGTGTAACGTTTTTCCGGCTAGCGTCCAAGTTTATTGCTCATGCCTCAACATTTGATGGCGTGCCGTCGTGCCGCCCGCACCGGACATCATTGTCGATGACACAAGACATCTTTACCAAATGTTAATGTTGTTATGCGCAAGCCAAGCGTATGCTCCGGTATCCCGGCATTGACCGATATCGCAAAACGAGGTCATCACCAGGGAAGATCAATTTCCAAGTGGAAATGAATTTGATAATGCCTGCATTGCCCCCACTGAAATTGCTCAACGGAGACCGCCATGTTCCAACGCCTGTTCGCCGCGTTCCGCACCCGTCCGCCCGCCATGCGGCGCACCGCCGCCCACGACGCGATCGCGGTCGCCGGTGAGCACGCCCGCCACACGGCGATGCCCCGGGACGAATGGCGCGACCGGGTGCTGCACCCGCGCCTCAAGCAGCAGTGGAACACACCGGATGCATTGTACGGCACCATCATGGCCGCGCTGGCCGACGGGTTCGCGCCGGAGCTGATGACGTCGGCCGCGCGTCTCGTCGAGATCGACGATCTGCCGGAACGGAGCCACGCCACGCACGGCATCGTCCTGTTGGAAAGCGGCCGGCCCGACGACGCGGAGGCCGTGCTGCGGGCCGGCATCCGGGTCGCCGGCGAGACGGCCGTGCTGCTGACGAACCTCGCCAAGGTCAGCCATTACCGCGGCGACACGGCGGCCACGGCCGACCTGTTGCGGCGCGCCGTCCGGCTCGACCCGAACTACGAGCGCGCGCTGAACGGCTGGCTCGCCATCGAGCGCGAGCGCGCCGGAGAGGGCGGCTTCCTGCACGCGCTGCGCGACGCGTGCGCCCTGCCCGGCAGCTGGCGCGCGCGACTCATTCTGGCCCGCCACCACCTCGCGGCCGGTGACCTGCCGGCGGCGCGCGACGAGTACACGGCCGTGCTGGCCGCGGCCGACGTCGACGGCAGCGCGCTGACGACGATGTCCGCCGACCTGGCCCGCCACGGCCACACGGGGCTCGTCGTCACGCTCGTGGGGCCCGTCTACGAGCCGGCGATGCACGGCCCGCAGGCCGGCTTCAGCCTGTTGCGCGCTTGCCTGGACACGCAGCGCGTCGCCGACGGCGAAGCGCTCCTTGCGCGCCTGCGCCCGCTCGCACCGCCGCCGTTCGCGCGCCAGCTCGACGAATTCCAGCGGGCGTTCGACCGCCTGCACGCCACAGCCGGCGACCAGGCCACGGCGCGCGCGTAGTGCACGCACACCGCACATAAAAAAACCGCTGCCGAAGCAGCGGTTTTTCATTGGACGCTCAGGAGATCAGAGCGACGCCAGCTTCTGCCACGTGTCGATCACGGAGTCCGGGTTCAGCGACATCGACTCGATGCCCTGCTCCACCAGCCACACGGCGAAGTCCGGATTGTCGGACGGCCCCTGGCCGCAGATGCCGATGTACTTGCCCTGCGCGCGGCAAGCCTTGATCGCCATCGACAGCATCGCCTTCACGGCCGGATCGCGCTCGTCGAAGTCCTTCGCGAGCAGCTCCATGCCGGAGTCGCGGTCGAGGCCCAGGGTGAGCTGCGTGAGGTCGTTCGAGCCGATCGAGAAGCCGTCGAAGTACTGCAGGAACTGCTCGGCCAGGATCGCGTTGGACGGCACTTCGCACATCATGATCACGCGCAGGCCGTTCTCGCCGCGCTTCAGGCCGTACTTCGCCAGCAGGGCGATGACCTTCTCGGCCTGGCCCAAGGTGCGCACGAACGGGATCATGATCTCGACGTTGGTGAGGCCCATCTCGTCGCGCACGCGCTTCATGGCCATGCATTCCATCTCGAACGACTCGGCGAAGTCCTCGGCGAGGTAGCGCGCGGCGCCGCGGAAGCCCAGCATCGGGTTTTCCTCGTCCGGCTCGTAGCGCGAGCCACCGATCAGCTTCTTGTACTCGTTCGACTTGAAGTCGGACAGGCGCACGATGACGGGCTTCGGCCAGAACGCGGCGCCGATCGTCGCCACGCCTTCGGCCAGCTTGTCGACGTAGAACGCGCGCGGCGACGCGTGGCCGCGGGCGACCGACTCCACCGCCTTTTTCAGGTCGTTGTCGATGTTCGGGTACTCGAGGATGGCCTTCGGGTGCACGCCGATGTTGTTGTTGATGATGAATTCCAGGCGGGCCAGGCCCACGCCGGCGTTCGGGATCGACTGGAAGTCGAATGCGAGCTGCGGGTTACCGACGTTCATCATGATCTTGGTCGGGATCTTCGGCAGGTCGCCGCGCGCCGTCTCCGTCACTTCCGTTTCCAGCAGACCGTCGTAGATGCGGCCTTCGTCGCCCTCGGCGCAGGACACGGTCACGAACGTGCCGTCCTTCAGCGTCTCCGTCGCGTCGCCGCAGCCGACGACGGCCGGCACGCCCAGTTCACGGGCGATGATCGCCGCGTGGCACGTGCGGCCGCCGCGGTTCGTCACGATGGCGGAGGCGCGCTTCATGACGGGTTCCCAGTTCGGGTCGGTCATGTCGGCGACGAGCACGTCGCCCGGCTGCACGCGTTCCATTTCGGACGGGTCGTTGATGACGCGGACCGGGCCGGCGCCGATCTTCTGGCCGATGGCGCGGCCGGACGTCAGCACGGTGCCCGTGCCCTTCAGCTTGAAGCGCTGCTGGGAATCCGTCGCCTTCTGCTGCGACTTCACCGTTTCCGGGCGCGCCTGCAGGATGTACAGCTTGCCGTCGCGGCCGTCCTTGCCCCACTCGATGTCCATCGGGCGGCCATAGTGCTTCTCGATGATGACGGCGTACTTGGCCAGTTCGACCACTTCGTCGTCCGTCAGCGAGTAGCGGTTGCGCTGCTCGACCGGCACGTCGACGGTCTGCACGGAGCGGCCGGCCTTGGCTTCCTTCGTGAATTCCATCTTGATCAGCTTGGAGCCGATGTTCTTGCGGATCACGGGCTTCTTGCCCTGTGCCAGCATCGGCTTGTGCACGTAGAACTCGTCCGGGTTCACGGCGCCCTGCACGACGGTCTCGCCCAGGCCGTAGCTCGACGTGACGAACACGACGTCCTGGAAGCCCGATTCCGTGTCGATGGTGAACATGACGCCGGCCGCGCCCGTATCGGAGCGGACCATGCGCTGCACGCCGGCCGACAGCGCCACCTCCGCGTGCGTGAAGCCCTTGTGGACGCGGTACGAGATGGCGCGGTCGTTGTACAGCGACGCGAACACGTGCTTCATCGCTTCCAGCACGTTGTCGATGCCGACGACGTTCAGGAACGTCTCCTGCTGGCCCGCGAACGAGGCGTCCGGCAAGTCTTCCGCGGTCGCGGACGAGCGCACGGCGAACGACACTTCCGTGTCCGAGTCGGCCACGAGGCGGTCGTAGAAGCTGCGGATTTCCTGTTCCAGGCGCGGCTGGAACGGGGTGTCGACGATCCACTGGCGGATTTCCGCGCCGGCTGCGGCCAGCGAACGGACGTCGTCGATGTCCAGGCCTTCCAGGCGCGTGGCGATACGGTCGCCCAAGGACGGGCCGCCATCGATGCTGTGGTTCAGGAAGTCGCGGAAGGCTTGTGCCGTCGTGGCGAAGCCGCCCGGCACGCGCACGCCGGCTTCGGCCAGCTGGCTGATCATCTCGCCGAGCGACGCATTCTTGCCGCCGACGGATTCGACGTCGGTCATGCGCAGGGTCTCGAACGAGGCGACGTACACGCTTTCGGCCGCCGGGTCGGGCGCCTTCAGTACTGCATTCGACAGGTTAGTCATGGTAAAACACCTTTTTGATGATGGAAATCTGTACGGCTGGCTGCCGACGTCCCGGTGACGACAGAGCCTGGCGAGGCGGCGGCGGCTGGCCGGGCGTTGCCGTGCGGGACACGGCTGCGCTCCTGGCCGGCTTCGCGCGGCAGGCTGGTCGGGTTTGCGGGGGATTTCTTGTTATTCTTGGCGTCGTACAGCACAATCAAAACCAGTTGCCGAGCATTTTACCCCGTGCGACTGGGTTACACAGCCCTAGGGCTGCAACTTTGTCATTCTCTATACAAAAAAACATCATGTCCCACCCGAGCACCCCAGACAGTCCGACCACCGCCCGCACCGTGTTCTTCGTTTCCGACGGCACCGGGATCACGGCGGAAACCTTCGGCCACGCGGTGCTGAGCCAGTTCGAGATGCGCTTCCGCCAGATCCGCCTGCCCTTCATCGACACGATCGAGAAGGCCTACGAGGCCGCGCGCCGCATCAACGACGTCGCCATCGCCGACAACCAGCGCCCCATCGTGTTCTCCACCCTCGTCAAGCACGACCTGTCGGCCGTGATCCGCGCCGCGCAGGGCATGCACATGGACCTGTTCCAGACGTTCGTCGCCCCGCTCGAGCAGGAGCTGCGGGTGAAGTCGACGCACACGATCGGACGCATCCACAACGTCGTCGACACGGAGGAATACAAGAACCGCATCGAGGCCATCAATTTCTCGCTGGCGCACGACGACGGCCAGTCGCACAAGAACCTCGCGGATGCGGACGTGATCCTCGTGGGCGTGTCCCGGTCCGGCAAGACGCCGACGAGCCTCTATCTCGCCATGCAATACGGCATCAAGGCGGCGAACTATCCGCTGATCCCGGACGATTTCGAGCGCGGCAAGCTGCCGTCGGCGCTGCCGCCGTTCAAGCACAAGATTTTCGGCTTGACCATCTCGCCGGAACGCCTGTCCGAGATCCGGAACGAGCGGCGTGCCGGTAGCAAGTACGCGTCGCTGGCGAATTGCCGCTACGAGGTGAACGAGGCCGAGCAGCTGATGCGGCGCGAAGGCATCCGCTGGCTATCGTCGACCACGAAGTCGATCGAGGAGATTTCGACGACCATCCTTCAGGAGATCAAGCCGGACCGCCGCGAATATTAAACGTAGGATGGACGGGTTCCCCGTCCACGCGTTCAACGTCCGCCGGCAAGGACGCGACATATCCGATATCGCGTATCTCCGCGCGGACGGCCCAGCCGTCCACCCTACGCCAGCACCTGCTCCGACAAGACCTTGAACTGGACTTGCGGCACGAGGAAGCACAGCGGCTCGCCCGCCGCCGGCAGCGCATCCAGCAGCGAACACGCAATGGGCTCCACCGGCACGAGCGGCAGCACCACATCGAGCGGAATCGGCAGGTCGATGTGCGACAGCACGAGCTTGCCGAGCCGCGCCGACCAGCCCAGCGCCGCGTCCTGGCACGCGAGCATCGCCACGGCCGCGTCCCAGCTCGCGAACGCGGCGGCGAACTCCGGCGGCAGCACGGGCCGCACGGCCTGCGCCACCGTGCACGCGAGCGACGGCGCGCTGCCGGCACCCGGCTCGATCCGCGTCGCGTAACCATCGCCACGCGGGCCGTGCGAAAAATGCGCGGGCCGATGCGTCTGCATGATGTCGCTGAACAGGCGCGTGGCCGCGACATAGGCCCCGTTGTCGATGATGTTTTCCAGGAACCAGACCGTCTGCGGGGGCGCGCCCGGCGGCAGCGGGCCGTCCAGGTACAGCCGCCAATTGCTCTGCAGCGGCGACGGGAACAAGCGCCGCAACGGGCCCGCCAGCGCAGGGCCGAAATGGCCGTGCCGGTACGTCAGCGCCGTCAGCGGCGTCTTCCCTTCATGGGTCCACAAGCGCAATCCGGCCGGCAGCAAGGCCGCGGCCGCGCGCGCATCGACCATCCACGTGACGTAGACGACGTCGGCGACGTCGCTGCGCAAGACGGGAAACGGCAGGCGCGCAAACAGGGCAAGGCGCACGCGGGCGAGCGTGCGCGCGTTCAGCACGCGCTCGATCAGGCGTCCAACGAGGCCGGGATACGGATGGCGGTAAGTCCCGCGCGCATGCTGCGCGGTGGCGGTGGCGGCGGTGGGCGGTGCGGAACCGTCCATTCAGAAGAACTGGCGCCAGTCCTCGAGCCACCCGGGGAATTCGTCCGCCGCCATCGGGTTGGCGATGTGGTAGCCCTGCGCGTACGTACAGCCGAGGTCCTGCAGGAAGTCCCAGTCCTGCCGGGTCTCGACGCCGACGGCGACGGACATGCGGTCGAGGCTGTGCGCCAATCCGAGGCACGATTTCAGTACGGTGCCCAGCGGCCGCTTCTTCGACGCGCCGTCGACGAACGAGCGGTCGATCTTGAGTTCCGAGAAGGGGATCCGCGCGAGGATCTGCAGGTTCGAGCGCCCCGTGCCGTAGTCGTCGATGGCGAGGCCGAAGCCCAGCATGCGCAGCCGGACGAGGCGTTCGATGAAGTCGGCGTCGAAGCTCAGGATCGACGATTCCGTCATCTCGAACGTCAGGTAGTCGGGCAGCACGCCGTGGCGCTTCATCGTCGACGCCACCTGGCGGATGAAGTTCGGATGGGCGAGCGTCTCCGGCGCCAGGTTCAGCGAAATGGAGATGGGGATGCCCTGGTCGTGGTAGCGGCGGCAGCGCTCCACCGACATTTCCAGCATCGTCCAGTCGAGGAAGTCGATGCGGTTGTTCTGCTCCAGCGCGCCGATGAACGACGACGGCCCCAGCATGCCGTGGTCGGGATGGCGCCAGCGGGCGAACGTCTCGAGACCCTTCACCTGGCCTGTCGCCAATTCGATCTTGGGCTGGAAGAACGGCTCGAACTGGCGCTTCTGCAGGCCCACGCCCACTTCGGCGAACGAAAAACTGGGCCCCGGCGGCGGCGGCGCAGGGCGACCCGGCGGCTGGTAATTGTCCAGCAAGGCCTTCAGTTTCGTGCTCGTGACGGGCTTGGCGATCGTGCCCAACAGGTCGACGCCGTGCGCCTGCGCGAGGCTCTCGACGGAAAACAGCACGCTCGCGGGCTGGGCGCCCACGACGATCAGGCGCACCGTGGATTTCAATGCGGCGATGGCGCGCAGCAGTTCCAGGCCGTCCATGCCGCCCAGGTCGAGATCGATGATGGCGACGTCCACCTTGGGCGTGAAGCTGGCCTGCAGCGTGCGCAGCGCCATCGGGCCGTCCGGCACGTCCGTGACGCGCGTGGCGCCCACCTGGCCCAGCGCCTCGATCAGCGCGCGGCGCTGCACCGGGTCGGCTTCCGCCACCAGGAAATGCAAAGACTGCAACTGCGATTGCCCCATGTCCATCTCTACTCCATCGATACGTCCACGAAGCGTAACCTGAACGGCCGGTGGCGTCTATGGCTGGCGAACGGCGTGTTGTTGCCTCAGCTGTTCGAAGAAGCACACGGCCGCGCAGGCGGCCACGTTCAGCGATTCCACGGCGCCCGCGTGCGGGATGACGACGCGGTGCGTCGCCAGGTTCAGCAGCGCGTCCGACACGCCCTGTCCTTCGTGGCCCAGCAGCCAGCCGACGGGACGTGCCAGGTCCACGTCGTAGATCCGCTCGCTCGCATAACCGCTGGTCGCCAGCACGGGCACGCGCGCCGTGCGCACGACGTCCGCGAGGTCGACGTTTTCGTAAATCTCCAGCACGAAGTGGGCGCCCATCGCGGCGCGCAGCACTTTCGGCGACCACATCGACGCCGTGCCGGGACTGCAATACACCTGCTTGATCCCGGCCGCGCCCGCGCTGCGCAGGATCGAACCGGCATTGCCAGGGTCCTGCACGCCGTCCAGCAGCACGGCCGATTGCACGAGGGCGTCAGGCCGCTGCGGCCGCGGCGTCTCGACGAGGAACAGCAGGTGGATGCCGTGTTCGACCTGGGACAGCGCGCCGAACAGCGCGTCCGGCAGCGACGTGGCCGGCGCCGTCACGCGGTCGACGATGGCCGCGACTTCCTCGTTGGCCAGCGCGCCTTCCGACACGATGCAGTGCAAGGGCTGGCCGACGAGGTCCAGGTACGCCTGGCACAAGTGGACGCCGTCCAGCAGCGAACGCCCCGCCTTGCGCAGCGCGTGGCTGCTGCCGGCGAGGTGTTTCAGTTCCTTGTAAAACGGGTTGTCGCGCGACGTGATGCTCTTCATGCCGTTTCCCCGAACAGGTCGGGTTCGATAAGGTCGGGCTGGAGAAGCGCACGCACGGGCGCGAAGCTGCGCCGATGCACCGGGCTCGGGCCGTGCTCGCGCAGGCGCGCGAGGTGCAGCGCCGTCGAATAGCCCTTGTGCTGGTCGAACGCATACTGCGGATACGTGGCGTGCAGCGCGACCAGCGCCGCATCGCGCGCCGTCTTCGCGAGGATCGACGCGGCGGAAATCGCGTGCACCTTGTCGTCGCCCTCCACCACCGCGTGGGCGCGGATGTGCGGCGCGAACTGCGGGCAGCGGTTGCCGTCGATGAGGGCGATCGTGGGCACGGTCGCCAGTTGTTCGACGGCGCGGCGCATGGCCAGCATCGTCGCCTGCAGGATGTTCAGCGTGTCGATTTCCGTGTGCGAGCACTCGGCGATGGCCCACGCCAGCGCATGCGCCTTGATCAGCGGGGCCAGCTCGTCGCGCCGCGCTTCCGTCAGCTTCTTCGAGTCGCGCAAGCCGTCGATCGGGCGGGCCGGATCGAGGATCACGGCGGCCGCGAACACGGGACCGGCCAGCGGTCCGCGCCCGGCCTCGTCCACGCCGCAGACGATGTCCTCGAGCGTGAACGGCCGGTTCCTGGTCGGCAGGCCGGGATAGAAATCGAACTTCTTTTTTCTCATGCTTTGCCTATGATCTCGAGCACGGCGCGGGCGCTTTCGCGCGCGCTGTCGCGCAGCAGGCTGTGATGCATCTCGGTGAAGCGTTCCTGCAGCCTCGCCCGGTTATTCTCGTCCGTCAGCTGGAACCAGACGGCGTCCGCCAGCGCCTCGGGCGTCGCCGCGTGCTGCAAAAATTCCGGCACGACGAAGTCGCGCGCGAGGATGTTCGGCAGCCCGATCCACGGCAGGTAGCCCATGTTCTTGATGAGCATCCACTCCGCCTGCAGGACCTTGTACGCGATGACCATCGGCTTCTTGAACAGCGCCACTTCCAGCGTCGCCGTACCGGATGCCGCCAGCACGGCGTCGGCCGCCGCGATGCACGCATGCGATTCGCCGTCGACGAGCTGCAGCGGCACGTCCTGCAAGCCGGCCTTCGCCACGAGCTCCTTAAGATACGCCTTCTGGCGCTCGCCCGCCATCGGCGCGATGAAGCGTACGCCCGGATCGCGCGCGGCCAGCAGCTGCACCGTGCGCACGTACGGCGCCGTCAGGTACTTAATTTCGGACATGCGGCTGCCCGGCATGACGGTGACGACTTTCGCGTCTTCCGACAGGCCGAGCTGGCGGCGCGCGGCCGCCACGTCCGGGCGCAGCGGGATCGTCTCCGCCAGCGGATGCCCGATGTACGTCACGGGCACGCCGGCCTTCCGGTAGATTTCTTCCTCGAACGGGAAGATCACGAGCATGTGCGACACGGCGCGCTGGATCTTCTTGATGCGCCCGCCGCGCCAGGCCCAGATCTGCGGGCCGACGAAGTGCACGGTCGGGATGCCGGCCGCGCGCAACTGCTCTTCCAGGCCGAGGTTGAAGCCGGGGTAGTCGGCGCCGATGAAGGCGGCCGGCCGCTCGGCCAGCAGGCGGTCGCGCAGGCGGTTCTGGATGCCCTTCAGTTCGCGGTAGCGCAGCAGCACCGGGAGCAGGCCCCGCACGGTGAGCGTGTCCATCGGGACGTCGGAGACGAGGCCCTGCTCCAGCATGCGCGGGCCGCCGATGCCGGAAAAGGCGACGTCCGGCAGGTGCGGTTTCAGGCCCGCCATCAGGCGCGCGGCCAGCAGGTCGCCCGACAGTTCGCCGGCCACCAGGGCCAGCGACGTGTTAGCGGACGATGCCACGGGTCGTCGTGTCGAGGAAGTCGCGCATGGCGCGCAGCTGCGGCGCGGCGTCGCCGGCCGCGGCTTCTTCTTCCGCCAGCTTCGCCTTGGCTTCTTCCAGCGTGAGGCCGGACCGGTAGATGTGCTTGTACGCGGCGCGGATCGCGTTGATCTGCTCGCGCGTAAAGCCGCGGCGCTTGAGGCCCTCGATGTTCACGCCGTGCGCCTCGGCCGGGTTGCCGGAGACGAGGACGAACGGCGGCACGTCCTGCGTGAGGCTCGTGTACATGCCGATGAACGCGTGCGCGCCGATCTTGCAGAACTGGTGCACGCCGCAGTAGCCGGACAGGATCGCCCAGTCGCCCACGTGCACGTGGCCCGCGAGCTGCGCGTTGTTCGAGAAGATCGTGTTGCTGCCGACCTGGCAATCGTGCGCGAGGTGCGTGTACGCCGACATCCAGTTGTCGTCGCCCAGACGCGTCACGCCCGCGTCCTGCGCGGTGCCGAGATTGAACGTGCAGAATTCGCGGATCGTGTTGCGGTCGCCGATTTCCAGGCGCGTCGGCTCGCCGGCCCACTTCTTGTCCTGCGGGGCTGCGCCCAGCGACGCGAACTGGAAGATGCGGTTGTCGCGGCCGATCGTCGTGTGGCCCTCGATGACGACGTGCGGCCCGACGACGGTGCCCGCGCCGATGCGCACGTCCGGCCCGATGATGGAGTACGGGCCGACTTCGACGGTGGAGTCCAGCTCCGCCTTCGGGTCGACGATCGCGCTCGGGTGGACCTTGCTCATCACTGCCCCGCTTTTTCGTTCGCGCGGATCGTGCACATCAGTTCCGCTTCGACCGCGACTTTGCCGTCCACGCTGGCGGTGGCCTTGTACTTCCAGATGCCGCGCGACGTGCGCAGGATCTCGACGTCCATCTTGAGCTGGTCGCCCGGCTCGACGGGACGCTTGAAGCGCGCGTTGTCGATGCCGACGAAGTACACGACCGAGTTCTCGTCCGGCTTGACGTTCATGGTCATGAACGACAGGATCGCGGCCGTCTGCGCCAGCGCTTCGATCATCAAGACGCCCGGCATGACGGGCTTGTGCGGGAAGTGGCCGTTGAAGAATTCCTCGTTGACGGTCACGTTCTTGATGGCGGTGATGGTCTTGCCGATCTCGTAGTCGACCACGCGGTCCACCAGCAGCAGCGGATAGCGGTGCGGCAGGTATTCCTTGATCTCGTTGATCCCCAGGGTTTTGTTCGTGGATTCGGTCGTCATTTTTGTTCTGATGGTTCGGTGAGTTGTTTGATCTGTTTTTCCAGGCTGCGCATCTTCTCGCGCAGCGAGGACAGGTTGCGCACGATGGCGGCGCTCTTTTCCCATTCGGCGTTCTTGGCGAGCGGATAGAAGCCCGTGTACTGCCCCGGCTCCAGCACGGAACGCGACACCATGCTCCCCGAGGAGATATGGACGTTGTCCGCGATTTCCAGGTGGCCCAGCACCATCGCCGCGCCGCCGAACGTGCAATTCTTGCCGATCTTGGCGCTGCCGGCTACCCCCACGCAGCCTGCCATCGCGGTGTTCGCGCCGATGCGGCAGTTGTGGCCGATCTGGATCTGGTTGTCGAGCTTCACGCCGTCCTCGATCACGGTGTCGTCGAGCGCGCCGCGGTCGATCGTGGTGTTGGCGCCCACGTCGACGTCGTCGCCCAGCAGCACGCGGCCCGTCTGCGGAATCTTGATGTACACGCCGTTCTCGCGCGCGAAGCCGAAGCCGTCGGTGCCGATCACGGCGCCCGAGTGCAGGATGCCGCGCTTGCCGATCTTGCAGCGCGCATGGAAGGTCACGTTCGCGAACAGGTGCGTGTCCTCGCCGATTTCCGCCTCGCGGCCCACGAAGCAGCCCGCGTCGATGCGGACGCCCGCACCGATCACGGCGCCCGCCTCCACCGTCGCGTTCGGGCCGATGGTCGCCGTCGGGTCGACCTGCGCCGTCTCGTCCACGACGGCGCTGCGGTGGATGCCGGCGGGCGGCACGTACTCGTCCAGCGCGACGAAGTACTGGGCGGCGCGGGCGAAATAGGCGTAGGGGTTCGTGGTGACGATGCGCGCGCCGGCATACGTGGTGGCGACGGTGGCGTCGTCCAGCGGCGAGACGATCAGCGCGGCCGCGTTGCTTTGTGCCGCGAGTGCGCGCAGTTTGCTGTTGCTGAGAAAGCTGATGTGCGAAGCGCCGGCGCTGTCGAGCGGTGCGATGCCCTGAACCTCGAGGTTCGGGTCACCCACCAGCTGCCCACCGAAGCGTTCGACCAAATCACCCAGTCGAGTGCCCATCGTGGTCGTTCCGTAAAAGAAGTGAAAATTGCCGGCCGCTCATGAAGCCGGCCGGCATCGGGGGAGCCGCGTGCGGCTCACTTGTCGAGCAGTTTGAGGATGCGGTCGGTGATGTCGATGCGCGGGCTGGTCCAGATGGCTTCCTGCAGCACGACGTCGAGGTGATCCTGCTCGGCCACCTGCTCGATCAGTTTATAGGCTTTCTGCGCGATGGCGGCGCGCTCCTCGTTCTTGCGCTGGAACAGGTCCTCGTTGTACTCGCGCTGCATACGCTGTACGTCCTTTTCCATGTCGAGCAGCTCGCGCGTGCGCTTCGTGCGGTCGACGTCGGACAGTTTCGGCGCTTCGTCGTCGAATTTCTCGCGGCTCTGCTTGTACTTCTGCACCGCATCGTCGAGCTGTTTCTGGCGCTTCGAGAATTCCGACTGCAGCTTCGCGTCCGCCGCCTTGGCCAGCTTGGACTCGGTCATCAGGCGCTCCGTGTACACGAAGCCGATGCGGCTGGTGCCGGTCTGCGCCGACGCCTGCGCCATCGCTCCGGCGCACAACAGCGCCAGCACGAGGCTGCGCGGCAACGAGGCTAACGATTTTTTCAACATCATTCTTCGCAATCCTTGTCTCGGCGATGGGCCGATCAGAAACCGGTACCCATCTGGAACTGGAAGCGCTCCAGGCGGTCGCCCGGCTTCGCGTTCAACGGCTTAGCATAACTCAACTTCAGCGGACCCACCGGCGAAATCCACGACAGGCCGATACCCGCCGAGTAGCGCAGCTGCGACGTGCGGATCGGCTCGTGCTCCTGGTAGATCTGGCCCGTGTCGGCGAAGGTGAACCAGCGCAGCGAGCGGTCCTGGCCGCTGCCCGGGAATGGGAACTGCAGCTCGGCGTTGCCGATGACGCGCTTGGCGCCGCCCAGGGCGTCGTACGTGTACGGGTCGACGACACCCAGCGACGAGCTCTCGTAGCCGCGCACGGAACCGATGCCGCCGCCGTAGAAGTTCTTGAAGACCGGGTACGAGTGGCCGCCCAGGCCCGCGCCGTAGTCCAGCTCACCCTTCAGCGCCAGGGTCATCCAGCGCGTGATCGGGCGATACCACTGGTGTTCGTAGATGACGCGGTAGTACTTGGCGTCGCCGACGGCATCGATCTCGAGGTTGGCGCGCTGGTAGCGGCCGCGGGTCGGCGTGATGGCGGAGTCGCGCGAATCGCGGCCCCACGCCACCGTCAGCGGGATGGCGTTGGTCGTCGCCTCGCCAATGCCCGTCGCCTTGGCCGTCGCGTTCTTCGAGTTCTGCATCACGAACTGCTTGTACAGCGTGGGCGAGCTCTCGTCCGTCTCCAGGCGCGTGCGTTCGAGGCCCGCGCCGAAGTAGACGGTGTCGATTTCCGAGAACGGCACGCCGAACGTCAGGTTGCCGCCCTGCTGGCGCACGGTGTACGAACCGATGTTCAGCGCCGGTGGGCGCGACGTGCGCAGGTACAGCTGGAACGCGCGCGAGATGCCGTCGTCCGTGAAGTACGGGTTCGTCTGCGCGAACGAGATCGTGCGGTTGTAGTGGCTCGTGTTCAGTTCGATGCCGACCGTGTTGCCGCTGCCGGCGAAGTTGGCCTGCGTGACGGACGCGGTGAAGGTGAATTTTTCCGCCTGCGAGAACGCGCCGCCGACCATGAAGTTACCGGTCGGCTTTTCGACGACGGCGATGTTCACGTCCACGGCATCGTTGGTGCCCTGCGCTTCCGGCGTCTCGACCGTCACGTCCTTGAAGTAGCCGAGGCGGTCGACGCGGTCGCGCGACAGCTTCACGCGGTTCGGGTCGTACCACGAGCTCTCGAACTGGCGGAATTCGCGGCGGATCACTTCGTCGCGCGTGATCGTGTTACCGGAGATGGTCATGTGGCGTACGTACGCGCGCTTGCCCGGATCGACGAAGAACGTGAACGCGACTTCGCGCTTCTCGCGGTTGATCTCGGGGTTCGCCGTGACGTTCGCGAACGCGTAGCCGAAGCTCGCGAGGCGGTCGGCGATGCGCTTGTTCGACGCTTCCTGCAGGTCGCCGGAATAGGTCTGGCCCGGCTTCAGCAGGATGAGGTTCTTGAGTTCCTGCTCGCGGCCGAACATCTCGCCGTCCATCTTGACGCCGGAGACGGTGTACTTCTCGCCTTCGGTGATGTTGATGGTGAGGTAGATGTCCTTCTTGTCCGGCGTGATCGAGACCTGCGTGGACTCGACGTTCACTTCCAGGTAGCCGTGATTCAGGTACCACGACTTGATGGCTTCCAGGTCGCCCGTCAGCTTCTGTTTCGAATACTGGTCGGCCTTCGAATACCACGTGAGCCAGCCGGACGTGTTCAGCTGCAGCAGCGCGCGCAGGTCCTTGTCGGAGAACGCCTTGTTGCCGACGATGTTGATCTGCTTGATCTTGGCGACGTCGCCCTCGTCCACGTTGAACATGATGTTCACGCGGTTGCGCTCGATCGGGGTGACGGTCGTCGTGATCTTGACGCCGTACAGGCCGTGCGACAGGTACTGGCGCTTCAATTCCTGCTCGGCGCGGTCGACGGAGGCCTTGTCGAAGATCTTGGTCTCGCCGACGCCGATTTCCTTCAGCGCCTTGACGAGCATGTCCTTCTCGAATTCCTTGGTGCCCGTGAATTCGACGGCGGCGATGGCGGGACGTTCTTCGACCAGCACCACGAGCACGCCGTTTTCCTCTTCCAGGCGGATGTCCTTGAAGAAGCCGGTGGCATACAGCGCCTTGATCGCCGCCGTGCCCTTGTCGTCATCGAAGGTTTCGCCCACGCGCACCGGCAGGTAGCTGAACACCGTGCCTGCCTCGGTGCGCTGGATGCCTTCGACCCGGATGTCCTTCACGACGAAGGGAGCGACTGCGGCGGCGTGGCCGGCACAGAGGGCCAGCACGGCGGCGCCGATCAAGCTGCGGCGGGAGGGAAAGGCAAAACGCGATTGGGCAAAACGTTCGGGTTGTAAATTCATCGGTTAGATCAATGGGTCAGTCATTGGACAACGTTACCTAAGCCGGACGCTCCGATGCCCGCCGCGGACGCAGCGTACTTTCGGAGTGCCGTGTGTTCAGAGCAGTCGCACCAGGTCGTTGAAGACGGCAAGCGCCATCAGCATGAACAGCAGGCCCACCCCGGCACGCTGCGCGATCTCGCCGATCCGCGCGGGCAAGGGTCGCCCGGTCAAAACTTCCAGCGAATAATACAGCAAATGGCCACCGTCCAGAACGGGAATTGGTAACAGATTCATTACACCCAGGCTGATCGAGATGAATGCGATGAACTCGAGGAAGGGCTCGACGCCCGAGCGTGCCGTCTGTCCGGCCACGTCCGCGATCGTGATCGGGCCCGTCACGTTTTTCAGCGAGACCTCGCCCACGATCATCTTCGCGATCATCTTGACGGTCAGTGCGCTCGTCTCCCACGTGCGCTTGGCGCCCTTCGCGACCGCGTCCAGCGGGCCCGCCTGCACGGTCACCATCTCCGGCGCCTGCGCGATCATCGCCTTCACGATGCCCTTGCCCGATTGCGGGTCGCGGTCGGGGGTCACCGGCAGCACGACCTGGTCCGCGCCGCGCAGCACGCCGACCTGCAGCGGCTTGCCGGCCGCGCCGCGCACGGCCTCGATGAACGCGATGCCGTCGACGACGGGCTTGCCGTCGATCGCCGTCACGAGGTCGCCCTGGCGCAGGCCCGCGCGCGCGGCGGGGCCGTCCGGCAGGACCTTCTCGATCGTCGGCCGCGGGCGCCACATCTGCATGCCGAGCGCGCCGAGGATGTCGCCGTCGACGTCGAGTGCGGCCATGCGGTCGGCCGGCAGCACGGCGCGGTACGGCGCCGAATCGGCCACGGGGCCACGCAACGTGAGTTCGGCGGCATGCTTGTCGATGGCGGCGCGCACCAGTTCCCAGCGCAGCTCCGTCCACGATTGCACGGGGCGGCCGTTGACCGCGGTGACGACGTCGCCGCCGCGCACGCCCGCCTGGTACACGACGGACGCCTGCGCCATCGGCCGCAGGCGGGTGCCCGGCTCTTCCTTCCCGTGCATGAACAGCGCGGCCATCAGGGCGATGGCGAGGATGAAGTTGGCGATGGGGCCCGCGGCCACGATGGCGATGCGCTTCCACACGTTCTGGCGCGTGAATTCGCGCGGCAGGTCGGCGTCATTCGTCGGCGCCGTCGTGGGGTCGCGCGCGTCGAGCATCTTGACGTAGCCGCCGATGGGCAGCGCCGAGATGGCCCATTCCGTCTGGTCCGGGCCGAAGCGGCGCGACCACACGATGCGTCCCATGCCGATCGAGAAGCGCAGCACTTTCACGCCGCACAGCCGCGCGACGGCGTAGTGCCCCAGCTCGTGGAAGATGATCAGGGGTCCCAGGGCCAACAGGAACGCCAGCACGGTGTGGATCAGGTTCATGACTTTCTCCCGTCAGGGCCCGCTCGAAATCGTATTACGACGCATGCACGATGCGTTCGGCCGCGGCGCGGGCACGCGCGTCCTGGGCCATCACGGCCGCGATGCTGGTGGCCGCGCCATGCGGATTCTCGTCCATCACGCGGCGCACGACGCGGTCGATGTCGCGGAAGCCGATGCGGCGCTCGAGGAATGCCTGCACCGCCACTTCGTTCGCCGCGTTCAGCAGCGCCGGCGCCGTGCCGCCCGCCCGCAGCGCGTCGAACGCGAGCGCGAGGCAGGGGAAGCGGTCGAAGTCGGGCTTGTGAAACGCGAGCGCCGCCCACTGCGTCAGGTCGAGCTGCTCCACACCGGACGCGATGCGTTCCGGGTACGCCAGAGCATGGGCGATCGGCGTGCGCATGTCCGGATTCCCGAGCTGCGCCAGCACGGAGCCGTCGACGTACGACACCATCGAGTGGATCACGCTTTGCGGGTGGATCACCACCTCGATCCGGTCGGCCGGCGCGCCGAACAGCCAGTGCGCCTCGATCACTTCGAGGCCCTTGTTCATCATCGTCGCGGAATCGACGGAGATCTTGCGGCCCATCGACCAGTTCGGGTGCTTGCACGCCTCTTCCGGCGTGACGGCTTCCAGCGTCTCGACGGCGCGCTGCAGGAACGGACCGCCCGATGCCGTCAGCAGGATCTTCGCGACGCCGGCCGCATCGGGCGAGCGTCCATACGTCCCCGGCAGCGACTGGAAAATCGCGTTGTGCTCGGAATCGATGGGAAGGAGTGTCGCCTTGTGCTCCTTGACGGCGTCCATGAACAGCTGGCCCGACATCACGAGCGCTTCCTTGTTCGCCAGCAGGATCTTCTTGCCCGCGCGCGCGGCCGCGAGCGCGGGCGCGAGGCCGGCGGCGCCGACGATGGCGGCCATCACCGTGTCCGTGTCGGGGCTGGACGCGATCTCGCACAATGCCGCCTCGCCGTGGGCGACGTCGATCGGCAGCCCGGCCAGCAGCTCGCGCAGGCGCGCCGCCGCCTGTTCCGTGCCGACGACGGCGCGCTGCGGACGGAACACGCGGCACTGCGCGGCGAGCGCGTCCACGCGTTCGTGCGCGCTCAACGCATAGACACGGTATTTGTCGGGATGACGCGCGAGCACGTCGAGGGTCGAGACGCCGATGGAGCCGGTGGCGCCCAGAATAGTGATGCGTTGCATGTTGCGTTCCATTGTCAAGGTCGTCCCATGGCGTTAAGGGATTCTGGCACGGCAGGCGCCGCAGCGGCGCCGCCCTGTCCGAACGACCTGGTGTGTTACAGCCGCGCCCCGATCAGCGCGGCGAGCGGCAGCACGGGGACGAGCGCGTCGATCCGGTCGAGCACGCCGCCGTGGCCCGGCAGCAGGTTGCTGCTGTCCTTCATGCCGGCGCGCCGCTTGAGCTGGGATTCGAACAGGTCGCCGACGATGCTGGCGGCGACCATCAGCACGAGCACCACGACGAGCGCCGGCCAGCCGTAGCGATGCTGGACGGCCGCGGCGAACGTGTTCGCGAAGGCGTCGCCGCCGAACTGCACGGAGAGGCCGGCCAGCACGAGCACGGCGATGCCGCCGCCGATCGCGCCTTCCCACGATTTGCCGGGCGAGATCGAGGGCGCCAGCTTGCGCTTGCCGAACGCCTTGCCGCAGAAGTACGCGCCGATATCGGCCACCCATACGATCGCGAGCACGGACAGCAGGAACAGGGGCGAATGCGAATACAGGGCCACGATCGCCGCGAAGCAGCCGACGACGGCGAACGCGTACACGAGCGACAGCAGCGTGTTCGCGGGCGTGTGCAGCGGCGGCAGGCCGATCTTCAGCGACGGTGCGAACCGCGCGATCCACAGCGCCACGCTCAGCGCGGCCCAGAACGACAGGTTCGTGTGCCCCGTGATGACGGCCATCGCGAAGACGGCGGCCCAGACCAGCGCGATCACGTGGGCGTTGTGCGTATCCGGGTTGAACAGCCGGAAGCATTCCCAGATGGCGGCGCCGAAGAACACCGTCGCCACCACCGCGAACGCCAGATAGTTTTTGAAGTAGAGGACCGGCAGCAGGACTGCCAGCAGCACGACGGCGGTAACGACGCGGGTTCTGAGCATCAGCGGTTCAGCCTTATTTAGCCTTGTTGGCGACTTGTTCGCCGGTGCGGCCGAAGCGGCGTTCCCGGCTCTGGTAGGACGCGATCGCCGTGTCGAGCGACTCGGGCGAAAAGTCCGGCCAGAAGGTGTCGGTGAAGTACAGCTCGGAATACGCGAGCTGCCACAGGAGGAAGTTCGAGATGCGCTCTTCGCCGCCCGTGCGGATGAACAGGTCGGGCTCGGGCGCATAGGCCATCGCCAGGTGCGGGGCCAGCATCTCTTCGGTGTACTCGGTCACGCCCGGATTCGCGGCCACCATCTTGCCCGTCGCCTGCATGATGTCCCAGCGGCCGCCGTAGTTGGCGCAGATGGTGACGGTGAGGCGCGCGTTGTTCGCGGTGCGGCGCTCGGCGTTGGCGATCATGTCCTGCAGCTTCGGCGCGAAGCGCGACAAATCGCCCACGACCTTCAGGCGGATGTTATTCGCGTGCATCTTGGACACTTCGCGCTCGAGCGCCGTGACGAACAGGCCCATCAGGTAGGACACTTCGTCGGCGGGACGGCGCCAGTTTTCCGAGGAAAACGCGAACAGCGTGAGGTATTCCACGCCACGTTCCACGCACGCTTCGACGATCTTGCGCACGGCGTCCACGCCCTTGACGTGGCCGGCCACGCGGGGCAGCAGGCGCTTGGTCGCCCAGCGGCCGTTGCCGTCCATGATGATGGCGATATGGCGCGGCACCGTCGGCGCTTCGGGAACTGCGGTGGTCGAACTTTTGAAAATCATAAATGGACTGCGAAAAGACTGCAAAGGATCACGGTCGCCGTCCGGCGGACGACTGCAAAGACGGCGACTGAAAAAGGTGGAACGGACCGGTCAGGCCTAGCCTGCCGGTCCGACGTCCACAACGATACCCGCGACCCGGGGGCGCCGCAATACGTATCGGCTTAAACGGTCATCACTTCTTTTTCTTTTTCGGCAACGAGCTTGTCGATGTCGATGACGGCCTTGTCGGTCATTTTCTGGATGTCGTCCTGGGCGCGGCGCTCGTCGTCTTCCGAGATCGCCTTGTCCTTGACCAGCTTCTTCAGCTGTTCGTTGCCGTCGCGGCGCACGTTGCGGACGGCGATCTTCGCGTCTTCCGCTTCCGACTTGCACAGCTTGACCATTTCCTTGCGGCGCTCTTCCGTCAGCGCGGGCGTCGGCACGCGAACCATCTCGCCGAACGTCGACGGATTCAGGCCCAGGTCCGATTCGCGGATTGCCTTTTCGATGACGTTCAGCATTTTCTTTTCATACGGCTGGACGCCGATGGTGCGGGCGTCGATCAGCGTCAGGTTCGCGACCATCGGCAGCGCGGTCGGCGAGCCGTAGTAGTCGACCATCACGTGGTCCAGGATGCCGGTGTGGGCGCGGCCGGTGCGAACCTTGGCCAGATTGCTTCTCAGGGTCTCGATGGATTTCGCCATCTTGTCCTGGGCACTTTTTTTAACGTCAGCGACGGACATGCTGCTCTCCTGTCTTTCTAAAATTGATTAAACGTGTACGAGTGTACCCTCGTCCTCGCCCATGATCACGCGCTTGAGCGCACCCGGCTTGACGATCGAGAACACCTTGATCGGCAGCTTCTGGTCGCGGCACAGGGCGAACGCCGTGGCGTCCATCACCTGCAGGTGCTTGGCGATCGCTTCGTCGAACGTGATCTGTTCGTAGCGGGTCGCGTGCGGGTCCTTCTTCGGGTCGGCAGTATATACGCCATCGACCTTGGTCGCCTTCAGGACGATCTCGGCCGAGATTTCCGAGCCGCGCAGCGCGGCAGCCGTGTCGGTGGTGAAGAACGGGTTGCCGGTGCCGGCAGCGAACACGACGACCTTGCCCTCTTCCAGGTATTGCAGCGCCTTCGGGCGCACGTACGGCTCCACGACCTGCTCGATGCCGATCGCGGACATCACGCGGGCGGTGATGCCCTGCTGGCGCATGGCGTCGGCCAGCGCGAGCGCATTCATCACGGTGGCCAGCATCCCCATGTAGTCGGCCGTCGCGCGGTCCATGCCTTGCGCGCCCGGTGCCACGCCGCGGAAGATGTTGCCGCCGCCAATCACCACAGCCAGTTCCACACCCAGCTTCGACACTTCCGCAACGTCGGCAACCATGCGCTCGATGGTGGCGCGGTTGATGCCAAACGGATCGTCGCCCATCAGCGCTTCGCCAGACAGTTTGAGGAGGACTCGTTGGTAGGCTGGTTTTGTCATGAATGGGGCTCCTGTGGTCATTGAATGTTTCGAGTTCGGTACTGCCGGCGGGGGCTTGCCCCGCCCTTCGGTCTTACAACCGGTTACAAAAACGGGCCTTGCGGCCCGTTCTGTTTATTACTGCTTGGCAGCAGCCATCTGCGCTGCGACCTCTGCCGCGAAGTCGTCGACTTTCTTCTCGATGCCTTCGCCGACCACGTACATCACGAACGCTTTCACGGTCGTGTTGGCGGCCTTCAGCATCTGCTCGACGCTCTGCTTGTCGTTCTTCACGAAAGCCTGGTTGAACAGCGACACTTCCTTCAGGTACTTCTGCACCGAACCGTCGATACGCTTGGCGACGATCTCGGCCGATTGCGGCTGCTTGCCTTCGGCGACGGCCTTGTCGGCGTCTTCCTTGGCTTTCAGCTGAGCAACCGAACGCTCTTTCTCGATCAGCTCGGCCGGCACTTGATCAGCCGACAGGGAGACCGGCTTCATCGCGGCGATGTGCATGGCGACGTCCTTGCCCACTTGCTCGTCGGCGCCGTCGTAGTCGACGATCACGCCGATGCGCGCGCCGTGCAGGTACGACGCCAGCTTGCCGGTCGTCTCGAAGCGCTGGAAGCGGCGAACCGTCATATTCTCGCCGATTTTACCGATCAGTGCCGTACGCACGTCGTCGAACGACTTGCCGTCGACCGGCAGCGCGGCCAGGGCGGCGACGTCGGCCGGGTTGTTCTCGGCGACCAGCTTGGCAGCCAGGTTGGCCATGGCCATGAACTCGTCGTTCTTGGCGACGAAGTCGGTTTCGCTGTTGATTTCCACCAGCGCGCCGATGTTACCGGCGACGTATGCCGTCACGACGCCTTCGGCCGTGATACGCGATGCCGCTTTCGATGCCTTGCCGCCCAGCTTGACGCGCAGGATCTCTTCGGCACGTGCCATGTCGCCTTCGGCTTCGTTCAGTGCCTTCTTGCATTCCATCATCGGTGCGTCGGTCTTCGCGCGCAGTTCGCCCACCATCGCTGCAGTAATCGCTGCCATGTCATTTCTCCTAATGTCGGAGCAAGCCGTCGGTGCGACGTCTTGCAAAATTGTTGATCTGTCCAGGAATTGCTTGCAAAAAGGGGCGCTCGATCTTAGGCTCGGCGCCCCTTTACTGCTCAGCGGGCCAGGGCCCGCCGGAACTTAAGCTTGCTCGGAAACTTCGACGAAGTCGTCGGCCGATTTGACCATCTCGACCACTTCGTTCGACGCGTTCGCACGGCCTTCCAGGATCGCATCGGCGACGCCGCGTGCGTACAGGGTGATGGCCTTCGACGAGTCGTCGTTACCCGGGATGACGTGGGTCACGCCTTCCGGCGAGTGGTTGGTGTCGACCACGCCGATGACCGGGATGCCCAGCTTGCCGGCTTCGGTGACGGCGCCCTTGTGGTAGCCGACGTCCACGACGAAGATCGCGTCCGGCACGCCCTGCAGGTCCTTGATGCCGCCGATCGACTTCTGCAGCTTTTCCAGTTCGCGCGAGAACATCAGCGCTTCTTTCTTGCTCATCTTCTCGACTTCACCCGACTCGATGGCGGCTTCCATGTCCTTCAGGCGCTTGATCGAGGTCTTGATGGTCTTGAAGTTGGTCAGCATGCCGCCCAGCCAGCGCTGGTCGACGTACGGCACGCCGGCGCGCTGCGCTTCGGCGGCGATGATGTCGCGGGCCTGGCGCTTCGTACCCACCAGCAGGATCGTGCCGCGGTTGGCGGCGATCTGCTTGATGGTCTTCATCGCATCCTGGTACATCGCCATGGTTTTTTCCAGGTTGATGATGTGGATCTTGTTGCGATGACCGAAGATGAACGGCGCCATTTTCGGGTTCCAGAAACGGGTCTGGTGGCCGAAGTGAACACCGGCTTCCAGCATTTCGCGCATAGTGACAGACATTGTAATTCTCCAGGGTTGGTTCTTGAATGACGGCCAGTCCACCCTTGACGGGCACCCTTATCGACCGCATTCGCGATTTAAAAATGAGACCGTGGTTTGAAACCATCAAAACACGGCTTTTCACGAGCTTGCCCGATACGAACACGAGCAACCCGAGATTCTAGCGGGATTTGACACGAATTTCAAGCTTGCGCACGTTCCCGCTCCGCGCACCCCCTTGCCGGCCGGCCGGCGGGGGGCGGCCCGGCCTGCCCTTGAATCACTTATAATGCCCGATACAGAACATATTGCAGAACGGATCACCATGACCATCTCCATCAAGACCCCGGAAGACATCGAAGGCATGCGCATCGCGGGCCGGCTCGGTGCCGAGGTGCTCGACTACATCACCCCCTTCGTCAAGGCGGGCGTCACGACCGGCGAACTCGACCGTCTGTGCCATGAATACATGGTCAATGTGCAAGGCACCGTTCCCGCACCGCTGAACTATGCGCCGCCCGGCTATCCGCCGTTCCCGAAAGCCGTCTGCACCTCGGTCAACGACGTGATCTGCCATGGCATTCCGGGCGACAAGGTGCTCAAGAACGGCGACGTCGTCAACATCGACGTCACCGTGATCACGAAGGATGGTTATCACGGCGACAACAGCCGCATGTTCTTCATCGGCGAACCGTCGAAGCTGGCGCGCCGCCTGACGGACATCACCTACGAATGCATGTGGCTGGGCATTGCCAAAGTAAAACCGGGCGCGCACCTGGGCGACATCGGCCACGCGATCCAGCAGCACGCGGAAAACGCCGGCTATTCCGTCGTGCGCGAGTTCTGCGGCCACGGCATCGGCAAGGTGTTCCACGAAGAGCCGCAGGTATTGCACTACGGCCGTCCCGGCACCGGCGAGGAGCTGAAAGCCGGCATGATCTTCACGATCGAGCCGATGATCAACGCGGGCCGCCGCGAGATCCGCGAAATGCCGGACGGCTGGACCATCAAGACGAAAGACCGCAGCCTGTCCGCCCAGTGGGAACACATGATCCTCGTGACGGAGACGGGCTACGAGGTGCTGACCACGTCGGCCGGCACGCCGCCCCCGCCCGCGATCGTACAGCCGAAAGACGCCGTCGCCGCCTGACCCGCAACCCGTACGGCCGGTGCGCCGGCCGCGTTCCGCCGTCCCTATCGAGCCGCCATGTCCACCGCCACCATCGCCCCGCCCCAGCCCCTGCAGCCGCTGCAACTGAAGCAGCGCCTGAAGGCCGAGCGCCAGCACGTCATCGCCGAGTTCCGCGCGAACGGCAAGCCCGAGAAACTGCTGCGTGGCCTGCGCCACAGCGTCGACGGCGTGCTGACCGACGCGTGGAACGCGGCCGGCCTGCCCGCCAACGCCGCCCTCGTGGGCGTCGGGGGCTACGGGCGCGGCGAACTGTTCCCCTGCTCCGACGTCGACCTCCTGATCCTGCTGGGCACGCCGCCGGACGCGATCGTGCAGGCGAAGCTGGAAAACTTCGTGCAACTCCTGTGGGACCTGGGCCTGGAAATCGGCCACAGCATCCGCACCGTGGACGAGTGCATGACGGAGTCGGCCGCCGACATCACCGTGCAGACGAGCCTGCTGGAAGCGCGCCTCGTGACGGGGAGCCTGACGGTGTTCAGCGAGCTGCAGCACCGCTACGACGCCGCGATGGACCCGCAGGCGTTCTTCCAGGCCAAGACGGCCGAGATGCGGCTGCGCCACGCCAAGTATGAATTCACGCCATTTTCGCTGGAGCCCAACGTCAAGGAAAGTCCGGGCGCCCTGCGCGACCTGCAGGTGATCTTGTGGGTCGCGAAGGCGGCGGGGCTCGGCAATTCCTGGACCCAGCTCGCCATCCGCGGCCTGATCACGCGCGAGGAAGCGCGCCAGCTCATGGAAAAGGAATACGCGTTCAAGGACATCCGCGTGCGCCTGCACCTGCAGACGAACCGGCGCGAAGACCGCCTCGTGTTCGACGTCCAGACCGCGATCGCGGAAACGTTCGGCCTCACGACGACGGGCACGGGCCTGGGCGGGCGCCGCGCCAGCGAATACCTGATGCAGCGCTATTACTGGGCCGCGAAGACCGTCACCCAGCTGAACACGATCCTGCTGCAGAACATCGAGGCGCACCTGTTCCCCACGCCGTCGCAGCCGGTGCCGATCAACCCGCGCTTCAACGAGGTGGGCGGCTTCATCGACATCGCCGCCGACGACACGTTCGAGGCCACGCCGTCGGCCGTGCTGGAAATCTTCGTGCTGATGACGGAGCGTCCCGACATCAAGGGCATGACGGCGCGCACGATGCGCGCGCTGTGGCATGCGCGCACCCTGATCGACGACGCGTTCCGCGCCAACCCGGCGCACCGCGCGTTGTTCGTGCGCGTGCTGCAGGCGCCCGCCGGCCTCGTGCACGCGCTGCGCCGCATGAACGACATGGGGATCCTGGGCCGCTACCTGCCGAACTTCCGCCGCATCATCGGCCAGATGCAACACGACCTGTTCCACGTGTACACGGTCGACCAGCACATCATGATGGTCGTGCGGAACATGCGCCGCTTCACGATGACGGAACACGCGCACGAATACCCGTTCTGCAGCCAGCTGATCGCCAACTTCCGCGACCGCTGGCTGCTGTACGTGGCCGCCCTCTTCCACGACATCGCCAAGGGCCGCGGCGGCGACCACTCGGAACTGGGCAAGACGGACGCGCTGGAATTCTGCCGCGACCACGGCCTGTCCGACGAGGACACGGAACTCGTCGTGTTCCTCGTCGAGCACCACCTGACGATGTCCGTCGTCGCCCAGAAGCAGGACCTGTCCGACCCCGACGTGATCCAGTCGTTCGCCCGCCTCGTGCGCGACGAGCGCCACCTGACCGCGCTCTACCTCCTGACCGTGGCCGACATCCGCGGCACGAGCCCGAAGGTGTGGAATGCATGGAAGGCCAAGCTGCTGGAAGACCTGTACAAGATGACGTTGCGCGTGCTCGGCGGCGAGCCGCCGTCCGCCGACCGCGAACTGCGCGCGCGCCAGCAGGAAGCGCTGGCCACCCTGCGCCTGTTCGGCCTCCCGGCGGATGCGCACGAAGCCTTGTGGAAGCAGCTCGACATGGCCTATTTCCTGCGCCACGACGCGTCCGACATCGCCTGGCAGACGCGCTGCCTGTACGACAAGCTGGGGCGCGACAAGCCCGTCGTGAAATCGCGCCTGGCGCCGATCGGCGAAGGCCTGCAGGTGACGATCTTCGTGAAGGACCAGCCCGACCTGTTCGCGCGCATCTGCGGTTATTTCGACCGCAAGAATTTTTCCATCCTCGACGCCAAGATCCACACGACGAAGGACGGCTATGCGCTCGACACATTCCTCATCACGGACGAGCATTTCGCCAATAGCTACCGCGACATCATCAACCTGATCGAGCACGAGCTGTGCGAAGTGCTCGTGCGCCAGGAACCGCTGACGCCGCCGCTGCGGGGCCGGCTGTCGCGCATGTCGCGCACCTTCCCCATCACGCCGACCGTGGACATGCGCCCGGACGAGCGGGGCCAGTTCTGGGTGCTGTCGATCGGCGCGAACGACCGCAACGGCCTGTTGTACGCGATCGCGAACGTGCTGGCGCGCTACCGCATCAACCTCCACACCGCGAAGATCATGACGCTCGGCGAGCGCGTCGAGGACGTGTTCCTCATCGACGGGCAGGCGCTGAACAACCAGCGCGTGCAGGTGCAGCTGGAGACCGAGCTGCTGGACGCCGTCAAGATTTGATTTAAATTGATTTATTCGTTTTTCGATTGACCATGACTGAACCCGTACGCCTGTCCAAACGCATGTCCGAACTTGGCCTCTCGTCCCGCCGCGAGGCGGACGAGTGGATCGCGAAAGGCTGGGTCCGCGTCGACGGCCAAGTGGTGTCCGAGCTGGGCAGCAAAGTCTTGCCGCACCAGAAAATCACCGTCGAGCGCCAGGCCGCTGCCCAGCAGGCGAAGCGCGTGACCGTCCTGTTGAACAAGCCCGTCGGCTATGTGAGCGGCCAGGCGGAGGACGGCTACAAGCCGGCCGTCGTGCTCGTCAAGCCGGAGAATCGCTGGCCGGACGATCCATCGCCGGAGCAATTCCACCCGACGCAGCTGAAGTCGCTCGTGCCGGCCGGCCGCCTGGACATCGATTCCGTCGGCCTGCTCGTTCTCACGCAGGATGGCCGCATCGCGAAGCAGCTGATCGGCGAAGACACGGCGATCGAGAAGGAATACCTCGTGCGCGTGCAGTACACCAAGCCAGGGCGCCTGCCGGACGCGGACCTCAAGAAGCTCAATCACGGCCTTTGGATGGACGGCAAGCCCCTGCTCCCGGCGAAGGTGCGCTGGCAGAACGACGACCAGCTCAGCTTCACCTTGAAGGAAGGCCGCAAGCGCCAGATCCGCCGCATGTGCGACATGGTCGGATTGAAGGTCATCGGCCTCAAGCGCGTCCGCATCGGCCGCGTCAAGCTGGGCGAATTGCCGCCGGGACAGTGGCGTTACCTGGGCGCGGACGAGCGCTTCTGATCGGCGCCGCGTGGGCGCACGCGCACCGCTCAGTGTCCGCGCCGCTCAGTGTCCGCGCCGCTCAATACCGGTTCCGCTCAGTGCGCATGCCGCATCTGCGTCCAAGGATCGAGCACGTGCAGCTCGTTCAGTATGGCGCGCGGGCCCGCGACGGTGCCGCCTGTGTCCAGGTCCCATTCGAGCCTGAGCTTCGACCGTCCGCGGCGCAAATCGACACGCGCGTAGTCGACCCACGCATCGTCCGCATCGTATTCGAACGTCTTCATCCAACCTGTGCGCAGCAACGCTTCCAACGTCTGGCGTAGCGCGAAAGGTGGGAGGTCCGAGATCGTCTCGGGGTGTTGTAACTGGGGCTCGCGCAGGACGCCCAGATACCTGACCATTGTTGAAATCCACGCCATCGCTGCCTCCCAACATCGTTTGACGTTGAGATCAGTCTACGCAGCAACTTGCAACATTGACGTTCGCTAACGCACACAGTGAAGTAAATGCGGGTGGCATATGTCACATATTTGTAACTTATTGTTTCGGCAACCCTCCTCGTGTCTCAGGCAAGAATCTGGTGCAAGTCCTCGATGCTGACGGGTTTCGTGAGGTGGTGCGAGAACCCGCGGTTGCGCGTCTGGCGCCGGTCGGCGTCCTGGCCCCAGCCCGTCAGCGCGGCGATGCGCACGCCGGAGAAGCGTTCGTCCTGGCGCAAGCGGCGCGCCACTTCGTAACCGTCCATGCCGGGCATGCCGATGTCGAGCAGGACACTGGTCGGCAGGAACGATTCCGCCGCGGCCAACGCGGCCCGGCCGTCGTACACGACACGTACCTCGGCGCCGTCCGCCTCGAGCAGCAGGCCCAGCGTGTCGGCCGCGTCGCGGTTGTCGTCCACGACGAGGATGCGCTGGCCGTGGAACGGCGCGGTGGGCCGCGCCTGTCCCAGCTGGGGCACGTCGTCGTCGACGTCGATGGCGGGGGCGAGCGGCAGGCGCACGATGAATTCGCTGCCCTGGCCCGGTCCGGGACTGCGGGCTTCCACGGTGCCGTGATGCATCTCGACGAGGCTGCGGACCATCGTCAGGCCGATGCCGAGCCCACCCTGTCCCCGCCCGGCCGACCGGTGCGCCTGGGCGAACATGTCGAACACGCCCGGCAGCGCGTCAGCCGGGATGCCGATGCCCGTGTCGCGCACGGTGGCGACGACCTGGTCGTCCTCGCGGCGCACGTCGAACCAGATGCGGCCGCCTGTGTCCGTGTACTTCGCGGCGTTGTTCAGGAGGTTCGAGAACACCTGCGTCAGGCGCACGCGGTCGGCCTCCAGCACAAGGGGCTGCTCCGGCAACGCGACGGCCAGCTGGTGGCCGGCCCGGTCGATCATCGGCTGGGCCGTCTCGACGGCGCTGTGGACGATCTCGGTGAACGGCACGCGCTCCAGCTTCAGGTCGATCTTGCCGCGCGTGATGCGCGACACTTCGAGCAGGTCGTCGACGAGGCGCGCCATCTGCTTGACCTGGCGCCCCACCATCTCGACGACGCGGTCGGCCTGGCGCCGCCCATCCGGACGACGCATCAGCTGCACGGCGTTGCTGATCGGAGCGAGGGGGTTGCGCAGTTCGTGGGCCAGCGTCGCAAGGAACTCGTCCTTGCGACGATCGGCCTCCTTTAGGGCCTCCTCGGCCTGTACGGCCCCCGTGATGTCGAGCGAGATGCCGACGTAGCCACGGTGTTCGCCTTCGCCCGAGTACCACGGCGAGGCATGTGATTCGAACCAGTGCCAGCTGCCGTCCTTCACCATCGTGTGCACGCGCTGGGTGAAGGTGCCGTTCTTGCGGATGCCGCCGTACACGTCGCGCAGGTAGGCATCCATGTCGTCGGGCCGCGCGATGTCCGTCCAGCCGGTGGTGCCCGGGCCCGCAGGGGCTTCGTCCGTCACGCAACGCTGGTTCAGATAGATGACATTGCCGTCGACGTCGAACTGGTACACGAGGGCGGGCGACGCGTCGGCCAGCGCGCGGAACCGCCCTTCGCTCTCGCGCAGCGCATCCTCGGCGCGCTTGCGCACCGTGATGTCGTGGAACAGGATCGCCACCCGCGGCACCTGGCGCCCGCCCACCGGGTAGACGAAGAAGTCGTACCAGCTCGACAGCGGCGGCGAGAAGCATTGCGAGCGGCTGGACACACCCGTGCGCACGACCTGGGCGCACGCGTCGAGCCAACACGGCTCGTGCTCGGGGCGCATGCGCAGCTGGCCGGGGCCCGCATAAGCAATGTTGGCCATGCGCACGGCGGCCGGGTTCGCCTCCGCATAGTCGAGGCCGACGGCACGGCCGGCGTCGTCGAAGCGCACCGTCGCGAGCAGGAAGCCTTCGTCCATCGCCTCGAACAGCATGCGGTAACGCCGCTCGCTCTCCGCCAGCGCGGCCTGCGTGCGGCGGCGCTCGTCGACGTCGATGTGCATGCCGACCCATTTGCGCACGCTGCCGTCGCGGTTGAACAGCGGGGCGGCGCGTGCATTGGTCCAGCGCCAGCCGCCCGCGGCGGACTGCACGCGGAACTCGGCATTGAGCACGCGGCGCGTGCCGACGGCCGCGCGCCATTCGCGCAACACATAGGCGCGGTCGTCCGGGTGCACGGCCTCGATCCAGCCCACGCCCAGCGAGGCGGCTTCCGTCTGGCCCGTGTACACGGTCCAGCTGGGCGAGCCATTGACGACGCGCCCGTGCGCGTCCGTTTCCCACACGGTCTGCGCAAAGCCTTCGACCATCGCGCGGAACCGCTCCTCGCTTTCGGCAAGGCGTGCCTCCGTCTCCTTGTTTTCCGTGACATCGATGACGAACAGCACGCAGCGCGCGTTCGCGCCCTCGCCCCAGATGCGCGCGGGCGCGAACAGGCCCCACCAGCGGCTGCCGTCCTTGCGCCGCATCTGCTTCGTGTACGGCGCCGTGACGCCGTGGTCGATGAGGTCGCGCAGGGCCCGCGCCGACACGTCCCAGAATTCGGGCGGCGTCATGTCGCGCCAGTTCGGCATCGTGCGCAGCTCGTCGCGTGTATAGCCCGTCATCCGCTCGAACGCCGGGTTGACGTCGCGCACCGTGCCGTCGATGTCGAAATACAGCACGCCGACCGTGCCGATGCTGAGGGTCGCGTCGATGAGGGCCTTGTGTTCGCGCAGCGCGCGCTCGGCCGCGCGGCTCTCCTCCACCTCGCGTTCCAGGTGTTCCTTGCTTTCGAGGACGGGACGCAGGCGCTCCTCGACCTTGCGTTCGATCTCGCCGCCGTCCGCCCCGGCGCGGCCGCCGCCGGCCTGGTGGGCGGCCGCGGCGAACGCGGCGCCAGCGCGCAGCAGGCGCAGGTCGTCGGCGTCGAAACGGGCCTCGCCGTCGCCCAGCACCATCCCGACCGCACCGGCGATGCCACCGCGGATGCGCCACGGCACGCCGAGGAATTCACGGGGAGACAGTCCGGTGGAACGCAGCGACGCGAAATGGTCGGCCGGGTGTTCGAACAGGACGGCGCCGTCGGCCTGGATGGCGCTGCCGCACGCGCACTCCTCGATCGACCAGCGGCCGGCCTGGTGCCCTGCAAGCGCGCCGGACAGGGCGCACCAGCGCACCGTCTCGCCGCCGTCCGGCGCCGCATTCCAGTCGCCGTCGCGCACGGCAACGACGACGGCATCGGCACCGCACAAGGCCAGCACGGCATCGGCCAGGCGCTGCATCGCGTGCTCAGGCGCGTCGCCCATCGCCTGCGCAAGCGCCGCGAGCTTTCCCGCCTCCTCGGCCCCGTCGTGCGCCGACAGGTGGTTGGGACGCTCACGCAGCATCGCTTCCACGACGTCGTTGTCGCGGACCCCGAGCGATGCGTCGGGTGTCGAGTCGGCCATGATTGTCGATTATTGGTTGCCACCACCCTGGAACTTCAGATTACTTGACAATTCGATCAGTGCCAATCGAATTTCAATCGTGCTCGCCATGTTTAACAAAATTTGAAGCAATCCGAGTCAGCGGCGATCGAAAATGTGGCGAGACCGTCAAATGGCGCTATTTACATGGCCGCCGTTCCATTTCACGGTACAAAAACGATAGCGATAACAGCCAACGGCCGTGCTCACATGGCGACCGTAATGAAAAGAAGATACCCGAAGGCAGCGTGCGCGCCTCCCCAGTTTTGTCGCATCGGGACAGGCTCCGCCATCTCGTATTGCGGAATGCTCATCCGGAATCGTGGCAACCCGGGATAGCGGACACATTGGCAAAAAGTCCCATCTTGTTGCAAACCGGAAATATGCTATAGTCAATAAATCTTGCCGAACGTACAGCATGCTCCGTCCCTACTTCGCCCCTTCGATCCTGGCCCTCGCGGCCGGTGTGCTCTTCGCCGGCGCCGCCTGCGCGGCCGAGCCGCCGTCGTACAATTTCGCGCCCGTCAACCAATACAGTCTGCAGATGTCGGCCGGCCTCTGGAACCCGATCATCGAATACGTGTCGAAAAAGAGCGGCGTGCGCCTGAACCTGAAGCTGGGCCGCACGTCGGCCGACGCGACGAGCTACGTGCTGGCGCGCGAGGCCGATTTCGCGTTCACGAACCGCCTGTTCTGTCCCGGACGGGCCGGCATGGGCTGGACCGTGTTCGGCCGCCGCGGCACGCCGCCCGTGCACGCGCAGATCGTCGTCCCGGCGGATTCGCCGATCCGGCGCGTCGAGGAGCTGGCCGGCACCCCTGTCGCGTTCCCGGGGCCGGAAGCGATGATCGCTTACAAGGTCGCCTACGCCGAGCTGCTGCGCCGCAACGTGTCCGTGGACGTGGTCTTCGCCGGGAATATGGATGCCGTCTTCACCCAGCTGTTCGCAGGCAGGGTCCGGGCCGCCGGCGCCAGTTCCCAGCTCGCGCAGCACTACGCGGGACGCGAGCACAAGGCGTTCCGCGTGCTGTGGAGCTCGCCGCCGTTCACCGACCTCGCGCTGATGGCTTCGCCCCGCGTGCCCGCCGCCGAGGTGCGCGCCGTCGCCCAGGCGTTCTTCGACATGGACCGCGATCCGGAAGGCCTGCGCATCCTCGCCGAGGCGACGACACTCGTGCATTCGGACACACCGTTCACCTTCGTCCCCGCCACCGGCGCCGACTACGCGAGCTACCGCGCGTTCTGCGCGACGGCGCCCCGCGACGTGCGCTGAGGACACCGCCGCGATGACTCCGCTCCGCTCCCCCCTGCGCAGGCCGCGCCGGCTGCTTTCCCCGGCGGCGCTGCTGGCCTGCCTGCTGCCGCGCTCCCTCGTCGGCCGCGTGTTCACCGTGTTCACGTTCACGCTGATGCTGTCCATGGGTACGGGCCTCGGCCTGTTCTACCGCTACCAGTTCCTGCAGCACATCGAGGACACGCAGGACACGGCGCTGACCCTCGTCGAAGTGGCCACGCAGACGATCGAGGACAGCGTCGTCATCGGCGACTACGACACCGTCAAGCGCACGCTGGGCAAGATGCTGTTCCAGTCGCCGTTCAGGCGCGCCGAATTCATCGACATGGCGGGCGGCACGTTGCGCGTGGACGCGCCGCGCGTGACGCGCGCGCTGGCGCCGCGCTGGCTTGAGGGCCTCCTCGCCGCCAAGCTGTACGACGTCAACCGCATCGCCAACGTGGGCGGCCGCGACTACGGCGTCGTGCGCCTGCAGTTCGACGAGGAGAAGCTGGCGGCCCAGCTGTGGAGCCTCGTGCTGGAAACGGCCGGCGTCGCATCGATCGTGTTCGTGGCGAGCCTCGCGCTCATGCGCACGCTCGTGCGCCGCTGGCTCGACAACCTGGGCCGGCTGCGCTCGTTCGAGGACGACGTGGCCGCCGGCCGCGTCACCGCGGAAGCCGCACTGCTGGCGGACGCGCCCACCGAGATCAAGGAAGCGATCCGCGCCGTCAACCGCAGCGCCGCGAGCCTGCGCGACCAGTTCGGCCAGCGCATCGACTCGCTGATGAACTCCCTCGTGCAGCACAAGAGCGCGATGGACCAGGCCGCGATCGTGTGCGAGGCCGATGCGGCGGGCATCGTCACCGGCGTGAACGACCTGTTCGTCACGAGCAGCGGCTTCACGCGGCCCGAGGTCGTGGGCCAGCGCCTGGGCGACGTGGGCCGTCCCGCCGGCGCGCGCCTGCCGTGGCGGCCGTCCGACCGCGTGTGGAACGGCGAAGTCGTGATCGAGGGACGCCACGGCCGCTGCCACTGGCACCGCACGATCGTCCCGATGTTCGGCGCGGACGGCGCCGTCGAGCGCTATATCTGCATCGACATCGACATCACGGAACGCAAGGAATTCGAGCGCACGATCGTCGAGAACGCGCAGCGCCAGACCCTGATCGCGGAATTGGGACGCAAGGCGCTCGCAGCGAACGACCTCGACGACCTGTTCGCGGACGCGGCCGACGCCGCCGCGCGCGGCATCAAGGCCCCCTGCGCCGGCCTGTTCGAGCTGACGCCGAACGGCATGGTGCTGCGCGCCGGCGCGGGCCGCCTCGCGCCGGCCACGGGCCTGCAGCTGGGCCACGTGCCGGGCGAGCCGCTCGCCGCGAACGAACGGGCCGCGCGGCGCGCGTGGTTCGCGCCGCTGGCCGCCGCGCACGACATCGCGGACGGCATCGACACGCCCATCATGTGCGGCGAGCGGATGTTCGGCGTGCTGGGCGTGTACGCCGCCGGCACCCGGCGCTTCGGCGCGGACGACGCCAGCTTCCTGCACGGCGTCGCGAACATCCTGGCCACCGCGGTGGAACGCCACGAGGCGCGCAACCGCCTGACCTGGCTCGCGCAATACGATGCGCTGACGAATCTGCCGAACCGGCGCCGCCTCGCCCAGTGCCTGGAAGACGCGATCGCGCAGGCAGGCCGCGGCGGCGACCGTGCGGCCGTCATGTTCATCGACCTGGACCGCTTCAAGGACGTCAACGACATGCTGGGGCACGGTGTGGGCGACCAGCTGCTCGTGCAGGCCGCGAAGCGCCTGCGCGCCTGCGCGCGCGACGAGGACGTCGTGGCGCGGCTGGGCGGCGACGAATTCGCCGTCGTGCTGCCCGCGATCGCCGCCGACACCGACGCGGCGACCGTCGCGGCACGCGTCATCGAGGCGCTGGCGCAGCCCTTCTATCTCGCGGGCCAGCAGTTGTTCGTGTCGGCCAGCGTGGGCATCGCGACGTATCCCGAGAACGGGCGCGACGCGGAAGCGCTGCTGAAAAACGCCGACACCGCGATGTATGGCGCGAAGAACGGCGGCCGCAACAACTACCAGTTCTACGTCGCCGCGATGCACGAGAACGCCGCGCAGCGCCTGCAGACGGAAGTCCAGCTGCGCCAGGCGCTGGAGCGCGGCGAATTCCTGCTGCACTACCAGCCGAAACTGAACCTCGCGGCCGGCACCATCAGCGGGTTCGAGGCGCTGCTGCGCTGGAACCACCCGCAGCGCGGCCTCGTGGCTCCGCTGGAATTCATCGGCATCCTCGAGGACACGGGCCTCATCCTCCCGGTCGGCGAATGGGTGATCGGCGAAGTGTGCCGCCAGCTCGCCGCGTGGCAGGCGCAAGGGATGGCCGTGCGGCCGGTGGCAATCAACCTGTCCGCGCGCCAGCTGCAGCAGGCCGACCTGGACGGCGCCGTCGAGCGCATCGTCGCCCGCGCCGGTGTCGACCCCGCGCTGCTCGAATTCGAGCTGACGGAATCGATGCTGATGGCGAACCCGGAGGCCGCCGTCGAGATCCTCACGCGCATCAAGGCGCTCGGCATCCGGCTGTCGGTCGACGATTTCGGCACCGGTTATTCGAGCCTTGCGTACCTGAAGCGCTTCCCGCTGGACGCGCTGAAGATCGACCGCACGTTCGTGCGCGACCTGCCGGACGATCCGGACGACGCCGCCATCACGAAGGCCGTGATCCGCCTCGCGCACAGCCTGAGTTTGAAGGTCGTGGCGGAGGGCGTCGAGAACGTCGAGCAGATCCGCGAACTGGAACAGTATGCGTGCGACGAGATCCAGGGCTATTACGTCAGCCGTCCGTTGCCGGCCCACGGCTGCGCCGCGCTGCTGGCGGGGGCGCCGGCCATGGCGTGAGGGCGGCGGCAGGGAACCCCGGCATCGGCTAAGATAGCGGGATTCCTCAGTTTCAAACCGACCATGTCAGAGAATCGAATCCAGGTGGCGCGCCGCGTCGACGCCATCGAACCCTTCCGCGTGATGGAAATGGTCAAGGCCGCGGCAAGCATGACGCGCGCCGGCCACGACGTCATCAGCATGAGCGTCGGCGAACCCGACTTCACGGCGCCCGACATCGTCGCCCGCGCCGCCGTCGACGCCATCCAGCGCGGCGCCACGCAATACACGGAATCGCTGGGCCTGCCCGCCCTGCGCGAAGCCATCTCCGCCCACTATGCCCGCGCCTACGGGCTGGACATCCCGCTGCAGCGCATCGTCGTGACGGCGGGCGCGTCGGCCGGCCTGCTGCTGGCCTGCGCCGCGCTCGTGGCCGACGGCGACGAGATCCTGATGCCCGACCCGAGCTACCCGTGCAACCGCCATTTCGTCAGCGCGTTCGGCGGCAACGCGGTCCTCGTGCCGTCCGGGCCCGCCGAACGCTACCAGTTGACGGCGGCCCAGGTCGCGGCGCGCTGGACGGCGCGCACGCGCGGCGTCATCGTCGCGTCGCCATCGAACCCGACGGGCACGTCGATGCCCCCGGGCCAGACGGAGGACCTCGTCGCGGCCGTACGCGCGCGCGGCGGCTTTTCCATCGTCGACGAGATCTACCAGGGCCTGTACTACGGCGAGAAGGAAGGCGACCGCGCGACGAGCGCCCTGTCGTTCGGCGACGACGTCATCACCGTCAACAGCTTCTCGAAATACTTCAGCATGACGGGCTGGCGCCTCGGCTGGCTCGTGCTGCCGGAAGCGCTCGTGCCGGCCGTCGAGAAGCTTGCACAGAACCTGTTCATCTGCGCACCCGCGATCGCGCAGCACGCGGCGCTGGCCGCGTTCCACGACGACGCCATCGCCATCTTCGAGGAACGCCGCCATGAGTTCCGCCGGCGCCGCGACTTCCTCGTGCCCGCGCTGCGCGACCTGGGTTTCCAGGTACCCGTGCTGCCGGACGGCGCGTTCTACGTGTATGCCGACATCACGCAGGTCGACCACCGCGACGCGCACGACAGCAGCGCGTTCGGCATGGCCGTGCTGCGTGACGCCCTCGTCGCGATCGTGCCCGGCGACGACTTCGGCTTCGCCGCGCCGAAGCAACACGTGCGCTTTTCCTACGCGACGAAATACGAGCGGATCGAACAGGCCGTCGACCGCCTCGCGCGCCTGCTGCGGCGCTGACGGCGCGCGTCAGACGCGCGCGGGAACGGGCGCGTCGGCGACGACGCCGAGCAGCGCGCTGGCGCCGACGGGTTTCACGAGATAGCGGTCGAAGCCGGCCGCCAGGCCACGCGCCGCGTCGTCGGGCTGGCCGTAGCCCGTGAGCGCGATGGCGTACGGCCGCGCGCCTTCCTGCTGCGCGCGCAGCGCCTGCATCAATGCGAGGCCGTCGAGTTCCGGCAGGCCGATGTCGCAGAGGATCACGTCCCACTGGCGGCCGAGCGCCAGCGTCAGGCCTTCGCGGCCGTCCACGGCGCACACGACGTCATGCCCTTCCGCGGCCAGGATGTCGGCGAGGGTGGCGCACGCGTCGACATTGTCTTCCACGAGCAGGATGCGGCGGCGCGGCGTCGCCCCTGTCCGTTTCGGTTCGGCGGGCACGGCGGGCAGGCCGGTGGCGCGCGGCAGGCGCACCGTGAAGCGGCTGCCGAGTCCCGGACCGTCGCTGTGCGCCTCCACCGTACCCCGGTGCATGCCCACGAGGTTGCGCACGACGTTCAGGCCCACGCCCAGCCCGCCCTCCGACCGGGCCAGCGAGCGCGGGCCCTGCGTGAACAGGTCGAAGATATACGGGAGCACGTCGGCGGCGATGCCCGTGCCGTTGTCCTGCACCGTCACCACGATCTCGTCGCGACCGACCTGCGCGGCCAGCGCGAGGTGGCCGCCATCGCCCGTGTACTTCGACGCATTGCCGAGCAAATTCGTGAACACCTGCGCCAGGCGCACCTTGTCGCCCGCCACGGCCACCGCTTCGTCCGGCAGGTCGACGTCGAGCGTCTGCCCCCGCTCCGCGATACGCGGCTGCACGGTCTCGACGGCGTGGCGCAGCACGTCGGCCAGCGCCAGCGCGTCGACGTCGAGCGTGATCTTGCCGCTGCTGATGCGGGCCGCGTCGAGCAGGTCGTCGAGCAGGCGCGCCATGTGGTCGACCTGGCGCCCGATCACGCGCGCGAGCTTGAGCTGCTGCGGCGCGGCCCCGGCGTCGCGTTCCAGCAGCGACGCGGCCATCGCCAGCGGCGACAGCGGGTTGCGCAATTCATGCGCCAGCATGGCGAGGAATTCGTTCTGGCGCTGGTTGACGGCCTCCGCATCCTCGCGCTGGTATTCGGCGTTGACCGTGGCGAGCACGAGGTGTTCGTTCGCTTCACGCAGTTCCGCGAGCGATGCTTCGATGGCCAGGCGTTCCTCGCCCTGGCGCCGGGCGAGCGCCTGCGCGGCGTCCAGCTCGGCCTCCAGTGCGCGGATGCGGCGCAGCAGGACTGCATCGGGCATCGCCTCGCCGAGGCTGTCGCAGATGAGATCTTCGATGGAACGCTGCGCGCAGGCGGGTGGCTCTTGTCGGTACGTTCCCATCGCGGTCCTTTATTTGTGCGGCTCGCGCCGTGTGGGGAAGCCCGACATCAGGGCGTCCAGGTTGGCCGCGTGCGGCGCCACTTCGATGCCGGCATCGGTGATGCGGTATTCGCGCAGCTCGTTGCTGTGGCTCGTACCGCGCACTTTAATGACAGTCATGAACTTGCAGACGTGGCCTTCCACCTCGGCGAAGCGCATCGACAGCACGGCGTCGGCCAGGAAGCACAGGTTGTCGATCGAGAAGCGCCAGTTCGGCGAGTTGTCGTCATAGCCCACCGTGACGAGCGCCGTCACGCCGCGCCGTGCCAGCAGCGACAGCGTGCGGAACACGGAAAGGCGCAGGTCGTAGCGGAATTCCGGCGCGAGGTACAGGCCGATCTCGGACAGCGAGTCGATCACGACGCGCGTCGCGCCCGTGCGCTCGATCGCCTCCGTCAGCTGGTCGAGCAGTTCCTCGACGGTGAGCGACAGCGACAGCGATTCCAGCACCGTCACCTGCCCGTCCCGCACGAGGTTGACGAGTTCCGCGTTGTGCAGGCGCGCCGTGTGCTTTTCGAAGAACACGGCTACGCCCTTCTCCCCCTGCGCGGCACCGGCCTGCAGGAAGCGCGTGCCGAGGATCGTCTTGCCGATGCCGGTGGGGCCCGACACGAGCATCGTATGCCCCTTCGGCAGGCCGCCATGCAGCATCTCGTCCAGGCCGGGGACGCCGACCGGGATCCGGTGCGGTCCGTCGGCGATCGTCTGGTACGCTTCCGGGATCGGCGCCAGCTGGCGCGGATACACGCGGATGCCGTCGTCCGTGATGCGCAGCGTGTGCGCACCCGCCATGTGGGCCTGCCCGCGCATCTTGATGATGCGGATCTTGCGTACGACCGAGTCCTCGTCGAGGTTGTGCGACAGCGCGATCATGCCGTCGGCGACGGTGATGATCGGATTGGCCTCGACATCGGCCTGGCTGTATTCGCCGATCAGGAACGTGGTTGCCTGCCAGGTCGCCATGCGCGAGCCGAGTTCCTGCACGAAGTGCTGCAGGTCCCACAGGCCCTCGTTGCCGCTGCGGGCCGTCTGCACGACGGAGCGGAACGAATCGACGAAGACGAGGCTCGGCGCGAAATCCTCGACTTCGCGCATGATGCGTTCCAGCACGCCGCTGAAGTCGCCCGCGCGCAGGTCGTCGGCCAGGTTCACGTAGCGGATGGCCGGGCCGACCTTGTCCATGTCGAAGAACGAGAACTGCTGCTGGTAGCGCAGCATCTTCAGCGGCGGTTCGCCCAGCACGGTGAAGAACAGCGCGCGCCGCTCGACGTTCGCGAGCGCGAACATGATCTGGTGCGCGAGCGTCGTCTTGCCGCTGCCCGGGGCGCCGGCAATCAGCGTGAACGAAAACTCGCTGAGGCCGCCCCCAAGGAGAACATCGAGCCCGGGCACGCCGGTACACAATTTCTCCAGGGTTACTTTTCCGCTCATTGCTTGTGCTCCTCTTGATTCTTGTGCGGTGCGCCGTCCGCCCCGGTCTCGGCCAGCAGCCGTGCGGTCAACGTGGGGCCGATGAGGGCGCCGAGCTGGCGTACGAACGTGCCCATCAATGCTTCGTGCGTCGCGGCCGCTTCGGCGGGGTCGGCCGCCGCAAGGTCGCGCTCGAGGGCCGTCAGCAGCAGGCTGCTCGTCCTGCGCGCGGTATCGACGCTGAGCCATTCCCGCGGCGGCGACAGCAAGCGCGCGGAACGGGTGAACAATGCGACGAAACCGCCTTCTCCGATCAGCGGCACCAACTGCCGGCCCAGGCGCGACCAGGGCCGGATCAGGGGCTCGACATGGCCGGGCCGCGTCGCGTCCGACGGCCTGTCGGCGGCAACCTGCTGCGCTCTGTTTTCGTCTTTATCCATGCAGGGGTGGTGTCGGGGTTGTCATGCCATGGCGGCGTGGCCTCGGCTGGCACGTCCGTTCGGCCATTATAACCTGCGATGGAAAAGTTAAATTTTTAAAATGGCGTCAATACAATCATAGCAATTCATCATTGTCGCGCATCCGGTGTGGCGGCGGGAGAAGCCTGCGGCCGGTCGAGCGCTCAGCCGCACTGGCGGCGCGCGTGGCGCGGCGGTAAGATCGCGGGCTGAGGCATCACCCGGCCTCGCCCCACCTCGACCACAGGACCTCCATGAAGCAGACCATGCTCGCAGCAAGCCTCTCCCTCGCCCTGTCGACGCTGCTCGCGCCGGCCGCCGCCTCGGCCGCCACGCGCCCCGCACCCGCCCGCGCGACGGCCGCCGCCGACGCCCGTTTCCAGGCCATCTACAAGGCCGAGTGGCAATGGCGCGTGAAGCAGCGCATGGCCTGGGACGAGGACGAGCCGCGCGATGCCGGCGCCGCGCTGCCGAAGATCGATGCGCGCACGCAGGCCGCGCGCCTGGGCGAGTGGGAAGGCGTGCTGCGGCGCCTGGACGCCATCCGGCCCGCCGACCTGTCGCCGCCGGAGCGCATCAACTACGCCGTGTACCGCGCGCAGATCGCCGCATTGGTCGCGGCGCAGCGCTTCCGCGAATACGAGCAGCCCGTGAATGCGGACAGCGCGTTCTGGTCCGACATCACCTACGTCGCGCGCCAGCCCTTGAAGACGGCCGACGAATACCGCGGCTACCTGGCCCAGCTGGCCGACCTGCCCCGCTACTTCGACGAGGAACTCGACAACATGCGCGCGGGGCTCGCGCGCGGCTTCACGCCGCCGCAAGTCACCTTGGCCGGCCGCGACGCGCCGCTCGTCGCCATGGCGGACGCACAGCGCCCCGAGGACACGGTCTGGTACCTGCCCTTCAAGACGATGCCCGCGACGATCTCGATGGACGAGCAGGCGCGCCTGCGCGCCCAGGGCATCGCGCTGATCGGCAGCGCCGTCAAGCCCGCGTACGCGAAGGCGCTGCGCTTCATGCGCGACGAGTACGTGCCGCACGCGCGCACGACGCTCGCCGCGGAGAGCCTGCCGGACGGGAAGGCGTACTACCAGTCGAAGATCGCCGAGTACACGACGACCGACCTGACGGCCGCGCAGATCCACGCGATCGGCCTGGCCGAGATGGCGAAGATCCGCGCCGAGATGCAACAGACGATGGCGCAAGCTGGCTTCAAGGGTGACCTGCCCGCGTTCCTCGCCTTCCTGCGCAGCGACCCGCGCTTCTACGCGAAGACGCCGGACGAACTGCTGAAGGACGCCGCGTGGATCGCGAAGAAGTTCGACGGCAAGGCCGACCAGTATTTCGGCTACCTGCCGCGCCGCCGCTTCGCCATCCAGCCCGTCCCGGCGGACCAGGCGCCGTACTACACGTCGGCGCGCGGCGGCCCCGGCATCTATCTCGTCAACACGTACAACCTGCCGGCCCGCGCGCTGTACAGCCTTCCCGCGCTGACCTTGCACGAATCGGCGCCGGGCCACGCGTTCCAGATGCCGATCGCGCTGGAGCAGACGGACGTACCGCCGTTCCGCCGCGCCTACATCTCGGCCTATGGCGAAGGCTGGGCCCTGTATTGCGAGCGCCTGGGCAGCGAGATGGGGATGTACGAGACGCCGTACGAAACGTTCGGCATGCTGAGCTACCAGGCCTGGCGCGCCGCGCGCCTCGTCGTCGACACGGGCATCCATGCAATGGGCTGGACGCGCGCACAGGCGCAGGCCTATATGCACGACAACACGGCGCTGTCGGACCACGAGATCGAAACGGAAGTCGACCGCTACATCTCCTGGCCGGGGCAGGCGCTGTCGTACTACCTGGGCGAGATGGCCATCGTGGAGTCGCGCCGGAAGGCCGAGGCGGCGCTGGGCGACCGGTTCGACATCCGCGCGTTCCACGACACGGTGCTGCAGCTCGGGTCCGTGCCGCTCCCGGTGCTGCGCGCCCGCATCGACACGTTCATCGCGGAGGGTGGGAAGTCGCCGTATGCGACGGGCAAGTGATGCGAATCAGAACAGCTTGACCTTCAGCTGCACGGAAATTCCGCCATACAAGCGATCCTTGTAGGTGGGGATCACGCCGACGTTGAGGCCGACACGCTGGTATTCGTACGTGAACGTGGGAATCACGGCCGGGAACCAGCCACGGTCGCGCATCTTCGGATAGCCGTCGAATGCTGCGATCGCGGCACCGAGGCGCACGGGTCCCAGCGCGTACGGTTGCCACAGCACGCCCGCGTAGTTCGAGTAATAGCGGTCGCTGTTGACGAAGCGGCCGGCAGCCGCGGCCATCGTGCCGGAGAAGCGGTACTCGACCCCGATGCCGCGGTTGCCGCCGTTGAGGTTCTTGTCGTGGTCGAAGTGGTACGTGGCGAAGCCGCTGTCGATCCACAGCTCGCTCTTCGGGTCGGCGGCTATCTTCGTGAACAGGTCATCGGCATGCGCGCAGGCGCCGGCCAGCGCGAGCGCGCACGTGGCGAATATGTGATACGGCTTCAATCGTCGGCCTTCGGGTCGAGGTTGGGGAACATCACTTCGGTGTAGCCGAAGCGGGAAAAGTCGCGGATGCGCATCGGGTACAGGATGCCGTGCAGATGGTCGACCTCGTGCTGCACGACGCGCGCATGGAAACCATCCACGTCGCGCACGATGGCGCGCCCGTACTGGTCGACGCCTTCGTAATGCAGCTGCGTGTAGCGCGGCACGCTGCCGCGCAGTCCCGGCACCGACAGGCAGCCTTCGAAGCCCTCTTCGATCTCTTCCGACAGCGGTGTCAACACCGGGTTGATCAGCACCGTCTCCGGCACGGCGGGCGCGTCGGGATAGCGCTGGTTCTTGCCGAAGCCGAAGATCACGAGCTGCAGGTTGACGCCGATCTGCGGCGCGGCGAGGCCGGCGCCGTCGACGGCGTGCATCGTCTCGAACATGTCGGCAATGAGCGCATGCAGTTCCGGCGTGTCGAAGTCGCGTACGGGTTCGGCCACGCGCAGCAGGCGCGGGTCGCCCATTTTCAGGATCTCGCGGATCGTCATTTCGGCAGGTCCGCACACAATTGCGCGAGGAATTCGCGGTAGCCTTCGGCCGTCTCGGGGTGCTTCATGCCGATGGCGGCCGTCGCTTTCAGATACCCCAGCTTGGAGCCGCAGTCGTAGCGCGTGCCGGCATAGCGGTACGCGAGCACGCGTTCGCGCGACATCAAGGACGCAATGCCGTCCGTCAGCTGGATTTCGCCGCCGGCGCCCGTGCCCAGGTTTTCCAGGTGCTCGAAGATCGCGCCCGACAGCACGTAGCGGCCCACGACGGCCAGGGTGGACGGCGCGTCCTCGGGCTTCGGTTTCTCGACGATGCCCGACACGAGTTCCAGATCCGGCCGGTAGGCGCGTGCGCTGACGATGCCATACTGGCGCGTGTTCGCGCGCGGCACGTCCTGCACGGCGAGCACGCTGCACTTCTCGTAGCCGTACAAATCCGTCATCTGCGCCAGCACGGGCTTGTGGCCGTCGGCCGTGTCCATGAAGTCGTCGGCCAGCAGCACGGCGAACGGTTCGTTGCCGATCACCGGGCGCGCGCACAGCACGGCATGGCCCAGGCCCAGCGCGGCCGGCTGGCGGATGTAGATGCAGTTGACGTTCTTCGGGATGACTTGCTGCACGAGCTTCAGCAACTCCTTCTTGCCGGCCGCTTCCAGCTCCGATTCCAGCTCGTACGCCTTGTCGAAATGGTCTTCGATGGCGCGCTTGTTACGGCCCGTGATGAACACCAGTTCCGTGATGCCGGCGGCCACCGCCTCCTCGACCGCGTACTGGATCAGCGGCTTGTCGACGATGGGCAGCATTTCCTTCGGCTGCGCCTTGGTCGCCGGCAGGAAGCGGCTGCCAAGGCCCGCGACGGGGAATACGGCTTTCTTAATTGCGGTCATTGTGAAGCTCCATCCATTATTGAGTTGTATTCTGTGCGCCGCCCAGCAGCGCGAGCAGACCGGCTTCGTCCAGCACGGTCACGCCGAGCTGCTCGGCCTTTTCCAGCTTGCTGCCCGCCTCCGCGCCGGCGACGACGTACGACGTCTTCTTCGACACGGAACCGGACACCTTACCGCCGGCCTGTTCGATCAGCGCGCCCGCGGCGTCGCGCGACATCGTGGGCAAAGTGCCGGTCAGCACGAACGTCTTTCCGGTCAGCGGGCCGGCGGCATCGACGGCATCCTGCGGCAGTAGCGCCAACAGCTCGGCGCGCAACGCGGCCAGCGCGGCCAGCATGTCACGGTTGCCAGGCTCGCCCATCCATTGTTCGAGCGCGCCGGCCACGCCGTCCGGCAAGCCGAACACGGTGAAGATCTTCAGGTGCGCGAGGTCGTCCAAAGTGCGGCCATCGGCCAGCAACTGGCGCGCGCGCGGCTCCGTCAGCTTCGGAATCCCGAGCGCGGCCAGCAGACCCACGTCGTCGAGTTTTTCGCGCAACTGGGCGCGCGGCGGATGCTCGCCCTGCGGCGTAACGCCGGCGGCGAGCAAGGCGTCGAGCGCCTGCTGGTTCTTCTGTTCCGCGAAAAAGTCGGCGATGGCTTCCGCGACCGTGCCGCCGATGTCGGGCAGCACGCGCAGCAGCGCGGCGGGCGCGCGCCGCACGAGGTCCAGGCTGCCCAGCCAGTCGGCCAGCGTCTTTGCCGTCGACTCGCCCACGTGGCGGATGCCCAGCGCGAACAGCAGGCGTTCCAGCGGCGGATGCTTGCTGGCGGCGATGGCGGCCAGCAGGTTGTCGGCCCATTTCGTCGCGACCTTGCCCTGCTTGACGGTCTCCGGCGTCGTGCCGTCGCGTTCATCGGCAAGACGTTTCATTTTGAGGAGATCGTCCAGGGTGAGGCGGTACAGGTCCGCGACGCCGTGGATCAGGTCCGCTTCCACGAGGCTGTCGATGTAGCGGTCGCCGAGGCCCTCGATGTCCATCATGCGGCGGCCCGCGAAGTGGCGGATCGCTTCCTTGCGCTGCGCGGCGCACGTCAGGCCGCCGGAGCAGCGCGCGATGGCCTCGCCCTCTTCGCGCACGACGTGCGAGCCGCACACGGGGCACGTCTTCGGCAACTCGTACACAGGTGGAATCGGCGTCGGACGGCGTTCCAGCACGACGGACAGCACTTCCGGGATGACGTCGCCGGCGCGGCGCACGACGACCGTATCACCCACGCGCACGTCCTTGCGCCGCACCTCGTCCTCGTTGTGCAGCGTGGCGTTCGTGACGGTGACGCCACCGACCGAGACGGGCACGAGCCGCGCCACGGGCGTAATCGCACCGGTGCGGCCCACCTGCACGTCGATGGCGGACACGGTCGTCAGCGCTTCCTCGGCCGGGAATTTATGCGCGAGCGCGAAGCGCGGCGCGCGCGACACGAAGCCCAGCTCGCGCTGGTCCGCGAGGCGGTCGACTTTATATACGACGCCGTCGATCTCGTACGGCAGCGCCTTGCGGCGCGCGCCGATGTCGCGGAAATAGCCCAGCATGCCCTCGCAGCCGGTGACCACCGCGCGTTCCTTCGACACGGGCAGGCCCAGTTGATCGAGCCAGTCGAGCGCCTTCGAGTGCGACTCCGGCAGCGCGGCGCCTTCCAGCAGGCCGATGCCGTAGGCGAAGAAGCGCAGCCGGCGCTGCGCCGTAATGCGCGCGTCGAGCTGGCGCAGGCTGCCCGCCGCGGCATTGCGCGGGTTCGCGAATTCCTTCTGGCCCGCGTCGCGCTGGCGCTGGTTCAGGCGTTCGAAGTCTTCCTTGAACATCAGCACTTCGCCGCGCACTTCCAGCACGTCGGGGATGTCGTCGCCGCGCAGCCGCAGCGGAATCACGCGCACCGTGCGGATATTCGCCGTGACGTCCTCGCCCGTGTAACCGTCGCCACGCGTGGCGGCCTGCACGAATACGCCATTCTCGTACCGTAAGCTCATCGCGAGGCCGTCGAATTTCAGCTCGGCCGCATACTGCACGTGCGCATGACCCAGGCCGTCGCGCACGCGGCGGTCGAAGTTGTCGATGTCATCAATGGAGAAGCCGTTGTTCAGCGACAGCATCGGCACAGCATGCGTGACCTGCTTGAATTCCGGGATCGGCGCCGCGCCCACGCGCGACGTCGGCGAGTCCACCGACACGGCCTGCGGATGCTGCTCTTCCAGCGCCTGCAGTTCGCGGAACAGGCGGTCGTACTCGGCGTCGGGAATCGTCGGCGCGTCGAGCACGTGGTAGTTGTAGATGTGGTGGTTCAGCTCCTTGACGAGCCACGCCATCCGTTCCAGGTCGGCCTGCGGTCCGCTCATCGTCACCTCAGCTGAACAGGCGCAGCGCGCGCGTGGAGCCGGCCGCGATGTCGGACGCGTCCATCTCCTGGTAGAACTCGCGCACCTGGCCCGCGATCTCTTCCAGCGTGGCATCCGTCAGCGGCTGGTCGTAGTCGTCGACGATGGCCGCGTCCAGGCGCTGCACGAGATCCTTCGCGCAGGCGACCATCTTGCCGAAGCCATCGCGCGCCGGGGCCACGCACGGCACGTCCAAGAGCAGCGTGAGGCGCGACGTCGTGTCGGCGCCCAAGGTGACGTTGGTCGACAGGGTGAACAAGGTGCCGCCGCCCTCTTCGCGGTCGGGCATCACGAACTTGCCGTCCGGGCGCACGTCGAAGCCGGCGTTTTCCAGCGCGCCGATCAACGTGGCCATCGCCCACGGCGCCCCTTTCGACGCCAGGTTCACGCCCAGTTGCGCATCGTGGCCGGCGACGAAGCGGTGCAGCGTCTTCGCCTCGCTCATCACTTCGATCATGTCCGGCACTTCCGGCTCGGCGCCAATCTCGTCGCCAACGGCGCGCAGGCGCGTGACCATCTCCGAGTATTCCAGTTCGTTCAGCGCCGTCGTGCGCGTGGCCAGCTGGACGCCGGCCTGCAACTTCGTGTACACGCCGCCGTGCACGATCGGTTCCCAGTCGCCGTTCACGGCGAGGCCGACGAAGTGCACGGGCTTGTTGCCGACGCGGCGCAGCTTCACGAGCGCGGGCAGGATGCGGTCGCCGCGCAGCGGGCCTTCCGAATTCAGCGGGATCAGGCAGTCGATCAGCGGGTCGACGAGGTTTTCTGCCAGTTGCGCGGGCGGCGTGTCCGGCTTCACGGCGGGCAGACCCGCGATCGGGTCCAGCGCGGCGGCGGCTGCCGGCATCGGTGCAGCCGCGGGCACGGCGCCCGGCGCGGCATGCTGCAGCGGCTCGGCCATGATGCTCGGTTCGATCAACGCGTCGTGGTTCGGCAGCGCGCCGTCCAGCACGGGCTCGTGGCGCCCCGCGTGCGCGGGGGCGACGTCCGCGCCACCCGTCATCAGCACGTCGTCGTGGTCGTGCGCGAACGCGCGCTCCACGCTCTTGCGGGCCTTGTACTCCTGCCACTTGTTGTAACTAATGACGCCGACGACGAAGACGCCGCCGGCCGCGATCAGGCTCATTTGAAGGTCTGTCATGCTGCTTGTGCCTCAGTAGCGAAATTCGCGGCGGACTCCATGTCCACCGCCACGATGCGCGATACGCCCTGCTCCTGCATCGTCACACCGATCAGTTGGTTGGCCATCTCCATCGCGATCTTGTTGTGCGAGATGAAGAGGAATTGGGTATGGTCCGACATGCGCTTGACCATGCGGCAGAAGCGCTCCGTGTTGGCGTCGTCCAGCGGCGCGTCGACCTCGTCGAGGAGGCAGAACGGTGCCGGGTTCAGGCGGAACATCGAGAACACGAGCGCCGTCGCCGTCAGCGCCTTCTCGCCGCCGGACAGCAAATGGATCGTCGCGTTCTTCTTGCCCGGCGGCTGGGCCATCACCTGCACGCCGGCGTCGAGGATCTCGTCTCCGGTCATCACGAGCTTCGCTTGGCCGCCGCCGAACAGGATCGGGAACAGTTCCGAGAAATGGTGGTTGACGCGGTCGAACGTGTCCTGCAGCAGGTCGCGCGACTCGCGGTCGATGCGCGCGATCGCGCCTTCCAGCGTGCCGATCGCTTCCTGCAAATCGTTGTTCTGCGCGTCGAGGAAGCGCTTTCTCTCCGTCGCCTGTGCCAGTTCCTCGACGGCCGCCAGGTTGACGGCACCGAGCGCCGCGATGGCATTCGTCAGGCGCGTCACCTCGCCCTGCAGGTAGGCGGGCTTCAGGTCCGGGTCGAGTTTTTCGGCCAGCGCCGCTTCGTCGGCACCCGTGGCGGACAGCGCTTCCGCGAACTGTTCCTGGTTCAGGCGCGCGGCCTGTTCCTTCAGTTGCATCTCGGTGATGCGCCCGCGCTGCGGCTCCAGGCCCCGCTCCGCCTGCAGCTTCGCCTCTTCGGCCGCGCGCAGCTGCTGCGTCAGCTGGTCCAGTTCGTGGCGCGCGTCGGCCAGCGCTTTTTCCTGTTCCGTGCGGCGCGCCAGCAAGCCTTGCAAGCCCTCGGCCGCCGCGCCGGATTCCAGCGCTTCCAGTTCCACCTTGCCGGCCGCGATGCTGTCCAACACCTGCGCGGCCTGCTGCTGCGCCGTCGCGATCGTGCGGCGCAATTCCTCGATGCGCGTGCGCTGCGTCTTTTCCGCGAACACGGCTTCCTGCGCGGCGCGCTCCAGGTCGCGCAGGCGGTTGCGCGCCTCGGCCAGTACGCGTTCCTGTTCCTGGAACTCGACCTGGCCATCCTCGTGCGCGCCCTGCAGCTCGGCCAGTTCGATGTCGAGCTCCTCGAACTGCGCTTCCGCTTCCGCCTTCGCCTGTCTCTGCTCCGCTTCCTGCGCGGCGATCTCGTCGAGGTCCGCCGCGATCTGGCCGCTGCGCTGGTTGAAGCGCGCCTCGACCTCGGCCTGTTTCACCACGTCGATCTGCAGCGCATGCACTTCGCGCTGCAACATCGTGACCTTCTGGCGGCCATCCTGCAAGCGGCGCTGTAGGTCGGCGACCGCCGCGTCGGCGCGCGTCGCGCGCGTGCGGACCTCGTCCAGCAGCAGCGCTTGCGCACGCAGCTGCTTGCCGATGTTGTCGATCTCGTGCTGGCGCGCGAGCACGCCGTCCTGCTCGGCGTCGGCCGCGTAGAAACGCACACTGGCACTCGTGACCATATGGCCTTGCGGCGTGACGAAGCACCCGCCCTGCGGCAGCTTGCCGCGCTGCGCGAGCGCCGTGCCGGGGTCGTCGGCCGCGTACACGCCGAACAGCCAGTCGTCCAGCAGGCCGCGCAGGCCCGGGTCGTTCAATTTGAGGAGACTCGCGAACGGTTTCAGGCCGTGATGATCCGGCGTGCCGGCACTGCCCGTCGCAGGAGAATACAGCGCGAGGCGCGCGGGCGGCGCATCGCCGAAGAAGCCGCGCGCCCAGTCCAGGTTCGACACTTCCAGCGCGCCCGTGCGCTCGCGCAGCACCGATTCCAGCGCCGTTTCCCAACCCGCTTCGATGTCGAGCTTCTGCCACAGGCGCGGCAGCTTGTCCAGTTCGTGCTTCTGCAGCCATGGCTGGACTTTGCCTTGCGTCTGCACGCGTTCCTGCAACTGGCGCAACGCGGACAATCTCGCTTCCAGCTTCGCGCTCGCGCTCGATTCCTGCTGGACCTGCGCATGCGCGTCGCGCCGTTCCTGCTCGACGGCTTCCTGGCGACTCGCCGCCTCTTCCAGCATGAAGTTCTGTTCTTCCAGCGCCTGCTGCTTTTCTTCCAGCTGCAGGCGCAGGTTGTCGAGGTGGCCCGCGTCCGGCAGGTTCAGGCCACCGCGCTCCTGCTGCAGGCGCTCGCGCCGCGTGGCCAGGTTCGCGAGGATGTTCGACGCGTTGCGCTGGTGCGCGGACGACAGCTCGATGCGCTGCTGGATCTGCATGATGCGCGCACGCGATTCCGTCGACTTGCTCTGCGCGTCGCGCCACGCCGCTTCGAGATCGGGCAGGCGCTCGTTCTGTGCTTCCGCCGCGATCTGCGCGCCTTCGACGCGCGCCGCGAGCTCTTCGAGTCGGAACTCCGCCTCTTCGATCTGCTCCTGCGTCTCGTTCGCCTGGTTCAGCCATTGCTCGCGCTGCGCGGTCAGGGTGCCGATCTGGTTCTGCAGCCGCGTGCGCGACTCGAACACGAACTTGATCTGCGCTTCCAGGCTGCCGATCTCGGAATTGGTCTGGTACAGCGCGCCCTGCGCGGCGTGCAGGCGGTCACCGGTTTCGTAGTGCGCCTGGCGCATGCGTTCCAGGTCAAGCTCGAGGCTGCGCAGCTTGGCGTTCTGCTCTTCCAGGCCGGTCTGCGCCTGCTCCATCTCCTGGAACCAGCGCAGCTGCTCGGCCTTCGCCTCGTTGCGGCGCAGGAGCCACAGCAGTTTCTGCTTTTCTTCCTGGTCCGCCTGGAGCTGGTGGAAGCGGTTGGCGACCGCGGCCTGCGCCTCGAGCTTTTCCAGGTTGGCGTTCAGCTCGCGCAGGATGTCTTCCACGCGCAGCAGGTTCTCGCGCGTGTCCGACAGGCGGTTTTCCGTCTCGCGTCGGCGCTCCTTGTACTTCGAGACGCCCGCCGCTTCCTCGAGGAACACGCGCAGCTCTTCCGGGCGCGATTCGATGATGCGCGAGATCATGCCCTGGCCGATGATGGCGTAGGCGCGCGGGCCGAGGCCCGTGCCGAGGAAGATGTCCTGGATGTCGCGCCGGCGCACGGGCTGGCCGTTGATGAAATACGTGGACGTGCCGTCGCGCGTGAGCGTGCGTTTGACGGCGATCTCCGCGTACTGGCCCCACTGCCCGGCCGCCTTGCCCGCGCTGTTGTCGAATACGAGTTCCACGGACGCCCGGCCGGCGGGCTTGCGGTTCGTCGAGCCGTTGAAGATCACGTCCTGCATCGACTCGCCGCGCAGCTCCGACGCTTTCGATTCGCCCAGCACCCACCGTACGGCATCGATGATGTTCGATTTGCCGCATCCGTTCGGGCCAACCACGCCGACCAGCTGCCCCGGCACCTGGAAATTGGTGGGATCGACGAAAGACTTAAATCCCGACAATTTGATGGAGGATAGACGCACGTTCGCTTATGGTCAGGGGGAAGTCGATAAAGGCTGCATCATACCATCTGTGCCTTGCTTTTCGGCCAAGTTTTGGCCGGTGTGCGTGCCTGTCAGGTACGGAGGGCGCCAAAGCGCGGCGGTGCGGCGAGCGGACCTTGAGTCCGCCCATGGCCATCAGGGGTATGCCGCGTGGGTACAAGGATGGGTGACGGCTCGACTATAACCCGGCCGGGTGACGGGTACCAACACATGGCGCGCACCCTGTGTCCGCACGTAACGCCAACAAACCGCAGGCGTCCGCGTGGGCACAGGGGTGTCCACGCTACGATGTTCGCATTGCCGTTGGGTGGACATTCGAGGCCGGGGGGATTGATGCCGGGGGCATCGATCCAATGACACGTGGCCGCGCGAATGCGGACGTTACGGCATCGCGAGCGCAACGGACGGGTCGTTGACGGCCCCTTGCGCCATCGCCTCGGACAACACCTGCCCCACGACGCCGTCGATGGCAAGCACCCGCGCGCTGCCGCCGTTCAGCGCGGCGGCCAATTTCTCGGCGGGCAGCGAGAACGCTTCGCGCCGGCCTGCGCCGGAGAAAATGAACAGCGTGCGCAACGGACTCACCCACGCCAGCTTGACCTTGCGCGCGCCCTCGGCCGTGCGGAATTCGAGCCACATGCCCCGCTCGAGGCCGTCGACGGCGGACACCTCGGCCTCGCGCGCCGCCGCCCGGTCGAGGGCTGCGTTCTCCAGTTCGACGCGGCGCAGCGCATCCTGCTGGGCGGCCTCGACGGCCAGTTCCAGCTGGCGCTCCGGCGACAGTTCGATCGGCGCACGCACGATCGCGGCGTGGTACTCCGCCAGGCGGGCAAAGAACTGCAGCCGCTCCGCATCCTGCCATTTGATCGCATCGAGCCACTTGTTCAACGTGGCGAGCAGGCGCGGCAGCCGCGCGATCAGGGACTTGCGCTGCTCCTGCGTGGCCTTCGGCTTGACGCTCCAGATCAGGTCGTCCATGGCGCGCGTCGCGTTGCCGACGGCCCCCGGGCGCGTGTCCTCGATCGTGTATGCGAACGTCAACACCGTCGCCCAGCGCTGCTCCAGGAAGCCGCTGACGACGTCGATGACGCCGCCGCCCTGCACGCGCAGCGCGATGGCGTCGCGGGCCTGGCGCGCCGCCACATCGTGTTTTTCCTGCCGTAGGGCGCTGGCGACGGGCGCGGCGAGCGCTTCTTCCTGCGCCGTCTCGTCGGCGGCGATGCCCGCTTCCAGCTCGGCGACGGCATCGGCGAACGCGTCCGGCTGCGCCTCCCCCACGCGCGCGACGCTACGCTGCATGGCCTGGAACAGCGGATCGTCGGGGTTCTCGTGCTGTTCCCAGCCGACGCGCGACATCAGGTCGACGAGGCGGCGTGCGGGATGCGCTTCCTCGAAGAAGAAATTCTTGTCCAGCAAGGCCGCCTTCAGCACGGGCACTTGCAGCACCTGCAGCAATTCGCGCGCGCGGGGCGGGATGCTGTCGTCCAGCAGCACGGTCTCGAACACGCGCGACAGCAAGTCCAGCGTGCGCTCGTCGCGCCGCGGCAGGCTGCCCTGCGGCAAGCTCTGCTTCAGGCGCGGCAGGTAGAACACGTTGTGCGGCGGCGCACCGGTTGCGCAGTCGGACGGCGCGGCGGCCCCGCCCTCGGCGGCATGCGCCAGCACCGGCTCGATACGCGCCAGCACATCGAGCAGCGGCGCCGCGCCGCCATATTGCGCGAGCGTTCCCTGGACGGCTGCCGACCAGCCGACCTGGACCGCTTCGGCGGACGGGGCCTGGCCGTGTCCGGGAGCGAACTGCGGCGGCAGGCCCGATCCAGCGCCGGCGGCGGCCGGTCCGAAGCCGGCACCTGGCGCGACCGCCGTGTGTGCGCCCTGCCCGGTCGCGCCCAGCCCGAAACCGGCGGTCGGCGCACCGTGCGGGGCGCCCGCTGCGGCCGGTGCAAAGCCGGCCGCAGTGTGGGCAGGCAAGCCTGATGGGCCCATGAATCCGGATGCCGCCTGCGCACCGGGCGCCGCGACGCCAGGCGCGCCTGCCGCGACAGTCGCCGCGCCCGGGCTCGGCGCCACCCCGACCGGTTGCACCGCCGCAGCGAAACCGATCGCGCTGCCGTGCGGCACGGTGCCGGCCGACAGCCCGCCCACACCGCTGGCGCCGGCGACCGCCTGGGCCGCGTCCGATACAGTGGCCGGCTGCGCGGGCGGCGCCGCAAATGCGCCTGCCCCGCTGGGGCGCCAGCCGCCGCCGCTGGACGGCAGCGTGGGCAAATCCGGTATCAAGGGCACGCCATCCTCGCCGCCATCGTCGCCGAACAGCCTGCGCAATTGTTCGGCGAGCGCGGCGCGCTGGCCCGCGCGGGCCGCCTTCGCGGCGGCCGTACCGTCTGTCTTCTGGATGCGGTAGGCGTCGACGGAGCCCGGCTGCCCCACCTTGCGCAGCGCGGCGACGAGCGCGTCGAGCAGCGGGGCAAAGTCGAACAGGATCTCCGGGCGCAGCAGGATCTGGACGAGGCCGTGGGCCTCGGCTTCCGGCTCGAACTCGCGCCATGCGTCGTCGATGGCACCGAGGAAGACGTCGGGCCGGAACGGATTGCTGTCGGCCCGAAGCACGCCGCGCCCCAGCAGCATCCCGAGCCGCACGGCCAGTGTGGCGAGCGCATCGGAATGGGTAATGTCGAACGGCCGGGCCAGCGCACCGAGCGCGAGGCGGCTGTCCATCTCTTCGAGCGGGACGAGGGTCAGCGTGGCGGCCGACGGGCGTTGCGCGGCGGCCTGCGGTGACAGCCGGTCGAGTTCGCGGCGCACGGCCGCGTCGATGGCGCCGGACGCCAGGTGGAAGAATGCGTAGGCATTGTCCTTGAGGAGGCGTGCCGATTTGACGCGATGGTACACCTGCTGCGGATCGCCCTGCTGCTGCCCCACGTCGCCGAGCGCCGCGGCCATGCGGGCCGTCATCGCGGTCAAGTGTTCCTTGACGTAGTCGGCGACGATACCGGCGAGCGCGTCCAGCGTCTCCTGCTGCGGGGACGCAGTCTTGGCGGCCGGCGTCTGGACATGGCTTGAGGTCATCGTGCGCGTTGGAATGGGGTGCATTCCTATTGTGGCACATAATTTCCAAGTGGCAATGGAAATCAACCGCCTCGGCGTGACGGACGGCGCCGATCTAACGGAACAGCGAAAAATGCTTATGCTATTAAAGAGCCTTCTGGATGCGGTAAAACGCTATGTTGCGCCGCAAGATACGATTGCTGGCGAATAAGATTATGCGAATAATGCTCTAGAGAAGAAAATTATTGCTTTCGAAATGCGTCTAGTCCTACAACAGTCCAAGAGTTGATCCGATACCCGTTCAACTGCCGGGCTCTCATGATTGCAACACCGACATCGCTACCAAATATCAATGTTTGGTAGAAACTTTTCGGCAAGCACGACATCTCCACTATCGAAAGGAATGATCATGGCGAACAAAAATTCTTCGCGCTCGGGCAACCAGGGCGGCTCCCACGAACAGCACGTCAAGGCTGGCCAGCAAAGCCACAAGAACGACGGTAACAAACAGTCGGGCTCCGGCTCGGGCTCGCGTTCGGGCGGCTCGGGCGGCACCCGCGGCGGCACGCCGGAGCAGCATGCCGAGGCCGGCCGTCAAAGCCACAAGAACGACAACAAGCGCTGATCGCGGTGCACGCCGGACCGGTCCGATTTCCGGGCCCGGTCATCAACGGTAGCCACACAGGAAGTACGGAAAGAGCCTGAAGCGGGACACCGCTACAGGCTCTGTCTGTTTTGGCGAAGCGTGGACGCGGGGGCGCCGCCCGGGCAGACGGCACGGCGACCCGTAATCAGATATTGCGCAGGTACGACCCCTTGGGCGGCGCAAAGTCGCGGATGTCGTCGATCATGCCCGCCACCTTCGCGTCGCGCGCGTTCAGGTGCAGGTCGCCGTACTGGTGGATGCCCCACTGCTCGGGGGTCAGCTCGACGGTCTTGCGCAGGATCGATTCCGTGCGCGCGTCGTCGGCGCGCAAACCCTCGACGATGATGTTCAGGGCATCCGGACGGGACCCCGGCGACGCCGTCGCATGCGACTTGTGGATCATGAAGCGCGCCGTCTCGCTCGCATAGCGCTGTTTACCCGCCAGGAACAGGATCACGGCGATCGACGCGACGGCGCCCCCGTTGTACATGATGCACTCGACGGGCGCATTGGCCAGGAAGTTGTACAGGCACAGGCCGTCGCTGACGTAGCCGCCGTTCGACTGCACGAGGATGTGCGCCGTCTCGAGGCCGTCGTCGTTCATGCCGGCCACCGCTTCGAAGACGCGGTGCACCATGTCGCTGTTCACGTCGCCGGACAGGGTGAAATACCCTTCCTTCGGTTTTGCTTGATCTTCGCTCATAGTGGGGTCTCTTCTATCGCAAGGTCGTTGGGGCAAGTGTAACAAAACCCGTCCGCACGCTCATCGTGCCACACTGCAATAGTGCGCGCCCTTCGCGCGCCCGTGCCGGGCGCCCCTTGCTGGCCCACTTGCCGGATTGACTTCCCGTCACCTCTGACATAGACTTCGCAGTCTTGACCGGGAGAGCGCAGCGCAGGCTGCCGCCGAAGGGGCATCACCCAAAAACTCTCAGGCAACCGGACCGGTCGAGGGCTGCTGCGCAATGCGCGGCGGACCAACTCTGGAGAGCGGCCCGTGCGGCCCACCGAAGGGGCAGGCGGACAGCATCGAGCATGCGCCGCTATCTCTCAGGTACCGAGGACAGAGGGGTACGAAAGCATGCGGGCGACCGCGTGCGCGACCCCATTTTCTGCCGAGGATCCATCCATGACGCTCAAAGCGACCCCGCTCAATTCCGTACACCGTGCCGCTGGCGCCAAGATGGTCGACTTCGGCGGCTGGGACATGCCCGTCAACTACGGCTCCCAGATCGAGGAACACAATGCGGTGCGCGGCGATGCCGGCATGTTCGACGTGTCCCATATGTGTGTCGTCGACCTGAAAGGCGCCAACGTGCGCCCCTTCCTGCGCGGTCTCCTCGCGAACAACGTCGACAAGCTGCAGGCACCGGGCAAGGCCCTGTACTCGTGCATGCTGAATCCGCAGGGCGGCGTCATCGACGACCTGATCGTCTACTACTTCGCCGACGACTGGTTCCGCCTCGTCGTCAACGCGGGCACGGCCGAGAAGGACATCGCCTGGATCCGCCAGCAGAACGATGCCACCAACAGCGGTCTGACCATCACGCCGCGCCGCGCCGACCTGAGCGCTGACGGCATCGCCCTCGTCGCCGTGCAGGGCCCGAACGCCCGCGCGAAAGTGTGGCAGGTCGTGCCGCAGACGCAGGCGCCGTCGGAAGGCCTGAAGCCGTTCAACGCCGTCATCGTGGACGGCACGCCGTTCGGCGAACTGATGGTCGCGCGCACCGGCTACACGGGCGAGGACGGCTTCGAGATCGGCGTGCCCGCGAGCCAGGTCGAGGCGCTGTGGAACGCCCTCGCCGCCGCCGGCGTGAAACCCGCAGGTCTCGGCGCGCGCGACACGCTGCGCCTGGAAGCGGGCATGAACCTGTACGGCCAGGACATGGACGATACCGTGTCGCCGCTGGACGCCGGCCTCGCCTGGACCGTCGACCTCGTGTCCGAGCGCGCCGGCGCCCCGGACGGTTTCATCGGCAAGGCCGCGCTGCAGCAGCAAGGTCAGAAGCAGAACTTCGTCGGCCTGATCCTGCGCGAAAAAGGCGGCATCCTGCGCGCCCACCAGAAGGTCGTGGCCGCCTCGGGCAACGCCGGCGAGATCACGAGCGGCACGTTCAGCCCGTCGATGCAGCAGGCGATCGCGCTCGCGCGCGTGCCGCTGGACGTCGCCGTCGGCGACACCGTGCACGTCGAAATCCGCGACAAGAAACTGGCCGCATCCGTCGTCAAGCTGCCGTTCGTGCGTAACGGCAAGATCCTGGCATCCTGATCGAACAACACTATACTTACCGCACCATCCATCACTACGGAGTTACGTACATGAACATCCCAGCCGACCTGAAGTACACCGAATCCCACGAATGGGTCCGTCAAGAGGCCGACGGCACCCTGACCGTGGGCATCACCGAATACGCGCAGGACGCCCTGGGCGACATCGTGTTCGTCGAACTGCCGCAGGTCGGCAAAGCCTTCACGGCGGGCGATGACGCCGCCGTCGTCGAATCCGTCAAGGCCGCCAGCGACATCTACGCGCCCGTGTCGGGCACCGTCACGGCCGTGAACCAGGCGACCGCCGACGCGCCGGACTCGATCAACGCGAACGCGTACGACGCCTGGCTGTTCAAGCTGCAGCCGTCCGATCCGGCCGCCTTCAACAACCTGCTCGACGCAGCCGCCTACGGCAAGACCACCGAAGGCTGATCGTTCGTTTCGCAGGCGCGCCCGCACGGCGCGCCTGCCCGTACGTCTTAGTTCGACTCGCCGTCCCTCCCGCGTCACGCCCCACTCACTTTTTTCGTGCCCATCATGACCCGCACCAGCCTGACCCAACTCGAAGCACGCGATGGCTTCATCCCGCGCCACATCGGCCCGTCCGCATCCGAAGAGGCGGCGATGCTGTCCGTACTCGGCTACGCGTCGCGCGCCGCGCTGATCGACGCCGTCGTTCCCGCCAACATCCGCCGCAAGGACAAGCTGGACCTGGGCCAGTTCTTCGAGCCGCTCCCCGAGCAGGCCGCGCTCGCGAAGCTGAAAGGCATCGCGGGTCAGAACAAAGTCATGAAGTCGCTGATCGGCCAGGGTTACTACGGCACGCACACGCCGCCCGTCATCCTGCGCAACATCTTCGAAAACCCGGCCTGGTACACGGCATACACGCCGTACCAGCCGGAGATCTCGCAGGGCCGCCTGGAAGCCATCCTGAACTTCCAGCAGGTCATCACGGACCTCACCGGAATGGGCATCGCCAACGCGTCGATGCTGGACGAAGGCACCGCCGCGGCCGAGGCGATGACCCTGATCCAGCGCGTGGGCAAATCGCAATCGAAAGTGTTCTACGTCGCCGACGACGTGCTGCCGCAGACGCTGGAAGTCGTGCAGACGCGCGCCCTGCCGATCGGCGTCGAAGTGCGCACCGTCGCCGCCGCAGACATCGAGAATCTGACCGAATCGTGCTTCGGCGTCCTGCTGCAATACCCGGGCGTGAACGGCGACGTGCGCGACTACCGCGCGGCTTGCGAGAAGCTGCATGCGGCAGGCGCGATGGTCGTCGTCGCTGCCGACCTGCTGGCGCTGACCGTCCTCACGCCACCGGGCGAATGGGGCGCCGACGTCGTCGTCGGCAACAGCCAGCGCTTCGGCGTGCCGCTGGGCTTCGGCGGCCCGCACGCGGGCTACCTGGCCACGCGCGACGAGTACAAGCGCAGCATGGCGGGCCGCCTGGCCGGCGTCACGATCGACGCCCAGGGCAACCCCGCGTTCCGCCTCGCGCTGCAGACGCGCGAACAGCACATCCGCCGCGAAAAGGCGACATCGAACATCTGCACGGCGCAGGTGCTGCTGGCCGTGATGGCCTCGATGTACGCCGTCTACCACGGCCCGCAAGGCCTCGCGCAGATCGCGCGCCGCGTGCACCGCTACACGGGCATCCTGGCCGCCGCGCTGAAGGGCCTCGGCTTCCAGCTCGCGAACGACACGTATTTCGACACGCTGACCGTCATCGCCGACAATGCGGACGACATCCACCGCGTCGCGAACGAGAACGGCGTCAACCTGCGCCGCATCGATGCGCGCCACGTCGGCATCTCGCTGGACGAGACGATCACCCGCGACGACATCGCCCTGCTGGTAAAAATCTTCGGCGGCGCGGATATCGACTTCGACACCCTGGACAAGGACGCGGCAGACGCGTACCCGGCCGCGCTGTCGCGCACGAGCGCCTACCTGACGCACCCGACATTCAACCGCTACCACGCCGAGCACGAGATGCTGCGCTACCTGCGCGCGCTCGCGGACAAGGACCTCGCCCTCGACCGCACGATGATCCCCCTGGGTTCGTGCACGATGAAGCTGAACGCGACGTCCGAGATGATCCCGGTGACGTGGCCGGAATTCTCGAACATCCACCCGTTCGCCCCTAGCGACCAGACCGTCGGCTACACGGAGATGATCGGCCAGCTAGAAGCGATGCTGTGCGCCGTGACGGGCTACGCGGGCGTGTCGCTGCAGCCGAACGCCGGCTCGCAGGGCGAGTACGCGGGCCTCCTGATCATCAAGAAGTACCATGAATCGCGCGGCGAAGGCCATCGCAACATCTGCCTGATCCCGTCGTCGGCGCACGGCACGAACCCGGCGTCGGCGAACATGGTCGGCATGAAGGTCGTCGTGACGGCGTGCGATGCCAACGGCAACGTCGACCTCGAGGACCTCAAGAAGAAGGCGGAAGAGCACAGCGCCAACCTGGCCTGCGTGATGGTCACCTACCCGTCCACGCACGGCGTGTTCGAGGAAGGCATCAAGGAACTGTGCGAGATCGTGCATGCGCACGGCGGCCAGGTCTATGTCGACGGCGCCAACATGAACGCGCTGGTCGGTGTCGCGGGTCCGGGCCTGTTCGGCGGCGACGTCAGCCACCTGAACCTGCACAAAACCTTCTGCATCCCGCACGGCGGCGGCGGTCCGGGCGTCGGTCCGGTCGCGGTGGCCGAACACCTCGTGCCGTTCTTGCCGAACCAGGCCTCGACCGGCTACCAGCGTAACGAGCAAGGCATCGGCGCCGTCAGCTCGGCCGCCTACGGTTCGGCATCGATCCTGCCGATCTCGTGGATGTACATCGCGATGATGGGCGCGGAAGGCCTGACGGCCGCGACGGAAGTGGCGATCCTCAACGCCAACTACATCGCGCGCCGCCTGGCGCCGCACTACCCGGTGCTGTACACGGGCCACGACGGCCTCGTCGCGCACGAGTGCATCATCGACCTGCGCCCGCTGCAGGACGCCACCGGCATCAGCAACGAGGACGTGGCGAAGCGCCTGATGGACTTCGGCTTCCACGCGCCCACGATGAGCTTCCCGGTGCCGGGCACCCTGATGATCGAGCCGACCGAGTCGGAAGCGAAGGCGGAGCTGGACCGCTTCATCGAGGCGATGATCTGCATCCACGCCGAGATCGTGAAGGTGGAGCGCGGCGAGTACGACCGCATGGACAACCCGCTGAAGGGCGCGCCGCACACGGCGGAAGTCGTGACGTCCGACGACTGGCAGCACACCTATTCGCGCGAAGTGGCCGCCTTCCCGGTGCCGTCGCTGCGCAAGAAGAAGTACTGGCCGCCGGTCGGCCGCGCGGACAACGCGTATGGCGACCGTAACCTCTTCTGTGGTTGCGCACCCATCGAAGATTACGAATAACGACAGGTCTGCGAGTAAGGTAGGGTGGACAGCTCTGCTGTCCACCCTACAAGTCATCATCGATTCTTGCCTCGGCTGCTGGCCAGCCGGAGGTAGGGTCGCCCGGCCCTGCCGGGACGCAGCGCATGCGTTCCCGGCGGGGCCGTTTCGTTTGCTTCCTGTACGGCTTCGTCGAGCCGGAACGCGGCCACCGTGCGCGCAAGGCCGAGCGCCTGCTGCTGCAGCGCACGCGCGGCCAGCGCCGCCTCCTCGACCATGCGCGACCCTTGCTGCGTGAGTTCGTCCATGCGCATGATCGCCTGCGTCGCGCCCGCGAGCTCGCGCGACCGTTCCAGGCCGGCGTCGCCGATACGGTCGACGATGCCGCCCAAATCGTCCACGACTTCCGCCAGGCCGGCCATCGCCGCGCCGACGCCCTGCGCGCAAACACCGCCATCGTCGATGATGGCCACGGTCGCGCGCGCGAGCATGCGTGCGTCGCGGGCCGCCTGGCGCGCGCGCCGGGTCAGCGCGCGTGCCGCCGTTGCACCGTCCTCCCCGTCCGCCGCGCGGGCCAGCGTGCCTTCGAGCGCGGCATTCAGGCGCTCCATGCGTACGGCCGCGCGGCGCACCCGGGCCAGCGTCGCCACGAGGCGGTGCGCGCTCGCGTTGCCCTCGTCCGCGACAGTGTCGGCGCGCGCCGCCAGCGCGCCGGCCGCGCGCGCGCCGGCGGCCCCTGCGTCGAAGGCGTCGGCCATCGCCCGCAGCGACACCGTCGTGCGCTCCAGCGCCTCGCGCACGTGCGCGCGCGGCGGCATCGCGGCGCGGCCCAGCGTGATCTCGCGCGACGCCGCGCCGATCGAACGGGCCGAATCCAGCACGGTGCGCAACCGGCCGTTCAAGCCGCGGATACCCGTGTCGAGCAACCGGGCCGTCTGGCCGATCTCGTCGTCGCCGTATGCGCGGGCGCGGATCGTCAAGTCGCCGCTGGCCAGGCCGCTCGCCGCGGCGCCGATCGCGCCGATGTCCGCCAGCAGCGCGCGCCGCACTGCCGTCGTGATGGCGAGCGCCGCCGCGATCGACAGCGCGATCACGATGGGCACCGCGATCCCGAACAGCCGGACGTCGGCCGCCACGTCGGACGATGCCTGCTCGGACGCGGCCTGCTCGCGCCGCGCGAGTTCCGTCAGGCGCTGGGCGACGACGGCGAACGCACGCTCTGCCTTGACCATGGCGTTGGCGCTGATCGACTGGTCGATGCGGGCGATCTCGATCACGTCGCGCACGGCCGGCACATATTGCGCCCAGGCGGCACGCGCCTGCTCGACGTAGCGCTGCTCGTCCGGACTGTCCGCCGTCTGCCGCGCGAGCCGGGCCAGGTCGCGGTCGACGGCGGCCTGGCGCGACTGCAGGTCGTGCGCGAGCCGGTCGACGCGAAAGCGCGGGAAGCTGCCGCTGATCCACGTGAGCACCTGGTAAGCCTGTGCGTGCGCGGCGCGCGCCGATGTGGACAGGTCGGCCGCGGCGCGCATATTCGCGGCCCGGCGCTGCACGATACTGTCGAGCGACGCGTTCTGGCGTACCATTCCGTAATAGCTGGCGCCGGACAGCAGCACGAGGAGCACCAGCACGACGCCGGGCGCGAGCAGCAGCTTGGAGCCGATGCGCAGGCGGGCCAGCATGCTAGGACGCGGCCCGGTGCGGTAGGTCGAGGGGCAATGCGGATGTCATGGTCTCCTCCTGGCTGAACTAAAATTTCCGGCGTGCATCGAGTGAATGTACGCCGTCCCGCGGCGTGTCCCTTGTGATGGGTCAAGCCCGCAACCGTGAGAAAAGGAGTTCGGATGAGACGTAAAGGCGTGGGCGCATTGCTGTCGGCCCTGGTGTTTCCTGGCGTGGGCCAGTACTACCTGGGGCGGCGCACACGCGGCCTGCTGTTCCTGGCGCCGGCCGCCATCGCCGGTCTGCTGTATTTCAATTTCGCGCTGGGCGAGGCGAACACCGTGGTGGACCAGGTCCTGAGCGGCAAGACGACGGATCCGGCCGCGATCGAGGCGCAGATCGAGAATGCGCCGACGCCGATCGGTGTGAAGCTCGCCGGGATCGTGTTCGTCGTGTGCTACGTGGGGAGTATCGTGGAGGCGCTGGTCGTCAAACCGGCCGCGTGAACGCGTGCGTTTGGTGGGCCATTTCAAGCCCCCGGCTTGAAATGCCCCACCATGCGTGCGGATCGCTTAATCGAGCTTGGCCGCGTGCTCGCGGGTGGCGTGGAACTGCAGCTTGGGCCAGCGCTCCTGTGTGAGGCGCAGGTTGACGCCGGACGTTGCGAGATAAGCGAGGTTGCCCGCCGCATCGTACGCCACGTTGTGCGCGAGCTGCGTCTCGAAGTCGGCCAGCGACTTCTTGTCGTCGCTCGACACCCAGCGCGCGCTGCTCGTGTTCGTGCCCTCGAACACGGCGTCGACGCCGTATTCGTTCAGCAGGCGGCTCGCCACCACTTCGAACTGCAGCACGCCGACGGCGCCGAGGATCAGGTCACTGCCCATCACGGGCTTGAACACCTGCACGGCACCTTCTTCGCCCAGCTGCTGCAAGCCTTTATGGAGCTGCTTGGTCTTCAGCGGATTGCGGATGCGCACGGTGCGGAACAGCTCCGGCGCGAAGTACGGGATGCCGGTGAACGTCAACATCTCGCCTTCCGAGAAGCTGTCGCCGATCTGCATGTTGCCGTGGTTCGGCAAGCCGATGATGTCGCCCGCGTAGGCTTCCTCGACCTGCTCGCGGCTCGACGCCATGAACGTGACGACGGACGACAATTTGACGTCGCGGCCGAGGCGCAGGTGCTTGACCTTCATGCCCTTCTCGAACCGGCCCGAGCACACGCGCAGGAACGCGATCCGGTCGCGGTGCGCGGGGTCCATATTGGCCTGGATCTTGAAGACGAAGCCGGAGAACGGCTGCTCGTCCGGGCGCACGGCGCGCACGGTGGCGTCGCGCTCGCGCGGGGCCGGCGCCCAGTCGATCAGCGCCGACAGGATCTCGCGCACGCCGAAGTTGTTGATGGCGGAGCCGAAGAACACGGGCGTCTGCACGCCGGACAGGAAGCGCTCCAGGTCGAACGGATGCGACGCGCCATGCACCAGCTCCACTTCCATTTTGAGCTGCTCCATCTCGAGCGGGAACATCTCGGCCAGGCGCGGGTTGTCGATGCCCTTGATGATCTCGTAGGCGCCATCGGCCTTCTCTTCGCCGGCCTTAAACAGCATGACTTCGTCGTTCAGCAGGTGGTACACGCCGCGGAAGTTCTTGCCCATGCCGATCGGCCACGTCACCGGCGCGCACTCGATCTTCAGCACGGATTCCACTTCGTCGAGCAGTTCGAGCGGGTCGCGCGTTTCGCGGTCGAGCTTGTTCATAAAGGTGACGATGGGCGTGGCGCGCATGCGGCACACGTCGAGCAGCTTGATCGTCTGTTCTTCCACGCCCTTGGCGGCGTCGATCACCATCAGCGCGGAGTCGACCGCGGTCAGCACGCGGTACGTGTCCTCGGAAAAGTCCTGGTGGCCGGGCGTGTCGAGCAGGTTGATGACGTGGTCGCGGAACTCGAACTGCATCACCGACGACGCCACCGAGATGCCGCGCTGCTTTTCGATGTCCATCCAGTCCGACGTCGCATGGCGGCCGCTCTTGCGGCCCTTGACGGTGCCGGCCAGCTGGATCGCGCCCGAGAACAGCAGCAGTTTTTCGGTCAGCGTCGTCTTGCCGGCGTCGGGGTGGGAAATGATGCCGAAGGTGCGGCGGCGCGCGACTTCGCGCGCGATCGTGGCGGCAGGCTTGCTCGTTAAGGCAGCCTCTTGGCCGTCCTGGATGTCGGTGGTGGTTGCGGCGGTTTCGTTGGACATGGTCTCGCCCTGGGGCGCTTGCAAAAACTCTCGATTTTACCGGGTTGAGCGTACCTTGTGTGGACCAATTCCTGGCGCACTGCACGGCGTCCCATGTAGGAGCATTCGGGCCCGGGATGTGAGCACGGGCAACTCCGACGGGATCAGATGCAATAGCGCCGGCCTCCGCGGGCGTATGGATGTGGCCAAAAAAGCCGCAACGGCCGGGCATTCAAACGTTTTAGTGCCGCCAAACCATTGCCGCAATTACAAAAAAGGAGCTCGACTGAAAGTTTCTCTCTAGTAGGACTGGACTGACAAAACATCATGCATCGAACCTACATGGGGGCGACAGCTAGTCTTATGTTCGGCAGGAGACTATGGCATTAATGTACACACATCGCGATGAGGAAACCCATCCAAGCAATCGCCCCAGTGATGTATGTCAGAGATAACGAGGAAAATATGAATAACGCCCAACTCGGTAACGCTGCCCAGAAAAAAGCGCAATCGGTGAATCAGATTCCCTCGACCAGTGAAGAAATCAAACTGGCCGCCCGCCCGGTTGTCAGCTACAGCGGCACCCAACAAAACGAGTTGCTCGCGGCGTTGCCGCGCCAAGACCTGGAAGCCCTGTTTGAGCACCTGGAACTGGTCCCGCTGCCCTTCGGCAAGGAACTGTTCGAATACGGCAGCAAACTCGAGTACGTGTACTTCCCGACCACCGCCATCGTCTCCCTACTGTACGTGATGGAAGACGGTGCCACGACGGAAATCGCCGTGGTCGGCCACGAAGGCGCCGTCGGCGTGTCGCTGTTCATGGGCGAGCGCGCCACCTGCAGCGCCGTCGTCCAGAGCGCCGGCTACGGCTACCGCCTCAAGACGCAATTCCTGCGCGACGCCTTCAACAAGGGCGGCGCCCTGCCCCAGCTGCTGATGCGCTACACGAATGCCCTGTTCGCCCAGATGGCCCAGAACGCCGTCGGCGGCCGCCACAGCTCGATCGAGCAGAAACTGTGTCGCTGGCTGCTCGACCGCCTCGACCGCTCGCCGAGCAATGAACTGAAAGTTACACAGGAACTCATCTCGATCATGCTGGGCGTGCGCCGCGAAAGCATCACGGCCGCCGCCGGCAAGCTGCAGGACGAAGGCCTGATCCAGTACCGCCGCGGCAATATCACCGTGCTGAACCGCCAGGGCCTGGAAGACTACGCGGGCGAGTGCTACAAGGTCGCTAAAAGCGAGTATGACCGTTTGCTGATGGATGTGTCGCGCGCATGAGCGCAGCGGCGTCCCGGGCTGCCGTCGCCGGTGGCGACATGGCCTGGGCAGCCCGCAAATGTTGATGTAATTGATGTAGAGCGAACTCGGCATGGTCCCGTCCGGCATCGCGTACGGGTTCCCCCGGTCCCGCCTCGGACAGTCCCGGCATGGTGAGGGCACCGCTGGACGCGGCCCCGCCAGACTCGGCGCTCTGCGCCACGACAGGAACGCAGGCGTGAACCGTCGTGCCGATGCCGTTCGCGCCACGATCCACCCGCAACGTACCGCCCAACAGCAGCGCGCGTTCGCGCATCCCCAGCAAGCCATGCGATTTCGGACGGCGCATCGCGTCCGGCGGGATGCCAACGCCGTCGTCGCTGACTTCCAGCGTAAATGCTTCCCCTTCGCGCGCCAGGTGCACGACGACGTGCTTGGCCTGGGCATACTTGGCCACGTTGTTCAGCGATTCCTGCGCGATGCGGAACAGCGCGATGGCCTGCGTCGGGGCGGCGCTATCGACGTCGCCCTCGATCAATGCCTCGCAATCGACGCGCGTCGTGCGGCCGAAGTCTTCGCAATAGCTTTGCAGGGCGGCGGACAGCCCGAGATTGTCGAGCAGGCTCGGACGCAAATCCTCGACGATGCGGCGCTTCAGTTCCACCGTCTCGATCAACGTGCCGCGGGCGCGGCCCAAGGTGGCGGCGTGCTCCGGATGGGAGTCCTTGAGCTGGTCGCCGACGGACGCCAGGTGCATGCCGATCGCAGTCAGGTTGGCGCCCAGCTCGTCGTGCAGCTCACGCGCCAGCTTCGCTTTTTCTTCTTCCGACACACGGATCAGGTGGCGCGACAGCACGGACAATTGCTCCGTACGCTCCGACACGAGCGATTCCAGGTGGTCATTGGTCTGCTGCAGGGCGCGCTCCGCGTTCAGGCGCGCGCGGAAGCCACGGCGGATCAGGTTATAGAACAGCACGAGCACGACGAGCGCGGCCAGGTTGATGCCGAGCCCGCGCAGCGCCGCCAGTTTGTAGCGGTCGTAGAACGCGGCGGAGCGAGCCGCGAGCAATTCATTCTGCTCGCCCGTCATGATCACGACTTGCAGCCGGATCTCGTCCATGTGCGTCTTGTCTTCCTGCGCCTGGGCGATGGCGACGATGTCGTTCAGGCCGCCATGGCGGTACACGTCCAGGCCCTGGTTCATCAGGTTGATGCGGCGGGTGACGAGGGTTTGCAGCTGGGCGAGGTTCTTCAGCTGCGAGGGATTGTCGGCCAGTTGCGCCTTGAGGCTGCTGAACTGGCCGTCGAGTTCACGCTCGGCCGTACGCAACGGCCCCAGATAAGTTTCCGAGCCGGACAGGTAATAGCCGCGCAGACCACTTTCCGCATCGGTCACGAGCAGGTTCAGGTATTGCAGCTTGGCCGTCACGCGATCGGCCTGGGCCTGGCGCGTGTTGGCGGACTTCAGCCCGTCCAGGTTGCGGACCAGGCTGACGCCGTTGAGGACCAGGATCAGGACGCACACGACACACAGCAGGGTCTGGTACAACGGAAGGCTGCGAACCCGCCTGAACTTGGGGTCGGTGGTGAAATACATCCTCGGTTGTTCCTTTCGCGCAGCGTGGCCTCTCGAGTCATTATAGACCGGGAAAAGTTGCCACGGAGTTTGAAGGGGCCTGCGAGCGAAAAAATGTGGCGAGATGACGACGCGCAATTAACAATTCTACATAGCAAATGACAGAATTGCCAGGACATGTTGCAGAAAAAAAGGCAGCCGATCGGCTGCCTTTTTTCCGTCCTGCTCAGTCGAGCAGGTTGTTCTTCATGGCGTAGTACGTCAGGTCGCTGTTCGATTGCAAACCCATCTTTTCCATGATGCGGGTACGGTACGTCGAGACCGTCTTGATCGACAGCGACAGCGCGTTGCCGATGTCGGACACGGTCGCCCCCTTGGCCAGGCGCAGGAAAACCTGAAATTCGCGGTCCGACAATTCCGTGTGCAGCGCCGTGTTCGGATCGCGATCGAAGCTCTGGGCCAGCAGTTCGCCGACCTGCGAGCTCACGTAGCGGCGGCCCTGGTACACGGTACGGACGGCCGTCTTCAATTCGTCGGCATCGCATTCCTTGTTCAGATAGCCGTTGGCGCCCATCTTGAACAGGTTCAGCGCATATTGCTGGGCCGGATAGCCGGACAGGATCAGGACCGGCAGATTGGGCTGGCCCTGGCGGATCGTGCGCAGGATATCGATGCCGCTTTGGTCGGGCATGGCGATGTCCAGCAGCAGCACGTCGCAAATCTCGCGGCGTGCGATGTCGAGGGCTTCGCGTCCGGTCGCACCTTCGGCCACGACCTCGAACTCGCCCGACGACGAAAAAATCTGTTTGAAACCTGCTCGAACTATCTGGTGATCGTCACAAATGGCAACGCGTATCATTGTCTTCCCTTAAGTTTTCCCGATACAGGAAAGAGCCGAGGCTGGCCCCTCACGCCTCCGGTCAGGTCATGCGTTTGAGTCAGCAAACTGCAAGTGACATTTTAGCACCTCCGGGGTGCAGAACAACAGGCGCGCACGCCTGAGCTGGCTGAGCCTGGAGCGGAGGGGGACGACGGCCCGTCAGGCCGGCGCCGAACCTTGCTTGAGCAGCGCGAGGATCGCGTGCAGCTCGGCCCGCAGGACCTCCGGCTCGATGGTCGGCACGGCCGGTTCGGGTGGTGGTTCCGGCAACGCGTCCACCTCGTGCTGGCCCCGGCCGTCCAGGCGGTTGCGCGCACCACTGATGGTGAAGCCCTGCTCGTACAGCAGTTCACGGATGCGCCGGATCAGCAGCACCTCGTGGTGCTGGTAATAGCGGCGATTTCCACGGCGTTTGACCGGTTTGAGTTGGGTAAATTCCTGCTCCCAGTAGCGGAGCACATGCGGCTTGACCCCGCACAATTCGCTGACCTCACCAATCGTGAAATAGCGCTTGGCCGGGATCGGCGGCAGCACGGTCGGTTCCATCTTGTTCGGTCGGTCGTTCATCGCTCAGGAGCCGTTACGGCTTTATCAGGCTGCCCGCGCCAGCGAAGGACTGCCCGGGCTGGCCGGGTTGGCCTCCTCGACCATGCCTTTCAGTTTCTGGCTGGCGTGGAACGTCACGACGCGGCGCGCCGTGATGGGAATTTCTTCCCCGGTTTTCGGATTGCGGCCGGGACGCTGCGGCTTGTCACGCAACTGGAAGTTGCCGAAGCCGGACAGCTTGACTGCCTCGCCACGCTCGAGCGCATTGCGGATCTCGTCGAAGAAGGTTTCGACCATGTCCTTGGCTTCGCGTTTGTTCAGGCCGACCTGCTCGAACAGCAGCTCCGCCAGTTCCGCCTTGGTCAGGGTCGGCAACTCCTGTTCCGCTTCCTTCCGTACCCGGGCCACCTGCATCGCACGATGCAGGTCAGCGGCCAGCGCTTCCTGGAGCACGGCGGAATCAACGTCGTTGTTGTTAATTTAAGCCACCTTCAGATCTAGATTGGTGGGGGCTCGAGTAACCGAAACGGTATCCCGATGCCCCTTCAGGCACGTAGCCTTTCTTATTACGAACGCAGTTTTGCGCCGTGTTTTTGTTGCGCCGCGGATGCCAGCGCGGCCATGATGGCCTCGACCGCATCGTCTTGCAGCGTCGATTGAGTATCTTGCAAGCCAAAGCGGAAAGCAAGACTTTTTTCATCTTGTTCCAAACCTTTCCCGCGATATTCATCAAACAAAACAACGGCTTGCACGAGTTTCCCCGACGGGTTCGACGCTAGTTCCGCCTGGAAAGCGTCGAGCAATGCCTGGGCCGGAACGTCCTGTTTGACGACCAGCGCCAGGTCGCGCGTGGCGCCTGGGAACTTGGAAATTTCCGCATAGCGCGGCACGTCGCGCGCACGCAGCGCCTCGGCATCGACCTCGAACAGCACGGGGGCCTGCGGCAGGTCATATTTCTGCAGCCAGCGCGGATGCAGCTCGCCGATGACGCCGACGATCTTGCCGTCGACCTCCACCGAGGCCGCGCGCCCCGGATGCAGCGCCGGATGCTCGAGCTTGCTGAAACGCACCGCACGGGATGCGAACAGCGCTTCCAGGTCGGCCTTGACGTCGAAGAAATCGACAGCGCGGGTCGGCACACCCCACTGCTCATCGACGGCCGGGCCGTAGGCGATGGCGGCGACGCGCTTGGGCTGGTCGAAACCGGCGACGGCCAGCGGACCGTCCTGGGCATCCGGGTTGCGCAAGAACACGCCGCCCACTTCGAACACGCGCACGCGGCCCGCCTTGCGGTTCAGGTTGTACCGCACATTGCCGACGAGGCTGCCGATCAATGTGGAACGCATCACGCTCAGCTGGCTCGCGATCGGGTTCTGCAGGCGGATCGGATCGGTGTTGTTCGCGAAATCCGCTTCCCACTGCTGTTCCACGAAACTCATGTTCACCACTTCCTGGTAGCCCAGGTCGGCCAACTGGTGGCGGATGGCGAACAGCGAGCGCGTGTTCTCCGGCTCGATCAGCATCGCGGACGGCGCCACGGGCGGCAGCGCGGGGATGTTCTCGAAGCCGTACACGCGCGCCACTTCCTCGATCAGGTCTTCCTCGATCTCGATGTCGAAGCGGTACGACGGCGCCGTCACGTGGAACAGCCCCTCCTCGCGCTCGAACGGCAGTTGCAGGCGCGTGAAGATGTCCGCGACCATGTCGTCCGTGACCGGCACGCCGATCACCTTGGCGGCGCGCGCGGTGCGCAAGGTCACCGGCTTGCGTTGCGGGAGGTTCGGGGCCTGGTCGTCGACGGGGCCGACCTTCGTCTCGGCCGTGCCGCAGATCTCGACGATCAGCGACGTCAGGCGTTCGATGTGCTCGGCGATCGTCGCATAGTCGACGCCGCGCTCGAAGCGGTGCGCAGCATCCGTCGAGAAATTGTAGCGGCGGGCGCGGCCCTGGATGGCGTTCGGCCACCAGAATGCGGCTTCCAGGTAGATGTTCGTCGTATCGAGCGACACGGCCGTCGCGTCGCCGCCCATGATGCCGGCCAGCGATTCGAGTTCCTTGTCGTCGGCGATGACGCCGACCCACTCGTCCACCTCGACCGTGTTGCCGTTGAGGAGCTTCAGCGACTCGCCCTTGCGACCCCAACGTACGTCCATGCCGCCGTGGATCTTGTCCAGGTCAAACACGTGCGACGGACGGCCGACTTCCAGCATGACGTAGTTCGAGATGTCGACGAGGGCCGACACGGAACGCTGGCCACTGCGCTCCAGGCGGCGCTTCATCCATTCCGGCGTCGCCGCCTTCGCGTTCAGGCCGCGGATGACGCGTCCGGCGAAACGGCCGCACAGGTCCGGCGCGGAAATCTTCACGGGCAGGACTTCGTCCGTATTCACGGGCACCGGGCGGGAGGCCGGCAGCGCCAGCGGCACGCCCGTCAGCGCCGACACTTCGCGCGCGACGCCCAGCACGGACAGGCAGTCGGCCTTGTTCGGCGTCAGCTTGATCGTGAATTTGAGGTCGTTGAGGCCGAGGTAGTCGCGGATATTCTGGCCGACGGGCGCGTCTTGCGGCAGCTCCATCAGGCCGTTGCTTTCTTCCGAGATTTTCAGCTCTTTTGCCGAGCACATCATGCCCTGCGATTCCACGCCGCGCAGCTTGCCGACCTTGATCTCGAACGGCTTGCCGTCCGGTCCCGGCGGCAGCACGGCGCCGGCCATCGCGCAGATCGCTTTCATGCCCGCGCGCACGTTCGGCGCACCGCAGACGATGTTGAGCAACGTGCCGGTGCCAACGTCGACCTGGCACACGTTCAGCCGGTCCGCGTTCGGGTGCTTCGCCACTTCCTTGACTTCCGCCACGACGACGTTCGAGAACGGCGGCGCGACCGGTTCGACCTCTTCCACTTCAAGGCCGGACATCGTGAGCAGGTGCGCGAGTTCGTCCGAATTCATCTTCGGATCGACCATGGAACGGAGCCAGTTTTCAGAGAATTGCATATCGTTTGCCTCTTGCTGCTTTTGGGTTATTGGCTTTTCAAATGGCTTCAGAAACCGTAGCGAGCGGCCGCAGGTTTGATCGAGAAGCGCAGCTGTACTTGAGTACAGCGAGCATCGCAGATCGAACCTGCAACGCGCAGTAGGTTTATGACGCCATTTAGTTGAATTGCTTCAGGAAACGCAGGTCGCCCTCATAAAACAGGCGCAGATCGTTGATCCCGTAACGCAGCATGGTCAGGCGCTCCAGGCCCGAACCGAACGCGAAGCCGATGAATTTTTCCGGATCGAGTCCGAAATTGCGCACGACCGTCGGGTGCACCTGGCCGGCGCCCGACACTTCCAGCCAGCGGCCCTTCAGCGGGCCGGAGCCGAAGGCGATGTCGATCTCCGCCGACGGTTCCGTGAACGGGAAGTACGACGGGCGGAAGCGGACCTGCAGGTCGTCCGTCTCGAAGAACGCCTTCACGAAATTCAGGTACACGCCCTTCAGGTCGGCAAAGCTGATGTCCTCGCCGATCCAGAGGCCTTCGACCTGGTGGAACATCGGCGAGTGCGTGGCGTCGCTGTCGACGCGGTAAGTCCTGCCCGGCGCGATCACCTTGATCGGCGGCGTGTGCGTGCGCGCGTAGCGCACCTGCATCGGGCTCGTGTGGGTGCGCAGCAGCAGCGGCTTGCCCGTGCTGTCGTTGCCTTCGATGTAGAACGTGTCCTGCATCGAGCGTGCCGGGTGGTTTTCCGGGCTGTTCAGCGCGGTGAAATTGGTCCAGTCCGTTTCGATCTCGGGGCCGTCGGCCACGTCGAAACCGATCGAGCGGAAAATCTGTTCGACCCGTTCCCAGGTCCGCATGACGGGGTGGATGCCGCCCATCGACCGGCCGCGGCCCGGCAGGGTGACGTCGATCGATTCGGCATTCAGGCGCGCCGTCAGTTGCGCGTTGGCGAGATCCTCGCGGCGGGCCGTCAACGCCTGTTCGATTTTTTCTTTGGCGGCATTGATCAAGGCGCCCTGCGCCTTGCGCTGTTCAGGCTCGAGCTTGCCGAGGCCCTTCATCAATTCGGTCACCTGGCCGGTCTTGCCCAGGTATTTCGCTTTTGCGTTTTCCAGCGCGGCAGCGTCTTGTGCGGCGCCAAAGTCAGACTGGGCCGAGACGACGAGTTGTTCCAGCGCGAGGTTTGCGGAATCCATGCTTGTTCTTTTCCTGTTTTGACGGCGGGAGGGGCCAGAAACAAAAACAGGGCATCGGTCGTGAAACCTTTGCCCCGTCCTTTGCGCGCCGCGCGTCTTGCGAGCGCGACGCTGTACTTCTTCGCAGACTGATTAAGCAGCCAGCTTTGCCTTGACGGTGTTCACGATAGCGGCAAAAGCCGGCTTGTCGTTGACAGCCATGTCGGCCAGGACTTTACGGTCCAGTTCAATCGCGGCTTTCTTCAGGCCGTTCATGAATGCGCTGTAGGTCATGCCGTGCGAACGCGAAGCTGCGTTGATACGGGTGATCCACAGTGCGCGGAAAACGCGCTTCTTGTTGCGGCGGTCGCGGTATGCGTACTGGCCAGCGCGCATGACTGCTTGCTTGGCAATACGGAATACTTTGCTGCGGCGGCCACGATAGCCTTTGGCAAGCGCAAGAACCTTCTTGTGACGGGCACGTGCAGTAACCCCACGTTTTACTCGAGGCATATTAGCTCCTTAGTGTGAGATTAAGCAGACGGCATCATGCGGTAGACGCTTTGGACGTCCGACGCATTGATGTTACGGGTGCCACGCAGCTGGCGCTTGTTCTTGGTGGTCTTCTTGGTCAGGATGTGACGCTTGAACGCCATACCCGATTTGACGGTACCACCCGGGCGCACGCGAAAACGCTTCTTCGCGGAGCTTTTGGTTTTCATTTTCGGCATAGTCTTCTGCCCTCTTACAGGCAGCCTCATATGTGACAGGATTGCAGGTGGCAGCAACGCTGCTCTTGGATGCCTACTTTCACTTGTCTCTGCAGCGGATGCGGGTCCACTACAGTGTTGCATTCCCGTTCTTGCGAACATGGGAACCGCAGATTCTAGCACAGTTTCGGCCGTTTGGTGGGCTCTGGGAGCCCACCATGCATCACAGATAACATAGAAGCGGAATAGGCCAGGCCCGGGCCGCGGGACGAACCCGGGGCCCGGGCCTGGCCCGGCTTGACTGTCACTGCGAGATACGAACCCGCCAATGAAGCTGTCGAAGAATTATTTCTTCTTCTTCGGCGCGACCACCATGATCATCTGGCGGCCTTCCAGTTTCGGGAACTGCTCGACCTGGCCATACGGCTCGAGGTCACCGCGCAGGCGCTCCAGCATGCGCTGGCCGATATCCTGGTGAGCCATCTCGCGACCGCGGAAGCGCAGCGTGATCTTGGTCTTGTCGCCTTCTTCCAGGAACTTGATCAGGTTACGCAGCTTGATGCTGTAGTCACCCTCGTCCGTACCCGGACGGAATTTGATTTCCTTGACCTGGATGATTTTCTGCTTCAGCTTCGCTTCGTGGGCCTTCTTCTGCTCCGAGTACTTGAACTTGCCATAGTCCATCAGGCGGCAGACCGGGGGAACCGCGTTCGGCGCGATTTCCACCAGATCCACGTTCGCTTCTTCGGCCAGACGAAACGCCTCGGCCAGGCTCACAATGCCCAGCGGCTCGTTGTCTATCCCGTTCAGACGCATTTCGGGGTAGTTGATTTCGCCATTGATGCGATGTGACGACTTGTCAGTAGCTATGTTGTTTCCTTTGAATGTAAGATGGGTTTGGCCGTCTCAAGGCGGAGTGCGGATTACTTTGCCTTGGATGCTACCTCGCCTTGGAGGCGTTCCAGCAGCGCATCGACCGACATGACACCAAGGTCGACATTGCCACGGGCGCGAACGGCCACAGTGTTGGCATCCCGCTCTTTATCGCCGACAACTAGGATGTACGGCAGTTTTTGGACGGAATGCTCCCGAATTTTATAGGTAATCTTCTCGTTCCGCAAATCAGCGTGTACACGGAGCCCGGCCGCCTTCAGCTTTGCTTCGACTTGTTTGACGTAGTCGGCCTGCGCTTCCGAGATGTTCAAGATGGCAACCTGCACCGGCGCCAGCCACAGCGGCAGCGCGCCCGCATAGTTCTCGATCAGGATGCCGATGAAGCGCTCCATCGAGCCCACGATCGCGCGGTGCAGCATCACGGGCACCTTGCGGCTGTTGTCTTCCGCGACATATTCCGCGCCCAGGCGGCCCGGCATCGAGAAGTCGACCTGCATCGTGCCGACCTGCCACGGACGGCCGAGGCTGTCCTTCAGGTGGTATTCGATCTTCGGACCGTAGAACGCGCCCTCGCCCGGCAGCTCCGTCCAGGTCACACCGCAGCCGCGCAACGCGGAACGCAGCGCTTCTTCCGCCTGGTCCCACACTTCGTCGGAGCCGATGCGGTTGTCCGGACGCAGCGCGATCTTGACGTCGATGTTTTCGAAACCGAAGTCCTCGTACACCTTCATCGCCTGGGCGTGGAAGGCCACGACTTCCGGCGCAATTTGATCTTCAGTACAAAAGACGTGGCCGTCGTCCTGGGTGAAGCCGCGCACGCGCATCAGGCCGTGCAGCGCGCCCGACGATTCGTTGCGGTGGCACTGGCCGAATTCGCCGTAGCGCAGCGGCAGGTCGCGGTACGAGCGCAGGCCCGCGTTATAGATCTGCACGTGGCCCGGGCAATTCATCGGCTTCAGCGCATAGGTGCGGTTTTCCGACTCGGTCGTGAACATGTTTTCACGATAATTGTCCCAGTGGCCGGTCTTTTGCCACAGGCTGACGTCGATGATCTGCGGCGCCTTCACCTCGTTGTAACCGGTGATCTGGTAGGTCTTGCGCATGTATTGCTCGATCTGCTGCCAGATGGTCCAGCCTTTCGGATGCCAGAAGATCAGGCCCGGCGCCTCGTCCTGGAAATGGAAGAAGTCCAGTTGCTTGCCCAGCTTGCGGTGATCGCGCTTCTCGGCCTCTTCCAGCATGTGCAGGTATTGCTCCTGGTCTTCCTTCTTCGCCCAGGCGGTGCCGTAGACGCGCTGCAGCATCTCGTTCTTCGAGTCGCCGCGCCAGTATGCGCCCGCCAGCTTCATCAGCTTGAAGACTTTCAGCTTGCCCGTCGACGGCACGTGCGGGCCGCGGCACAGGTCGGTGAACTTGCCTTCCGTGTACAGCGACACGTCCTCGTTCGCCGGGATCGACGCGATGATCTCGGCCTTGTAGTCTTCGCCGATCGACTTGAAGTACGCGACGGCCTCGTCGCGCGGCAGCACCTTGCGGGTGACCGGCTCGTCCTTCTTGGCGAGCTCGGCCATCTTCTTCTCGATGGCTTGCAGGTCGTCCGGGGTGAACGGGCGCTTGTACGAGAAGTCGTAGTAGAAACCGTTGTCGATCACGGGGCCGATCGTCACTTGCGCTTCCGGGAACAATTCCTTGACGGCATACGCCAGCAGGTGGGCGGTCGAGTGGCGGATGACGTCCAGGCCTTCCGGATCCTTGTCCGTCACGATGGCCAGGTCGGCGTCCTTCTCGATCAGGAACGACGTGTCGACGACCTTGCCGTCGACCTTGCCGGCCAGCGCGGCCTTGGCGAGGCTCGGGGCGATGCTGGACGCCACCTGGGCGACCGTCACCGGACCTTCGAATTGACGGCTCGAGCCGTCCGGGAGGCGAACATTCAACATTGTGAGCTCCATCTCGGCGCCGTTGCGCCCGTTGAGGTTAGAAATGAGAAACAAGAAAATTTTGGACGAAAAAAAACGCGCACCAGGCGCGTTTTCTTCAGTGTCGTCGAGTTGCTGCGAAAGACAATATGACACCCTACCGCGTCTAGCGATTCCCCCACAACGTCGTTGTAGTTCGCGGTGTCATAACCGTTTATGCCTTTCTCGCTCTTACTGACGACAAGAGCGGAAAACCGAAGTTCCCCGCACTTGTCTTTGGTGTTCTGGTGGGCGGTGCAGAATTCGAATCTGCGACCCCTTGGATGTCGACCAAGTATTCTAACCAGCTGAACTAACCGCCCGTATGCCGCCATTATAAGGGGATGGCTAGTGTTACGCAAGGACGGGTATACTCTCGCTCGTTTCTCTCTTCCCAATCTTTCATGTCCGACCAAGCCGGCTCCTCCGCCCACCTGCACGCCCACCTCGACGGCGACGCCCGCCACGCCCACACGATCGAAGGCCGCAGCCAGAAAGCGCTCGCGATCGCCCTCGGCCTCACCTTGCTGTACGCCGTCGTCGAGGCCGTCAGCGGATTCATGTCGAATTCGCTCGCGCTGATCTCCGATGCGGGTCATATGGTGACGGACGCCGCCGCCCTCGGCCTCGCGCTGATGGCGCAGTTGATCGCGCGCCGTCCGCCGTCCGCGCGCCACTCGTTCGGCTTCGTGCGCGCGGAGGCGCTCGCCGCGTTCGTCAACAGCCTGGCCATGGTCGTGCTCGTCGGCTGGATCGTGTTCGAGGCCGCCCAGCGCCTCGCGCACCCGGAACACGTGGGCGGCAAGACGGTGCTGATCGTCGCCGCGATCGGTGCGTGCATCAACATCACCGTCGCGTGGGTGCTGTCGCGCGACGAGCAGAGCATCAACACCCGCGCCGCGCTCGTCAACGTGCTGGGCGATTTACTGGGCTCCATCGCCGCCATCGCCGCGGGCGCCATCATCCACTTCACCGGATGGGTGCGCATCGACCCGATCCTGTCGCTGTTCGTCTCGGCGCTGATCCTGAAGTCGACGGTGAGCGTGCTGCGCGAGTCTTATCATTTCCTGATGGAAGGCGTGCCGCACCATATCGATTACCTGCAGATCGGCGCCGACCTCGCGGCCATCGCCGGCGTGCGCTCCGTGCACGACCTGCACGTGTGGGACATGTCGCCCGGCGAGCCCGCGCTGATCGGCCACCTGGAAATCGACGACTTGAACACCTGGCCCGACGTGCTGCGCGCCGTGAAGGCGATGCTGCTCGACAAGCACGGCATCGACCACGTCACGCTGCAGCCAGAGCCTCACCACTGATCCGGCCGCGCTGTAAGCCGGGTCCGACCCGGCCTCGGGACACGCGCCGATAGCCCAGCCGCGGCCACCCTGCGGATAATCGGGTCATGCCTACCCCATCCGACCTCGCCACCGCCCAGGTCTACGACACCTTGATCGTCGGCGGCGGACCGGGCGGCCTCACCGCCGCCATCTACCTGCGCCGCTTCACGCGCAACGTCGCCGTCGTCGACAAGGGCAACAGCCGCCTGCGCCTCATTCCCGTCTCGCACAACTATCCCGGCTTTCCCGAGGGCGTGCCGGGCCATATCCTGCTGGGCAACCTCGCGACGCAGTTGCAGCGCTACGGCGGCAGCGTGATGCCGGGCGAAGTCAATGACGTGCGCATCGAGGATGGCCTGTTCGTCGGCGACTACACGCCGGACGGCGAGGACGGCATCGTGCAGATCCGCGCCCACACGGTGCTGCTGGCGACGGGCGTCGCCGATTGCGGCCTGCCGATCGAGAACTGGCGCGAAGCCGTGGCCTTCGGGTCCGTGCGCCTGTGCCCTGTGTGCGATGGCTTCGACGTGATCGACAAGCGCATCGCGGTCGCCACGGCCGAAGTCAATCCCGTCGGCCATGCGCTGTTCATGCGCACGTTCAGCGCGGACGTCACGCTGTTCGAGCGGGGTTCGCCGTCGATGCTGACCGACGACGACCGCCGCCGCCTGGATGCGGCCGGCGTGCGCGTCGTCGATTCGCCGCTGCTGTCCGTCACCTTGGACGCGTCGATGAAACCCGTGCTGCACACGGAAGATGGGCAGGACCACGAGGCCGACGTGTTCTATCCAATGCTGGGCGAGACGGCGCGTTCAGGGCTTGCCGCCAAGCTGGGCGCGCGCACGGCGCAGTGCGACGAGATCGTGGTGGGCGAGCACCAGGAGACGACGGTGCCCGGGCTGTACGCGATCGGCGACGTCGTCGTGGGTCTGAACCAGATCGCCGTCGCCACGGGCCAGGCGGCGCGTGCCGCCGTGCGCATCCACAACCAGTTGCCGCCCGCGCTGCGTCCGCCGCGACAGCACCTGGAAGCGGCACCCGGCACGAGCGGCTAGTTCAGCCCTGCTCCGCCAGCGCGATGCGGCGCCGGATGCGTTCCACGGCAGCGGCATCGCCTGCGGCACGTGCGCGCTGTTCCTGCACACCGAGCCACGCGAGCAGCGGGCGGCGCCAGCCCTGGGTCGACGCCGTCTCGACGGCCGCCGCGATGTCCGCGGGCGTGATGCGGCCGGCCTTCATCAGTGCCCCCGCCGCCACGAGGCGCGACAGTGGATCGGCGACGCCGGCCAGCGCGCCGCTCGCGACGACGGCCCGGTGCTGTTCCGGCAGCAACGCCGCGTCCAGCCCCTGCCAGCGGCCGTCCAGGTAGGCGGCGTAGGCGCGCTGCGCCGGCGTGGCGTCGCCCGCCAGCGCCGCGAAGCCCGCGCAGTCGTAGTCGAGCGCCGCCGCGTGCACGCCGCAGCGCATGAGTTCCGCCTGGGCGACGATGTCGAACCGTCCCGTGCTCGCGCTCGCGCGGCGGGCGCGCGCGAACTCCGCGTCGGCGGCGGCCGAGTCGCCGCGCAGGAAGTCGTCCGTGAACCCGTCCAGCGCGCTCTTCGCATCGCCTTCCCAGGCGGGCGGCTGGAGTTTGCTGGCGCAGCCGCACAGCGCGGCGACGACGACTGCGGCGAGGAGTGGTTTCGTCATCATGGCAGCTTGATCTCCGTGTCGCGCTTGAACGGCCATTTGCGGTTGATCTCGTCGACGAGGCGGTTCACCTTGCGCAGGCTCGCATCGACCTCGCCGCGCAGCCGACCCAGGTCGTCCGTGGCGGCGTGCGCGTTCTTGGCGACGGCCTGCGCCTCGGCCAGCACGCCGTCGGCCTTCTGCAGGGTGCCGCGCGCGTCCGCCAGCAGGTGGTTCAGTTCGCGGATCGCACCCTGCGTATCGTCCATCACGCCGTTCTTGCCGAACACGCGCTGGTCCGCCTTCGCGAGCAAGACGTCCACGCGGTGCAGGGTCTGCAGCAGCTTTTCCGCCTCGGCGTCGCTACCCAACGCCGTGCCGAGGGCGCCGTAGCGGCCCGACAGGCGACCGGACAGCGCGTCCACGTTGGCCAGCGTGTTGCCGATGTGGGAGTCGGGGCGGGTCATCGTCTCCAGGTTTTCCAGCAGGGTGCGCGCGGTCGCCAGCAGGCGCGGGATCTCGGCCGCCGCATCGCCCCGCAGCACGGGGCGCTGGGCATGGTCGGGCAGCGGCGGATCGGTCAGCACGCCGCTGTAGGCGCGCAGCCGGGTCTCGCCGACGACGCTGCTCTCGAGCGTGAAGACGCTCGTCGTGCGCAGCCATTTCGCATCGTTCTGCGCGATGTCGACGATGATGTTCACCTTGCCGTCCTTGCCCAGTTCCACCTGGCGCACGCGGCCAATGGGAAAGCCGGCAAAGCTCATGTCCATGCCGGGGATCACGCCCGAGGAATCGTCGGCCACGAGCACGAGTTCCTGCTTCTTTTCGAACACGCCGCGGGCGTACATCACGTACAGGAAGAAGGCGACGATCAGCGCGCCGATCAGCACGAGCAGGAACAGCGCCTTCGCTTCCACGTGTTTCGGTTCGTCGGGAGGAATGTCTTTGTCGTTCATCGTTTAAATGTATTTGACGGCCAGCGAACTGGCCTCGATCAGCAGCAGCACGAACAACAGCCGCAGCGCGCCGGGCTGCACGTTCGTGCGCAGGAGACGCGGCCGGCGCAGCAGTTCCAGGATGGCGGCGCTGGGGATCACGGCCACGGCGAGCCCGAACAGCACCGTCTTGAACACGAAGCCCAGGGTCACCGCCGGATCGAACACGCGGCCCACGGTGCGCGTGTAGTCGGGCAGGCCCCACGGCGACAGGCCGTACACGTTCAGGTACGCGAGCACGAGGACGATGGTGCTCGACACCATGGCGAGGCTCAGCACGGAAAATGCGTTGGCGATCACCTGCGGGACGAGGTCGCGGCGCAGGCGGCGCAGGGTCTCGGCCGTCGCCTCCCCGGCCGGGACGCCGACGCGCGCCAGGCCCATGGCGCTCGCGTCGAACGCCATGCTGGCCCGCAGCGCGGCGAACATCGCAGCCGACAGCGGCAGCAGCTCCAGCACGAGCACCCGCACGACCATCTCGAGCGCGTAGCGCGACAGGCCGTAGCTCTGCGCCGTCACCAGGACGATGCGGATGATGACGAGGCTCAGCAGCGCGGTCAACGTCGTGAACCAGGGCAGCACCTGCCACGTGCTCGCATAGATGTAGCGCGACGTGGCGAGGCGGTTGGCGCGGTGGTACGTCGACGGCGACAGCGCCATCACGAGCGCGACGGCGCCCAGGTGCAGCATGGCCCACCAGCTGGCGGCGTAGCGCGCGGCCAGGACGCCCCACAGGCGCGGTTTGACGTACAGAAGTGAAGTCATCGACATATTATGTAGGGTGGACGGCTCTGCCGTCCACGCGGTGATACGCAACGGCTACGATGTCGTGCGCGAATCCGGGGCCGGTAACAATCACCGCGTGGACGGGGAACCCGTCCACCCTACGTCCTCCTGGCCTCTTGCACACCCTTGACTTCGGCGATCGCCGCGAGCGCCTTCTGCAACTGGCCGGTGGAGCCGATCTCCGCCGTGAACACCATCTTCGCGAACCCCTTGCTGCTCTGCGTATTCACGCCGATCACGTTGATCTTGGCGATCGCGAGCACTTCCGAGATGTCGCGCAGCAGGCCTTGCCGATCCGTCGCGAGGATGAAGATATCGACGGGGAACACGGTTTCCTGCCCCGTCGCGCCCCACTCCGTCTCGAGCACGCGTTCCGGGCTCTTGGCCGCCATCTCGGCGAAATTCTTGCAGCTCGCGCGGTGGATCGACACGCCCTTGCCGCGCGTGACGAAGCCCACGATCGGGTCCGGCGGCGCCGGCTTGCAGCAGCGCGCCAGCTGCGTCATGAGGCCTTCCGTGCCGACGACGAGCACGCCGGACTTGGCGCCCTGCTCCACGCTCGATGCGCGGCTCTTGTTCACGACGGCTTCGTCCGGCACCGGCGCGGCCGGCGCCGCATCGTGCAGCGCCGCTTCCACGTGACGCAGGCTGAATTTTTCCTTGCCGACGGCGATGAACAGATCGTCGACCTTCGTGAACCCCAGCTTGTGCGCGAGCGCGTCGAGATTCACGGCCGTCTTGCCTTCGCGCTGCAGCGATTTCTCGACGAGGGCGCGGCCGTGGGCCAGGGTCTCGGCCAGTTCCAGCGCGTGGAACCAGGCGCGGATCTTCGAGCGCGTGCGGCTCGACACCGCGTAGCCGGGACTGAGCCAGTCGCGCGACGGTCCCTGGCTGCCGGCCGGGCCTTTCGCCGTGATGACTTCGCACGTCTGGCCGTTCTTCAGCGGCGTGTTCAGCGGCACCATCACGCCGTCGACCTTCGCGCCGCGGCAGCGGTTTCCGACCTCGCTGTGCAGGTGGTACGCGAAGTCGATCGGCGTGGCACCGACGGGGAGTTCGAGCACGCGCGCCTGCGGCGTCAGCACGAAGATGCGGTCGTCCAGCGTCGTCGACTTGAGTTTCTCGACCCATTCGCGCTGCAGCTCTTCCTGGCCCGTGACGGCGCTCGCGACCTCCGTCTTCCACGCCAGCAGCTGGCGCAGCCACGCGATCTTCTCGTCGTATTCCTGGCTCTTGAAATTCGAGCCGCCTTCTTCCTTGTAGCGCCAGTGCGCCGCGACGCCGTACTCAGCGAAATTGTGCATCTCCTGCGTGCGGATCTGCACTTCCAGCGGCCGCCCGTCCTCGGCCGTGACGACCGTGTGCAGCGACTGGTAGCCGTTCGCCTTCGGGCGCGAGATGTAGTCGTCGAATTCCTTCGGGATCGGCGTCCAGATGTTGTGGACGACGCCCAGCACCGTGTAGCACGTCTTGATATCGTCGACGATCACGCGGAACGCGCGCACGTCGTACAGCTCGGAGAAGTCGAGCTCCTTGCCGCGCATCTTCTTCCAGATGCTGTAGATGTGCTTCGGCCGGCCGAAGACCTCGGCCTTGATGCCTGCGGTCGACAATTCCTTCTGCAGGCGCGTGATCGACGATTGCACGAAGCTCTCGCGCAGCATGCGCTTCTCTTCGAGCATCTTGGCGATGCGTTTATACGTGTCCGGCTCCATCATCCGGAACGACAGGTCTTCCAGTTCCCACTTCAGCTGGAAGATGCCGAGGCGGTTGGCGAGCGGCGCGTACAGGTCCAGCACTTCGCGGCCGTAGTTGCGCGTCACGTCATCGAAGCGCTTGTGCTCCGCGAAGAAACGCAGGCTCGCCACGCACGACGCGAGGCGGATCAGCACGACGCGCATGTCGCTGGCCATCGCCAGCAGCATCTTGCGCAGGGTTTCGACCTGCGCCATGGCCTCCTGGGCCGCATTCTTGCCGCGCCCGACGGGGGCCTGGGCCGCCGTCAGGTCGCGCAGGCGGATCAGCTGGTGCACGCCGCGCACCATGTCCGCCACTTCCTTGCCGAAGCGCTCCTCGAGCGCCTCGGTCACGCCCGGCTCCGCGATGGCCAGCTCGAACAGCAAGCCGGCGATGCGGGTCTCGGCATCGCTGCGCAGCAGCGCGAGCGTGCCGGCCACACCCAGCGAGAACTCGAACGCGCTCTGGCCGGTGCTGGCCGTGCGTTCGCCATACGACGCGACCGCGAAGTCGAGCGCGCCTCTTACGCGCGCGCAGTCGTCAGGGCCGAGTCCGTGGACCAGCTGGGTGGTGGCGTCGCCGAGCGCGACAATCGATACCATCGCGCTGCGTTACGCCTGGGCGGCCACGACGACGATTTCGACGAGGCAGGCCGGATCGGCCAGCTTGGCTTCGACCGTGGCGCGCGGCGGCGTCGCGCCCGGCACGACCCACGTATCCCACACCGTGTTCATCGCCGGGAAATTGGCCATGTCGGTGATGAAGATCTGCGTCGACAGGATGCGGGTCTTGTCGCTGCCCGCTTCCGCCAGCAGGCGGTCGATATGGCCCAGCACTTCGCGCGTCTGGCCGACGATGTCCGCCTTGTTGTCGCTGGCGATCTGGCCGGCGAGGTACACGGTACCGTTGTGAATGGTGACTTCGGACAGTCGTTTGCCTACGTGCAGTCGTTTGATTTCCATGCTTTTCTCTATCGCTTGATAAGTCGTAAAACCAGGCCTTGCGGCCGCTTCGCCCGGCCGTGGCCGAACACCTCCGGCTTGCTTCAGCCGGTCAAAAATTCCCGCGCGATCGCGATCTGGGCAGGCTGCACGAACGTGGGCGCATGGCCCACACCCGCGATCTCCTTGATCTCCGGCCGCGGTCCGCGCCGCGTCATCTCTTCCGCCGTCGCGCGCGACAGCAGGTCGGACTGTTCGCCGCGCACGAGCAGGGTCGGGCAGCGGATCGCATCGTAGGCGGCCCACAACTGCGCCTGGTCGCGCGCCACCTGTTCCGGCGTCAGCGCCTTGAACGGGGCCGCCAGGTTGAGGTCGTAATGGAGCGCCCAGTGGCCGTCGGACCGCTGCACGAGCACGTCGCGCGCGAGCTTGTCCCACTCCGCGTCGCTGTGCGGCCCGAACGGCGTGGAGACCATGCGCACGTACATGACGCCCTCGTCGAACGTCTTGAAACGGATGTCCTGGCCGATGTAGTCGCCGATGCGCGCCATCGCGGCCGGGTCCAGCACGGGCCCAATATCGTTGATGACCATGCGGCGGATGGGGCTGCCCTCGAGCGACGCGAGCCCGATCCCGATCAGGCCGCCCATCGACGTGCCGAACCAGTGGACGCCCTCGTCGTCGCCGTGCGCCGTGACGCGTGCAATGAGCGTCACCATGTCGGCCACGTATTGCGGGATGACGTAGAGCTTCGGATCGCGCAGCTTGTCGGAGCGGCCGCGGCCCACGACGTCCGGGCAGACGACGCGGTAGCGGTCGGACAGCGCGCGCGCCAGCGCGTCGAAGTCGCCGGACACGCGCGTCACGCCGTGCACGCACACGAGCACGCGCGTGTTGGCGGGATCACCCCATTCCTTGTACGCCATGCGGTGCAGGCCGGCGGGCGAACTGCACAGCACGGATTTCAGCTTCGGTTCGCTCATTTTCAAAGTTCCGACGATCACCATGCAACCACCGCAAACATCAAGGGTCCGGGCGGGCGCCAACATTTTACCCGTTGGTGCGATTACAATTCTACCAAGTCTCGCCCCGGATCACCCGGGCTCATAGAAAACTGACCACGAGAAAGAGGAACGCATGAAATCCACCATGTTAAGCGGCAAGACTGCAACCGTCACGGGCTCGACGTCGGGCATCGGCCTCGGCATCGCGCGCGCGCTGGCCGAGCAAGGCGCCAACATCGTGTTCAACGGCTTCGGCGACGCCCAGCAGATCGAGAAGCTGTACACGGACGTCGGCCAGGAATTCGGCGTGCAGACCGCTTACCACAATGCCGACATGTCGAAGCCGGAGCAGATCGCCGCGATGATGGCGTTCGCGGGCGAGAAATTCGGCGGCGTCGACATCCTCGTCAACAACGCGGGCATCCAGCACGTCGCGAACGTCGAGGATTTCCCCGTCGAGAAATGGGATGCGATCATCGCCATCAACCTCAGCTCCGCGTTCCACACGACCCGCCTCGTCCTACCCTCGATGAAGCAGAAGAACTGGGGCCGCATCATCAATCTCGCATCGGCCCACGGCCTCGTCGCATCGGCGCAGAAGTCCGCGTACGTGGCGGCGAAGCACGGCCTCGTCGGGTTCACCAAGTCGACGGCGCTGGAAACGGCGCAGACGGGTATCACGTGCAACGCGATCTGTCCGGGCTGGGTGCTGACGCCCCTGGTGCAGAAGCAGGTCGACGACCGCGCCGCGCGCGACGGCATCAGCAACGAGCAGGCGAAGAAAAACCTGCTGCTGGAAAAACAGCCGTCCGGCGAATTCGTCACGCCGGAGGAGCTGGGCGCGCTCGCCGTGTTCTTCTGCAGCCCCGCCGCGAACCAGGTGCGCGGCGTCGCGTGGAACATGGACGGCGGCTGGGTCGCACAGTAAATGGATGACGACATCGAGATCCCGGGCCTGCACGACGCTTGCCTGGAGCTCGCCCACGTCGTGCTCGCGGCCGGGCAGCCGGAGGTGTCGCGCGACATCCTGGAAACGCTGGCCGCGCGCTTCGAGCGCGAGGCGGCCGACTTCGCGCTGCTGGTGGGGAACGCCGGTCGCGACACGGCACTGCTCGCGCGCGCTGTGCACTACCTCGTCGATGCCCACGCGCTGCCGCTGATGGGCACCGACATGGAATGGTTCCGCCAGGCCCTCGCCTGCCTGGTCGAGCTGGCCGTGCCCGGTATCGCGCTGTCGTCCAAGGGCGCCGCGTTCCTGCACGACGTGGAGACGGGCATCGCGCAGGCGCTGCAGGATCTCAACTGAGCGCGGGCGGTCACGGCGCCGACTGCGGTTCGGTCGCATGGAGGTCGTCGATCGCCTTGTTGTACTCCCGCGATGCCTTGATGCGGTCCAGGTAGCGGATCGTGCGGCGCCTGTCCATGCCGATGGCGTACTCGAGAGCACCGCGCACGCCGCAATACGCCCGGCAGCTTGCCGGCGCATCGGGCGTGGCGCGGTCCGTGAGTGTCAGCTCGCCATGCTCCACGCTCACTTTCAATGCACATGGCGGCGCGTCGGGCACGAACGACGGCGCGGGATCGTGGTACACGAAAGCGCCGTGTTCATAGCGGCCCATTCCGGCGATGTCGCACATGTGCCCGTTGTAGAAATCGAGGTGCGCACGCACGTACACATGGTCGGCATCGTAAGGCACGATCTCGATCACGTCTTCGGCCTGGTACGGCACGTCGGCCTCGCCCGGTGCCTTGCCGGGTGTGATCGTCGCGCTCATGAAGCGGTGCTTGTACACGCCCGCCATCTTTGCCATCAGCCGGGCAGGTTCCTGCGCGGACGCGGCGCACGCGCACGACACCGCCACCAGCAGGACAAGGAATCGCAGAGTCATCGGTCGGCCCCTATATTCGGAATGACAGGCAATGATAGATCATCCGGCCGCCGCGCGGCTCGCCTGCTCGGCTATGATCGCCTTTCGATCATCACGCCACGAAAGGACGAACGATGCGCAACCGCACGAAGACCTTCATCGCCGCGCTGTCGCTGCTGGCCGGCATGCTGCCCGGCGCATACGCCGCCGACCAGCGCCCCGTCCTGCTGACACCCGACCGCGTCTGGACGGGCGACGGCGTGCCGCACGGCGGCTGGAGCGTGCTCGTGTCACAAGGCCGCATCCAGGCGGCGGGGCCGACCGGCACCCTGGCCATCCCCGCCGACGTCGACCGCATCGACCTGCCCGGCAAGACCTTGATCCCGGGCCTGATCGACCTGCACTCGCACGTGCTGCTGCACCCCTATAACGAAACGACGTGGGACGACCAGGTGCTGAAGGAAGCGCCCGCGTACCGCATCGCGCTCGCCGTGCGCCACGCGGCCGACACGCTGCAGGCCGGTTTCACCACGTTGCGCGACCTCGGCACGGAAGGCGCCGGGTATGCCGACGTCGGCATCAAGCGCGCCATCGACGAGGGACAGGTGCCGGGCCCGCGCCTGTTCGTGGCCACGCGCGCCATCGTCGCGACCGCGAGCTACGGTCCGGCCGAGCGCTCGTACCGGCCGGACATGGACATCCCATACGGCGCCCAGCAGGCGACGGGTGTCGACGAAGCGACGAAGGCCGTGCGCGAACAAGCGTCGCACGGCGCCGACTGGATCAAGTTCTATGCCGACTACCGCACGGGTCCTGATGGCAGCACGCGGCCCACGTTCACGCTCGACGAGATGAAGGCGATCGTCACGGCCGCCCACACGAGCGGACGCAAGGTGGCCGCGCACGCCAGCAGCGACGACGCGATCCGGCTGGCGGTCCTGGCCGGCGTCGATACCGTCGAGCACGGCTATGGCGCCAGCGAAGCGACGTTCCGCCTGATGCTGGAACACAAGACGGCGTACGTCCCCACGTTGACGGCGCCGGAAGCCATCGGCGAATACTTCCAGCACTACGTGCGCGGCGGCACGCCCACGCCCGCGATGCAGCAGGCCGAGCGCGCATTCCGCATCGCGCGCCGGCTCGGCGTAACGATCGGCAACGGCAGCGACGTCGGCGTGTTCGCGCACGGCACGAACGAACGCGAGCTGGAGTGGATGGTCCACCTGGGCATGACCCCGACGGAGGCATTGCGCGCGGCCACCGTCGTCGCGGCGGGCATCCTCGACCGCAACGATCTCGGGGCGATCCGCGGCGGCATGCTGGCGGACGCGGTGGCCGTCGACGGCGACCCGACGTCCGACATCGCCGCGCTGCGCAAGGTCGTGTTCGTCATGAAGGGCGGCACCGTCTACCGCCGGCCATAGGTTGATTGGCGGCCCAGGTTATTCAGCAAACCCAGGTGTTGGTATCAGGCACGGCGTTGCGGTTTTCCACAATAGCCCGTGCAGATATTTTGCGTGATGATGACCGTGTTACTAATAGCGCATGAAGCCTAGCCATGAAAAAACCATTCTATAAAGTCCTTTATGTCCAGGTATTGTTTGCGATTATCGTGGGGGTCCTGCTGGGCATCTACGATCCGGGCATCGCAACGGCGATGAAGCCTTTGGGAGACGGCTTCGTCAAACTGATCAAGATGATCATCGCCCCGGTGATTTTCTGTACCGTCGTCGCCGGTATCGCCGGCATGCAGGACATGAAGAAGGTCGGCCGCGTGGGCGGCAAGGCCCTGATCTACTTCGAGATCGTCTCGACGTTCGCACTGGCCATCGGCCTGATCGTCGCCAACGTCATCAAGCCGGGCGCCGGCTTCAACGTCAACGCCGCCACGCTGGACACGCACGCGATCGCCCAGTACACGGACAAGACCAAGTCGCTGTCCACGGTCGACTTCCTCATGAACATCATCCCGAACACGTTCGTGGATGCGTTCGCCAAGGGCGAAATCCTGCAGGTGCTGTTCATCGCGATCCTGTTCGGCTTCGCGCTGTCGATGATGGGTGAACGCGGCCGTCCGCTGACCCGCTTCATCGACGACATGTCGCACGCCATCTTCGGCGTCGTGAACATCATCATGAAGGCCGCCCCGATCGGTGCCTTCGGCGCCATGGCCTTCACCATCGGCAAATACGGCGTCAAGGCGTTGATCCCGCTGGCCTCGCTCGTCGGCTCGTTCTACCTCACCTGCGCGCTGTTCGTCGTCATCGTGCTGGGCCTGATCGCCCGCATGACCGGCTTCTCGATCTTCCGCTACCTCGCCTACATCAAGGAAGAGCTGCTGATCGTCCTGGGCACGAGCTCGTCGGAAAGCGCCCTGCCGGCCCTGATGCGCAAGCTGGAAAAGATGGGTTGCCCGAAATCCGTCGTGGGCCTCGTCGTGCCGACCGGCTACTCGTTCAACCTGGACGGCACCAACATCTACATGACGATGGCCGCCCTGTTCGTCGCCCAGGCCACGAACACGGACCTCACGCTGACCCAGGAACTCACGATCCTGTTCGTCGCGATGCTGACGTCGAAAGGCGCTTCGGGCATCACCGGCGCCGGCTTCATCACCCTGGCCGCCACCTTGGCCGTCGTGCCGACGATCCCGGTTGCGGGCATGACGCTGATCCTCGGCATCGACAAGTTCATGAGCGAATGCCGCGCCCTCACCAACATCATCGGCAACGGCGTCGCCTCGATCGTCGTGTCGAAATGGGAAGGCGAACTGGACCAGGCACGCCTGACCGCCGAACTGAAGAATCCGAGCCCGGACGACATGACGTCCGACCTGCATCCGGTCCGCGAAGCCGCGTAAGCCACACGACCGGAACGATTCCTCGTTCAGACGCCGGGTTCGCCCGGCGTTTTTTGTGTGCAGCAGCCACAGCCGCGCCTGCCCGCCTGTCTCCGCAGCGGTTCCTCGTGCGTGTCAGCGGGTGCGCCGCGGCAAGTTTTCCAGGCGGAAGATCACGTCGACAGGTTGGCGCAGCTTCAACGCGGGCACCGCCAGCAATTGCTCGCGATCGACGTCCTGCGCGCGCGCCCGGTCCGCGCCGCCGCCGCGCAGGAACTCGGCGCGTTCCAGGCCCATCGCCGTGCTGAGGTTCTTCAGCGTTTCCGGCGTCGCGCCCATCAGCCCGCCGACGCGCCGTCCTCCCGCCGCCGCCATCACGTCGGCCTGGCGGCGTGCATCCTGGATGGCCTGGGTCACGAGTTCGTCGTGGATCGTGTCCATGTCGCTGCGATCGAAGGCGGACGCGAAGCCGTCGAGGTTGGCCTTGCCGAGCAGGCCGCCGGCCAGCGCGGCCCAGTTGGCGACGTTGCGCACGTTGATATGGACGTCGCAGCGGAGCTCGTACACCGGCGCGCCGTTCGCCGCGCGCTCATCCTTGCGGATACCCTGGCGCACCTCGCGCACGACAACGTCGCCCGCCTCGATGCCGAGCTGCCGGGCCAGGTCGCGCACCTCGCCCACCCGCGCCTCGAGGACGGCGCGGGCCGCGGCCGGGTCGGCGTCGGGCACGACGATCTCGAAGTCGAGACTGGCAATGTCGGGCACGACGGCCTGGAACGAACTCCCCGTGACGTGCACGAACGGGTAGTCGGGGACGGACGCCGCGCCGGCGCCGTTTGACACGAGCAAGAGGACGAGGGCGGCGGACCGCAGGCGGGTTTTCAGCATGGACACTCCCTTTTTTAGACAATGATGTCTATGTTAGAAGCGGATGGCTTATCGGCGCAAGCGGCGACGCTTGAAATAATCTTGTAGACAACTTGATCTAGACGAGCTAGTCTAGATTTATCGACCACGTTCCGAAGACCGCCATGGCCAAATCGCCCGCTCTCCCCAAGCCCACGCCCGCCGAACTCGACCTGTTGCAGGCACTGTGGCCGCTCGGCTCGGCCACTGCGCGCCGGGTCCACGAGGAAATCGTCAAGGAGCGCCCGGACGTGACGTATGCGACCGTGCTGCGCCTGATGCAGATCATGCACGGCAAAGGTTTGCTGATCCGGGACGAGAGCGAACGGTCACACGTGTACGCGCCCGCGCACCCGCAGGAATCGCTGCAGTCGAATCTGTTGAAAGACCTGATGCAGCGCGCCTTCGCAGGGTCGGCCAAGGCGCTCGTGCTGGCCGCGCTCAAGAGCGGCATCTCGAAAAAGGAACGCGAGGAGATCGAACAACTGCTGAAAGATGGAGACGACCAATGAGCGCCGGGCTCGTCAACGGACTGTTGTCGGGCTTGCTGCCGACCAGCTTGCTCGCGCCGCTGCCCTCGCCCTTGCCCGATGCGTGGACTGATGCGCTGACCAGATTGCTGTCGGCGCTGTCGAGCGGGTTCGTGCCCAGCCTCGGATGGACGCTGCTGCACTTCGTGTGGCAGGGCGCGCTCATCGGGTGCGCGACGGCCGTGCTGCTCGTGGCGCTGCGCAATGCGCGTCCCGAACGCCGCTATGCCGTGGCGTGCCTGGCCCTGCTGCTGTGCGTCGCCTGGCCCGCCGTCGATTTCGTGACGATGCTGCTGGACGGCCGCGACGTGGCAGCTGCGCGCATGTTGCCGCTGGCGTCGGCACCCGCGGCCGCGTCGAGCGACGCCGTTGGCCTGCTCGCCTGGCTACAGCGGCATCTCGACGGGATCGTCGGCGCGTGGGCAGCCTGCGCCGCCGCGTTCGGGCTGCGCATGGCGCTCGGACTCGTGTGGGTCGGGCGCGCATCGCACGGACGGGCTGCCGTGGCGCAGAGCAATGAGGAACGCGTCTGGCAAACCAAGCTGGCCCAGCTGGCCACCCGCTACGGCATCGATCGCACCGTGCGCCTGCGCATCGTCGACAGCCTGGCCAGCCCCGTCACGGCCGGCTGCTGGCGCCCGATCGTGCTCGTGCCCGCCGCCCTCGTGACGGGCATGCCGCCGCAACTGCTGGAAGCGCTGCTGGCGCACGAACTTGGCCACGTCCGGCGCCACGACTATCTCGTCAACCTCATGCAGACCGTGATCGAGGCCCTGCTGTTCTATCACCCGGCCGTGTGGTGGCTCTCGCGCCGCATCCGCCACGAACGCGAGCAGATCGCCGACGATTTCGCCGCCCGCCGGCTGGGCGAACCGCGCCGCCTGGCACGGGCCCTGTCGGAACTGGAACGCCTGCAGTTTTCCAGCCACCACCTGGCCCAAGCCGCGGCGGGCGGCGACCTGATGGCGCGCATCCGCCGCCTCGTCCGTCCGGATCCTCAGGCGCTGGACTGGCGCGCCGCGATTCCGGTGCTCGGCCTCGTCCTCGCGTGCGCGGCGAGCGCCCACGCGCTGGCGACGCGCGACGCCCCGGTCGTCCGGACGGCCGGCCTCACGCGGCCCGCCGTCGCGGACTTCTCGACGTGCAGCAAACCGCACTACCCGCAGGCCGACATCGCGGCCTACCACGAGGGCACCGTCACGTTGAACTTCCGTGTGGACGCCACGGGCTTCGTCACGGCCTCGACCATCCTGCAGTCCAGCGGCTACGCCAGCATGGACGAGGCGGCGCGGGCCGCCCTGTACCGGTGCCGGTTCGTGCCGGCACTGCGCGACGGACAGCCCGTCCCGGCGTGGCAGCCGGTCCAGTATGTCTGGACGCTCGCGTGACCTGACGTCGCCGCGTTGAGCGGCCGGGCGGTCACGCCCTCATTCATCGACGAAGCATTCGCGCAAGACGGCGCGCGGCGCCCTTACGCCCTCATGAACTGAAGGTCATCAGTTCCCACCACAAGGAGAGCACCATGTCCCGCATCATCCGCACCACGCTGCAATGTCTGTCCATCGCCCTCGCCTGCGCCGCGTCCGCCCACGCGGCACCGCAAGGCGACAGCAGGGCCGAGGTCGACTTCAAGAGCTGTGCAAAGCCGCAGTACCCGCACGCCGACGTGTAGGCCGTTCATGAAGGCACGGTCACGCTCGGCTTTCTCGTCGACGAGAACGGCAAGGTCAAGGATTCGAAGGTGAAGGCGTCGAGCGGGTTCCCCACGCTGGATGAGGCCGCGCGCTCGGCGCTGGCGCAGTGCAGTTTCCAGCCCGCACTCAAACACGGCAAGGCCGTTCGGCAATGGGCCGCGGTCAAGTACGTGTGGACGCTCCGCTAGCGAAGGAACGACCGGACGGCGCCGCGGCTCCGTCCGGAGGACGTCAAACGCTTGACACGTCCAGTTCGGCCGACGTGGCCGCCACGACCTCGTCCTTCGTGACGCCGGGCGCCAGCTCCACGAGCTTCAGACCCTTGTCGGTGACGTCGATGACACCGAGGTCGGTGATGATGCGGTCGACGACGCCGACGCCCGTCAGCGGCAGGTCGCATTTCTTGAGGATCTTGTGGCTGACGGAGCCATCCTTGCCTGTGGCCACGTGCTCCATCACGACGACGACACGCTTGACGCCGGCCACGAGATCCATTGCGCCGCCCATCCCCTTCACCATCTTGCCCGGGATCATCCAGTTGGCGAGATCGCCCTTTTCCGACACCTGCATCGCGCCGAGGATCGCCAGGTTGATCTTGCCGCCGCGGATCATGCCGAACGAGTCGGCCGAGCTGAAGTAAGCGGCGCCGGGCAGCGCCGTCACGGTCTGCTTGCCGGCGTTGATCAGGTCGGCGTCGACCTCGTCCGCGGTCGGGAACGGGCCGATGCCCAGCAAGCCGTTTTCCGACTGCAGGAACACTTCGATGTCCTTGGGGACGTAGTTCGCCACCAGGGTGGGCAGGCCGATGCCCAGGTTCACGTAGTAACCGTCCTGCAGTTCCTTGGCCGCGCGCGCAGCCATTTCATCACGAGTCCATGCCATGTCTGTCTCCCTGGTCTTATGCTTGACGCACGGTGCGCTGTTCGATGCGCTTTTCCGGCGTCGGGTTGTGAACGATGCGGTGCACGAAGATGCTCGGGGTGTGCACCTGGTCCGGATCGATCTCGCCGATGTCGACCAGCTGCTCGACTTCCACGATGCAGACCTTGCCCGCGGTCGCGACGTTCGGATTGAAGTTGCGTGCCGTCTTGCGGAACACGAGGTTGCCGGCACGGTCGGCCTTCCAGGCCTTGACGAGGGAGACGTCGGGCACGAGCGAGCGTTCCATCACATACATCTCGCCATCGAATTCGCGGGTTTCCTTGCCGTCCGCGACGATGGTGCCGTACCCGGTCTTCGTGAAGAACGCGGGGATGCCAGCGCCGCCGGCGCGCAACTTCTCGGCCAGGGTGCCCTGCGGGGTGAATTCCAGTTCCAGTTCGCCGGCCAGGTACTGACGCGCGAATTCCTTGTTCTCGCCCACGTACGAGGCGATCATCTTCCGGATCTGACGCGTCGTGAGCAGCTGGCCGAGGCCGAAGTCGTCGACGCCGGCATTGTTCGAGATGGCCGTCAGGTTCTTGACGCCGGAATCGCGCAGCGCGAGGATCAGCGCCTCCGGAATACCGCACAGGCCAAAACCGCCCACGGCGATCGTCTGGCCGTCGGCGACAACCCCTTCCAGCGCGGAGCGCGCATCTGGATACACTTTGTTCATACCCGTCCCTTTAATCGTTAAGCTTCAAGCGTGGATGAGCCGACAGGAGCTCTTTCTGTACAGCAGAGTAGAATTCGAGAATAGAATACGGCCCTCCAAAGCACAATACCGTAGAAATACCGGCAAGCGCCTCGCGCGGGAACAGTCGACCACCATCAAATGAACGCATCATACGCCATCGATTACGAGTTGATTTTCCAGCACGCGCCCGTCGGCATGTGCATCTCGGTGAACCGCGTGATCCAGTCGTGCAACCACGCGCTGGCGGCGATGTTCGGCTACCAGCGCACGCAGCTCGACGGCCAGTCGTTCTCGGTACTGTATCCGACCATGGACGAGTTCCTGCGCACGGGCGACCGCATCATTCCCATCATGAACGCGAAGGGCCGCTACTCGGACGAGCGCATCATGCGGCGGGGAAATGGAGAGCTGTTCTGGTGCCACGTGACGGGCCGCGCGCTCGACCCGGCCGAGCCGCTGGGCGCCGGCGTGTGGACGTTCGAGGACGTCAGCGAAAAGCGTCCGGTCACGGCCGAACTCACGCCGCGGGAGCGCGAGATCGCGGCGCTGCTCGTCGAAGGCAAGACGAGCAAGGTAATCGCGCGCGAGACCGATCTGTCGCCGCGCACGGTGGAGATGCACCGGGCCAAGCTCATGCGCAAGTTCTCGGCGTCGACGTCGTCGGAACTCGTGCACAAGCTCGTCGGCATGGCGCGCTGATCAGCCGGGAGGCAGTATCTCGCGCAGTCGGGCCGGCAACGGCACCGATTTCTCGGCCGCGAAATCGATCCACACGACCTTGCCGCCACCTTCCGCGGCAACGACGTCGGCACGGCCGTCCGCATTGACCATGCGGATCTCGTGCGTCACGTCGAAGCTGGAGCGCCCCGCAGGACCTGCGAACGTGCGGATTTCGATCTCGCCCGGATACTTCAGCTGTTTGATGAACGAGCAGTGCGCGGTGACGATCACCGGTCCCTGCCCCTGGATGTCGAGGTCGCCCGCCGCCTGTTCGAGGAAGGCGATGCGCCCGCTCTCCATGTACCGGAAATACACCGTGTTGTTCACGTGGCCGAATGCGTCCATGTCGCCCCAGCGGATCGCCTGGCGCATGACGTGAACCTGCTTCTTTTCACTCATTGTTGCTTGATTCGATAAAGGAAAATCGTCCCCGCCGCGCGCGGGCGCGGCGGGCCGTGTCATGCGGACGGAATGATACGGGGCTTCGGGCCCCGCGTCCTAGAGGAAGGACTCGACGGCGAGGCTCACTGCGCCGTCATGCCGTCGTCGGCCGTGATGATGGCGCCGTTGATGAAATGGGCTTCTTCCGCGGCGAGCAACAGCAGCAGGCCGTCGAGGTCTTCCGGCCGGCCCGTGCGGCGGCGCGGCAGCATCTCGATCAGCTTCTTGCCCTGCTCCGTGTCGAAATAATCCTCGTTCATCTCGGTCGCGATATAGCCCGGGCAGATGGCGTTCACGTTGATGCCGTAGCGGCCCCATTCGACGGCCATCGCCTTCGTCATCTGCACGACGCCGGCCTTGCTCATGCAGTACACGCCGATCTGCGGCAGCACGCGCAGGCCCGCGACCGACGCGATGTTGACGATGCGGTGCTGCTTCTTCGGATCGCCCTTCGCGCGCTGGATCATGCGCTTCGCGGTCTGCTGGGCCATGAAGAACGCGCCGCGCAGATTCGTGTCCATCACGTAGCCGTAGTCTTCCTCGTTCACGTCGAGCAGGCGCTGCGTGGTCGACACGCCGGAGTTGTTGACGAGGATGTCGATCGGCCCCGCCTCCGTCTCCGCGTGGGCGATCGCGGACTTGATGCTCGCGAGGTCCGTCACGTCCAGCGCGACGACGTGGGCCGCGCCGCCCTCGGCCTCGATCTCGGCGCGCAATTCCTTCAGGCGTTCGATGCGGCGCGACGCCAGCACGACCTGGGCGCCGGCACCGGCCAGCGCCTTGGCAAAACGCGCGCCCAACCCGCTCGACGCGCCCGTGACCATCGCGATCTTTCCTTCGAAATTGACTTCAATACCCACGTTACGCCCCCTGTCCCCGAACTAAATTCTGTTGCGAAGCCATAATGATTGCACACTTCACCTATTTCACGCCGATTAGATTGGCGCGTCTAATAGTTGCCCTACAATGACGCTCGACGTTGCCAACGAGCGCAAAAAAGTGCACACTCGTGCTTAAATTTAATCACTCCAATAAGACATGACTCAGCCCAACACCCTCCTCGAAGAATACGGCCCCCGCGAAGCAATGGAATACGACGTGGTCATCGTCGGCGGCGGCCCCGCCGGCCTGTCGGCCGCGATCCGCCTGAAACAGCTCGCTGCCGAAAAAGGCCAGGACGTGTCGGTGTGCGTGCTGGAAAAAGGCGGCGAGCTGGGTGCGCACATCCTCTCGGGCGCCGTCATGGACCCGCGCGCGCTGAACGAGCTGTTCCCGAACTGGAAGGAGCTGGGTGCGCCGCTGAACACGGCCGTTACGGAAGACCGCATGCTGTTCCTCACGGAGACGAAGTCTTACCAGACGCCGTCGTTCATGATGCCGAAGATGCTGACCAACCACGGCAACTACGTGATCTCGCTGGCGAACGTCGTGCGCTGGCTGGGTCAGCAGGCGGAAGCGCTGGGCGTCGAGATCTTCCCGGGCTTCCCGGCCGCGGAGATCCTGTACAACGACGACGGTTCCGTGAAGGGCGTCGCGACCGGAAATATGGGCGTCAACCGCCACGGCCAGCCGACGGACGCCTTCCAGCTGGGCATGGAACTGCACGCGAAATACACGCTGTTCGCGGAAGGCTCGCGCGGCCACCTCGGCAAGCAGCTGATGGCGAAATACGACCTGAACAAGGGCAAGGATCCGCAGACGTACGGCATCGGCATCAAGGAACTGTGGGAAATCGATCCGGCCAAGCACCAGCCGGGCCTCGTGGTCCACACGGCCGGCTGGCCGCTGCCCAACGACACGTACGGCGGCTCGTTCCTGTACCACCTCGAAAACAACCAGGTCGCCGTCGGCTTCATCGTCGGCCTGTCGTACCAGAACCCGTACCTGTCGCCGTACGAGGAATTCCAGCGTTATAAAACGCATCCCTCGATCCGCCACTTCTTCGAAGGCGGCAAACGCATCTCGTACGGCGCGCGCGCGATCACGGCGGGCGGCCTGCAATCGCTGCCGAAGACCGTGTTCCCGGGCGGCGCACTGATCGGCTGCGACGCCGGCTTCCTCAACACGAGCCGCATCAAGGGCAGCCATGCCGCCATCAAGACGGGCATGCTCGCGGCCGACGCCGCCTACGCCGCACTGGGCGCGGGCCGCCAGCACGACGAACTGACGAGCTATCCGGCCGCGTTCGAGCAGTCGTGGCTGCACGAGGAACTGCACGTGGCGCGCAACTTCAAGCCGTGGATGAGCAAGGGTCTCGTCCTTGGCACCCTGATGACCGGCATCGACCAGATCCTGTTCAAGGGCAAGGCGCCGTGGACCCTGCGCCACCAGCACGCCGACCACGAATGCCTGCGCCCGGCGTCCGACTTCAAGCCGATCGTGTATCCGAAGCCGGACGGCAAGCTGACGTTCGACCGCCTGTCGTCCGTGTTCATCTCGAACACGAACCACGCGGAAGACCAGCCCGTGCACCTCACGCTGAAAAATCCGAACGTGCCGGTCGAGATCAATCTCGCCAAGTTCGCGGGTCCGGAACAGCGCTACTGCCCTGCCGGCGTGTACGAATTCGTGAAGACGGACGAGGGCAACGATCGCCTGCAGATCAATGCGCAGAATTGCGTGCACTGCAAGACGTGCGACATCAAGGACCCGACGCAGAACATCGTTTGGGTCACGCCGGAAGGCGGCGGCGGGCCGAATTACCCGAACATGTGATGAGCAAACGGCGGAGCGATCCGCCGTTTTTCATTGGTGGCCGCGGTTGACGTGGCGCTCCGCGCGCCGCTGCACCGCTTCGAAGAACAGGCTCAGCAGCCAGTACACGCCGGCGGCCGCCACGTACAGCGGCAATGGCCGGAACGTCACGGCAATCAATTCCTTCGTCGCGAGCATCAGCTCGCTCACGGTGATGACGGACACGAGGGCCGTGTCCTTGATCAGGCTGATCAACGTATTGCTCATCGCCGGCACGGCCACGCGCAGCGCCTGCGGCAGGATCACGAGGCCCAGCGTCTGGCGGTACGTGAGGCCGAGGCTGAACCCGGCATTCCACTGGCCCGCCCCGACGCCGAGAATGGCGCCACGCAGGCTTTCCGACAGATACGCGCCCGCGTTCAGCGACAGCGCGAGGACCCCGGCCGTGACCGGCGTGAAGGCGATGCCGATGCCCGGCAAGCCGTAGTAGATGACGAACAACTGCACGAGCAGCGGCGTGCCGCGGAACGCGCTCACGTACAGCGCGGCCGGCCAGCGCAGCGGCGCCCACGGCGCCACGCGCAGGACGGCGGTCGGGAAGCCCAGCACGAGCCCGCCGGCCATCGACGCCACCGCGAACGCGAGCGTCGTGCCGGCCCCTTTCGCCAGCACGGGGGCCGCCTCGCGCAGCAGGTCGACGAGTTCCGTGAGCGCGGCCAGGGATGTCACGGGGCGTGCGTCGCGTCGACGCCGAACCACTTCAGCGACACCTGCTTCAGGCTGCCGTCCGCGCGCGCCTCGTCGAGGGCCTTGTCGATGGCCGCATGGAATTTCGGATTGCCTTTGCGGAAGGCAATGCCCGTGCGCTCGACATCGCCCACGCGCGCGCCCGCGCGGATCGGCAGCTGCGAATTCTTCAGCAGATACGCGACCATCAGGCTGTCGTTGAGGGCGGCATCGATGCGGCCGAACGCGAGGTCCTGCAGGTTCTCCGGCGCGGCCGGATAATGCTTGACCTCGATGCCGGGCACGGCGCGCACCTGCTGCTCGAACACGCTGCCCTGCCCCACGCCGACGGTCCGCCCCTTGAGGTCGGCGAGGCTGCGATAGGTCGCTTCCTCGTTGCGGCGCACGATCAATTGCGGCGCGGAGTACGTGTAAGGTTGGGAAAAATCGAACGCCTGCTGGCGCCGCGGCGTGATGCCGACCTGGCTCACGATGGCGTCGTATTTGCCGGCAGCGAGGCCCGCGAGGATAGCCGCCCATTCCGTCGTCACGAATTCCGGCTGCACGCCCAGCTTCGCGCACACGAGCTTGGCGACGTCGACGTCGTAGCCCGCAAGCTGCCCCGTCTTCGCATCCTTGAAATTAAACGGCGGATACGTCCCTTCCATTGCGATGCGCAAGGTGCCGCGCGCCTTGACCGTGTCGATGAGGTCCGCCGCGCGGACGGGTGCGGCCACGACCGCCAAGCCGGCGGCCAGCGCCGCAGTGGACAGCAGCGCGCGCCGCGTGGTGTTCAGGAATCGAATGTGCATCGGCTCAGCTCGTCGTTCGGACATCGCTGATTTAACACCGAATCGCGCCTATGCGCAAAGGAAATATTGTCGTAAATATATGCTAAAACTGTCGCCGCCCATGCTTGCCGAAGTTGTGCCCCGTGACGATCAGCGAACTCTCGACGAGGGTCGACAAACCCAGCAGCAACTGCACGAGCTTGTCGTCCGGCAGCACCCAGGTCGTGCCGGCCGGCTGCTCGGCGCCCGTCGCGGCCATGATCAGCGGCGCGACCCAGCCGGCGTCCGGCTCGACGTCGAGGATGACGGCGTCGGCCGCCGTCTGCATATAGATGTCGCCGCCGGGCGCGAGGCGGAAGCGCACGCCGACGCCCGTCTCGTGCGGCTTGACGAGCTCGTGCATCGCGCGGTCGTGCTCGGCTATCCACAGCTCGACGTCCTGCGGGGTCTCCAGCGACGTCCACGGGACGGGGCGGAAACGGGGACGTTCGGTGTCGTTGTTCTGGTTGGCGTCGTGCGTCATGGGTGAGATCGATCAAGCTTGAGGACGGCGCGTATGCTACGGCATTTCCCGTCCCGCGGCCAGCACACGCTCACGGGACGAGTATCACGATGCGCGCATGCACCTGATCGCCGTCGATGACGAGTTCAGCGGCCGCGATCGGCAGGCTGAAGCGGCGCCGACCCGCACTGCCCGGATTCACGTACAGCACACCGTCGCGCTCCGTGCACGCGGGCCGGTGCGAGTGGCCGGACACGACGATCCGCACGCCGGCCGCGCGCGGGGCGATGTCGAGTTCTTTCAAGTCGTGGATGGCGTACAGGGCGACGCGCCCGAGATCGACGCGGGCCGTCGCGGGAATCTCATGTGCCCAAGGCGCCGTGTCGTTATTACCGCGCACGACCGTCAGCGGCGCGAGCGCCGCCAGGCGCTCGAGGATGTCCGGACTGCCGATGTCGCCGCCGTGGACGATGTGGTCGGCGCCCGCAAGAAAGTCGAGCGCTTCGGGCCGCAGCAGGCCGTGCGTGTCGGAAATCAGGCCGACGCGCATTCAGTGCTGGTGGCGGCTCAGCTTGATCGCCGTATAGATGGAATACAGCGCGGCCAGGCCGATGACCACGTACACGACACGGCTCGCGGGGCTGCCCGGGCCGAACAGTGTGGCGACGACGTCGATGTCGAGCAAGCCGACCATCGCCCAGTTGAGGCCGCCGACGATCAGCAAGGCCATCGCGAGGAAATCGAGACCGGTCATCAGCGTCGTGCCTTCGCGCACGGCGGCGCGCCTTTCGGGCAGGTGCCGTCGTTCCATTGTCGGTGCGTCCATGGTTGCCATCATGTCCTCCTTCAGGAAAGATTGTTACGGCCTGCGGTGCATGCCGTTCACTCAAGATAGCAAAAACGCGCGAACGCGTGCGCCGCCTATCCTCGGCTCAGCCCTTCCAGGTCCGGTTCAAGCCCGTGTCCGTGTGGATCCAGCCGCCTTTCGGGCCGGAGCGGTAATAAAAGCCGACGCCGCCCTGGCGGAAGCTCTTCACGAGCCCGCCCAGCACTTCCTCCGTGAGGCCCGCTATGCGCACGTCGGCCGCCTTGCCGGACATGTGCAGCGACTGGCGCGCCGCGGGCACGCCCTGCTCGATCAGGCGGTTGTTGGACGCCGGCGTGCGGTAGCCGGACAGGATTTCCAGCGGGCGGTCGAGGCCGTAGCGTGCGACGAAGGCCTGCGACGCCCACAACGTCTCGAGCAGCTTGGGGTCGATGGCGATCGATGCCTTGCCGTTGACGTCGCGCAGCAGATGGCACAGTTCCTGGTACGCGGCGTCGATCACCTCGCCGTCCTTCCAGTACAGGACGCTGGTGCGCTCGCCGCTTTGCGGACGGATCAGCGACAAGGTGCGGGGCTTGACCCAGAAGTCGATGTCGACGACCTGGGCATCGAACAGGTCGGGAGGTGGTTCCAGCTCCGTGGTGCCGGGGGCATCGACCTGGTCGCGGCCGGCGCGGGCCGCTTCGGCTTGCGCGAGCGGGACGGCGACAAGTCCCAGCGCGGTCAGGCGCAAGCCTTGGTGAAGAAAGTCTCTGCGGGAAGCCATAACGAACTCATCATTGGAAGCCGCCTACTATAGCGCATGCGCTGGCGAGAAAAAAGATGAGTTCACGTTGCGTAATGTTACACAACGATCAAGGCATGAGGCAGCTTACTGGCTGCAATTGCAAAATCGCTTGCGGGCCGGGGCCGATTCCGCGTCGAGCTGCTTCCAGAGAAAATCGCATTCGAGCCCGTAGCAAGCCTTGTCCTTGCCCGCATTGACATAGCCCTGGCGTTCGAAAAAGCCGCTCGCCGAGCCCGGGCTTTGCATATGCAGCTTGCGGATATTCCACGCGCGCGCCTGCGCTTCCAGCGCGCACAGCAACGCCGTGCCGACGCCTTTACGCAACAGATCGGGACGGACATAGCACAGCGGCACCTTGCCGGCCTGGTTCACGAGGGCGAAACCGATCACTTCGCGCACGCCGTCGACGTCGCGATCGGCAACGACGGCGTAGTTGCTGGGCGACGACAGCCAGCCAAGCACGTTGTCGGTCGTCTTGTTGCCGAGCCAGGCCTGCAGGATGTCGGGCCGGCCGCCGTGGTCGGGCATGCACCCTTCCTCGATCGAATGGCGCAGCAGCCGGCACGCAGCCTGCGCGTCATTCGGTATAGCCTGGCGAATTTCGATACCCATGGTTTTCAACGTCAACCCAGTACAAACGATGAATCAGCGAACCGTCAACCGGTCCGAACAGCGGAAGGCCGGACTATAACTCAAACGCGCTACGCCTGCTTTGCGCGGCCTCCAAACGTATGCATGCCTCATGGGGCGTCTAAGCATATGATAAAAATGTACTTTTGTTTTGCTATTTTTTAACGGAACATCCATCACCCCTAGAGAGTCTTCACAAGGAACAATAATATGGCGATCCCATCCGTTTCCTCCCTGCGCCGCGCGCTGCTCGCGCTGGCCCTCGGCAGCGCCCTCCTTCCCCTCGGCGCCCAGGCCGCCGACGTGGAATTGCTGAACGTGTCCTACGACGTGGCACGCGAGCTGTACAAGGACATCAACCCCGCCTTCGTCGCCGAATGGAAGAAGACGACGGGCGAGACCATCACGATCAAGCAGTCGCACGGCGGCTCCAGCAAGCAGGCCCGCGCCGTCGCGGACGGCCTGGAAGCGTCCGTCGTCACGATGAATCAGGCCAACGACATCGACATGCTGGCCGACCGCGGCCTCGTCGCGAAGGACTGGGCGAAGAAATTCCCGGACAATGCGGCACCCTATTACTCGACCATGGTGTTCCTGGTGCGCAAGGGCAATCCGAAAGGCATCCACGACTGGGCCGACCTCGCCAAGCCAGGTGTGAAAGTCGTCATCCCGAACCCGAAGACCGCCGGCAACGGCCGTTATACGTACCTGGCCGCCTGGGGCTCCGTGCTCAAGAAAGGCGGTACCGAAGCCCAGGCGCGCGACCTGGTCGGCAAGATCTTCAAGAACGTGCCCGTGCTGGACGCTGGCGGCCGCGCCGCCACCACCACGTTCACGCAGCGCCAGATCGGCGACGCCCTCGTGACGTTCGAGAACGAGGTCAACCTCGTGCGCGCCGAGTTCGGCAACGATTTCGAAGTCGTGTATCCCGCGATCTCCGTGCTGGCCGAGTCTCCCGTCGCCGTCGTCGACAAGGTCGTCGACCGCAAGGGCACCCGCAAGCAGGCCACGGCCTACCTCAACTTCCTGTATTCGGAGACGGGCCAGGAGATCGGCGCGAAGCATTATCTGCGCGTGCGCAACCCGAAAATCATGAAACAGTTCGCCGCCAACTACAAGCCGGTCCAGCTGTTCACCGTGGATGAGGTATTCGGCGGATGGCGGGCTGCGCAGAAGCGCCATTTCGACGACGGTGGTGAATTCGACAAAATCTACCAATCAAAATAAGACACTCTGGAAAAATCCGTTCAAAAAGAAGGCCCTGCGGCAACGCGGGGCTTTTTTTTCTTGTAGAATCTTGCTGGTGGACTCGATATTTCACAGACCGACATAGACACATGTCAATCTTTGATGCTATCGTTCATATAAATGTTGCCGTATAGCTAGACGCTATCTGCCGACTCCGACGTTTTGATGCTCCGCCGCCGTCCGGCGCCCGACCATTAACCGTACTCTGACACCATCCATGATCAAAAAATTCCTCGCCGCCGTAGTGATGACGATCTCCAGTGCGGCGGCCCTCGCCGTGCCGTTCGGATCGCAATCGGTGCTGGTGGTCGAAGACGACACCGGCAAGGTGCTGTTCGAAAAGAACGCCAGCACCGTCGCGCCGATCGCTTCGCTGACCAAACTCATGACCGCCATGGTCGTGCTCGATGCCCACCAGGACATGAACGAGCCGATCGAGATCGAGAAGGAAGACGTCGACATGCTGAAGCACAGCACGTCGCGCGTCCCCGTCGGTGCGACCATCCCGCGCCGCGACGTGCTGCAACTGGCGCTGATGTCGTCGGATAACCGCGCCGCCGCCGCACTGGCCCGCACGTACCCGGGCGGCATCGAAGCCTTCCGCGTGGCCGTCAAGCGCAAGATCGCCGCGCTGGGCATGACGCAGACCTCCATCGAGGAACCGACGGGCCTGAATCCGAACAACCGCTCGACGGCCGCCGACCTCGTCAAGATGGCGACCGCTGCGTCGAACTATCCGGAAATCACCCGCATCACGACGTCCTCGAAGGACCTGATCAACATCAAGGGCCGCGAAGTCGAGTACCACAACACGAACCGCCTCGTCGGCGCCAAGGGCTGGGATATCGGCCTGTCGAAGACGGGCTACACGCAGGAAGCGGGCCGCTGCCTGATCATGCGCGTGAAAGCGGCCGGCAAGAACGCGACGATGGTGCTGCTGAACGCGGGCGCATCCTCGGTGCGCGTGCTGGACGCCCTCAACATCCGCCGCCACGTGCTGGGCGACGCCGGTCCCGTCTCGACCAGCCCGGAATCGGCGCGCGCGTCCGTGGGCGGTCCGCGCATCCGCGCCTCCGTCGGCGGCACCACGCGCCACGGACGCCGGCACATGATCGTGACGCGCCATCGCCGCCATCACTGAGCACGCGGCATCGGTCATCACGCGAGGCCGGGACGGGCAACCGTTCCGGCCTCGTCGTTTCTGGCGTAGCGGTCCGGTATCATGGCGTTTTTTTAACATGAATCAACGATGAACCGCTTCCGCACCCTCGCCACCGTCACCCTCCTCGCCATCGCCGCCACCAGTGCCGCCAGCCCCTGGTGGACGCTGCACCGCCTGCAGGCAGCCGTCGCGCGCCACGACGCCGACGCGGTCGCCGGCCAAGTCGACTTCCCCGCGCTGCGCGCCAGCGTGAAGGAGCAGGCGCTCGAGGCGTTGGGCGGCAAGGCGGGCGGAACCGACGGCGGCAATCCGTTCGCCGCATTCGGCAGGAAGATGGCGATGGCCGTCGTCGATCCGCTCGTCGACGCGGCCGTGTCGCCGGAAGGCGTCGCGACGATGGTCGAGCATGGCCGGATCAGGATCGGGCAACCGGCGCCCGCAGCCGACACGCCCGACACCGAACCGGAACGCGACAAGCCCCGCTACGCCCTCGCCTACCGCGGCTGGAACAGCTTTGCCGTCACGGCGCGCGACGGCGGCAGCTTCATCTTCCGGCGCGACGGCCTGTGGACGTGGAAGCTGGCCGGCATCGACCTCGCACACGGAAGCTGAACGGGCCCGCTCAGCGCGACTTCAGCTGGCGCACATAGCCTTCCAGCTCGGCGAAGGTCGGGCGCTCGGTGGCCGAGATGACCTTGCGACCGAATTCCACGGCGATCGTCGGCGCGTAGCCGTTCATCGACGCCAGCAGCGTGACTTTCACGCATTGCAGCGCTTTCACGACTTCCTGGTGGCGCCGGTGCAGCAGACTCGCGAGCGGCGCGACGAGGCCGTACGACAGCAGGATGCCGAGGAAGGTGCCGACGAGCGCGGCCGCGATCAGGCTGCCCAGCTCGGCCGGAGGCCGGCCGATGGCGCCCATCGTGTGCACGACGCCCATCACGGCGGCCACGATGCCGAACGCGGGCATGCCGTCAGCCAGCTTGTGGATCGCTTGCACGGGGATATCGGAATCCTCCTGGTACGTTTCGATCTCGTTGTCCATCAGGTTTTCCAGCTGGTAGCTGTTCATCGTCCCCGACACGAGCAGGCGCAGGTAGTCCGTCATGAATTCCAGCAGGTGGTCATCCATCAGGATCGCCCGGTATTTCGTGAAGATGGCGCTCGCGTACGGATCGTCGATCTCGTTTTCCAGCGCCATCAGGCCTTCGCGGCGCACTTTCGTCAACAAGTCGAACATGAGGGCCATCAAAGCCATGTACAGCCCGCGCGTGTAACGCGAGCCGCGGAACAGCATCGGCAGGCTGTGCCACGTGAGGCTGATCGCCTTGCGGTCGTTGGCGATGACGAAGGCGCCCAGCGCGCCGCCGAAGATCATCAAGAGTTCGTACGGCTGGAACAGCGCGGCCAGGTGCCCGTCCTGCAGGACGAAACCGCCGAACACGGCCAGCAGCACGATCACGAAACCCACGACAATCAACATGACACCGCTCCGATAATATTTCTCAGGCCACAACTTTAACATTGTTGCCACAGAGAAAGCAAAGCCGAATGCATGGGACGCGCCGATGAGAAGGAGGTTCGTCTTATAATCGTCATGCGGCCGGACCATTCCGCCCCTGCCGCTATTCTTCGGAATCCAGTATGTCTGAACCGTTGTCCCCGACCGCACCACCCCGCAAGTCTTCCCGCCGCATCTCGACGGGCGTCCCCGGCCTGGACGACATCCTGGGCGGCGGCCTGACGGCCGAGCGGGTGTACCTGATCGAAGGCACGCCCGGCACGGGCAAGACGACGCTCGGCATGCAGTTCCTGCTCGACGGCGTGGCCAAGGGCGAACACGGGCTCTACATCACCTTGTCGGAAACGGCGGACGAATTGCGCGCGGTGGCCGAGAGCCACGGCTGGTCGCTCGACGCGCTGTCGATTTTCGAGCTCGCCAGCGACGAGGCGCTCGACCCGGAAACGCAGCAATCGATCCTGCACCCGGCCGAGATCGAACTGGGCGAAACGGCGCGCGGCGTCATGGAGCAGGTCGACAGGACGAAGCCGGCACGGGTGGTGTTCGACAGCCTGTCCGAGATGCGCCTGCTGGCCCAGAACCCGCTGCGCTATCGCCGCCAGATCCTCGCGCTCAAGCAGTTCTTCGCGTCGCGGGCATGCACTGTTCTGATGCTCGACGACAAGAGCAGCCAGTCCGACCAGCACCTGCACAGCATCGCCCATGGGGTCGTGTGCCTGGAACAGCTGGCCAAGGAATTCGGCAAGGAACGGCGCCGGGTCAACGTGATGAAGATGCGCGGCATCGCCTTCCGCGGCGGGTATCACGACTACGTCCTCGACACGGGCGGCCTGCAGATCTACCCGCGCCTGGTGGCGGCCGAGCACACGATGGAATTCAAGCCGACCACGCGTTCCACCGGTTCGTCCGGACTCGACGCGCTGCTCGGCGGCGGCCTCGTGTCCGGCACGAACACGCTGTTCGTCGGCCCGTCCGGCGTCGGCAAGACGACCGTGGTCGTGCGCTGCATGCTGGCGGCCCTGAACCGCGGGGAGAAGGCGTCGTACTACCTGTTCGACGAAGGCCTGGGCACGTTCTTCGCCCGCGCGGCCGCGCTCGGCCTCGACCTGCGGCCGCACCTCGAGACGGGCCTGCTCGCCGTGCGCCACATCGATCCCGCCGAACTGGCGCCCGGCCAGTTCGCGCAGATGCTGCGCGATTCCGTGGAAGTCGACGGCGCGGTGTTCATCGCCATCGACAGCCTCAACGCCTATCTGCAAGCCATGCCGGGCGAGCAATTCCTCGTCCTGCAGATGCACGAGCTGCTCGCCTATCTCAACCAGAAGGGCGTCACGACGGCGCTGATCCTCGGCGAGCACGGCATCATCGGCGAAGTCGTGCGCGACGTCGATCTCAGCTACCTCAGCGACTCGACGATGCTGCTGCGGTATTTCGAAGCGGGCGGCAAGCTTCGGCGCGCGATCACCGTGTCCAAGAGCAGGACGACGAGCCACGCCTTGACCATTCACGAACTGCTGCTCGGCGCCGGCGGCATCGAGGTCGGCGCGGCACTCGAAGGCTTCGAAGGCGTGCTGACGGGCTTGCCGGCCTACCGCGGGGGGACCCCAATGATGCTCGCGACCGATGCCAACGATTGACCGGCGCGAGCAGCGGGTCCTGATCGTCGCGCCGCATGGACGCGACGCCGACGTGATCGCGGGCGTCGTGGCGCGCGACGGCGTCGACTGCGAAGTCGTCGCCCATGCCGACGCGCTCGTCGACGCCGTCGGGCACGGCGCCGCGGCGGCCATCGTCGCCGAGGAAGCGCTGTCGCCGCCTGCGCTGGCGCGCCTGTCCGAATGGCTCGGGAAACAGGAATCGTGGTCGGACTTTCCGTTCGTCGTCCTGCTGGCCAAGCGGTTCGGCACGGCCCCGGCGCAACTGAAGGCGACGCTGGGCGTGCTCGGCAACGTGATCCTGCTGGAACGCCCGCTGAGTGCCGATACGCTGGCCACCGCGGCCGCCTCGGCCCTGCGCGCGCGGCGGCGCCAGTACGAGGCCCGCGAAGTGCTGGCCCAGCGCGCGGCGGTCGCGCAGGAACTCGCGTCGCTGAACGCGCACCTGGAAGCGCGCGTCGCCGAGCGCACCCGCGCCCTCGCGCGCGCCAACGACCGGCTCACGGCGGAAATCATGGAACGCGAACGCGCCGAGCAAGCCATGGCGCAGGCGCAAAAGCTCGAGTTCCTCGGGCGGTTTACGGGCGGCATCGCACACGACTTCAACAATCTGCTGAACGTCATCCAGGGCAATATGGAGCTCATCGGCTTGTTCTCCCGCGAGGACATGACGCGCGAGCGCGCCAGGACGGCGCAGGCCGCGTGCCGGCGCGGCGCGAAACTCACGAGCCAGCTGCTGTCGTTCGCGCGCAACCAGGTGCTCGACCTGCATCCCCTGCCCGTCAGGACGCTGTTCGAGAACGTCGCCGAGCTCGCGAAACCCATCCTCGGCAGCGGTATCACGTTGTCCACGTCGATCGGCGCCGACGTCGACGCCGTCCTGGCCGACACGAGCCAGATGGAGATGGCGTTGCTCAACCTCGTCATCAACGCACGCGACGCGATGAAGGGACGCGGCGCGATCGACCTGCGCGCCGCCTGTGCGCAGCCGCCCGCCGGGACGCTCGCCGCGGGCGCGTATGTGTGCGTCACCGTCTCCGACGACGGGCCCGGGATGTCGCCGGAAATCGCGGCCAAGGTCTTTGAACCGTTCTTCACGACCAAGGGCGTCGGCAAGGGGACCGGCCTCGGACTGAGCCAGGTCTATGGCATGGCCCAGCAATCCGGCGGCGGTGCCTTCATCCGCAGTGCGCCGGGCCAGGGCGCGACGGTCGAGATCTGGCTGCGCGCCGCGCACGGCGACGGGTCGCACGAAGGACTGGTCGCCGTCGACCGCCAGCGGCTGGCCGGCCTGAAGGTGCTCGTCGTGGAGGACGACGGCGACGTCCGCGCCGGCATCGTCGATGCGCTGCTGGCCCTGGGCTGCAACGTGTCGCAGGCGGGCGGCGCCGTGCAGGGCCTGGCCGCGCTGGCCTGCAGCGAGCCTGGCCTGCTGCTGACGGACTACCTGATGCCCGACATGACGGGCGTCGAGCTGGCCATCCGCGCACGCGAGCTGTTCCCGCGCCTGCCCGTGCTGGTGGCGACGGGGTATGCGGACATGGATGCCATCGAGAATGCGATCGGCACGCACGCCGTGCTGCGCAAGCCGTTCCAGCTCGCCGAATTGAGCGCGGCCGTCAACCGCGTCGTGAACCTGGCGTGACTACGCCGCGTCTTCCTGCGGATAGGTGATGCGCAGGCCGTCGACGCGGGCAAACGGCGTCAGCTTGTGCGGACGGCGCTGGCGCGCATCGATGATGTCGTCGACGGGCACGCCGCGCACGAGCAGCGCGTCCGCGACGAGCGAGCGGTGGCAGCGCCACGGCACCGCTTCCGCGCACATCAGCGCGCACGGTCGGTCGCGGCCCAGCGCGATCACGGTGTCGACGTTCGCGGCGAATTCTTCGGTCTGCATGTAGTCGGCGTAGCCCCGAAACGACGTGTTGCGCCAGCCCGCGTTCGGCGAGTCCTTGCGCGGGCGGCGCAGGCCGCCGAGGCCCGGCAGGTAGCGGTATTCGATGCCCGCGTCGGCCAGCGATTGCGCGAGCTGGTCCTGGCCGAACTGCGGATTGTGGCGCGACTTCGGCACCGTGCGGATGTCGAGCAGGCAGGCGATGCCGTTCTGCCACAACAGGCCGATGAAGTCCTCGATCGTGCGGTTCGAATGGCCGACGGTGCAGACGGTGTCCATGCGCCCATTCTGGCATGGACGCACGCGGCCTGGCGCTACACTGGATCCTTGACGATGCGGTCGACGTAGCACCAGCCCCACGTCTCGCCCGGCTCCTTCGAGCGGATCACCGGGTGCGCCGTCGCATGAAAATGCTTGGTCGCGTGCCTGTTCTTCGAATCGTCGCAGCACCCGACGTGGCCGCACGTCAGGCACACGCGCAGGTGTACCCACGTGTCGCCCAACTTGAGGCATTCCTCGCAGCCGTCCGTGTTGCCATCGCGCGTGGCGATCTGATGGAAATGCGTGCAGTCGTTGCTCATGCGTTTCTCCCGTCGTGTCCCTTGTCCACCATCCCCCGCAAGCCGCTGGCCCGGTGCGTGCGGCGCAGGATCGCCTCGCCCAGCACGGCGGGTGCCGGCGTCGTCAACGTGAATTGCCGGCTCGCGCGCGTGATGCCCGTATAGACTAACTCGCGCGCCAGCACGGCGCCCCCTTCTTTCGGCAGCGCGAGCACCGTGTGCGCGAACTCGGAACCCTGCGATTTGTGCACGGTCATCGCGTACGCCGTCTCCACGTGGCGCAGGCGCGTCGCGAGCACGCTGCGCACGTTGTCGCCTTCGAGGAACCACACGCGCAGCGAGCCCGGACGCGCGGGGTCCGGCAGCGCGAGGCCGATGTCGCCGTTGAAGGTCTTGGTCGGATAGTCGTTGCGCGTGACCATGACGGGGCGCCCCACATACCAGTCGCCGCGTGCGATCAGGCCCGCGTGCGCGAGGCGCTGCTCGATCGCGCCGTTCAAGCCCTCGACGCCCCACTCGCCTTCGCGCACGGCGCACAGCACGCGGAACGCTTCGAAGCGCTGCAGCACGGCGCGCACCCAGTCCTCGTGGCTACCATGGCCTGCGCTTCCCGCGCGCAGCAGCTCCAGGTACGGCCGGTAGCCTTCGTTCGCCAGCTGGATCACGTGGTGCTGGTGCGCGTGATCGATCCAGCGCAGCACACCGGCCGCCTCCGGCGCGCGCAGCGCCGCGGCGGCGCCGTCGACGTCGCCCGCGTTCACGGCCAGCGCCAGCTTGCCGATCGGGCCGCCGAAGCGGCGGCTGTGGCGCAGCATCACGGTCTGCCGGGCGAGCGGGCCGCCCGTGCCCATGTACTCCGGCGGGATCGTCTCGCCGCTGGCTGCGTGCACATAGGCAAACGTGGCCGCGTCGTAGTGCCCGGCCTGCGCATCGTGACACAGATCGCCCAGCACGGCGCCCGCTTCCACCGACGCCAGCTGGTCCTTGTCGCCGAGGAGGATCAGCGTGGCGCCGGCAGGCAGCGCGTCCAGCAGCGACGCCATCATCCCCAGGTGCACCATCGACGCCTCGTCGACGATCAATACGTCCACGTCGAGCGGATTGCCGCGGTGGTGCGCGAAGCTGCGCGTGTCCGGGCGCGCCCCCAGGAGGCTGTGCAAGGTGCGCGCGGCGCCCATGCGCGCGGTGAGTTCGCGCAGCGGCAAGGCGCCGCCGACGCGGTCGGCCAGCTCGGTCAGTGCCTTGTCGATCGACTGCTTCAGGCGCGCCGCGGCCTTCCCGGTCGGGGCGGCGAGCGCGATGCGCTGGCGCGCGGCGTCGGGCGCCGTCGCGAACAGGAGGGCCAGCAGGCGCGCCACCGTGTACGTCTTACCCGTACCCGGGCCGCCCGTGATGATGGCGAACGCGCCGCGCAGCGCGACGGCGCAGGCGATGCGCTGCCAGTCCGGCGACTCGCCCGCGCGCTGCGCGCCGAACAGGATTTCCAGCCACGTGCGCGCCTGCTCGAGGTCGACGTCGCGCCGCTCCTGCGCACGCGTGCGCACGCACGTGGCGACGAGCGTCTCGTCGCGCCAGTAGCGGCGCAGGTACAGCCGGCTGTCGTCCAGCACCAGGGGCTGGTCGTAATCGAGGTCGCCCACGCGCCACACCTGCTCGCACGCCGCCAGTTGCGCGATCCAGCCCTTGACGCCGCGCGGCAGCGGTTTCGCGGCTTTCGCCAGCACCTTCCAATCCTCGTCGGCCCAGCCGAGAAGCGCAACCGGGTCGCCCGCCAGGTCGTCCAGCAGCAGGCAGCTGTGGCCCCGCCCTTCCAGTTCGGACAGCACGAGGGACGCGAGCAGCAGCGGTACCGACCGCGCGCAGGCGCCCGTACCGAGCGTGCCGACGAAACGCGCGAACGCGCCGGACAGGCGGCGCAGCTCGCCCGCTTCCGTCAGGCGTTCGACCTCGGACCAGAATTGGGCCAACTGAGCCTCGGCATCGAAGGGCGCGTCAGGCTTCATGCGTCTCCTTTCCCAGCAGGCGATCGAGGCCGTCCAGCAGTTCCAGGTCCGGCTCGAGCAGGTAGCAGCCGTGCGTGGCCGGGTTGCCGATCCCGCGCAGGAACAGGAACACGGCGCCGCCCAGGTGTTCCTGCGGCGAGTACGCGGCACCCAGGCGCGCGCGCAGCAGGCGGTGCACGGCCAGCATGTAGATGGCGCCCTGGATGTCGTAGCGGTGCTCGGCCATGCCGGCCGCCATCGCGCCTTGCGTGTACGCGGCGTCGCCCGGCCCCAGCGCGTTCGATTTGTAGTCCAGCACCCAGTAGCGGCCGTGGCATTCGAACACGAGATCCGTGAAGCCCTTCAGCATCCCGTGGAGCTGGCGTTCCGGCAGCACGGGGCGCGGGGTCGTGCCCAGCATGCGGCGGCGGCACAGGCGGTCGAGCGCGGCGACGTCCAGCTGGCGGCTGGGGAACCAGAACTCCATCTCGGCCAGCGGCGCGTCGATGTCCGCCAGCGCGCAGCCGACGGGCGGCAGCGGCGTCACGGCGATCATGCGCAGCCACGCCAGCGCATCGTCGAGGCGGTTGCCCCAGCCGGCGCGCTGGATGCGCTGCGCGAGGCGGCCGCGGAAGCCTTCGTCGTCGACCTGCCCGAAGCCATCCTGCGCCATCCACTCGAGCTGCTCGTGCAGGAAGTTGCCAGGGCCGGCGCCGCGCGGGAAGCGGTGCCACGGCGCGTCCTCGCTGTGCGTGACCGGCACCACGCCGGGGTCTTCCTCTTCCATCAGGTTTTCTTCCTGCGGCCGCGTGGGCGGCGCCACCGTCACCGTGTTCTTCGTCAGCGACGTGAACGAGCCGACGGCCCAGTTGCGTTCGAAGCGCGCGTCGAAGCGGGGCGGTTCCACGAGCTCCGGCCGCACGTCCGCGCGGCGCAACACCGTGCAGCCGTCCGGCGTGGCCAATGTGTGCAGCTCGATGCCGTCGACACCAGCGCGCAATGCCTCCCACCGGTCGCGCACCGCGTCGCCCGGCACCGGCGTGCCGCCCGTCAGCAGGTAGCCGAGCGCCGATTCGTGCAACTGGTTCTCGCCCTTCTTGCGCGCCGCGACGGCCGCGACACCGAGCCACAGGAAGTGCCGCGCGCGTGTCAGCGCCACGTAAAGCAGGCGCAGGTCTTCTTCCAGCCGCGCGCGGTCGACGGCTTCCAGCGCCGTATCGGACAGCGCGAGGTCGATGCGACGCTCGCCGCCCTCTTCCACGTATTCGAAGAACGCACGGTTGCGGCGGTCCGTCTTGCGCGCCGTGACGGCAAACGGCAGGTACACGAGCGGATACTCCAGGCCCTTCGACTTGTGGACGGTGACGACTTTCACGAGTTCCGCGTCGGACTCCAACCGCAGCACGCGTTCGCTGTTGTCGTCACCCCGGCCCTCGCCCACGCCTTCGACCTGCTCGGCGAACCAGCGGATCAGCGCCTGCTCGCCATCCAGTTCGCGGCTCGCTTCCTGCAGCAGTTCCGCAAGGTGCAGCAGATTCGTCAGGCGGCGCTCACCGCCCGCGGCCGCAAGCAGCTTGGCGGGCAGCTCCAGTTCGTGGATGAAGCGGCGCAGCATCGCCAGCACGCCCTGGCGCTGCCAGGCCTGGTGCAGCGCCTTCAATTGCTCGACGCGGGCTTCCCACGCCAGTTCGTCGCTCGCGAGCTGCGCCAGTTCCGCCAGCGGCAGCGCGCAGGTGGCGGTGGCGAACGCGGCGCGCGCGAGCGTGACGTCGAGCGGATTCGCGACGGCCTGCAGCCAGCGCAGCACGTCGCCCGCCTCCGCGCTTTCCACGACGGAGTCCTGGTCGGACAAGTACACGCTCGCGACCTTGCGCTGCACGAGCGCGCGGCGCACCGCGGCCGCCTCGCGCCGGTCGCGCACGAGGATCGCGATGTCGGCCGGCAGCAGCCGCGTGAAACGGCCCGCGTCGTCCGCGAACCCGACGTGCGGGTCGTTGAGCACGCGGACGATGTGCTCCGCGCAGTGCTGGGCGAAGAATTCGCGGTAGTCGTCCGCGCGCAAGTCGTCCGCCTGCGCGAGGCCGACGGCCAGCGCCTGGAACGGGCCGTCGACGCCGACGAGTTGCTGCTTGCGCCCCGCCGCGTCGACGGCGTCGAACGGCAGCGGATTCTCCTCGCCCTTGCGGAAGCGGAAGGCGCCGGCCGCGTAGTTGCCTTCCGCGTGGCGGAACAGCTGGTTGACGGCCGCGACGAGCTGGCGTGTCGAGCGGTAGTTCGTGCCCAGCTGGTAGTGGCGGCCGTGCGTGGCCCGCCGCGCCGACAGATAGCTGTGGATGTCGGCACCACGGAAGCCGTAGATCGACTGCTTCGGGTCGCCGATGAGGAACAGCCCGCGCGCCGGATCGTTGTCGGCCACGCGGTACAGCAGGTCGAAGATGCGGTACTGGTCGGGCGACGTGTCCTGGAATTCGTCGACCAGCGCCACCGGATACTGGTCGAGGATGCGGCGCCGCAGCGCCTCGCCGTTCGGTCCTTGCAGCGCGTCCTTCAGGCGGACGAGCATGTCGGCGAAGCCGAACTGGCGGTTGCGGCGCTTCAGCTCCGCCATGCGGTGCGCGATGGCGCAGGCGGCGTGGCGCAGCAGCGCGTGCGACACGGGCGCGATGGCATCGAGCCCCGCTTTCAATGCCTCAGTGTGCTCGAAGCAGTCGGGCACCGGCGCGCTGTAATCCTTGCTGAACGCGTCCTCGATGCCGGCCGGTGTCAAACGCTGCCACAACGCGTCGGTGAGTTGCGGATAATGGGCTTGCGGGTCGTCGCCCCAGCGGCGCAGCGCATCGAACGCTTTCGCCAGCGAGTCCGGCCGCATCTTGTTGCCGTTGAACGCCTTCGGGTTCGCGCCGCGCTGCGCCGCGATCCACGCCTCCATCGCGTCGGCGCGCGCATGCCAGCCGTCCTTCAGCCGCTTCAGTTCATCGCGCTGCGTGCGTTCCGCGTCGACGATGACGGCGCCCAGCGGCCGTTCGTTGCCGTCGTCGATGCGGCCGGCGCGCTGCACGAGTTCCCGCACGGAGCGCTTCAGCGCTTCCACGTCGCTCCAGCACGACAGCAGGCTCGCCAACGCGGCCCCGTTCAGCGGGTACACGTGCTGGCGCCAGTAATCGTGCGCGGCGTCCTCGAACAGCGCGCGCTCGTCGCCGACGAGTTCCTCGTCGAACAGGCTGCCGCTGTCGAACGCGTGCTCGCGCAGCATGCGCTGGCACCATGCGTCGATGGTGAAGATCGCCGCCTCGTCCATCGTCTCGGCCGCGAGCACGAGGCGGTGCGCCGCGACGAGACGCGCGGCCTCGTCGTCGTACGCATCGGCCAGCGCTTGCAGGTACGGGTCGTCCGCGTCCGCCTCGCCGCGGAAGCAAGCGGCGGCCTGCACGAGGCGTTCACGCACGCGGTTCGACAGCTCGCGCGTGGCCGCGCGCGTGAACGTCATCACGAGGATTTCGGGCGGCATCAACGGCCGCGCATAACCCTTCTCGCCGCCATGGCCCAGCACGAGGCGCAGGTACAGCGCGGCGATGGTCCACGTCTTGCCGGTGCCCGCGCTGGCCTCGATGAGGCGCGAGCCGTGCAGGGGGAATGTCAGGGCGTCGAGCAACTGGCTCATGGCGCGTCTCCGTCGAAGCGCGTCACCACGATGCTTTCCTTCAGCCACGCGACGAGCGGGCCATACAGCGCCTCGGCCACCATCGGCCAGCCGCCGCCGGCGCGCAGCAGCGCGAATTCCGGCCACAGCCGGGCGAGGCAAGGATCGAGCACTTCGCCGTCGATCTCGAAGCCGCCGTCATACGTCTCGCGCGCGTCGCCGCCCGCCAGGTGCGCGAGCGCCGTCTTGCACGCGACGGGAAGCGGCCGGTCGAGGTTCGCGCGCCACAGCGCGACGAGGTTGGCCAGCTGCGCGCGCGCCGCGTCCTGCGCGAGCGGCGCCAGCGCGAGGCTCGCGTCGCGCGCGACGAGCACGCCGCCGACGGCCTCGCCCATCGCGGCGGCCGCCAGTTGGCGCAGCCACGGGCCGAGCAACTTGTCGCCGCGCGGCTCGCCCTTGCGGTCCAGGACCTTCGACGACATCTGCAGCAGCCACACCGTCTCGTCGTCGTTGCTGCGCAGGCGGTCGATCCAGTCCTCGATGCGCACGCCGTCCACGTCGATGGCGACGACGAGCTTGGGCGCGGGACGCGGATAGCGGCTGCCCAGCTCCAGCCACGCGCGCCGCACGGGCACGAGGTCGTCGACGAGCTGCTGCTGCCACTGCCGGCCCACGAGGCCGATCGGTAGCACGCCTTCGCGCGCGAGCCGCGCGGCACGGTTCTCCAGCACCTGGCGCACCTCGCCGGGCGCTTCCGGCGTGCCGCTGTCGTCCAGCAGCGTGTCTTCGAGGAAGTAGCGCTCGAGGGCGTCCAGCGAGAATGGTTCCTCGTCCTCGCCGACGACCTGCAGATCCGTGAACGTGACCCCGAGGCGGCGGCGGAAGAAGAAGCGCGCCGGCTGGCGCAGGAAGCTCGCGAGCTCGCCCAACGTGAGCCGGTAGTCGGGGTCGAGCTCGAACGGCGGCAGCGCGTCGTCGTCCGTCCCGGCCGCGCCAGCGCCGTGCGCGGCGCGCCATTCGCCCGCGTACGTGAGCAGGCCGCCGCGCTCGAAGTAGCGGCGCGAGAACGGCTGCAGCGCGTGCACCGTCGTGCGTTCGGCGAGGTCGAGGTCCCAGCCGGCGGCCAGGTAGTCGCGCAGCTGCGACACGAGCACGGACGCGGGCTGCTCCGTGTTGTCGCGCACGTTGCGTCCGACCCAGCTCACGTACAGCTTTTCGCGCGCGGCCAATACCGCTTCCAGCATCAGGTAGCGGTCGTCGTCGCGGCGCGAGCGGTCGCCCGGGCGGCCGAGGCCCGGCAGCGCCAGCAGGTCGAAGTCGGACTGGTGGCCGCGGCGCGGGAAGTCACCGTCGTTCATGCCGAGCAGGCAGACGACGCGGAACGGCACGGCGCGCATCGGCATCAGCGTGCAGAACGTGACGCCGCCGGACACGAACTGGTGCGACAGCGCGGGCTGGTCGAGCTGGCCGAGCCACGCCTCGCGCATCACGGCCAGCGACACGGGTTCGTCGAACAGCGCGTTCTCGCAGATCTCCAGCCAGCATTGCAGCGCTTCTTCCAGCTGGTGCAGCATCAGGCGGTCTTCCTCGCTCGTCGCGCGGAAGAAGCGCGCCAGCAGCGCGCGGGCGCAATCGCCCCATTTAATCGGTGGGAGTGTCCGGTCGAGGTCGTCGCGCCATGCGAGCAGCGCCTCGACGAGTTCCGCCAGCGAGCCCGCGAGCGCCGCATCGAGGCCGCCCACTTCCGGATACGGTTCGATGTCGCGGAAGCTCGCGCCGTGGCCCGCCGCATAGCCGAGCAGCATGCGGCGCACGCCGAACAGCCAGGAATTCTGTTCGCCGGCCGAGCCGAGCCCGAGACCCTCGCGGTGGCGCTGGTCGAGGCCCCAGCGCACGCTGGCGCCCTCGATCCAGTGGCCGAGGATGGCGAGGTCCGCATCGATCAGGCCGAAGCGCGCGGCGACGGCCGGCACGTCCAGCAGGTCGCGCACCTCGCTCTGGCGGCAGCGCTGCTGCGGCAGCCGCAGCAGCCATTCCAGCGCGACCAGCAGCGGGTTGCGGCTGCGGTCCTTCACGTCGCCGATCTCGAACGGGATGTAGCGCGGGTCGCTGCGCCTGTGCTGGTCGAACACGGCGTGCACGGCGGCGGAAAACGTCTCGATGTCCGGGACCATCACGACGACGTCGCGCGGGCGCAAGGCGCCTCTCTCATCGCCTTCACGCGCTTCCGCGAACCACGACAGCAGCTGGTCGTGCAGCACTTCGACTTCGCGCTGCGCGCTGTGGGCGATGTGGAATTCGATCGAGCGGTCCTCGATCGGAGGCGGCACGTGCGGGTGCTCGGAAAGCGGCAACAGGTCGCGCACGGCGGCCTGCACCTGTTCGAGCAGCGTGTTGCCCTCGTCGTCCGTAAACAGGTCGATGCGCAGGTTGCCGAATTGCGCGCCCTCGCCGTTGTCGAATTCGTCCAGCATGCGCACGAAGTCGCGGCCTTGCCGTCCCCAGCTCGCGAGCAGCGGATGGCTGTGCGCGTGCAGCTGCTCGACGGGCAATGCCGACAGGTCGCTGCCGTTGCGGTGCTGCTGGCGCTTGTACGCGGCCTGCAGCAGCTCGCGGCCCTCGATGATGTCGCCCCAGTAGAACCGGCACGGATTCGGCACGGCGATCAGCACCTGCGTGTGGCGCGACAGCCCGGCCATCGCCTGGATCGTCTGGTACGGCAACGTGGACATGCCGAACAAAATCACGCGGCGCGGCAGCCGCAGCACGGGTGCGCGGTCGTCCAGCACGGCCGCCATGAACTGCTGGTGGATCGTGGCGCGGCCGGACCAGCGCCGCTCGGGCGGCAGGCTCGCGTGGACCTCGCGCCAGAGCTGCGCCTGCCAGCGCTGGTCGGGCATCAGCGGCACGGGGTCGGCGCCGGCGCGGCGCAACTGGTCCAGGCCGTCGGCCCAGTCGGCGAGCCAGTCGGCGCGGTACACCTGGTACTGGTCGTACAGGTCGGCGAGGCGCTCGGCCAGTTGCAGCCTGCGCTCGGCGTCACCGTCGTCCAGGAAGCGCGCGAGCGGCGCGAACGCGGGCTGGTCCAATACCTCGGGCAACAGGCGCATCAGGCGCCACGTCAGGGCATCCTTGTCGAACGGCGAGCGGCGCGGCACCCGTTCGGGGCCCAGCATGCCGCGGTAGGCTTCCCACTGGAAGCGCGCCGGCAGCGCCACGCGGGTGGCCGCGCACACGCCCAGTTCCTCGGCGAGCGCGATCTTGAGCCACTCGGCCACGCCGTTGGACTGGACGAGCATGATCTCTTCCTCCAGCGGTCCGAGCGGATTGTCGCGCAGCCAGTCGAAGACGGCGGCGCGCAGCAATTCCATCTGGTTGCCGTGCAGGATGAGGAGGCCGGGGCGGATCGGGGATGGCATGACGACGGGTGGCGAGGAGACTCGCGCAGCATACTACTTCCAGCCGCCCGGCGGTAGAGTTCAAGCCTTGTGATCCTGGCGGCGCGCGCCCAGCTCGGCGGCGATGTGGTGTTCCAGCCGCGCCAGCAGGCCATGCAGCCGGGCGGCCAGCGCGCGGGCCGCGTCCGGCGCGTCCAGACGCTCCAGGTCCGCGCACACGTCGCCGAACGCGAGCGCGCCCACCGTGCGCGCCGCCGATTTCAGCCGGTGCGCGACGGCAGCCGCCCGCGCCACGTCGTGCGCCGCGAGCGCGCGGTCGATTTCGCGCAGGCCGTCGCGCGCCGCGTCCAGGAACAGGAACGCGAACTTGCGCATCCGCTCCGGCTGGCCGCCGAACGCGTCGGACAGCACGCGCATGTCCAGCAGCGTGCCCGCCGGCTCGTCCGCCGCGCCCCCACGCCCGAGCACGCGCGCGACCGTCGCGACGAGCGCGTCCGGCGCCGCCGGCTTCGCCACGAAACCATCCATGCCGGCCGCCACGCAGCGAGCCTCTTCGTCGCTGGCGCCGTTCGCCGTCAGTGCGATCACCTTCAGGCCCGCCAGGCCGGGGTCGAGACGGATGCGCCGGGTCGCCTCGTAACCGTCCATGTCCGGCATGTGCAGGTCCATCAATACGCAGTCGACGCGTTGCTGTGCCAGCCGGGCCAGCGCGTCGGCGCCGTCGTCCACGCCGACGACCTGCGCGCCCGCATCCTCGAGCAGCTCGCGCGCCACCAACTGGTGGAACGCGTCGTCCTCGACGAGCAGCACCGTGACGCCGTCGAGCGCGCCGGCAGCGTGGGGACGCGGCGCGCGCGTCTCCGGCCACGCTGGGGTACCGGCCCGCGGCGCGGGACCATCGTCCGCGTCGGTCGCGACGCACAGCACGGCGTCCGGTTCCACGCCGGCGCCGACGGGCACCGTCACGCGCCACAGCGGACGTCCGGCGACCGTGTCCTGCGCGGCGCGCTTCTCGCCCAGCGCCAGCACGGCGCGGTCCGACTCCCACAGCGCGTCGGCCTGCGCGGCCGGCCATACGTCACGGTCGCGCCGCCCCACCACCTGCGCCGCGGGCAGGCCGCACAAAGCCGCCATCTTCGCGTTGACGTAGCGGTAGCGCCGATCGCGGTCCTGCAGCCAGATGGCGGCGTCGACGTGGTCCAGCACGAGGTCGAGCAGGCCGCTCCGTGCCTCGGCCGCGCGCCGCGCGCGCATGAGGCGTACGGCAAACGCCCAGGCCAGCAGCGTCGCGCCGAAGCCGGCGGCCCCGGCCAGCCAGGGCAACATGCCATTTTCCAGGTCGGCGCGGCGGGCGACGAAGCGCGCCTTCCACAGATTGTCGTCGAAGCGCACGGGCAGCACGGTTTCCAGCAGGTCGTCGCCGCCCGCCAGCGCCGCCAGTGCGGGGCCGGCACCGTCGTACAGCTGGCTGTCGGCCCCGTTCACGGACAGCGGGCCGGCCGCGTCGGCCGATGCGGCCGCGTACAACTGCAACGCCACGGGACGGGCGCCCGCATCGGGCACGGCGCCCCGCACGAGGGCCGGCACGGAAAAGCCGATGCCCACCGATCCCACGTACGCCGCGCGCCGCCCTTCGACGTCGAGCGGCACGGTGCCGCCGGCCGAGATTCGATAAACAGGCGCGCGCAAACCCATGCCCAGGTGGCGCACGGGCCGCTCCACGACGACGGGCTTCCCGGACGCCGCCATGCCGCCGCTGTCGCGCGTACGCGCCATCGTCTGGGCGACGACGGGCGCTCCGGCCGTCAGGTCGACGCCGAATTTTTCCGGCAGCAGCGGTTCCAGGTAGGTGAGCACCGTGTGCGACGGGCGGTGCCCGGCGGGCCGGATCGCGAAGTCCGGATAGCCGGCCGGGTCGAGGCTGCGATCCGCGCGGACGGCCGCGACGAACGCGTCGCGCGCCCCATCCTCGACGTAGGCCGCGAAGTTCACGGATTCGAGCGCGGGATAATGTTCGGCCACACCGAGCGCCTCGACGTAGCGGTGGAACTGCAGGCGCGTCGCCGTGCCGCCGTTGGCCTCGAACAGGCCGGCCAACCCGCGCACGACGTCCGCGTACGCGCGCACGGCGCCATCGAGCTGCAGGGTGCCGGTGCGCGCCAGGTGGTCGAAGCGGGCCCGCGCGGCCAGGTCGACCGCATGCGCCGCCCCCAGGTAGACGCCGGTCCCCACGGCCACGGCGAGCACGCAGCCTCCCGCCCAGAACGCGGCGCCCAGTCCCGTGTTACGCGATGCGATGTCAGCCATGTCGTAGGCCCCGATCCGATAACAAGTATTGTCGCACGGAAATTTTTAAGTATTTGCTAGTATGTATGAATCGGGCCGAATTTGCGAGCTCAACAATAAGGAATGCGATGCGCATGGCGGATAGAAGCGAGGACGACCCGTGGCTGTGGCTGGAAGACGTCGATTCGGAGCGGGCCCTCGGCTGGGTACGCGACCGCAACGCGGAAACGGAAAACGAACTGGCGGCCCTGCCCGGCTATGCCGCGCTGCGCGAGCGGCTGAAGACGATCCTCGACGCGCGCGACCGCATCCCGTACGTCGGCCACCACGACGGGCGCTTCTATAATTTCTGGCGCGATGCCGACCACGAACGGGGCATCTGGCGCCGCACCACGTTGGACGAGTACCGCAAGGCGCAGCCGGCGTGGGAAACGGTGCTGGACCTGGACGCCCTCGCGCGCAGCGAAGCGGAGAACTGGGTCTGGGCGGGCGTTTCATTCCTGGAACCGCACGGCACGCGCTGCCTCGTCTCGCTGTCGCGCGGCGGCGGCGACGCCCACGTCGTGCGCGAATTCGACGTGGCGCTGCTTGCGTTCGTCGACGGCGGCTTCACCGTGCCGGAAGCGAAGACGAGCGTCGGCTGGATCGATGCGGACACGCTGTTCGTCGCCACGGACTTCGGGCCGGACTCGATGACGGCGTCAAGCTATCCGCGCATCGTGAAAGCCTGGCGCCGCGGCACGCCGCTGGACGAGGCAACGCTCGTCTACGCGGCGCAGCCGGACGACTTGTCCGCATCCGCCTGGGCGGACCGGACACCCGGCTACGCACGCCAGTTCGTGCTGCGCCAGGTCGATTTCTACACGAGCGAACTGTTCCTGCGCGATCCGTCGGATGGCCGCCTGATCCCGATCGCCAAGCCGGCCGACGCGAACGCGTTCGCGCTGCGCGACCAGCTGATCGTCGAACTGCGCTCCGACTGGACGATAGCCGGCCGCACCTGGCCGCAGGGCGCCCTCCTCGCCATCGGATTCGACCGCTTCATGGCGGGCGCGCGCGACTTCGACGTCCTGTTCGCGCCGTCGGCGACGACGTCGCTGGACGGCATCGGGGCGACGCGCTCGGCGCTGTTCCTGACGATCCTGGACAACGTCAAGAACCGCGTCGTCGAGTGGCACCGCGCCGACGGCCGCTGGCAGCGGCGCGACGTGGCGGTACCGGGGATGGGCGCGCTGCACGTGTCCGCCGTGGACGAATACGAATCGGACCAGCTGTTCCTGACCGTCACCGACTTCCTCACGCCGAGCAGCCTGTCCCTGATGGACGCCGGCAGCGATGCGCGCACCCTGCTGAAGTCCATGCCCGCGTTCTTCGACGCGGCGCCGTATGCCGTGAGCCAGTTCGCGGCGCGCTCGCCGGACGGCACGAACGTCCCGTACTTCGTCGTGATGCGCAAGGATGTCCCGCTGGACGGCACGCATCCGACGCTGTTGTACGGCTACGGCGGCTTCGAAGTGTCGCTGACGCCGTTCTACAGCGGCGTCACGGGCGAGGCGTGGCTCGCGCAGGGCGGCGTGTACGTGCTCGCGAATATCCGCGGCGGCGGCGAGTTCGGCCCGCGCTGGCACCAGGCCGCCCTGAAGGAAAACCGGCAGAACGCGTTCGACGATTTCCTGGCCGTCGCCGAGGACCTCGTCCGCCGGGGCATCACGCAGCCGCGCCACCTGGGCATCATGGGCGGCAGCAACGGCGGCCTGCTCGTCGGCGCCGCGCTCACGCAGCGACCGGAGCTGTTCGGCGCCGTCGCCTGCCAAGTGCCGCTGCTGGACATGCGCCGCTACCACGAGTTGCTGGCGGGCGCGTCGTGGATCGGCGAATACGGCGATCCAGACGATCCCGACGAGTGGGTGTACCTGGCCCGCTACTCGCCGTACCACAACGTTGCCCCTGGCCGGCACTACCCGCGCGTGCTGTTCACGACGTCCACCCGCGACGACCGCGTCCACCCGGCCCATGCCCGCAAGATGGCGGCGCGGATGCGCGACCAGGGCCACGACGTGCTGTACTGGGAAAACACGGAAGGCGGTCACGCGGGTGCCGCGAACAATGAACAAACGGCCACGATGTGGGCCCTGACGTACGCATTCATGTTGAACCAGCTCAACTAAAAGCGAGGTTTTTGACGCGTTGCCAGGACATTTCGCATGTAACCATCAGTTTTCAATTTCCAGCTACCGGAAGATGTGGCCGTGAACTAGCAGGTCTGCTAGGACGCCAAATGAATGTTGCATGGAATACTTGTCTCCTACACATCTTTCCATGAAGGAGCGGCGATGGCTAATGATTTCGTTACCGAAGCAAGCCTGCGGGAACCGTTGGCAGGTACCCTGATGAAAACGCCCGCATCCCTGGCGCCCTCCGTCAGCGATCTGAAGAAATATCGGATCAGCAAACGGGAGAGCCAGGAAAAATTCTGGGGCCGCTTCGGCGTCACCCAATCGAGCGGCAGCCGCTTCGAAACGGGCCTCGCCATTCCGGCCCCGGTCGCCCTGCTGTTGAAACTTTATGTCAACGGCAAACTCAACGATGGTGATCTTCTGGGGTAATCAGCCCCAAGGAAATTGCCCTCACAACCGCCTGTTGCCGGGTGTTGACGTTGAACTTCTGCCGGATATTTCCCATATGGAAGTTCACCGTCGCCTCGGAGCAGCCGGTGATCTTTGAAATTTCCCACGACGATTTGCCCACCATCACCCAGTTGAGCACTTCCAGCTCACGCGGGGTGAGGCGCGGGGCCGCCTCCTGCGCCGGCGGGGGGCAGAACCGCACGCCCGACGCGAACGCATAGTCGCGCACGAGGGCCAGGTCGGGCAGCATGCTCGCCACGTCGCGCACGAACGCGCCGTCGGCCGCCGTGTCGACGGCAAAGCTCAACAAGCCGAATTCCCCGTTGGGACCATGGATGGGAAACGACACGCCCGCGCGGATGCCGTGGCTGCAGGCTTCCTCGTACAGGGAGCGCTGGGCCGGGCTGCGAAACATGTCGGGCTGCCATACGAGCGGCAAGGTGCTGGACATGCAATGGCTGACGATGGGATCGACGTACGCGAAACGTTCGGCGTCGTAACGTTCTCGCCATTTCGTCGGGTAATTGCTTTGGATAAATGCATTTTCGAGGCGGGCGTGACGCGAACCCGACATGCCGAACAAGACCTTGTCAAAACTATACTGCCGGCCGAGGGCGAACAGCGCTTCACCCCAACTGGACGCGGTGTCGGTATGTAACAACTCGTCTAAATCGACGGTCCTCATGGCTTCCTCGCGCTCTTGTTGTAATGACACTCGATATGCTAGTTGAGTTGTAACCAAAAAGCACGAAAAATTAGCGTTTTATTCATTTTGGGCGAGATCGTGCTTTTGCTCAGTTGTCGTTCCGATACACCTTCGAAAACGCCTGTCCGCGTATCGTGCGCCGGCCTCTGCGGTTTTCGATTATCCTCGCGCGAATTGTCCGTTTAAAATTTCAAAAATGCAAGTTTATGTGGCGCCCGTAACATTCTTGTCGCGTAGGCACTTTCTACGCTTGACTTGACTGGACGCCGGTGTATCGTTGCATCTTCCAGGCATTTAACAATACGTGTCCGTCAAACTTTGCTTGCACGCGTCCACATCCGATCCTGCGGTCTCCACGTCCGCAACCTCCCGGCGCCCGCCGGTGCCCCGCCCTTCCGTACTACTTTTTCTACCTCGAGGATTTCTAGTCAATGAATAACATGACCGACATGGCTGAACAGCTCGACGTCAAGCTGTTGCTGTCCACGCTGATGGCGCTGAAAAAGGGCGACTTCTCCGTGCGCATGCCGTCCGACTGGACCGGCGTGTCCGGCAAGATCGCCGATACCTTGAACGACATCATCGAGACCAAGGAAAAGATGGTCGAGGCAGTGACGGAAGTGTCGCGCGTCGTGGGCCGCGAAGGCCATCTGACGCAGCGCGCCACGCTGCCCGGCGTTGTCGGCGGCTGGTCCACCATCATCAGCTCCGTCAATACGCTGATCGACGACCTCGTGCGCCCGACGACGGAAATGGCGCGCGTCATCGGCGCCGTGGCGAAGGGCGACCTGTCGCAGACGATGGCGCTGGAAGTGGACGGCCACCCGCTGAAAGGCCAGTACCTGCGCGCGGCGACCACCGCGAACACGATGGTGGAACAGTTGTCGTCGTTCTCGTCCGAGGTGACGCGTGTGGCGCGTGAGGTGGGTACAGAGGGCAAGCTGGGCGGCCAGGCCTACGTGCCGGGCGTCGCCGGTACCTGGAAGGATTTGACGGACTCCGTGAACTCGATGGCGGGTAACCTGACGTCGCAGGTGCGTAACATCGCGGAAGTGACCACCGCCGTGGCGAACGGCGACTTGTCGAAGAAGATCACGGTGGACGTGCGCGGCGAGATCCTGCAGCTGAAAGACACCATCAACGTGATGGTGGACCAGCTGCGTTCCTTCGCGTCCGAGGTGACCCGTGTGGCCCGTGAAGTGGGTACCGAGGGCAAGCTGGGCGGCCAAGCGTACGTGCCGGGCGTCGGCGGCACCTGGAAGGACTTGACCGACAACGTGAACTTCATGGCGTCGAACCTGACGGGCCAGGTGCGTAACATCGCCGCGGTGACGACCGCCGTGGCAAACGGCGACCTGTCGAAAAAGATCACGGTGGACGTGAAGGGTGAGATTCTCGAACTGAAGAACACCATCAACGTGATGGTGGACCAGTTGTCCTCGTTCGCATCGGAGGTGACGCGCGTGGCGCGTGAAGTGGGTACGGAAGGCAAGCTCGGTGGCCAGGCGCAGGTGAAGGGCGTTGCCGGTACCTGGAAGGACTTGACTGACTCCGTGAACTCGATGGCGGGTAACCTCACGGGCCAGGTGCGTAACATCGCGGACGTGACGACCGCCGTGGCGAACGGCGACTTGTCGAAGAAGATCACGGTGGACGTGAAGGGCGAGATTCTCGAACTGAAGAACACCATCAACGTGATGGTGGACCAGCTGAACTCCTTCGCGTCCGAGGTGACGCGCGTGGCCCGCGAAGTGGGTACCGAGGGCAAGCTGGGCGGCCAGGCGAACGTGCCTGGTGTCGCGGGTACGTGGAAGGACTTGACGGACGGCGTGAACTCGATGGCGGGTAACCTCACGGCGCAGGTGCGTAACATCGCGGAGGTGACCACCGCCGTGGCGAACGGCGACTTGTCGAAGAAGATCACGGTGGACGTGAAGGGCGAGATTCTCGAACTGAAGAACACCATCAACGTGATGGTGGACCAGCTGTCCTCGTTTGCCTCCGAGGTGACCCGCGTGGCGCGTGAGGTGGGTACCGAGGGTAAGCTGGGCGGCCAGGCATACGTGCCCGGCGTCGGCGGTACGTGGAAAGACTTGACCGACAACGTGAACTTCATGGCGTCGAACCTGACGGGCCAGGTGCGTAACATCGCGGCGGTAACCACCGCCGTGGCGCGCGGCGACTTGTCGAAGAAGATTACCGTGGACGTGAAGGGCGAGATCCTGGAACTGAAGGACACCATCAACGTGATGGTGGACCAGCTGTCGTCGTTCGCATCGGAAGTGACCCGCGTGGCGCGCGAGGTGGGTACGGAAGGTAAGCTCGGTGGCCAGGCGAACGTGTCCGGTGTCGCGGGTACCTGGAAGGACTTGACGGAGAACGTCAACCAGCTCGCGGCAAACCTCACGAACCAGATGCGCGCGATCGGTGAAGTGGCGACGGCCGTGACGCGCGGTGACTTGTCCCGTTCCATCCAGGTGGAAGCGCGCGGCGAAGTGTCCTACCTGAAGGACAACATCAACGAGATGATCCGCAACCTGAAGGAGACGACGCAGAAGAACGCGCAGCAGGACTGGCTGAAGACCAACCTGGCGCGCTTCACGCGTCTGCTGCAAGGCCAGCGCGACCTGCAGGCCGTGACGAAGCTGATCCTGTCGGAGCTCGCTCCGCTCGTCTCGGCGCACCACGGTGTGTTCTACATGATGGATTCGCAGGAAGCCGACGCGCGCCTGCGCATGATCGCGAGCTACGGCTACCGCTCGAGCCGCAAGCTGCCGACGTCGTTCCTGCCGGGCGAAGGCCTGGTGGGCCAGTGCGCGCTGGAGAAGACCCGCATCTGGCTGACGGACGTCCCGCGCGACTACATCGTCGTGTCGTCGGGCCTCGGCTCCGCGCCGCCCACGAACATCGTCGTGCTGCCGATCCTGTTCGAACAGCAGGTCAAGGCCGTCATCGAGATCGCGTCGCTGGACCGCTTCACCGAGACTCACCTCTCCTTCCTCGACCAGCTGATGGAATCGATCGGCGTCGTGCTGAACACGATCGAGGCGAACAGCCGGACGGAATCGCTGCTGACGCAGTCGCAGTCGCTTGCGCAGGAACTGCAGCAGACCAACCAGGAGCTGGCGGAAAAGGCGCGCCTGCTGTCCGAGCAGAACATCGAGGTGGAACGCAAGAACCGCGAGGTGGAGCAGGCGAAGCTGGCGCTGGAAGAAAAGGCGACGCAGCTGGCGCTGTCGTCCAAGTACAAGTCCGAGTTCCTCGCGAATATGTCGCACGAATTGCGGACACCTTTGAACTCGCTGCTGATCCTCGCGCAGCAGCTGTCCGATAACCCGGAAGGCAACCTGTCGTCCAAGCAGGTGGAATTCGCGAAGACGATCCACGGCTCCGGCTCCGACCTGCTGACGCTGATCAACGACATTCTCGACCTGTCGAAGATCGAGTCCGGTACCGTCACGCTGGACGTGTCGGAATACCGCTTCTCGAACCTGCGGAACTACGTGGACCGCACGTTCCGCCACATGGCCGAAGCGAAGCACCTGGGCTTCGCGGTGGAGCTGGCCGAGAACCTGCCGACCGCCGTCATGACGGACACGACGCGCCTGCAGCAGGTGTTGAAGAACCTGCTGTCGAACGCGTTCAAGTTCACGAGCCACGGCAACGTGTCGCTGACGATCAGCCTCGTGACGAGCGGCTGGACCGCGGACCACCCGCACCTGCTGCATGCGGATGCCGTGCTGGCGTTCTCCGTGCGCGATACCGGCGTGGGCATCCCGTCCGACAAGCTTCAACTGATCTTCGAGGCATTCCAGCAGGCCGACGGCTCCACCGCCCGCAAATACGGCGGCACGGGCCTGGGCCTGTCGATCTCGCGCGAACTGGCGCGCCTGCTGGGCGGCGAAATCCGCGTGGAATCCACGGTCAACATCGGCTCCACGTTCACGCTGTACCTGCCGTACAACCGCGCGGGCTTCATCAACTACGAACAGACCCGCCAGCCGCAGCCGGCGCGCCTGGCCCCGCCGCAGCCGCAGCAATCGGCCGGCCCGGCCCCGACGATGCTGCTGGAAGCGGAGCCCGAAGCCGTCACCAGCGTCGCCCTGCCCGACCCGTCGAACAGCCTCGTCGAATACGCGACGATGCTCGACGACCGCGGCCTGATCGTGCCGGGCGACCCGTCCGTGCTGATCGTCGAGGATGACGAGCGCTTCGCCAAGACCGTGCTGGAATTCGCCCGCGAAAAGAACTTCAAGGGCATCGTCACGCACCGCGGCGATTCCGCTCTGTCGCTGGCCCGCGACTACCTGCCGTCCGCGATCCTGCTCGACATCGACCTGCCCGACATCGACGGCTTCACGGTGCTCGACCGCCTGAAGCGCGACCCGAGCACGCGCCACATCCCCGTGCACGTGATGTCGTCGCTGCGCGAGCGCGAGCGCGCGCTGCGCCAGGGCGCGATCTCGTACATCAACAAACCGGTGAGCCGCGAGATGCTGCAGGAGGAATTCAAGCGCATCCAGAAATTCCTCATGGGCGGCAAACGCAGCCTGCTCGTCGTGGAAGACGACATGGCCCAGCGCGAATCGATCGTCGGCCTGATCGGCGATTCCGACGTGCGCATCGTGACGGCGGAAGACGGCAAAGCGGCGCTGGAGGCGCTCGCGCAGCAGCACTTCGACTGCATGGTCCTGGACCTCACCTTGCCCGACATCTCCGGCTTCGACCTGCTCGACCAGATCGGCAAGCAGCCGCAGTTGCGCGACCTGCCGATCGTGATCTACACGGCGCAGGAGTTGTCGCGCAAGGAAGTCACGAAGCTGAAGCGCTACGCCAAGACCATCGTCGTCAAGGACGCGCGCTCGCCGGAACGCCTGCTCGACGAGACGGCGCTGTTCCTGCACCGCTCGCAGGCCAGCCTGCCGGAGACGCAGCGCCGCATGCTGGAAGAGATCCACGCGGCGGACGGCGGCCTGGCCGGACGCAAGGTCCTCATCGTCGACGATGACCTGCGTAACATCTTCGCCCTGTCGTCTCTGCTGGAGCGCCAGCAGATGCAGGTGCTGTTCGCGGAGAATGGCCGCGACGGCATCGAGGTGCTGGAAAAGGATCCGACCATCGAGATCGTCCTGATGGACATCATGATGCCGGAGATGGACGGCTACGACACGATGCGCGCCATCCGCCGCATCCCGAAATTCAAGTCGCTGCCGATCATCACCCTGACGGCGAAGGCGATGAAGGGTGACCGCGACAAGTGCATCGCCGCCGGCGCGTCCGACTACATCACGAAGCCCGTCGACGTCGCGCAGCTGCTGTCGATGATGCGGGTGTGGTTGCACTGATGACGGCTGAAGCGATGGCAGTGCCGAACGCGTGGACCGGTCTCGCGGCCGGGCTCGCGGTCGAGGAGCTGGAAACGGAGCTGCTGCTGGAGGCCTTGTTCCAGCGTTTCGGCCACGATTTCCGCGCCTACGACCGCGCCGCCCTGCGCCGCCGGCTGGCCGCCGCCATGCGCACGCGGGGCGCCGCCACGTTGTCGGGCCTGCAGGAAAAGGTCTTGCACGATCCGGTCGTGGCGACGGCGCTGCTGCGCATGCTGGCGCCCGAACAGGCCGCGCTGTTCGACGACACGACCCACGTGCAGCGCCTGCGCGGCGTGCTGGCGCCGTCGCTGCGCGCGTGGCCCCTGCCGCGGGTCTGGATCGCGGAATGTGCGGGTGTGGGCGAGGCGTGGACGCTGGCCATCGTGCTGGCGGAAGAAGGCGTGCTGGGCAAGCTGGACATCCACGCCACGCTCGCCAACGAGGAACTCGTCACGGCATACCACGACGCGTGGCTGCCCGTGGCCGACCTCGACGCCGCGCAGACGCGCTACGCCGCGAGCGGCGGCCGCGCGGCGCTGTCCGCGTACTTCGAGGTGCGCGACGGCCTCGCGCGCCTGCAGCCGCAGCTTGCGCGGCGCATCACGTGGTCGCAGTACAGCCTTGTGACGGACGCCTCGTTCAACGAGTTCCAGGCGATCCTGTGCGGCAGCGTCCTGTCCGACTTCGGTCCCGTGCTGCGCCAGCGCGTGCTGCGGCTGTTCCACGACAGCCTGGCGCGCTTCGGCGTGCTGTGCCTCGACCGGCCGCTTGCCGTGTCGGACGCATACGCCGGCACGTACCAGGCGATCGAAGGCGACCGCCCCTGGTACAAGCGCGTCGGCTGACGCGATGCCGTAGCTACACGGCCTGCGCGCTCGGGCGCTGCGCGATCCGGTCGCGCCACGCCTGCAGGTTCGCGAGGCCGTCGTCGGCCGGCCGGTACTTCATCAGTCCTCGCGCGAATTCCAATGCGCAGAATGCCGTGATGTCGGCGATCGTGAAGCGGTCGCCGGCCACGTAGTCGCGGTCCGCCAGCACCCCGTCCAGCCAGTGCGCCGACTCGCGCACCTTCTCGCCCTGCGCCGCGCCGAACTCCGCGAACTGCGGCTGTTCCAGCGGTGCGAGGCCCGGATGCGTATGCCGGACGCAGTTGGCGATGCGCAGGAACAGCTGCAGCTCGCAGCGCCGGTCCATCATCTCGATGAATGCGCGTTCCTCGAAGCCTTCGCCCATCAGGTTCGGATTCGGGTGGACGCCTTCCAGGTAAGTACAGATGGCGCGCGTCTCGGCCAGGGTGCGGCCGTCGTCCAGTTCCAGCACGGGCACCTGGGCCATCGGATTCAGGGCCATGAAGGCCTCGCTGCGGTGCTCGGCCTTGCCCAGGTCGACCTGCACCGTACGGACGTCGGCGACGCCCTTCTCGGCCATGAACATCAGCACGCGGCGCGGGTTCGGCGCGCGGCTGCTCGTGTACAGTTTCATCGATCCCTCCTTGGTCGTGTGCGTCGCCGATCATACGCCCATCGCCGCGCCACGTCCGCCGTCTGTCTGCCTGGTCATTTGACAGGGCGCGCCGTTTGACCGTAGATTGGCGGATTGGCCGCGCGCGCCCTACCCGCCGCGCGCGCGGGTCCGACGTACATATTCGATAGGATTTCCATGCACCGCAGCCTGCTTTCCGCCGCCGTCGCCCTCACCCTGGCGACCGCGCCCGCCGTTCACGCCAGCGCCGCGCCCACCCGCGCGCCCGCGGGCACGGCGGCCGGCGACACCACGACGCAATTGCCCCGCAATGCCGTCCCGACGCATTACCGGATCTCGCTGACCCCTGACGCCGCGACGGGCACGTTCAGTGGCCGCGCCGTCGTCACGATCAACGTCACGAAGCCCAGCAGCACGTTGACCTTGAACGCGGCCGACCTGACGTTCGCGCAAGTGACGCTGACGCCGGCCGCCGGCGGCGCCGGACGCGATGCGACGGTCGCCGTCGACGCCGCCGCGCAGACGGCGACCTTCACGTTCGCGCAGCCCGTCGCGCCCGGGATGTACCACCTGGCGATGGACTACACGGGCGTGATCGGCACGCAGGCCGTCGGGCTGTTCTCGCTCGACTATCCGGGCGCGGACGGCAAGAAGCAGCGCGCGCTGTACACCCAGTTCGAGAACTCGGACGCGCGCCGCATGATCCCGTCGTGGGACGAGCCGGCGTACAAGGCCAGCTTCGCGCTGGACGTCGTCGTGCCGGCCGGCCAGATGGCCGTCAGCAATATGCCGGCCGCGCGCACGGAGGCTCTGCCGGACGGCCGCCGCCGCGTGACCTTCGGCACGACGCCGAAGATGTCGACATATTTGCTGTTCCTCGCGCTGGGCGATTTCGAACGGGCAGCGGCGAAGGTGGACGGCACGGAAGTCGGCGTCGTCACGCGCCGCGGCGCGCTGCCGCAGGCGCGGTTCGCGCTCGACGCCCAGCAGGCCATCCTGCGCGAGTACAACGATTACTTCGGCGTGCGCTACCCGCTGCCGAAGCTCGACAACGTGGCGGGCGCCGGCCGCAGCCAGTTCTTCAGCGCGATGGAAAACTGGGGCGCCATCTTCACGTTCGAATATGCACTGCTGCTCGACCCCACGATCGCCACCCAGCACGACCGCGAGGAAATCTTTTCCACGGCCGCGCACGAGATGGCGCACCAGTGGTTCGGCGACCTCGTCACGATGCGCTGGTGGGACGACCTGTGGCTGAACGAGGGTTTCGCGTCGTGGATGGAAAGCCGCATGACGGCCCGCCTGCATCCGGAATGGAATACCCGCCTGGGCACCGTCGCCACGCGCGAGACGGCGATGCGCCGCGATTCCGTCGCCGGCACGCACCCCGTCGTGCAGCACGTGGAAACGGTCGAGCAGGCGAACCAGGCATTCGACGAGATCACCTATTCGAAGGGCGAATCCGTCATCCGCATGCTGGAAGCGTATGTCGGCGAGAACGCGTGGAAGAGCGGCGTGCGCGCGTACATGAAGGCGAACGCGTACGGCAACACGGTGTCGGACGACTTGTGGAAGCAGATCGAGAAGGCGGCCGGCAAGCCCGTCACCGCCATCGCTCACGACTTCACGCTGCAACCCGGTATCCCGCTCATCAAGGTCGGCGACGCCGCGTGCAGCAACGCCGCATCGACGGTGCCGCTGACGCAGGCGGAATTCACGCGCGACCGCGCGGGCAAGGCGCCGCTCGCGTGGCGCGTGCCCGTCATCGCGCAGATCGCCGGCAGTGCGAAACAGGGAACGACGCTCGTCGCGGGCGGCCAGGGCGCCGTCACCGTGCCGGGCTGCGGCGCCGTGATCGTCAATGCGGGCCAGACCGGTTACTACCGCACCCTGTACACGTCGGCCGGTTTCGCGCAGCTCGCACAGCAGTTCGCGGGCATCGCCCCGATCGACCAGATCGGCCTGCTGGCCGACAGCAGCGCACTGGGCCTCGCGGGTCTGCAGCCGGCGTCGGACGTGCTGGACCTCGTGCAGGCGACGCCGGCCGGCGCCGATCCGGCCGTGTGGTCGCGCATCGCGGGGCTGCTCGACGGCCTCCATGAACGCTACCGCGAGGAGGCACGCGGCGGCGACACGACGCGCCAGCGCCGCTTCGCCGCGTTTGCCATCGGCCGCCTGGCGCCGCTGATGGCGCAGGTGGGCTGGACGGCGCGACCGGACGAGGCGTCGGCCGTCGCGAACTTGCGCGAACAGCTGATCGTCGTGCTGAGCGACCTGGGCGACGCGACCACCATCGCCGAAGCGCGCCGCCGCTACGCCGCCCTCACGACGGACCCGCAGGCGGTGCCCGGGCCGCTGCGCAAGACCGTCATGGGCGTTGTCGCCCAGCATGCCGATGCCGCCATGTGGGACCAGTTGCACGCGGCCGCGCGCAACGAGACGTCCCCGCTCGTGCGCGACCAGCGCTACACCTTGCTCGCGGCCACGGACGACCGCGCCCTCGCCATGCGCGCGCTGGAACTCGCCCTCACGGACGAACCGGGCCTGACGATCAGCGCGACGATGATTTCGGAAGTGGCGATGCGCTATCCGGACATGGCGTTCGACTTCGCCGTCGCCCACCTCGCCAAGATCAACGAGCGCGTGGACGCCAGCTCGCGCAGCCGCTACCTGGCGCGCCTCGCGATGGCGTCGGCGGACCCGGCGATGGTGAACAAGCTGGGTGCGTATGCCGAGGCGAACCTGGCGCCCACGTCGCGCGGCGACGTCGAGGCGGCCGTCGCCGCGATTCAGGATCGTATCCGCGTCAACGCGGCGCGCCTGCCCGAGATCGACGCCTGGCTGGCGAAGAACGCACGCTGACGCGGCGCTGGCCGCATCACGGCACGGTGACCGCCGTGCCGTGGTGACTGGCCAGCCAAGAGTCGAGGCGGTGCGCGGCACCCGGCGGCGCGTGCAGCCCCAGCTTCGTGCGACGCCACAGGATGTCGTCGGCGGACCGGGCCCATTCCTGGCGCACGAGATAATGGGCCTCGGCCTCGAACAGGCCGGGCACGATTTCCTCGCCAAGGTCGGCGCGCGACCGGCAATGCGCCAGCAGCGTGGACAGCCGCGTGCCGTAGCTGCGGGCGTAGCGGACCAGCAAGGACTCGGGCAGCCACGCGAATTGCTGGCGCCGTGTGCGCACCCAGCCGTCGTATTCCAGCACGGCCCGCGCGAGCGGCACTTTGCCGTACAAGTCGCCGCCGGGCAGGCACGCATGCGCCGTCCAGGGCGGCATGCTGCGGCCCAGCCGGGGGCCGATCCAGTCGACGGCCTGCTCGGCCAGCTTGCGGAACGTCGTGACCTTGCCCCCGAACACGGACAGCAGCGGCGCGCCGCCGGCCGTGTCGTGCTCGAACCGGTAGTCGCGGCTGGCGGACGATGCGTTGCTGCCGCCTTCGTCGATCAGCGGACGCACGCCCGCATAGCTCCATACGACGTCCGCCGGGGCGATGCGGCGCGTGAAACAGCGGTTCACGGCGTCGCACAGGTACGCCGTCTCGGCGGCGCTGATGGCGACACGGTCGAGGTCGGCGGGGTCGTGGTCGACGTCCGTCGTGCCGACGAGCGTGAACGCACCCTCGTACGGCAGTGCGAACACGATGCGGCCGTCCGGCTGCTGCAGCAGGAACGCGTCGGGCCCGTCGAACAGGCGCGGCACGACGATGTGGCTGCCCTTCACGAGGCGCATGGACCGTGCCGGACCCACACCCGTCTCGTGCAACAAGCTGCCGGCCCACGGCCCGGCCGCGTTCACGAGGCAGCGCGCGTGCACGTGGATGACACCGTCCGCGCCATGCAGCTCGGCATCCCAGCGCGCGGCATCGCGCCGCACCCGCGCGCAACGCGTGCGCGTGAGCACGGTGGCGCCGCGCTCGCGCGCATCGAGCGCCGCGAGCACGACGAGGCGCGCATCGTCGACCCATGCATCGGAATACGCGAACCCCCGCGTGAACTGCGGCTGCAACGCGGCACCTGCGGGCGTCGCGCGCAGCTCGACGGCGCCGGACGCGGGCAGGAAATCGCGCGGCGCCAGGTGGTCGTACAGGAACAGGCCGGCGCGGATCATCCACGCGGGCCGCTGCCCCGGCGCATGCGGCATCAGAAAACGCAGCGGATGGATGATGTGCGGCGCGCTCTTCAGCAGCACTTCGCGCTCGGCCAGCGCCTTGCGCACGAGGCCGAAGTGGTATTGCTCCAGATAGCGCAGGCCGCCGTGGATCAGCTTGCTGGACGCGGACGACGTATGCTGGGCCAGATCGTCTTTTTCGCACAACACGACGGACAGGCCGCGCCCCGCTGCGTCGCGCGCGATGCCGGCACCATTGATGCCGCCGCCCACGACCAGCACGTCGCAATCGATCCGTTTGGCAATCTCTCCCATCTTCGCTGCGCTCCTTTCGGCCGGCCCGTGCCGGCAGCAGCCTACTATAAACCGCGGACGGTGCCCTGTGTACGGCCACGTCAATCCTGCCGGGGTCGGCCTGCAGGGCCGTGTAAAATCGCCACATGAGCACCGTTGCGAGAATCCGTTGAGATGGCGCCCGACATGCGCGCCTGGGTACGCATGCCGTCCGGCAAGCGGCTCGACCTGTTGAACCCGACTCCGTTCGACTGGGACGACAGCGACCTCGCCCTCGGCCTCGCGCGCACCTACCGCTGGGGCGGCCACTCCGCGTGGCCGCTGCCGCTGTCCGTCGCGCAGCACTCGATCGCCGTGATGCTGCTCCGCCGCGCCGCCACGCCCGCGCCGCTTGCCCCCGTCGTGGAATTGCGCGAGCTGCTGCACGATGCGGAAGAAGGCCTGCTCGGCTTCGACGCCGTGTCGCCGATCAAGCCCTTCCTCGGCGACGGTTTCCGCGCCCTCACCCGCCGCCTGGAACAGGCCGTGTTCCTGCGCTACCGGCTGCCCGCGTGGACGCCGGCCGAGCACCAATTGCACAAGCGCGCCGACCGCCTCGCGGCCGCCAGCGAAGCCGTGCACGTGGCCGGCTGGTCGGAACGCGAAGTGCGCACCACCTTGAAAATCCGCTCGCCCGTGCTGGAGCGCGATCCGCTCGTCGAGGTCTACGATTGTCCGCCGTGGGAACCGTGGGCGCCCGCGCTGGCCGCCGAACGCTTCCTCGCCGAACTGGAACGCCTGCAGCGGCGCATCGACGTAGACTCCCCATGAGTCCGGACGACGATGCCGCCCTCGCCCGCGCGGCCGCCTTGCTGCGTGAGGCGGACGGCCTCCTGATCGGCGCCGGCGCCGGGATCGGCGTCGATTCGGGGTTGCCTGACTTCCGTGGCGACCACGGGTTCTGGCGTGCGTATCCGCCGCTGGCCGCCGCCGGCATCCGCTTCGTCGAGATCGCGAATCCGCACAGCTTCGACGCACTACCGGAACTCGCCTGGGGCTTCTACGGCCACCGCCTCGCGCTGTACCGGAGCACGGTGCCGCATGCGGGCTTCGCGATCTTGCGCGACATCGGCGCCCGCCTGCCGCATGGCGCCTTCGTCTTCACGAGCAATGTCGATGGCCAGTTCCAGCGCGCCGGCTTCGACCCGGAGCGCATCGTCGAATGCCATGGCTCGATCCACCACCTGCAATGCACGGGCCCGTGCGGGGGCGGCATCAGGCCGGCCGACGCCGTCGACCCGATCGTCGACCCGGCGACGTGCCTGATGGCCCCGCCGCTGCCCCGCTGCCCGCACTGCGGCCGGCTCGCGCGGCCCAATATCCTGATGTTCGGCGATGGCCGCTGGCTCGATGACCGCACGGCCCATCAGTACAAGCGCCTGGAACGCTGGCGCCGGCAGGTGCGGCGCCTCGTCGTCGTCGAACTGGGCGCGGGCACGGACGTCCCCTCCGTGCGCCGCCTGTGCGAGGGCCAGCGTGCGCCGCTCGTGCGCATCAACCCGCGCGAGCCGGACGTGGCGGCGGGCACGGGCGTCGGCGTTGCGTTGGGTGCGCTCGCCGCCCTGCAGACGCTGCGTGCCTTGCTGGACTGACCAAGCCGCCAGGCAAACATTGCACGCGTTAACACGTCTTGATCGGCGCGAACAACTCGACGCCGCCTCAAGTAGATGACCTAAGATATTGATTCGACGGGATTAATTTTAATATCCACAAGAAATGTGGATAACTGTGTGGACAAGCGCCTCTTGACAAGCCAGAACCGCAGTATTGGTGCGGGTTTCAACAAACTGCACAACGAAAAGGCAAAATCGAAGTCGTTAAGAATCAATGACTTGCGTGTGCACTTGTTTTAAGCACGTGATGCGAATGAGGCAAATTCCTACAAAAAATCGATGACGGGCATAACTTGGCCACCCGGTGCCGCTTCTGTCCACTTGTTCTGTCATCTTGCCGTCATTTTTCCCAAACTTGGGCGCCGGCCTCAACGCCACGCGTTCCGGGCCCGTTCACGCACGAGCATCCGCACCGTGTCCGGCACCGGCTTGCGGATGTGCTGCGCATCGGCAGTCGTCCACACGCATTCCTCGAAATGCTTGAGCATGGCCGGGGTGACGAAACGCGTGCGCTGGGCGTACACGTGGCGGTCGCCCATCTGCGCCTGCTGCTTGATGAAGAAGCGGTTCGGTACGACGAGGTGCAGGTGCTCCTTGGCACGCGTCATCGCGACGTACAGCAGGCGCCGCTCTTCCTCGATGTCTTCCGCGCTGCCCGTTGCCATGTCGGACGGAATGCAGCCGTCGACGACGTTCAACACGTGCACGGCCTTCCACTCCTGGCCCTTGGCCGAGTGGATCGTCGACAGGATCAGGTAGTCCTCGTCCAGCAGCGGCGGGCCCGCACGGTCGCTCGTCGCTTCCGGCGGGTCGAGCGTGAGCTCGGTGAGGAAGCTTTCGCGCGAACCGTAACCACCGGCCAGCGCGACGAGCTGGTCGAGGTCGGCCGCGCGCACGGGCGCATCGTCGTGCAGGCGTTCGAGGTGCGGCTGGTACCAGTCGCGCACGAGCTCCACGTCCAGCGGCCAGCGCAGGCCGGACGTGCGCAAGGTGCGGAACAATGCGGTGAACTGTTCCCACTCGCCTTGCGCGCGCGGGGGCGCGGGGAAGGCGTCGGCAGCCGCGACGGGGTCCGCCGCTTCCGCCACGGCGTCCAGGAAGCGGGCCGCCGTCGCCGGGCCGACGCCGGGCATCAGTTGCACGACGCGGAAGCCCGCGACCCTGCCTGCCGGATTCTGGGCGAAGCGCAGCATCGCGAGCACGTCCTTGATGTGCGCGGCCTCGAGGAATTTCAGCCCGCCGAATTTCACGAACGGGACGTTGCGCCGCACGAGCTCCAGTTCGAGCGCCGCGCTGTGGCTCGCGGCGCGGAACAGCACGGCCTGCTGCTTCAGCACGATGCCCGCGTCGCGCTGCTCCAGCACGCGGTTGCAGACCCAGCGTGCCTGCTCGGCCTCGTCCGGAATCAGTACCAGCTGCGGTTTCGCGCTTGCCACTTTATCGGTCCACAAGCTCTTCGCATGACGCTCGAGCGCGGCGGCGATGACGGCGTTCGACGCATCGAGAATCGGCTGCGTCGAGCGGTAGTTGCGGTCCAGGGTGATGATGCGCGCGGGCTGCGCGAACTGCTGCGGAAAGTCGAGGATGTTGCGCACGGTCGCGCCGCGGAACGAATAGATCGACTGCGCGTCGTCGCCGACGACCATCACGCCCCGCCCGTCCGGCTTCATGCCTTGCAGGATCGCGGCCTGCAGGCGGTTCGTGTCCTGGTATTCGTCGACGAGCACGTGGTCGAACAGCGCGCCCAGCTCCGGCCCCAGTTCGGGATCGGCCGCCATCTCGGCCCAGAACAGCAGCAGGTCGTCGTAGTCGAGAACGTTCTGCTCCTGCTTCGCGTCGACGTAGGCGCCAAACAGGTTTTTCAGCGGGTCTTCCCATTCGCTGCACCAGGGGAATGTCGATTGCAGCACGTCGGCCAGCGGCTCGCGGCCGTTGACGACGCGCGAATAGATCGCCAGGCACGTGCCCTTCAGCGGAAAACGTTTCTGGCCGGCCGCGGCACCGAGGCCGATGTCTTGCCGGACGAGGCCCATCAAGTCTTCGGAATCGGCGCGGTCGTGGATCGTGAACGACGCTTCCAGCCCGATCCGCCCCGCGTACTCGCGCAGCAGCCGGGCGCCGATGCTGTGGAACGTGCCGGCCCACGGCAGGTTGCCGACGGCGGACGACGTACCCAGCACGCGCTGCAGCACGCCGGCGGCGCGCTGGCCCATCTCACCGGCAGCGCGGCGCGAAAAGGTCAACAGCAGGATGCGCTGCGGATCGGCCCCGGCCAGGATCAGCTTCGCGACCCGGTGCGCCAGCGTGTTCGTCTTGCCCGAGCCGGCGCCCGCCACGACGAGCAACGGCCGCACGACGTCCGCGCCGACGTCGTGCTCGACGGCGGCCAGTTGTTCGGGATTCAGGTTCGCGAACGGATCGGCAGGGGTGGCGGTGGCGGCGGCGGACATGGCGGTTGGGCGTTGGTGCTCAACTGTACATTTGTCCAGTATCTAAAAGCAAGAGGGGCGATGTCGATGTAGCAAAACCACGTCAGCGGCGACGCACGGACTCATGCGCGGGTGTAGTCATCACCCGCACTGGCTGAATCGATGCATGATTAGCAAAGCTTGTTCAGATATCCACAAAAACTGTGCATAAGGTTGTGGAAAAGCACCCTATTGACATGGCAAAACCAAGCAGGAATGCGGCTTTCAACAATTTGCCCGTTGCGTGGGCACCTCCCAACCTTCGCAAAATCAAGGGTTTACGAACTCAGCCGGCGCACACATCGAAAAAATATGCAAGATGTTATCAAGCAATTTTGTGCATAAGTGCTGAGCCGGCCTCCTTCAACGGCACCAGGAACGCCGGCGGCCCGGCTCCGTGAGCACCCGTTCGATGACGTCATTGCCGACGTTTTGCGAACGCAGGTATTCCACGGCCGACATCGTATTGCTGCGCTGCTGCAGGGCAATGCCCAGGTCGACGATGTCCTGTTGTTGCGCATCGCGTCGCTGGTAGGAAACGGTCGCCTGACCGTCTTCGAGCTCGAGAGAATCTTCGTTCATCGCAGTTCCTGACGTTGATGGGATTATGGGTTGCCGCCTAACGAGTATTTCCCAGGTTTAGCCAAAGTCAAGCTTAATTTGATATCGATCCACATGGTTTCGTAAATTTCCGGCACACAGCGGCAGGACGGGCAGGCGCGCCGTGCGCCGTCTTCGCCCCGCTGCGCCTAGAATGGTCCCGCCATCCATCCACCATGAGGACTCCATGAGCGCGATGCCCGATCCCGACATGAAACCCGGCGACGAAGCCGAACCCGGCACCCCAGGCGCCGGCGAAGACCTGTGCGAAACGTGCGGCGGCAGCGGCAAGCTGGCCGACGGCAAGACCTGCCCCGAGTGCGAAGGCACGGGCCGCGTGATGCGGGGCATCGGCGGCGGCTGACGCGCGCCCGTACGTACACGCGCCGGCCCGCGCCGGCGCGCATGGACAGACCCCGGCGGCGGCGCGATAATCGAGGGATGAACGCACCGTCCCGCCCCGCCAGTACCGACCATCCCGACCACGCCGACCGTCCCCGTCCCCGCTCCCTCGCCGACCTGTTCATCTCGTTCACGATCCTGGCCCTGCAGGGCTTCGGCGGCGTGCTGGCCATCGTCCAGCGGGAGGTGGTCGACCGCAAGCGCTGGCTCACGCAGGAAGAATTCATCGAAGACTGGGCCGTCGCCCAGATTATGCCGGGCCCGAACGTCGTCAACCTGTCGCTGATGATCGGCGGCCGCTACTTCGGCATCGCCGGCGCCCTCGCCGCGCTGGCCGGCCTGCTCGCCGTACCGCTCGTCATCGTCATCGCGCTCGAGCTGTTGCACGACCGTTTCGCCGCGAGTCCCATGGTGGCCGGCGCACTGCACGGCATGGCCGCCGTGTGTGCCGGCCTCATCGCCGCTGCCGCCCTGCGCCTCGTGAGCGCCCTCAAGAAAAACCCGATGCCCCTGTCCTGGTGCTTGGCCATCACCGCTGCCGGCTTCATCCTCGTCGGCCTCCTCAAAGTTCCACTTGCCTGGGTGCTGTGCGGCCTGGGCGGGCTGGGCTGCATCCTCACCTACCGCCGCCTGAAGCCATGACCATGCCCATCCACCTCACGCTGGACTGGGCCGATTGGCTCAACCTGTTCGGCCACTTCCTCACCTTGTCGCTGATGTCGGTCGGCGGCGCCATCTCGACGACGTCGGAAATGCACCGCTTCCTCGTCGAGCAGCACCACTGGCTTACCCAGGAACAATTCAACCAGTCGATCGCCCTCGCCCAGGCGGCCCCGGGGCCGAACGTCCTGTTCGTCGCCCTGATGGGGTGGCACGTCGGCATGAACGCCGGCAGCACGGCCGCCGCCCTGTTCGGCGTGCTCGTGACGATGGTCGGCATCATGACGCCGTCGACCGTCATCACGTACACCGTCGCCGGCTGGGGCCACCGCAACCGCGACCTGCGCGCCGTGCGCGCGTTCAAGCAGGGCATGGCACCCATCGTCATCGCGCTTCTGCTGTCGACGGCGTGGATCATGGCCAGCTCGGCGGCCGCCGTCGCGCCACCGCTCGGCGCCGGCATCGCGGCGGGTACACCGGTCGCCGACGCGCCAGCCGCCGCGGGCCCAGGCGCCGATGCGCTGCGCGCCCTGCTGGCGCAATGGCCCCTGCGGCTAACGGTCATCGTCAGCTGCCTCGTCATCTGGCGCACCCGCATTCACCTGCTGTGGCTGCTGGCCGCCGGGGCCGTGCTGGGCGCGCTCGGGCTGATCTGAAGCGCGTTGCCGGCCCGCCCGCCGACAGGGCATACTTGTGTTTCTGACCATCCATCCTCCGACGGACCGAGCCATGCCCGAACTCCTCAGTGAACACGCTTGCTTCGACGGCATCCAGCGCTTCTACCGCTGCGATTCCGCCGCCATCGGCTTGCCGATGCGTTATTCCGTGTACCTCCCTCCCGGCGCGCAAGGCAAGCGCCTGCCCGTGCTGTTCTACCTCGCCGGCCTGACCTGCACCGAAGAGACGTTCATGACCAAGGCCGGTGCCCAGCGGGTGGCGGCGCAGGAAGGCCTGATCCTGGTCGCGCCCGACACGAGCCCCCGCGGCGCCGGCGTACCGGGCGAGACGGACAGCTGGGACTTCGGCGCCGGCGCCGGTTTCTACGTCGACGCCACCCGCGCGCCGTGGTCCACGCACTACCGCATGTACAGCCACATCCTCGAACTGCGCGAGCTCGTGCTGGCCACCCTGCCCGCCGACCCGGCCCGCACGGGCATCTTTGGCCACTCGATGGGCGGACACGGCGCGCTGATGCTCGCGCTGCGCAATCCTGCCCTGTTCCGCTCCGTGTCCGCGTTCGCGCCCATCGCCGCCCCGTCCCGCTGCCCGTGGGGCGAGAAGGCGTTCGGCGGCTACCTGGGCCCGGACCGCGACACATGGCACGCGTACGACGCGACGGCGCTGATGGCGGCCGCCGACGCACCGCCGTTCCCGAAAGGGATCCTGATCGACCAGGGCCTCGCCGACAAATTCCTGGCCGAGCAGCTGTACCCCGACGCGTTCGAGGACGCCTGCCGGGCCGTCGGCCAGCCGCTCGAGCTGCGCCGCCATCCCGGCTACGACCACGGTTATTACTTCATTTCCACCTTCGTCGAAGACCACCTGCGCTTTCACCGCCGCAACCTGGGCTGACGCCGCCGGCCCCCTTCCGCGTCATGCGGATCGCCGGACGGACGGCGCGCGCCCACACTGTCATGGACCCGCGCGGGTTCGCGAAATTCCCCGTTTTTATGCGCCACCTGGCCGGGATCAAACGTCGGCCGGGGTGCCCGCGCACGTATCGGGACACGACTTGCAAACGCCTGTCGACCGCCCTATAAATGGGAGTGACGGCGTCCGGCGCGTCGCCGGACGTCATTCCTGAACGTCATTCCTAGATCAACAGGGAGGTCTATCATGAACCTGATCAGAAGAGGCACGACGCCGCTCTCCACGTTCCGTCCCGGCGCCATGGAAGACCAGTTCGGCCGCATGGTCGAGAACATGTTCCAGGATTTCTTCGCCCCGCTCGCCCAGGGCCGCTGGACCGGCGACGACGTCGGCATGCCCCGCCTGGACGTGAGCGAGACGGAAAAAACCTTCGAAGTGAAAGCCGAGCTGCCGGGCGTCAAGAAGGACGACGTGCACGTCTCGATCGACGGCCAGCGCGTCACGATCGAGGGCGAATGCCAGCAGGCAAACGAACAGCGCCAGGGCGAACAGGTGGTGTATTCTGAGCGCTCGACGCGCAAGTACCAGCGCAGCTTCACGCTGCCCGCCGAGGTCGACGATGCCAATGCGCAGGCCCGCCTCGAGGACGGCGTCCTGATGCTGTCGCTGCCCAAGAAACAGGGCGGCACGGCGCGCCAGCTGACGATCCAGTAAGCCGCAACGCGCTGCCGTTGCGGGCGTGTCCGGCGGTCCGCGGGCCGCCCGGCCACGCTCGCGCCGCAGCATGACAGAGAACCGCGGGAGCAGCGCATATGGTCGATCACCGTCCATTCAAGAACCGCACCGAGGCCGGCCGCCAGCTGGCGAAGCGCCTCGGCACCTACGCGCGGCGGCCCGATGCCGTCGTGCTCGCGCTGCCGCGTGGCGGCGTGCCGGTCGGGTTCGCGATCGCGCAGCGGCTCGGCATCGCCCTCGACATCCTCATCGTCCGCAAGCTCGGCATGCCGGGCCACGAAGAGTTCGCGGTGGGCGCCGTCGGCAACGGCGGCGTCCGCGTGCTGCAGCCCGGCGTGCCCGGCCTGATGGGCGTCACGCCCGAGGCCGTGGAAGCCGTCACGGCGCGCGAACTGGCCGAACTGCAGCGGCGCGAGCGCGCCTACCGCGGCGGCCGCCCGCCCCTCGACCTCGCCGGACGCAGCGCCATCCTCGTGGACGACGGCGTCGCGACGGGCTCCACGATGCTGGCCGCCATCGAAGTGGCGCGCCGCCTGGGGCCGCGCACGCTGGTGCTCGCGATTCCCGTCGCGCCGCCCGATACGGCGGCCGCGCTCGAGGCGCGCGTCGACGACTTCGTCTGCCTGTCGACCCCGCTCCACTTCCGCGCAGTCGGCCAGTGGTACGACGCGTTCGACCAGACCAGCGACGAGGAAGTGCAGGATTTGCTGGCCACCGCCTGGCACGACGAGGCGGCGGCCGGGCCCAGACCAACCGGAGGAGCGAACCATGAAAAACACGACGGACACAGGCTATGAAATCGCGAAGTGGCTGGGCGGCGCCGCGGCCGGCGCCCTGCTGATGTACATGCTCGACCCGGACCGCGGCAGCGCCCGCCGGGCCCAGTCGGCGCAAGCCGTGCGCGATGCGGGCGCGCGCACGTCCGGCGCGCTGGGCAGTGCCTGGCGCGGCGCGAGCGAGCGCATCGGCGCCGTCGGCGACGAGTTGCGCGAGCGGGCCTCGAACCTCGCCGACACGGCGGCGACGCGCGTCACGGGCGCGACGTCCGGCTCGGCGCTGGAACGCATGGGCCGTGCCGCCAGCGACGCGCTCGACGCCGGGATCGACAAGGCGAAGGACGCCATGGCAACGGGCGCGGACAAGGCACGTGGCTTGCTGCCCGATGATGGCCACTCCGTCGGCAACGGTCTCGACAAGGCCAGCGACGCGCTGGCCGATGCGACGAGCGGCCTGCGCGCGCGCATGCGCGACGCGCTGCACGCGGGCCCCGGCGACGAGTGGACGCCCACCGCCCGCAATTCGGCGCTCGCGGGCGGTGGCCTGCTCGCGTTGTACGCGCTGACACGGCGCTCGCCGCTGGCCCTCGTGCTGGGCCTGGCCGGCGCCGCGCTGCTGGCCCGCGGCGCCACGAACCAATCGCTGCTCGGCCTGCTGCGCGGCCGCGGCCTCGGGCTGGACCAGACCATCGACTTCAGCAAGTCCATCGACATCGACGCGGCGCCGGACGACGTGTACGACGTATGGACCAATTACGAGAACTTCCCGCACTTCATGTCGCACGTGGTCGAAGTGCGCGACCTCGGGCGCGGGCGTTCGCACTGGATCGTACGCGGCCCCGGCGGCAGCGAGTTCGAATGGAATTCGGTCCTCACGGAGCAGACCCGGCCGCACCGTCTCGCCTGGCGCAGCGAAGCCGGCGCCGAGATCCCGCAGAGCGGCTCGATCCAGTTCGAACCGCGCCGGGGCGGCACGCGCGTCACCGTGCGCATGTCGTACACGCCGCCGGCGGGCGCCCTCGGCCACGGGCTCGCCACGTTGCTCGGGTCCGATCCGAAGGCGCAGATGGACGACGATCTCGCGCGCATGAAGGCGTTCATCGAACGGGGCGCCGTCCCGCGCGACGCGGCGCGGCCGCGTGCCGGCAGCCGCTGGCTGCACTGAGGAAGCCATGGCAACCGCGCACACGATCAACGCGCTCCGGGCCGCCGCCCGTCCGCTGACGGGGGGCGAGCGCGACTACGACGCCCTGCTCGACCTCGTCGGCGATGCGCGCTTCGTACTGCTGGGCGAGGCGACGCACGGCACGCACGAGTTCTACGCGGAGCGGGCGCGCATCACCCGGCGCCTGATCGAGGACAAGGGCTTTCATGCCGTGGCCGTCGAGGCCGACTGGCCGGACGCCTATCGCGTCAACCGCTACGTGCGCGGGCGCGGGGACGACCGCGATGCGAACGAAGCGCTGTCCGGCTTCAAGCGCTTTCCCAACTGGATGTGGCGGAACACGGACGTTGCGGCCTTCGTCACCTGGCTGCACCACCGCAACGCGCGCGCCGCCCACCGGCCAGTCGGCTTCTACGGGCTCGACCTGTACAGCATGTTCACGTCGATCGAGGAAGTGCTGCGCTATCTCGACGAAGTCGATCCGCAGGCAGCGCGCCAGGCGCGCGAACGCTATGCCTGCTTCGACCACTACCACGAAGACAGCCAGCACTACGGCTACACGGCGAGCCTCGACTTGTCCGCATCGTGCGAGGAAGGCGTTATCGAACAGTTGCGCCAACTGCAGCAGCGCGCCGCCGACTACATGTACCGCGACGGCGACGAGGAAGCGTATTTCTATGCGCAGCAGAACGCCCGCCTCGTCAAGAATGCCGAGGAATACTACCGGACGATGTTCCGGGGCCGCGTGTCATCCTGGAATTTGCGCGACAGTCATATGGCGGAAACCCTGGACGCGCTCGCCCATCACCTGTCGAAGGACGGCGAGCCGGCCAAGATCGTCGTCTGGGAACACAACTCCCACATCGGCGACGCGCGCGCGACGGAAATGGGCGAGATGGGCGAATGGAACGTCGGCGAACTCGCGCGCAAGGAATACGACGGGCAGACGCGCCTGATCGGCTTTTCCACGTTCGACGGCTTTGTGACGGCCGCGTCCGAATGGGATGCGCCGGCCGAGCACAAGCGCGTGCGGCCCGGCATGCAGGGCAGCTACGAGGAATTGTTGCACGAGACGGGCCTGCCCCGCTTCCTGCTGCCGCTGCGCGACGGCGCCAGCGACAGCGCCGTCCGCCAGACCATGCTGGAACGCCGGCTCGAGCGAGCCATCGGCGTCATCTACCTGCCGCGCACGGAACGCCGCAGCCATTATTTCGCGGCCGAGATGGCGCGCCAATTCGACGCCGTCATCCACATCGACCACACGACGGCCGTGCGACCGCTGGACGCGGGCGGCGGCTGGCATGCGGAAGAACCACCGGAGACGTACCCGACGGGCATCTGACCACCTGGCCCGGCAATCCCCACGAACCGCGACCGTCGCGCCGCCCCGGCGCAGCGGCGCCCGGCGCAGCGGCGCCCGGCGCGGCGGCGCCCGGCGCGCCTACACGCCACCGAAATGTGTGTCGCAATCGCATCAATGTGAGTATTGGTGAGATTGCCTTCGATTCAAGATTGTAAAATGAACAAACTCGTTGCACGCTTGTTGCGCTTCGTCAATGACGATTCGCACAGTGCAATTGTTCACAACATTTGTTCACAATCGAGGGTCATGAAACCAATCCGGGTATCGATCATTGCCGCCCTGCTCGCCGGCAGCGCCAGCCTGCACGCGCAGGAAACCAGTTCCAAGGTGGAGCATTGCGACCGTCCGCTCGGCACGCTCGCCGTGACGGAAGCGCAGAGCGACAGTTCACGCGCGCTGCAGAGCTACGGGCTGGGCTCGCCGGTCGCGCTGCTGCGCATCATGGTGCAGCAATCGAATTGCTTCCAGGTCGTGGAGCGCGGCGCCGCGATGGCCAATCTGCAGCAGGAACGCGAACTGGCGGCGAACGGCGAGACGCTGGCCGGCAGCAACGTCGGCAAGGGCCAGCTGCAGGCGGCCGACTTCGTGATGACGCCCAACGTGCAGTTCGCCGCGAAGGATACCGGGGGCATCGGCGGCGCGCTGTCGAACTACGGCGGCAGACTGCTGGGCGGCCTGGGCCAGATCGCGGGCGGCATCGCGGGCAACCTCAAGTTCAAGGAAGCGCAGACGAGCCTCTTGATCGCGGACGTGCGCTCCGGCATCCAGGTGGCCGCGGAAGAAGGCGTCGCCACGAAGACGGATTTCGGCGTCTCCGGCTGGAGCTGGGGCGGTGGCGATTACACGCGCCTGGGCGGCTACACGAACACGCCGGAAGGCAAGATGGTCGCGGCGAGCCTGCTCGACAACTACAATCGCATCGTGCTGAAGATCCGCAACCAGCCGACGCTCGTGCGCACCGCCAGCGGGGCGGCCAAGGTGAACGCGCGCGCATCGACCCGCGAAGGCGTGCCGGTCGCGGCCGGCGCCAGCGTGTACGCGCGCCTGGCGAGCGTCAAGGTGTTCACGGAGCCGCGCGCCGGCAGCAAGGTGATGGGCACGCTCAAGCGCTCGGAAGAAGCGATCGCGACGGGCGAGGAGCGCGACGGTTTCGTCAAGATCGATGGCGAGAACGTCGCCGGCGGCTGGGTCCAGCGCACCCTGGTAGCGACGGAGCCGGCACCGCAATAAGCCCCGCCGATCAGCCGCCCGTCAACGCAGGCGCGCCTGCGGCCCAGGCGGCGTGACGGCCTCGTCCTCCCTGCGCACGACGCAGCGATTGCGCCCGCCGTTCTTGGCCGCATACAGCGCCGTGTCCGCCCAGCCCAGCACCTGGTCCTGCGTGGGCGGCGGGCCGTCCACACCGTGCACGAGCGCGATGCCGACGCTGGCCGTCACGTCCAGGTTGCCGGCCCCCGTCGCGAACGGCCGGCGGACCGCTTCCACGATCTTCGCGCCGATCCGCTCGGCCTCCTCGACACCCTTGACGTCTTCCAGCAGCACGACGAATTCGTCGCCGGCGAGGCGCGCCGGCGTGTCCGTCACGCGCACGCACCCGGCCAGGCGTTGGGCGAATTCCTTCAGCACTTCGTCGCCGACGCCGTGGCCCCACGTGTCGTTGATCGTCTTGAAGTGGTCGATGTCCATGTAGGCGACACCCAGCACCTGGCGCTGGCGCCGCACGCGTTCGAGCGCCTGCCCGAGCATTTCGCCGAACAGCCGGCGGTTCGCGATACCCGTCAGGCTGTCGAAGCGCGCCATCTGCACGAGGCGGCTCTCCGCCTCCTTCACGCGCGTCATGTCGTGCGCGAGCGCGTACACGCCCGCGACGGCGACGGCCACGCGGCCTTGCGCCTGCACGTCCGGCACGAAGGTCCACTCGAGGATACGGTGCCGGCCCAGCGCCTGCAGCGGCATCTCGAACGTGGCGCCGGCGCCTTCGAACGCCTGGCGCAGCCGGGGCCGCGCCGCGTCGTACGCGGGCTTGCCGAGCACCTCGGCCAGGTGCATGCCGGGAAGGTGCACCGGGTCGAGGCCCAGCCACGCGTGGAACGTGGCGTTGCCGAAGCCCATGCGGTGGTTGCGGTCGATGTAGCAGATCAGCACCGGGAGGTTGTCGGCGATCAGGCGCAGGCGCTGCTCGCTGGCGGCCTGCGCCAGCTCCGCTTCCTTGCGCTCGCTGATGTCCATCGCGAGCACGAAGAAGCCCGCGACGCGGCCGTCGGCATCGACGTCGGGAATCGTGTCGATCATCTGATGGCGCCTGGCGTCGTCGCTGCGCACGTCCTCGACGTGGCCGTGTTCGCCGCGCAGCGCAGCGCGGATCAGGGGTTCCAGCCGCGTGTAGCCGGCGTCGCCCAGCGCCTCGCGCACCGTGCGCCCGAGGGCCCAGTCGGGGTCCGTGCCGATCATGCGGTCGAAGCCGGCGTTCGTGAATTCGAAGCGCTCGTCGCGGTCGACGTAGGCGATGACGGCCGGGACGTTGTCGGCGATCGCGCGCATGCGGGCGGCCGCGCGCTCGCGCGCGTGCACGAGGTCGTGGAACGCGCGTCCCAGTTCGCCGACTTCGTCGTGGCGGCCCAGCGCAAGCACGTCGGTAGCAGCCCCGCCGTGGCGCACCGCGGCCACGTTGCGGCGCAGCGCGTCGAGCGGCTGCAGGCCGCGCCGCACGAGCCACCACGCGAGCGTCGCCGCGATCAGCGCGAGCGCGCCCGCGACGGCGAGCACCGTGCGGCGCACGCGCGCGAGCGGCGCGAACGCCTCGGTCTCCGGAAAATGGGCGCCCAGGATCCAGCCGTTCGTCGCCAGGCGTTTATAGGTGACGATGGCGGGCCCGGTGCCGTCGCTGCCATGCAGCCAGCCTTCGAAGCCGCGCAGCGCCGCCTGCAGGCCGGGCTGGCCGCCGCGCTTGTCGTCCATGTGCTCCATCACCCGCTCGCGCGCAGGGTGGTCGATCAGCACGCCGTCGGCCGACATCAGGAACAGATAGCCGGTGCCGCCCGGGCGCAAGGCGTCGACCTGGCGCAGGAAGCGCGCATGCTGCAGGTCGATGCGGCCGGCCAGCACGTAGACGATCTCTCCGTGGTCGTTGAAGACGGGCGCCGTCACGAGCACCATCTTGGCGCCGGACAGGCGGTTTTGCAGGGGATCGGAGACGATGCCGCGTCCGCGCACCAACGTCTCCTCGAAATACTTGCGGCCCGCCGCCGAGAGGGGCTGGACGCCCGGCGCGGCGGCGCCCGACGCCACCAGTTCGCCGCTGCGCGCGAAGGCGCTGATGTCGGCGAAGGCGTCGGGCCCGTCGGCCGTGCGCGCGGCCAGCCAGGCCTGCAGGCGGCGCGGGTCGCGGCGCGCGTCGGCAGGGAGCGCGGCGGCCAGCGCGGCCATCTCGCGCAGGCGGGCCTCCAGCAGGTCGTCGAGGAAGGCGGCGGCGCCGGACACCATCGTGTACTGCTGCCCGCCCAGCACGGCGCGCAAATCCTGCTCGGCCACGTCTAGTGCGAGCGGCCCCGCCAGCAACGTGGTGCCCAGCACCAGCACGCCGACGGCGCCGGCCAGGCGGCTGCGCAAGGTGGTCGGTAAGGAAATCGGTCGTCGCATGAGGGTGGGGCGGGACGGTGGGTCGCTGCGTGTCGGACCGCGCCAGTATGTCACACCGGCCGGATTTGATGCGAAAAATGCCAAAACGTTGCTCGTGACGGGGCCGTTTGGTTTAGCATGGCACAGTTTGAGTCCGGCACCGAATCCATCCCACGAGACATGAGTAAATACACACTGCACGTCAACGGCAAGGCCCGCGCCGTCGACGTCGAAGCGGACACCCCGCTGCTGTGGGCACTGCGCGATACCCTGGGCCTCCCCGGCACGAAATACGGTTGCGGCGTGGGTGCCTGCGGGGCGTGCACCGTGCACGTGGACGGCCAGCCGGCGCGCGCGTGTCAGTTGCCGGTCAGTAGCATCGGCAAGCGCCGCATCACCACGATCGAAGGCCTCGACGCGCACGCCATGCATCCGCTGCAGCAGGCGTGGGTCGAACTGGACGTGCCCCAGTGCGGCTATTGCCAGGCCGGGCAGATCATGTCGGCGTGCGCGCTGCTGAAACAGCATCCGCGCCCCACCGACGCACAGATCGACGAGGCGATGGCGGGCAACCTGTGCCGCTGCGCGACGTACGTCCGCATTCGCGCCGGCATCCACCGCGCCGCCGATATCGCCGGCGCCGCCGCGGCCAACCCCGCCAAGGACAAGGCATGAGCCGCGCGCCGACCTCCCCCTCGCGCCGCCGCTTCCTCGGCCACGCCGCCGGCGCCGCCCTGCTGCTGGGCGTCCTGCCCGATGGCGCGATCGCAGCTCCGGCCGGTGCCGACCAGGACGCGGGTGCCGATTTCGTCCCGAACGCGTTCATCCGTATCGGCACGGACGGCCGCGTGACGCTCGTGTCGAAGCAGCCGGAAATCGGCCAGGGCATCAAGACGTCGCTGCCGATGGTGCTGGCCGAAGAGCTCGACGTCGACTGGCAGTCGGTGCGCGTCGTGCAGGGCGACCTGAACCCGATCTACGGTTCGCAGGGCGCGGGCGGCTCGACGTCGACGCCCACGAACTACGACAACTTCCACCGCCTCGGCGCCACCGCGCGCGCGCTGCTCGTGCGCGCCGCCGCGCAGACGTGGAACGTGCCGGCGTCCGCATGCCGCACGGAGAACGGCGCCGTCGTGCATGGCGCGAGCGGCCGCAAGCTGGGCTACGGCGCCCTCGTGCGCACGGCCGCGGCGCTGCCCGTGCCGCCCGCCGCGGAAGTCATCGTGAAGGATCCGAAGTCGTACCGCCTGCTCGGCACGCGCGTGGGCGGCGTCGACAACCCGGCAATCGTCGCGGGCGAACCGCTGTTCGGCATCGACACCCGCCTGCCCGGCATGCTGTACGCGACGTACGTGAAATGCCCCGTCCTCGGCGGGCGTCCCGTCGAGGCGAACCTGGATGTCGTCAAGGCGATGGCCGGCGTGAAGGCCGCGTTCATCGTCGAGGGCACGGAAAACCTGAACGGCCTGCGGCCAGGCGTCGCCATCGTCGCCGACTCGACGTGGAACGCGTTCCGCGCCGGCAAGAAGCTGCAGGTGGCCTGGGACGAAGGCGACGGCGCGCGGCACACCTGGTCGGGCTTCCTCGCGCAGGCGCATGCGGCGAGCGGCCAGCCTGCCGCCGCCGTCATGCGCAGCGACGGCGACGTGGAAGCCGCCCTCGCCGGCGCCGCACGCACCGTCGAGGCGAACTACGTCTACCCGTTCATCTCGCATGCGAGCATGGAACCGCAGAACTGCACGGCGTGGTTCAGGCCGGCCGACGGTACGCTCGAACTGTGGGCGCCCACGCAGAACCCGGGCGCGGGCCAGGCGCTCGTGTCCACCACCTTCAACATCCCGAAGGACAAGATCACCGTCCACATCACGCGCAGCGGCGGCGGCTTCGGGCGCCGGCTGTCGTCCGACTTCATCGTGGAGGCGGCCGCCATCGCGCAAAAAGTGAAGGCGCCCGTCAAACTGACGTGGATGCGCGAGGACGACCTGCGCCACGACCACTTCCGCGCGGGCGGCTTCCACTTCCTGCGCGGCGGCGTCGACGAGCAGGGCAAGGTCGTCGCGTGGCACGACCACTTCGTCACGTTCGCCAACCGCGTCGAGAAGAAGGAAAACGACGGCGGCACGGCGAGCGTGCTGCAGCCGGGCAGCGGCGCGAACCTGTCCGGCGACGAATTCCCCGGCCGCTGGGTCGCCAACTGCCTGATCGAACAGACGCCGCTCGAATGCCGCATCCCGATGGGTCCGTGGCGCGCGCCGGGCAGCAACGTGTTCGCGTGGGTCTTCCACAGCTTCATCGACGAACTCGCGCACGCGGCGGGGCGCGACCCCATCGCGTTCCGCCTCGACCTCCTCGGCGACAAGGACCTCGTGGCCGGCACGGGCGAGCGCGGCGTGCCGTACAACGTGGGTCGCATGCGCCACGTGCTGCAGGCGGTGGCGGAAAAATCCGGCTGGGGCCAGCGCAAGTTCGCGCGCGGCCAGGGCGCCGGCGTCGCGTTCCACTTCAGCCACCGGGGCTATGTCGCCGAAGTGGCCGAAGTCACCGTGTCGCGGGAAGGCCGGCTGCGCGTGGACCGCGTCGTCGTCGTCGCGGACATCGGCGCGCAGATCGTGAACCTGTCCGGCGCGGAGAACCAGGTGCAGGGCTCCGTCATCGACGGCCTGTCCACGCTGATGTATCCCGCGCTCGACATCGACAAGGGCCGCATCGTGCAGAGCAACTTCCACGACTACCCGCTGCTGCGCATGCCCGATACGCCGACCAAGATCGAGGCGCATTTCCTCAAGACGGACTACCCCGTCACGGGCCTGGGCGAACCCGTGTTCCCGCCGCTCGCGCCGGCCGTCTGCAACGCGATCTTCGCCGCGACGGGCAAGCGCGTGCGCGAACTGCCGCTCGCGAAGGCGGACCTGTCCTGGAGCTGAGCGGGTGACGACGCCCGACGTGTCCGACCTGCTGGGCCAGGCCGTCCGCCTGCACCAGCAGGGCCGGCTCGACGACGCGCACGCGCTGTACCGGCGCGTGCTGGAGCTCGATGCGCGCCAGTTCGACGCGCTGCACCTCGTGGGCGTGATCGAACGCCAGCGCGGCCGGCCCGCGCGCGCCGTCGAACTGATCGAGGAAGCCCTGCGCATCGACCCGCGGCAACCGCGCGCCCACTGCAACCTGGGCGCTGCGCTGCAGGACCTGGGCCGGACCGACGCGGCGCTGGCCAGCTACGAGGCGGCGCTGCGCCTGGACCCCGGCTATGCACTCGCCTGGGACAACCGCGGCAACACGCTGCGCCGGCTCGGGCGGATGCAGGACGCGCTGGACAGCTACGAACGCGCCCTCGGCATCGCCCCGGCGCTGGCCGACGCATGGTGCCACCGCGCCATCGCGTTGCACGACCTGGGGCGCCACGCCGACGCGGCCGCGAGCGCCGAACAGGCCCTGACGCTGCGGCCCGCGCATGCCGCCGCCCTCGTCGCGCTGGGCCACGCGCTGCAGGCGCAGGGCCGGCACGCGGCCAGCGTCGACGCCTACGACCGCGCGCTCGCGCTGGCGCCGCAGGCCGACACGTGGTGCGCGCGCGGCGCCGCGCTGAAGAAATCGGGCGACCTGGCTGGCGCGCTGCACAGCTACGAACGGGCGCTGGCCTCGAGGCCCGACTATGCGCTGGCCGAGCACTACCGCGCGAACACGCTGCGTGCGCTGGGGCAGCGCGACGCGGCCGTGGCGGCCTACCGGCGTGCGCTCGCGCTGGGCGCGGACGCGGACGACATCCGGTTCGCGCTGGCCGCGCTGGGCGAGGCGGACCAACCGGATGCGGCGCCCGCCGACTACGTGAAACATCTGTTCGACCAGTACGCGGGCCATTTCGACCGCCACCTCGTCGACGTCCTCGGCTACCGCACGCCGGCACTGCTGGACGCGCTGCTGCGCCCGCACTTGGGGCCGCTGCCGCTGGACGCCGCGCTGGACCTGGGCTGCGGCACGGGCTTGTGCGCCCCCTTCCTGCGGCCGCTGGCGCGCCACGTGACGGGCGTCGACCTGTCGCAGCGGATGCTGGACAAGGCTGCTGAACTCGGGCTGTACGACGAACTCGCGTGCGCCGACATCGTCGACTGGCTGGCGGCGCGCACGGCGCCGTGCGACCTCGCCGTCGCGGCCGACGTGCTCGTGTACCTCGGCGACCTGGCGCCGCTGTTCGCCCGGATGCGGCGCGTGCTGCGCGCGGGCGGCGTGTTCGCGCTGTCGTGCGAGGCGCTGCCCGGCGACGGTGCCGGGCCAGGGTATGCGCTGCAGCCGTCGAACCGGTTCGCGCACGCGCTGGCGTACGTGACGGAGACGGCGCAGGCGGCGGGGTTCGCGGTCGTCGCGACGCAGCAGGCGGTGCTGCGGCGCGATCACGGGCGGGACGTCGAGGGTTACCTCGTACTGCTGTCGTAGGGTGGACGGCTCGCCGTCCACGCGTTCAACGAACCCGTGCATCGACGCGACGAATCGGCCACACGTATCACTCCGTGCGCCGACGCGACGAATCTGACGTCACGTATCACCGCGTGGACGGCAAAGCCGTCCACCCTACGCCACAGACAAAGCGACCATCCCGAACTCGCCCAGCCGCACCGGTACCGCGCCACGCGCCACCATGCGGTCGAGCGCGTGCCGGCCGTCGCCCGGGTGCACGTCGACGGCGCGCATGGCTTCCGGCACGACGAGTGTCGTGAACCCCTCTTCCAATGCGTCCGTGACGGTGTTCAGCACGCAGTAATCCGTGGCGAGGCCCACCACCGTCACGCGCTCCACGCCGCGGGCGCGCAGTTGGGTGGCCAGGTCGGTGCCGCCGAACGCGGAATAGGCGTCGACGGCGGCCGTGTCGGCCTTCGAGATGACGATGGCGTCGTCCGGCAGCGCCAGCTCGGCCGCAAACTCGGCGCCCGGCGTGCCGGCCACGCAGTGCGGCGGCCACGGTCCGCCCTGCGCCTGGAACGAGCAGTGATCGTGCGGGTGCCAGTCGCGCGATGCGAACACGGGCAGGCCTTGCGCGCGGTACAGCTCGATCAAGTGGTTGATGGGTGCGACGACTTCATGGCCGCCGGCCACCCCCAGCGCCCCGCCGGGCAGGAAGTCGGCCTGCATGTCGATGACGAGCAGGGCGTCACGCTTGTCGAGGTGGATCGCACTCATGTCGTTTCTCCGAAAGCGGCGGTGCGCCGCGACACCTTATTGTCGCGCAAACTCAGTGGCGCGTCCGGCGCGCGGCGATCGCGGCCGCGGATGCCGGGTCGGGGTCGTGGCCGCCCAGCCGGTCGAGGATCGCGGCGGCCCGCTCGGCCAGGCCCGCGTCGGCCGCGTTCACCGTCACCTGGCAGTCGCGCACGTCGTCCTGCGCGACGGGCGCGTACGTGTGCGAATACGCGGTCTTGCCCGTGACGGCGGGCGAATCGCCCACCGTGAAATTGCCCTGCACGGGACCGCTCTCGTCGATGCGGACGTCGATCGCGACGTCGTCGGCCGCGATGCCCGCGGCCAGCAATTCCTGGCGCGCCTGCTCGGCCGCGGTGACGTGCTTGAACGTGCGTACGATGGCTTGCTGCATGGTGTCCTCCTGCTTGGATTCGCTTGCCCCCACCGTACCAGAATCGCGCGCCCGGCGTCGCTCGTCCCGCTTTCGGACAATGATTTCTTTTATGCAACCAGCATTGTCAGTCGAATATTCATCCGTGCGGCATGGTTTTACCGCTTTAGTACAATCAGGAAACACCATGCCCTTGCAACCGTGCCTTGATTTTTCTACAACATTATTCCCAAGAGAGAACAATGAAAATTTCAGCCCGGATCGCCTCTTCCCGTCCCCTCGCCACGACAGCCATGCACGGCCGCGTGGAAACGCTGCGCAACGAGGGCCAGCCTGTGATCGATTTCTCGATCGCCATCTCGCACTTCCCCGCGCCCAGGCCCGTGCTGGACGCCGTGAACAAGGCCGTCGAGCGCCAGCGCATCATGCCCTACACGAGCGTCGTGGGCGCGCTCGACGTGCGCGCGGACCTGGCGGCCAAGCTGCGCGCGGAAAACGGGGTCGCCGCGAGCCCCGACGAGATCATCGTGACGAACGGCGCGAAGCAGGGCTTGTACGAAGCGCTCTATACGATGGCCGATCCGGGCGACACGCTCCTCGTGTTCGTGCCGCATTGGCCCGCATATGTTGCTACGTCACAACTCCTAGGCTTGCGCCCCATTCTGGCCGACTTGCCTGAGGAAATCACGCCCGCCTTCCTGGATGGGCTCGGCCAGCCGGACATCGTCATCATCAATAACCCGCACAATCCCACCGGCAAGGTGTACACTCGCCGGGAACTGGAACACCTTGCTGCATGGGTGGCGCGCATCGGGGCGCGGGTGATCGTCGACGAAAGCTACGAGCACCTGATCTTCGAAGGCGGACACGTGAGCCTGGCGGCGTTGTGCGACTGGCGGAAGATCGGCGTGGTCACGCTGTTTTCGGCCTCGCAAAGCTATGCCATGATGGGCTGGCGGGTCGGCTTCGCGCTGGCGCCCGCGGAGGTGGTCAACGCAATGCAGACGCTGCAGGGTCCGATCACGGCGGCCGCGCCGCATTTGTCGCAGGTGGCGGCGAGCGTCGCCTTCGCGACGGGCGCCCCGCGCGCGATGATGGCGGACTACCGTGAACGGCGCGACCTGGCGGTGCGGCTGTTTGCCGAGGTCCCCTGGATCGTCATGCATGCGCCGGCATCCGGTCCGTACCTGTGGGGCGACGTACGCAGCCTGACGCTGGACACCGTCGGCTTCGCCGAAGCGCTGATCGAGGAAAAGAAGGTGGCCGTCATGCCGGGCGAGGCGCTGGGCGTGCCGGGCTTCATCCGCCTCGGCTATATTTCGGACGACGTGCCGACGCTGTGCGAAGGCTTCCGCAGGATAATCGAATTTGGTGAAGCGTTTGCCGCTCACGAGGCGGCAGATAGAAAATAGATAAGATGACATCTGGCTTGAGCCGCTTTCGGCTGAACAGCCTGCGCAGCCGGCTCATGTTGCTGGTCGCGCTGGCGATCACCCCGTTGGCGGTAATGACGATCCTGTCCGGCATCCGCGAACGCGAGCATGCCATCAAGGCATCCGAAGAAAACCTGCGCCGCCTGACGGGCATGGCCGCCGCCAACGAAGCGCAATCGATCGAGGGCGCGCGCCAGATCCTCGTCGACCTGGCCAGCGTCCCCGACCTGATGGGCGACACGGCCAAGTGCACGTCGCTGCTGTCCGACGTCCTCGACCGCAACGAAGGCTTCGTCAATTTCGGCCTCATCCAGCTGAACGGCGACGTCACGTGCAGCGCCGTGCCGCTGTTGCACCCCGTCAACCTGGGCGACCGCAGCCACTTCCGCCGCGCCATCTCGGAGCGCCGCTTCATCGCCGGCGACTATGTGTTCGGCCGCGTCATCAAGAAGCACACGATCAACCTCACCTACCCCGTCATCGACCGCAGCGGCAAGGTGCTGGCCGTCGTGTTCGCGGCGATGGACCTGGAAGGCCTCGACACCTTCATCAACGACATCAACCTGCCGCCCGGCTCCGTGCTGGCGACGGCGGACGCGCGCGGCACCATCATCTCGCGCCGCCCCGACCCGGAACGCTACTTCGGCACCAAACTGTCGCCCGCCACCTTGGAAGCGATGAACACGGCGGGCCAGCGCGCCGTGACGATCCGCGGCGAGGACGGCATCGAGCGCCTGCACACGTTCGCCCGCGTGGGCGCGCCCGCGCTGACCGAGTACACGGTCACGATCGGCATCCCGACGGAGACGATCGTCTCGGCCGCGCGCCACGACCAGATCATGTCGCTGCTGGGCCTCGGCGCCACCACCTTGCTCGCGCTGCTGGCCGCGTGGCTCGTCGGCGACGTGCTGATCGTCCAGCGCGTGCGCAAGCTGATGGGCACGGCCGAACGCATCGCCGCGGGCGACCTCGAGGCGCGCTCCGGCATCGCCTATGGCCACGAGGAGATCGGCAACCTGGCGCTGGCGCTGGACCGCATGGCGGCCGCGCTGCAAAAGAAGGAGACCGCGCGGTCGCTCGCCGAGCGCGAGCTGCGCGCCGCGGACCAGCGCAAGGACGAATTCCTCGCGATGCTCGCGCACGAGCTGAGGAACCCGCTGGCGCCGATCAGCACGGGCGCGCACCTCCTGAAGCTGCTGCACTCCGATAACGCCCAGATCACGCAGACCTGCTCCATCATCGTGCGCCAGGTCGACCACATGACGAGCCTCGTCGACGACCTGCTGGACGTGTCGCGCGTGACGCGCGGGCTCGTGTCGCTGTCGACGCAGGTGCTGGACTTCAAGCGCGTCGTCGACGATGCGGCCGAGCAGATCCGGCCCCTGATCGCCGCGCGCCGGCACCGCGTCGTGATCGAGCTGCCGCCCGCGCCCGCGTACGTCAAGGGCGACCACAAGCGCCTCGTGCAGGTGTGCGCGAACCTGCTCAACAACGCGACCAAGTACACGCCGGAAGGCGGCACGCTCCAGCTGCGCGTGGACGCCGATGGCGACGACTACGTGCTGACGGTGGCCGACGACGGCATCGGCATGGAGCCTGCGCTCGTCGAGCGCGTGTTCGACCTGTTCACGCAGGCCGAGCGCACGCCGGACCGGTCGCAAGGGGGCCTCGGCCTCGGGCTGGCCCTCGTGAAGAGCCTCGTGGAACTGCACGGCGGCGAAGTGAAGGCGTACAGCGCGGGCTTGGGCAAGGGCTCCACGTTCACCGTGCGCCTGCCCCGCTACACGCAGGACGTCGTGCTGGCGCCCGCGCCCGTCGTCGGCGAACGCCACGGCGACGGCGGCGTGCCGCTGCGCATCCTGCTCGTGGACGACAACGTCGACGCCGTGCACACCTTGCAGCTGTTCCTGCGCTCCGGCGGGCACCGGGTCGAAGTCGCGTATTCCGCCACCGACGCGCTGGAACTCGCGAAGACGTTCGTGCCGGAAGTGTGCCTGCTCGACATCGGCCTGCCCGATTTCGATGGCAACGAACTGGCACGCCGTCTGCGCCTGTTGCCCCAGGCGGCCGGCTCCACGTTGATCGCGATGACGGGCTACGGCCGCCAGCAGGACCGCGACGCGTCGATGGCGGCCGGGTTCGATCACTACCTCGTCAAGCCCGTGAATACGATGCAGCTTGCCGACATCCTCGCGGCCGCCGCCGAGGCGAATATCCGAAGGTAGACGGTAGGGTGGACAGCTCGCTGTCCACGCGCTCAACCTGCCGTCGATCAGCCGGCGCGTCATCCTTGGCCACGCACAAGCTGGCTGGACGCGTGGAGTCATTGAGTCCGGGCGACTCAATGACCAGCCGTCCACCCTACCGCACATCGTTCAGCTCACCGCCCCGCGTGCCGTTTCAACCATTCCCGCTGCGCCTGGGCGATCCGGTCCGCCTCCGCGCCCGTCCCCCGCTCGACGCCGTCGACGACCGGATCCTTGAACGCGACGGCCGACAAGCGCGTCACTGCGCCGGATCCGCCCCGTCCAGCACCGCCAGCGCCGTGCGGTTGTACAGCGCCGCGTCGGCCGGCGTGTCGGCCGTGTTCGCGGGCGCCGTCGCGTACGTGCCCGCCACGAGGTCGGGCCGCAGGAACAGGATGCGGCTCGTCTCCGACATCCCCGCATGCGCCTCGAAGTGTCCCTCTTCCTTCATGGCCGCAGCTGGGCGCGCCCGCGCGGCTTCCGTGTCGCCCAGCAGCAGGCCGGGCAGGTTCAGCATCGTGCCGCCATACGTGTCGTGGAAATAATCGCCGGCCTGGTCGAGCATCAGGTTGTGCAAGGGCGAGCCGTGGTTGTGCATCACGAAGATCCAGCGGAAGCCCTGCTCGCCCAGCGCGCTGGCGAGATCCATGTAGGTGCCGCGCTCCGTTTCCGGGCGCACCGTGTACGAGCCGGGGAACACGTGGCGCCCGCCGAGGACGTTCGCGCCGGACGTGCCGAGGGGGATCGTGGGGAATCGCAGGACCTTCCAGCCGGGCCGCGCGACGATCGCCTCCGCGAGCGACTGCGTCCACCACTCGTTCATCAACGTGTCCGTCCCGGACGGGAGCAGCGGCCCGTGTTCCTCGAGGATGCCGCCCGTCAGGACGACGGCCGTGTGCGCGCGGTCAAGCGCCCCGATCTGGGCCGCGTTCATGTCGGCCACGTGGTAGACCTGGGCCGCGGCGGCGGTGGACAGCGCGGCCAGCACGGATGCCGGCAGCATACGCAACGTGGATGTCATGGCGTCTCCCGCAGATGTCAATACATGCGAGCATACCGTACCTCGCTCATCAAGCCCATCCCGTATCATCGGCACGGAAAGGAGGTGCCATGGAGACCGTCGAAGTCGTGCTGGCGATGCTGGTCGCCGTGATCGCCAGCGCCTACCTGGCGCGCCTGCTGCCCGTCGCGCTGCCGCTGCCGCTGATCCAGATCGCGCTGGGCGCCGTGATCGCGGGCGTGTTCCGCCACGGTGTCGCGCTCGACCCGGACATCTTCTTCCTGCTGTTCCTGCCGCCGCTGCTGTTCGTGGACGGCTGGCGCATCCCGAAGATCGGGCTGTTCCGCGACAGGGCCACGATCCTCGAGCTGGCGCTGGGCCTCGTCGTGTTCACCGTCGTCGGCGCCGGCTGGCTGCTGCACTGGATGATCCCCGCGATGCCGCTGGCCGTCGCGTTCGCGCTGGCCGCGATCGTGGCGCCCACCGACCCCGTGGCCGTGTCGTCGATCACGGCGCGCGTGCCGATGCCGCCGCGCCTGCAGCACATCATCGAGGGCGAGAGCCTGCTCAACGATGCGAGTGGCCTCGTGTGCTTCCGCTTCGCCGTGGCCGCCGCCGTGACGGGGCAGTTCTCGCTGGCGCGCGCGAGCCTGACGTTCCTGTGGATGGCGCTCGCGGGCATCGCGGCCGGCGTGGCGATCACGTTTGCCATCACGCGCGCGCACGGCCTCCTGCAGCGCCGCTTCGGCGAGGAGGACGGCGTGCCCGTGCTCATCAACCTGCTGACGCCGTTCGGCGCGTACCTCGTGGCCGAGCGCCTGAACGCGTCCGGCATCCTGGCCGCGGTCGCGGCGGGCGTCACGATGAGCTACCTGGAACTGTCCGGCGCCGCCACGCCCAGTACGCGCATCCGCCGCAACGTCATCTGGGACGCGCTGCAGTTCACCTTGAACGGCACCATGTTCGTGCTGCTGGGCGAGCAGTTGCCCGACATCGCGCGCGGCGCCCTGCACCCGGACGGCGGCGCGCCGTTCGGCCTCGCGTGGCTCGCCGGCCGCGCGCTTGCGCTGAGCGTGGGCCTCGTGCTGCTGCGCTTCGCGTGGGTCTGGATCTCGCTGCAACTCACGCTGCTGAACCGCAAGCGGCTCGGGCGGCAGGTGTTCAAGCCGCGGCTGCGCGTGATGCTCGCCACGTCCATGTCCGGCGTGCGCGGGGCGCTGACGATGGCGGGCGTCATGACCTTGCCGCTGGCCTTGCCGAACGGCGATCCGTTCCCGGCCCGCCAGCTGGCGATCTTCCTGGCCGCCAGCGTGATCGTGTTCTCGCTGCTGCTGGCCAGCGCCGCGCTGCCCGCCGTGCTGCGCGGCCTGACGATGCCGGACGAGCCGGAAGCGACGTGCAGCGAGGACGACGCGCGCCACGCGGCAACGCAGGCGGCGGTCACCGCGCTGGAACAGGCGCAGAAAGCCGATGCCGGCACCGCGGACCAGCACGGCCAGGCCCTCGCGCACGTGCTGCGCCTGTACCGGCACCGCCTGGCGACGGCCGACGCCGCGGTCGGCCACAGCGACGCGCAGGCGCTGCAGCGCACGGAACGCGCCTACCGTCTGCTCGCGCTGAACGCCGAGCGCGACACGGTGCTGCGCCTGGCCCGCCGCATGGACATCTCGGACGAGACGGCGCGCAAGCTGCTGCGCCAGATCGACCTGCTGGAAGCGCGCTACCAGCAGGATTGACGGCGGCTCATCGTGCGCCGCGGTCGCCGAGGCTGCTCCTCAGCCAGTCGCGCCCGCGCGCATCGAGCGCGGCCGCGATGACGTCGGGCGGCAGGCTGTACACGGTCGCCCACGTCGCGCGGCCGTCCGGGGCGTTCGACGGAAAACTCGTCGTCTCGATGGGCCAGTGGTATTTGCGCTTCAGGGCGCGGACGATGGCGGCCAGCGTCACGCGGCCGCGCAACGGTTCGGCGCCCGCCTGGTCGGCGTTCGACAGCAACACGGCGAGCACGAGGCCGCGCGCCGTGCGCGGGCCGGGGAAGATGGGGTTTTGTTTGGCCATGCCGCATTCTAACGGGCGCCGCACCCTACGTTAGTTCCCGAACGGAGCGCGCCGGGCGCCGGCGTAGACTGGGCGCACCGCCCAACGACGAGCCCCCAATGAACAGCGAAGCCGCCTCCCCGGCCAGTGCCGTGCCGAACACCGATCCGCCCGCCGCCGCGAAGGCCGCGGGCCTGCGCTACGTCCACGACGACCGGCCCGGCATCTTGCGCGAGCCGGACGGCGAGGCTTTTCGCTACATCGACGCCAAGGGCGAACCCGTCGACGACGAGGCGACGCTGAAGCGCATCAAGTCGCTCGCGATCCCGCCCGCGTGGACGGACGTGTGGATCTGCCCCCAGGCCAACGGCCACCTGCAGGCAACGGGACGCGATGCGCGCGGGCGGAAGCAGTACCGCTACCACCCGAAATGGCGCGAAGTGCGCGATGAGGTGAAATACGAACGCATGATCAACTTCGGCAAGGCGCTGCCGAAGATCCGCAAGGAAGTCGACCGCGCGCTTGCCCTCCCCGGCCTGCCGCGCGAAAAAGTGCTGGCGACGATCGTCTACCTGCTGGAAGCGACGATGATGCGCATCGGTAACGACGAATACGCCCGCGAGAACAAGTCGTACGGCCTGACCACGTTACGCAACCGCCACGTCAAGATCGACGGCAGCGAAGTCGAATTCCGCTTCCGCGGCAAGAGCGGCGTCTACCACGACGTCAAGGTGCACGACCGGCGGCTGGCGCGCATCATCCAGCGCACGCGCGACCTGCCCGGCCAGGACCTGTTCCAGTACCTCGACGAGGACGGCGAGCGCCACACGGTAGGCTCTTCCGACGTGAACGACTACCTGCGCACGATCACGGGCGAGGACTACACGGCGAAGGATTTCCGCACGTGGTCCGGCACCGTCCTCGCCGCGATGGCGCTGCAGGAATTCGAGGCCGTCGATTCCGATGCGCAGGCCAAGAAGAACGTCGTGCGCGCCATCGAATCCGTCGCGGAGCGGCTCGGCAACACGCCGTCCGTGTGCCGCAAGTGCTACGTCCACCCGGCCGTGCTGGACGCCTATCTCGACGGCACGATGCTGGAAGGCTTGCGCGCCCGCGCGGAGGAAAGCCTCGTCCAGGACTTGCAGGACCTGCAGCCGGAAGAAGCGGCCGTGCTGGCGATGCTGGAACGCCGCCTCGCGCAGGAAACGGCGGACGCCAACCTCGCGGTCAAGCGCCGCGCCGCCTGATCATTCGCTGCGTTCGGCCAGCCCGAACGCGCCCGGCCGCAGCCAGCCCCGCTCGATGCGGAAGCGCCACACGCGCTCCACGGGCGGCACGCGGTCCGGCTCCGCCGCGGTCCAGTCGACGTCGACGCGGCCCTGCAGCTGCAGCATGTCTCCCGTCGCGACGTCGGCCAGCACGATCGCCGCGCGCGGCTCCGCGACGAAGTTCCCGAGCGTGTTGAAGTAGCGGTTGCCCGCGAAGTCCGGTACCGTCAACACGTCGCCGTCCAGCCGCGCGAAGCCGGCCGGGCCGCCACGGTGCGAGATGTCCAGGCCCGCGCTGGCGTCCTCCGCCCCGGCGCCGCTGGCGCTCGCGACAAACAACGTGGTCGCTTCCGCCAGCATGGCGCGCGCCCGGTCCGGGAAGTTGGTGCGGAACATCGTCACCGGGCCCACCGTGCGCTCGACCGGCACCAGCGAACGCACGTGGATGTAGCGCGGGCAGTTGCCGAACGATTGCGCGACGTCGACGGCGAATCCCGCATCGTCCACGTGCGCGACGATGCCGTTCAGGCGGTTGCGGCGGCGCGTCCCGAGGTCGATGCCCAGCATGCCGATGGGCGAGCCGGCCAGCAGGCGTGTCCGCACGGGATCGCACACCGTCGGCAGCGCGGCCACGTCGAGCCGCGCTGGGTCCGGCGAGCTGGCGAACCCCGGCGGCCCTTGCACGAGCGTCGCGAGCGGCCAGCCGTCGGCGTCCGCGACGGCCACGCAGACGAAGGACAGCAACGGGAAGAACGTGCGGTGCTGGTCCGGCATGCGGTTGCGGATCGGCGCGCTGAATGGTGAACTGAGCGGCTCGACGCCGGCCAGTGCCTGCGCGCGCAACTCGCCTTCATGGAACGGCATGGGAATGCGGTCGCCATCCATGATCGATTACTCCGCGGGCATCGGGACGAAGCCCGGCAGCGCCTGCATGCGGGCGATCCAGGCTTGCACGTGCGGATACGGATCCAGCGCGATGCCGCCCTCCGGCGCGTGGGCGACGTAGCTGTAGCAGGCGAGATCGGCGATCGTCGGCACGGTGGCCGCGAGCCAGTCGCGCGCCGCCAGCTCGCCGTCCATCAGCCCCAGCACGCGCGCGGCCAAGGTCTGCGACACGGCTGCGGGCACGCCCGTGTCGAAGAAGCGTTTGCAGATGCGCGCGCTGGCCGGGCCGAACGCGATCTCGCCCGCCGCCAGCGACAGCCAGCGCTGCACGCGCGCGGCGCCCACCGGGTCTTCCGGCAGCCATGCGGTGCCCGCACCGTAGCGCTTCGCGAGGTAGACGAGGATGGCATTGCTGTCCGCCAGCACGAGGTCGCCGTCCTGCAGCACGGGAATCTGGCCCAGCGGATTCAACGCGCGGAACGCCGGCGAAGCGCGCACGGCGGCCGGGCTGTCGGCGAATTCGTAGGGCAAATCGAGGAAGTGCAGGAACATCTGCACGCGGTGCGTGTGGCCGGACAGGCGGGTGCCGTGGAGGATGCGGGTCATGGTCGTCTCGCAGTGGTGGTGGATGCCGCCATCGTAGCGCGGACGCATTCTTACCGGAATCCGGCATAATGACAATTCAGCATTCCGATTAATGAAATAATGGACCGACTCGACGAGCTGCTCGTGTTCATCGCCATCCTCGACGCGGGCAGCATGGCGTCCGCAGCGCGCAAGCTGGGCCGCTCGCCGGCCGCCATCACGCGCATCCTGGGCCTGCTCGAGAGCCGCGCGGGCGCCCGGCTGTTCGAGCGCAGCACGCGCCGCCTGACGCCGACGGAAACGGGTTTGCGTCTCGCGGACCAGGCGCGCCGCCTGCTGGCCGACTACGACACGGCCCTGCAACCGCCGGGTGCCGCCGCACCGCGCGGCCTGCTGCGGCTGACGGCGCCCACCGTGTTCGGCCGGCGCCACGTGGCGCCCGTCGTCACGCGCTTCCTCGCACTGCACCCGGACATCCAGGTCGACCTGACGCTGTCCGACCGCAACGTCGACCTGATCGAGGACGACATCGACGCAGCCGTGCGCATCGGCCCGCTCGCGCACGTGAGCCTCGTCGCGCGGCGACTGGGCGAAGTCAGGCGGATGACGGTGGCGAGCCCCGCCTACCTCGACCGGCACGGCACGCCGCACGTGCCGGCCGACCTCGCGGGCCACGAGTTGATCATGTCGACCTCGGTGCGCAGCGTGGCCGAATGGCGCTTCCGCGGCGAAGGCCGCGAGCACGTGGTGCGCTACGCCCCGCGCCTGCGCATGAACGACGTGGAGGCCATGCTCGCGGCCACCCGCGACGGCTTCGGCATCGCCCGCGCGCTGTCGTACCAGGTGGAGCCGGACCTGCGGGCCGGCCTGCTGCGCCGGCTGCTCGCCGACTACGAGCCGGAAGCCCTGCCCGTCCACCTCGTGCTGCGCAGCAGCCGCCACATGGCGCCGCGGCTGCGCGCGTTCGTCGACTTCGCGGTGGGGGAATTCGCGGCGGTGGCCGTGATCCGCTGACCGTCAGAACGCCAGGCGGCCTTCGATCGAATCGTCGAGCGTCTTGCCGACGAGCGCACCGACGGCGATCTTGGCACCGACCACGAGGCTGCCGTGCTTGTTGTCCCAGTAATACCCCGTTTGCGGGGTGAAGCGGATGACGCTGATGCGCGGGTCGTCCTCGCCTTCCGTGAACCACGTCTTGAGCATCGGATTCCACAACGCGTGGATGCGGGCGCGGTCCTGCAGGATGTCGGCGCGGCCTTCCAGTTCGAGGAAGCCGGCGTGGGCATCGCGCTGGAAGTACAGCTTGACGGCCGGGTTCGCGGCCAGCTCGTGGTTCTTGTGGCTGTCGTTCGCGCTGAGGAACCACAGATTGCCCGCGTCGTCCGTCTCGCGCACGCTCATCGGGCGCACGCCGTTCGTCGAGCCGGTCGAGCCGGCCGTGCAAAAGAAACAGGTGTCCGCGTCGTCCGTCATGTCCTTCACGCGCTGGATCGCATCGCGGCCCGCGAGATCGCGGCGGTTCGCTTCGGGCTGGTTGCGGTTGATCGAATCCATGGTTGCCTCCAAAAGGCCGGGATGGCCGTCGTCGCGCATGGTCGGTCCCGCACGCGCGCGCGTCTGTGCGCGGGCGCACGGCAGCACCACGTTTATCTTCTGGATATACTGGACGGCTCGACCTCGACAGGAGACGTGCATGGCGCAGAAGATCATCGGTATGCTGGGCGGGATGAGCTGGAAAAGCTCGGCCGAATACTATCGCCTCGTCAACGAGGGCGTGCGCGACCGCCTGGGCGGCCTGCACTCGGCGCGCTGCCTGATGTGGTCGTTCGACTTCGACGACATCGCCGTGCTGCAGCGCGAGGACCGCTGGGACGAAGCAGCCGACCTGATGGTCGAGGCGGCGCCGCGGCTGGAACGGGGCGGTGCCGACTTCCTCATCATCTGCACGAACACGATGCACAAGGCGTACGACCGCATGCGCGCCGCCGTCGACCTGCCGCTGCTGCACATCGCCGACCCGACGGCCGCGCGCATCAAGGCGGCCGGCCACCAGCGCGTCGGCCTGCTGGGCACCGCGTTCACGATGGAACAGGATTTCTACAAGGGCCGCCTCGCCGACCTGCACGGACTCGACGTGATCGTGCCCGACGCCGCCGACCGCGCGACCGTGCACCGCATCATCTACGACGAACTCGTGCAGGGCAAGGTCGACGCGGCGTCGCGCGACGCCTACCGCGCCGTGATCGGGCGCCTCGTCGCCGCGGGCGCGGAGGCGATCATCCTCGGCTGCACGGAGATCATGCTGCTCGTCGGCCCCGAGGACAGCCCCGTGCCGCTGTACGACACGACGGGGCTGCACGCGGCGGCGGCCGTCGAGCTGGCGCTGGGGTGACGCCTACCCGGCCGGCGGGATGTTGTGGTTGAAGCGGAACAGGTTGTCCGGGTCGTAGCGCTGCTTGACCTGCACGAGCCGGTCCCAGTTCGGCCCGTAGGCTTCGTGGATGCGCGTCTCCTCGTCCTGCGTGAGGAAGTTGATGTAGACGCTGCCCGCCGCGTACGGCGCGACGGCCGCGAAGAACTCGCGCGCCCAGCCCACGCAGCGCGCATCGTCGGCCGCGTCGGCCCAACGCCCGTGCACGTTCATCGCATACGTCACGTTGCGGTGCGGGTACGCCGTCGCGTCGACGGCCGGTTCGTTGGCGCGCCCGCCGATGAGACCCAGGAAGATTTCGCACTGCGGCGACGGCACGCTGCCGGCGTAGCGCAGCACGACGTCGATCGCGTCGTCCGACAACGTCGTGAAATTATGCGATTTCCAGTAATTGCGCGCGCCCGGCGCAAGCAGCGGGTCGAAGGTCTGCTGCCACGCGGCATACGGCACGGCGCCGACGTGTTCGCCCAGCACGGTGCCGAACGCGCGCACGGGTTCAAACGCCGGCAACGCGGCGTCCGGCGGCCGCGGCGAGAACACGGCCAGCGCGACGATGTCCTGGCCGTGCACGTCCGCCGGCAGGAACGGCAGCGGCGGCGCCTTGCGCAGCACGGCCCAGATCGAGACGTCGTTCGGCAAGGTGTCCACGTAGTCGCGGTAGCGGCGCAGCACGTCCCGCCCTTCCGCCGCGGCAAACACGACCAGCCCGGCCGTGACGGCCGGCCCGACGGCGTGCAGCGCGAACTCGAAGCGGGTGACGACGCCGAAGTTGCCGCCGCCGCCGCGGATGGCCCAGAACAGGTCGGGTTCCGCGCGCGGCCCGATGTGGCGGCGGCGCGCGTCGGCCGTGACGATGTCGGCGCCGACCAGATTGTCGACCGTCAGGCCCAGCATGCGCGACAGCCAGCCGAAGCCGCCGCCCAAGGTGAGCCCGGCCACGCCGGTCGTGGAATTGATGCCGAGGGGAACGGCGAGGCCGTACGCCTGCGTCTCGTGGTCGACGTCGCCCAGCAGCGCGCCGCCGTCGACCCAGGCGAGGCGCGCGTCCGGATCGACGTGGACGCGGCGCATCGCCGACAGGTCGATCACGAACCCGTCGTCGCATACGGCATTGCCGGCGATATTGTGGCCGCCGCCGCGCACGGCCAGCGGCAGGCCGTGGTCGCGCGCGAACGCGACGGCCGTGCAGACGTCGGCCGTGCCGGCACAGCGATGGATCAGCGCCGGGCGCCGGTCGATCATCGCGTTCCAGACCTGCCGCGCGCCATCGTAGTCGGGGTCGCCCGGCAGCAGCACGGAGCCCCGCAGGGCGGCCTTCAGGCCGTCCAGCACATCCGGTTTCATTTGCGTCATCGCGTCCTCCACCCGGCGAACCCGGCAGGTGGCGGCCGCCATCCGCCCGCGCCCTCCTTGCAGCATAGGCGCTCGCGCGGGATGTGCAAGCAATGACGACCGTCCCGGCGCGCCGCACGCAGACACGCACGTATAATTGTCGACTTTGGATTCCGGGATTCCCCATGCGCGCTCAACGCGGGCCCACGCTGTCGCTTCGCCACCTGCTGATCGCATTGACGGCGATCGGCCTGCTGCCGCTGGCCGCGCTGGGCGCCTGGAGCGTGCACCTTGCCGCCGAGTACCACCAGAGCGAACAGGAACGCACCCTGCTCGACCTGGCGCGGGCGCTGTCGAGCGCCGTCGACGCGGAACTGGACGGCACCGTCGCCACCCTCGCGAGCATGGCGCGCACGCCGGCGCTCGAGGCGGGCGACCTGGCCGCCTTCTATCCGATCGCCCGCGACCAGGCGCGCGCGCAGACCGAATGGCTGGGCGTGACCCTGGCCGGCAGCGACGGCCGCATGGTGTTCCGCACGACGGCACCGTACGGCGCGGCGCCGCAGCCCATCGCCGACCCGTCCAGTCTGCGCCTGGCGCTCGTGCTGCGCCGTCCCGTGATCGGCCACGTGGCGCGCGGCCAGGGCGGACGCGCCGCCGTCCCCGTGCGCTATCCCATGACGGACGTGCATGGCCGGCCGTACGTGCTGACGGCGATCGTCCAGCCCGACCGCATCATGCGCGTCGTCACGCGCCAGCAGGTGCCGCCCGGGTCCGTGATCACGGTGCTGGACGGCGACGGCGCCATCGTCGCCCGCTCGAAAGGCGGACAAGACCTCATTGGCACCGTGCCCAGTCCTTCGCTTGCGCGCCTGATCCGGCTGAACGGTCCGGAAGGCGCGGGCCAGACGCAGTCCATCGAAGGCGCGACGCTGGCGTCGGCCTACACGCGGCTGTCGCGCTACGGCTGGACGGTCGCGGTCGGCGCGCCGCCCGTCGGCTGGGCGGGCGGTCCCACGGAAGGCTTCAAGTGGTACGGCGCGGGCATCGTGCTGTCGCTGGCGCTGAGCATCGGCCTCGCGTCGCTGCTGGCCCGGCGCATCGTGCGCCGCATCGCCGCCGTCGAGGCGGGCGCCGCGGCGCTGGGCGCGGGCACGGAGCTGGCCCTGCCCCATTCGCGCATCCGTGAGATCGACGCGATGGGCACTGCGCTGGCGGCGGCCGGCGCGCGCCGCGCCGCCCATGAACAGGAACGGGGCCGCCTGCTGGACTCGCTCGCCGACGCGCTGGCGCGGCGCGAGGACGCGCTGGAACAGGCGCGCCAGGCCGGCCGCGCCAAGGACGAATTCCTCGCCGTGCTGGGGCACGAGTTGCGCAATCCGCTGGCGCCGATCGCGGGCGCGCTCGACCTGATGGACCTGCGCGGCGACGGCGCCGGCCTGCGCGAGCGCGGCATCATGCGGCGCCAGGTGGAGCACCTGAAACACCTCGTCGACGACCTGCTCGACGTGTCGCGCATCGCGTCCGGCAAGCTGCGCATCGACGTGCGCCCCGTCGACCTGGCGGCCGTCGTGCGCCACGCCGTCGTCGCCCTGCCCGACCAGCCGATCCGCGTGCAGGCGCCGGACGTGTTGTGGGTCGACGGCGACGAGCACCGCCTTGCCCAGGTGCTCGGCAACCTGCTGTCGAATGCCGCCCGCTTCGGCAGCACGGATACACGCGTCACCCTCGACCGCGCGGACGGCGCGGCGCGCCTGGTCGTGGTCGACAACGGCGTCGGCATGGAGGCAGGCCTCGCAGCACGCGTATTCGAGCCGTTCTACCAGGCGCCGCAACCGCTCGTGCGCCACGCCGGCCTGGGCCTGGGTCTCGCCATCGTGCACCGCATCGTCGAGCTGCACGGCGGCCGTGTGAGCGCGCACAGCGACGGCCCCGGCCTCGGCAGCCGCTTCGAGATCCGGTTGCCGCTGGGCGCGCCCGCGTGCGCGACACCGCCCGCCGCCGTGCACGCGGCCGCGCAGGCGCTGCGGGTGCTCGTCGTGGACGACAACGAAGACGCTGCCGCCCTCACGGCCGCCGTCCTGCGCGAGCTGGGGCACGACGTGCGCACGGCACACACGGCGGCGGCCGGGCTGGACGTGCAGCGGCATGGCCGCCCGACGCGGCGATCCTCGACATCGGCCTGCCCGACATGGACGGCTACGCGCTGGCCGCCGCCATGCGCCGCGCCGCAGAGGGGCCGCTGCGGCTCGCCGCCCTCACCGGCTACGGCCGCCAGGCGGGTGTGGCCGCACATGCGCAAGTCGACATCGCCGTGTTCGACCTGCACCTGACCAAGCCGGCCAGCGTGGACGATTTGCGGCGGGCGCTGGAGGCGGGCGACGCCTGAGCGGGCGCCGGCCTCGTTCAGTGCTTCTCGTCTGCGGGTGCCTGCGGCGGGAAGTTGCCGTACATCGCGTTGCAGTCCTTCTCCGTCGGCTGCCCGGCGGCCGCCTGCGCTTTGCGCGCCGCTTCCAGCGCGCGCTGGAACGCCTCGGTCTTCATCAGGCCGGCCGCCCACGCGCGGGTCGGCTCGTCCCAGCCGCTGACCCAGGAACGGGCCACCGCGTCCTTCAGGTTCGGGTGCCTCGTTTCGCAAGCCTCGCCGACGGCCTTCATCTGCGCGAGGTAGCGTGTCGCCTGCTCGGGCGACATGACGTCGTCGGCCAGCGCCAAGCCTGCCGCCGCGGCCAGCAAGGCGCCAACGAAGGCGCGGTTCGTTCTCTTCATCGTCACGATCCTTTGTTTAAATGCGCTGGTCGAACACCTGCCGGAGGTACGCGATGAACGTCTCGTCCGTGGAAAAGCCCTTGCCGGGGCTGTCGGACAGCTTGGCGACGGGCTGGCCGTTGCAGCGCGTGAGCTTCATGACGATGTTCAGCGGCTCGAATTGCGTGTCGTTCGTCAGCTTGGTGCCGATGCCGAAGCCCGTCATCACACGGTCGGCGAAGTGGCGGTACAAGGAGAGCGCCTTCGGCACGGTGAGCGCGTCGGAGAACACGAGGCGCTTCGTGCGCGGGTCGATGCGCAGCTTCGCGTAGTGCGCGAGGGCCTTTTCGCCCCACGCCACCGGGTCGCCGGAATCGTGGCGCAGGCCGTCGAACAGCTTGGCGAAGTACAGGTCGAAGTCGCGCAGGAAGGCATCCATGCCGACGACGTCCGTCAGTGCCGTACCCAGGTCGCCACGGTATTCCTGCACCCAGTCTTCCAGCGCCTTTTTCTGGAAATCGCGCAGGCGCACGTCGAATGACTGGAACGCCTGCATGTATTCGTGCGCCATTGTCCCGATCGGCACGAGGTCGAATTTTTTCGCCAGGTACACGTTCGACGTGCCCTTGAAAAACTGCGGCAGCTCGCGAGCGAGCGTGGCCACCACTTCCTCGTGCCAGTCGCCGGAGAAACGGCGGCGCACGCCGAAATCGAAGAACTCGAACGGATTCAGCCGCTTCGGCTCCTGCTCGAATGCACGGAACTCATCGATCTTCTGCGCCAGCCGTTCGCGCGCCACGGTCAGCGCGGCCTGCTGGTCGAAGCGGCGGAAATACAGTTCGTTGACGATGTACAGCACGAAGATCTCGAAGCCCATCACGTGCACGATGGGGCCGCTGGCGCGGATGCGCAGGTGCGGGCCGTCCGTGTCGACGTGGATGAACTTGCGCTGGAAACGGAACAAGGTGAGAAAGTCGGCGAAGTCGCTTTTGATGAAGCGCAGCGACCGCATGTAATCGACGTCCTCTTCGCTGAACATCAGCGTGCACAGATGGTCCAACTCCCGTTCGACGTCGTCTTTCAGCTCGGCCAGCGGATACGCGGGCGTGTTGCGGCACTTGAACTCGTAATCGCCGGTGGCGTTCGGGTGCATGTGCATCAGCGCCTGCCACATCGTGAATTTGTAGAGATCGGTTTCGAGCAGGCTGCGGACGACGGGTTTCATGGGCAGGGTGGTTCGTATTGTCGGTGTTGTCGGTGCGATCGGTCGGCCTACGTGCCGGGCCGCGGCGGCTGCCTCAGGCCGAGGCGCCGGCGGCCTTGCGGCTGCGCTTCTTCGGGGCCAGCATGGTGCCCGAGCAGGCCGGCGTACCGCAGCGGCATGCGAACAGGCGCTTCAGCGCGGGCGTGTGGCGTTCGTCGTAGATCAGCGCATAGTTGTAGTTCAGTTCTTCGCCTGCGTCAATGTCGCGCAGGGCGTGGATGTACACGCGGCCGTCGTCTTCGTAGGCTTCGCAGTTGGGTTCGCACGCGTGGTTGATCCAGCGGGCATCGTTGCCGCGCCGGCCGCCGTCGATCACGTTGCCGTCGGCGAGGCTGAAGTAGAACGTATGGTTGATGGGGCCGCCCCGTTCGGCGGCGCGGCGCGTGGCGTCGTCCCACGTGATGCGCTCGCCGCGGTATTCGATGATGCGTTCGCCGGCCGCGATCGGGCGCAGCGCGAACACGCCCTTGCCGTGCACGGGCGATTGGCGCACCTCGTAAGCAACGGTGCGTGCCGGCGTGGAGGCTGACTTGGCGGCTGGCTTTGCCGCGGACTCGCCGCCGGTTTTGCCGCCGGTTTTGCCGCCGGCTTTGCCGGCTGCTTTGCCCGCTGCTTGGCTTGCGGTCTGCTTCGATATGGACGGTCGGGCTGGCGTGGTCATGGGTCGGTGTCGGTTGGATGGCGAACGGCTATTATTGATCGGATCGGGGCGTGGCAGCCACACGCCACCGATCGCCCGTTGTGCCGCCGTCAACCGCCGAGTTCGTCCTCGCGGAACTCGAGGCCGGCACGGTCGCCCGCCAGCTCGGCCTTGCGCAGCTCGACGCGGCGGATCTTGCCGGAGATCGTCTTCGGCAGTTCCATGAACGCGATGCGGCGGATGCGCTGGTACGGTGCCAGCCGGTCGCGCGCGAACGCGAAGATCGCGGCGGCCAGCTCGCGCGTCGGTTCCACGCCCGGACGCAGCGCGATGAACGCCTTCGGCACGGCGAGACGCACGGGATCGGGGGTCGGGACAATCGCGGCTTCCAGGACGTCCGGATGCTCGATCAGCACGCTCTCCAGTTCGAACGGGCTGATGCGGTAGTCGGACGACTTGAACACGTCGTCGTTGCGGCCCACGTAAAAATAATAGCCGTCGTCATCGACGCGCGCCGTGTCGCCCGTGTGATAGTAGCCGGCGCGCATCACCTCGGTCGTCTTCGCCTCATCGTTTTCGTAGCACAGCATCAGGCCCAGCGGCGCCGGATCGAGCGCCAGCGCGATCTCCCCTTCCTGCGCGGGCGCATCGTCGACGTCGAGCAGCGCGACGCGGTAGCCCGGCAGCGGCCGGCCCATCGAGCCCGGCTTGATCGCCTGTCCGGGCGAATTGCCGACCTGGCACGTGGTCTCCGACTGGCCGAACCCGTCGCGGATACGGATGCCCCACGCGCGCTCGACCTGCTCGATGACTTCCGGATTCAGCGGCTCGCCCGCGCCCACGAGCTCGCGCAGCGGCGGCCGCCATTGCGCGAGGTCTTCCTTGATCATCAGCCGCCACACGGTCGGCGGCGCGCACAGCGACGTCACGCCGCAGCGCACGATCGTGTCCAGGCACGCGCGCGCGGAAAAGCGGTCGTAGTTGTAGACGAAGACGGTGGCCCCCGCGTTCCACGGCGCGAAGAAGCAGCTCCACGCGTGCTTCGCCCAGCCGGGCGAGCTGATATTCCAGTGCACGTCGCCCGCGCGCAGGCCGATCCAGTACATCGTCGACAGATGCCCCACCGGATAGCTCTGGTGGCTGTGCAGCACGAGCTTCGGTTTCGCCGTCGTACCCGACGTGAAGTACAGCAGCAGCGGATCGGTGGCGCGCGTGACGCCGTCCGGCTCGAAGCGGTCGTCGGCCAGCGCGCTGTCCGCATAGTCGCGCCAGCCGGGCGCGGCCCCGCCGACGGCGATGCGCGTGAAGTCGCCGGCCATGTCCGCGAACTTGTGCGCTTCAGACGCCTGCGCGATGACGTGGCGCACGCGGCCCCGCTGCAGGCGGTCCTGCAAGTCGTTGCCGGAGACGAGCATCGTAGTCGGCACGAGGACGGCGCCCAGCTTGATCCCCGCCAGCATGGCTTCCCACAGCTCGACGCGGTTCGGCAGCATCAGCAGCACGCGGTCGCCGCGCCGAACACCGGCGTCACGCAGCCAGTTCGCGACGCGGGCCGAGCGCGCCGCCATGTCGGCATAGCTGATCTTCTGTTCCGTGCCGTCTTCGTCGACGACCCACAGCGCGGGCGTCGCATTGCCTCTCGCCTGCGTGTCGAAGTAATCGAGCGCCCAGTTGAATTCGTCGAGCTGGGGCCAGACGTAGTCGCGGTACGCCGTCGCATAGTCGGTGCGGTGCTGCTGGAGGAAGTCGCGCGCGCGGATGAAGCGCTCGTACGGGGATGCCATCGTTCGTCTCCTTTATGTGCGGACGGGCGCCTCGTGAGCGCCCGTCCCCATTCTGCCACGGCCGGGCCGCACGCAGGATGCCGTCAGCGCCGGCGCAACTCGTGCGCCTGATGGATGGTCTCTTCGTCCGCCGGCGTCATCATGTCGATGACGCGGCAGTCGCCGCACATGCGCATGCGGTCGAGATGGCCCGCGAACGCGGGGTGGCCGGCCAGGCGCGCCAGCATGCTCTCGACCATGCGCAAGGTGCCGAACGGCTTGTCGCAACGGATGCAGTGGAATGGCTGCGTCTCGTTCAGCACGACGGGCTGCTTGCGCGTCTCCCGGAACGACAGGCGCGGCACCAGGCCGATCGCATCTTCCGGACAGGTGGCGGCGCACAACCCGCACTGCACGCAATTCTTTTCGATGAAGCGCAGCTGCGGCGCGTTCTGGCCGTCCTGCAGCGCGGACGCCGGACAGGCACCGACGCACGCCATGCACAGGCTGCATTTACCCGCGTCGACGGCCAGCGCGCCGAACGGGCTGCCGGCCGGCAGCGCGATCTCGTCGACCTGTTGCGGCGCCTCGCGCAGCAGGTGGTCCAGCGCGTAGTCGAGCGTATTGCGCTTGTCGGCCGCCGCGTTGAAGCCGGCGGGGCGCGCAGGCACGGCGCCGCGCGGTGCGTGCCGCAGGCCCAGCGCCAGCGCGTCCGCATCCGTCACGCGCAGCAGTTGCACGTGCGGGCCCGCATAGCCGAGCCCCGTCATGATCGCCTGCGCGATGGCCATCTGCTCGTCCAGCGCGGCGGCATACTGCGGCGCCTCAGCATCCGTCATCAGCACGGCGACGCCGGCCGCGCCCCATGCGAGCGCCGCGAGCCACAGGTCGATGCCCGTCGATGCCGTGTGGTGCACGCCCAGCGGCAGCACGCGACCCGGCACGGCGCCTTGGGCATCCAGCGCGTCGAGCAGCGCGGCGCCGTCCGCGCCGTGCACGAGCAGCACGGGGTCTTGCCCGCCCGCCTGCGCGTACGCGCCCAGCAGCGCCTTAATGCGCGTTCCGGTGTGCGGTGCGTCCGGATACGCGTACGCGAGCGCCCCCGTCGGGCACACGGTCGTGCACGCGCCGCAGCCGGCGCACAGGTACGGGTTCACGGCGACGAGGTCGCCCGCGCCCGCGATCGCGCCCGCCGAGCAGACCTCGACGCAGGCATTGCAGCCCGTCTTCCTGTTGCGGCCGTGCGCGCACAGGCGTTCCTTGTACGCGAAGTATGTCGGCTTCTCGAAGTCGCCGACCATGTTCGCCAGCGCGTCGACGGCCGCCTGTCGTGCGACGTGGTCCGGCCCCGGCGCGTGATAGCCGTGCGGGCGCTGGTGCGTGGCGATCTGCGGACTCGCGCCCAGATCGAGCACGAGGTCGAAGCGTGCCTGGTGCGGCGCCGTGCCGGGTGCCTGCCACGTGGCGTCGAACGCGCCGAGCCAGCCTGTCAGCACGAGCGCGCGCGCGGCGAACACGGGGAACAGGCGTGGCGTGTCCTCGTCGGCGTCGCCGTCCAGCAGCAGGACGGTGACGGGCACCATGGCCGCCAGGCGTTCGGCCCACGGCAGCGCGTCGGCGCGGGGGCCGATGACGAGCGTGCGTCCGGCCGAACGGTAGCCGACGGCGTCGCGCGGGTCCGGCGCCGGCAGCGCCCCCAGTGCGCCCAGCGCCGCGTCGCGGGCGGTGCGGTCGCGTTCGTCCTGCATGGGGTCGGGCGGGATGCCCAGCCCTTCGATCAAGCGGATATTCATCGTGTCTCGGGTTCAGGTTGTCGTTGCAGGTATCGTGGTCAGGCTGCTTCCGGCGGATCGTCCGGCGGTGGATCGGGCTGGTTCGCGACCGCGTCGACGGCGCGCCGCAGCACCTGCTTCGCATGCGCGAGCGACGCGAGCATCGCTTCGGACATGGGACTCGGGGTCGCGTAGTCGCCGATGTAGACGTCCAGTCCGTCCATCGTGTTGAAATGCGGGTCGGCGAACAGCGTCTTGAGCGCCGTGCGGCGCACGGCCGCGTCGACGCCGCGCGCGACGAAGGCGGAGAAATCGGAGTCGCGCGTCAGGCGGGCCACGTCGTCCATCGTCGGCAGCCGGACGGGGGCCGCAGCGGCCTGCGGAACCGCGGCATCGGCAAGCGCGGGCACGGCGGCCGGCGCCGGCTCTTCCGGCACAGGTGCGGTGCCCGTCTGGACCTCCGTCTTGCGGCGCGCCCAGCGGCGCAGGAAGCCTTCGTCTGCCACGCTGGCCTCCGTCATCCGTGCTGGCGGCCGCGGCGCGGCTTCGGCTGGTAGTGCGCGCGCAGATAACCGGCGAGCCACGCATAGATCTCGGCCGACATCGTCACGCCATCGGCGTTCTCGCCGGAGTCGAACATGCGCGTGCCCTCGACGTAGCTGACGGACGCGCGCACGGGCATCGCGCGGCCGTTCTCCATCCGCCACAGCACGAAGACCTTCGACTCCGGCGCCACGCAATTCTCGTAATAGCCTTCGTTCTCGTCCGGATAGAGCTCCAGTTCGAGGCCTGAGACGAGGTAGTAATCGCGTTCCGGCGACTGGCTCAGCATCTGCAGCGGCGGCAGGTCACCGCAGTTCGCCATGACGCCGACTGCTTCCCACGCTTCGTCGGCCCAGCGGTGCTGGACTGTGCGCCGCTGCATCAGCACGGCGATGGGTATGCTGGCCATCTTCATTGGTTGTGCACCTTCGGCGTGCCTTTCTGGACCGTGGGCGGCGTGCCCGCCGGCTCGGCCTTCGTGGGGCCGGCCTTCACGTCCGTGCTGGGCGGCGCCGTGCCCAGCTTCTCGCTCTTGATGGGCGCCGCGGCCCCCGCGGCCGTCAGCTTGCCGTCCGGCTGCCCGGCCGGCGCGGCGGCATGCGTCGGCGAGCTTGCTGCCGCGATGGCGACGGGCGCATGCGTCTTCCAGCCCTGCGCGCCTGCGCGGGCACGCCAGCGCGCGACGATGGCGTCCATCGACGCCCCCAGTTCCTGCTTGTCCTTCGCGGCCTGGGCGTCGGCCGCCGCCTTCTTCGCGGCGGCTGCCTGCTGCTGTGCGGGTGTCGGCGCCGGCAGCGCGGCGTGGGCCGTCGCGGCCGCGCAGGCCAGCGTCAGCACCGCCAACGCCACGCGGGCCACCTTGCTGCGCTCGTCGTTTGTCGCGTTCATCGTCCGTGTCTCCATCGTCGTCACCGTCCCGGCGCCGCCGGATGCGACGGATCGTGGTTGAAGGCGCCCGGCTGCGGCCCGATCTCCGCGGGCGTGGGCGCCGCCGGCTTGCCGTGGTCGCCCGGCTGCACCTGCGTCGTGCCTTGCGTGCCGGCGCCGCCGGGCGGCGTCACGCCCTGGCTGGGGCCCTGACCCGTCTCGCGCACGGCGCCACCGGTCGCGGCACCGCCCGTGTTGCCGCCGCTGCCGCCCGCGATGCCCGGCGTGCCGCCCGCATAGCCGGCATTCGTCTTCGGCCCGGCGTGCGCGGCCATCACCTGGCCGCTCGTGCCGCCGTCGGCCGTCACCATGCCGGGGAATTTCGTCTTGCGCTGGACGTTGTCGCCGTGCTGCTTGCAGCCTGCGGCGGCCAGCGCCACCAGCGTCATCGCCAGGATCGTCTTCGTCGCGTGCATCGTCACCCCCTCAGTGCGCAGGTCCGGGTCGCGCGCGCGGGCCGGGCGGCGGCGCGGGCGGCGGCTGGTCGGGCGGCAGGCGGTCGTCGAACGTGCCGGGCGCGACACCGGCCTTCACCTCGTCGTACCACAGGGCGTGGTGCGCCTTGGCCCACGATTCGTCGACGGTCCCGTGGCGCATCGCCTCGTACGCGCCGGGCGTGCCCCACGTGCCGATGTAGATGTGGCCCATCGCGGCCGCGATGTAGAACGTCGCGCCCGCGATGTGCAGGTAGTTCGCGATCTGCAGCACGTAGCGGGTCTGGCCGAACGTGACGAAATCCAGGATCAGGCCGGTGACCGACATCACGAGACCGAGCAACGTGACGCCGAGCCAGAACCAGGATTTTTCACCTGCATTGAAAAACCCGGCCGGCACGTGCCGGTGCGAGACGAGTCCCCCGCCCTGCTTGATCCACTGCCAGTCGATGCGGCGGAACACGTTCCGGTGCAGGAACGTAAAGAACATCAGCACCGAGCACACGATGAACAGCGGGCCCGCGAAGTTGTGCAGGTATTTGAAGACGTAGGCGATGGCCGCGAATACGTCGTGGCCGACGAGCGGCAGCAGGAGCTTCTTGCCGAACATGATGACGAGGCCCGTCACGGCGAGAACGATGAACGTGATCGCCGTCGCCCAGTGCACGCCGCGTTCCCAGTCGGTGAAGCGGCGGATGCGCCGCCCCGTGTCCGGCTCTTCCACCCGCGCGGGGCCGACGGCGCGGTAAAAGAAGAAGATCGCCACCAGCACGACGACGAGGATCGCGCCCATCGTGGTGGCGATCGGCCCGTTGCGCCACACGCGCCACTGGTTGCCGCCGCGCTGGACGATGACCGTCCCCTCCGATTTGCCGTACTGGCCGAGGTAGTGGCGGTCGATGTGCACGCGGCCGGACGCCTTCGCATCGAGTCCCGGCTCCGGCGTGTGCGAGTCGTGTTCCGCCTGCAGGATCGTCTGTTCCTCCGCGTACGCGGGTTCGGCGCGGTTGTTCGGGACGGCGGCGTACGCGATACCGGCCAGCCACAGCGACAGAAGCAGTCCGAGAAACATCCGCAACGATCGGAGAGTGAATGACATGGTCGGCTCCTGCTACGGGTTGGCCCGGTTGTATTCGTTCTGTTTCATGTTGCGGTTGCTGATCGCGCCCCACCACGACAGCTTGTCGTTGTGGAAGTGGCGAAAGAACGGCCGGTCGTCCTTCTTCCCGGCGTACATGCCATGCACCCAGTTCGGATGCTGGTCCACTTCGAGGCAGCCCGCCAGCAGGGTCAGTGGCAGGCAGAGGATGAGGATGCGCTTCATGTCGGCAGCCTCCCCTCGTCGTTCTGCGAGTCCTTCAGGTTCTGGTTCTCGCGCGGGCCGTCGCCCTTGGCCTTGATGTCGCCACCGCGCTTCGGCCGGCCGTACGCGATCTTCCAGCCCCACAGTTCCGGACCATAGCCGCGCGTCTCCACGCGCTGGCGGTAGATGTCGGCGACGACGGTGGCGTCGCCGGCGATCAGCGCCTTCGTGCCGCACATCTCCGCGCACGCGGGCAGCTTGCCTTCGGCGATGCGGTTGCGGCCGTACTTCTTGAATTCCGCCTCGGACGTGTCGGGTTCGGGGCCGCCCGAACAGAACGTGCATTTGTCCATCTTGCCGCGGTGATTGAACAGGCCCGTGGCCGGGAATTGCGGCGCGCCGAACGGGCACGCGTAATAGCAGTAGCCGCAGCCGATGCACTGGTCCTTGTCGTGCAGGACGATACCGTCTTCCGTGTGGTAGATGCAGTTGACGGGGCAGACGGCGAGGCAAGGCGCGTCGCTGCAGTGCATGCACGCGACGGAGATCGAGCGCTCGCCCGGCACGCCGTCGTTGATCGTGACGACGCGGCGGCGGTTCACGCCCCACGGGGTCTCGTTCTCGTTCTTGCAGGCGGTCACGCAGCCGTTGCAGTCGATGCAGCGCTCCGTGTCGCAGATGAACTTCATCCTTGTCATCTCATTCTCCTCACGCGCGCACCAGCCGGCATAGAGACACCTTCGTTTCCTGCATCATCGTCACGGCGTCGTAACCGTACGTCCATCCCGTATTGACGGCCTCGCCGCGCACCGTGGGCGCGCCGCCTTCCGGATAATGCTTTTCCAGGTCCTCGCCCATCCACCAGCCGCCGAAGTGGAACGGCATCCACACGAGGCCCACCGGCACGCGCGGCGTCACCATCGCCATCAGCTTCAGGCGCGCCCCCGTCGGCGTCTCGACCCACATGAATTCGCCCAGCTTCACGCCGATCTGTGCGGCGTCTTCCGGGTTCACTTCGCAGAACATGTTCTGCTGGAGCTCGGCCAGCCACGGGTTCGACCGCGTCTCGTCGCCGCCGCCTTCGAATTCGACGAGGCGGCCCGACGTCATGATCAGCGGGTAGTCCTTCGAGAAGTCGACGTCCTGCACGGACTTGTACAACGTGGGCAGGCGCCAGAACGCGGCCTTGTCATCGTACGTCGGGTATTTCGCGACGAGGTCGCGCCGCGGCGTGACGAGCGGTTCGCGGTGCGTCGGCACGGGGTCGGGGAAGTTCCACACATTGCAGCGGGCGCGCGCATTGCCGTACGGCGCGCACCCGTGGGCGATGACGACGCGGATGATCCCGCCCGACAGGTCCGTCTTCCAGTTCTTGCCCTCGGCCTGTACCTGCTCTTCCGGCGTCAGCTCGGCCCACCAGCCCAGCTTTTTCAGGAACACGTGGTCGAATTCCGGGTAGCCCGTGTCGATCTCGGAATCCTTCGTGAACGACCCGTCCGCGGCGAGCAGCGGCTCGCCGTTGTGTTCCACGCCCCAGTTGGCGCGGAACGGCAGGCCGCCTTCCGCGACGCTCTTGTGCAGGTCGTACAGGATCGGCGTGCCCGGATGCTTCATCTCCGGCGTGCCCCAGCACGGCCACGGCAAGCCGTAGTAATCGCCCTTGCACGGGCCGGATTCCGCGCGCATCGTCGTCGGGTTGAAGTCGCGCTTGTGCTCCATGTGCAGTTTTAACCGCTCGGGCGAACATCCGGTGTAGCCGATGGTCCAGCACGAGCGGTTGATCTCGCGGAGGATGTCCTCGATGACGGGTTCGTTGTTGACGACCTTGATGTTCTTGACGAGCTGCTCGCCGAAGCCGAGCTTCCTCGCGAACAGGTACATGATCTCGTGGTCCGTCTTGCACTCGAACAGCGGCTGGATCACGCGCTCGCGCCATTGGATCGACCGGTTCGACGCCGTCACGGAGCCCTGCGTCTCGAACTGCGACGCGGCGGGCAGCAGGTAGACGCCATCGCTCCTGCCGTGCATGGCGGCCGTCATGCTGGGGTAAGGGTCGATGACGACCATGAAGTCCAGCTTCTGCATGGCGGCCTTCATGTCCGGCAAACGCGTCTGGCTGTTCGGCGCATGGCCCCAATAAAACACGGCGCGCAGGTTGGTCGGCTGGTCGACGTACTGGTTGTCCTCGAGGACCGCGTCGAACCAGCGCGACACGGTGATGCCCGGCTTTTCCATCAACTCTTTCGAGCCGAAACGCGACTTGATCCAATCATAGTCGACGCCCCACACGGTGGCGAAATGCTTCCACGCGCCTTCCGCGATGCCGTAGTAGCCGGGCAGCGAATCGCCGTTGGGGCCCACGTCCGTCGCGCCCTGCACGTTGTCATGGCCGCGATAGATGTTGGCGCCGCCGCCCTGCACGCCGATATTGCCCAGCGCCAGCTGCAGGATCGACAGCGCGCGCACGTTCGCCGTACCGACGTGGTGCTGCGTGATGCCCATGCACCAGACGACGGACGACGGCTTGTTCGTCGCCAGCATCTCGGCCGCCATGCGCACCGAGGCTTCCGGCACGCCCGTCACGTCGGTGACCTTATCGGGCGTCCACTTCGCCACTTCCTTGCGCACGTCGTCCATGCCGAACGTGCGCGCCGCGATGTAGTCCTTGTCTTCCCAGCCGTTGTTGAAGATGTGCCACAGCATGCCCCACACGAACGCGATGTCGGTGCCGGGGCGGATGCGCACATAGTGGTGGGCGAAGCGCGCCGTGCGGGTGAACCTCGGGTCGACGACGATCATCTTCGCGCCCAGCTCCTTCGCGTGCAGGAAGTGCAGCATCGAGATCGGGTGCGCCTCCGCCGGGTTCGAGCCGATGAACAGCACGGCCTTGCTGTAATGGAGATCGTTGAACGAGTTCGTCATCGCGCCATACCCGTAGGTCTGGGCGACGCCGGCCACCGTCGTCGAGTGGCAGATGCGGGCCTGGTGGTCGCAATTGTTCGAGCCCCACAGCGACACCCATTTGCGCAGCAGATACGACTGTTCGTTGTTGTGCTTCGAGCTGCCGATGACCATCAGCGCGTCCGGTCCGGACTGCGCCCGCAGCTTCAACAGGCGGTCGCCGATCTCGTTGATGGCCTGGTCCCACGTGACGCGCTCGTACTTGCCGTTCACGAGCTTCATCGGATAGCGCAGCCGGTGCTCGCCGAAGCCGTGCTCGCGCACGGACGCGCCCTTCGCGCAGTGGGCACCCATATTGATCGGCGAATCGAACGCCGCTTCCTGGCGGATCCACACGCCGTTGCTGACGATGGCTTCCACCGAACAACCGACGGAGCAGTGGCTGCACACGGTATGCTTGACCTCCACGTGCGGCTGCGCCGGCACGGGGTCGGCCGCCGTCACGGGCTGGATCACGTTCAGCGGCAGGTGGCGCGCGAGGGCGCCGGCACCCGCCGTCACGCCCGCGCCGACGAGGAACCGGCGCCGTTTGAGTCCACTGTCGCGTGATGTCTTCACCAGGGTCATCGTGTTCTCCTACCAGTAAGCGGCAGTGCGGTAGTAGCGCCGGATGTGCTCCGTCTCGTGGTAGCCCTGCGTCTTCTGCCCTCCGGCGGGCGTCGCCGGTGCCGGCGGCGCCTCGGGCGCTCGCGCACGTGCGGCCGCGGCGATGGCCAACGCGCCCAGCGGCGCAGCCTTCAGCAGGCTGCGGCGGGCGGGATCGGGTTGCTTGTCGTCGTTCATGGTGGTCCTCATGCGGCGATAGGGTCGGTCGTGTCCAGCACGGCGAAGGCCTGCGCTTCGATCGACAGGAACGCATCGACGACGCCAGCGACGACCCGGTAGAAATTGGCGTCGGCAGCATGCGCGACGTCTGCAAGGCAGGCCGCGTACCACGGCCGGATATGCGCCTCGAACAAGGCCTTCTGCGCGGCGAGACCGCGCGGGCGCATGCCCGGGCCGCCCTGGATCAGCACGCGCATCGTCTCGCACAGCGCACCCAGGTGGTCTTCGAACTCACCGACACCAGGCGCGCGCGCGAGGCCCAGATGGGCCAGATCCTGGCGCAGCGCGGCCAGCGGCGCATCGTTCAAATGGCCTGTCAGGTAGAACGAGCCGTAGGGATTCAACAGCGGCGTGCCCGTGCTGATGAACAGCGCGGAAAATTCGTCGGCGACGAGCGCCGCGTCGACGACGGACGCGGCCTGCGTCAGCTTCAGCCACGCATCCTCGAGGGCGAATTCGCCGGCCGCCGCGACGGGGTCGGCGGCGGCCAACGCGCCGAGCAGCGCGGCGTCCGGCGGGGCCAGCAGCAGGTGCGCGAACAGACCGTAGAAATCGGCGCGGGCCTGGTCTTCGTCGGCCAGCGGCGCAGACGTGGCGATGCCGGTGCCCGCGCCTGCGTCGTCATGCACTATGGATGGACCAGTACGCTGCTCGCCCGACATATATCTCCCGTTGGCAAATCTGCACGGGAAGTGTAATCCTTGACAACGTGGAGGCGCGCACGCTTGACGCCGGCATGGCAGAGCGACCCGGACCGATGCGGCGTAATCGGTACAGGGACGCGACACTTTGTGTGCGGAATCCGCGCCGATGCTGCGATTTCCCTACTGGCAGCAGGGTAACGGGACTATAATCCAAGCACTACCGCGAGGTCCTTGTCATGATTAATACTGATACCACAACCGCCGATAAAACGATCAGCATCCACGCGTTGAAGGCGAGTTGCTCGGCCTGCAGCATGCACCAGCTGTGCCTGCCGATGGGCCTCGAAGATGCGGACATCGATCGCCTGGACAAGATCATCGGCAAGCGCCGCCGCCTGGAGCGCGACGAGCCGCTGTACAAGATGGGCGAGCCGTTCCGCAATCTGTATGCCGTCCGTTTCGGCCATTTCAAGACGTACCAGATCAACGCGGCCGGCGAGGCGCAGATCACCGGTTTCCAGATGGCCGGCGAGTTGCTCGGCATGGACGCCATCAGCGGCGACCGCCACCACTGCGACGCCGTCGCGCTGGAAGACAGCGAGGTATGCGAGATCCCGTTCGCGCACCTGGAAGATCTGTTCGGCCACGTGCCCGCGCTGCTGCGCCACTTCCACCGCATCATGAGCCGCGAGATCACGCGCGAGCAGAACGTCATGCTCCTCTTGGGGAATATGCGCGCGGAGCAGCGTTTCGCCGTGTTCCTCGTGAACCTCTCCGCCCGCTACGCGGCGCGCGGCTATTCGCCCACGCGCTTCCAGCTGCGCATGTCGCGCGAGGACATCGGCAACTACCTGGGCCTCACGATCGAAAGCATCAGCCGCCTGCTGTCGCGCTTCAAGAAGCTGGGCCTCGTGCACGTCGACAAGCGCGAAGTCGAGCTGCTGGAACCGGCGCGCCTGAAGGCGATGGCGGCGGGCACGGAGCAGTGCAGCCCGATGGCGTGACGCGCCACCGCGCCTGTCTTTTCAGGGCGCGTCCGCCACGATCGTGAGCGGCGCCGCGCCATCCCACCCTTTCGCCAGGCGCCAGTCGCGCAGCGATCCTTCCACGACCACCTGCCAGTGCGTCCGCTCCAGCGCGGGCAGCGCCACGGCGAAGGTGCCGTCGGCCGCCGGGCGCACGAACACGCGCAGGTCGCGCTGCGGCAGCGTGGGATGCGCGAGATAGATCGTGAACGGTGCCACCGGCCCCGCAGCTTTCCCCGCCAGCCGGCCGGAAAGGCGACCGGAGCGCGGGTCGTAGTCGGCGTGCAGCGACAGCCCCAGTGCCGTAGCCGCGCGGTCGCGCCGCAGGTCCTGGTTGATGGCCTTGCCCTGCTTGTAGTAGTCGTCGACGACGAGGGCGTCCGGATGCCCGACGGCGAGCCACGTGACGTAGGCGCCGCCGACGAGCACGGTGGCGGGGCCCAGCATCAGGAACCACGGCCAGCGGTGGGTGTACCAGGGCCTGGCCCCGTCGGTTGTTGTCGTCGCGTGCATGTCTTGTCCTTATGGTGGTTCAGCGCGGCACGATGAAGACGGCCTTTTCCGTCACGTGCAGCGCGGGGTCGTCCTCGGCCGTCACGCTGAACGTCAGCGCGTTCGATCCGGTGTGGGCGGCGTGATGGTCCACGCGTACGCGCACGGGCACGGCGCGCGCGGACGCGCCGGCCAGCTCGACGACGTCTTCGTCGACGACGGCCGCCGTCGGGATGCCGGCAACCCGAACGCGGAACAGGTGGTCGCGTTCGCCCGTGTTCATCAGCTGCAGCCGGTACACGTTCTCGATGCGGCCGCCGTCCACTTCGCGGCCCATGGAACCGCGGTCGCGGATCACGTCCAGCTTCAGCGGTGTACGCAGCGCCAGCGCCGTGCTCATGCCCGTCGCCATCAGCAGCAGCACGAGGCCGTAGCCGATCGTGCGCGGACGCAGCACGCGCGCGCGGATCTGGCTCGCGCTCCAGTGTCCGGCCAGCGCATTCTCTGTCGCGTAGCGGATCAGGCCCTGCGGCTTGTCCACCTTGTCCATCACGCTGTCGCACGCGTCGACGCAGGCGGCGCAGCCGATGCATTCATATTGCAGGCCGTTGCGGATGTCGATGCCGGTCGGGCACACCTGCACGCACAGCGAGCAGTCGATGCAGTCGCCGCGCGAAGCATCGCGGGCCGCGCCGCGCGGTTCGCCACGCGCCCCGTCGTAGCTGACGATCAGCGTGTCGTGGTCGAACATCGCGCTCTGGAAGCGGGCGTACGGGCACATGTACTTGCACACCTGCTCGCGCATCCAGCCCGCGTTGCCGTACGTGGCGAAGCTGTAGAACAGCACCCAGAACGTCTCCCACGGGCCGAGCCCGAGGTGCGCCACCGCGTCGCCCAGCGCGCGGACCGGCGTGAAATAGCCGACGAACGTGAAGCCCGTCCACAGCGCCACAAGCCCCCACGCGAGGTGCTTCGCGGTGCGCCGCGCGACCTTCTGCACCGTCCACGGCTGGCGGTCGAGGCGGATGCGCGCGCTGCGGTCGCCTTCGATGCGGCGCTCGATCCACAGGAAGATTTCCGTGTACACCGTCTGCGGGCACGCATAGCCGCACCACACGCGCCCCGCCACCGCCGTCACGAGGAACAGCGCGTAGGCGCAGATGATCAACAGGCCCGCGAGATAGATGAAATCCTGCGGCCACAGCACCAGTCCGAACAGGTGGAACTTGCGTGCGCCGAGGTCGAACAGCACGGCCTGGCGGCCGTGCATCGAGAGCCACGGCAGCCCGTAGAACAGGGCCTGCGTGAGCCAGACGCAGGTCCACCGCAACGTGGCGAACCGTCCCTTCACCTCGCGCGGGTGGATCGCTTCGCGCTTGGCGTACATCTTGATGACGGCTTCCTTCGGCGCCAACGCATTCATTTTGCCGCTACTCCATGCTGCACCCCAGGTTGCACACCCTGCATGTTCGACAGGCTCCACACATAGGCCGCCAGCACGTGGACCTTGCCCTCGCCGAGGAATTCGCCCCACGCCGGCATCGTGTTGTTGCGGCCCTTGCGGATGGTTTCCATCACGGTCTCCGGGCTGCCGCCGTACAGCCACACCTTGTCCGTCAGGTTCGGCGAGCCGATCATCTGGTTGCCGTGCGCGTCGGCGCCGTGGCAGGCGGCGCACGCGGCGAACTTCGACTTGCCGTAGGCGACCTTGATCGGGTCGGCCGGCGCGCCGGACAAGCTGAGGACATAGTGAGCGACGTTCTCGACGTCCGTGTCCGAGCCGAGCGCCGCGCCCATCGGCGGCATCACGCCATTGCGGCCCTTCATGATCGTTTCCTTGATCACGGACGGCTCGCCGCCGTACAGCCAATCGGTGTCCGTCAGGTTCGGGTAGCCCTTGTTGCCCCGCGCATCGGAGCCGTGGCATTGCGCGCAATACGTCAGGAACAGGCGCTCGCCCATGGCATGGGCCTGCGGATCGGCCGCGACGTCCTTCAGGTCACGCTTCAGGTATTGTGCGAACAGGGGACCGTAGTCCGCATCGGCCTTCGCCAGCTCCTGCTTGTAGGCGCCCGTCGATTGCCAGCCGAGCCGGCCGGCATAGCTGCCGAGGCCCGGATACAGGATCAGATAGCCCGCGGCGAACACGATGGTCAGATAGAACATGACCATCCACCAGCGCGGCATCGGCGTGTTCAGCTCCGTCAGGTCCTCGTCCCACACGTGACCCGTCGTCTTTTCCGGCTGGCCCTTGTCGTCCAGGCGCACCTTGTGGCGCGACTGCGACCACAGCAGGATCGCGCAGCCGGCGATGCCCAGCACCGTGATCAGGGTGACGTACCAGTTCCAGAAACCGCTCGTGAAGTCAGACATAATCGTCCTCCACGTCGTCATCCGCGAACGGCAGCGCGGCGGTGGCGGCGAAGTCCCGCTCGTCGCGCAGCAGATATGTCCACGCGAGGATGCCTAGGAAGGTGGTGAAGCTCACGATCGTCATCACGCGGCTCGCGTCGTCGAAAATGTGTTCGATGGCCATGTCAGTTCCTAATTCCGATTCTTGATTTGCGTACCGAGACCCTGCAGGTAGGCGACCAGCGCATCCTGCTCCGTCTTGTCGGCCAGCTGGGCCGGGGCATCCTTGATGTCCTGCTCCGTGTAGGGGACGTTCAGGCGCTGCATCGCGCGCATCTTCGGCACGATGGATTGCGGGTCCAGCTTCGTCTGCGCGAGCCACGGATAGCCCGGCATGTTCGATTCCGGCACGACGTCGCGCGGGTTGTCGAGGTGCGTGCGGTGCCATTCGTCCGAATAGCGGCCGCCCACGCGCGCGAGGTCCGGGCCCGTGCGCTTCGAGCCCCACTGGAACGGGTGGTCGTAGACGAATTCGCCGGCGACCGAGTAGTGGCCGTAGCGCTCCGTCTCCGCGCGGAAGGGGCGGATCATCTGCGAGTGACAGTTGTAGCAGCCTTCGCGGATGTAGACGTCGCGGCCGGCCAGGCGCAGCGGCGAATACGGCTTCAGGCCGGCGACGGGCTCCGTGGTCGAATGCTGGAAGAACAGCGGCACGATCTCGACGAGGCCGCCGAACGACACGACGACGAGGATCAGGCCGATCAGCAGCCAGGGGTTCTTCTCGATCCACTCATGGGTGAATTTCATGGTTTCTCCTGCGGGTTCCGGTTAGGCGTGTTCCGGGGCGGCGTGCGCGGCGGCGTGGTGCGGCGCCGGGATGCGCACCACCGACGTCCGCGTGCCGCGCAGCGTGAGCCACGTGTTGTACGCCATCAGGCACATGCCGCTCAGGTACATCAGGCCGCCGCCGAAGCGGATCACGTAGTAGGGATAGGTCGCCTTGACGCCTTCGACGAAGGTGTATGTCAGGGTGCCGTCCGGGTTCACGGCGCGCCACATCAGGCCTTGCATGACGCCGGCGATCCACATCGCGGCGATGTACAGCACGATGCCGATGGTGCCCAGCCAGAAGTGCGTCTCGACGAGGGCCATGCTGGCCATCTGCTTCTTGCCCGCGAGGCGCGGGATCAGGTAGTACAGGGAGCCCATCGTGATGAAGCCGACCCAGCCCAGCGCGCCGCCGTGCACGTGGGCGATGCCCCAGTCCGTGTAGTGCGACAGCGAGTTGATCGTTTTAATCGACATCATCGGGCCCTCGAACGTGGCCATGCCGTAGAACGACAGCGAAACGATCATGAACTTCAGCAGCGGGTCGGAGCGCAGCTTGTGCCAGGCGCCGGACAGGGTCATGATCCCGTTGATCATGCCGCCCCACGACGGTGCCAGCAGGATCAGCGAGAACACCATGCCGATCGACTGCGTCCAGTCCGGGAGCGCCGTGTAGTGCAGGTGGTGCGGGCCGGCCCACATGTACGTGAAGATCAGCGCCCAGAAGTGCACGATGGACAGGCGGTACGAATACACGGGACGCTCGGCCTGTTTCGGGATGAAGTAGTACACCATGCCGAGGTAGCCCGCCGTGAGGATGAAGCCGACGGCGTTGTGGCCGTACCACCACTGGATCATCGCGTCCTGCACGCCGGCATACATCGAGTACGACTTCATGAAGCTGACCGGCATCGACATGCCGTTGACGATATGGAGGATCGCCACCGCGAGGATGTAGCCGCCGAAGAACCAGTTCGCGACGTAGATGTGCGCTACGGCCCGCTTGACGATCGTGCCGAAGAACACGATCGCGTACACGACCCACACGACGGCGATGAGGATGGCGATCGGCCATTCCAGCTCGGCGTATTCCTTGCCGCGCGTGAAGCCCAGCGGCAGGCTGATCGCGGCCGAGACGAGCACGGCCTGCCAGCCCCAGAAGGTGAATGCCGCGAGCTTGTCCGAGAACAGCCGGACCTGGCACGTGCGCTGCACGACGTAATAGGACGTGGCGAACAGGCCGCAGATGCCGAACGCGAAGATCACCGCGTTCGTGTGCAGCGGCCGCAGCCGTCCGTACGTGAGCCATGGGATGTCGAAGTTCAATGCCGGCCAGGCGAGCTGCGCGGCAATCCACACGCCCGCCAGCATGCCCACCACGCCCCAGAAGACGGTGGCGATGGCAAACTGGCGCACGATCTTGTCGTTATAGTTTAGACTGCTGTCCAAGATGCACTCCCTGCGATAAGAAGAAAAGATGACACCGTCAGGGTAGGTTTCCTGGGGGTTCGAAATCCTTGATGTGAATCAAAAAGTCCAGATTGGGTCGAAGGAAGAAGCGCGCTGCTTCCGTGTTGCTGAAAGCAGACTGGCGTTACGAAGGGACGAGATGACCTGAGTCAAACATGAGGCTCGATGGTCCCGCCACACCGACCGCAAACTGACCGACACAAAGGACGACGACCATGCCGCCAATCTCACCGCAACTCCACGAAGAACTCGGCAAGCGCCTGCACAAGAGCCGCGACGACGTGCTCGCCACGGTGCGCGCGCGCACGGCCGGCGATACGGACGACCGCCCCGCGATCGCGCCGAACGCCCACATGGGTCAGAACGACGACGCGCCGGCCGGCGAAATGCTCAGCCATAACGAGGAACACCTGGCCGAGCACGAGACGAATCTGCTGCACGAGATCGATGCCGCGATCGGCCGGCTGGATTCAGGGGCGATCGGCATCTGCGAGTCGTGCGGACGCGAGATTCCGGAAGCGCGGCTGCTTGCCACGCCCACGGTGCGGACGTGCATCGCGTGCCAGGAGCGGATCGAGCACGATCAGCGCACGGGGCGCGGGCCCAGCATGTAGGGTGGACGGCTCGGCCGTCCACGCGGTGATCGTTAGAGGCTCCGTTCTCGCGCACGACATCGGAGCCGTCGCGTATCACCGCGTGGACGGGGAACCCGTCCACCCTACTCGTCGTTCAATATACGCAAGGCGGGCCCTTCGAGGTCGTCGAACTGCCCGCTGTCCGCCGCGCCGAAGAAGATCCACACGGCGAACGCGACGACGATCACGGACAACGGCACCAGCAAATACAAGGCTTCCATCACTTTCTCCTCAGCGCCTCAGCGCCGCAGCCGCAGCGCGTTGAGCACGACCAGCGCCGAACTGGCCGCCATGCCCGCCCCGGACAGCCACGGATTCAGCAATCCGCTCGCGGCCGCGGGGATCGCGGTCGCGTTGTACAGCATGGCCCAGCCCAGGTTCTGGCGGATCACGCGCAACGTGGCCGCCGCCGTGTCCAGCGCGGCGGCCAGCGGCGCCAGGCCGTCGCCCAGCAGCACGCAGTCCGCGTGCAACTGCGCCAGCTGCGCGCCCTGCCCCATCGCGAACGACACGTCCGCGCCCGACAGCACGGCCGCGTCGTTGATGCCGTCGCCGACCATCGCCACGACGGCGCCTTCCGCCTGCAGACCGCGCACGACGCCCAGCTTGTCCTCCGGCCGCTGATTGCCGAGCGCGTGGTCGATGCCGAGTTGCGCGGCCGCCTCGCGCACGGGCCCGTCGTCGTCGCCGGACAGCAGCAGCACCGTCTTGCCGGCCGCGCGCAGCCCGGCCACGATGGCGGGTGCCTCCGGCCGCAATGCGTCGACGAGATCGAAGCGCGCCGTCCAGCCCATGGCACTGCCGAGCCATACGGCGGTGGCGCCACCGGCCGGCGCGGACGGCGCAGCGCCGCCGGCCAGGCCCGCGACGAACGCCGCGTTGCCGAGACGGTAGCGGCGGCCGCCGATCTCGCCTTCGACACCCTGTCCCACCGCGTGGTGCCACATGCCGGTCGCCAGCAACGGCGGGCCGGCTGCATCGCGGATGGCCTGCGCCAGCGGATGCGCGCTGCCCTGCTCCAGCGCTGCCGCGAGCTGCAGCGCCATGCGCGGGCTCGCGCCGCCGAACGTCGTCGTTTGACTCAAGATCGGATGGCCATGCGTCAGCGTGCCCGTCTTATCGAACACGACGTGCGTCGCGCGCCCCAGCGTCTCCAGCACGTGCGGCTTGACGGCGAGCGCGCCGCGCCGCAGCAGGCGGTCGGTGGCGGCAGCCAGCGCCGTCGGCGTCGCCAGCGACAGCGCGCACGGGCACGACACGACCAGCACCGCGATCGCCGCCGGCCACGCGCGCGCCGGATCGACGAATTGCCAGAACGCGAACACGAGCGCCGTCAGCGCCAGCAGCGCGAGCACGAACCATGCGCCCACGCGGTCGGCCCACAGCGCCAGCGCGGGCTTGTTCTGGCCGGCCCGCTCGACGAGCCGCACGAGCAGCGCCAGGGTGCTGTCGCGCGCACCGCTCGTCACGCGCACGACGATCGCTTGCGCGACGTTGACGGCGCCGCCGGGCAGCGCGTCGCCCGGGCCCATGCCGCGCGTGCGGCTTTCGCCCGTCAGCAGCGCCAGGTCGATCTCCGTGTCGCCTTCGAGGATGTTGCCGTCCGCGGGCACCGCTTCGCCCGGCGCGACGAGCACGACGTCGCCCGGCACGAGGTCCTCGGCGGCGACGAGGTCCGTCGCGCGTGCGGACGGCCAGCCGGCCATGCGCAGCGCCGTCGCAGGGGCCGCCCGCTGCAGACCCTCGAGCGCGCGGGCGGCGCGCCGTCTCGCGTCCAGTTCCAGGTAGCGGCTGCCCAGCAGCAGGAACACGAACATCGTGATCGAATCGAAGTACACGTCGCCCCGGCCGCGCACGACGGCGGCCGCGCTCGCGCCGAACGCGGCGAGGATGCCCAGCGCGACCGGCACGTCCATGCCCGCGACGCAGCGCCGCACGTCGCGCCACGCGCCCTGCAGGAACGGCCACGCCGCGTAGCCGACGGCCGGCACCGTGAGCAGCAGCGCCGCCCAGTTCATCAGTGCGCGCATGTCCGCGTCCATCGTGCCGTCCGTCGCCAGGTAGACGGGAAACGCGTACATCATCACCTGCATCATCGACAGGCCCGCCACGAACAGGCGGCGGAACAAGGTCTTGCGCTCGCGCTCGAGGTGAGCGGCCTGGCGCTGCGCGTCGAGCGGATACGCCGTGTAGCCGATCGTGCGCAGCGCGGCCAGGATGTCGCTCGCGCGGCACGCGGCCGGGTCCCAGCGCACGCGCAAGCGTTCCGTCGCCACGTTCAGCAGCGCTTCCGTCACGCCGGCCAGCGCGGCCACGCGGCGTTCGATCAGCCACACGCACGCGGCACAGCGGATGCCTTCGACCGTGAACACGGCGTCACCAGCGTCGACCACGTCATCGTAGGCGCGCAGCCGCGCGAGGTCGGCATCGTCGGCGGCCGGCACGACGAACGCGGTACGCTGCCCGTAGTAATCCGCGAGGCCCGCGTCCGCGATCGCTTCCGCCGCGGCCGCGCAACCGGGACAGCACATGGTACGCGCCGCGCCGTCCACGACGGCCGACCAGAGACTCCCCGCCGGCGCCGGCTGGCCGCAGTGGTAGCAGGCGGCGACGTCGTCGACGCAGGCGGCGGTCATGCGTGCGTCCCCGGCGCGAGGCACACGTCCTGCATCCAGCCGTGCGGCAGGCCGTCGGCCGCGCGCGCGAGGCCCAGCAGGCCGAAGCCCAGCACGAGGGCGCCGCACGCGTGCCGCACGCGCGGGCGCGCGAGCGCGGCGCGCAGGCGCGTGCCCGCGAGGCCCAGGCCCAGCAGCATGGGCAAGGTGCCGAGCCCGAACGCCAGCATCACGAGCGCGCCGCTGGCGACGCCGCCGCTCAGCATCGCGGTGACGAGGACGCTGTACACCATCCCACATGGCAGCCAGCCCCACACGGCGCCCGCGGCGAGCATGCGGCCAGGGCCGTCCAGCGGCCCGATCGTGCGCAGCAGCGGCTTCACGCCGCGCCACACGACCTGCCCTCCCCGCTCCAGCCGCGCGAGGCCGCGCCACGCATCCATCAGGTACAGGCCGAGCGCCGCGAGCATCAGGTTCGCGAGCCAGTACGCACCAGCCTGCAGCGCGGGCAGCCGCGTGAGCGCGTTCGCCCCCTGCGCGAGGCCGCCGGCCAGCGCGCCGGCCAGCATGTAGCTACCGATCCGACCCGTGTTGTACGCGAGGACGTTGGCGAGCGGCGCGCGCGCCGTCACGACTTTCACCGGCACGACGCGGCCGACACTGGGCGCCACGGACAGCGCGCCGACGATCCCGCCGCACATGCCGGCGCAGTGGACGCTGCCCAGCAGGCCGACGACGAACACGGGAACGAGGGCGACGAGGTTCATGCCGTCACACCGTCTTCGAGTGCACGCCGGCCGGGCGCGTGGCCAGGTAGCGGTCGAACACCATGCACACGTTGCGGATCAACAGACGCCCCTTCAACGTGACCGTGATCCAGTCGTCGCCGACCTCCACGAGTCCGTCGCGTTCCAGCCCGGCCAGCTGCGCCAGCTCGGCCGCGAAATACGTGCGGAACACGATGGGGAACGCGAGTTCGATCGCGTCCATCGACACCTCGAACTGGCACACCAGCTTCTGGATCACGCTGCGGCGCAGCGCGTCGTCCATCGACAGCCGTACGCCGCGCGCCACCGGCAACTCGTTGCGGTCGAGCGCATCGTAGTAGGCATCGAGCGTCTTGACGTTCTGGCTGTACGTGGCGCCCACGGCACTGATGGCGGACACGCCGCAGGCGACGAGGTCCGTGTCCGCGTGCGTCGAATAGCCCTGGAAATTGCGGTGCAGGCGGCCCTGGCGCAGCGCGGCGGCGATGTCGTCGTCGGGCCGCGCGAAATGGTCCATGCCGATGTAGACGTAGCCGGCCCCCGTCAGCCGCTCGATGCACAGCTGGAGCATGGCGAGCTTCGTGGCGCTGGCGGGCATGTCGGCATCGATGATGCGGCGCTGCGGCTTGAACAGGTGCGGAAGGTGCGCGTAGTGGTAGACGGCGATGCGGTCGGGCGCGGCGGCGACGACCTTGTCCAGCGTGACACGCATCGTGTCCAGCGTCTGCTTCGGCAGGCCGTAGATCAGGTCGATGCTGACGGAACGAAAACCCGCGGCGCGCGCGGCCGCGATGACGGCCAATGTCTCCGCCTCCGGCTGGATGCGGTTGACGGCCCGCTGCACGTCCTCGTCGAAGTCCTGCACGCCCAGGCTGATGCGGTTGAAACCCTGGCGCCGCAAGCTGTGCACGCGCTCGGCCGACACGGTGCGCGGGTCGACCTCGATCGAGTATTCGCCTTCGGCGTCGGGCGCAAAATGGAAGCACCGATGCAGGTGCGCCATCAGGTCGTCCATCTGCCCGTCGGACAGGTACGTCGGGGTGCCGCCGCCAAAGTGCAGCTGCTCCACGTCATTGATGCCCGTGAACAGGCGGCCCTGCATCTCGATTTCGCGCTTCAGGTAGGCGAGGTACGTGGCCGCCTTTGCGCGGTCCTTCGTGACGATCTTGTTGCAGGCGCAGTAGTAGCAGACGGTGGCGCAGAACGGGACGTGCACGTACAGCGACAGCGGTTTGCCGGCGCCGCGCGTGCGCAGGTCGGCCACGGCGCGCAGGAAATCGCGGTAGCCGAACGATTCCGTGAACCGGTCCGCCGTCGGGTACGACGTGTAGCGCGGACCGTTGCGGCTCAGCCGGGCGATCAGGTCCGCGTCGAACTCGACCGTGGGCTCGCCGGTGGCGGAAGCGGTTGCGGGGACTGCATCGAACATCTTGGAAACTCCTGGCCGGCGGCGCGTAACATATGCGGTGAGTCTATTGAGGCGGCTTCGCAAAATCCTTGACTTGCATCAAAAACCGCCGAGCCGGGCCTGCTACGCAACAGGATTGGCCCGCCCGGCCATCAGCGCGCCAGCTTGAATACGGACAGCACCTGTCCCAGATGCCCCACCTGCTCCGCCACGCTGGCCGACGCGGTGGCCGATTCCTCGACGAGGCCCGCGTTCTCGCGCGTGATGCCGTCCAGCTGCGCCAGCGCCGCGTTCACTTCCGCGATGCCGTGGCTCTGCGTGCGCGACGCCGTCGTGATGTCGCCCATGATCGCCGCCGCGTCCCGCACGGACGCGACGACTGCGCGCATCGTCTGCCCCGCCGCGTCGACGAGCTCGTTGCCCTGCCCGACCTTGTGCACGGAATCCTCGATCAGCGCCTTGATCTCCTTCGCCGCCCCGGCCGAGCGCTGCGCGAGGCTGCGCACTTCGCCCGCCACGACGGCGAAGCCGCGGCCCTGCTCGCCCGCGCGCGCCGCCTCGACCGCGGCGTTCAGCGCGAGGATATTGGTCTGGAAAGCGATGCCGTCGATCAGGCCGATGATGTCCACGATGCGTGTGGCCGACCCGCTGATCTGGCCCATCGTGCTGCCCACCTGCTGCACGGCGTCGCCGCCCCGCCCCGCCACGCGCGACGCTTCGCCCACCAGGCCGTCGGCGCGCTCCGCACTGTCCGTGTTCCGGCCCGCGGCCGCCGCGATGTGCGCGAGGCTCGCGGCCGTCTGCTCCAGGCTCGCGGCCTGCGATTCCGTACGGCGCGCGAGATCCATATTGCCCTCGGCGATGTCGCGCGTGGCCGCCTCGATCGAGACGACGCCGGCGCGCACGTCGCCCACGATCGCCGTCAGGTTGACGTTCAGCTGGCGCAGCGCGCGCAGCAGGCGGCCCATCTCGTCGTCGCGGCCCGGCGCGGGAAGATGCGACAGGTCGCCGCCGGCCAGCGCGTGGACGGCGTCCAGCGCCCGGCGCATGGGTGTCACGATGGCGCGCTGCAGCTCGGCCCAGGCTACGAGCGTGAGGACGGCACCGGCCAGCGCCGCCGCGCGCCACCCCCAGCCCTGCACGGCACCCGCCAGCAGCAGCATCAGCGCGGCCTGCGTCCCCATCATGATGCCCAGGCGGCGGCCCAGCGGCAGCTGGCGCAGGCCCTGCAGGCGCGCCCACCACGCGGTGCGCACGACGGCGCCGCGGCGGATGGCGATACCGTCGGCGCGGCCCTCGCGCATGCGTTTGTAGAGGGCTTCTGCGCGTTCGACGTCGGCGCGCGCCGGGCGCGTGCGCACCGACATGTAGCCGACCGTCGTGCCGTTTTCCTTGATCGGTACGACGTTCGCCGTGACCCAGTAGAAGTCGCCGTTCTTGCGGCGATTCTTGACGAGACCCGTCCACGGCTCGCCCGCCTGCAGCGTCTGCCACATGTCGGCGAACGCCGCGGGCGGCATGTCGGGGTGGCGCACGATGTTGTGGGCCTTGCCGGTCAGCTCCGCTTCCGTGAAGCCGCTGACCTCGATGAACGCGGGGTTGACGTAGGTGATGCGGCCTTTCGTGTCCGTTTTCGACACGATGGATTGGCCATCCCGCAATGGGTATTCGATGCCCGTGACGGGCAGGTTGGTGCGCACGCGTGACTCCCTGATTTCCGGAGGAATAATTGATCTACGGAAATTTTATGAAATCACGCGTGGCGCTATCCTTGATGTGGATCAAAAATGCCCAACCGGCTGCGCTGATGCGACAGACCGGCGTCGCACGCTGCCTGCGTCAGTTCGAGACCCACTTGTACTGCACCGTGGTCCACACGGCCGCGCTGTCGCCCGCTTTCGGCGCGGCGAACGTGCAATGGTAGCCGGCGCGCAGCGACGCCCTGTCCAGGGTCCGGTAGCCGCTCGACTCCACCACTTTCGCGTCCTGCACGGAACCGTCCGCGCCGACGAGCACGGCGACCCGGACCCGGCCCTGGATGCCGTCGTCCTGCCACGAGGCCGGGTAGTAAGGCGCGGCGCAGCGGGCGGAGCGCGAGGAGGTGACCGGCTCGGCGGCGTGGGCGGCAAACGTGGTCAGCGACAGGGCGGTTGCGACAGCGGCGATGCGAAGTTTGGCGTTCATCATGAGCTCCAATAGGCAGAGGTTCGAAAGGTTTGCTGCTACGACTTAAATATATTGCATCGCACAATCGAACGATAATTTATTGTTTGAATAGCAGACATCCGCGCCAGGAATATGATTTTTCCCGGGGCTTTCATGCACCACGACTGAGCAAGGGTGCATTGTGCGAGTGCAGCATTTTCATCTCCGTGAACGCCGTGGTGCGGCCGGTCGCCCGGTCCGGCACACGAGTGAAGAAAAACGTTGCGACGCCCGGCCGTTACAATGAGGTACCCTGCGCGCATGTGGCCGCCAGGATTGTTAGATTCGCATTGATGAGCATCGTGTTCTCGCTTGATAAACCTCACGACCAACCCCAACTGTAGCCGTTGATGAACGATATTTCTTCTCTCACACGGCATCCCGATGTCCTCTACGGTCCGCACCAGCCCGAGCTGCTGCGCGACGAAATCCTGGCCGACCTGCTGGAGGCCAGCGCACGCCGCGCGCCCGACCAGATTGCCCTGATCGCCGGCGACCGCCACCTCACGTACGCCGAGCTCGACGCGCAGGCCGGACTGGCCGCGTCGCGCCTGATCGACGCCGGCATCCGGCCCGGCCACATCGTCGGCCTGTGGATGCCGCGCGGCATCGACCTGCTCGTCATGCAGGCCGCCATCGCCAAGGCAGGTGCCGCCTGGCTGCCAGTCGACGAGGACACCCCCGTCGAGCGCCTCCTCGTCTGCATGGAAGATGCCGGCTCCCCTGCCCTCGTCAGCAGCGAGCGCATGCGCGACCGCCTGGGCCCGGTGACGCAACCGATCCACACGGCGGAAACCCTGCTCGCGCCCGCGCCCGACGGCGACACGGTGCGCCGGCGCGGCCACGTCGCCGGGGACGCGCCCGCCTACGTCATCTACACGTCGGGCTCGACGGGCAAGCCGAAAGGCATCCTCATCGACCAGCGCAGCATCTGCCACTTCCTGCGCAGCGAGAACGAAGTGCTGGGCGTCAAAGCGTCGGACAAGGTGTACCAGGGCTTTTCCGTCGCGTTCGACATGTCGTTCGAGGAAATCTGGATTTCCTACCTCGTCGGCGCCACCTTGTGGATCGGGCCGAAGGAAACGGCCGGCGATCCGGAAGCGCTGCCGCGGCTGCTGGCGGAGAACCATGTCACCGTGCTGCATGCCGTGCCGACCCTGCTGGCGCTGTTCGCCGACGACGTGCCGAGCCTGCGCATCATCAACCTGGGCGGCGAGATGTGCCCGGAGACGGTCGTGGAGCGCTTTTCGAAGCCGGGCCGCCAGATGTTCAACACGTACGGCCCCACGGAAGCGACCGTGTCCGCCAGCCTCGCGCGGCTGGAGCCCGGCCGCCTGATCACGATCGGCACGCCGCTGCCGAACTACGGCTTGCTCGTCATCCACACGGAGACGGACAAGGGCTTGCAGATCCTGCCCCGTGGCGACACGGGCGAGCTGTGCATCATCGGGCCGGGCCTGTCGTCCGGCTACCTGGGCCGCCCCGACCTGACGGCCGAGAAATTCCTGCCGAACCCGTGGCGCTCCGGCCCCGACGATCCGCGGCTGTACCGCACGGGCGACCTCGCCCGCATCGAGCCGGACGGCCAGGTCGTGTGCCTGGGCCGCACGGACGACCAGGTCAAGATCCGCGGCTTTCGCGTGGAACTGGGCGAGATCGAAGCCCAGCTCGCGCAGCAGGACGGCGTCGGCACGACGGCCGTACTATTGCGCAAGGACGACGGCATCGACCGCCTCGTCGCCTACCTCGTGCCCGCCGCCGGCGCAACGGACGAGCAGCTGTCACCGGCCACCTTGCGCCGCGCGCTGTCCGGCAAGCTGCCGCCGTACATGGTGCCGAGCCGATTCGAGCGCCTGACTATCATGCCGCGCCTGACGTCCGGCAAGATCGACCGCAAGGCGCTGAAGGCGATGGCCCTGTCGGCCCCGCTCCCCAGCGATCCGGCCGAGTCGGACGCGGCGGAAACGCCGGGAGAAGAAGCGCTGTTCGCGGCGCTGGGCAAGCTGTTCCCGGGCCAGCCGATCCGGCGCGAGCTGGATTTCTTCAGCGACCTCGGCGGCCACTCGTTCTTCGCCGCCCGCCTCGCGACGGCGCTGCGCACCGATCCGCGCTTCGCCCACGTGACGGTGCGCGACATCTACCAGCACCGCCAGATCGGCGCGATCGCCTCCGGCCTCGACCAGGCCGCGGGCACCGCGGCCATCGAGCCGGACTGGACGCCGCCGGACAACACGCGCCGCTGGCTGTGCGGCGTGGCCCAGCTGGCGACCGTCCCGGTGCTCATCACCTTGCGCATGGCACAGTGGCTGGCGCCGTTCTTCACGTACCACTTCTTCACGGGCGATCCGGGCGATTCGGTGCCGCGCGCCATCGCCGCGTCGATCGTCGTGTTCCTGCTCGCCACGTTGCTGGAATTCGTGTTCGCCATCGGCGGCAAGTGGCTCGTCGCGGGCCGCCTGAAGCCGGGCGTGTATCCGCTGTGGGGCGCGACGTATTTCCGCTGGTGGCTGTCCGACCGGCTCGTCGAGGCCGCGCCCACGTATCTGCTGGCCGGCTCGTCGCTGTACACGTGGTATCTGCGGCTGCTGGGCGCGAAGGTCGGGCACGACGTCGTGATCGGTTCACTGACGATCCGCGCCCCGGACCTGCTCGACATCGGCGATAACGTCAGCATCGGCAACGCCGCCAACTTCGAGAACGCGCGCGTGGAACGGGGCCGCCTGATCCTCGGCACGATCGCGCTGGACGACGATGCGTGCGTGTCGTCGTACGCGATCCTCGAGGGGAATACCCGCGTGGGCCGGCGCGGCCACCTGGAAGGCCAGTCCGCGCTGCCGGACGGCGCCAGCGTACCGGACGGCCGCGTGTGGGGCGGCTCGCCCGCGCGCGACGCGGGCGCATTCGATCCGTCCACCTTGCCGCCCCGCCCCGTCGTCAGCCGCGCGCGCCTGGTGGGCGAGGCGCTGTTCTTCATGTTCGGCATGCTGCTCGTCGCGACGTTGTTCTTCATGCCCGTCTTCCCCAGCTTCGTGCTGATCGACTGGTTCGACGAACGCGGGACGATGCCGATCCTGGCGCAGAACTCGATCCAGGGCCAGCTGCTGCGCTATTTCGTGCTGGCGCTGCCCGCGTCCGCCGTGCTGATCGCGCTGACGATGCTCGTCTCGGCCGCCATCCGCTGGGGCTTCCTGCCCCGCATGATGCCGGGACGCTCGGCGGTGCACAGCAATGCGTACTGCAAGAAGTGGCTCGTGAGTCACATCCAGGAATCGAGCCTGAACGTCCTGCATGGCATCTACGCGACCGTGTTCGCGCCGTTCTGGTATCGCCTGCTGGGTGCGAAAGTCGGGCGCGACGCGGAGATCTCGACGGCGCTGGGCGTCGTCCCCGACATGCTCACCTTGGGCGACGAGACGTTCATCGCCGATGCCGTCATGCTGGGCGACGAGCAGATCGACGGCGGCTGGATGACGATGGAAGCGACCGTCGTCTCGAACCGCAGCTTCGTGGGCAACGGCAGCTACATCCCGGACGGCACGGTGCTGCCGGAAGGCGTCCTCGTGGGCGTGCACACGCATGCCCCGGCGAACGAGCGCATGACGGGCGGCGACACGTGGCTCGGCTCGCCGCCGATCCACCTGCCGGCACGCGAACAGGTGAGCGGCTATCCGGAGCACCTGACGTACCGGCCGTCGCCCGCACGCCGCCTGGGCCGCGCGCTCGTGGAGGCTTTTCGCATCGTCGCGCCGCACGCCGTCGTCATCGCCGTCGGCTACACGGTCGTGCTGGACCTGATGCCCATCGCCGGCGCCGGCCGCTGGGGCGAAGTCGTCTGGGACCTCGCCCTCATCAGCCTCGCCTACGGCATCGGCAACTACCTGTTCGTGCTCGCGTTCAAATGGCTGCTGCTGGGCCGTTATAAAAAACGCGCGGAGCCCATGTGGACGCCGTTCGTGTGGCTGTCCGAGGGCGTGACGAATATGTACGAAGGCATCGCCGTGCCGAACTTCATGCGCTACCTGCGCGGCACGCCGTGGCTGCCGCTCGCGTTCAAGCTGCTCGGCTGCCGCATCGGCCGCGGCGTGTACATGGACACGACGGACATCACGGAATTCGACTGCGTGACGATCGGGGACCACAGCGAACTGAATGCGCTGTCGTGCCCGCAGACGCACTTGTTCGAAGACCGCGTAATGAAGATCGACCACGTCGACATCGGCAGCAAGGTCTACCTCGGCCCGCGCAGCGCCGTGCTGTACAGCGCGAAGGTCGGCGACAACGCCCGTATCGGCCCGCTGACCCTCGTCATGAAGGGCGAGCACATCCCCGCCGCCACCGCGTGGAACGGCTTGCCTGCGGCGCCGCAGCGCGCGTGATGGAGGCCGTGTCCGTCCGCTGGTGGTCGGATGGCCGGCTCGCGCTGCCGGCCGCCGGCGCGGACGTGCACGTCGTCGGCGTGCGTGGCATGAAGGACCGCGCGATCGCCAGGCAGACGATCCGCACCGCCCTGCTGGCCGCCCTGGCGGACGCGCTTGCGCTGCCGGTTTCCCGGATCCGGCTGTGCGGCGAACCGGGCGAGGCACCGTATGCCCGCATCGACGACGGTCGCCACGTCGATCTCGCGATCAGCCATGATGGCGACGTGTCCGTGGCCGCCTTACGCCTCGACGGCGACGCCGGCATCGACGTGATGCGCGTGGCGGACGTGCCGGACTGGCACGCCGTCGCCCACGACTACCTCGGCCCCGCCGCCGCGGCCGCGCTGGCGCGCGTTCCCGCGCCCGCGCGCGCCGCCGCGTTCGCGCGTGCGTGGAGCGAGCGTGAAGCGCGTCTCAAGTGCCGGGGCCTGGCGCTGGCGGAGTGGCGCGCCGATCTCGATGCCCGGCTCGCAGCGTGCCGCTGCCGGCCGCTCGCCATGCCGGACGGTTATGTCGCGACGTTGGCGCTGGCCTAGCCCGCACATCGTCTTGCGGTTTGGGTAAGATTGCAGGATGGATAATATTACCCACTCGGTCGTCGGCCTCGGCATCGGCGCCCTGATCGACCGCAGCGTCGCCCCCGAAACGTCTCCCGACGACCAGCGCGTGCGTACGCGCCTGCTGCTGGTGCTCGGCTGCCTGGCGAGCAATTTCCCCGATCTAGACCTCGTGCTCACGCACCTGCTGGCGCCGCCGCTGGGCTATCTGCTGCATCACCGCGGCCACACGCACACGCTGCTGGGCGCCTGCGGCGAAATCGTCGTGCTGCTGGGGCTCGTGTGGCTGCTGTGGCCCGCGGCGCGCCGGTTGCTGCGCACGAGCGGCCGCGCGCGCGGCGCGGCCGTCGTCACGGCCGGTGTCGGCACGGTGCTGCACATCGCGATGGACGGCCTCAACGTCTACGGCGTCCATCCGTTCTGGCCGTTCGATCCGTCCTGGTATTACGGCGACCTCGTGTTCATCGTCGAACCCGTGTTCTGGATCGCGTTCGGCGTGCCGCTCGCCGCGCTCGTGCGGGGACGCACGACGCGTGGGTTGCTGCTCGCGCTGCTGGCGGCCGTGTCGATCAGCGTGACTGCGGCCGGCTTCCTGCAATGGGGCTCGCTGGCCGGGCTGCTGGCGCTCGGCCTGCCGCTGGCGTGGATCGCGCGCCGCGTGGACGGACCGCGCGGCCGCGCCGCGCCGGGCGCAGGACTGGCCGCGTCGCTCGCGTTCGTCGGCATCCAGGCGGTCGCGCTGCACGAGGCACGCGCCATCACCGCGGCGGCTGTCGTCCGCCTCGATCCGCACGATCGCGTGCTCGACACGGCGCTGTCCGCGTATCCCGCGAATCCGCTGTGCTGGTCGTTCGTGACGGTGGCCGTCGACGCGGCGCATGGCGACTACCACCTGCGGCGCGGCCAGCTCAGCGTCGCACCCGCGATCACGCCTGTCGCCCACTGCCCCGCGCCGATCGCCGGCCGGGCCGTCGGCACCGACGCCCGACTGGCGTGGCAGGCCGAGGAGCGCGACGACCTTGCCCGCTTGCGCGGCCTGCAGGCGACCAATTGCCACTTCAACGCCTGGATGCGCTTCGCCCGCGCGCCATCGGTCGGCGCGACGACGGCGACGGATGCGCGCTGGAGTCCACCGGGCGGCCGCAACTTTTCCACGATCGACCACGCGGCCCTCGCCGCGGCGCCATGCCCGCAACCGGTGCCGAGCTGGGCCTATCCGCGCGCGGATTTGTTGACGGCGCCCCGCGCTTCGGCCGCCGCGGCAGCGGCTCATCGCCTGTCCGGCGCGCATGCCGGAAGCGCTGCACTTCCATCAACATTTCAAAAAAATTAACCAAATCGTGGTTTAAATGCTACGGCCCGTAATCATTTCTGTATCAATTTGTGGTATGTCAACACTATTGCCCGTTCGCACTACCTGTTAGACTCCTCCGTTTCACCCGCCTGCAATAAAGCCTCACGAGAATCCACGCAGGCGGCGCCTGGCAACTACCGGGCGAAGCAACGACTACAAGAAACTGGGGAAGTCCATGAAAACAACACGGGGTCGGTTGAACCCTAAGCTGCTCGCCGTATCGGTATCGACGATCGCGTGCGGCGCACTGCACGCGCCCGCGTGCGCGCAGGCGGACGGCACGGCCGTCCAGGAAGTGATCGTCACGGCGCAGCGCACGGCGGCGCCGGAATCGAAGACGCCGGTAGCCCTGTCCGTGCTCACCGCTGCGGACCTCGACGCGATCGGCGCCGACACGCCCGGCGCCCTCGCCGCGCGCCTGCCCAACACCTATCTCGAAAATTCCTACGACGGCCTGCGCATCACGATCCGCGGCGTGTCGAACGCGGACGTCACGGAAAAAGGCGACCCGTCCGCCGCCTTCATGGTCGATGGCGTCTACGTCGCGCGGCCGCAGAGCCAGAACACGGCGCTGTACGACGTCGACCGCGTGGAAGTGCTGCGCGGTCCGCAAGGCACGCTGTACGGCCGCAACACGACGGCCGGCGTCGTCAACGTGATCACGAAGGCGCCCGTGAACCGCTTCGAAGGCGACGTCAACGCGACGTTCGGCAACTGGGGCGAACGCAAGGTCGGCGCGATGGTCAACGTGCCCGTGAACGCGGTGCTGGCGCTGCGCGCCGCCGCCACGTGGAACAAGCACGACCCGTACCTGAGCAACGGCTCGAACACGCCGCGCACGCTGGGCCTGGACCGCGACGACCGCGCCGCCCGCCTGTCCGCGAAGCTGGCGCTGGGCGACAATGCATCGCTGCTCGTGCGCTACGAAGCGAGCCGCGACAACAGCAACAACGACAGCACGGTGCCCGATTCGAACTTCTACAGCGGCATCGCGACGGGCAACCCCGTGTGGAACGGCGACAGCACGGACAAGCGCCTCACCTACCGCTTCAATCCGCCGAACACCCGCTTCGAACAAGGCTATTCGCACAAGAAGACGTCCGCCCTGACGGCGGAATTGAACTGGGACCTGGGTCCGGCCACGCTGTCGTGGCTCGGCGCGCACCGCAGCTTCGACCACGACTACGATTACAACTTCTACTACCGCGTCGCGCCGGCCGTCGCGCTGGGCGTGCGCCAGCCGTTCAACGGCAGCTACAACCAGGACTCGCACGAACTGCGCCTCGCGACGAACGGCACCGGCCCGCTGTCCGCCCAGGGCGGCGTGTACTGGTTCCGCGAGCGCGCGCGCGACGTCTATTATTTCCGCGACCTGCAGCTCGTCGGCCTGCCGCCGTACTATGTGTTCGCCAATGATCCCGTGCGCTCGCAAAGCAAGGCCGTGTTCGGGCAGGCGACCTATCGCCTCGTCGACGGCCTGCGCGCCACCGCGGGCGCCCGCTATACGGAAGACGACAAGTCGCGCACCGGCTACATCGGCTACCAGCGCGCGGCCACGTTCAACGCGGCCACCGACCTGCGCGACCTGAACGCGGGCCGCATCGCGACGAACAGGACGACGTGGCGCCTGGGCCTCGACTACGACCTGTCGCCCGCGACCCTCGTCTACGGTGCCGTCGCCACGGGTTACAAGGCCGGCGGCTTCAACGACGGCTGCGTGGCGGGAGACTCCCGCAACGGCGTCGGCTGCCTGCCGACGTCCGCGCTGCCGGCCGCCAGCCTCACGTACCGCCCGGAGACCGTGCGCGCGTACGAGGCCGGCGTCAAGACGCGCTTCTGGGACGGCCGCGCAAGCCTGAACGTCGCGGCCTTCCACTACGACTACCGCGACCTGCAGCTGTCCAACGAAGTCGTCGTGAACGGCCGGCCGCGCTACGAGACGACGAACGCCGCCGAAGCCGCCGTACGCGGCCTGGAAGCGGACGGCCAGGTGCGCGCGACGCGGGCCGACACGGCCACGTACGCCCTCACCCTGCTCGACGCCCACTACGTCGGCTATGTGCCGGACGGCGTGCATTCGTGGTCCGGCGTGAAGCTCGACCGCACGCCGGCACGCACGCTGGCGCTCGGCTGGGAACACCGCTTCCACCTCGCCGGCGGCCAGCTGGCGGCCGGTGTCGGCACCCATGCCAGCGCGAGCTATCTGCTGGGCGTGCCGCAGGCGGGCCTGAAATTCCGCGTGCCCGGCCACACGGAATCCGACCTGCATGCGGGCTGGACGCCGGACGGCGCGCGCTGGAGCGTGCTCGCGCGCGTGCGCAACCTCGAGAACGAGGTGCGGCCGATGACGATCAGTTCCTCCGGCCTCACCGTGCCGACGGAACCGCGCACGGCCGACGTCCGCTTCGATTACCGCTTCTGATTTAGAGCGCGGCCGTCCCTCCGGGCGGCCGCATTGATCGTCAGCCGTGCCCCTGGAGCCTGTCATGACCCCGTCGCCGCACCGTCGCCTGCCCATCGCCGCCGCCACCCTGCTCGTCCTCTTCCTGCTCGTCCTCGCCAAGCGCATCGGCGGCGAGAGCACCGTCCTGCTCGTCGCCAGCTCGCTGGCGATGTTCGGCTGCAGCTGGGCCAGCGCGGCCCACCTGCTGGGCGGCGCCGCGTCCACGCGCCTCGTCGCCATCGCCCTGGCCTTCGGCTGGCTCGCCGAGCAGCTGGGGTCGTCGTACGGCTGGTTCTTCGGCAGCTACACGTACACGCCCGTGCTCGGACCGCGCCTGCTCGACGTGCCCGTCGTGATCCCGATGATGTGGTTTGCACTGACCTACGTCGGCTACGTCGTGGCTAACCTGATCGTCTGGCAGGACCCCGTCGACGGGCCCGAGACCCTGGGTCACGACGCCCTGATGGCGCTGCTGGGCGCGATGGTCGTCACGTGCTACGACCTGGGCGTCGATCCGTACATGGTGTACGTGCTGAAGGCCTGGATCATGACGGAGAAGGACGGCTGGTGGTTCGGCGAGACGGTGCAGGGGTTCGCCGGCTGGATGACGGTGGCGTTCGCGATCCTGTTCGCATTCCGCCGCTGCGCGCGCGTGCGCGCCCCCGCGGCCGCCGGCGCGACGCTGCGCCACGTGCTCGTGCCGCTGTCCGTGTACGCGGGCCTGATGGTGTTCCAGGTGCTGCTCGGCTACCCCGTCGAGGCGCGCACGATCGCGCTGTTCGCGATGGGCTTCCCGCTGCTGGCGGCCACGCTCGGGCTGCTGCGCTGGCGCGGGATCCTGGTCCGCCCGGCCAACGACGCACGCGACACCGCCGCAGGCCCTGCACCGCAAGCATTCAAGGAGGCCGCATGAAACGCGACAACCTCGAACCCGGGCTGTTCGACAATCCCGCGCTGCGCGCCGACCCGCTGGCCGATGCCACGATCGCGCGCATCCTCGGTCCCGGCCGCGCCGGCGGTCCGGACACGGACACGATCGCGCTGCTGAACAAGGAGATCGCACGCTGGCAGCTGAACGGCGACCTGGACGCCTGGACCGCCAGCCCCGGTCTGCCGACCGACATGGCCGCCGCGCTGGAAGAGTACGTCGCCAAGGCGCGCGTGCTGCCCGAGTGGGCCGACCGCGCCCTCATCGCGCGGGCCGAAGTGCTGTTCATGGAGATGAGCATGGCGTCGTGCACCTTGCTGTTCTGCGCCAGCCTGCCGCAGTGCTACGTGATCCCCGACCTCGCGGCCGTGCTGCACGTGGCCGGCGAACTGGAACAGCACACGGACTACCGCGTGCGCGCCACCGCCGCCATGATCTTCCCCGTCATGATGCACGGCGGCCTCACGGATCCGGCAGGCGGCGGCGTGGCGCAGGCCATCAAGGTGCGCCTGATCCACGCGATGATCCGCCACCTCGTGCTGCGCGGTGACGTGGCCGACGCCCTCGTCGCGCCGCGCCGCGTCCCCCGTCTGCTGGCGCACGGCCGCACGATGCCGCAAGTGCTGTACGCGCACGGCTGGGATGTCGACCGCGTCGGCCTGCCGTGCAACCAGGAAGAACTGGGCTATACGCTGCTGACCTTCAACTACGTGTTCCTGCAAGGGCTGCGCCGCCTTGGGCTCGGCCTGGAGAAGGACGACGAAGGCGCGTACCTGCACACCTGGAACGTGCTTGGCTACGTGCTCGGCATCGAGCGCGCCCAAATGACGGACACGATGGACGACGCCGAACGCATGTTCATCGACATCCAGGCGCGCGCGCGCGGCCAGGCGCGCAACCCGGACCCGCGCCCGCCGCTGGCCGCCGCGCTCGTCGCGACGATGCAGCGCTACATGCCGCTGCGCCCGTTGAAATCGTTCCCCGTGCTGCTGACGCGCCACCTGATCGGCAAGGACGCGTCGCGCGACCTGGGCCTCGATGGCCACGTGTCGCTGCCGGCGCGTATCCTGTTCGCGCTGGGCTTCGGTCTCGTGCGCGCGATCGATGCGATCGGGCGCCTCGTGTTCCGCGGCTTCTCGATCTCGCGCCTCGTCGCGCGCATCGTCGGCTACAACCTCACCGCCAAGTTGCTGATGGACGAAACCCGCCCGCTGAAACTGCCGGATAGCCTCTTGAACCAGGTCAGCGTCGCCGTGCACGGCTGGCAGAACGACGCCAACGCGCCGCGCTGGGCGAATGCCCTCGAGCGCCGCTTCACCGGACGCGCCCAGCGCGCCGCCCGTCAAGGATAAACGATGGTTGCACTACCTTTTTCCCTGTTCCCGCGCAGCCTGCGCCTGCTCGCGCTGGCGCTGCTGCTGGCGGTGTCGTCGCTGGCCGGCATGGCGCATGCCGCGCCTGGCCCCCTGATGCTGGACGACGCCACGGCGCACATCGAAGCCTGGCCGGCCGCGAGCCTGCTGCGCGACCCGGACGGCCGCCTCGACGCCGCCGCCCTCGCCGCCGCGCCCGGCCGCTTCGCCGCACCGCACGGGGCCTATGCCACGCTGGGCATGGAAAAAGGCGTCGTCTGGGTGCGCATCCCCGTGCGCACGACGCCGGGCGCGAACGGCGCGTGGGCGCTCAAGGTCGATTTCGGCCTGCTGAACCGCGTCGACCTGTACCTCGTGCGTGACGGCCGCATCGAGCGCCACGCGCTGGCCGGATCGGAACGGACGCTCGCGCGTGCCCCCGACGCCCTCGGCGGACCGGTGCCGTCGTTCGCGCTGCTCCTGGCGCCGGACGCGGCCTACGACGTGCTGCTGCGGGTGGAAACGAACGGGCCGAAGATCCTGCCGATCAGCTTCGAGAAGCCGGGCGCGTTCTACCAGGCCGCGCTGCACGACCGCCTCGTGCAAGGCATCCTCACTGGCCTGTTCCTGTGCCTCCTGCTGTACAGCCTCGCGCAATGGGTCAACCTGCGCGAAATCCTGTTCGCCAAGTACGCGCTGCTGATCGGCGGGCTGGCCATGTACAACGTCGCGTGGTGGGGCCTGGGCGCCGAATACCTGTGGGGCGCGAGCGGCTGGGCCACCGTGCACGCCACCGGCATCATCTCGCTGATGACCGCGTGCGGCGGCTACCTGTTCGTCGGCGAAGCGCTGACGCGGCCCGGCGTCGACCGCGTTTTCCCGCGCCTGATGCGCACGGGCGCCGTGCTGTGCGTGCTGGCCGCCACCGCGTTCGGCTTCGACCTGATCCACGACGCCGCCCTCGTCGCCATCATCGGCTCGCTGGGCATCATGCCGATGCTGCTGGGCCTTCCCGGCGCCTTCAACCGCGCGCGCCGCGGCGACACGGTCGGCATCTACTTCCTCATCGGCTGGGCCGCGAGCTTCGTCAGCTCGGCGATCCAGGCGCAGGTCATCAAGGGCGGCCTGGACGCCACCTACTGGACCCTGAATTCCACGCAGTTCGGCGGCACGTTCGACATGCTCGTGTTCATGCGCATCCTGGGCCTGCGCACGAAGAGCATCCAGGACGCGATGCTGCGCGCCGAGGCCGCGACCCGCATGAAATCGGAATTCCTGGCCAATATGAGCCACGAGATCCGCACGCCGATGAACGCCATCATCGGCATGAGCCGCCTCGCGCTCATGGCCGACCCGAATCCGAAGCAGCGCAACTACCTCGGCAAGATCCTCGGCGCGGGCGAGCACCTGCTGGGCATCATCAACGACATCCTCGACTTCTCCAAGATCGAGGCCGGCCGCATGACGCTCGAAGTCGTGCCGTTCGACCTCGACGACATGCTCGAGCACCTGTCCAGCCTCGCCGCCATCAAGACCGATGCGCGCCGCGTCGAACTCGTGTTCTGCGTGCCGCGCGGCGTGCCCGGCCGCCTCGTGGGCGATCCGCTGCGCCTGGGGCAGGTCCTGATCAACCTGACCAACAACGCCGTCAAGTTCACGGAGGACGGCGAGATCGTCGTCGCCGTCGACGTCGTCGAGCGCGCGGCGGGCCGCGTCGTGCTGCGCTTCTCCGTCAGCGACACGGGCATCGGCATGGACGCCGACCAGCTGGCGCGCCTGTTCCAGTCGTTCACCCAGGCCGACAACTCGATCACCCGCAAATACGGCGGCACGGGCCTGGGCCTGTCGATCTCGAAGCAGCTCGTCGAGCTGATGGGCGGCACGATCACCGTCACGAGCACGCCGGGCGTGGGCAGCCGCTTCAGCTTCACCGTCCCGCTGGGCATCGCCGATGCTTCCGCCTCCGCCGCGCCGGCGCCGGGCAGCCAGCTGCAGCGCATGCGCGTGATGGTCGTGGACGACAGTCCCGGCGCGCGCGACGCCCTCGTCGAGATGCTGGACGGCTTCGGCATCCAGGCCGATGCCGTCGCGTCGGGCGAGGAATCGCTGGCCCGGCTGGCGCAGGCCGTCTCGGACGACGCGCCGTACCAGGTCGTGCTGATGGACTACATGATGCCGGGCTGGGACGGTGTCGAAACGATCCGCCGCATCCGCGCCGATGCGCGCTTCACGGCGCCGCCCGCGATCCTGATGGTCAGCGCGTGCACCCGCGAAGGCGTGCTGCAACAGGAAGGCGACCTGCCGCTGTCCGGCTTCCTCACGAAGCCCGTCGGCCCGGCGCTGCTGTACGACAGCCTGCTGCAGGTGCTCCGCCCCGACCTGGCGGCGCCCGCCACCGACGCCGGCAGCCAGGCGCCGGCCGGCCGCCAGTCCGACGCCGATCGCCTGGCCGGCGCACGCATCCTGCTCGTCGACGACAACGCCAACAACCGCGAAGTGGCGCTGGACTTCCTCGCGCTGGCGCGCATGCACGTGGACGCCGCCGCCAGCGGCCAGGAAGCCGTGCGCATGGCGCAGAGCGGCGACTACGACCTCGTGCTGATGGACATCCAGATGCACGGGATGGACGGCTTCACGGCCACGCGCGCCATCCGCGCCCTGCCCGGCTGCGCCACGTTGCCCGTCGTCGCCATGACGGCGCACGCGATGGCCGGCGACCGCGAACGGAGTCTCGCGGCCGGCATGAACGACCACGTCGTCAAGCCGATCGACCCCGACGTGCTGCTGCGCACCCTCGTCAAGTGGATCGATCCACGCCGTCTCGAAGGCCGCGCCGTGCCCGCGCCCGCGCCGATGCCGGCGTCCGCACCCGCGCCCGTGACCGCCGCGCCGGCGCTGCCCGTCGTACGCGGCGTGGACTGGCACCGCGCGCTGGCCAACGCCGGCGGCCAGCAACAGCGCCTGCGCCGCCGCATCGCCGGCTTCCTGCAGGAATACGTGACGGCACCGCAGCTGATGCGCGACGCGCTCGCGCACGGCGACTATGCGCCGCTGCAGTCGCTGGCGCACAACCTGAAATCGGGCGCCGCCTACATCGGCGCCGTCCAACTGGCCGCGCTGGCGGACACGCTCGAGCACGACCTGCGCAGCGGCCGCGCGGAGCGCGTGTCGGTGCTGGCGCCGGACCTGATCGTCGCGCTGGACAGCGTGCTGTCCGGCCTCGCGCGCATCGACGCCGCCCAGGCGCCGCCGGTGAGCGGCCTCGATGCGGGCGCCCTGCTGGCGCGCCTGCGGGGCTTCCTGGAAACGGACGACGCGCGCGCCGAGGACGCGCTGGCCGAGCTGCAGGCGGCACTGCCGGATGCGCGCCACGCGGCGCCGCTGGCGGCCATCCGAACCGCCGTCGACGAGATCGAGTACGAACGCGCGCTGGTCCACCTCGACGTCCTCGAACGGGCCGTCGACACCCAGGCGGAGACTGCATCATGAACGTGGAACCGCAAAAAGTCCTGATCGCCGACGACGATCCGATCAACCGCCAGGTATTGGCCGAGCTGCTCAAGCCGGAATACACGGTGCTGCTCGCGAAAAACGGCGAGCAGGCGCTGGAACGGGCCGCGCGCCACGCGCCCGACCTGATCCTGCTCGACGTGATGATGCCCGACCTGGACGGCTACGAAGTCCTGCGCCGCCTGCGCGCCGACCCGCAGCTGGAACAGATCGCCGTGATCTTCATTTCGGGCCTGGACCGGCCGGAGGACGAGGCGATCGGCCTCAAGCTGGGCGCGTCGGACTACATCACCAAGCCGTTCAACGCCACCGTCGTGATGGCGCGCGTGGCGCTGCATTTGCAGCTGGTTCGCCAGCGCCGCATGCTGGAGCGGCTGGCGCACGTGGACGGCCTGACGGAACTGGCGAACCGGCGCCGCTTCGACGAGATGTACGCGCAGGAATGGCAGCGCGCCCAGCGCAACGGCTGGCCGCTGTCGCTGGCCCTCCTCGACATCGACGCGTTCAAGCAATACAACGACTTCTACGGCCACCCGGCCGGCGACCGCGCGCTGCGCGCTGTCTCTCGCGCGGCGGCAGCAGGCCTGCGCCGCCCGGCCGACCTGGCGGCGCGCTACGGCGGCGAGGAACTCGTCCTGCTGATGCCGGATACGGACAGCGTCCAGGCGCGCCACCTGGTCGACGACGTGTGCGCGGCCATCGCCGCGCTGGAAATGCCGCACGCGGCGTCGCAGGTGGCGTCCGTGCTCACGGTCAGCGTGGGCGGTGCGACGCTGGGCGGCTACGGGCCGGAAAGCGCGGCCGAATTGTTCGAGGCGGCCGACGAGCACCTGTACCGCGCCAAGCAGGACGGGCGCAACCGCGTCGTGTGGCGCGGCCTGATCGAAGGCTGATCAGCGGCGTCGCGGCGCCAAGGTCGACACGACCAGCAGGCCCCCGACGATGCACACGTGCTCCATGAACGGAATCAGTGCCGCGTGGCGCGCCGCGCCGGTCGCGTGCCAGAAGCCGTGATACAGCACGGTCGCGAGCGCCGTGAACGCGGCCAGCGCCCAGCACGCAGGTTTCAACAGCCGGCCCGCGACGATCGCGGCGCCACCCGCAACCTGCAGCAGGATCGTCAGCGCCAGCGTCGGCACGGGCGCCGGCAGCCCGCCGGCCACCACTTCCTGCAGCGCCCCCGGCCAACCCTGCACCTTGTCGATGCCGGCCCACAGGAACAGCACGCCGACGAGCACGCGGCCCGCCATGCGCACGGTGTCGTCGCGGCCGTCTGCTTGCGCGGACGCCGCTGCGGCGCGGGCGTCGGCGAGGTCGATATCGGAAGTCGTCATGGGATTGCCTTTGGGGCGAGTTCGGATCGCCCGAATCTACACCGGCCGCCGCAATGCCGGCTCCGTCTTTGGATGGATGCGCCGCCGCGCCGGCGGTGCTAGCCGCGCCGCATGGACGCGCCCCGCACCGTCCCGCTGGCGCAACCCGGCAGTCATGCGTCCGGTAGATAACCGCTATCACGAACAATCATTGGACGATTGTGGTGCGATGCAGCATCATGGTTCCTGTCTCCTCTATCTTCCTCCAAGAAAATAGATTCAAGCCCGCGAACAGCGGGCTTTTTTTTATCCCGCCGCTTCGCACCCCGTCTTCCCCGCCCTTTTCCGCGCCTGCCCGCCCGCCTCCGCGCTGCATTTTTCACTCGGCTGAATAGCGTTCCACGATGTGGAATTTTGTTCTTTCAGCAGACGGGACAAATATTCCATTCCGCAAAATTATTTGCCACATTGCGGAATGCAATAGCTAACTCATTGAAAATGTTCGATTAATTTTATTCTCAACTCTTATATAAGACAGAAGATTTAACCAGCCCGGATCTCTTATGATGAACCCATGCGCTTCACCACTTTCGATTCACTTTTCATGGAGTTCGACATGTCCGATTACCAAAACGATATCCAGGCCATCGCTTCCCTCAAGCAGCGCTACGGCAGCGGCTGGGATGCCATCAATCCTGAATCCGCGGCCCGCATGCGCGCCCAGAACCGCTTCAAGACCGGCCTCGACATCGCCCGCTACACGGCCGCCATCATGCGCCGCGACATGGCGAACTACGACGCCGACTCCTCCAAGTACACCCAGTCGCTGGGCTGCTGGCACGGCTTCATCGGTCAGCAGAAGCTGATCTCGATCAAGAAGCATTTCAATAACACCGACCGCCGCTACCTGTACCTGTCGGGCTGGATGATCGCCGCGCTGCGCTCGGAATTCGGCCCGCTGCCGGACCAGTCGATGCACGAAAAGACCGCCGTCCCCGCGCTGATCAAGGAGCTGTACACGTTCCTGCGCCAGGCCGACGCCCGTGAACTGGGCGGCCTGTTCCGCCAGCTGGACGCCGCCGAAGGCGCCGCGAAGGCCGCGATCCAGGACAAGATCGACAACTTCGTCACCCACGTCGTGCCCATCATCGCCGACATCGACGCAGGCTTCGGCAACGCGGAAGCGACCTACCTGCTGGCCAAGCAGATGATCGAAGCGGGCGCCTGCTGCATCCAGCTCGAGAACCAGGTGTCCGACGAGAAACAGTGCGGCCACCAGGACGGCAAGGTCACCGTGCCGCACGAGGACTTCCTCGCGAAGATCCGCGCCGTGCGCTACGCATTCCTGGAACTGGGCGTCGACGACGGCGTGATCGTCGCGCGTACCGACTCGCTGGGCGCGGGCCTCACCAAGCAGATCGCCGTCACCCAGGAACCGGGCGACCTGGGCGACCAGTACAACAGCTTCCTCGACGTGGAAGAAATCGGTGCGGCCGAACTGAAGAACGGTGACGTCGTCATCCAGCGCGGCGGCAAGCTGCTGCGGCCGAAGCGTCTGCCGAGCAACCTGTTCCAGTTCCGCGAAGGCACCGGCGAAGCCCGTTGCGTCCTGGACTGCATCACGTCGCTGCAGAACGGCGCCGACCTGCTGTGGATCGAGACCGAGAAACCGCACATCGGCCAGATCGGCGGCATGGTCAAGGAAATCCGCAAGGTCGTCCCGAACGCGAAGCTCGTGTACAACAACAGCCCGTCGTTCAACTGGACCCTGAACTTCCGCCAGCAGGTGTACGACGGCATGAAGGACCGCGGCGAAGACGTGTCGGCCTACGACCGCGCCCACCTGATGAGCGCCGAGTACGACGACTCGATCCTGGCCAAGGTCGCCGACGAGCGCATCCGCACGTTCCAGGCCGATGCGGCACGCGAAGCGGGCATCTTCCACCACCTGATCACGCTGCCGACGTACCACACGGCCGCCCTGTCGACGGACAACCTGGCGAAGGAATACTTCGGCAGCCAGGGCATGCTGGGCTACGTGGCCGGCGTGCAGCGCAAGGAAATCCGCCAGGGCATCGCCTGCGTCAAGCACCAGAACATGTCCGGTTCGGACCTGGGCGACGACCACAAGGAATACTTCAGCGGTGAAGCGGCGCTGAAGGCCGGCGGCAAGCACAACACGATGAACCAGTTCTGATCGGTGCCAGGCCGGCCTCGCGCCGGCCGATGCCCGGAGCCCGAACGCGCCACATGGCCCGTTCGGGCTTTTCGTTGCCGGCGCGCGTTATCGATATCAAATTCGTATTCAGCTATGAAATATTCGGATACGCGCTGCTACGGTGGCACGTGCGGGTTTAGCATCGCTGGACATCGTTACCGGAACCAATCATGACCCGACTCGCCGCCGTACTGTTCGCACTCTCTCTGCCCGCCTTCGCGCAATCTCCGCAGGCCGCACATCCGATCTCGCAGCGCTTCGCCGCCGATCCGTCGCCGCACTATTTCAAGACCAAGGACGGCGGCATGTTCTACCTGTACGCGACGGACGACGCGTCGAATTCCGGCAAGTATTGGGACTCGACCACGTGGCGCCTGTACACGTCGCGCGACATGAAGACGTGGCACGACGCCGGCGTGCCGCTCGCGGTCACCGTGTTCAAGTGGGCGCGCCCGGACGCGAAGGCATGGGCACCGGAAGCGGCCTACCGCAACGGCAAGTATTATTTCTACGCGCCCGTCGGCGGCGACCGCATCGGCGTGGCCGTGTCGGACCGCCCGGACGGCGGCTTCGTCGACGCGCGCAAGGACGCGCTGGTCGATCGCGCGCGCGACGTCAACGCGGGCGACGAGCCAATCGACCCGGCCGTGTTCATCGACAAGGATGGCCAGGCGTACATGTATTTCGGCACGCGCGTGCCCAAGGTCGTCAAGCTCAAGCCCGACATGATCTCGCTCGACGGCCCGATCCGCATCGTCGACATCGAAGGCATGCCGGCATCGGACCCGAAGAAGAAATACGGCGAGGCGCCGTTCATGCATGAGCACAACGGCATCTACTACTACACGTTCTCGTCGGGCTGGCCGGGCCAGATCCTGTATGCGACGGGCAAGTCGCCGATGGGCCCCTTTACTTACCGCGGCGTCGTGCTCGACTACCTGAACATCTCGACGAACCACCAGGCCATCGTCGAGCACGACGGCAAGAGCTGGCTGTTCTACCACGACAACCTGCTGCCCGGCGGCAGCGGCTGGCGCCGCGCGATCGCCATCGCGCCGCTCGAGTACGGCGCGGATGGCGCGATCCGTCAGGTCAACGTGGTGCCGGCGCAGGCGGCGCAGCCGTAATCTCCGCCACGACGGGCGCCGGCGTGCGCGCCGGCGCCGGCGCGATCTTGAACCAGATGGCGTACATCGCCGGCAGGAACACGAGCGTCATGATCGTGCCGGCGAACGTCCCGCCGATCAACGTGTAGGCGAGCGTGCCCCAGAACACGGAATGCGTCAGCGGGATGAAGGCCAGCATCGCAGCCAGCGCTGTCAGGATCACGGGGCGCGCGCGCTGCACGGTCGCCTCGACGACGGCGTCGAACGGCGCCAGTCCATCCGCCCGGTTGTGATCGATCTGCCCGATCAGGATCAAGGTATTGCGCATCAGGATGCCGGACAACGCCACGAGACCCACGAGTGCATTGATGCCGAACGGCTGGCGGAACAGCAGCAGCGTCGGCACCACGCCGATCAGGCCCAGCGGACTGGTCGCGAACACCATCACCATCGACGCGATCGAGCGCACCTGGAAGATGATGACCAGCAGCGTGAACGCGAGCATGATGGGGAACAGCGGCAGCAACGCGCGGTTCGCCTTGCCGGCCTCCTCGATCGATCCGGCCGTCTCCAGCTTGTAGCCGGCCGGCAGCGCGGCAACTACGGGCTGCAGCGTGTGCTCCATGGCCACGGAGACGTCCGGCGGCTGCAGGCCGTCGGCGATGTCGCCGCGGATCGTGATCGTCGGCATGCGGTCGCGCCGGCGCAGCACGGGTTCCTCCGGCCGGACGTCGACGGTGCCCACCTGCGCCAGCGGGACGCGCTGGCCGGCCGCGCCGACTAGCGTGAACGCATTGATGCGCGCCGGATCGAGCCGCACGTCGCCGGCCGCGCGCGCAACGACCTGCACGGAACGGATGTCCTCGCGCACGGCCGTGACGGGCACGCCGCTCAGCAGGAATTGCAGCTGCTGCGCCACGGCGGCCGACGTCAGGCCGACGGCTTGCAGGCGGTCCTGGTCCAGCGTCAGGCGCAGGGTCGGCACGCGGTTGCCCCAGTCCATGTTCACGGTGCGCATCTGCGGACTCGCGCGCAGCACGGCTTCGACCTTGGCGGCGATGGTGCGCAACGTGTCCGCGTCTGGCCCGGACAGGCGGAACGCCACCGGATACGGCGAGTACGGACCGAACACGAGCTGCGTGACGCGCACGCGCGCTTGCGGCGCCAGCCCGTCGGCGATGGCCGCGCGCAGGCGCTGCTTGAGCGCTTCACGTTCATGCTCGTCCCCCGTGCGGATCACGATCTTCGCGAACGATGGGTCGGGCAGCTCGGGGGCCATCGCGAGGTAGAAGCGCGGCGCACCCTGGCCGACATAGGCCGTGACGGTGCGAGCCTCTTTCTGCGCCGCGAGCCAGGCCTCGACCTTCGCGGCGGCGGCCGACGTCTGGCCGATCGCCGTCCCGTAAGGCATCTGGACCTCGACCAGTACCTCCGGACGGTCCGACGTCGGGAAGAACTGCTTCTTCACGATGGCCATGCCCGCACCTGCGAGCACGAACGTGCCGACCACGACCAGCGCGACGAGCCATTTGCGCCGGATCACAGTGCCCAGCAGGCGCCGGAACCGGTTGTAGTTCGGCGTGTCATAAATGGCATGATGACCCCCTTCGACCTTGGCGATCGCCGGCAGCAGCTTCACGCCCAGATAAGGCGTGAAGACGACCGCGACGATCCACGACGTGACGAGCGCGATGCCCACGATCCAGAACATATTGCTCGTGTACTCGCCGGCCGTCGACTTCGCGAAGCCGTTCGGCATGAAGCCGATGGCGGTGACGAGCGTCCCGGACAGCATCGGGGCGGCCGTGTGGCTCCACGCGTACGCCGATGCCTGCACGCGGTCATAGCCCTCTTCCATTTTGACGACCATCATTTCGATGGCGATGATGGCATCGTCGACGAGCAGCCCGAGCGCGAGGATCAGCGAGCCGAGCGTGATGCGGTCGAAGTTCTTGCCCGTCGCCGCCATGACGACGAACACGGCGGCGAGGGTCAGCGGGACGGCCGTCGCGACGACGAGACCCACGCGCCAGCCCATGCTGAGGAAGCACACGACCATCACGACGAGCAGCGCGACGAAGAACTTGACCATGAATTCGTCGACGGCGCCGCTGATGTTCACGGCCTGGTCCGTCACCTTCGTCAGGCTCATGCCCAGCGGGATGTCCCGGTTGACGGCGGCGACCTCGGCATCCAGCGCCTTGCCCAGGTCGAGACCGTTCCAGCCGTCGCGCATGACGACGCCCAGCAGCAGCGCGGGCTCGCCATTGTTCCGGATGAGGAAGGTGGCCGGATCCTCGTAGCCCCGCTCCACCGTCGCCACGTCGCCCAGCCTCAGAGTGCGGCCCTGGGCCGCGACCGGTGTGTCGCGGATCGCCTGCAGGTTGTCGTAGGCGCCGTCCAGCCGCACGAACACCTGCGCGCCCTTCGTGTCGATCGAGCCGGCCGGTGTCAGCACGTTGTGCGCGTTCAGCGCAGCGAAGATGTCCTGCGGGGCGAGGCCCAAGGTGGCGAGGCGGTCGTGCGAGAACGACACGAAGATGCGCTCCGCCTGTTCGCCGATGATGTTGACCTTCTTGACGCCGGCCACGTGCAGCAGCCGCTGGCGCAGGGCTTCCGCGTCGCGCGCGAGCAGGCGCGCGGGCTTGCCGCGGGCCTTCAGCGCGTACAGCGCGAACGTGACGTCGGCAAATTCATCGTTCACCATCGGGCCGATGACGCCGGCCGGCAACGTGCCCTGCACGTCCTGCAGCTTCTTGCGGGCCTGGTAGAACTGGTCCGGCACATCGGATGGCGGCGTACTGTCCAGCAGCGTGACCATCGTGAACGCGAGGCCGGGCCGCGTATAGGTTTCCGCGCGTTCGTAGTAACGCAGTTCCTGCATGCGCTTTTCGATCGGCTCCGCCACCTGGTCCTGCATCTCGCGCGCGGTGGCGCCGGGCCAGGCCGTGATCACCGTCAGCTGCTTCACGGTGAACGGCGGGTCTTCCGCGCGGCCCAGCTTCAGGAAGGCCAGCACGCCCGCGACCGACACGAGCAGGATGAGAAACAGCGTGACGGACCGTTCGCGCACGGCCAGTGCCGACAGGTTGAAGCGGCTCATCGCATGCCCCCCGCCGCGACCGCGACGGCCACCTGCCGCGCCGCACCCTCCACGCGGACCTTGTCGCCTTCGTGCAGCAGGTGTGCGCCGAGCGCCACGACGCGGTCACCGGACTTCAGCTCGCCCGTCACACGCGCCATGTCGTCCCCAATGCCCAGCACGTCGACGCGGCGCCACGTCACCTTGGCCGGACTGCCTGCCACGGCCCACACACCGCTGCCCTTGCCGTCGTCGACGACGGCCGCGGCCGGCACCCGCAGCGCCTTCGCGTCGGCAGCGCCGTCGCCCTGCAGGCGCAAGGTGACCGTCGCGCCGAGGGGCGCCGCGGCGAGCGGCCCGTCGAGGACATATTTCGCCTCGTACGTACGCGTCACGCGGTCGGCGGCGTCCGCCAATTGCCTGAGCCGGGCGCGGTCACCGCCCTGTCCACCATACAACGTGGCCTGCGCTTCGCTGCCGATGCGAGGACGCATCGTCTCCGGCAGGTGGACGATCGCCTCGCGCGCGCCCGCATGGGCCAGCCGCACGACGGTCTGGCCGGCTCCGACGACCTGACCCGGCTCGGCCAGGGTGTCGACGACGACGCCATCGGCATCCGCCACGAGCAGCGCGTAGCCGGCGGCGTTGCGGGCGACGTCGTACTGCGCTTCCGCTGCGCTCAGCTGAGCCTTGGCCGCATCGGCCGCCGCCTTCAGCTGGTCGTACGAGGAGGCCGACACGGCACCGTCTGCCACGAGGTCGCGATAGCGGGCTTCCTCGTCGCCCGCCTGGCGCGCGCGTGCGCGGGCCGCCGTCACGGCGTCGGATGCGGCTCGCGCCTGCAGGCTCAAGTCGACGGGATCGATGCGCATCAGGGGCTGGCCCCGGCGTACGGTCTGGCCGGCGTCGACGAGGCGCTGCACGACCTTGCCCGGCACGCGGAAGCCCAGGTCGCTCTGGACCCGCGCGCCGATGACGCCTGTGAAGGATGGCGCGGTGGACGTGGCACCCTGCACGACTGCCGTCTCGACGACGGGCGCTGCCATGCGTGGGTCGGCGGGTGGTTTGTCGCCGCACGCGGCCAGGACGATCGGTAACGCAACCAGCGCGTGCGTACCCCGTGAGCGTATGGACATGGGAGCTCCTTTGGTGGAAAGCCCACATTCTTCTACTAGTGACCAAATAAGTCAATGGTCACAAACACGGATCATGGTGCCAGGCTGCGGAGGACGAGGCTGGTCAGGAGGGCCGTCGCATCGACCGCGCCCTCGAGGTTGTATTGAAGCAGCAGTGGATTGACGTAGGGTTTCATCAGGAGACAGATCGCACGGGCCGTCTCGTCGAGCGGGGTCTTGCGCTCGAACTCGCCCGTTTCGCGCCCTTCGCGGACGATCCGCGTGACGAGGTCCTCGACGTAGCGCTCGTACGCTTGCACCGAAGGCCACGGCTCGCGGGCGGCAGCCGCCGCGATGTCGTACAGCCTGCGGTCTTCAAAGAACAGCTGCGTGCCGGCATCGACAAATGCCCGGAACATGCGGCGGAAGCGGTCCGATGCGCTCGTCGCGTCCGCGATGGCCTCGTCGACGGCTTGCTTCATGCCGTTCAGGCAATTGGCGCAGATGACTTCGCCGATCGCCTGCTTCGAATCGAAGAATTTGTAGATATAGGCCTTGGAAAACCCGATCGCCTTGGCCAGGTCGGAGACGGTCGTTTTTTCGTAGCCATAGCGGGCGAAATACTCGGTGGCGGCCTCGACGACCTGGGTGCGGACGTCGTGGTCCGACGGCCCCCGGCTCGGCGGGGCGGATTGGATGGAGGTGTTCATGGCCATAGCTTAACGTGCGGAGCGGCTGTTTGACAAAGTGTGACTAATGCGTATTATGGTCACTCGTCACCATATTTTGAAGGATACGCCATGTTCCCCATCCGCTCGCTCGCGGCGGCCGCCGTTGCCGTGCTGGCAACAGGTTGCGCCGTCGGCCCAGACTACCGGCGCCCGGACGCGCCCCTGCCCGACCGCTACGTCGGGCAGGTGCCCGGTTCGCAAGGTCCGGCAACGGTGCAGGCGGCGTGGTGGAACGGCTTCGGCGACCCGCAGCTGGCGCACTACGTCGCGCTGGCGCTGGAACAGAACCTCGACCTGGCGCAGGCGGCGGGACGCGTGACCCAGGCTCGCGCTGGCCTCGGCGCGGCCGACGCGGCGCTGCTGCCGTCCGCGGCCGTCACCGGCTCGGCCGCCCGCGCCTACCAGTCGACCGAAACCCAGGTCGGCAGGCTCGTCGCTGCGGGACCGGGCGCCGACCGCTGGGGCAACGCCTACGAGGCCAATGTGACCGCGAGCTGGGAAATCGACGTGTTCGGCGGCCTGCGCCGCGGCCGCGAAGCGGCGCGGGCGGACTACCAGGCGTCGGCGGCGGACGCAGTCGCCGTCCGGCTTGCCGTCGCCGCCCAGACGGCGGACGTCTACATCGGCATCCGCGGCCTGCAGGCCCGTCTCGCCATCGCGGAGCAGCAGGTCAGGACGCGCCGGGACCTGCTGGACAAGGTCAGGCTCTTGTACGGCAAGGGCGTGGCGTCCGACGCCCAGGTGCGCCAGACGGAAGGCGAACTGGCGCAGGCCGAAGCGGCCGTACCCGCGCTCCAGGCAGGCCTGGACGCGGCGCTGAACGCGCTGGACGTGCTGCTGGGCACGCCGCCCGGCACGCACCGCGACGCCTTGCGCGCGCCCGCCGCGATCCCGGCCGTGCCGGCCATCGGTGCGACGGGGTCGCCTGCCGACCTGCTGCGGCGCCGCCCCGACCTGATCGCCGCCGAGCGGCGCGTGGCGGCCGCGCATGCGCGCATCGGCGCGGCGATGGCCGAGTATTACCCGCACGTGTCGCTGGGTGCCTTGCTCGGCAGTGCGACGACGCTGTCGGCCGGACATCTGTTCAGTGCGGGCGCGAGCCAGGAGGCGGCCGTGCTGGGCCTGCGCTGGCGCTTGTTCGACTTCGGTCGGATCGACGCCCAGATCGGCCAGGCGCGCGGTCGCGAAGCGGAATCACTGGCCGCGTATCGGCTGGCAGTGCTGCATGCGACGGAGGACGTCGAAAACGCGTTCTCGGCACTCGCCCACCGGTCGCAGCAAGCGGCCGTCCTCGTCCGCGGCGAAGATGCGCTCACGCGTGCGCGTGCGTCGTCGTTCGCTGCGTATCGGCGCGGCGCCGCGAGCCTGATCGACGTGCTGCATGCGGACGAAACCCTGCTGGGCGCGGCCGACGCCCGCGCCCAGGCGCAGACGGATGCGGCACACGCCGCCGTGGCGGCCTACAAGGCGCTCGGCGGCGGCTGGGATCCGGACATCCCGCCGCACGGGACGGAGAACGTGGCGGCGCTGGCGACCGGGCGCTGAGGCTTCAGCCCGTCAGTTCCAGCGGCCGCCCGCGCCCCCGATGCTGTAGCGGCCCGCGCCGAGCAAGGCGATCACGACGGCGCTGCCCAGGTACATGCCCTGCAGTTCGAGCGCCCAGCCGCCGGTGTCGTTCACCGTAAAGAACTGGTGGGTATGCACGAGCAGCAGCGCCACAATCATGTTGACGACGACGATCAGCGCGGCGGCGCGGGTGTACAGGCCCACGAGGATGAGGAGCGGCGCGACGACCTCGCCGATATAGACCAGGTACCCGAGCCCCGCCGGCAGGCCCGCCTTCGCGAGCATGCCGCTGATGAAACCGACGCCTCCGATGAGCTTGGAGACGCCGTGGAACAGGATCAGGACCGAGAGCAGCAGGCGCAGCAGCAGCTTGCCGGCGTCGTCGTACGTGGGGATGCGGTGCGTCGTTTCCATGGCGGCTCCTCGTGCGTGAATGTTCATCGCGAAACGTCCAATGCGGAACATTGTACGCCTGCCGAGCTGCTTCATCTGCTGCGCACGTGTGGCGTGCCGGGCGGTTATTGCTGGCGGGAATGGCAGTGAGTGTGGAGTGTAGATTGGAGGCGAGGACGTGAGTCGAACACGTCTGAACGGCTTTGCAGGCCGTCGCATTACCGCTTTGCTACCTCGCCGAAGAGCATGGTAAATCGACCGCCGGGTTTATACCTGAGCTGCATCAAACGTCCGGTGTCCTCGGCACGGCACCAAGCGGCCGCAGCGTGGTCAAAGGCGTATGATCCTGCGAAAGGAAGCGTGATGCACACTCCCTTCTCCATCCCGGCCGAGGTGCCATGAACATCCTGTCCCATATTCCGCCCAGCGAGCAGCGGCGTGAAGCGAGCACGTGGCAAGGAGGCCCGCGCCCGCACTACCCGGAGGCCAGCGTAGCGAACGCCCACATCGACCTCGCGCTGAACGCGGCGCTGGGCCGCCTGACCGGCTACGTGTCGCCGGCCGCGCTGGCCGGCGCGTGGTACGACTGGGCCAGCCATTTGCTGCTGTCGCCCGCCAAGCAGATGGAACTCGGTGTCCAGGCCGTCAGCAACCTGCAGCGCTGGATGCAGTACAGCACGAGCGCCATGTTCGGCACGCCGGCGGAGCCCGTGCAGCCGCTCGCGCAGGACAAGCGCTTCGACGATCCGCTGTGGCATGCGTGGCCCTGGAACCAGCTCAGCCAGGGCTTCCTGCTCACCCAGCAATGGTGGCACCGGGCGACGAACGACGTGCGCGGCGTGTCGTCACACCATGGCGACGTCGTCACGTTCGTCGCGCGCCAGCTGCTCGACGGCGTGGCGCCGTCGAACTTCATCGCCACCAACCCGGTCGCGCAGCAGGTCACGTTCGCCAGCGGCGGGCAGAACCTCGTGCACGGGCTGGTCCGCGCGGGCGCGGACGTGCGTCGCGCGCTGGCGGGCACGTCCGCGCCCGTCAGCCACCGGCCCGGGCGCGACGTGGCCATCACGCCCGGCAAGGTCGTGATGGAAAACCACCTGATCGAACTGCTGCGCTACGATCCCGCCACACCGCAGGTGCACGCCGTGCCGCTGCTGATCGTGCCGGCCTGGATCATGAAGTACTACATCCTCGACCTGTCGCCGCAGAACTCGCTCGTGCGCTACCTCGTCGAGCACGGGCATACGGTGTACATGATCTCGTGGAAGAACCCGCAGGCCGACGACCGCGACCTGTCGCTGGAAGACTACCGCCGCCTCGGCGTGATGGCCGCGCTGGACACCGTCGTGCGCGAGACAGGTTCCCCGCAGGTCAACGCATGCGGCTATTGCCTGGGGGGCACCCTGCTGGCCATCGCGGCGGCGGCGATGGCCCGCGACGGCGACGAGCGGCTGGCCAGCATGACCTTGCTGGCGGCCCAGGTCGACTTCACGGAACCGGGCGAGCTATCGCTGTTCATCGACGAAAGCCAGGTCAGCTTCCTCGAAGCCGTCATGTGGCAGCAGGGCTACCTCGACACGCGCCAGTTGGCGGGCGCCTTCCAGCTGCTGCGCTCGAACGACCTGATCTGGTCGCGGCGCCTGCGCCACTACCTGCTCGACATCCCCGACAAGGCCAACGACCTCGCCTCGTGGAATGCGGACGCGACCCGCATGCCGTGCCGCATGCACTCGCAATACCTGCGCAACCTGTTCCTGCAAAACAGCCTGGCGAGCTCGCGCTACCTCGTCGACGGCCGGCCCGTGGCGCTCACCGACATCCACATCCCGATCCTGGCCGTGGGCACGATGACGGACCATGTCGCGCCCTGGCGCTCCGTGTACAAGATCATTCCGTTGAGCGACACATCCGTGACGTTCCTGCTGACGTCGGGCGGGCACAACGCGGGGGTCGTGTCGCCGCCGGGCAGGCCGGGCCGCACCTACCAGATGAGCACGCACGAGCACGACGCCCCCTACGTCGATCCGGACAGCTGGCAATCGGACACGCGCATCCGCGAGGGCAGTTGGTGGCCGGCGTGGGAACACTGGCTCGCCCGGCTGGCGGGTCCATTGACCGCGCCACCGCCGCCGAGCCGCGCGCTGCGCGACGCGCCCGGCCTGTACGTCTTGCAGCCGTAAAGGGCCGCCACTGCGGTAGCGCCGGTCCGCTCAACCCGGCAGCACGATATCGGCCGTACCCGGACAGACGTTGCGCGCGAACTCGCGCGAAAAATCGATGCAGCCGCCGTCCGCGTACACGCCACGGCCATCGCGCAGGCGCGACATGCGCGCGACGACCTGCGCCAGCGCGGCCGGATTCGCAGCCGTTTCCGCGACCTTCGCGGCGACGATCGCCTCGTTCATCCGCACGTCGCCTGCCGCATCGATATAGGTGCCGTCGCGCCAATGATAGATCTCGAGGCATTTCGTGACCAGGCTGTACGGCCGGTCGCGCTGCCAGAAATTGCTGAAGAGGCCGTTGCCCAGGTAGATCACCCACGAGCCCTCGTAGCCGGACGCGTCCGACGAATGCGCGTCCGGGTTACGGAACCACACGCGGTCGCCCGGCACGTACCAGCGCGCCGGCAGCGGCGCATCGAAGGCACCGTACTCGACGAGGAAGACGTCGTGGAAGGCGCCCGACTGGACGGCGCGCGTTTCCCACTGCCGCTGTAACGCCGCCAGCAAAGCCGGGTTCACCCGTTCCAGTTCGCGGGCGATCGCCAGCAGCATCACGTATTCCGTCGCGCGATAGCACGAGAACGCGTACGTGCGCCCATCGCCCGCTTCCGGCTGCGTCGCGAGCGTCAGCGCCTCCACCAGCGGGCGGCCCGGCAGCACCGTGAACCCGCGGTCCTCGTCATACGTCCAATGGCTGGCCGGGCGGTCCGCTTCCGCGGTGCCGAATGTGAGCTGCGTGGCGCGCGCGTCCACGACGATGTTGCGGCGGATCGCCACCGCCGCCAGGAACTCGGCGGCGCTCGCGAAACGCAGCGGACGCGGCGCGGCAAGCATCGCGAGCACGATCTCGCGTTCCAGATCGTGCGGGTGCGCGGCCGTGTCGAGGCCCAGGTCGCGGCACAGGTTCAACGTGTCGCCGTCGTCGACGAAGGCGTGCGCCGCCTCGATCGACAGCACGAACGGATGCCCCAGCCGCGGCGATGCGACGTACGCGCGCAGGCCCAGCGCATCGAGCTTGTCCAGCACTTGGCGGTGCTGCAGGGGTTCGTCGGAGACGATGTCCAGGCCACCGGCATACGGCGGCGCGACTTCCGGAAAAACGGCTAACTTCACGATGCGACGGCCTCGAAAGATTGGCGAGACGAACAAAAGACTTCCCAAATGCAACAGACACGGTACGCCCCGAAACTGAGGCGGACATTAAGGCAGCCATTGCGAACATTACAGATTGGAAAGACTTAGCGTGTCTCGCTCATCGTGCATCAAACTTGAGGTAACTCAATTGCATCTCGGCGCGACGCTGTCGCAAACCAAGGAATCCGATGAATCAGGACTTCGAACGCCGATCACGATGCGAGCAGCGCGTCCAGGACGGCCCGGTCCGTGTCGCGGTTCAGCAGGACACGCGCCTGCGCCGGCGTGACGAGATGGACGGCTTGCGATTCCCACCCCATGTGCGCCGGATGGCCGCCGATGCGGCGTGCGACATAGAACCGGGTGAACGTCTGCGTGCGCGCGAAATCGCCCAGCCAGGCCGTCAGCTCGACGTGCAGGCCGGACTCTTCCCAGACTTCGCGGATCGCGGTCGCCTGCAGCGACAGACCCGGCTCGGCGCGCCCCTTTGGAAACGTGGCCGTGTAGCCGCCGAAGGCATTCGATGGCGCCACGAGCCACAGGCGCCCATCCCCTTCGCGCACGACGGCGCCGGCGGCCGCGTGCTTGCCGGGAGGCAGGTCGAACGGCGGGTCGGCAAACAGCGGGGTGTCGGTCGCACGGCGGCACGCGTCCTCGACGGTCTCGCGCGCGCACGCGGCCAGCGGCACGCCGGCCAGCACGCCCGGGCACTCGCTGCCGGGGACGAAGGTCAGCGCGGCCCGCGGATCGGCCAGCGCGTGGAGGTTGGCCTCGCACGACGGCGCGTGCAGGCGCACTTTGCGGCCGTGCTCGTCCGGATGCGGGTGATAGGTCCAGGTCGCGCTCATGCTGTCGTTACGGCGTCGATTCGATGCCCCGACTATACCGCGCCGGCGCAGGTATGGCGCGGGTCATCCAATCGTACGGCGGCCCCATCCGCAATTTGCCAGAATGGCGCCCGAAGCAAGTCGCCGCCCCGGGCTGCTACTGCCCTGCCCTTTCATCGACACAGCGAGGAACGATGCGTTTGCCACTGATCCCACCGGCCGAACTCGGCGCCGAACAAAAAGCCCTTTACGACGACATGCGCAAGGGGATTGCCAGCAACTTCAACGCCTTCAAGGTCGAACGCGAGGACGGCGCCCTGATGGGGCCGTGGAACCCGTGGCTGCACGAGCCCGCGATCGGCAAGGCGATCTGGAACCTGACGCTCGCGATGACGGCCAACGCGTCGCTGCCCGACAGCGCACGCCAGATCGCGATCCTCGTCGTGGGCGCGCGCTACAACGCCGCGTACGAACTGTATGCGCACGTCGCGGTCGCCGAACGCGAAGGCATGTCGACGGAGCGGCTGGCGGCGCTCGTCGCCGGACAGAAGCCCACCGACTTGTCGCGTGAGGAAAACGTCGCGTTCGATTTTTCGTACGCGCTGGCGCGCGGCGGCGTGCTGCCGGAGCCGCTGTACCGGCTCGCCGTCGCCACGTTCGGCCAGCACGGCGCCAATGAGCTGATCTACCTGGTCGGGCTGTACGCCCTCGTGTCGACGACGCTGAACGGCTTCAACGTGCCGGTGCCGGAACGTGAATAAGCGCGGCGAAAGCGTGCTGCACCAGGGCACGCGCGCGCCCGCGGAACAGCCGAAGCCGTGCGCGACGGAGTTCGACAGCATCGCCCTCGTGCTGCAGGGCGGTGGCGCGCTGGGCGCCTACCAGGCCGGCGTGTACGAACGTCTGCTTGAAGCGGACGTAGAACCCACGTGGGTGGCGGGCATCTCGATCGGCGCCATCAATAGCGCGATCATCGCGGGCAACGCGCGCGAGAACCGCGTACCGCGGCTGCGCGAATTCTGGGAGTTGGTCAGCTCCGCCGGCGCCGGCATCGTGGGCGAACAGTGGACCGGCATGCCGCTCGTCGACACCTTGCACGCGTGGGTCAACCAGCTGGCCGCGGGCCAAGTGCTCGTGCAGGGCGTGCCCGGCTTCTTCGAGCCGCGCGTGCCGCCGCCCTACCTCGCGTGGCCCGGCACCGGCGCGACGAGCTTCTACGACACGGCGCCGCTGCGCGCCACCCTGGAGCGCCTCGTCGACTTCGACCGCATCAACGCGCGCGAGACGCGCCTGTCGGTCGGCGCCGTCAACGTCAGGACCGGCAACTTCGCCTACTTCGACAACGCGGTCGACCGCATCGGCCCCGAGCACGTGATGGCCAGCGGCGCGCTGCCGCCCGGCTTCGACGCCGTCGAGATCGAGGGCGAGCGTTACTGGGACGGCGGCATGGTGTCGAACACGCCGCTCGACTGGGTGCTGTCCGCGCGTTCGCGCCTGCACACGCTCGTGTTCCAGGTCGACTTGTGGAGCGCGCGCGGCGAGGTGCCGACCGATATCGCGGGTGTCGCCACGCGGATGAAGGAAATCCAGTATTCGAGCCGCACGCGCAACGCCACCGACGCGTTCCGCCGCATGGAGAAGCTGCGCACGGCATTCAACGAACTGCTCGCGCAGATGCCGCCGGAGCTGGCGGCCACGCCGCAGGCGAAGCTGCTGGCGGAAGCGTCCGACCGCGCGCTTTACAACATCGTCGAACTGGTCTACCGGTCGCCCACGTACGAAGGCCAGTACAAGGACTTCGAATTCTCGCGCCGCACGATGACCGAACACTGGCAGGCCGGCTACGCGGACGCCGCGAAGACGCTGGCCCACGCCGAGATCTTCAAGCTGCCGCGCCTCGAGGACAACCCGGCCGTGCACGATTTCCTGACGGCGCCGGTCCACCCCATTCCCATCCCATCCACCGCAGAGGACAACCATGAACATGCAGGATAAGATCGCCGTCGTCACGGGTGCCGCCAGCGGCATCGGCAAGCAGATCGCGAAAACGTATTTCGACAACGGCGCGAAGGTCGCCATCGCCGACCTCGACCTGGCCGCCGCGCAGGCCGTCGCGCGCGAATTCGACCCCACCGGCACGCGCGTGCTCGCGGTCGCGATGGACGTCACGAACGAAGAGCAGGTCGACGCGGGCATCGCGCTCGTGGCCGACAAGCTCGGGGGCATCGACGTGCTCGTGTCGAACGCGGGCATCCAGATCGTCGCGCCCGTCGATCAATTCAAGTTCTCGGACTGGAAGAAGATGCTCGCGATTCACCTCGACGGCGCCTTCCTCACGACGCGCGCCTGCCTCAAGCGGATGTACGCACAGGGCCGCGGCGGCACCGTGATCTACATGGGGTCCGTGCACTCGAAGGAAGCGTCGGTGCTGAAGGCGCCGTACGTCGCCGCGAAGCACGGCCTCGTGGGCCTGGCGAAGGTCGTCGCAAAGGAAGGCGCCGCGCACGGCGTGCGCGCCAACGTGATCTGCCCCGGCTTCGTGCGCACGCCGCTCGTCGAGAAGCAGATCCCGGAACAGGCGAAGGAACTGGGTATCAGCGAGGAAGACGTCGTCAAGAAGGTGATGCTGAAGGAGACGGTCGACGGCGAATTCACGACCGTCGAGGACGTGGCGCAGACGGCGCTGTTCCTCGCCTCGTTCCCGTCGAATGCGCTGACGGGCCAGTCCATCGTCGTCAGCCACGGCTGGTTCATGCAGTGATCAGCGCGGGCCGTCCAGCGGACGGTAGTTGACGTCCTGCGCCCGCAGCCGGTCCAGCGCGGCCGGCATGCGGGCCGCGAAGCCGCCGTAGTCCTTCTGCGCGCGCGGCGTCCACAGGCCTTCCGCCAGTGCCAGCAGGCGCGGCCACGCCATGTATTCGACGTCGCGCGGCGTCGGCATGTATTCGGTCCACAACTGCGCCTGGCTGCCCAGCACGTGGTGCGCCTGTGCGGGCGGCAGCGCGGCCGGCAGCGGGTCGTATGCGTATACGCGCGCGAGCGTCGTCACGTCGCGCACGCCCATCGGTTCGCGGAAGCCCGGGCTTTTCGGGTCGGCCTGCCAGAAGTCGAAATAGGTTTCCCGCTCCGGCGTCATGACGACGTCGTGCCCCGCCGCCGCAGCCTTGATGCCGCCCGCCTCGCCGCGCCAGCTCATCACGGCGGCGCCGGGCGCGAGGCCACCCTCCAGGATCTCGTCCCACCCGATCAGGCGGCGGGCATGCTGCGCGAGGTACGTGTCCATGCGGCCGATGAACCAGCTCTGCAAGCCGTGCAGCGCGGGATGCTCGGCCGGTTTCCCCTGCGCGTCGCGGTAGTTCTGCACGTCCGCGAGCACGGCCGCCGGCGCGATGAGGCCGAGCTGCTTCATGCGCGCCAGCGCGGCCGGCGACTGCGCCCATTCCGTCTTCGGGCACTCGTCACCGCCCACGTGGATGGTTTGGCCGGGGAACAGGTCCATCACTTCGTCCAGCACGTTCTGCAAGAAGGCGATCGTGCCGTCCTCCACGTTGAACACGTGCGGGATCACGCCCCAGTCGGTGCCGACCTCCAGCCGCTGCTCCGGATGATTGCCCAGCGCCGGATACGCGGCGATGGCGGCCAACGCGTGGCCCGGCATCTCGATTTCCGGCACGATCGTCACGTGGCGCGCGGCAGCATACGCGACCACTTCGCGGATGTCGTCCTGCGTGTAGAAGCCGCCATGGCGCTTCCCATCGTAGCGCGGCGGCGCATACGCCAGCATGCTCTCGCGCCGCCACGCGCCCACCTGCGTGAGGCGCGGATAGCGCTTGATCTCGATGCGCCAGCCCTGGTCGTCCGTCAGGTGCCAGTGAAAGACGTTCATCTTGTGCTGGGCCAGCAGCTCGATGTGCTTCAGCACGAATTCCTTCGGCATGAAGTGGCGCGCGGCGTCCAGGTGGCTGCCGCGCCATGCGAACCTTGGCTCGTCGTCGATGGCCACCGCCGGCAGCGCCCACGTGCGCTGCACGGGCGCGTGCCGGTAGACGTCGGCCGGCAGCAGCTGGCGCAAGGTCTGGATGCCGTAGAACAGGCCGGCCGGCTGCGCGGCGGAGATCGTGACACCGCGCGCGTCGCTCACGAGGCGGTAGCCTTCCTTGTCCGTGGCCGCCGCCGGATCGAGGCGCAGGCGGATCGCATTGCCGTCGTCATGGGCGCCGACGGGCAGGTTGAAGCCGGTGGCGGGCCGCAGGTAGTCGCGCAGCAGCGCCGCCTCGGGCAGCGCGGCGCCGCTGGCGACGATGCGCGTGGATGCCGTCAGCACATACTCGCCGCTCCTCTGCTCCATGCGCGCCGGACGGGGCACCACGTCCTGCGCGTGGCAGGCTCCGATCAGACAACAGCAGGACAGGACGGCAACGATGCGCATGGTCGACCCCGGCAAAAATGGATCAGGCATTGTAGCCCGACCATGCCGGGGTCGGACACCCGCTTATGCCGTCGCGGGCCGCAGCGACTTCACGAGCTTCACCCGCTTGATCTCGCCCACGATGAACACATAGCTGAAGATCGTGACGGCCGCATTCGCGCCCACGAACACGAGCGCGCCCGCGAACGATCCGGTCCCCTGCACGATGTAGCCGATGACGATGGGCGTCGTGATGCCGGCCGTGTTGCCGAAGGTGTTGAACAGTGCACCCGACAGGCCGCCCGCTTCCTTCGGCGACGTGTCCGCGACGACTGCCCAGCCCAGCGCGCCGACACCCTTGCCGAAGAACGCCAGCGCCATCACGGCGACGACGAACATGTCCGTCTCGATGTAGTTACAGGCGATCATGCTCATCGACAGCAGCATGCCGGCGACGATCGGCACCTTGCGCGACAGCGACAGCGAGAAGCCGGCCTTGGCGAGACGGTCGGAGATCGCGCCGCCCGCGACGCCGCCGAGGAAACCGGCGATGGCCGGCAGCGACGCGACGAAGCCCGCCTTCAGGATCGTCATGTGCCGTTCCTGCACGAGGTAGACGGGGAACCACGTGAGAAAGAAGTACGTCAGCGTGTTGATGCAGTACTGGCCGATGTACACGCCCAGCAGCATGCGATTGCCCAGCAACTCCTTCACGCACGCGAACGTGTCGACGGCGGGCGCCTGCGCCGCGGCCTTCGCGCCATCGAGGTCGACGAGCGCGCCGCCCGCCTCGATATAGGCCAGTTCGCCGCTGCTGATGGACGGATGGTCCTTCGGGCCGTGGATGGTCTTGAGCCAGACGAAGGACATCGCGATGCCGAGGCCGCCCATCACGATGAACACGCTCTCCCAGCCGAACGAATGCACGAGCCAGCCCATGATCGGCGCGAACAGCACGGTCGCAAAATACTGTGCGGAGTTGAACAGCGCGGACGCGAGGCCCCGTTCGTGCGTGGGGAACCACGCGGACGTGATGCGGCTGTTTCCGGGGAACGAAGGCGCCTCGGCCGCGCCGACGGCGAAGCGCAGCACGAACAGCATGGCGACGGCCGCCGCGCCGGTCAGGAAGCCGACGCCGCCGGTCAGCAAGGTAAACAGCGACCACAGGAAGATGCTGAAGAAGTAGGTGATCTTCGAGCCGAAGCGGTCGAGCAGCCAGCCGCCGGGCAGCTGGGCCGCCACGTACGACCACGCGAACGCGGAAAACACGAAGCCCATCTCGACGGGCGACAGGCCCAGGGCCTTGCGAATTTCCGGGCCCGCGATCGAGATCGACGCGCGGTCCGCGTAGTTGATCGTCGTGACGATGAACAGGATGGTGAGGATGCCCCAGCGCGTGCGCGAGGCCAGTGTGGTGGCGCGCGCCGGCATGGCGGCGGTCGTTGTGTGCTCCATGGTCCCTCCAAAGGTGACGGTGTCCGCCGCGCTCAGAACGTATGGCGGATGCCGAGGTTGTAGCCGGTGTTGCCCGTACCCGACTCCGTGTTGTTGGCGACCGTGTAGCCGGCGCCGTTCTTGTTATTGATATGTGCGTACGCCGCGTACAGGCCCGTGCGTTTCGACAGGTCGTACAGGTAGCCGACGCCCCACGCGCTGGCGTCCTGGTTGAAATGCGTGCGGTCGTCCTTGTGCTGGACCGAGAACATCAGCGCGCCCGGGCCCACCGGCGCCTTGAAGCCCAGCAGCAGGTCGCGGCCGTCCGTCGACGGCGTCGGCTTCACGCCGCCGTACGGGTTGTTGGCATTGCCGAGTGTCGCGCTGTTGAAGCCCTTGTCGATGCCGTAGGCCGCGTACAGCTTGATCCATTTGAGGTCGTAGTTCGCGCCAAGCAGCGTGTTGCGGCCCAGGTCGTGCTTCGTGCTTGTCGCCGCGACGTCCGTGTTCTTGCTGTTGTAGGCGAGGCGCACGCGCAGCGGTCCGCTCGCATAGTCGACGGCGCCGCCGAACTGGCGTCCGGCCGACAGGACGGACTGCTCGCCCGCGCTGTAGAACAGTTCCACGTTCGCACCGCTCACCTTGGGCGATGCGTAGGTGACGGCATTACTGGCGCGGACGTTCGTGCCGTTGTCGGGGAAGAGATTCTTCGACGTGCCCGCGTAACCGGTGCCGAACGGATCGGCCACGGCGGTCAACGTCGTGTGATAAGGCGTGTACTGGCGGCCCAACGCGACGGCGCCGGCCTTCGTCTTCAGTCCGACGAACGCCTGGCGGTTGAAGATCGTGCCGGCGGCGTCGACTTCGCCCGTGTCGATCTTGACGCCCGTTTCCAGCGTGAAGAACGCTTCCATGCCGTCGCCCAGTGCCTCGGTGCCGCGGAAGCCGATGCGCGACGCGGACGCGGCCCCACTCGTGATCTTCGTCTGGCGCCCGGCGGCGCCGCCGTTCTCGCCCACGAAGGCGGCATCGACGATGCCGTAGATCGTGACGTTCGTCTGGGCGTGTGCGCCCGCGCCCGCGGCCAGGCCGAGGGCGATCAATACTGCTTTTTTCATGTGTCTCCTTGGTGTTATCGGTCTTGTGTTGGCGACCCGTCAGGTCACCGGCGCCGGGTTGAACAACGTGAGCGCGTTATGCAGGCGCCAATGTTCGGCCCACGTCTTCTTGCGGCCGCTCGCCACGTCGAGCAGGAAGTGGAACAACTCCCAGCCGACGTCCGCGATCGTCGCGTCGCCGGTCGCGATGCGGCCGGCGTTGATGTCCATGAGGTCGTGCCAGCGGCGCGCCAGGTCGTCGCGCGTGGCGACCTTCACGACGGGCACGGCGGCGAGGCCGTACGGCGTGCCGCGGCCCGTCGTGAACACGTGCAGGTTCATGCCGGCCGCCAGCTGCAGGGTGCCGCAAATGAAATCGCTTGCCGGCGTGGCCGCGTAGATCAGGCCCTTCTGCCGCAGCTTCTCGCCCGGCGCCAGCACGCCCGCGATGGGGGCCGTGCCGGACTTGATGATCGAGCCCATCGCCTTTTCCGTGATGTTGGCGAGGCCGCCCTTCTTGTTACCCGGTGTCGTGTTGGCGCTGCGGTCCACGCCGCCCCGCTTCAGGTACTCGTCGTACCAGGCCATCTCGCGGATCATCGCCTGCGCGACGTCGTCGTCGGCGGCGCGCGCCGTGAGTTGGTCGATGCCGTCGCGGACTTCCGTCGTCTCGGAAAACATGACGGCGGCGCCCGCGCGTACGAGCAGGTCGCTGGCGAAACCGACGGCGGGATTCGCCGTCACACCGGAGAACGCATCGCTGCCGCCGCACTGCACGCCCACGACCAGTTCCGCTGCGGGCACGGTCTCGCGTCGACGCTTGTCCAGTTCCGCCAAATGCTGTTCGGCCGTGCGCATGATGGAGGCGATCATGTCGCCGAACCCCACGTGCGCGGCATCCTGCAGGCACACGGTGTCCACCTGCTGCGCGCCCTGGATCGGAATCGCGCCCTGCGGGAACAGGCGCGCCGGCTGCAGCTTCTCGCAGCCGAGGCTCACGAGCATCGCGCGGCCGCCGAAGTTCGGGTTCGTCGCGATGTTGCGCAGCGTGCGGATCGGGATCTCGGCGCCCGGCGCATCGATGGCGACGCCGCAGCCGTACGTGTGTTCGATGGCGACGACGTCGTCCACGTTCGGGTATTTCGGCAGCAACTCCTGCTTGATGCGCTGGACGGCGAATGCGACCACGCCGGACACGCACTGCACCGTCTCGCTGATGGCGAGGATGTTGCGCGTGCCGACGGAGCCATCCGGATTGCGGAAACCTTCGAACGTATAGCCTTCCAATGGCGCCAGCGGGGCGCGCCCGCGCACCGGTTTGGGCAGATCGTCCAGCCCGCGCGCGGCAGGCATGCGGACCAGCGATTCCTCGACCCAGGTGCCGCGGGCGATGGGTTGCTGCGCGTAGCCGATCGTCACGTCGTAGCGCACGATCGGCGCGCCCTCGGCGATGTCGACGAGGGCGACCTTGTGCCCTTCCGGCACGCGCGTCGCGAGGGTCAGGCCGTCCGGAAACACGGTGCCTGCCGGCAGGCCGCCGGTGTTGGCGACGATCGCGACGTTGTCGTTCTCGTGCATGCGGATAGTGCGGGGGATGGTCATCGGTGTCTCCATGATTGCGCAATCATTTCCGTACAAAGCTTCGAGGTGCTCGGCTCAACGCCAAAATGACACCGCAATCATTTTTGTCTTAAAGATATGCCGGTCATGCGGCCATGGCAGAAAGACCATGGGCACCCGGCGTTTGGTATGATATCGCAATCATCTCCGAATGCAAGCGTTTTGTGTTCTGATGTCGTACAAGTAACCATTTAGACAACATATCGCAGAGCATGCCAGAGCCGTTCGACCTCGCCGACGACACCTTCGCCTCGAATGGGGACCGGCCGAAGAGCATCACGCTGAAGGATGTCGCGCGGCTGGCGGGCCTCTCGCCCATCACCGTGTCGCGCGCGCTCCACAATCCGAAGCTCGTGAAGCCCGACACGATCGCGCGCGTAAAAGAAGCGGCGGCGGCGATGGGCTATATCCCGAACATGCTGGCCGGCAGCCTGGCGACGAAGCGCAGCCAGCTCATCGCGGCCGTCGTGCCGCAGTTGTCGAACTCGATGTTCGCGGAGACGGTGCAGGGCTTGAACGACGAGTTGTCGGCGCACGGCTACCAGTTGCTGCTGTCCGTATCGAATTATTCGCGCCAGAAGGAAGACGACCTGCTGACGGCCATTCTGTCGCGCCAGCCGGACGGCATCGTCCTGACGGGCATCCACCACCAGGCCGGCGTGCGCAAGAAGCTGCTGGCGACGGGCGTGCCCGTCGTGGAGGCATGGGACCTGACGCCCTCCCCCATCGACATCGCCATCGGGTTTTCGCAGGAGCGGGTGGGCGAACAGGTCGCGCGCCATCTGCTGGACCAGGGCTACCGGCGCTTCGCGTCGATCTGCGCGCGCGACGAGCGCGCGAACCGGCGCCGCCTCGCGCTGGAAGCGGAACTGCAGCGGCATGACATCGCACCCGTCGCGACGCACATGGCGACGCCGCCCACGGTGCTGAACCTGGGCCGGGAAGGCTTTCGGGCGATCCTGGCCGCGGGCCATGCGCCGGAAGTCGTCGTGTGCAGCTCCGACGTGCTCGCGCACGGCGCCCTCATCGAGGCGCAGGCGCAAGGCATCGCGGTGCCGCAGGAGCTGGCCATCATGGGCTTCGGCGATTTCGATTTCGCCGCGTTCACCCATCCCCCGATCTCGTCCGTCCACATCGACAAACGCGCCATCGGCGTGCAGGCGGCCGTGTCCCTCATCGCCAAGATCGAAGGCCGCCCGCTCGCGCAGAACGTCATCGACGTGGGCTTCACGCTGATCGAGCGCGGCACCACCCACAAGGTTGCCTGACGACGACAGGCGCAAAAATATCTTGCGGTGTCACATCTGTAGTTGTACGATGTCTGACAAGTTAACCAGCCCATTGGAGCCATCGTGAATCCGTTAGAACTGAAACAAGTCATGTCGTCCGGCCTGCTGTCCTTCCCCATCACCGACTTCGACGCCGAAGGTAACTTCCGTCCCGGCACGTATGTCGAGCGCCTCGAATGGCTCGCACCGTACGGCGCGACCGCCCTGTTCGCGGCCGGCGGCACCGGCGAGTTCTTCTCGCTCACGCACGACGAATATTCGCAAGTGATCAAGACCGCGGTCGACACGTGCGCCGGCAAGGTCCCGATCCTCGCCGGTGCCGGCGGCCCCACGCGCAGCGCCATCGCGTTCGCGCAGGAAGCGGAACGCCTCGGCGCCAAGGGCGTGCTGCTGTTGCCGCACTATCTCACCGAAGCGAGCCAGGACGGCCTCGTCGCCCACGTCGAGCAAGTCTGCAAATCGGTGAACATCGGCGTCGTCGTGTACAACCGCGCGCAATGCCGCCTGACACCGGAGTCGCTGGAACAGCTGGCGGACCGCTGCCCCAACCTGATCGGCTTCAAGGATGGTATCGGCGACATCGAGCTGATGGTCTCGATCTGGCGCCGCATGGGCGACCGCTTCAGCTACCTGGGCGGCCTGCCGACGGCGGAGGTGTATGCCGCCGCGTACAAGGCGCTGGGCGTGCCGGTGTATTCGTCGGCTGTCTTCAACTTCATGCCGCAGTTGGCGATGGACTTTTATCACGCGATCGCCAAGGACGACCACGCGACGACGAACCGCCTGCTGGACGAATTCTTCCTGCCCTACCTGGCGATCCGCAACCGCAAGGCCGGCTACGCCGTGTCGATCGTGAAGGCGGGCGCCCGCCTCGTCGGCCACGACGGCGGTCCCGTGCGCGCGCCGCTGACCGACCTGACGGAAGAAGAACACGCCATGCTGGACAAACTGATCAAGGCACAGGGCGTGCGCTGATCACGTGCGCTGATCACCAGAACGTCGCCGGCGTCCCCGTGATGACGATGTCTGCGACGCGGCACGTTCCGCCTGCGGGCGCCGTCAAGCGCAGCCGCAGCTGCCGTCCCGTCACGGCGTTCACGGGCACGTCGAGTGTGTCCGCGGTGGCCGCGGCGTCGCCCAGCGGCTGCCACACGCCGCCCGTGTCCTGCGTTTCGGCGCTCACGTCGCAGCGCCCGTCCGGTGCGAACCGCACGGCCAGGCGGCCGTAGTTCACGATGCGCTCGGGGTCGATGACGATCCAGGGCTTGGCATCGCTCGGCGCCGGTGCCCACCACGTACCGGCATCGCCATCGTTCGCCAGCGACGACGCGTGGCCTGCCGCGCTGGAACTGGCCTGCGTCGGGTTCTTCAGGCCGAACGCCTGTGGCGGTCCCACTTCCATCTTGCGCGCCACGTACGGCCGCGCCGCCGCGACGGGCGTCACGCCTTCCACGAACGCCGGACCGTCGACCGTCTCCACCGTCAGCATGCCGTCGGCGAGGCCCGGCGACGTCGCGCGGATGCGCGTCGTGCCGCGCTGCCAGCTGCGCATCGCGATCGCGGCCTGGCCGTCGCGGATCGGAATGTCGCCGTTCGGCGTGAAGTCGATGCCGCGTCCAGTCGGCAGTTCGCCCGGTCCCGCTTCGAGCGCCAGGTGCACGGACGGGCTGTTGGACAAGGCCTTGCCCTCCGCGTCGACGACGGTGACGACCAGTTGCACGTCGTCCGTACCGTCCGCGTGGCGGATGACGGGACTGCTGGACGTCACGCGCAGCGCGGCCGCCTTGCCCGGCTGCGCCCACGCGGGCGGCGCGATGCCCCGGTAGGCGTTCCGATACCAGTACCAGCCGCGCTTGGGCAACCGCGCATAATCGACGAGACCCATGGAGCCGAACTTGCCCGCGATCGAACCGTGGTCGAAACCGGCCCAGATGACTTCCCCGGACCGCCACGGGAAGCGCCAGGTCTCCGGCTTGCCCGGTGTCGCTCCCGGCGTGTGTTCGATGTCGCCCCAGCTCGGGCCGTAGTCGCCCGGGCGGTCGGAGATGGTCGAGCTGTACTCCGCGACGAAGTTGGGTACGCCCGGATTCGGGAACAGCACGGCGCCGTCGCCGTTATAGCCGGCGATGTCGCCGATGCGGTCGATCTCGCCCCGCTGCGCGCCGTCGACGGCCGCGGGCCGCGTCGGGTCGAGCCGGTGCGACAGCGCGACTTCGGCCGCCAGCAGCTTGCGCACCTCGGGCATGGTCTCCTGCGCGCTGAAGAACACCTCGTTGTCCATGCCCCATGCGACGATCGACGGGTGGTTGCGGTTGATGCGGATGAGTTCCGCGAGCTGCTGCTTCACGCTGTCCTCGAACGCGGCGCGATGCGCGGTCTCCGGCGGATATGCCGACTGGCTCCACGGGCTCTTCATGCCGGCCGTGCCCCAGAACGGCGCCTCGGGCACGAACATCAAGCCGGCGCGGTCCGTCGCCTCGGCGAAATGCGGATCGTGCGGATAGTGCGAACCGCGGATGAAATCGAAGCCGGCGTCCTTCATCAGCTGCACGTCGCGGTCGATGGCGGCGTTGGTCACGGCGTCGCCCCATCCGGCCTGGTCCTGGTGGACGTTCGCGCCGCGAAAATAGCGGTGCTCGCCGTTGAGGAAGAAGCCCCGGTCCGCCGTCCATTCGATCGTGCGGAAGCCGAACTCCGTCTCGAAGCTGTCGCGCCGGCGGCCCGCCACGTCCAAGGTCGTGACAGCGCGGTACAACGTGGGCGTCTCGGGACTCCACAGGTGCAGGCCGTCCAGGCGCTTCGATTGCTGCGCGACGTCGAGCGTGCGGCCGGCCGGTATCTTGACGGAGGTGTCGGGCAGCACGGCGACGGTGGCGCCGCGGTCGTCCGCGATGCGCGTCCGCACCTTGACATTCACGGCCTTGGTGCCGTCGTTGCGCACCTCGGTGGCGACGCGCACGGCACCGGAACGGCCGGCGAGGCCCGGCGTCGTGACCGCCGTGCCGGTCCACGGCACGTGCACGTCGTCCGTCGTCACGAGCCAGACGTCGCGGTAGATGCCGCCGCTGAAGATGTGTTCACCGGCGCGCGGGGCCAGGGTCGGATCCCAGATGTTGTCGACGCGGACGGCGATGACGTTGCGTCCTGGGTGCAGCGCGGGCGTGATGTCGACGGGGAAGCCGGTGTAGCCGCCGCGATGGCGTCCGGCCTTGCGGCCGTTGACGTACACGTCGGCGGTCTGGAACGCGGCTTCGAATTCGAGCGTCCAGCGGCGCGACATCGGCACGGTCGGCAGGTCGAGGTCCTTGCGGTACCAGCCGTAGCCGACGTACACCTCGGGCGCCTGGAAGTACGGGGTGCTGAAGCTGTGCGGCAGGCCGATGGCCTGCCAGTCGCGGTCGTCGAAGTCCGGCTTTTCGGCGCCGGCGATGTCGCCCAGGTGGAAGCGCCAGGCCGCGTTGAAGTTCTGGCGCTGCCGTGCGGCCGGCGGTTCCGTGCGCGCATCGGCCTGCGCCACCACGGCGAGCAGGGACAATGCGAGGGCGGCGCGGGCCGCGATGAGTGTCAGGGGCGCCGTGTACCAACGCATGTGTGCTCCAGTGAGGTCGTCTTCGTGCGGGATCATCATTGTGACGCGACGTTCACCGCGGGCGCAATGATGAAATCGTCCGGGCCGGCGAATGATTTCCACCGGCCCGGCGTGCCGGTCGTCAGCGTACGGGTTTCAAGGCAGCGGCGGCCGAGTCGAGCTGCAGCGCGACGATCGTATCCATGTCGTTGCGCGCGGCGGCCGGCACGGCGACCTCGATGCCGTGCACGGACTGCACGACGTGCGCCGCGCCGCCGCCCAGCACGGACGCCTTCACGACGCGCGCAGGAATGGCCGGCAGCGCCAGCTTGTCGCCGCTCCAGTTCAGCACGTGCAGGTAGATCGTGTTGCCGCGCCGCGTCGATGCGCCCCAGCTGCCCGGCAGGAACGGGCCGCCGCGGGTGCCGTAGATGCTCTCGCCATGCTTGCCGAGCCACGCGCCGATCTCGCGCAGGCGCGCGGCCTGCGCGGGATCGATGCGGCCATCCGGGTCCGGGCCGACGTTCAGCAGCAGGTTGCCGTCGCGGCCCGCGACGTTCGCCAGCAGCTGGATGTAGTGCTTCAGCGGCTTCGGCGCCATGTTCGGCTGGTAGCCCCAGGCGCCGGCAATGGTCGTGCACAGCTCCCACGGATGCGTGTCGTCGTAGTCGCCCAGCGCGGCATCGCCTTCGCGCGCGTGGAAGTCTTCCTTCATGTCGGCGCGGCCGTTGACGAGGATGTTCGGCTGCAGGCGCCGCATCGTTACCTCGACCTGCGCGTGCTGCCAGTCGAAGCCGCCCGCGTAGTGCTTGCCGGCGGGACGCTTCTGCCACTGCGCGGCCGACCAGTCGCCGCCGAAGCTCAGCCAGTCGGTCTCGCCGCCGTCGAACCACAGCACGTCGATCTTGCCGTAGTTGGAGAGCAGCTCCTCGACCTGGCGGTGGTACTGCGCGCGCATCGCTTCCGCGTTGTCGCGGTACAGGTCGGGGAAGAAGTAGCCGGGGAAGCGCCAGTCCAGCGGCGAGTAGTACAGGCCCACGCCCATGCCGGCCTTGCGCGCGGCCTTCACGTAATCGGCGACGAAATCGCGGTGCGCGGCCGTCTTCGTGCTCGAGAACGGGTTGTCGCCGTCGTCGAACATCGCGAAGCCGTCGTGGTGGCGCGACGTGAACACCATGTATTTCATGCCGGCGGACTTCGCCAGCTGCGCCCACGCGTCCGGATCGAACGCGGTCGGGTTGAACTTGTCGGCCAGTTTCGCGTATTCACGGACGGGAATCTGTTCGCTGAACTGCGCCCATTCGCCGCGGCCGGGAATGGCGTACAGGCCCCAGTGGATGAACATGCCGAAGCGCGCGTCGCGCCACCAGCCGATGCGCGCGGCGGCGCTGGCATCTGCGGACGGGCCTTGCGCGGGCGCGGGCGCGGGCGCGGGCGCGTCGGGCGCGGCAGCGGCGCTGCCGCACAGGGCGGCCGCCAGCAACGCGCCGGCGCATGCGCGCTGGAACAAATATGTCGTCAAGTCTTATCTCCTGGTGGGTTCTTTTGACGCATTGTCCGAATTGCATCCACCCGCTTCAATTATGAAATTCAACATCAGGGGCAACGAAATCTGTCACACGCTATCTTCGCACAGTAGAGAATGTGTTAAATATCAATGTTTTGGTTTCTGCCATACAATTCCGCGATATCGTCAATGTGTATTCCCTTCATGCCCAGTTCCACCGCCTTCCCCTCCCCGCTGCGCACCGTCCTGGCCGCCTGCACCGCCGCGCTGCTGGCCACACCGGGCGTGATGGCCGCCGTGTCCGTCCAGTCGGATGACATCGCGGAGCTGAGCCTCGAAGAACTGGCGAACATCCAGGTGACGTCGGTGTCGCGGCGGGCGGAATCGCTGTCCGATGCCGCGGCCTCGATCTTCGTCATCACCGGGAACGACATCCGGCGGTCGGGGGCGCAATCGCTGCCGGAGGCGCTGCGGCTGGCGCCCAACCTGCAGGTCGCGCGCGTGGATGCCCGCAATTACGCCGTCACGGCACGCGGTTACGCGAGCCCGTTCGAGAACAAGCTGCTCGTCCTGATCGATGGCCGCACCGTGTATTCGCCGCTGTTTTCCGGCGTGTTCTGGGACGTGCAGGACGTCGTGCTGGACGACGTCGAGCGCATCGAAGTCATCAGCGGCCCCGGCGCCACGCTGTGGGGCGCGAACGCCGTCAATGGCGTCATCAACATCATCACGAAGCCGGCCGCCGCCACGCAGGGCGCGCTGCTGGCCGCGACGCTCGGCAAGGACGCGCGCGACGGCGCCGTGCGCTACGGCGGCGCCCTGGGTGCGGACGGCCATTACCGCGCATACGCGAAGCACGCGGAAAACGACGACACCCATACCGCGACGGCCGCCACGGTCCCGACGGGCTGGCACCGCGACCAGGCCGGGTTCCGCGCGGACTGGGGCGACGGGCTCACGGTGCAAGGCGACGTCTACGACGGCCGCCTGCGCCAGGCCGGCACGCAGGACATCCGCGTGGCCGGCGCCAATCTGCTGGGCCGCGCGAGCCGCACGTTCGCGGACGGGTCGTCGGCGTCCGTCCAGCTGTACTGGGACCACACGGAGCGCGACCAGCCGCGCGCCTTCCACGAGCGCCTCGACACGTTCGACGTGCAGCTGCAGCACGCCGTGCGCGTGGGCGCGGCGCACCACGTCGTCTGGGGCGGCGGCTGCCGGCTCGGCCACGACCGCGTGGAAAACGGCGCCGCGTTCGGCTTCCTGCCCGGCACCTTGAACCTGCACTGGGCCAATCTGTTCGCGCAGGACGAGATCGCGCTGGCGGACGCTGTGCGCCTGACGGCCGGCCTGAAACTCGAGGACAACAATTACACGGGTGTCGAAGTGCTGCCCACCTTGCGGCTCGCGTGGAACCCGCGCCCGTCGGCGCTCGCGTGGACGTCGCTGTCGCGCGCCGTGCGGGCCCCGTCGCGCATCGACCGCGACCTCTACAGCCCCACGCAACCGCCCGTCGTGGGCGGCGTGCCGCAGTACGGCGTGGCGGGCGGACCCGGGTTCGTGGCGGAGACGGCGAACGTGTTCGAACTGGGCTGGCGCGCGCAACCGCTCGCGGCCCTGTCGTACTCGGCGACCTTGTTCGCGACCCGCTACGACAGGCTGCGCACGCTGGAGCCGAATCCGTCCGGCCCCGGCAGCGTGTTCGAGAACCTCGCGGACGGGTCCACGCGCGGCATCGAGGCGTGGGCGAACTGGCAGGTCGCGCCATCGTGGCGCCTGTCCGGCGGCGGCGTCGTGCAGCACGTCGATACGGCGCTGCGTCCGGGCAGCCGCGACCAATCGGGCACGACGGGCCTGTTCACGAGCGACCCGAGCCACTACTGGTCATTGCGCTCGGCGCACGACCTGGGGCACGGGCACGAGGTCGACGTCATGCTGCGCCGCGTGGGCGCGCTCGCGCGGCCGGCCGTTCCCGCATACACCGCTGTCGACCTGCGCTACGGCTGGCGCGTGCGGCCGGGCCTCGAGCTGTCCGTCATCGGCCAGAACCTCCTCGATCCGCGCCACGCCGAATTCGGCAATCCGGCCACGCGCAGCGAGTACGAACGCGCCCTCGCCCTGCGCATCGTCTGGACGCGCTGACCCGGCCGGCGCGCCCGTGCCAAGCAAACAATCGTCAGGGATGCGATCATAGCGGCTTCCGCACGCAGCGGACCCGACACCATCCATGAATACAGGACGCTCCATGACGACTTCCAGCTATCCCGATACCCGCCTCCTCATCGCCAACGAATGGGTCGAGGCCACCGGCGGCAAGACGATCCCGGTCGTGAACCCGGCCACCGGCCAGGCCATCGGCACCGTGGCCCACGCGGCCATCGCCGACCTCGATCGCGCCCTTGCCGCCGCCCAGAAAGGCTTCGAAGCCTGGCGCTTCGTGCCCGCGGCCGAACGCGCCGCCACCATGCGCCGCGCCGCCAACCTGCTGCGCGAACGCGCCGGCGACATCGCCCGCCTGCTCACGCAGGAACAGGGCAAGCCGCTGGCCGAGGCGAAGATGGAAGCGATGGCCGGCGCCGAGATCATCGACTGGTTCGCGGCCGAGGGCATGCGCGTGTACGGCCGCATCGTGCCGGCCCGTAACCCGAACGCACAGCAGCTCGTGCTGAAGGAGCCGGTCGGCCCCGTCGCCGCGTTCACGCCGTGGAACTTCCCGATCAACCAGGTCGTACGCAAGCTCGCCGCCGCGCTCGCGACCGGGTGCTCGTTCCTGTGCAAGGCGCCGGAAGAGACGCCCGCATCGCCTGCCGCGCTGTTCCAGTGTTTCGTCGACGCGGGCGTGCCGGCCGGCGTCGTGGGCCTCGTGTTCGGCGATCCGGCAGAGATCTCGGGCTACCTGATCCCCCACCCCGTCATCCGCAAGGTCACGTTCACGGGTTCGACACCGGTCGGCAAGCAACTGGCCGCGCTCGCCGGCGCGCACATGAAGCGCGTGACGATGGAGCTGGGCGGCCACGCCCCGGTGATCGTCGCCGAGGACGCGGACGTCGCGCTGGCCGTGCGTGCCGCCGGTGCCGCCAAGTTCCGCAACGCGGGCCAGGTGTGCATCTCGCCGACCCGCTTCCTCGTCCACAACGCCATCAAGGACGAGTTTACGCGCGCCTTCGTTGCGCATGCCGAAGGCCTCAAGCTGGGCGATGGCCTGGCCGAGGGCACCACCTTGGGTCCCCTCGCGAACGCGCGCCGCGTGACGGCGATGACGAAGGTCGTCGAGGATGCGCAGGCCAAGGGCGCCATCGTCGCGACGGGCGGCAAGCGCGTGGGCGACGCCGGCAACTTCTTCGCGCCGACGATCCTGGCCGACGTGCCGCTGGAAGCGTCGATCTTCAACGACGAGCCGTTCGGCCCCGTCGCCGGCATCCGCGGCTTCGACAGCCTCGAGGACGCCATCGCGGAAGCGAACCGCCTGCCGTACGGCCTCGCCGGCTATGCGTTCACGCGCTCGATCAAGAACGCGCACCTGCTGATGAACCGCGTCGAAGTGGGCATGTTGTGGATTAACCAGCCCGCGACGCCGAGCGCCGAGCTGCCGTTCGGTGGCATCAAGGACTCGGGCTATGGTTCCGAAGGCGGTCCGGAAGCGCTGGAGTCCTACCTGAACACGAAGGCCGTGTCGATGGTGGGCGTCTGAGCGAGGGCGACCCGGTTGCGGCCGGCGTGCTTGGCGTCGTAGAGTGCCCCGTCGGCTTGTGAGAGCATCGTGCCCACGGGCGTGCCCGGGATGGTCCAGCAACCAAGGCCGATGCTGACGGTGGCGTGCAATCGCGCGCCGCCGGCCAGCGGAATCGGCTGCGCGGCAAACGCCTCGCAGATACGCTCGGCGATCGCATGCGCATCGTCCACGCTGCAGCCGGGCAGCAGCACGGCGAACTCTTCTCCCCCTAGGCGGCCCAGCACGTCGCCACTGCGCAGGCAGCTCGACGCCAGCCGCGCGAACCCCGTCAACACGTCGTCGCCGGCCGCGTGGCCGTGCGTGTCGTTGACCTTCTTGAAGAAATCGATGTCCATCATCAGCACCGCGGCGGGCCACGCGGCGGGCGCCGCCAATAGGTCTTCCGCGCGGGCCAGGAAGCCGCCGCGGTTCAGCACCTGCGTCAGCGGGTCGTGCGACGCCGCGTGCTGCAGGCGCGCCAGCAATTCGTTACGCGCGACCATCACGCTGGCGACCGCGAGCGGCGCCAGCGCCGTCAACGTCACGCCCACGCGCAACGACATGACGGCCTGCGGTGTGTCGACGGGCGCGCCGATCACGAGCGCGCCGCTGGCGATGGCGAGCAACGTCCACATCGAGAAGAGCAACGTGATGCCGGCCGTCGCGAACAGGCTGTACGTGAGCGCGCACCACAGCATCGCGGGAATCGGATAGGCGATCACACCGGGGCCGCCCAGCTGCGTGCCGAGCCACAAGCTGCCGGCGAATGCGGCCAGCGGCGCCGCGTATTCCGCGCGACCGCCGCGCCACAGGTGCCAGTCGCCGCGGCGCCGGAGTCCCGTCAGGCGGCGCACGAGGTCCGGCATCGTCAGCAGCACGGGCAGGATCGCGATGTAGTTCACGAGCTCCGTGGAAAACCAGAACAGGAAGCCATACGCGGGCGTGCCGCCGTACAGCGCGGGATGGATGACGCTGCCGCCGACACCCGCGGCCGCGGCGCCGCTCATCGCGACCAGGACGAAGCGTAGCATCGAGCGCGGATGGCGCAGGCCGCGGTACTCGTCGGGGAGGCGCGCGAGCAGCTGCCAGCAGACGGTCACGCCCATCAGGTTCGTGGACGTGAGCATCAGGGTCTTGGGCCAGCCGTGCCCCATCACGAGGTCGGCCACGACATAGCCGGTGACGGCCGCCAGCCAGTGCGCAGTGCGCGGCGGGTGGCCACGGCGCAGCAGCAGCCCGACGAGGACGGCGTTCGTCGGCCAGAACGCGGCCAGCACGCCGGGCGGCGCCGTGTAGATGCCGAAGATGGAGGCCACGAAGACGACGGCGCCGACGCGCAGCGCGTCCCTCAGGTCGAGGCAGGGATTGAGAGATAGGGAAGACGACATGGACCGGACGACAGGATGGTGGACAAACAAGGTCCGGTCAGCGTAGCACAATTCCAAAAAAGAAATTGTTGTTTCTTCTTAGAAACGTATTGCCCACGCAACGGGGCCGCGCCGCACCGGCACGCGCCCCGCTTCGCTTATTGCCCGGCTACCCGCTTGCCGTTGACGTCGTACACGGCCGCGTCCAGGTGCACGACGGTGCTCGTCGCTTTCGGGTCCGCTGCGCTGGCGGCCAGGGTGACCCGGTAGTCGCCCTTCGCCACCTTCCAGGTGTGCGATGCGCTGTCGTACATGGCGAGCAGGCGCGGATCGACGGTGACCTCGGCCTTGACGGCGGCGCCCGGTTTCACGTCGACCTTCTGGAACCCGGCCAGGCGCTTCGGCGCTTCCCAGCGCGTGTTCAGCGGCGACACGTACACCTGGGCCACTTCCTTGCCGCTCACCCGGCCCGTGTTGCGGACGGTGAACGAGGCGCGCACGATGCCGTCCTTCGCGTCGGCCGCCAGGTCGCCCAACGCGAACTCGGTGTACGACAAGCCATGGCCGAACGGAAATAGCGGGGTCAGGCCCTTCAGGTCGAACCATTTGTAGCCGACGGCCGCGCCCTCGTGGTAGTCGACGTCGAAGCGGCGGTCCGGCACCCACGGCAGGCCGTCCAGCGCGGCGCGCGGCAGTTGCGCGTCCGCCGCGGGGAACGTGGCCGGCAGGTGGCCGGACGGGTTGACGTCGCCGAACAGCACGGCCGCGATGGCCTCGCCGCCGGCCGAGCCCGGATACCACGCTTCGACGACGGCGGGCACCTGGCCCAGCCACGGCATCGTGACGGGACCGCCCGTTTCCAGCACGACGACCGTGTTCGGATTCGCTTTCGCGACGGCCGCGACGAGGGCGTCCTGCTTGTCCGGCAGCGCCAACGTCTCCATGTCGACACCCTCGCCCGTCCACTGCGTGGCGAACACGATCACGACGTCGCTGTCGCGCGCGAGGTTCGCGGCCGCGGCGGGGTCCAGGCCGTCGTTATAGGCGACGGCCGCCCGCGGCAGCCGCTTCTGGATCGCCTTCAGCGGCGACGACGGGTAGTACATCACGGGGCCGGGCCAGCTCGTGGGCGCGATGCCCGGCACCGCGTTGCCGTCCGCCGGATACACGAGGGACGAGCCACCGCCTGCCAGCACGCCCCGGTCCGCATGGCCGCCGATGATGGCGACGCGTTTCAGGCTCGTACCCAGCGGCAGCGTACGGCGTGCGTTCTTCAGCAGCACCATGCCTTCTTCCGCATCCTGCCGCGACACCGCGGCATGCGCCTTGGTATCGATCGTCTGCGGCGCCGGCGCCACCGGGTGGTCGATGACGCCGTGCTCGAACAGCCCGTACAGGATGCGGCCCGCCATGTCGTCCAGGCGCGACTCCGCGACCCAGCCGTTCTGCACGGCTTCCTTCAGCGGCGGGCCGAAATAATCGGACTGGTCGAACGGCATGCCGGATTGCTGGTCCAGGCCGGCGTTCGCCGCCTGCACGGTGCTGTGCACGGCGCCCCAGTCCGACATGACCCAGCCCTTGAAGCCCCAGTCCTTCTTCAGCACGCCGTTCAGCAAATAGTCGTTCTCGCACGAATACACGCCGTTGATGCGGTTGTACGCGCACATGACGGCGCCGGGGTTGCCTTCCTCGTTGGCGATCTGCAGCGCCAGCAGGTCGGACATGCGGGCCGATGCGTCGTCGATCTTGACGTTCAGCGACGTGCGGCCCGATTCCTGGTCGTTCAGCGCGAAGTGCTTGAGCGTGGAGACGATGTGGTTCGATTGGATGCCCTTGATCTGGGCGCCGACGATGCGGCCGGCCAGCAGCGGGTCCTCGCCGCCGTACTCGAAGTTGCGGCCGTTGCGCGGGTCGCGCATCAGGTTGACGCCGCCCGCCAGCATCACGTTGAAGCCGTAGGCACGGGCTTCCGCGCCGATCATCGCGCCGCCCGCCTGCGCCGTGCGCAGATCCCACGTGGCGGCCGTGTTCAGGCCGGACGGCAGCGCCGTCGCGGGCCGCGCGTCGGGGCCGCCCTGGCTCGCGACGCCGACGCCGGCATCCGTTTCCCAGATGTTCGGAATGCCCAGGCGCGGCACGCCGTACACGAAGCCGGCCGACTGCTTGTGCGATTCGGCCGGACGCGTCGAGTGCTTTTCCTTGAAGTCGGCGCCCAGGTAGCCGTACACGAGCTTCAGTTTCTCGTCCAGGGTCATGGCCTGCACGGCCAGCCTGGCCCGTTCGGCGGCGGGGCGGTGCGTGTCCATCCACGGCTTGTCTGCTTCCGCGGACGCGGCGCCGGTGCACCACATGGCCAGCGCGAGGGAGACGAGGGTCAGGTTCTGTTTCAGTTTCATGATTCGCTTTGGTATAAAACCTGAAACATAGCCGATGAAAAGGGCCATCGGCGGTCCGGCCGGCTTACCTGGGATAAATTATTCAGACCTCTGACGGATTTCGTAATGCGACCGTGGCGTCATCGCCGCGCCCCGTCAATACGCGGTCGATCAAGCCGTATTCCGCCCCTTCGTGCGCCGACATGTAGCGGTCGCGGTCCGTGTCCTTTTCGATCCGTGCCAGCGTCTGTCCGGTGCGTTCGGCGAGGATCGTGTTCAGCCGGTGCCGCTGATACAGCATCTCGCGCGCCTGGATGTCGATGTCGGCCGCCACGCCCTGCGATCCGCCGTGCGGCTGGTGGATCATGATGCGCGCGTTCGGCAGCGCGTATCGCTTGCCGGGCGCGCCGGCCGCCAGCAGGAACGAGCCCATGCTTGCGGCGAAGCCCGTGCACAACGTGGACACGTCCGGCTTCACGAACTGCATCGTATCGTACACGGCCATGCCCGCGTAGACGGACCCGCCCGGCGAATTGATGTACAGTGCGATGTCCTTGTCGGGGTTGTCCGATTCGAGGAACAGCAGCTGCGCGACGATCAGGTTCGCGGACTGTTCCGTCACCTCGCCGACGAGGAAGATCACGCGCTCCTTCAGCAGGCAGGAATAGATGTCGAAGGCGCGCTCGCCGCGGCCCGTTTGTTCGATGACGGTGGGCACGAGGCCCAGGCCGCGGGGGAACGTGGAAGTCATGGTGGTCCTTTCGTTCGGTGGAATCGGGAAACCGATCCGCTGCCCCCATGACGTCGGCCGCATCCGCCGTGTGACGCCGAAAAAAAATATCGCCGGCGTGTCACATCCGGCCCGCGCCGGGCGACAAGTGGCACCACCACCGCTTGAGGAGAGCCGCGATGTCTTGCACCGATGCAAACGAAACCCTGTTCGAACAGCTGCGCCCGCGCCTCGAGGCGCTCAGCCTGCGCATCGTCGGCAGCGCGGCGGACGCCGAGGACGTCGTGCAGGATTGTTTTCTCGCGTGGCATGCGGCGGACCGCGACGCGCTGGCGACGCCGGCCGCGTGGCTGACGACGGTCGTGCGCAGGCGCTCGATCGACCGCCTGCGCCGGCGCGTGCGCGACGCGCTGGCCGCGCACGCCGCGCAAGAGCTGGCGCCCGCCGCGCCGCCGGCCGAACCGGACGACAACCTGCTGCGCCAGGCGGCGCTGGGCGAGGCGCTCGCGCGGCTGCTCGCCTGCCTGTCGCCGGCCGAGCGGCTGGCCCTCGTGTTGCACGACGTCTTCGAATGCGATCATGCCGATGTCGCCGCCGCGCTCGGCACGAAGCCGGCCAACGCGCGCCAGCACGTGTCGCGCGCGCGGCGCCGCCTGCGCGCGCACGCGGACGAGGCGCCGCCGGACGACAAGCTGTGCCGCGAACTCATCCGCCGCTTCCAGGCCGCGCTGGACGGCTTCGACGTGCCCGCGATGATGGCCTTGCTCGCGGACGCGCAGCCGATGGCCGTCCGGGCGAGCCCGCCGCCGCGCACCCGGACGCGTGCGTGCGCCAACGATGCGTCGTACGGTTTGCGGATGGCGGCCTGACGTTCGAACGCGGAACTAATGGCGCATGATCCGGCTCTGTGGAAGATGATCCCGGAACCGGAGCGACCATGAGCACAACCAAGCTACTCGCCGGCAAGCGCATCGCGGTGCTGGCCGCGGACGGGTTCGAACAGGCACAGCTCGACATCCCCCTCGCCGCCCTTGCGGAAGGCGGCGCGGCCGTGACGCTCGTATCGTTGCGGCGCGGACGCATCCGCGGCATGCACCTGCACCAGCCGGGCGAACTCGTGCGCGTCGACGCGACCGTCGCCACCGCGCAGGCGGCCGACCATGACGGCCTCTTCATCCCCGGCGGCTGGGTCAGCCCGGACGCGCTGCGCCAGTCGGCCCCGGCGCGTGCGTTCGTCCAGCAATTCGACGTGGCCGCCAAGCCGATCGCCGTGCTGGCGCAGGCGCCGCTCGTGCTCGTGTCGGCCGGCCTGGCGGCGCGGCGCACGCTCGCGGCCTGGCCCGGGATCCGCGACGACCTCGTGAACGCGGGCGCCACGTGGCGCAACGACGACGTCGTGCGCGACGCCCACGTGCTGTCCGGCCGGGGCGCGCATGACCTGAGTCCGTTCGTACAGGCGATGACGGCATTGTTCGCGGGTGAGCCGGCCGCGGCAGCGGCAGCGAGCGCGCCATCGGACCCGCCGCAGGACAGCCCGCTGGAACAGCCGAACCAGTCCCTGCGCTGGCTCGCGGCGCCGTCGTTCGGCACGATGTTGAGTCTCGCGTTGCTGGGCGTCGGTGTCGTGGCGGCGCAACGCGTGCGGCATCGGCAGGCGCCCGCCGATCCGCCCGCGCCTGACCTGGACGCTAGTGCTCGCGCACGAGATTGAACTGGCGCGCCTGCCGCCTGTAGTCGGCGACGGCCTGGCGGATGTAGCGGGTCAGCGCGTCGCCCTTCAGCGCGAGCGGGTACAGGCCGCTGCGCGCGCGCATCTGCGCGAACGCGGGCGACGATTCGACGCTGTCGAATGCTTGCACCCAACGCCGGTAGTCCGCCTCGGGCACGTCCGGCCCCATCCAGATGCCGCGGATCAGCGGCCACACGAGATCGAAGCCCTGCTCGCGCGCCGTGGGCACCGTCGCGAACGGACCGGGCAGGCGCTTGTCGGACAGCACGGCCAGCACGCGCGCCTTGCCGGGCCCGACGTACAGCGACGTCTCGGACGCGTCGCTCGACACGACTTGCACATAGCCGGCCTGCATCGCGACGAATTCCTCGCCGCCGCCTTCCAGCGCGACGAAGCGGAGCTGCCGTGGGTCGAGGCCGGCCTGACGGGCCAGCAGCGCCATCTTCATCCAGTCCTGGCTGCCGATCGTGCCGGACATGCCGATCAGGATTTTTTCCGGATCGCGCCGCAGCGCCGCCATCAGGTCGCGCAGGCTGTGCCACGGGGAGTCGGCCGGGACGGCGATCACGCCATAGTCGATGCCGAGGGCGGCAACCCAGCGCACGTCGTCGGGGGTGGCCTTGCCGAACTTGCCCTGCGCAAGATTCAGCAGCGAGCCGCCGGAAAACGCGACGATCGTGTCGGGCTCGCCGCGCCGCTGCGAGACGATCGTGTGCCACGCGACGGCGCCGATGCCACCCGGCAGGTAGCTCAACTTCAGCCGGGGTGCGTCCGGCTTGGCCTGCAACGCTTGCTGCGCGAGCTTGCAGGTCAGGTGCATCGCCCCGCCCGGCTTGGACGGGACGAGGCATTCGGCTTGCCGGGTTGCCGCGGCCGCCGGCGCGGTGGCCAATGCGGCGAGCAGCGGAAGAATGCGCAACACGTTCATGACCTCATCATACCCGCGGACAGCGTTCCCGGCCGGACGGCTCAGTGCAGTTGCGACATCAGCAACAGCGTCAAGGTGACGGTGATGGCGCCGCCGATGCGGGTAGCAATCTGGGCGAACGGCATCAGCTGCATGCGCTCGGCCGCCGTGAGGATCGCCACGTCGCCCGTGCCGCCCTGGCCGCTGTGGCAGGCGTTGATGATCGCCGTCTCGATCGGGTACATATTCATCTTGCGGCCGACGAAGAAGCCGGTGGCGATGAGGCTGGCGACGGTCGCGACGATGACGGTGAGATTCACGACGTTGAACGCGGACACCAGCTTGTCCCACGGCGTCATCGACGCGCCGATCGCGAACAGCAGCGGGTACGTGACGGCCGTCGAAAAGAATTTGTAGACGATGTACGAGCTCTGCTGCAGTTGCGGCGACACGAGGCGCGACAGCTTGAACATCACGGCGACGAACAGCATGGCGACGGGCGCCGGGAAATCGAACAGGCGGAAGCACATCATGCCGACCATGTACAGCGAGATCGACGTGATGCCTGCGGCCGCGATGTTCGCGACGTCGAACTGGCCCGTCACGGTCTCGGCTTGCGGCGCGAGGTCGTCCGTTTCGCCCGGCTGCAGGCGCCCCTGGCCCGTCAGGTGCGGACGCTTCTTGCCGAGCGAATTCAGCATGCCGGACAGCAGGATCGCCGTCAGGCTGCCCAGCATCACGGGCGGCAGGACTTCGGCGAACAGATGACCCTGTTCCTGCCCCAGGATGCCCGCATAGCCGATCGACAGCGGAATCGCGCCCTCGCCCACGCCGCCGGCCATGATCGGCGCGACGAGGTAGAAGAACGTGTGGTACGGGCCCAGGCCCAGCAAGGTGCCCACGGCGGTGCCGACGGCGGCCGCGACGACGGAGCCGATCGCGAGCGGCACGAAGATCTTCACGAAGCCCTTGATCAGGACGTTGCGGTCCATGCTCAGGATGCTGCCGACGATGATCGACGAGATGAACAGGTACAGGAAGTTCGTGGATTTCGTGAAGTCGACGACGTTCTTCAGCACGGGCGCCGGCAGGACCTTGCTGAATGCGAGGTAGGACGGGATGAACGTGGCGAAGATCGCGGCCGCGCCGATGGTGCGGAAGAACGGCAGGCGCTTGCCCAGCTCCGCGCAGGAAAAGCCGCCCACGGTCAGGATCGCGATCGACACGCAGATGTCGTTCGGCACCTTGCCCGTCGTGACGAAGCCCGCGATCAGCGCCACCAGCAACAGGTACACGGGCAGCGGCACGATGCCGATGCGGGTGCGCGCGATGCGGCGGCAGATGGCCGCGAGCGAGATGCCGGAAGGCGCGTCTTCAGTGCGTCCCGGGGTGTAGGTCGTAGTCGTCGTATTCATGTGTGCTCCTCGTTTATGCCTGGTCCGGCGTCCGCGTCGCACAGTTATCGGGTGCGGTGATACGGACGATCAGCCTGGTGAATGGGGCTCACTATATCGACGCAACCCTTCAATTACCTTTCAGTGCCGGCACGCGGCATAATGTCGGACTATCAACCAAGATCGGCAAAACCCGTGTTTCCTCCTGTCTCCCTCGACGTCGGCACCGCCATCAAGACCCTCGTGCTGACGCTCGACCTGCTCGGCACGTTCGTGTTCGCGCTCAGCGGCGCAGTGGCCGGTGTGCGCCGCCGGCTCGACCTGTTCGGCGTGCTCGTGCTGTCGTTCGTCGCCGCCAACTCGGGCGGCATCGTGCGCGACGTCCTGATCGGCGCCACGCCGCCCGCGGCGATCCGCGACTGGCGCTACCTGGCCGCCTCGCTGCTTGCCGGCGCGATGATCTTCTTCTGGTATCCGAACATCCGCCGGCTGCGCAGCCCCGTCCTCGTGTTCGACGCGGCGGGCCTCGCGCTGTTCTGCGTGGCGGGTGCGCAGAAAGCCCTCGTGTTCGGGCTGTCTCCGGTGATGGCCGCGCTGCTCGGCATGCTGACGGGTGTCGGCGGCGGCGTCGCGCGCGACGTGCTGCTGTCCGAGATTCCCGCCGTGCTGCGCTCGGACATCTACGCCGTCGCCGCGCTGGCGGGCGCCGCCGTGCTCGTGTCGGGCGATGCGCTGGGGCTGCCCGGCACCGTCAGCGCCTGCGCGGGCGCCGCGCTGTGCTTCGGCCTGCGCCTCGCCGCCATCAAGCTCGATTGGCACCAGCCGGTCGCGCGCGCCGCGCGCCAGGCGCCGGACGATGCGGCGGCGGCCGCACGACGCGACGGCCGCTAACCTTTCGGACCGTCGCAGGGCAGTTTATCGAGGTCGGCCAGGGTCCAGCGGTCGCGCCAGCGCACGACGGGCTTGTCGCCCTCCCATTCGACGGGCAGCCACACGTAGCGGCCGTCGATGGCGTCCATCTTGCGCCACACGTCGAACATCAGGATGTGCCGCGTGCAGCCGTTGCGCTCGAGCGTCAGCGCATACGTCGACTGGCCGCCGAACGTGATCTTCTGTTGTTCCGGCGTGCCGCGCACGGGGTTGCCCAGCGCCTTCCACGGCCCCAGGATGTGATCGGCCACGTACGACTTCGCGGCGTTCGGCGCCCAGCCCGTCAGGCCCGACGTCACGAGATAGTATTTGCCGCCGTGCTTGAAGATCGCGGGCGCCTCGTCGTCGCCGTTCGGCATCATGCGCGCGTACTGGCCGGCCGAGCGCAGGTAGTCCGGCGTCAAACGCGACACGTGCATCGTGTGGTTTTCCTCGGACGCGTAGATGTCGTAGGCGGTGCCGTCGTCGTCGACGAACAAGGTCATGTCGCGCGCCATCTGGCCGCCCGCGTGGTCGCGCGCGAGGGTCGAGGTCGCCGGGTCCTTGTCGGCCGGCGTCACGTCGACGGGCCACGCGCCCGCGTCGGGCCGGAACGAGCCCTGGTACACGTACGGGCCCGTCACCTTGTCCGCGACGGCCACGCCCGCGCGCGCCGCATCGTAGCGGTGGCCCTTCAGCTCCAGGTGGAACCACATCACGAACTTGCCCGTGCGCGGATTGCGAATGACCTTCGGCCGCTCGATGATCGCGCCGCGGACGATGTCGCTGGCCGGATCGTCGGTGACCGCGAGCGCGATGCCGTCGTCGTGCCAGTCCGTCAGGTTGCGCGAGCTGTACACGTGCACGCCGACCTGCGCCACGTTGCCGGCCTCGCCCGCCACCTTGTGCTCGCCGAACCAGTAATAGACGCCGTCGTGTTCGAGCAGGCCGCCGCCGTGCGCGTTGATGTGCACGCCCTTGTCGTCGGGCCACAGCGCGCCCGGGCGGAACGTGTCGTCGGCCTGCGCATGCGCCGCCGCGGCCAGGAGCGCGGCCGCCAAAAGTCTCCTCGTCGTATTCTTCATGTCCTCTTCTCGTTGGGTGTCGGATGCCGGACCATGGCCGGCTGCTCATGATGTTATCGATATCCGAGCGGTTTGTCGCGGATTTTCTCGATTGCATTTCATGGCTGAGGTCTGCTACGATGTGATCGATAACAACACGAGGAGACGTCATGCGCCCGTTTTCGCGCACTTTCATTGCCATCGCGAGCCTGTGCATCGCCGCCCGCGCCGCCGCCGGGCCGGACACCGTCGAACGCATCGCGTCGCCGGACGGCCACATCGTGCTCGAACTCGCGCACAAGCTGGACGCGGGCGGCAAGCGCAACCTGTCGTACAACGTGCGCTACGACGGCGACGTCGTCATCCGCGACTCCCGCCTCGCGCTGCGGCTCGACAACCACCTGAACGAAAACGCGATGGCCCTGCCCGTCGACCGCCACGCGGACTGGTTCGAGAGCCTGCGCGTGACGGGCGTGCACCGCGCGAGCCACGACAGCACGTGGACGCCCGTCACGGGCGAGCGCGCGCACATCCGCGACCACTACGAAGCGCTCACACTCGACCTGATCAAGGACGACAACCCGCTGTACAAACTGTCCGTCGAGGTGCGCGCCTACGACGAAGGCGTGGCGCTGCGCTTCGCGTTCCCCGAGAACGAGAAAGGCGCGTATTACCGCATCCTCGGCGAGGACACGGAATTCGCCCTCCCCGCCGGCACGCGCGCGTGGTTCCACGGCTGGGCGCAAGGGCCGTACGCCTTGATGCCGCTGGCGCACTGGCCGGACGAGGCGGAACGCCCGCTCACGCTCGCGCTGCCGAACGGCCTGTCCGTCGCGCTGCTCGAAGGGCGCATGGTCGATTACGCGCGCACCAAGTTCAAGCTGTCGCCCGACAAGGCCGACACCCTCGTCACGTCGATGCACGACCCGGCCGACCTGATCTCGCCGTTCGCGACGCCCTGGCGCGGCATCATGATCGCGCGCCGACCGGGCCAGCTGATCGAGCACGACGACTTCATCCTGAACCTGAACGACGCGTCGAAGATCGCGGATACGTCGTGGATCAAGCCGGGCAAGATCATGCGCGTGATGTCGCTGACGACGCAGGACGCGAAGGCCAACATCGACTTCGCCGCGCGCCACCACCTGCAATACGTGCTGTTCGACTTCAAGTGGTACGGCAACGCGTTCTCGTTCGACGCCGATGCGACGAAGGTGGCGATCCCCGACTTCGACCTGCCCGGCATCATCGCGTACGCGAAGAGCAAGGGCATCGGCGTGTGGCTGTACGTGAACCAGCAAGGCCTGCTGGCGCAGTCGGACACGCTGTTCCAGACCTACCGCGACTGGGGCGTCGCCGGCGTGAAGTTCGGCTACGTGCAGGTGGGCTCGCACCGCTGGACGACGTGGCTCGAGAAAACGCTGCAGCAGGCGGCCGCCGCCCACATCATGGTCAACGTCCACGACGACTGGCGTCCGACGGGCGAGCAGCGTACGTGGCCCAACCTGCTGACGGCGGAAGGCATCCGCGGCAACGAGGAAATGCCGGACGCCACGCACAACACGGTGCTGCCGTTCGTGCGCTTCCTCGCCGGCCCCGCCGACTACACGATCTGCTACTACGACCCGCGCATCAGGACGACGCACGCGCACCAGCTGGCGCTGGCCGTCGTCTACTACAGCCCCCTGCAGACCCTGTACTGGTACGACAAGCCGGAACGCTCGCACGACGAGCCGGAACTGGCGTTCTGGGACCGCATCCCGACGACGTGGGACGAGACGCGCGTGCCGGAAGGCGAACCGGGACGCGGCGTGACGATCGCGCGGCGCAAGGGCGACGAGTGGTTCGTGGGCAGCATCACCGGCAACGACGCGCGCCGCGTGGCGCTGAAGCTGGACTTCCTGCCGAAGGGCCGAAGCTACGAAGCGACGATCTACGCGGACGACCCGGCCGCGCCGACGGCCACGCACGTGGGCATCCGCACGCGCACGGTGGACGCCGCCACGGTGCTGCAGCTCGACCTGCCCGCGTCCGGCGGCCAGGCGATCTGGCTGCGGCCGCGCTGACGGCGGGCGCCCGCCGCCAGATACGGTCAGGCGCCGCCGGCGCCGTCGGCCTAGGATGGATCGGTCTGCGATCGATCCGAGGCCGATATGACCACCCCACGCCATGCCCTCTCACCCGCCCTGCAGCTGACGGGATCGACGACGCTGCTGCCCCGCATGCAGCGCATCGCCGAAGCGTATATGGAAACGCACCCCGTGCGCGTCGTCGTCAACGACGGCTGCGGCACGGCGCGCGGCTACAAGGCGCTGCTCGACGGCACCACCGACATCGCCATGGCCAGCGGCACGGCGCCCGACGAGCTGGCGGCGGCCGCCGACGCGCGCGGCCTGCCGTTCCGCGCCACGGCCGTCCGGCGCGACGCCATCGTGCCGGTCGTGCATGCGTCGAATCCCCTCGACGCGCTCAGCCTGCAGCAGCTGCGCAACGTGTTCACGGGCCGCATCGGCGAATGGCATCTGCTGGGCGGGCCGCGCGCGCCCATCGAGGTGCTGGTGGGGCCGCCCACGGGCGGCGTGTCGACCAGCTGGCGCCAGCGCCTGCTGGGCGCCGACGATACCTACACGCCGCTGGCGCGCGTGCTGGGGACGGACGACCGGCTGGCGCGCATGGCGGCGCGTCCGTTCGGCATCACCTACGCGCCGCATGCAAGGCTCCCGCCCCAGCTGAAGGTGCTGCGGATCGCGGACGCGGCGCCGGACGGCCCCGTGTACGCGCCACTCATGCTCGTCACGCTGGGCCCGTGGACGCTGCCGGCGGCACGCTTCATCGCCTACGCGGCGGCGATGGGGGCGAACGATGCATAGGCGCGATGCGTGCATCATGCTGGCCGGCGCGGGCATGCTGGCCACCGCCGCCTGCACGCCCGCGCCGGCCGTGCAGGAATCGCTGCTGGTGGCCGGCGCGGCTGCGATGGTCCCGCTGGCGCGCGCGCTGGCGCAGGCGTTCGTGCGCGGCCGCGCAGGCGTATCGATCGTCATCGAACGGGGCGGTTCCCTGCCGGCGTATATCGCGGCCAGCCGCGCCGCGATCGACGTGGCGGCCATGACGCGCGCGCTGTCCGACACGGAGGACGACGCCGGCGCGCGCCAGTACCTCATCGCCCGCGACGACATCGGCATCGTCGTCAATCCGGGCCTGGCGCTCGGCGGCCTCACGCGCGCCCAGGTGCGCGCCGCGTTCGCGGGCGAGATCGCGAACTGGCGCGCGCTCGGCGGCCCCGACGCGCCGCTCACCGTGTATGTGCATGCGCGCAGCGCCACGGCGCGGCGGTCGGCGGAGCACCTGCTGCTCGGCGGCGGCGCGCTCGCGCTGGATGCCCGCGAATGCGCGGACGACGCGGCGCTGGCGGCCGCCGTCGCCGCCGACCCGACGGCCATCGGCTACCTCCCCGGCCACGCGCGCGCGGGCGCGACCGGCGTCGCCTTGCTTGCCGTGGATGGCGTCGAGGCTACGCGCGCCACCGTGCTGTCGGGCCGCTATCCGTTCACGCACAGCTTCCACCTCCTGCTGCACGGCGCCCCGGGCCGCACCCGCGCCGAGTTCGTGCGCTTCGCGCGCAGCCCCGCGGGCCAGGCGATCGTCGAGCGCCTCGGCCTCGTCGCCGTCTGCTGACCCTTCCGACAAGGACCACGGCATGCCCTATCGTTCCCCCTTCCCGCACGTCGCGCGCCGCTGGCGCCGGCACAGCCCCGCCGCGCGCGGCCTCGCCGCGCTCGCGCTGCTCGTACTGACGGGCGTCGCGACGTGGTCGCTGGCGGAGCTCGTCCCCCGCCGCTACGCGCTGACGATGTCCGGCACCGACATCACGAGCAACCGCCATTTCTTCGCGAAAGCCCTGCAGGACGCGGCTGCCGGCAACGGCCTCGAACTCACGGTACGCCCCACCGACGGCTCGCAGGAAGCGCTGGCGCTCGTCGCGGCCGGCAAGCTGGACCTCGCATTCATCCAGGGCGGCCTCGACCTGCCGAGCCCCGACGTGGTGGAGGTGGCGACCGTGACATCGGAACAGCTGCACTTCCTGGCCCGTCCAGGCATCGCCGACATCGCGGGCCTGCGCGGGCACCGGGTCAATCTCAACACCCGCAAGGGCGGCACGCGCATCGTCGCGCGCCAGATCCTCGCGTTCGCCGGGCTGCGCGAGGACGTCGACTACGTGGAATCGAACGTCTCGACGGAAGACCTGCTCACGCAGCGCGGCGACCGCCTGCCGGACGCCATCGTGCTCACGTCGTTCGCGCCGTCCGACGTCGTCGACTACCTCGTGCGGCGCCAGGGCTACCACCTGCTCGAGGTGCCGTTCGCCGCGTCGTTCGCGCTGCGCCACGACTGGGCCGCCGAAACGGAGATCGGCGCCATGATGTACAGCGCCGCGCCGCCCGTGCCGCCGCATGCCCTGAGGACCGTGGGCGTCAAGCTGAGCCTCGTGGCCAACCGCCGCGTCGACGCCGCGGCCATCGTCAAGGTGCTCGAGACGTTGTACGGCCCCGCGCTGGCGTCGCGCCTCAAGATGCACCTGGACGAAGCGCTGATCCTGTCGGCGAGCGCCTATCCGCCGTCGGCCGGCACGCAGCGTTTCATCGACCGCAACAAGCCCCTCGTTTCGCGCGAGCTGTTCGACAAGCTGAAGGCCGCGACCGGCCTCGTCGTCTCCGTGTATTCGGGGCTGCTGGTCGCGCTCAAGTGGTTCAAGCAGGTGCCGCTCGTGCTGGCGGCGCCCGATCCCGAAGCGGAGGCGGACGACGCGCCCGACAGGAGCGCGTCATGATCGACGACGCCGCCACGGACGCCGCCCGCCTGCAGGCCGACCCCGTGATCGGCCGGCTGGGCCGCGCCGGCCTCGCGCGCCTCGTCGCGCAGGCGAGCCGCCGCCGGTTCGCCGCGGGCAGCGCCATCTACGCCGCGGGCAGCCCGGCCGATTGGCTGTACCTCCTCGTCGACGGCGCCGTCGCCCTCGTGTCGCCGCAGGGCCGGCGCCGTGCCGTGCGCGCCAGGCGCTTCGGCGAAGAAGCGGCGTCCGATACGCACGCCTATCTGGCGGACGCCATCGCCGTCGAAGACACGACGGTGCTGTGCCTGCCGCGCGCCGCGCTGTCCGCGCTGCTCGCCGGACATCCCGCGCTGAAGACGGACTTGCTGTTCTCGCTGACGAGCAACCTGGCCGGCGAAACGCTGGCGCGCACGGCGGCGCCGGCCAAGCCCGCACACGGCGGTTACCGGCGCCACGCGGCGCCCGGGTGGCTGTTCGTCATCGGCGCGGCGCTGGTCACGCTCGCGTGCGCGGGTGGTCGTGGCTTCGACCAGGGTGGCGTGATCTTCCTCGCCATCTTCGCGGCGACGATCGCCATGTGGATCTGCAACCTCGTCGACGACTACATTCCCGCGCTGTTCGCGCTGCTGGCCACCTTGCTGACGGGCCTCGTGCCCGTCCCCGTGATCCTGTCCGGCTTCGCGTCGGACGGCTTCATGATGGCCCTCAGCACCTTGGCGCTGGGCGCCGTCGTCGTCAGTTCGGGCCTGGGCTACCGCGTCATGCTGCTGCTATTGCGCCGGCTGCCCAACCGCCAGCGCTGGCACAACGTCGGATTGTTCGCGACCGGCGTCCTGCTCACGCCCATCATCCCCACCGCCAACGGCCGCATCGCCCTGCTGGCGCCGTTCTACACCGACATGGCCGACAACTTGCGGCTCGCAAAACGCGGCCGCGCGGCCACGCGGCTGGCGCTGAGCTGCTTCAGCGGCGGCACGCTGTTCTCCGCCGTCTTCATCACGAGCAAATCCGTCAACTTCGCCGTGTTCGGCCTCCTGTCGCCGCAGGGCCAGGACCATTTCCAGGGCGCCGCGTGGCTGCAGGCGGCGCTCGTGACGGCCGCCGTGCTGCTGGCGGCACACGCGGCGGCCGCCGCGTTCGGCTGCCGCAACGACGAGCGCCCGCACCTGCCGCGCGCCCGCCTCGAGGCGCAGTGCGCGCTGCTGGGCCCCGTGACGAGCCGCGAATGGGCGGCGCTGGGGAGCATCGGCTTCATGGTGGCGGGCATCGTCACGAGCTCGCTGCACAAGGTCCAGGCGCCGTGGCTGGGCTTTGCGATGCTGTTCGGCCTCCTGTTGTGCGGAACGCTCGACAAGAAGGAACTCAAGGAGAAGGTCGACTGGACGTTCCTCCTGTACCTGAGCGGCATCACAGGCATCGTCACAGCGTTCAACCACCTGGGCCTCGACCGCATGCTGGGCACGTACCTCGGCCCGCTGGGCGCCACGATGCGCGACCACTTCGCGCTGTTCGTGCTGCTGCTGTACGGCCTCGTGAACGTGATCCGGCTGGCGGCGCCGATCAATGCGACGAGCGTGATCCTGGCCACGATCCTGATGCCGCTCGCCCAGGTGAACGGCGTGAACGAATGGCTGGTCGGCTTCATCATCCTCGTGTTCTCCGACGTGTGGTGGTTCCCGTACCAATGCAGCTACTACCTGCAGATGCAGCAGGTGAACAACGGCGCGGCGCCGTACGACGAACAACGGTTCTGGTGGCTCAACGCCTGCCTGAACGTGGCGCGCCTGCTGGCCGTCTACGCGAGCTTTCCATACTGGGCGATGCTGGGGATACGATGATGCGCAAACTCGAAAAGACCATGGTGGCCGTATTCCTGGGCGGCGCGCTGCTGCTGACGGGCTGGTACAACGCGCGCAAGCCCACCATCCTCGTGCTGCACAGCTACGACCCCGGCTATGCGTGGGTCCGCGACGTCAACGTGGGGCTGAACCGCGTGCTCGACAAGAAATACCTGTACCGGGTGCGCTGGTATTACATGGACACGAAACGCCATCCGTCGGCGGCATTCAAGGCCAGCGCCGGCATCGCCGCGCGCAACGTCATCGCCGCCACGCGGCCCGACGTCGTCATCGCCGTCGACGACGACGCCCAGGAATACGCGGCCCGTTATTTCGTGGGCGACCCGCACGTGACCATCGTCTTCGCGGGCGTGAACCGCGCGGCCGCCGACTACGGCTATGCGGGCGCGCCCAACGTCACGGGCATCCTCGAACGCATCCCGCTTGACGCCATGCGCGAAGCGCTCGAGAGCGCCGCCGGCATCGGGACGCCGGGCCGGCCGCTGCGCGTGGCCTACCTCGGCGACCGCTCGGATACCGTCGACGGCGATGCCCGCCAGGTGCGGCACTACGACTGGCGGCCGATCGGCCTCGACACCGTGCAGCAGGTCGACACGTGGCCCGCGTGGCAGGCGGCCGTGCGCGCGCTCGGCGCGGACCACGACGTGCTGCTCGTGAGCGGCTACCGCGGCCTGCGCCGCTCCACCACGGACGCAAGTCTCGTCCCCGCGCGCGAGGTCATGGGCTGGACCGAGGCCCATGCGGCGGTGCCCGTGATCTCGTTCAACGCGTTCACCACCGAAGACGGCGGCATGCTCGCCATCGGCACGTCGCCATACGAACAGGGCGAGGTCGCGGCCACGCTCGCGCTGCAGGTGGCGCTGCATGGCCGCGCTGCCGGGTCGCTGCCCGTGACGGTGTCGCAGCAATTCACGGTCGCCATGAGCGGTGCGCGGATGCGCGCCCGCCGCTTCACGCTCCCGCGCGTGTACGAGGCCGCGGCACGCACGGGCAACCAGTACCTGCCCTAGCGCTTCACGCCGCGCCCGCGGCCGGCGCAGCGGCGCCCGGCACATCCGCGTCCGGCGGCAGGTCGAGCATGGCCGGCGGCAGCACGCGGCCGAACATCGTCTCGAACATCGCGCCGGCCTGCGCGGCCGCTTGCCGGAACTGGCCGCGCAATTCCTCGCGCACCTGCGCATCCGCGGCGGCCGCGTAGCGCTGCTGCAGCGCCTGCATGCCGCGCAACTGGTCCTGCAAGGGCGTGAGCAGGTCGGCGGCCGCGCGCCCGCCGACGTAGGCGCCCTGGCTCATCCCCATCAGGGTCAGCAGGGTGGCCGAGATCTGCACGTTGCCAAGTTCGTCGGCGCCGCTGGCGATCACATAGGCCGCGATCACGCAGGTGAACACGAGCATCTGGAATTTGTAGATGTCGAAGCGCTTGTTCGTCAGCAGCAGGCCGCTGGGACGGCCCCGGCTCTGCGCATCGGCGATGGGCGCCGTGAACCACCCGAGCTGCTGCACGTATTGGTAGATGGCCGGTTCCAGGTTCTTGCGGATCGCCGTCGCGGCTTGCGTCGCGGCCGTGCCGGCCGTCGAGATGCCGATCAGGTACAGCAGATCGGTCGACAGGTCTTGCAGCAGCCCGGTGCGCAGCCACTGGTAGAACAGCAAGGTGGCGACGATCAGCGTGAACAGCAGCATCTGCAGCTGCGACAGGCTCGCCTGGCCGTTGCTGCCCGTGATATTCCAGGGCAGCAGCCGGCGCCACCGCGCGCGCCCGCGCCGGCCGGCGTCGGGCGCGCGCGCGACGGGGCCGATCGCGGCACCCGCCACGCCGTAGAAGAACGCCGCGAACAGCAGCGCCGCGACGGCGCTCGCGCCCTTGCTCGACACGGTGACCGGCAGGTCGCGTCCGAAGTACACGTGGCCGCGCACGCCGTCGGCATACGCGAACGCGGCGACCTTCAGGTGCAGCGCCGCGTCCCGCTCCCAGAATTTCCAGAAAGGCTGGCGGCCCAGTCCACGCCCGAAGTCGTCGATGGCGGGCACGCGGAAGTAGACCCGCGTGCTGGGCTGGATGGCGCCGCCGTCGTGCGGGTCGTCGTCCTTGACGGTCTGCACGCTCTCGACGACGAGCGGCACCGTGAGCGCCGCGCCGCCGCGTGCCAGCTCGAAGTAGCCGAGTACGCACACCTTGTCGAGCTGCTGCGCGATACTGGGCGAGATGTCCAGGTACGTGACGGTGCCGCTGGCCAGGCTGGGCGACGGCAACGTTACGCGGGCATTGTCGAGTGTGCCGATGGCCACAGCGATCGGCCCGCGCACGGCCGCCAGCTGCGCCGCCGGGTCGTCGCCGTCGCGCGCCGCGCAGGCCGCATCGACTATCCCATCCGCCGCCCGCGCACCGCCGATCGCGAGCAGGCAGGCCAACATGCAGAGTAAATGCCTCATGGTGTTCCTCGTGGTTGGACGGCCCGGCACACGGCGCGCCGGGCTCGGCACCATCGTGATGGCCCCGGCCGGCCCGTTCGCTGACGCTATCTGACGGGACCGGCCGCCGCGCCAGAATCCGTCAGCGCGCGCGCCTGGCGCACCGCGAAGATGATTGCGCACCGCGCCAATCGGGCCGGTGGCATACGAATTCCAATCGCAGGTTTATTCGGGAGATCGATCATGAACGGCATCATCGACGTCAAGTTCGCAGTGTACGGCGCCTTGCAGGACAACAACACCAATTCAATGCAGGCAATTGACGTGACTCGGCAATTGCAACAACAAATCGATGCGCACGGAGGAATCGTCGCGATTAATAACACGACGATGGGATCGGATCCGGCCTACGGCGTCCAAAAACAATTCGGCGCCATCGTGTCGGTGAATGGGCAGGACACGCCGTTTGCCTGTCAGGAGGGACAGACCGTCGTCTTTTATGGTCCGGAGAGGCCGCTCGCCGCTGAATTACTGGCGCGCGGCCAAAACACTCCGCATTGAATCAACGTTTGCACGATCGAAAAGGCCCGCAATTGCGCGGGCCTTTTTTTATTTTCAATACATTATCCAAGCGCTTGATCTACATAGAGAAATTACACATCGCCTTGATATTTAACAAACTTTTTGCAATTAAATCCGGCACACAATTATGCGGGTTCATGACGCGTTATTTTGCGCGATCATATTCATCAACGATTCTATCGAATTATCTCCAATATAAACTATTGATCTATATCAAACCCGACAAGGATTGAGCTGGACGACCAATATAAACCAGCGACTTCCGACGTGGCGCACGCCATATAAACAACGCCGCCAGCACATTCTTTTTCAATCCGGTTTTTTTGCCAGATATTGTCAGGATTCAGGGGAATCATCGACCTACCATTTGTTCGTCCGTAATCAAAACAGAGACGAACACCATGAATCTACTTTTACTCGGGCATCCCACTCGCGACGTGGCATCGCTGTTTCAAAGTGCCGGTTATCAGGTCATTGAAGTAAAAGACGTCGTTTCTTGCTGCCGCCAATTGAAAGCCGACCAGCGCACGACGCGCCAGCCGCCGGCACCGCCCGCGCCGGCCTCGGACGACGCCGCCGACCCGAAAGGCGTCACCATTTTCAATCCCGACGCGCGGGACGTGCGGCTGGACCCGAACAGCCAGCCCGAACGGCTGCTCGACTACATCCTCAGCCTGGCGCGGCAGCTCAATCCGGGCTGGCACCTGAGCATGCGCTACCGCCGCCTGGCGGCACCGAACGGCGCCGAGATGGCACTCACGAGCCTCGAATTCGCGTTCATCAAGATGTTCGCCATGGTCGAGACGGGCGAAGCCATCTCGCGCAAGCAGATCGTGCAGGGGTTCGGTGAAGACTACCTCAGCTACGACCAGAACCGCATCGACACGATGGTGCGCCGCCTGCGCCGCAAGGCCGAATCGGACCTCGGCACGAAGCTGCCGCTGAACACGGAGCGCGTGCGCGGCTATTCGTTCGGCGACCTCTTGATCATCGATCCCTGACGCCTTCCCCGCGCCGCAGCGCGGCGCTTTTCCCACCCCTCCCGGAGATTTTCATGAAACGTTTATACAACGTGTTGTCCCTGCTCGCCTGTCTTCTGGGCGCGCCCCACCCCGCGCCGGCCCAGGACCGCCTGCCCGCGCTCGATGCCGACCTGACGCGCGCGTCGGTGTCGGGCATCTCGTCCGGCGGCTTCATGGCCGCGCAGATCGCGACTGCGTATTCGAGCCGCTTCGTCGGCGCCGGCATCATCGCGGCCGGGCCGTTCTACTGCGCCGGCAGCACCGGCACGACGGACTATCTGACGAACGCGATGTCGTTCTGCATGTCGCCCGTCTCCACCGCACTGGCGGCCAGCGGCCGCGAAGCCTTCCGGCTGGCCGCGCGCTTCGCGGCGGAAGGCCGCATCGATCCGGTCGAAGGCATCAAGCGCCAGCGCGTATACATCTTCAGCGGCGCCAACGACAAGACGGTCAAGACCCGCGTCGTCGACGAGACGGCCGCGTTCTACCGCGCGGCCGGCATCCCGCCCGCGCAGATGCTGTACGACCGCAATCCGGACGCGGGCCATTCCATCGTCACCGCCAACCCGGACGACCTGCCCTGCAACGCCGAGGAACCCCCGTACATCAACAACTGCGGCTTCTACCAGTCGCACGTACTGCTGCGCCACATCTATCCGGGCATGACGGCGCCTCCGACCAAGGGCGCGCTGCACGGCCGCCTGCTGCGCTTCGACCAGTCCGAATTCCTGAAGGGTGCGCGCACGAGCATGGACGCCGCCGCCTGGGCCTACATCCCCGCGTCGTGCGAGCGCACGCGTTGCGCCGTGCACGTGGCGTTCCACGGCTGCCAGCAGGGGCGCGCGAAGATCGGCGACCGCTTCTACACGGGCACCGGCTACAACGAATTCGCGGACGCCAACGGGATCATCGTCCTGTACCCGCAGGCGCACGCCGCCGACATGCCGCCGAACCCGCGCGGCTGCTGGGACTTCTGGGGCTATTCCGACCAGACCACGTTCTTCACCCGCGACGCGCCGCAAATGCGCGCCGTGATGGCCATGCTCACCCGCCTCGGCGCACCCCGCGCCGCCCACCCCTGATCCGACAAGGAGTTCACATGACATCCCATCCGTTTTCCCCGTGGCTGAACCTCATGCGCGCGGCGCTGCCCAGCCTGGAACAGGCCGGCGCCGACTGGCCCGCCGCGCAGGCGCGGTATGCGCGCTTCGTCAAGTCGACGCTGGACCTCGGCAAGGACCTCGGCGCGCTGCAGCAGGCCACCTGCGCCGCCCTGCTGCAGGCGCAGCTGGGCATGCTCGGCACGATTGCGCCGGCACGCGCCGCGCAAGGCCTGCTCGACGTGCACTTCGACACGGTGAGCCAGTGGTACGGGCAGTGGAAGACCCTGGCCGACGAGGCGGCCGCGCGCAGCGAAGCGTGCGTCGCCGAACTGCGCGCGGCGCAGACGCAGGACGACGTGTCGTTCGTGATGGCGGGCTTCCTGCGCGATGCCGAGGCGGCGACCCGCAAGGCGGCCGGCGACGCCGCGCTGCTGTTCAAGTCGGCCGGTGCCGCCGCGGACGTCCTTGCGAACAGGCTCCTCGACGACCTGATCGCCCAACCGGCCGCCGGGGCCGATCCGACCAACGCATGACAGGAGAACATCATGGCAATCCTGACGAGTCTGGAAGACATGGTGCGGGCCGTCGCCGGCTCCATCATGAACGCGCAGCACATGGTGGAAAAGGCGCAGCTGGCGAACATCGCCACCTTTTTCGACGACGCCCATCGGCCGACGACGATCGACGTCGAGCTGCCCGCGATCCATAGCACGGCGCCGGCCGATGCGCGCCACCTGTACCGCGTGCCGGTGCTGTCGCTCGTGCCGCACGGCTCGCTCGTGATCGGCGAGGCGGAAGTCGACCTGGACGTCGAGCTGGGTCCGTTCGAGCCGCAGGACCGGACCAATGTGCACGAGGGGATCATGGACCAGCTGGGGCGCGCGGCGCCGGCCGAACAAAAGGCGGGCCTGCTCGTGAACCCCGCGTCCGGCGGCCTCGCGGCCAAGCAGGGCAACGCGGCGCACATCAAGCTGAAGCTCGTGGCCGTCGACAAATCCGAGGGACTCGCGCGGTTGCTGAACGACGTCGTCGTGACGCAAGGTCCCGTCGCGATGACGGTGCCGGCCCGACGCAACACCCACGTCGACACGCCGTCTCCGGCCCCCGAGCCTGCACCGGACGCCGGCCCGGCCGACGACCAACCGGGAGCGTGAGCGATGGCCGCCAACCAATTCCAGGTGTCGAACATGCGGTTCATAAAACGCATCGTCGTCGGCAACGACAATCCGCAGAACATGCGCACGGAAGCGGAAGTCCAGCAATCGATGGACATGGTGAACAAGTGCCTGGCGGGGACGCCGCGCGGCTACCTGCTGAACATCGAGAAGAGCTTCGGCCTGTACAACATCGGCGAGCATCAGATCGTCCTGCAGTACGCCGTGTACCACGTCGGTTTCGACCGCAAGCCGATGTGGCTGGACGACCATGCCTAGGGCCGCGATGACGTGCCGCGCCGACTGGGTGGGCGGCTTGCTCGACGCGGCGCACGCCGGCGCCAACGACGCGCTGGACGACCTGGCGCGGCGGTGCCGCCCCGAGGTCTTGTGCGCGGCGCGCGCACCGTTCGTGTACGCGCGCGCGCGCGGGCGGCCGCGCGAGACGATCCCCGCCGAACGGTTCCACCGGCCGTACGCGCTGGCACTGTCGGCGGTGGAACTGACCTTGCACGGCTACTGCCTCGTACGCGCCGTGGGCTGGGAGCGCCGCCGCGAAGCCGTGTTCGTCGTGGGCCGCCCGCCGCTGTGGCGCCGCCTGCTGCGCCGGGCGCCGCCGCTGTCGCTGCGTTTCGGCGCGGACGGCGGCGCGGTCTCGATCGCCGTCGGCAAGGCGCGGCGGCACGGCCGTCCCGATCCGTGGCGGCGGCATATCCTGCTCGCGCCGGACCTGCAGGCGGACCTGCTGCGGGCACATCGCCGGGAGATCGCCACACGCGCGTTCCGATCACGTTTCGCCGCCTGGATGCGCACATGAAGCCGGATTCGATCCGGCTTTTTTTATGCCAGAAACGGCCACGAAATGCGTTTTTCCAGCCCGTAATCTGTGTCCATCGCCGCCACGCACACGGCGCGGCGGCGATCTTTCCCACGGGGTTCCGTGGTTTCCAATGCAATCAAGGAGCAGATTATGGCTGGCGAACTCGTAGATATGGCATCTCAATTCAAAGGTCTGCCGATGGGCGACCTGATCGGCGGTCCGCTGACGGCGGCGTGCGATGCGCAGGTCCGGCTGGCGAATGCCACCGCCGACTTCATCAAATACGTCGGCTTCATGCCGCCGGCCGAAGGCGACAAGAACGGCATCGGCGCGACCCGCGTGGCGAGCTTCGGCTTCAAGCGCCTGGCCCCGGATCCGTCCGACGTCAGCAAGACCATCGAGCAGCACGTGGAACTGGACGTGCCGCTGCTGGCCATCGTCAAGGTGCCCAGCCTGTCGATCACCAAGGTCGACATCACGTTCGACATGGAAGTGAAATCGTCGTTCGCGGCGAAGGAATCGACGGATGCGTCGGCGAAGATGTCGGCCGACATGAAGTTCGGCTGGGGGTGCTTCAGCGCCACCGTGCACGTGGAAGGCTCCGTCGCCACCCACAAGGAAAACACGCGCACCTCCGACAACTCGGCCAAGTACCACGTGCAGGTGCTGGCCGAGGACACCGGCATGCCGGAAGGCCTGGCCCGCGTGCTGGACATCCTGCACACCGCGATCCAGCCGGCCGTGACGTCGGCCGGCGCCGCCGACGCTAAGCAGCAATAACACCCCGCCGCGGACGCCGACGCACTGCCGGCCGTCCGCGCTTTCTTTTCTCCGAGGAGCTTGATCATGAACGAAATCACGCAGGAGCAACTGCGGTCGGTGATGATCGCAGCCGACGCCGACGCGCGCGCGGGCCAGTGGGTGGCCGCGCTGAACGACTGCATGCGCGCCTGCGCGATCACGAGCGGCACGCGCCAGGCCGCGTTCCTGGCGCAGGTGATGGTGGAGTCGTCCGAACTGCGCCGCCTCGACGAGGCGCTCGGTTACGCGCCGCAGCGCCTGCGCCAGGTGTGGCCGCAGCGCTTCCCGACGGACGACGTGGCCATGCGCTACGCCCACAACCCGACCGCGCTGGCCAACTACGTGTACGCGGGCCGGATGGGCAACGGCAACGAAGCGAGCGGCGACGGCTGGCGCTACCACGGCCGTGGCCTGATCCAGCTGACGGGCCGCGACAACTACGTGGCGTTCGCGCGCGCGATGCAGGTCGACGCGATCCGCGATCCCGACCTGCTGCTGCAACCCGCGGGCGCCGCGCTGTCCGCCGGCTGGTTCTGGCAATCGAAAGGCTTGAACGAACTGGCAGACCAGCTGGATGGCAGCCAGGCCGACCAGGTGTTCGAGCAGATCACGCGGCGCATCAACGGCGGCACGCTGGGCCTGGACGAACGGCGCGCGTACTGGCAACGGGCGCGCAAGGCCCTGGGCATCGTCGCCTAGGCGCGGCCGGCGCCGCTGGAGCCCACCATGTCCATCCGCCTGCGCCGCGGCGGCGCCTACCTGGCCGACCTCGACACGTTGCGCCGCCTCGTCGAGGCCAACGGCCCGCGCCCGACGATGCTGCCGGTGACGATCATGCACCCGGCCAGCGCGCAGACGATCGACGTCTACCTGAATCTCGCGTACGAAGGCGATCGCGCGCGCCCGCGCCCGGCCGCGTCGCTGTGCGTGCTGGGCTGGCGCAACGGCCAGGGAGCCTGGCATTTCCGCGTGCCGGGCGTGGCGAGCCTGCCGGACGCGCTGATCCCCGGCGGCTGCACGGGCAGCTATGCGGGGCTCGGGCATCCGCACGAGCTGCCCGCGCTGACGAACGCGGACCTGGGCCGCGACGTCGCGGCACTGGCCGCGTACGCGGGCCGTCCCCTCGACCAGCCGTTGCGCGACAGCCTCGCGCGCATGATCGTCGTCGTCAGCGAAGCGCTGCGTTTCGACAGCGTGGCCGCGGGCGTCAACGCCATCCTCGCCATGGACGGCAGCTTCCGCCCGAACGCCGACGCGTTGCGCGCGTGGGACGGGCACACGCTGGGCGAGGGACGCGTATCGCTTCGGGACCAGCGGCCTTCGGCGCGCTGACGGCGTGCACAGGAACCGTCAGATTCCGGCGACGGAACGTCACTACAGTGAATCCACTGCACCGCAGGCACCGTGCAGTTTTTATTCACATCACTGGAGAATCGACATGCTCAAGGCAGACATGACCAAGTACTGCACGGCCGCCGCACTGGCCGTGCGCACCTTCATCACCGGCAGCAGCAACTTGAACAACTATGGCGCCGGCATCCGGCAGATCGGGACGGACCTCGGCCTGCGCCTGGACGACCTGGACAACCTCAAGAAGACGCGCGGTTCCTGGCTGGGGACCATGGTCGACTTCCTCGGCACGGCCCGCGTGACGGCCGTCTACCAGCTGATCGCGAACGGCGACAAGAAGCCCGCCAGCTGGGGCGCCGCGCCGAACGCCGCGCAGCAGTCGGCATTGAACATCCAGAAGCAGACGGACGTCTACAACACGTTCAAGCGCTTCGCGACGCTGTGGAACGGGGGCGCCAACCCGCATCCGAAGTGGCAGCAGGAAGCCGGCGCGACGGGGTCCGGCACCAAGCAGGCGTTGGAGGCGCTCGCCGCCCGCGCCGCCGCGAATGCGACGGGCAATTGCGGCGAGACGTCGCTGCTGGCCTACCTGCTGCTCGCCACCCTGCCCAGGGACGGGAAATACCAGGCCGCCTACACGGCCGCGCACGACCTGACCGTCGGCTGGTACGATGGCTCGCCCTTCGACCACGCCTACGTCATCGTCTCCAACCGCGGCTACGCCACCGACAAGAACACGGTGGCATCGTACTGCGTCTGCGATGCGTGGCTGGGACGCGCGTACCCCGACCTGCTGAGCGACCTGCATTACGGCGGAACGAACCTGCAGGACGTCAAGCAATCGAGCCCCGCGATGCCGGAACTGAAAGTGGGGACCTATGCGTACGCGTCCACGGGCGATGACCTGACGAAGATCCAGGGCGTGACCCAGATCCTGCATTCGGCCTTCCTGGACGAATTGGCAAAACTATAAATACGACACACATCCGGCGCCGCCCGCGGCGCCCCGCCAAGGCTGCCAACCTCACGGTCGGCGGCCTTTTTTTCATGGCGACTGACGTCACGGGACAACAAACGGGCGGCAAGACGACAAGGCACTCCCGCTCCGGCCCGCTCTCGGATAAAATCGTCGCTGACGTCTTATGTCTTATAGAAGACTTGAGATACAATATCGCCAGCACAGGCTGAGCAACCGCTTTCCTGCTTTTCATAACGACTGAAAGAGCCTTCCATGTTAGCTGCATACCGCACCCATGTCGCCGAACGCGCCGCCCTCGGCGTGCCCCCGCTGCCCCTGTCCGCAGCGCAGACCAAGGACCTGGTCGAACTCCTGAAGAACCCGCCGGCGGGCGAAGAGGCATTCCTCGTCGACCTGATCACGAACCGCGTGCCGGCCGGCGTGGACGACGCCGCCAAAGTGAAGGCCGCGTTCCTGAACCAGGTCGCCAAGGGCGAAGAAACGAGCCCGCTGGTGTCGCGCGAACTGGCGACCCGCCTGCTGGGCACGATGCTCGGCGGCTTCAACATCAAGCCGATGATCGACCTGCTGGACGACGCGGTCGTGGGCAAGGTGGCCGCGGAAGGCCTCAAGAAGACGCTGCTGATGTTCGACTACTTCCACGACGTGAAGGAACTGGCCGACAAGGGCAGCGCCAACGCCAAGGAAGTGATCCAGTCGTGGGCGGATGCCGAATGGTTCACGTCGCGCCCGGCCGTCCCGGAAAGCATGACGCTGACCGTGTTCAAGGTCACCGGCGAGACCAACACGGACGACCTGTCGCCCGCCCCGGACGCCACCACCCGCCCCGACATCCCGCTGCACGCGCTGGCGATGCTGAAGAACCCGCGTCCGGGCATCAACCCGGAAGAGCCGGGCAAGATCGGCCCGATCAAGCAGATCGAAGCGCTGAAGGCCAAGGGCCACCTCGTCGCCTACGTGGGCGACGTCGTCGGCACGGGCTCGTCGCGTAAATCCGCCACGAACTCGGTGCTGTGGTTCACGGGCGAAGACATCCCGTTCATCCCGAACAAGCGCTTCGGCGGCGTGTGCCTCGGCACCAAGATCGCCCCGATCTTCTACAACACGATGGAAGACGCCGGCGCCCTGCCGATCGAAGTCGACGTGTCGAACATGGAAATGGGCGACGTCATCGAACTGCGTCCGTACGACGGCAAAGCGCTGAAGAACGGCGAAGTCATCGCCGAATTCAAGGTGAAATCCGACGTGCTGTTCGACGAAGTGCGCGCCGGCGGCCGCATCCCGCTGATCATCGGCCGCGGCCTCACGTCGAAGGCCCGCGAAGCACTGGGCCTCGCACCGTCCACGCTGTTCCGCCTGCCGCAGAACCCGGCCGATTCCGGCCGCGGCTTCTCGCTGGCGCAGAAGATGGTCGGCCGCGCATGCGGCCTGCCGGAAGGCCAGGGCATCCGCCCGGGCACGTACTGCGAACCGAAGATGACCACCGTCGGCTCGCAGGACACGACGGGCCCGATGACCCGCGACGAACTGAAAGACCTGGCCTGCCTGGGCTTCTCGGCCGACCTCGTGATGCAGTCGTTCTGCCACACCGCGGCGTATCCGAAGCTCGTCGACGTCAAGATGCACAAGGAACTGCCGGCGTTCATCGAGAACCGCGGCGGCGTCGCGCTGCGTCCGGGCGACGGCGTGATCCACTCGTGGCTGAACCGCCTGCTGCTGCCGGACACCGTCGGCACCGGCGGCGACTCGCACACCCGCTTCCCGATCGGTATCTCGTTCCCGGCTGGCTCGGGCCTCGTCGCCTTCGCGGCCGCCACCGGCGTCATGCCGCTGGACATGCCGGAATCGGTGCTCGTCCGCTTCAAGGGCGAGATGAAGCCTGGTGTCACGCTGCGTGACCTCGTCAACGCGATCCCGCTGTACGCGATCCAGCAAGGCCTGCTGACCGTCGACAAGAAGGGCAAGAAGAACATCTTCTCAGGCCGCATCCTGGAAATCGAAGGCCTGCCGAACCTGAAGGTCGAACAGGCGTTCGAACTGTCCGATGCATCGGCCGAGCGCTCGGCTGCCGGCTGCACCGTCCACCTGGACAAGGCGCCGATCATCGAGTACATGACCTCGAACATCACGCTGATGAAGTGGATGATCGCGAACGGCTACCTCGACCGCCGCACGCTGGAGCGCCGCATCAAGGCGATGGAAGCGTGGCTCGCGAAGCCGGACCTGCTCGCGCCGGACGCGGATGCCGAGTACGCCGCCGTCATCGAGATCGACCTCGCCGACATCCATGAGCCGATCGTCGCCTGCCCGAACGACCCGGACGACGTCAAGACGCTGTCCGACGTCGCCGGCGACAAGATCGACGACGTGTTCGTCGGTTCGTGCATGACGAACATCGGCCACTTCCGCGCCGCGTCGAAACTCCTGGAAGGCAAGACCGACATCCCGGTCCGCCTGTGGGTCGCGCCGCCGACGAAGATGGACCAGCAGGTGCTGACGGCCGAAGGCCACTACGGCACCCTGGGCCGCACGGGCGCGCGCATGGAAATGCCGGGCTGCTCGCTGTGCATGGGTAACCAGGCGCAGATCCGCAAGGGTGCGACCGTGATGTCGACGTCGACGCGCAACTTCCCGAACCGCCTCGGCATCGACACCCGCGTGTACCTGGGTTCGGCCGAACTGGCCGCGGTCTGCTCGACGCTGGGCAAGATCCCGACCCGCGAAGAGTACATGGCGCACACCGGTGTGCTCGCCGAGAACGCCGACCAGATCTACCGCTACATGAACTTCGACCAGATCGGCGAGTTCCGCGACGTGGCCGACGGCGTCAACGTCTGACACTGACGCGTCAGCCCCTCGAGGGCCGGGTCCTGTAACATACGGGGCCCGGCCCTTTTCTTTTCATCGTCTCTTGAACAGCATTCCTCCGTTCGGCTTCCGCCGCGACCTGCCCCGCTGGCAGCACCTCGTCACGCCCGCGTGGGTGGCGGGCCTCGTCGCCGGCACCGCGATCGCCGCCGCGCCGGCCGGACCGTGGCGGCTGTTCGAAGCGGGGTATGGCGAAGCCGATGCGTTCGCTGACGGCCACATCCCCGGCGCGGGCTACCTCGACACGGCGTCGTTCGAACACGGGCCGCTGTGGAACAAGGTGCCCGACGCCGACCTGGAACGGGTGCTGCTCGCCCACGGCATCCGCCACGACGTCACCGTGATCCTGTACGGACGCAACGTGCTCGCGGCCGCGCGCGTCGCGCACCTGCTGCTCGTTGCGGGCGTGGCCGACGTGCGCCTGCTCGACGGCGGCTTCGGGGCGTGGCGCCGGGCCGGCCTGCCGCTCGAAGCGGGACCGGCGCGCCGGGCCGCGGCCACCGACGCATTCGGTGCCCCGTTTCCCGCGCGTCCCGGCTGGCTGTTCGACACGGGCCAGGTGCGCGACCTGCTGGCGCGCGGACACGGCACGCTGGCCAGCATCCGTACGTGGGAAGAGTTCATCGGTGCGACGTCCGGCTACAGCTACATTAACGCCAGCGGCGAGATTCCCGGTGCGTTGTGGGGCCGCGCGGGCGCGGACGGCGACGTGAACAGCATGGCCGCCTACCAGCACGCGGACGGGCGCATGCTGCCCGCGTCGACCATCCGCGCCATGTGGCACGAAGCCGGCATCCACGCCGGCCGCCTCACCGTGTTTTATTGCGGCACCGGGTGGCGCGCCTCGCTTGCGTTCTTCTACGCGTGGCTGATGGGCTGGGAGCGGATCGGCGTCTACGACGGCGGCTGGTGCGAATGGAGCCGCGACGCGGGCAACCCCGTCGTGCGCCGGGAGGTCGGCCCTGCCCTGCCAGCACAAATTCATATACCGCCTGGCAGTTTTAATACTTGTCGCGCAGTTCGGCTGTCCAGATAATCTGACGTTAACGTTCAAACATCGCATGGAGACCCTGATGCAAGCGCAAAGGACCTTACGCCGGCTGCCCCGCCTGGCCCTGATACCCCTGTTGTTCGCTGCGGCCACGTCGCACGCCGCCACCGATCCGCTGGCGCCGACGGCGCACTGGAGCGCCTACACGGCCGGCCGCGCCACCACGCCGCCCATGGGCTGGAGCAGCTGGAACGCGTTCGGCACCAACATCGACGAAGAAAAAATCATGGGCGCCGCGCAGCGCATCGTGGACAGCGGCCTGGCCGCCAAGGGCTACCGCTACATCAACATCGACGACGGCTGGGCGCTGCGCCGTCACCAGCCTGATAATCGCCTGGAGGCCCGCCCGGACCGCTTCCCCTCCACCGTCAACGGCGGCTTCCGCCCGTTCACCGACAAACTGCACGCGATGGGCCTGAAGGCCGGCATCTACTCCGACCTGGGCCGCAATACGTGTTCGCAGGCGTATGGCGGCGACGACCCGAACCTGCCGAAAGGCAGCATGCTGGAACGCGAAGTGGGCCTGTACGGCCACATCGACCAGGACATCACCCTGTTCTTCCGCGACTGGGGCTTCGACTTCATCAAGGTCGACGGCTGCGGCGTGCGTGCATACGGCGCCGACAGCCCGAAAGTCAAGTCGGGCGACTACCGCGCGCTGAAGCCGATTCTGGACCTGGAATCGGTCGCCCGCTCCGACATCCCCGCCGTGCAGGCGGAATTCACGCAGATCAACGACGCGCTGAAGCGCAGCAATCCCGATGGCGACTTCCTGCTGTCGCTGTGCGTGTGGGGCGCGGGCGACGTGCGCGCGTGGGGCAAGAACTTCGGCAATATCTCGCGCACGAGCGACGACATCCGCCCGCAGTGGAGCCGCCTGCTGAGTAACCTGGACAGCGCCGTGCGGCGCGAGCTGTACGGCCATCCGGGCAGCTGGAACGACCCGGACATGCTGTTCATCGGCGCCGGCGACTTCGATGCGAACCACCTCGTCGAGGCGAAGTCGCATTTCACCCTGTGGGCCATGCTGAACTCGCCGCTGATGACGGGCGCCGACCTGCGCACCACGCCGCAGGCGCTGATCGACATCTTCGGCAACGCCGACCTCATCGCCCTCAACCAGGACCCGGCCGGCAACCAGGCCGTGCTCGCGTACGACGCGGACGACCTGGAAATCCTCGTCAAGACGCTGGCGTCGGGCGACAAGGCCGTCGCCGTCTTCAACCGCGGCTTCGCGGCGGTGGACGCCGACCTGACGGCCGACCACCTGAAGCTGCGCAAGGACGCTCCCATCAAGCTGACCGACCTCTGGTCCAAGGCCGACACGACGTTCACGAACGAGACCAAGGTGCACGTGGCGCCGCGCGAGACGCGCGTCTTCCGCGTCCAGGGCACGCGCGCGCTGGCGCAGGGCGTGTACCTGTCGGAAGTGCCGGGCAGCGTGAATCCGGCCGTCGACGGCGTGACGACCCCGCAAATCGACCCGACCGTGTTCCGCTCCTCGTTCGGCTGGACCGGCACCAAGGGCGGCGGCGAGCGCCCGATGTATGCCGGCTGGGGCGGCGCGCGCGCCGACAGCACGCCGTACGGCCAGTTGCTGCAGATCGCCGGTACGCCCTACGCCGCCGGCATCGGCATCCTGGCCAATTCGCGCCTCGAAGTGCGCAACGGCGACTACCGCCGCATCGAGGCGCACGTCGGCGTCGACGATTCCGCGCGCGACCGCACGCATGCGGTCACGTTCATGATCTACGGCGACGGCAAGCTGCTCGCGAAGAGCAAGGCGCTGCGCTGGGGCCAGCCGGCACAGGCGCTGTCCGCCGACGTCGGCGGCGCCAAGATCGTCGAACTGGTGGCGAAGAGCACGGGCGGCGTCAACGAGCAGTTGCCCGTCACGTGGGGCGGCGCCGCGTTGCTGTCGTCCGCGCAGGCCCGCTGAGCGGGCGCGGCGCCGCGCCCGCGCGCGCGGTGCCGCTCATTGCGTCACGGCGGCGATGACCAGGTCGTCGAAGTCGGCCACGGGCATCGGCCGGCCGTAGAAATAGCCCTGGAAACGGGGGCAGCCCAGCTCCAGCAGCTTGTCGCGCTGGGCGGCCGTCTCGACGCCCTCGGCAATGATCGACAGGCCGAGCGCCTGGGCCAGCGCGACGATGCTGCGGGCGATCGACGCGTCGTTCGGATCGACGAGGATGTCGCGCACGAACGACCGGTCGATCTTGAGCTGTTCGAGCGGCAGCCGCTTCAGGTAGGCCAGCGACGAGTAACCCGTGCCGAAATCGTCCAGCAGGAAGCGGACGCCGTGGCGCCGCAACGCTTCCATCTTCGCGATCGTCTCTTCGACGCCTTCGATGACCATCGATTCCGTGACCTCGAGCTTGAGGCGGCCGGCGTCGGCCCCGGTGTCGGCAATGATGGCCAGCGTGTCGCGCACGAAGTTGTCTTCCATGAGCTGGCGGATGCTGATGTTCACGGCGACCGTCAGGTGGGCGCTGTACGGCGCCGCGGCCCAGCGTGCCAGTTGTTCGCAGGCCGCGCGCAGCACCCAGGCGCCCATCGGCAGGATCAGGTCGGTGCTTTCGGCAACGGGAATGAATTCGACAGGGCCGATCAATCCACGCCGCGGATGGCGCCAGCGCAGCAGGGCCTCGGCGCCGACGACGCGGTCGCCCTCGACCTGCGGCTGGTAGTACAGGTCGAACTGCCCGGCCGTGAGCGCCTCGCGCAATTCCACTTCGAGCCGCGTGCGCCGCGCCACGGCATCCTCCATCCACGTCTCGAAGAAGCGCACGGTGTTGCGGCCGTCCGCCTTCGCCTGGTACATCGCCAGGTCACCCCGTTTCATCAGCGTGTCGAGCGCCTCGTTGCGGTGCGCGCACAAGGTGACGCCGATGCTGCAGCTGGCATGATGCGGCAAGCCGTCGATCACGTACGGCGCGGCGACGGCCGCCAGCACTTTTTCCGCCAGCACCTCGGCGTGCAGCCTGGCTTCCTCTTCGTTGGTGCCGATGGCGTCCAGCATGACGACGAATTCATCGCCGCCCACGCGCGCCACGGTGTCGCCGGCGCGCACGCAGGCGCCGATGCGCTGCGCCACCTGCAGCAGCAGCTGGTCGCCGGCGCTGTGGCCGCGCGTGTCGTTCAAGTCCTTGAAGTTGTCCAGGTCGAGGAACAGCAAGGCGCCCATCTGCGGCGCGTCGCGCGACACGGCGAGGCAGGCGCGGATGCGCTCGAACAGCAGGCGGCGGTTCGGCAGCCCCGTCAAGTCGTCGTAGTAGGCCAGGCGCTGGTTGCGTTCCTGGACCTGCTTGAGTTCCGTGATGTCCGACACCGTGCACACGTAATGCGCGATGCGCCCGTCCTCGTCCAGCACGGCACTGATCGACAGCAGCACCGGATACACCGTCGCGTCCTTGCGCCGGCCGAGCGCGCTGCCGTGCCATTTGCGCTCGCTGTCGACCCTGTCCCAGAGCGCCGCGTCCAGTTCGCCGCCCGCTTCCTCGAGCTGGAACGGCAAGGCGCGCATGCCCACGCATTCGTCCCGGCCGTAGCCGCTCATCGCGCAGAACCCGGCGTTGGCGTCGACCACGGCGCGCATGCGGTCCAGCACCAGCATGCCCTCATGCGACTCGAACACGGTGGCCGCGATGCGGATCGATTCCTCCATGCGCTTGCGCGACGTGACATCGCTCGACACACCGCACAGCGAGCGCGCCGCGCCGTCGCCGAGGGCCAGCGCCATCTTCGTCGACAGATACGCGCGCCGCGCGCCGTCCAGTCCGACGCACTCCTCGAACAGCTGCGGCTCGGCGGCCGCCATCGCCTGCAGGTCGTGCGCGCGCAGCTCGGCGGCGAGGTCGGGTTCGAACAGCGCGAAGTCGTCCTTGCCGAGGATGTCGGCGGCGGGCCGGTCCAGCATGCGGCACAGCGCATCGTTGACGTAGCGGTAGCGGAAGTCGGCGTCCTTGATGTACGCGAGCGAATCGATGCTGTTCAGGATCAGCGACAGCTTGTTCTCCGTATCGCGCAGTGCGCGCGCGCGCCGGCTCGCCTGGCGCCGGAACCACAGCGCCGCGGCCAGGGCGGCGATCATGAACGTGGCGGACAGCAGGAGCAGCCAGAGCCTGCGCTCGTTGACCGTTTGCGCCGGCCCCTCGAGCTGCCACCGCTTCAGGATCGCGAAATAGACCGAGTCGGGATCGGCCTGCCACGCCCGCAGGTGGCGGTCCAGCGCTGCATGGAAGGCCGGGCGCAGACCGGGACGGGCGGCATAGAACAGGCGCGCCGGCAGGAAGACGATCGGCGTGACGCTCAAGCCGTACTGCTGTGCGTGGGTATCGCCGTAAAAATTGTTCGCCGCGGCCAGGTCGGCCTTGCCGTCGCGGACGAGCCGGAACGTCTGGTCGAACGACGATGCGACGACGAAACGCGGCGTCAATCCGTAGGCACCCAGCAGCGAGGTCAGATACGATGCCTGCACGGAGCCGTCCAGGACGGCGATCCGCTTGTCGCGGAGGTCGACGATCGACGGCACGTTCATGCGGCTGGCGCGGTACAGCTGCGACCAGCTGAGCAGCGCGGGCACGTCGTGGAACGTGAACATGCGGGCGCGCTCTTCCGTGTAGGCGACGTCGGGCAGCAGGTCGATCTCGCCGCGCCCGAGTTGTGCCACGCATGCGGCCCAGGTGCACGGCACATACTGCACCGTCCACCCCTCGTCCGCCGCCACCTTGTCCAGCAAGTCGATCAGGATGCCGGCCGCATGACCGTCGCCGTTGACGAACAGCTTGGGTGGATTGTCGTAGACCCCGACACGCAATGGCGCGGGCGCCGCCCGGGCGCTGCCCGCCCCCATGACGAGGACGACGACACTCAGAAGTGCAATGCCGAGACGGACGGTGCGAAGTGAGGAGGTAGGCGGGCTCAAAGGCGGATTCCGGGCGCGTTCGTGAAAGTATCGGGGGACTTGGCAGGCGAATGGAGTATATCCACAAAATTGTGTCAATACGAGCCGGACGCCCGGGACGCAAAACCGCCAAACAATCTATTGAAATATATATCGTTAAAATATAGAATGTGTTCGAGCATATTTTATCCGATGAGGTCGCTGTTGGCATATCATCAAGACAAATTCGATTTACCGGCCATGCAGGCCGCCGCCGCACAGGCCTGCGCGCTGCTGAAGACGCTCGGCAATGCCGACCGCCTGCTGCTGCTGTGCCAGCTGACGCAGGGCGAGTTCTGCGTCAGCGACCTGGAATCGAAGCTGGGCATCCAGCAACCGACGCTGTCCCAGCAGCTCGGCGTGCTGCGCGAAGAAAAGCTCGTCGCGACGCGGCGCGAAGGCAAGCAGATCTACTACAGCCTCGCCAGCAAGGAGGCCATCGCCGTGCTGCAGGTCCTGTACCGGTTGTACTGCCCCACACCGCAGGGAGAACGCAATGACGGTTGACTGGACCCATTTCACGCCGTGGCCGGCGCTGGCCGGCGGCCTGCTGATCGGCCTCGCGGCCGCGGCCTTCGTGCTGGTCAACGGGCGCATCGCCGGCATCAGCGGCATCGTCGGCGGCCTGCTGCGGCCGGCCCCGGGCGACGTCGCCTGGCGCATCGCTTTCCTGGCCGGCCTCGTGGCCGCGCCGCTCGGCTACGCCCTGTTCGCGCCGCTGCCCGCCGTCCGCATCGACGCCGGCGCCGGTACCTTGGTGGCGGCCGGCATGCTTGTCGGGCTGGGCACCCGCTACGGCTCGGGATGCACGAGCGGCCACGGCGTGTGCGGCCTCGCGCGTCTGTCGCCCCGCTCGCTGGTCGCCACCGTATCATTCATGGCGGCCGGCTTCGCGACCGTCTTCTTACTGCGCCACGTACTCGCCTGAGGAGATGCCATGCACATCGTGACCGCCTTCATCGTGGGCCTCCTGTTCGGCATCGGCCTGATCGTCGCCGGGATGACGGATCCCGCCAAGGTCCAGGGCTTCCTCGACCTCGCGGGCAATTGGGACCCGTCGCTGGCCTTCGTCATGGGCGGCGCCATCCTCGTCGGCCTCGTCGCTTTCCGCATCGCGGGCAAGCGCGAACGCGCGCTGCTGGGCGATGCCATGCGCCTGCCGACAGCGACCCAGGTCGACCGGCGCCTCGTGCTGGGCGGGCTCGCATTCGGCGCGGGCTGGGGCCTCGCGGGCTTCTGTCCCGGACCCGCGCTCGCCTCGCTGGCGACAGGCGGCAGCAAGGTGCTGATCTTCACGGGCGCGATGGTGGCCGGGATGGTCGTCTTCGAATGGCTGGAACGCGGCCGCACGGCGCTGCGCCGGCGCACGGCCTGACAGGGGCACGCCCATGATGATCCCGCTCGCACTGGGCCTGGCCGTCGGCCTGATCCTCGCGCTGACGGGCGCCGGCGGCGGCATCCTCGCCGTTCCGCTGCTCGTCTTCGGCACCCACATCGGCATGGCGCAGGCGGGCCCCATCGGATTGCTGGCCGTCGGCATGGCGGCCTGCCTCGGGGCGATCCTCGGCTTGCGCGCCGGCGTCGTGCGCTACCGCGCCGCCCTGCTCGTCGCCGTCACGGGCATGGTGTGCTCGCCGGCCGGCCTGTGGCTCGCGCGCCGCGTCGACAACCGCTGGCTCAGCGTGCTGTTCGCATTCACGCTGCTGTACGTCGCCTTCAACACGTTCGGCAAGGCGCGGCGCAGAGGCGCCGCGAGCACTGCGCCGCGGCCGGTTCCCGTGTGCGTGCGCGACGCCGCCACGGGCCGCTTCGTGTGGACGCGGCCCTGCGCCCGCGCGCTCGCGCTGTCCGGCTCTTTCGCGGGCCTGCTGTCGGGCCTCCTGGGCGTCGGCGGCGGCTTCGTGATGGTGCCCGCGCTGCAGCGCTACACGGACCTGGCGATGCAGTCGGCCGTGGCGACGTCGCTGGCCGTCATCGCGTTGATCTCGGCCGCGGGTGTCGTCACGAGTGCGGCCAGCGGCGGCCTCGCGTGGAGCATCGCCCTGCCCTTCGCTGCCGGCGCGCTTGCCGGCATGCTCGGCGGCCGTTCGCTGTCCGGCCGGCTGTCCGGCCCCCACTTGCAGATGGCGTTCGCTGGAGTGTCTGCGCTGGTGGCGGCCGGCATGATCGTCAAGGCATTGCGCTAAGATTCGTCCCATCCCAGGAGCAGACATGAACCCGAATCCCATCCAGCTGTTCGACGCCGAGTCGTCCACGTTCACGTACATCCTTGCCGCACCGGGCAGCGAGGACGCCGTCATCATCGACCCCGTCGACCGCAACGTCGAGCGCGACCTGCGCCACCTCGAACGGCTCGGGCTGAAGCTTGCCTACGTGCTGGAAACGCATGCGCATGCCGACCACGTGACGTCGGCGGGCATGCTGCGCGCGCGCACGGGCGCGCAGGCCGCCGCGCCGCGCGGCTGCGGCATCGCGCCGGCCGAACGCCAGCTCGACGACGGCGACGTCCTCGCATTCGGTGCCGGCGAAACGATCGCCGTGCTGCACACGCCGGGCCACACGGCGGGCAGCATGTGCTATGTCTGGCGCGGCAACGTGTTCACCGGCGACACGCTGCTGATCGACGGCTGTGGCCGCACCGACTTCCAGAGCGGCAGCGCCGACGCGCTGTACGACAGCGTCACGGGCAAGCTGTTCGCGCTGCCCGATGCCACGCGCGTGTGGCCGGGCCACGACTACAAGGGCCAGTCGGTGTCGACGATCGGCTGGGAAAAGCACCACAACAGCCGCCTCGCGAACCGCTCGCGCGACGACTTCGTCAAGCTGATGGGCGCATTGAACCTGCCGAAACCGAAGCTGATCGACGTCGCCGTGCCCGCGAACCAGAACCTCGGCCTGCCGCACGGCGCCTGACGTCGGCGCGCACGGTCAGCGGCAGAGCGCCCGCACGGGATTGTCGCCCTGCGCCGTGATGACGCCCAGGCGGTACGGGATCTTGATGTAGTCGTCGACCTTCACCGCCGGGTCGTCGCCCTGGAACAGGTATTCGAGGGGCTTGCACGGGTCGATCGTCATCGTCTGGTCGACGTTCGTGCGAATCATCTCGCCGTGCGAGATACCGGTCGCCCACAGCCCGTCGACGTTGTCGCGGCCCGCGAACGTGTTCATCGGCGCGGACGAAAACGGCTCCCATTTCCCGCCCAGGCCATCGCTCTTCCAGATGCGGAAGTAGCGGCCTTGCGGCGCAATGGCTTCCACCAGCGTGATGTACGTGTTCGTGTTGGCGATCCGGTACGTATTGCTCGCCTCGAACACGTCCTCGGTCTTTGCCGTCATCACGGCGACGGTGTCATGGAAGCCGCGCGGGAACTGGTGGATGTCCGTTTCGGAGCGCAGCAGGCGGCCGTGGTCGTCCGTATTGAACAGGTAGCACTTGGCGTCGTCGCAGATCACCCAGAAATCCAGCCAGCCGGTGCCCTGCGGCGCCTTCACGGCGTCGGGAACGACGGGGAAAAACGGCTTCGGCGCGCTCCACGACATCGGGTCGTCGATGTCCTGCGTCGTCGAATACATCGGATCGCCGCCCTGGTACACGAGATACCACGTCTTCTGCGGCGCGAAATAAAACACCTGCGGCGCGGCGCGATAGCCCGGCCCCATCGGCGACTTCGCCAGCGGGACAATCTTCGCGGATGCCGCGTCCGACCAGTCGGCAAAGCTCGTGTACGCGAGGCCCCAGCCGCTTGACCCGGCCGTCGTCATGAACACGTGGTACTTGCCGTCCACGTGGATGATCGACGGATCCTTGACGCCGTAGATCGTCTGGGTTGCATCCGCCTGGGGCGAGATCAGCGGCGGGCTCGCGGTCCAGTGAAACGTGGTCGGCGCAGACGCAGGCACGGCGCTGCCGCCGGCTGCGGGGACGCCGGTACATCCGGCCAGGACCGCCGCGGTGACGGCCCCGAGAATCAGCGCCCTCATTTGCGCTCCAGGACGACCGCCGCGCCGCCTACACCCGCAAGTTGCAAGGTCAGGCCGTCATGTGCCGTGACATCCACTTCGCGGCGCTTGACGTTGTTCGGCGTGGCGCCATCTTCCCAGATCGTCGCGCGGTAACGGCCGGCCGGCAGGAAGTCGAGCGGCACGCGCTTCGTCGTCGCCCCTGCTTCCGCCGACATCGCACCGACGTACCACGTCTTGCCGAGACGGCGCGCGAGCACGATGTCGCGGCCCGGTTCGCCGGACACGAAGCGCGTCTCGTCCCATGCGGTCGGTACGCGGCGGATGAAGTCGAAGCCTTCGGCGTCGCGGTAGGCGTCCGGATCGTCGGACACCATCTGCAGCGGGCTGTCGTACACGACGTATTTCGCCAACTCCTGCCCGCGGGTGTTCTGGACGAGCGGCCCCACGTCATGCACGGCGAACGTGGCCGGCGTGCCGTTGCGGAAGCCGCCCGGCGTGTAATCCATCGGGCCCGCCAGCATGCGCGTGTACGGCAGCATCAGGTTGTGCTCCGGCGTGATGATCGTCTTCATCTTGTCCCACTCCGCGCCCATCACGCCTTCCTGGGTGATGAAGTTCGGATAGGTGCGCTGCAGGCCCGCTGGCACGTAGGCGCCGTGCAGGTCCAGCAGCAGGTGGCGCTTCGCGGTGGCGGCCGCCACACGGTGGTAGAAGTCGACGACGTCCTGGTCGTCGCGGTTCATGAAGTCGATCTTGACGCCCTTGATGCCCCAGCGCGCATAGGTGTCGAGCACCTCGTCCATGCGTGTGCGCACGTGTTCCCAGTGCGCCCACAGGATCAGCCCGACGCCCTTCTCTGCCGCGTAGCGCACGAGGGCCGGCATGTCGATGCCGTCGGCGGCGCGAGTGATGTCCGTCGTCGGCAGCGCGTCGCAGCAACCGCCGCTGCCCTGCGCCCAGCCGGCGTCGATCAGGTAGTACGGGAAGCCGGAAGCCGCGGCGAAGTCGATGAAGCGGCGGTACGCGGCCATGTCCGGCTTCATGCCCACGAGGGGCCCCGACCACCAGTCCCACGCGGCCTTGCCCGGCTTGACCCAGCTGAAGTCGCCCTGCGCCGGCGGATTCAGGTTGCCGACGAGGTTCGATGCGATCAGGTCGCCGGCGCGGTTGCCCAGCATGACGACGCGCCATGCCGTCCGCAGCCCGCCGTGCGACTCGTAGACGGGCGCGGCGCGGCCCGGCGTGCCCGACAGATGCACGCGCAGCCCGGCGCCTTCGCGCCACAGCGACGCGCCCGTATAGCCTTCCAGCTGCGACTGCGTGATCGCGTAGGCGGTGCGGCCCGACGTGCTGTTGCACACGACCGGGACGTCGTAGCCCAGGTTGTCGCGCAGTTGCGATATCTTCTGGCGCGCGAACGGCACTTCGTGCGCGCCCTGCGCTTCCGAGATCAGGCATTCGGGATCGCCCACCGGCACGAACGCCGTCTTTTCGCCGCGCAGGCGGACGGGCGCGCTGCCGTCGATGCGGTAGCGGAAGGCGACGCCGTCATCGTACGCGCGCACGTCGACGAGCAGGCGTCGCGCGCCGTCGCCGTGTTCGCGGAACGTCAGCGTGGCGGCGCGGTAATGGTCGCGCGCGACGGACGCCTTGGTCGCGACGAGGGGGATCTTGCGGTCTTCCTTCGACGTCGTGACCTTTTCCAGTTCGAGCGGACCGAGGTCCGGCTGGCCATCGAATTCGAGGCCCAGCGGCGACGTCGCGATCACCGTCTCGGCGCCGCGCGTGACGACATAGCTGGCGCCGTCCTGTGCGATCCGGATCGCGGCCTGGCCGTTCGGCGACGTCACCGTGACCGGGCCCGCGGGCGCGGCGCACGCGGCACCGCTCGAGGCCGCGAGCACTGCCGCCGCCAACGTCATCATTCTTGTATTCATGTTGCCGTCTCCTGATCGTTCCATGTCGCTGGATGCAACCGACGATTGTATTCTATGTATTGCATACTATGGGCCGCGAAAATTCACGATTTTCGCGAATCCCGCTAATAAATTTCGTTGATCAGAAGCCGATCTTGAAACTCGATGCGATCGCCGTCGGCAAGGTGGCCGGCACGTCGATCACGAGCGCATCGTCGTCCTGCTTCCAGTGCAGCGGCGCCGTGGCGCCCAGCAGCGACACCGACTTGACGGGCCGCGTTTCCAGGCCTGCCTTTGCGCCCAGCGATGCGATGCGCACCTGCCCCTTCGGCTCGCCCAGGGTGATGGCGTACAGGGCGCCGTTCTTCGTCGTGAAGCGGATATCGTTCGGCGTGTAGCCGGCGCTTTCATTGAACGCGCCGCCTGCCGTCTTCGTCGGGCCTTCGCCGAACGTCTTCCATGGGCGCGTGCCGTAGATCGCGTCGCCGTTGACCTTGATCCAGGCGGCCATCTCGTCGAGGAACGTGCGCGACTCGGGCGGCAGGCTGCCGTCCGGGTACTGCACGACGTTCAGCAGCAGGTTGCCGTTCTTGCTGACGATGTCCGCCAACATGGTCACGACGTCGCGGGTGGTCTTGTATTTATAACCCTCGCTGTAGAACCAGTCGCCCATCGAGGTGTCCGTCTGCCACGGCAACGGCTGGATGCCGTTCATGACGCCGCGTTCGACGTCCTGCACGCCCGCCTTGCGCAGGAATTCGCCGGAGCCGATGTCCTTGTGGTTGTACACGGCCTCCAGCTTGCCGTGCGTCTTGATGTTCTCGTTGTAGAAGTTGGCGACCATCGTCCTGCCCGTCACGCCGAACGGGATGCCGCCGTCCGAGTACAGCAGGTCGGGCTTGTAGTGCGTCAGCAGGTCGGTCACGCGGTTGAACCATTCCTGGTGAAACGCGGTGTTCTTCGTGTACCACTGCTGGCCACCGCTGAACAATTCATCGTGCTTGGTGTGGTACAGGTCGGCGTACTGCGGATCGGCGCCGTCATACGGGACGCCGAGCTGGGGGAAGACCTCGTCGTGCCCGTGGCTGGTGCCGAACCAGCCGTAGCTGGCGCCCAGGTGCTCGGAGACGCCGAAGCGCAGGCCCGCCTTGACGGCCGCCTTCTGCCAGTCGCCGACGATGTCCCGGTGTGGGCCCATCTTGACGGCGTTCCAGCGGTGGTACTTCGAATCCCACAAGTCGAAATTGTCGTGGTGGACGCCCATGCTGACGAAGTACTTCGCGCCGGCCTTGGCATACAGGGCCATCAATGCGTTCGGGTCGAATTTCTCGGCCTTCCACAACGGGATGATGTCCTTGTAGCCGAACTTGGTCGGGTGGCCGTAGTGCTTCAGGTGGTGTTCGTACTGCGGCGTGCCGTAGATGTACATATTGCGCGCATACCAGTCGCCCGCGCGCGGCACGGCCTGCGGTCCCCAGTGGGCCCAGATGCCGAACTTGGCGTCGCGGAACCAGTCAGGTGTCTCGTACTTGTCCAGCGACGCCGGATCGGCCGTGAACGGCCCGGCGACGTGGGTCAGCTTGACGGGGGCGCCGGCGTTCTCGGCGGCGGGGACGAACGGGGTGGCGAGCAAGCCGCACAGGGCCAATGCGGCGGTAAGCACACGGGGGGTCATCGAGATCTCCATGGTTTTTAATATATAAGGTACTAAGGCGATTATAGATGCAGCCTGAATGCTTCGCAACACGTTTATCCCGGCCCTGCGGGCACCGCCGTGAAAAACTGCCGGTGCGGCGGTGATGACGTGCTGCGCAGCGGCGACGCGGGCGCCCGCATCGCGCTTACGCCGCGGTCGGGGAACATCGTCCTGTTCGACCGCAACGTCGACCTGAAGATGCTCAACCACCGGATCTCGACGGTTCCGTCGACGTGGGCGCGCTGGCCGACGTGCGGCGCCGCGGATTCCCGCAAGTGCGATTCCGCGAGTCGCCTTTCTTGACCGCCCTTAGCAGGCGACGCCGCGCAAACGGCCCGGCTTGACGATCAACAGCTCGTCTTTTTCGCGGTTGCGACATCGCGTCACGAACGCCAGCGCGGCGGCGCCGTCCCGCTGGAACAGGTCGAATTGGGCGCGCCCGAGCGCGTAATACTCTTCGTACTCGGCGTAACCGTTACGAACCGGGAACGACACGTAGTACCGTCCCGACTCTTCTTCGATGCCGATGGCGAAGCGTTCCGCCGTGTTCACATATACATCGTTAAATTTCATTGTTATCCCACCTGATTAACAACAGGAACCTGTCCCCGCCACATCCGACCGCATGCCTCGCCAGGCCGTTCGATAGACCCGCACATCAACGAGTCAGCTCGACACCCCACTTTTCACCAAGCCGGCCCGGCTGCAGGCATCGGCAGATCTATCCGGAATCGTTATACATACACGCAAAAACCGCATAGCAATGTTAGCAATGCTTTCTCGTAACATTGTATGCGACAACCTTGTCGCAATCCCTTGAAGTCCAGGGCGGAGAACGCGGCACGGTTGATCCCGTCGATACGGACGTCACGGACCTGCTGGACCGAACGATCGAGCCCGGCAGCATATAAAGGCACTGCCTAAAAATTACTAAAGGGAGACATTCACTGTGCGGAACGGACATACAAAAACGATCAGAAAGACGGTGTTGGCTCAGGCCTGCGCGCTTGCAGTCGCAGGACCGATTGCCGCGCATGCGCAGGAGTCAGGCGCTGCCGGCGCAAGCCAGGACGCGAACGCCCCGAACACCGTTATCGTCACCGGTCAGCGCGCGGCGTTGAAGTCGGCGCGTGATCTCAAGCAGGACGCCAACCAGATCGTCGACTCGATCCAGGCCACCGACATCGGCAAGCTGCCGGACGTGAATACTGTCGAGTCCTTGCAGCGGGTTGCCGGGGTCCAGATCCAGCGCCGCTACGGCGAAGGTGGCACCGATTACGACCATCGCACGGAACCCGCGATCACGATCCGCGGCATTACACAGGTCCGCAACCTGATCGACGGACGAGACTTTTTCACGGCCAACGGTGGTCGCGCACCAGACCTGGAAGGCCTCCCCTCCGAACTGATGGCCGGCGTCGATGTCTATAAAAACGCGGCGTCGAATTTGATCGAAGGCGGTATCGGCGGCGTGGTCAACATCCGCACGCGACTCCCATTCGACTCGAAAGACGACATCAACGTCATTTCGGTCAAGGGCAATTACTACGACCGCATTCGCAAGTCGTCACCGTCGGGTTCCGGCCTCCTGAGCCGCCAATTCAAGACGGATTTCGGCCGCATGGGCTTCCTGGTGAATGCAACCGCGAGCGAGACCTATTATCGCCAGGATGCCGTTCTTCAACAGCAGCAACACTGTCTGACCGCAATGGTCGGAAAATGTTCGAACGACCCGACGCAGGCGCCCTCCGCGGCGAAGGTTGCGGCCTATAATTCGATGCCGAACAAGGGGTCGCTCACGGAACTCTATGTCCCGACTTCCTTCGAGATGTACCAGGACTCGGGCAATCGCAAGCGCCAGGGCCTGGCACTCGCCTACCAATGGCAGGTGAACAACGACGTCCTTCTCACGGCGCAGAATCTCTATTCGAATTACAGGTTCATCCGTCGCGGCGAATACATTTATGGCGACGACAAGAACACCGACCCGCGCGCAGCGGCGGGCTCCACCTGGACCTGGGGAGCCGATGGCAGTGCGACGAGCGGCGTGTTGTCGCCGCAAATTTTTTCGACCTCCCGATTCGACCAGGACGTTCGCAATCGCACGAACTTGTCCGCCTTGAACGTCAAGTGGCGCATCTCGGACAAGCTCAAGTCGAAGACCGATTTCGCTTACGAACGTGCGAGCTATGACGCCGACCGTAATGGCGACTCCATCAAGCTTTACGATAACGAAAGCAGAAGCGTTGCCAACATTCCCAATCTGAATCTTGCCTTCGATGTGCGCGGCAAGATTCCCGTATTTTCGATCGTCGATCCGGCCAACCCCAGCAACCCTTACGCCTATTTCGGCAATCCGAACAACTGGTATTACGAGTGGCTCGCCAACGCGGTCGACCGCCACAAGCTCAGAATGACGACGTTCAGCCAGGATTTCGATTACGACCTTGGCGATCATTTCTTCACCAAGCTGCACGTCGGCCTTCGCGCAGCCGATACCAAGGTGTTATTGCGGGGCAACTGGAACAATACCGGTGTCTGTAACGATACGGGTACCAACCCCAGCTGGGGCGCATGCCCGCTGATCCCGGTGTCGCAACATCCGGATCTCGCCTACGCCGGGCCTGCCAGCAACTTCATGAAGCCGGGCATCGGTTGGCCTGTTGCCGTGTTCCCGGAGTACGCCAATCCCAACTCGAGCGTGTTCGACCGTACCGTCGCGACTTATGCGGAGCTGTTCGCCGGCAAGCCGAATACCTATACGTTCGATACGTCGTTTGCTCCGGGCGATATCAACGAGCAGCACGAAAAGACGCGATCCATGTTCGTCACGGGCGACTTCGCTACCGAGGTATTCGGTTACGCGCTCGACGGTACCGCCGGTGCTCGCGTCGTGAGGACCAATCAGACTTCTGTCGGCTTTGTCCAGGACAGCACCGGGTCGCACGCCGTGTCGCTCGATAACAGCTACTCGAATTTCCTCCCCAGCCTCAACACGCGCCTGCACCTGAACGAGGATGTGCAGGTCCGCTTTGGCTACAGCAAAACGATGACGCGGCCAAACTTCACCGATATGGCCGCGCATGTCCAGCTGAATCCGAACATCCCTTCGCAGTACGACGCCAACGGACGCCCGACCGGCAGTTCCGGTAATCCGTTCCTGAAGCCGATGACTGCGACTTCCTACGACTTGACCGTGGAAGACTATTGGGGTTCGTCCAATATGGCGTTCCTGGGCTTGTTCAAGAAGGACATCAAGGGTTACCTGGCAGGCGGCACCGAGCCGATGAACTTCGGTGGCGTCACCTACGATATCGGCACCAGCATCAATCTGGGCGCGGGTTCGGTAAAAGGCATCGAAGCCGGTATCACGCAATTCTTCGATTTCCTTCCCGACCCGTTCAAGGGATTCGGCGTACAGGCCAACTACACGTATGTGGACTCGAAAGTCGAGCTCAAGCCCGGAACGCTCATTCCGTTGCCGAAGCTGTCCAAGAACAGCTACAACCTGATCGGCCTCTATGAAAAAGGGCCGATCCAGGCGCGTATTGCGTACAACTGGCGTTCCTCTTACCTTGACCAGATCAATGGCAGCGGTGTGTTTGGTGCGAACCAATATGCAGCGCCGTATTCGTCGCTCGATGCTTCGGTGAGCTATCAAATCAACAAGGTCTTCACGCTGTCGGCGGACGCGGTTAATTTGAAAAACTCGATGTACCACACGTATGTCGAGCGCCCCTCGGGCGGTTTGTTGTGGCAACTCAACGACCGTCGGTATAGTGTGTCCCTGAAAGCAAGCTTCTAAAGCTGGCATGGACGAACGCGCCGCGGGTGTTTCTGCGGCGCATTTTCAGCATTCGAGACCTGACAAGGGGATGGGATGGTCAAGGGTAGATGGATCAGTAAAGTCGTCATTCTTGGCGGCGGTACCGCCGGGTGGATGACAGCGGCCGCGTTGTCTCACACATTCGGGCGGGCCGTCGAGGTTGTGGTGGTCGAGTCGGACGCCATCGGGACGGTGGGTGTCGGCGAGGCGACGATCCCGCCGATCCGCACGTTTCATCAAATGATCGGCATCGATGAAGCCGAGTTCATACGCGCCACCGGAGCGACGTTCAAACTCGGTATCGAATTCCGCGGCTGGCTGAATGAAAGTTCAACGTATTTCCACCCATTTGGGGCGTATGGGGTGGAACGCGACATCGGCTACTTCTTCCAGTACTGGTTGCGTTTGAAGGAGAAGGGGCAGGTTGCCGACTTCTCCGAATTCTCGCTATGTACGTTGGCAGCTCGAAACAACCTCTTCGCCCCCGCGTCTGAACGGCCCGGTGATCCGCTGCAGCACCTGCAGTCGGCCTATCACTTCGATGCTGGCCGCTACGTGAAATATTTGAAGGGGCTCTGCATCGCGCGCGGGGTGTCGCACAAGATTGGAGACATGCTGACGGCGGAACGTGACGCCGAAAGCGGGCATATCACGGGTTTGAAACTCAAGTCGGGCGAGGTTGTTTCGGGTGACTTGTTTGTCGACTGCTCGGGAATGCGTGCAATGCTTCTCGGGCAGGAGCTGGGCGTCGGTTATGAGGACTGGTCGCATTGGCTGCCCATGAACCGCGCGTGCGCGGTGCCCTGTGAACAGAAATCAGCGCTGACTCCATATACGATTTCCACGGCCAAACCCTTTGGTTGGCAGTGGCGGATCCCCTTGCAACATCGTGTCGGTAATGGCGTCGTGTATTCGGACGAATTCATCACGGATGAAGCGGCGGAGCGGTGTCTGCTGGAGGGATTGGAGGGTGAGCACCTGGCGCCGGTCAACCGCATCAAGTTCACGGCAGGACGGCGCAGGACACCTTGGACCAAGAACGTGGTGGCCATCGGCCTTGCCAGCGGGTTTCTCGAGCCGCTGGAGTCCACGAGCATCCAGTTCATTCAATCGAGCATCCAGCGACTCATTCGATACTTCCCGGATGCGGCGTTTTCTCCGGTGTGCGCACAGGCTTTCAACACGGACGCCACTCGGGAAATCAACAATGTCAGGGACTTCCTCATCCTGCATTACCACGCGACTGAACGCGACGATTCGGAGCTATGGCGCTACGTAAAAACCATGCGGATTCCGGACAGTCTGCAGGAACGAATCGAGCTGTTCCGCGAGCGCGGCCAATTGAACCTCGCCGCCGAAGAACTGTTCCAAAGCACCTCGTGGCATGCCGTCCTGCTGGGACAGGGCATTCGGCCAAAAACCTATATGCCCACCATGGCCCTGCAAGACGACGCCATGCTTGCGAATGCGTACAGCAATCTTGAGCGCAACTTCAAAAAAATCGTGTCGAGGCTGCCGGATCATGGTGCCTACATCAGAGACAACAAGCTGACCTCGCCAGTCGAGAATCGCTGATGAGGTGCTGTAACCAGGAGATGCCATCCATGATCCCTCGTTCACTGCGCATCCTGATGGTGGGGCTGTGTTTCCTGGCTGGCGGTGCCCATGCGGACAAGCCGGTGAACGTTGGGGCCGTCGTCAATGTCGACTGGCGGCATCCGAGCCCTCCGTTCGAAGGATGGGGAACCGCACTTGCGTGGTTTGGTCACGTGTCCGGGCGATTCGCCGAACCCTATCGCACCCAATTGGCCGATCTGCTCTATGGACGGGATGGTCTAGCACTCAACATAGCGCGTTACAACATCGGGGGCGGCAATGCGCCCGACACGCCGCCGTATCTGCGCCCCGGCGGGGATATTCCCGGTTTCTGGCGCAAGCCTCGTCCGAATGCCGGGACGGATGGGTGGAATCCCGACGACGACGACGCCTGGGACTGGTCTGCAGATGCGGGGCAGCGCTGGTGGCTCGATGCAATCAAAGCGCGGGTAACGCCGCGAGAATTGATTCTGGAAGCGTTTTCGAACTCACCGCCCTACTTCATGACGCGCAGCGGTGTGGTTTCGGGTAACGTCAACCCGTTGGAAGATAACCTCATTCCAGGATTGGAAACCAAGTTTGCAAGGTATCTGGTGCGCGTCACTGCGGAGCTCGAGCGGCGGCACGGGATTCGATTCAGAACATTGTCTCCGATTAACGAGCCAAACACGCCCTACTGGTTTTCCACGAACAGACAGGAAGGCGCGCATTGGTCGCCGGAAGCGCAGTCGCGCATGTTCGTTGCGCTGGCGCGGGTGTTAAGCGAGTCCGGCATGAAGACTGAGATATCGGGACCGGACGAAACCAATCCCCAGACGTTTTTTATCGATTGGGCTGGCCTGTCGGCCAATGCGAAAGCGGCCATCCGGCAAATCAACGTCCATAGCTACGAATGGATCGGGAAAAGTGGCGTCAGCGATATTGCGGAGACGTCCGGAAAACGGTTGTGGATGTCGGAAGTCGACCTATCGCCCAGCAATGTGCGCGAAGACATCGACGACATGCGTCCAGCCATCGCATTGGCGCAGCAGATCGTCACCGACATCAACAGCATGAACCCCCGCGCGTGGGTGCTGTGGCAAGCCATCGAAAACAAGTCTTCCGACCCGAAGAAAAGCTCGAACTGGGGATTGATCAAGGCTGATTTTTCGAATCTGGAGCGGCCGGAATACCGGCTCACCAAGAAGTACTGGGCGTTTGCCAATTTCACCAGATTCATCAGGCCGGGATATCGGTTCTTGAAATCCGATCACCCGGATGCGTTGGTGGCCGAAAATCCGGAGACGAACGATGTCGTCATCGTGGCCGTCAATCCCGGCATCGTCGCACGGACGCTGGACATCCGGCTGCCAAATCCTAAGCGCGGCAAATCGACATGCAAGACTTACATTACGGACGCAAACAATAACCTCGCGATGTCGAAACCTGCCCCATGCGGCGGCAGGTTAGCCGTGCAGTCGCTACCGATGTCGGTGGTGACTGTCGTGTCGACGCCCCGACAATAGGGCGTCAGCGCCGCGCCGTCGACAGCGAGCCCGAATCGCCCGGCGGCACCGGCAGCGTCTTGAGGTCCGGCTGCTGCGCGACGAAGGGCTGGATGCCGAGCGCCATGTCGATCTCGCGCGGGTAGATCAGGTAGCCGCGCGTGATGACGGCCGCCACCTTGCGCACGTCGCCGATGGTGCGCGTCGGGTCGCCGTCGATGAGCACGAGGTCGGCCAGCTTGCCCGCCGCGATGGCGCCGCGCTCGTGGCTCGTGCGGGTGTAGCGCGCGCCGTTGCGCGTGGCCACCTGCAGCGCCTGCGCCGGCGTCAGGCCGGCCTTCACGAGCATCTCGAGTTCGGCCTGCAGCGTGAAGCCGGCAAGTTCGTCCGTCCCCGCCACCAGCGGCACCCCGGCGCGGTACAGCATGCCGACGAACTGCACCATCTTCGTGTACGACTGTTCGTAGCGGTGCAGGGTCGCCTCGTCGGGAATCTTCATCGTGCCCACGTAGAAGCCGCGCTTGACGTCCGGCGGCATGTGGTCGGCCACCGGCGCGAACGGCTCGTTGATGTCGCCGTCCTTCTGCTTGAGGAAGGCAAACGTGGCGAGCGTCTGATCGATCACGATCTGCTGCTTGGCAAGGCGCGCGATGAACTGCTTGACCTGCGGCGAGTCGAAGTCCAGCGTCGCCACCTTCTCGGACGGGAGCACGAAGCGTTCGAGCGTGCGTGTCTCCGTCTGCGGCGTGGCGAGGAAGTTCAGCATGACCTGGTTGATGTGCTGGATCTCGTCATAGCCGGCGTCGAGCGCCTCGAACGCGCGCAGGCCGGCCGGGATATGGCCGGAGACGCGCATGCCACGGCTGTGCGCATACGCGACGGTGTCCTTCAGGATCGCTTTCGGGAACGAGTTGTAGATCTTCAGCTGCGGGTAGCCGTGTTCGGCGTACCAATCAACTGCGCGCTTCGCTTCGTCGAGGTCCTTGATCACGAAACCGCCGTTGGACGAATACGGGCTTTCCCCTTCGAGGAAACCGGCCGGCACGATCTGGGGACCAAGCAGATTCCCGCGCGCCGTCTCGTCGAGCATGAGCTGGAGCTGGGCGTTGTCGTTGCCCATGTCGCGTACGCTCGTCACACCGGCCGCCAAGTGCAGGCCGCCATCCCAGCGGGTCACGTGGGCGTGCATGTCGAACAGGCCCGGCAACAGCACCTTGCCGGTCGCGTCGATCTCGTGGTTCACGCCGCGCATCGGGGCCCCGGCCGGCAGCACGGCCGTGATCCTCCCGCGCAGCACGTAAACGTCGGACGGGCCCGTGAGCACGGCCTTGTCGCTGTCGAACACGCGCGCATTGCGCACGACGGTGAGGCCGTCGAGCGGATGCTGGAGCCGGGCCGCGAGGTCCGCCAGCATCTTCTGTTCGGCCAGTTTCTGGTGGTCGCGCATCGGCTTGATGGCGGCTTCCCAGCCGTGTTCGACGAGGGCCATCTGGCCCGGCTGGATGACGCCGAACAGGCGCGGACGCGCGTCAAGTGTGGCCCACGCGAAGTTCGGCGACAGGCCGATACCGGTGGTGGCGATCAGCTGGACCGTCTGCGTCTTGCCGTCGGGCCTCGTGACCTGCAGTTGGTCGAGCTTCGTCTGCGAAAGCGTGCCGTTCGGGAGCAGCGGCAGCGTGCCGCCGGGACGTGCCGCCAGCGCGCCCAGCGCTGCAGACGCGACCTCGAACGAGCTGTTGAGCGGCACGTACATGGCCGTGCCTGCGACTTGCGTGCGCCCCTTTTCGGTGGTCGAGTGCCAGGTGGCCGTGCCGTCCTTCAGCGCGAAATGCTCGTCCACGGTCGCGCCGAACGTGGAGGCGCCCTTGACCTCGTACTCCGTCATCGTGCCATCGGGCGCGTAGCGGATGCGCTCCGTCAGTTCCGGACCGCGGCCGTTGTCCTTGAAGATGAACTTCACGCGCGTCAGGCCGTCGTCGCCGCGCTCCACCACCTGCTCGCCGGCGCGCTTGCCGTTCTCGACGAAGATGTCGTAGGTCGTCACGCTGGCCGCGTGTGCGCTGCCCCAGGTTGCCAGCAAAGCCAGCATCAGTCTTGTTTTCATTGTCATGTTGTCTCCTCAGGTTGGCAGATGCTGCACGTGGCGGCGCGCACGACGCGACCGTCCGGCCACCGATTATTCCACACCGGCGATGAGCTTGAGCGCTTTGGCGCCGCCGGAAAGCTCGGCACTGCTTTCTGCCGTGAATTCGGCAATGCATTCACCGAGAAAATGCTTGGTAAATAGACATCCAATTTCCGACTTGTTAATCTCCCGATAAGGAAGAGCAAGTGCGCGAAGACGAAGGCGGGAATCGGATCGTGACGACCGAGCTGCATTCACCGTGCGGTGGCTTGAGAATCGCTGCATCCCCTCGTTGCAGGTCATATCGCAAGCTTGCACTTCTTGGAAAACCGCGGTGTCGCGCACCACGAGCATTCGATTATCGACAACAATACACGTGAGGCGAAGATGAAAAAGGTTTTAGCAGCCGCGCTCGCGGCAGGCATGCTGGCCGCGGCTGGCGCGCACGCCGCAGTCATCATGCATATCACTGAATCGGGCGGCAACGTGAACGTAACGGCGTCCGGTAGCCTGGACCTCGCCGGCGCGGTGTATCACCACCAACAGGACTACAGCACCGGTATCATCCCGGGCGACAGCAACTGGTATGTCGCACTCGGTAACACCCCTGGACTCAGTTGGTACCAACTGACCAGCACGACTTTGCCGTTCGGTATCAGCAGCAATTACTTTACCTCGGGCGTTACGTCGGGTGACGGATTCGCGCTGTGGGGATATAGCGGCGGCACGCCGCTCGTTGGTTTGGCTGACGGCTACGCCTCGGGAGATGCGATCTCCTCCTCGATGATGATCAGCGGCCAGAGTATCGCGGGCATGACGCTCATCCCGGGCACCTACACGTTCACTCTGCCGTCTGACACAATTATCCTGGAAATCGGCAACAACGTGCCCGAGCCGGCATCGTTGGCGCTCATGCTGGGCGGACTGGCGGCGGGCGTGACGGCGCGCCGCAGAACGCGCGCGTGACCTCGTCCCTCAACGAACCGGGAAGGTAGCTGGCTGCTGACGTAGATCAGCGCTCGTGCGCTGATCCACAGATGTGCTGGACTCATGCAAAGGAGGACGAATGCTTCGACGATGGTACAAAACCTTGCCCGAGAATGCTGTGCCGGGAATCGATATCGTGCGGTTAGGTGTCGCGGTCATCATCCTGATGCACCCCTTACACGGTTTTTATTACTACCAGGACGTTGCGCCAGGCTTCGGGGGCTACCTGAGCAGCCTCGGTTATCCGATGGGAGGCGTGCTGGCATGGCTGATCCTCGTCACACAGACCGCCTGCTCCCTCGCGCTCATCGTGAATCGATGGGTCGTTCCAGCGTGCCTGGGACACATCGTGATTGTCACGTTCGGCATCATCCACTTTCATCGCCCGCACGGCTGGTATGTCACCGGGCCGGGGGAACACGGGATGGAATGGGGCTTCATATTGCTGGTGTGCCTGTTCGGCGTCCTGCGCGCCTATTGGCGCCCTCTCGCCGAGGCCGGAACTTCAGGTGGCGGGATTCGACCCACCAGCTGAAACGCTCATCATTACTCATCATTCGCGCCGGGACCGCAGTGTCCGCAATGGTCGCTTGGAGACAAGACAAGGATGGTTGTGCTTGACGTGGACTGCAGACGTAGATCAGCGCTCGTGCGCTGATCTACCGATGTGCTGGAGGCGAGGACGGGAGTCGAACCCGTCTAGACGGCTTTGCAGGCCGCTGCATAACCGCTTTGCTACCTCGCCTGAGGAGACTTGATGATGCCACAGCGACCGGTTATTCGTCGCAGCGACACGAGAAGGCTGGCTTCTCTGTAACTGGAGCGGGAGAAGAGTCTCGAACTCTCGACCTCAACCTTGGCAAGGTTGCGCTCTACCAACTGAGCTACTCCCGCATCGGGTACTACCGTCGTGAATCGCTTGGAGCGGGAGAAGAGTCTCGAACTCTCGACCTCAACCTTGGCAAGGTTGCGCTCTACCAACTGAGCTACTCCCGCTTAGGAGTTCATCACGTTACTGCCGCAAAACACTGGAGCGGGAGAAGAGTCTCGAACTCTCGACCTCAACCTTGGCAAGGTTGCGCTCTACCAACTGAGCTACTCCCGCATGGAGTCTTACTGTTGCTGCCCCAGCCTCATCGTTGACGAGTGGAGCGGGAGAAGAGTCTCGAACTCTCGACCTCAACCTTGGCAAGGTTGCGCTCTACCAACTGAGCTACTCCCGCGTTGCTGGAACTTGCGATTATCTCAGATTTTTTACTGCTTTCCAAGACAACCTTTTCATTACGACCATCTGCAAACGCTGGAGCGGGAGAAGAGTCTCGAACTCTCGACCTCAACCTTGGCAAGGTTGCGCTCTACCAACTGAGCTACTCCCGCTTCGTTTGCCGCGATGTCTTCGCAACAGGCAGGCATTATAGAGATGCTGAGCTATGTGTCAAGGATGACTTGGCAGAAAGCTTATATCGTCCCGGACTTTTCCTTGATGAGCGGCCAGGCCCGGCGCAGATAGTAGAACATCGACCAGACCGTCAGCACGCCCGCCACCCACAACAGCAGCTCGCCGCAGCGATGGATGTCGAGCACGCCGTCGAACAGCGGATCGTGGAACAGCAGCATCGGGATGGCGACCATCTGCGCCGCCGTCTTGATCTTGCCGAGCGAGCTCACGGCGACCGACTTGCGCGCGCCGATCTCGGCCATCCATTCGCGCAGTGCGGAGATCGTGATCTCGCGGCCGATGATGATGAAGGCGATGATGGCGTTCACGCGGTCCAGTTGCACGAGCACGAGCAGCGCGCCCGCCACCATCAGCTTGTCGGCGACGGGGTCGAGGAAGGCGCCGAACGCCGACGTCTGGTTCCAGCGGCGCGCCAGGTAGCCGTCGAACCAGTCCGTGATCGCCGCCACGATGAAGACGAGCGTGGACGCCAGGTTGCGGTCGGCCACGTGCAGCCAGTGTTCGGGGAGGTAGTAGACGCCGACGACGAGCGGAATCAGGGCGACGCGTAACCAGGTCAGGAAAATCGGGATATTGAAAGGCATGGGTGAGGCTATTGGAGCTCTGCTTGTTATGTTTCGTGCGCGCTAGTCTACATGGCTCTTGCCTATTAAACCAGTTGCACTGCCCGAGGCGCGCCTCGTCAATACGGCCAAAAAGGAAAACCGGGCCAGGCCCGGTTTCCGTTCAATGCAACTGCCGGTAAATCTCTTCGGCCAAGGTGCTCGAGATGCCCTCCACCGACATCAGGTCTTCGACGCTCGCATCGATCACGCCTTTCAGCCCGCCGAAGCGCGCCAGCAGCTTCTGGCGGCGCTTGGCGCCGATGCCCTCGATCTCTTCCAGGCGCGACGCCTGGCGCGTCTTGGCGCGCTTGGCGCGCATGCCCGTGATGGCGAATCGGTGCGCCTCGTCGCGGATCATCGCCACCAGCATCAGCGCGGCCGATTCCTTGCCCAGTTCCTGCGGCGGGCGGCCGTCCGCGAAGATCAAGGTCTCCAGGCCCACGCGGCGGCCCTCCCCTTTCGCCACGCCGACGATGTTGCCGATGTCGAGGCCAAGCTCCGTGAACACCTGGCGCGCCATTTCGACCTGCCCCTTGCCGCCGTCGATCAGCGCGATGTCCGGCATGACGCCCTCGCCGTTCGCCACCTTTTCGTAGCGCCGCATCAGCACCTGGCGCATGGCGGCGTAGTCGTCGCCCGGCGTGATCCCGGTGATGTTGTATCTCCGGTATTCGCCATTCTGCATCTGGTGATGGTGGAACACGACGCACGACGCCTGCGTCGCCTCGCCCGCCGTGTGGCTGATGTCGAAGCACTCGATGCGCAGGGTGTCGAGGTCGTCGTTGTCGATGCCCAGCACCTCCGCCAGCGCGCGTGTGCGCGACAGCTGCGAGCCCTGCTCCGACAGCAGCCGTGCAAGCGAGATCTCCGCGCCCTTCTGCGCCAGTTCCAGCCATTGGCGGCGCTGGCCCTGCGGCTGGAACACGAGGTTGATGCGGTGGCCGCACTGCTCCTGCAGCGCCACCATCAGCTCCGGCTGGTCGAACTCGATGTTCAGGATGATGATGCCCGGCACGAACTTGTCGCCGTAGTGCTGCGCCATGAATGCGGCGAGCACCTCCACTTCGATGGGACATTCATCCATCGCCTCACCCACCTGCGTGGGGAAGTAGGCGCGGTCGCCCAGGTGGCGGCCACCCCGCACCATCGCGAGGTTCACGCACGCGCGCCCGCCCTGTACGACGACGGCGATGACGTCGACGTCCGCATCGCCCGTCGTCTCCATGCTCTGCTGGTGCAGCACGCGCGACAGCGCCTGGATTTGGTTGCGCACGCTCGCCGCCTGCTCGAACTTCAAGTCCTCGGCATAGGCGAGCATCTTCTTCTCGAGTTCTTCCAGCACCTCGGTCTGGCGGCCGCGCAGGAATTTCGCCGCGTTGTCGACGTCGCGCTTGTAGTCCTCCGGCGCGATCAGGTCGACGCACGGCCCGCTGCAGCGGCCGATCTGGTGCAGCAGGCAGGGCCGCGTGCGGTTCGCGAAGACGCTGTCCTCGCACGTGCGCAGCATGAACACCTTCTGCAGCAGCTGCATCGATTCCTTCACGGCCCACGCGCTGGGGAACGGCCCGAAGTACTGGTTCTTCTTGTCCAGCGCGCCGCGATAATAGGCCATGCGCGGATAGTCGCCGCCCGTCAGTTTCAAATACGGGTACGATTTATCGTCGCGGAACAGGATGTTGTAGCGCGGCTTGAGGCTCTTGATCAGGTTGTTTTCCAGGATCAGCGCCTCGGCCTCGCTGTGCGTTACCGTCGTCTCCAGGCGCGCGATCTGCGACACCATCATCGCGATGCGCGGGCTGGTCAGCGTCTTCTGGAAATAGCTGGACACGCGCCGCTTGAGGTTGCGCGCCTTGCCGACGTACAGGACCTTGTCTTCCGCGTCGAAATAGCGATAGACACCAGGCAGGTCGGGCAGCTTGGCTACCGTCACCAGGACTTGTTCGCGCGCCGCCTCGGTGGGGCGCACGGGAGATTCGGCATCCTTCGTCATCGTCGCGATCAATTCCTCTTTCATGGCTTGCCACGCATCCGGGCGGGCGCGCGGCGCTTTCACCGGGACGGGACGCGGCTTGCGCCGCGCGGGTACTACGACTTCGTCTTTCACTTCCGCTGCACCTGCTAGGTCGCGGACGCTCCTGCGGGGGCCTGGGTGACGATGACGAACGCGACGCCGTAATCGGCTTCGTCGCTGATCGTCACCTGGGCCGTGAGGCGGTGCGTCCGCATGAATTCTTCGAGCGCCCCGCTGCATACGATGACCGGCTTGCCGCTCGGCGCGTTGAGCATCTGGGCCGAGCGCCACGTCATGGGCATGCGCATCCCCAGGCCGATCGCTTTCGAGAACGCCTCCTTGGCCGAGAACCGCGTGGCCAGGAAGCGCAGCCCCCGCACCTCGTTCTTGGCGCGGCGGGCGTGGTATTTGACGAGTTCCTCCGGACCGAGGATTTTTTCGGCGAAGCGCTGGCCGCTGCGCGCGAGGGCAGCCTCGACGCGCGAGATCTGGACGATGTCCGTGCCGATCCCGTAGATCATCACTGGCCCGCTTTCGAAGCGGCGTACGACACGCCCAGGCGCGCGGCGACCATGATCGCCTTCATCTCGCGCACGGCGTTCTCGAAGCCGGCAAACAGCGCGTGTGCGACGATCGCGTGGCCGATGTTCAGCTCATGGATCTCGGAGATCGCCGCGATCGGCTGCACGTTCGTGTAGTGCAGGCCGTGGCCCGCATTCACGCGCAGGCCGTGCTTCACGCCGGCGCGCACGCCGGCCTTGATGCGTTCCAGTTCGTGCGCGTGCTCGTCGGCGTTCCCGGCCTCGGCGTAGCGGCCCGTGTGCAGCTCGATGACGGGCGCGCCGACTGCCGCAGCCGCGGCGATCTGCTGCTCGTCCGCGTCGATGAACAGCGACACGCGGATGCCCTCGCCCTTCAATTGCCGGATCGCGGCCTCGACTTCCTTCTGGTAGCGGATCACGTCCAGGCCGCCCTCGGTCGTCACCTCTTCGCGCCGTTCGGGCACGAGGCACACGTCCTGCGGTTTCACCTTGCACGCGAAGTCGATCATCTCCTGCGTGACGGCCGCTTCCAGGTTCATCCGCGTGGCGAGCTGCGGGCGGATGGCGAGGACGTCGGCGTCCTTGATGTGGCGGCGGTCTTCGCGCAGGTGCAGTGTGATCACGTCCGCGCCGGCCTGCTCGGCCAGCAGCGCGGCGCGCAGCGGGTCGGGATAGACGGTGCCGCGCGCGTTGCGGACGGTGGCGATGTGGTCGATGTTCACGCCCAGGTCGATCACCTGGCCGGCGGGTTGCAGGAAGCTCATGGTCGTCGTCTTTGCTATGTGTTTAAAGCTGCATCAGGTCGATCAAAATCTGGCGCGTGTTCAGCGGCGCGCCTCCCAGGTGATAGGCGAGCAGGAAGCGCATCAGCTGCTTGCTCTGCGCCTTGGTCTGCGGGTCGGCGTAATCCTCGCGCTCCATGTCGACCAGCGTCTTGCCGGACACCACCGGCCACGACTCCACGGCCTGCGCCGTGCGCGCGCCGCGTTCCGGGTCGACGACGTACAGGCCGTCCGGCTCGACCGGGGCGCGCGTCGTCGTGCAGCGCGTGAGGTCGGCGGCGACCCCGGTCTCCTTAAGTAAGGCCCGTTCGAATTTTCGCAAGGCGATCGGTACCGGTTCGCCGTGCGCCAACTCGTTCAACGTCGAGACGTAATGGTTGAACAACGCCGGATGCGGGTCGTCGCGCGCGAGCAGTTTCACCAGCAATTCGTTCAGATAGAAGCCGCATAGCAGCGCGGTCTTCTCGATCGGCAGCATGCCGCCGACCCATTCCGCGTCGATCAGGGTGCGCAGTTCGGACTTGCCGGAGAACGACACGGACAGCGGCTGGAACGTCTGCAGCACGCCCCGCAATTTCGAATGCGGCCGCTTCGCGCCTTTTGCCACGACGCCGATCCGCCCATGGTCGCGCGTAAACAGGTCGACGATAAGGCTCGTTTCCTTGTACGGATAGCTGTGCAGGACGAAGCCGGGTTGACCGACGACGCGGCCTTCGCGCGCGGGTGCGCGGCGCTTGGCTGGCGCTGTCGCCGGCGCATGCGCGTCCTGGTCGTTGTCGATGAGTTCCTCGTCGCGGCTGGGCATGCAGAGAATGATACTCCCGGCTTACTCGTAGCCGTAAGCGCGCAGGCCCGCTTCGTTATCGGCCCAGCCGGATTTCACCTTGACCCAGATTTCCAGATACACGGGACCGCCGAACAGCTTTTCCATGTCGAGGCGGGACTGCGTGGAAATCTCTTTCAGCCGGGCGCCCTTGTTCCCGATGATCATCGACTTGTGCGTGTCGCGCTCGACAAGGATGGCGGCGAAGATGCGGCGCAGATTGCCCTCCTGCTGGAATTGCTCGATCAGCACAGTGCTCGTGTACGGCAGCTCGTCGCCCAGCAGGCGGAACACTTTTTCGCGCACGATCTCGGCCGCGAGGAATTTCTCGCTGCGGTCCGTGATGTCGTCCGGGCCGAAGATCGGCGGGTTTTCCGGCAGGTGGCGGCGGATCTCGCCTTCCAGCGCGTCGACCTGGAAGCGCACCTTCGCCGACACGGGCACGACGGCGGTGAAGTCGCGCAGGCCCGCCACTTTTGCCGCGAACGGCATCAGCTCGGCCTTGTCCTTCATCCGGTCCGACTTGTTGATGACGAGGATGACGGGGACGTTCTTCGGCAGCAGGTCCAGCACTTGCTGGTCGGCCGGGCCGAACGTACCGGCCTCGACGAGGAACAGGACCACGTCCGACGCCGTCAGCGTGTTCGACACGGTCTTGTTCAGCGTCTTGTTCAGCGCGTTCGCGTGGCGGGTCTGGAAGCCCGGCGTGTCGACGTAGATAAACTGGGTGTCGTCGCGGGTCTGGATGCCCGTGATGCGGTGGCGCGTCGTCTGCGCCTTGCGCGACGTGATCGACACCTTGGCACCGATCAGCACGTTCATGAGCGTCGACTTGCCCACGTTCGGACGGCCGACGATGGCGATGTAGCCGCAGCGGAAGCCTTCCGGGGCGCCTTCGGTGGTGTCGTTGGGGGTGGTTTCGGTGTTCATGCTGACGGGTTTCCTGACTGCTGTTGCTGTGATTGTTTCTGCTGCGTTTGCGGCTCTTCGGCCTGCACGGTCAGCTCGCTCTGGTCGGTGGCGATGCCGGCCAGTTTCAGTTGCGCCGAGCGCGGACGCGATTTGCGCGTGGCCGACGGACTCTTCTGCAGCAACTGCTCGGCCGTCTCCAGCGCGAGCCGGGCCGCCGCCTGTTCGCCGGCGCGGCGGCTGCCCCCGCGGCCGAACACCTGGATGCCCAGCTTCGGCACGAGGCACTCGATCTCGAATTCCTGGCTGTGCGCGGCGCCGTGCGTGGCGACGACGTTGTACGTGGGTAGCGAGATCTTTTTGCTCTGCAGGAATTCCTGCAGCAAGGTCTTCGCATCCTTGCCGAGCGTGCGCGGGTCGACGGTGTCGAGCAGCGGGATGTAGAACGAGCGGATCGCGGCGCGCGCGGCGTCGAAGCCGCTGTCGAGGAAGATGGCGCCCAGCAGCGCTTCCAGCGTATCGGCCAGGATCGACGGCCGGCGGAAGCCGCCGGATTTCAATTCGCCTTCGCCCAGGCGCAGGAATTGCGACAATTCCAGCTTCTGCGCGATCTCGAACAGCGACTGCTGCTTGACGAGATTCGCCCGCAGCCGCGACAAATCGCCTTCGGCCAGCGTGTTGAAGCGTTCGTACAGGATCGAGGCGACGACGCAGTTCAGGATCGAGTCGCCGAGGAATTCCAGGCGCTCGTTATGCACGCTGCTGTGGCTACGGTGGGTCAGCGCCTGTTGCAGCAGGCCGGGGTCCCGGAACGTATAGCCTAGGCGAGTTTGCAATAACTGAAGATTCATGGTCGTACCAATCTAGTGGGCCGGCGCCGCGCGCCGATCCCGCCCGCGCGCCCGCCCGGCTGTGTTACTTCGTGTCGGCCTTGGCGGCAACGACGCCGCTCGGGTCCGTCGTGCCGGCAAAGTCGAACAGCAGGCTGACGTTGCCTGCCAGCGGCACGCGCTTTTCGTAGGCGAAGCTGATTTCCGTCGTACCGCCGTCGCGCGTGATCACGAGGTCGCGGCCCGAGACCGCGCTGACGTCGTTGACGCCGGCGTTCTTGTCGAACGCCTGCTGGATCTCTCGCACGGAGCCGCTGCCGGCATCCGCCTTGGCCTTGACGATCGCATCCTTGACGGCGCGGTATTCGATGAACGCCGGCGTCACCTTGATGGCCACGAGCGCCAGCGCACCCAGCACGATCAGCACGACGATCAGGCCCGACAGCGAGACACCGCTCTCCGCACCGATCCGATATTTGCCACCTTTCATTTCACCCTCCGCGTCGGCTTAGTGGATACCGCCGATGCGCTTCAGGTTGCTGAAGTTCATCCAAACAAACACAGCCTTGCCGACGATGTTCTGGTCCGGCACGAAGCCCCAGTAGCGGCTGTCTGCGCTGTTGTCGCGGTTATCGCCCATCATGAAATAATTGCCTTCCGGTACGATACAGGTAAAACCATCGTAGGAATAGGTGCAATTTTCGTGATGAGGGAACTCCTCCACGGCGCCCAGGTTGATCGTGTGCGCACTGTCCATGTTCAGGATGCGGTGCGGGGCATTCGGCAGCTTTTCCAGGAATTGCTTGTGGTAAACCGGGCGCTCGTCGTCCAGGTAATCGTCCATCGGCGCGTACTCGATGGGCTGGCCGTTGACGGTCAGGCGCTTGTTCTCGTAAGTGATTTTATCACCCGGCACGCCGATCACGCGCTTGATGTAGTCCTGGCTCGGATCCTTCGGGTATTTGAACACCATGACGTCGCCCCGCTGCGGATTGCCCACTTGCACGATCTTCTTGTTCACGATCGGCAGGCGGATGCCGTAGTCGAACTTGTTCACGAGGATCAGGTCGCCCACGAGCAGCGTGGGCACCATCGACGACGACGGAATCTTGAACGGCTCGAACAGGAACGAGCGCAGCACGAACACGAGCGCGATCACGGGGAAGAAGCTGCCGGAATACTCGACCCACGTCGGCTGGCGCAGGATGGCGGCTTCCAGCGCGGCGCGGTTGCCGTTGTCCAGCTTGATGCCGTCGGCCGTCAGCTTGGCATGGCGCGCGTCGTATTCGGCGAGCGCCGCATCCGCCTTCGCGCGGCGCTGCTTCGACAGGACGAACACGTCCAGGCACCAGATGACGCCCGTGATGACCATGGCGACGAACAGGATTAACGCAAAATTCCCTAGAATCGGTTGCAGGTTCATTGCTTATTTTTCTTCCACTTGGAGGATGGCGAGGAACGCTTCTTGCGGGATCTCCACCGAGCCCACCTGCTTCATGCGCTTCTTGCCGGCTTTTTGTTTCTCGAGCAGTTTCTTCTTACGGCTGACGTCGCCGCCATAGCACTTCGCCAGCACGTTCTTGCGCAGCGCCTTGACGTTTTCGCGCGAGATGATCGTCGCGCCGATCGCGGCCTGGATCGCCACGTCGAACATCTGGCGCGGGATCAGTTCGCGCATCTTCGCAGCCACCTGGCGGCCGCGGTAGGCCGCATTCGCGCGGTGCACGATGATGGCCAGGGCGTCGACCTTGTCGCCGTTGATCAGCATGTCGACCTTCACGACGTCCGATGCGCGGTATTCCTTGAACTCGTAATCCATCGACGCATAGCCGCGCGACGTCGACTTCAGGCGGTCGAAGAAGTCCAGCACGATCTCGGCCATCGGGATCTCGTACACCAGCTTCACCTGGCGGCCGTGGTAGCTCATGTCCATCTGCACGCCGCGCTTGCCGGTGCACAGCGTGATGACTGCGCCGACATATTCCTGCGGCATGTACAGGTTGACGGTGACGATCGGCTCGCGCACCTCGTCGATCTTCGACACTTCCGGCATCTTCGACGGGTTGTCGACCTTGATCATGGAGCCGTCGCGCATCACCACCTCATAGACGACGGTCGGGGCGGTCGTGATCAGGTCCTGGTCGAATTCGCGCTCCAGGCGTTCCTGGATGACGTCCATGTGCAGCAGGCCCAGGAAGCCGCAGCGGAAGCCGAAGCCCAGCGCCTGCGACACTTCCGGCTCGTACTGCAGCGCGGCGTCGTTCAGCTTCAGCTTTTCCAGCGAGTCGCGCAGCGCGTCGTACTGGTTCGCTTCCACCGGGAACAGGCCGGCGAACACCTGCGGCTGCACTTCCTTGAAGCCCGGCAGCGGCTCCGGTGCCGGGCGCGACGCCAAGGTGACGGTATCGCCCACCTTGGCGGCCTTCAATTCCTTGATGCCGGCGATGATGAAGCCCACCTGGCCGGCCTTCAGCTCAGACAGCTGCACGGAGCGCGGCGTGAACACGCCGACCTGCTCCACCAGCTGCTGGGAATCCGTCGCCATCAAGAGGATCTTGTCTTTCGGGCGCAGCGTACCGTTCTTCACGCGCACCAGCATCACGACGCCGACATAGCTGTCGTACCACGAGTCGACGATCAGCGCCTGCAGCGGCGCGTCCGGATCGCCTTCCGGCGGCGGCACTTTCGCGATCAGCGTCTCCAGCACATCTTCCACGCCCAGGCCCGTCTTCGCGGAGCACGTGGTCGCGTCGGTGGCGTCGAGGCCGATGACGTCCTCGATTTCCTGCTTGGCGCGGTCTGGGTCGGCGTGCGGCAGGTCGATCTTGTTCAGGATGGGCACGACTTCCACGCCCAGGTCGAGTGCCGTGTAGCAGTTCGCGACCGTCTGCGCTTCCACGCCCTGCGACGCGTCGACGACGAGCAGCGCGCCTTCGCACGCGGACAGCGAGCGCGACACTTCATAGCTGAAGTCGACGTGGCCCGGGGTGTCGATGAGGTTCAGGTTGTAGACCTGGCCGTCGCGCGCCTTGTAGGACAGCGCCGCGGTCTGGGCCTTGATGGTGATGCCGCGCTCGCGCTCCAGGTCCATCGAGTCGAGCACCTGCTCGTCCATTTCACGTTCCGACAAGCCCCCGCACAACTGGATGATGCGGTCGGCCAGCGTCGATTTGCCGTGATCGATGTGGGCGATGATGGAAAAGTTACGTATGTTTTTCATTAACAAACTCAAAACCAAAAAGAGCGGCACGCGGCCAGGCCGGCAGCTTCGATGCTGTCGGCGCAATACGAAAAAAGCGCCGCGTCTGGGGGACGGAAGGTTCCCCGGGCGAGCGCCTTATCGGGCGAGTCGCGGCGCGCAATGGCCGCGGCTGGACCCGCAAGCTGCCCATTTTACCGGATTTCGAGCCAGAAAGCCCGGTTTCCGGGGGAAGGCCCTCGGAAAACTCCGCCCGCACGACCCGTTCTTCTCTTGCCGGGCTGTCAACACGCTGAGGAATTTCCTTTCCGAGCGTCAAGTTTGCGCGGGGCGCGTCGTTAAAGAGACATCGGCGGCCCGCCGCCTTCCACGCCCGACATCATGATCTACACGTCCGAACCGCAAGCATGGAGCGCCCTGCTGCGCCAGCCCTTGGGAGAGCGCATCCTGCCGCTCCCCGACGAGGTGCGCGAATTCGTGCACCAGGTGAACATGGCATCGGGCATGGACGCCGTGCCCGTCCCTTGCACGCCGGACGGGGCCATGCTGGCGGACCTGCGCGCCGCGCTGGCCCGCATGCCCGCAGTCGTGCACGCGCTCGTGAGCCCGCAGCTGCTGGGTGTCTGCGTGGGCCGGGGCCTCGGTTCGTCGGGCGTGACGGACATCGTCGCCGACGCCGTCGACGGCCGTATCCTCGGCTGCATCGTGCTGCTCGACATCGATCTGCTGGAAACGCACACCGCGAATTCCTGGGCGACTTGGAAGGAAAACCTGCCGTTCGGCGGCCCCGGCTTTTCGCTCGCGGCGACGATCGCCGAGCCGCACGACGACACGCGCGCCAATGCCCTGCAATTCCTGCTGCTGCATGAGTTCGGCCACGTCGTGACGGCAGGCGGCACGTTCCTGCCGCGCTGGTGGGAGCCCGTGCCGGCCGCGACGTTCCCCTTCCTCGACCTGAGCTGGGGCGTCAATGCGCAGGGCCGGTTCGCGCCGTGGGAAGGGTCCGACTTCGCGCTGCGCGGCGTCGTCGACTTCTACGGCACCAACAAGCTGGACAGCGAAGCCATCCTGACCGCGTACTCGGGCCTGGAAGGCAGCGACTTCCCCAGCCTGTACGGCGCGACGAACCCGTACGACGATTTCGCGGAATGTTTTGCGAGCTATGTCCACCACGAATTGCTGGGCCGCCCGTACGCGCTGCGCGTCGACTACGACGGCGTGCCGCAGGCCACGCTCGACAGCTTCTGGGCGAGCCCGCGCAGCCATGCGAAGCGCGCGTTCATGCGCGCGCTGCTGGGCGAGCCGGCCGCCCTGCCCGTCGCCAACGACGCCCACGCGCTCGCGGCGGCCTGATCAGGCCGCCGGCTGCGCCGCCCGGTGCAGCATCGCCTCGAACGCGCGGAACACCTTGTCCATCGCGGGGCCCTTGTACGGGTACTTGCCGGGGTCGTCCATCGCGTGCACGACCATCGCGTTGTCCACCTCGAAGATGAGCAATCGGCCATCGCGCGTCTCCGCGCAATCGATGCCCAGGTAGGGCAAGCCGATGCGGGCGTCGATCTCCGCCAGCGCGGCCGCGTGGCGCTGCGCGAAACCGTCGTCGAAGCCGGCCATGCCCGCGGCCTCCTCCGCCCGTTTCGTTGCGCTGTCGTCCATGCCCGCGTTCAGGTAGTGCACCATCCAGTGCGACGAGATCGCCAGGTGGCAGATGAACGGCTTGCCGTCGATGAGCACGATCCGATATTTGCGGAACTGGCCGTCCAGGCCCGAATAATCGACGAAGGGCGCCAGGTAGAACTCGCGCGACGGCTGCGCCGCCAGGTAGGCGCGCAGCGCCGCGGCATCGTCGACTTTCTGCAGGTCGGTGCCCGCGTGCGAGTCGAGCGGCCGCACGATCAGCGGAAACGCTTCGCCCGGCAGCAAGGCCTGCACGTCGAGCGCGCCCTGCGCCAGTTGCTCGGCCGTCGCGCGCGCCACGCGCGCGGTGCGCGGCATCACCGTGCCCGTCGTGCCCTCGAGCTTCGCGTGCGCGCCGTCGCGCGACAGGTGGGCGATGTTCTCCGGCCGGTTGACGACGGGCCGCGGCCAGTCCGCCAGCATCTGCGCGACGTCGCGCAGCAGCACGACGTTCGCGTCCGATTGCGCGATGGCGACGAACAGAACGTCGTGGTCGGGCACCTGTTCCGGGAACGGCAGATCGGGCGTCACGTACTGCACCTGCGCGGCGATGTCCGTCGTCTGCAGCAGGAATTCGATGGGGGTGTTGGCCATGAAGTCGCCGGGCCCCATCAGCACGAGCAGGTTCAACGTGGGCGTGCGCGCCGGTACCGGCAGCGCGTACAGCGAACGGGTGGCGAGCGCGTGGCGCTGGATGTCCAGGCCCGCGTCGCGCTGGCCCAGCACTTGCAGCACGCAGCTGGCGTCCAGCCACGCGTTCGCATCGTCGGGATTGGCCTGCGCGCGCGCCAGCAGCATTTCCCCGACGGGCCGCAGGTCGTCGTGGTAGAACGCGCAGCGCATCAGCGTGGCCGCGCCGATCAGCGGGGCGTACGGCGTGGTGGCGGCATCGATGAGTTCGGGTGTGATCATGGGGTGGCGGGCTGGGACAGACGGCGGCCGGCACGCAGCACGGCATCGACGAGGGCGTCGACGTCGGCGGGGCCGGTACGGTGGTTGACGATGGCGGCGCGGACCGCGTAGTGACCTTTGATCGTCGTCGCGGACGGCGCCGCGAGGCCCTCGTCGTACAGCGCGAGCACGATTTCGCGGTTGACGCGTTCCGCGTCCGCGCACACGTAGCGGAAGCACACGATGTTGAGGGTGACTGGGGCCACCAGTTCGAGTTCCGGCTCGGCCGCGACGCGCGCTGCGAGGTGGCGCGCCACCGCGCACGTGGCCGAGATGGCGCGGCCGATGGCGTCGGCGCCGTAGACCTGGAACGTCAGCCACGTCTTCAGCGCGCGGAAGCCCCGCGACAGGTCCGGGCCGACGTCGCACGGCCACGCTGTGCCGGCCGCGAGCCCCCGTCCCGCACGCTGCAGATAGGCGGCCGGCGCGGCGAAAGAGTCGAGCATGCGGTCGCCATCGCGCGCCATGAAGTAGCCGGCGTCGTACGGCACCTGCCCCCATTTGTGGAAGTCGAACGCGATCGAATCTGCCCGGTCGATGCCGGCGAGCAGCGGCGCGACGTCCGGCGCCAGCATGCCCAGCGCCGCGTAGGCGCCGTCGACGTGCAGCCATATCTCCCGTTCGTGCGCGAAGTCGGCCAGCGCGGCGAGCGGGTCGATGGCGCCCGTGTTCACCGTCCCGCAGCTGGCCACGACGAGGAACGGCCGCAGCCCGCCCGCGCGGTCGGCGTCGACCTGTGCGGCTAGGTCGGCGAGGTCCATGCGGCCCGCGGCGTCGACGCGGACGCAGCGCAGCGCATCGGTGCCGAAGCCCGCCATGTCCATCGCCTTCGCGATGCAGCCGTGCGCTTCGGTCGATGCGTACGCGCGCAGGTCCGCATGCGCCGCGAGCCCTTGCGCGCGCACGTCGCGCCCGAGCGCGCTCGTGCGCGCGACGACGACGCCCATGAAGTTGGCGATCGACGTGCCGGTGACGAACACGCCGCGCGCGCCGTCCGGAAAGCCGAACAGCGACGCCATCCACGCGGACACCTGCCGCTCGACCTCGACGGGCGCCTGGTTGCGCCCGCCGACGTTCGCATTCAGCCCGCCCGCGATCATCTCGGCCAGCATGCCGACGGGCGTGCCGGCGCCATGCACCCAGCCCATGAAGCCCGGATGCGGATTGCCGACGGTATAGGGGATGACGTTGTCCTGCAAGGTGCGGTACGCGTCGGCCAGCGAGCCGGGCCCGCGCGGCAGCGGCGCACGCAGGCTCTCTTTGGCTGCAAGCGGCATCTGCTGCCACACGGGCCGTGCGCGAATGCCTTCCAGGTAGTCGAACATATCGTCCAGCATCTGGTGCCCGAGGGCGCGGATGCCGGTCCAGTCGTCGGGGTCAAGCGTAGTGTCGGGGCCGTCAGCCATGGGGGTCAATCAGGAATCGATGTCGCCGATTATCGCAGGTCGCGGCGACTTCGATCCAGTGAACACGATGGGATGCTACGCCGCGGCCGCCTGCAGGCCGAGGTGGCGCCGCAGCGCCGCCTCGTCGAGGAAGTAATGGCACAGCTCGGAGCCGGCCGCGTCGACCAGCACAGGCACCAGTTCGTCGTAGCGGGAGACGAGGTCGGGGTCGGCATCGACGTCGACCACGTCCACCGCGTACGCCATGCCCAGTCTCGCCATGAACGCCTGCAGCGCCGCCAGCATGTCCTCGCACAGGTGGCAGTACGAGCGCGAATACAGCGTGAACCGTGGCACCGCGGTCATGGGCGCGGCCGGATGACGAGGTAGCGCGACACGTTCTCGCGCCGCACCAGCAAGGCCACCGGTTTCTTGGCGTCGAGCTTGGCGACGAGGCCGTTGAACTGGCCCGCGCTCGTGATCTCGACGTTGTTCATCTGCAGGATCACGTCGCCCTGGCGGATGCCCGCGGACGCCGCGCGTCCTTCGGCGAACTCGACCAGCACGCCGGCCTCCGTCTTGAGCTCGCGCTTCTGCGCGGCCGTCAAGTCGGACACGTGCAGCCCCAGCGCGTTCGGCGCCTGCTCCGGCGTCGGCTTCTTCGGCGACGCCTTCGCCGTCGACGATTTGTCTTCCTGCAGTTCGACGATGGTCACGGGCACGTCGAGCTGGGTGCCGCGGCGCCACACGGTGACGGTGGCCCGGCTGCCGACGGCCGTGCCGCCCACGAGGCGCGGCAGGTCGGACGAGCGCTCGATGTCCTTGCCGTTGAATTTCAGGATGATGTCGCCGACCTTGACGCCGGCCTTGTCCGCCGGGCCACCCGGCTCGACCATCGCGACCTCGGCGCCGCGCGCGCGGCCCAGGCCCAGCGATTCCGCCACGTCCGTCGTGACTTCGCTGATCTGCACGCCCAGGCGGCCGCGCGTGACCTTGCCCGTCTTGCGGATCTGGTCGGTGACGCGCATGACCTCGTCGATCGGCACGGCGAACGAGATGCCGTTATACCCGCCGGACAGGGTGGCGATCTGGGAATTGATGCCGATGACTTCGCCACGCATATTGATCAGCGGACCGCCCGAGTTGCCGGGATTGACGGCGACGTCACTCTGGATCAGCGGCAGGTACTCGCCCGTGTCGCGCGCCTTGGCCGAGATGATACCGGCCGTCACCGTGTTCTCGAGGTTGAACGGCGAGCCGATGGCGATCACCCACTCGCCCACGCGGATCTTGCTGGAATCGCCGATGCGCACGCTGGGCAGGTTGCGCGCGTCGACCTTCAGCACCGCCACGTCGCTGCGTGCGTCCGAGCCCAGCACCTTGGCCTTGAATTCGCGGCGGTCCGTCAACGTGACGACGACCTCGTCCGCGCCCTCCACGACGTGGGCATTCGTGAGCACATACCCATCGTCCGAAATGATGAACCCGGAGCCGACGCCCCGCTGCACGCGCTCTTCCTGCGGCTGCTCCACGGGCCCGCCGCGGCGTCCGCGCGGCGCCATCTGGCCGCCGAAGAAGCGGCGCAGGAATTCCTGCATGTCCTCGTCGGGCCCGCCCTGGTCGAGGCGGACGCGTTCGGTGGTGCGGATGTTCACGACGGCCGGGCCGACTTTGTCGACGAGGTCGGCAAAGTCCGGCAAGCCCGTCACGGGCGTGACGGCGACAGGAGCGGCCGCCTGGGCCGCCGGAAAAAACATCAGACTCGCGCCCGCAAACACGAGGGCGGACAGGAGCGCGCTTCCAGTTTTGCTTGTCATAGGATCGGTATGGTCTGTGCTTGAATGGATCGTATGGTAAGACAAAAGTGCATTGTTGTCGCGTTGGCACGCCCGTGGCGGACCGGACATGACCGGGCCCGGCAATGCGAATGGTAGCCCTGTGGCGGGCCGTAGCGGGACAGGATCGACTCAGGTGGGGCCGGCGACGGTCTGGTCGAATTGCGGCGCCGCGCCGGCGGCGTCGCCGGCGGCGGGACGCTTGCCGGGCGCGGGCTCGGCCGCGAGGCGTGCCGCCAGGCGTTCGGCGAAGCCCGGCGACAGGTCGGGCGCGGGCGCCGCGCGTAGCACGTCGCCGATCTGGTGGAAACGCGCCCAGGCCTGCCCGCCGTCCGGGGTGTCCAGGGCGGCGAGCGCCAGTTCCTGGTCGGCATCCGGGAGCTCGCCGTCGCACAGCGCCGAGATGAGTTCGCGGTTTTTCTTGTTGGTGTCCATCATCGTTCCATCACGCCGGTGATCCTTCGTCTTCATCATCGGGAATCCCGATACGACCGCCGCCAGCGCCGGTCGTTCGCCATTCCTCCACGATCATCGCTACCTACCGACGTTTGTCCGCCGAGACATCGAGCAAGGGCCTCAATTTCTCGGCGATGACTTCGCGCGCCCGGAAAATCCGGCTCCGCACCGTACCGATTGGACACGCCATCACTTCGGAGATTTCTTCGTAGCTCAAACCTTCGATTTCGCGCAGGACGATCGCCGTCCGCAATTCCAGCGGCAAGGCATCCATGGCCGCGTTCACGGTATAGGCGATCTGCTTGCTGGCCAACACCGATTCCGGTGTATTAATGTCTCGCAAGCTATCCGCGTCGTCAAATCCTTCCGCACGTTCCGCATCGGTTTCCGTCGAGGTCGGTGCCCGCCTGCCCTGCGTGACCAGAAAATTCTTTGCCGTATTGATGCCGATCCGATACAGCCACGTATAGAACGCGGAATCGCCGCGGAAATGGCGCAGTGCGCGGAACGCCTTGATGAACGTTTCCTGCACGACGTCTTCCGCCTCGGCCGGATCGTGCACGAGGCGCAACACCAAGCGCATCAGGCGGCGCTGGTATTTCGACACCAGCAGGTCGAACGCCCGGCGATCGCCGGCCTGGACGCGCTCGACCAGCAGTTGATCACATTCGCGTTCGGTCGTCATTGCAATGCCCCGTTGGCTGCGGCGGCGTCCCTGGTATGCGGAAAACGGTCGCCCGCAGGCGGCGTTTCCTTAAGAGTTGGTCCGCTGCAATGAGTTCGTCGTGTCTTCGCATCCTTCGCCCACATGCGGACGCCGGCCGGCCACCGCCAGCGCGACCGCCAGCGCGCGCCAGGCCGCGGGCTCGACGCTGTCGCGCCACACGGCCAGCACGCGCGGCCTCGCGCCGGGCGCGGCGTACCGCACGAGCATCAGCATGGGCCAGATGACCGAGTCCGGCAGCAGGGCCGCGGCGCCTTCCCGCGCGGCGCGATCCCGGCCGTCCACGTCCTGTTGTACCGTCACGCGCAGGTCGCCGGTTCCAGAAATATCAATCCGGTGCGTCTTTGGACGACGGACCGCGGCGCCCAGCACGCACGCGCCGCCCCCCGCCAGCGCGAGGGCCAATTGAGGTGCCAGCAGGAACCGTTCGGGCGCCAGCAGCCCGACGGCAAGCGCCGACGCGCATTGTGCCAAGCCGCAACCTCCCCACACGAAACGCTGGATGCGCGACGGCCTGACGAGCGCGGAGACCGCGATCGACATGGTGAGTCCAGTGGTGAACGGGCGCCAGGCCAGAAATGACAAACGCCCACTCCTTTGACAGGAATGGGCGCTTGAAAGTTCAGCTTATTTCAGCTATTTGGCGAAGTTTAGATCTTCGCGAAGACCAAGGTACCGTTGGTACCGCCGAAGCCGAAGGAGTTTTTCACCGCGTAATCGATCTTCATGTCCCGCGCCGTGTTGGCGCAGAAGTCCAGGTCGCATTCCGGATCCTGGTTGAAGATGTTGATCGTCGGCGGCGACACCTGCTTGTGGATCGCGAGCACCGTGAACACCGACTCCAGGCCGCCCGCGCCACCCAGCAGGTGACCCGTCATCGACTTGGTGGAGTTGACAACCAGCTTCTTCGCGTGGTCGCCGAAGGTGCGCTTGATGCCCTTCACTTCCGCGACGTCGCCTACCGGCGTCGACGTGCCGTGCGCGTTGACGTAGTGCACCTGATCCGGGTTGATGCCTGCGTACCGCATCGCGTCGACCATGCAGCGCGATGCGCCGCTGCCGTCCTCGAGCGGGGCCGTGATGTGGTTCGCGTCGGCGCTCATGCCGAAGCCGACGACTTCCGCGTAAATCTTGGCGCCACGTGCCTTCGCGTGTTCGTACTCTTCGAGCACCATCACGCCAGCGCCCTCGCCCAGCACGAAGCCGTCGCGGTCGCGGTCCCACGGACGCGATGCCGTCGCCGGATCGTCATTGCGCGACGACAGCGCGCGTGCCGAGGCGAAACCGCCCAGGCCCAGCGGCGACACCGTCGATTCCGAACCGCCGGCGATCATCACGTCGGCATCGCCGTATTCGATCAGGCGGGCTGCCTGGCCGATGCAGTGCAGGCCGGTCGTGCAGGCGGTCACGATCGCCAGGTTCGGGCCGCGCAGGCCGAACTTGATCGACAGGTCGCCCGAGATCATGTTGATGATCGACGCCGGGACGAAGAACGGCGAGATGCGGCGCGGGCCGCGGCTGTCGTACTCCGCCTTCGTGTCTTCGATCATCGGCAGGCCGCCGATGCCGGAGCCCACGAGCACGCCGATGCGATCGCGATTGTCGTCGGTGACGACGATGCCCGAATCCTGTAACGCCTGGATGCCCGCGGCCATGCCGAAATGGATGAACGTATCCATATGGCGGCCTTCCTTGCCCGGCAGGTAATCCTCGACGTTAAAGTTCTTCACCTCGCCCGCGAAGCGGGTGGAAAAAGACGTTGCGTCAAACTTGGTGATGTTGGCAATGCCCGACTTGCCCGCCAGTGCTGCCTCCCACGCCTCGGCAATGGTGTTGCCGATCGGAGAGATGCAACCCAGGCCGGTGACGACGACACGGCGGTTGCGTGAACTCAAGCGCTTCTCCTGAAATCCTGAAAGCTTAGGCCTTGACGTGTGCCTGTGCGTACTCGATAGCCTGGCGAACGGTCGTGATCTTCTCGGCCTGCTCGTCCGGGATTTCCATTTCGAATTCGTCTTCCAGGGCCATCACCAGTTCCACGGTGTCCAGCGAGTCAGCGCCGAGGTCGTCAACGAACGAGGAATCGATTTTGATGTCTGCTTCGGCAACGCCCAGTTGCTCAGCGACGATTTTTTTAACGCGTTGTTCGATATCCGACATGTTATGGCTCCATTAGGTATGTGTTGCGGAAAGTGCGCGCATTTTATCAGGCTTTGCGCGTTGTAAAACTATTTTCAGCGTCTGCCGCTAAATCGGCTGAAACTACTGCCAACTGCTGAGATTTTTTCGGAAAACGTGCCGGCCAAACGCTGCAAAACAGGCCGGCACGCCCGGCCATCAGTTCATGTACATGCCGCCGTTGACGTGCAGCTCGGACCCCGTGATGTAGTCGGCCTGCGGGCCGGCCAGGAAGGCGACGGCGTGCGCGATGTCTTCCGGCTTGCCCAGGCGGCCCAGCGGGATCTGCGTCAGCAGCGCCTCGTGCTGGCCTTCGCCCAGCGCTTTCGTCATGTCGGTGTCGATGAAGCCCGGCGCCACGCAATTGACGGTGATGTTGCGGCTGCCGATCTCGCGCGCCAGAGCGCGGGTCATGCCGGCCACGCCGGCCTTTGCCGCTGCGTAATTCATCTGGCCCGGATTGCCGGCCGCGCCCACGACGGACGTGATGTTGATGATACGCCCCTGCTTCGCCTTCATCATCCCGCGCAGTACGGCGCGCGACAGGCGGCCCACGGCCGTGAGGTTCGTGGCGATCACGTTGTCCCACTCCTCGTCCTTCATGCGCATCGCCAATTGATCCTGGGTGATGCCCGCATTGTTGACGAGGATGCCGATCGTGCCGACGGTCTTCGTCACGTCGTCGATGACGGCGGCGCATTGCGCGGCATCCGTCACGTTCAGCACGACGCCCTTGCCGCCGAACTCGGCGAGGTAAGCGCCGATGGCTTCCGCGCCGGCCGGCGTGGTCGCGGTGCCGACCACTTTGGCGCCCTGGCGGGCCAGTTCGAGTGCGATGGCCTTGCCGATGCCGCGCGAGGCACCGGTGACGAGGGCGACTTGGTTTTGCAGATTCATTGAGTCCTCTTCTTAAACGGGGGATATTGCGGCGCTCAGCCTTTGACGGCGGCGAGCACGCGTTCCAGCGCGGCCTGGTCGACCAGTGCTTCGCCCACCAGCACCGGGTCGATCCGCTTGGCCATGCCGATCAGGGTCTTGCTCGGCGCACATTCGATGACCTGGGTCACGCCATCGGCGGCCATCTTCTGCATGGTCTCGACCCAGCGCACAGGGCCGGCCGCCTGGCGCACGAGCGCATCCTTGATTGCAGCCGGATCGTTCAGGATAGCCACGTCGACGTTGTTGATCAAGTCGATCTGCGGTGCGGCGAAATTCAGGGTCGCCATATAGTCGCGCAGGCGGTCCGACGCGGGCTTCAGCAGCGACGAGTGGAACGGCGCCGACACGGCCAGTTTCATGGCGCGCTTGGCGCCTTTGGCCTTGGCGATGTCGCAGGCGCGCTCGACGGCGGCCGTGTGGCCCGCGATCACGATCTGCGTCGGCTCGTTGAAGTTGACGGCTTCCACCACTTCGCCCTGGGCTGCCTCCGCACAGACGGCACGCACGTCGTCGGCCGACAGGCCGAGGATCACGGCCATGCCGCCCTGCCCGACCGGCACGGCATCCTGCATAGACTGGGCGCGGAAGCGCACGAGCGGCACCGCATCCTTAAAGTCGATCACGCCGGCCGCGACGAGCGCCGAGTATTCACCGAGGCTGTGGCCGGCAACGACGGCCGGCTTGGGGCCGCCCGCGGCGATCCACGCGCGATACACGGCGACGGCTGCGGTCAGCATCACGGGCTGCGTGTTGGTGGTCAGGTCGAGGTCTTCCTTCGGGCCTTCGGCGATCAGCTTGCCGAGGTCCTGGCCCAGCGCTTCCGACGCTTCGGCGACGGTCTGGTCGACGACCGGGTTGCCGGCGAAGCCGTTCAGCATGCCGACGGCTTGCGCGCCCTGGCCCGTGAAAAGAAAAGCGAATTTACTCATCAAGTGCTCCTTGATCTTGTTGTGCGGACGCCGATCCGTTCGACCGGACGCCCGGTGGGTTGTTCAGTCCGGGTTGACCGGCGTCACATGCGCGCCAGGACGGCGCCCCACGTGAAGCCACCACCCACGCCTTCCATCATGACGTTGTGGCCCGGCTTGATGCGGCCGTCGCGCACGGCGATGTCGAGCGCCAGCGGGATCGACGCGGCCGAAGTATTGCCGTGTTCGTGGACGGTGACGACCATCTTCTCGTTCGGCAGGCCCAGCTTCTTCGCCGTGCCCGCCATGATGCGCAGGTTGGCCTGGTGCGGGATCAGCCAGTCGATGTCGCTCGCCGGCATCTGCGCATGTGCCAGCGCTTCGTTGGCGACCTTTTCCAGCACGGTGACGGCCAGCTTGAAAACGGCCGGGCCGTCCATGTACAGGAACTTCTGATTGGCGGACGCGTTGCCCGGATTCGCGGGGCCGCACAGGATGTCGCCGTAGCTGCCGTCAGCATGCAGCTTGATGGACAGCACGCCCGGCTCTCCCGAGGCCGACAGCACGACGGCGCCGGCGCCGTCGCCGAACAGCACGCAGGTGGTGCGGTCATCGAAGTCGAGGATGCGCGAAAACACTTCCGTGCCAATCACGAGCACGTTCTTTGCGTGACCGGCCTTGATGAACGCGTCGGCCGTCGACAACGCATACACGAAGCCGCTGCATACGGCCCCCATGTCGAACGCGGCGCTGTTGTTGCGCATGCCCAGCTTGTTCTGGACGATGCACGCCGTGCTGGGGAAGCTGCCGAAGAAGTCGGGCGTCGAAGTGGCGACGATGATCAAGTCGATCTGCTCGGCCTCCAGGCCGGCCGCTTCGAGCGCATTGCGCGCGGCGTACACGGCCAGGTCCGACGCGTTTTCGTCCGGCGCCGCGTAGTGGCGCGCGGTGATGCCGCTGCGGGTGGTAATCCACTCGTCCGACGTCTCGATGCCCTTGGCGCCCAACTGAGCCGCCAGGTCGTCGTTCGTGACACGCCGTGCAGGCAGATAGCTGCCGGTGCCGATAATTTTGCTGTAAGTCATTGCTAACCTTGCTGAATGGTTGACCCAGGCGCCCCTGCGTCGGGCGTTTGCGGCAACATTTCGGCGATCAAGGTCGAGAGTTGCGCTTGCACATTATATTTCGCCGCGTCAAAAGCGCGTCGAATCGCCCACTCGTAGGCGTACGCACTGGCACCGCCGTGGCTCTTGAACACGAGGCCCTTCAAGCCCAGCAGGCCCGCGCCGTTATAGCTTTCGGGGTTCAGCTTCTTCAGCGATTTGCGCGCCAGCAGCGCGCCCAACTTCGACATGGTGCTTTCCATGAACGTCGTCTTGAAGAAGCGGGACAGCCCTTCGATCGCCTTCAACGTGACGTTGCCGACGAAACCGTCGCACACGACGACGTCGACCGTGCCCTTGAAGATGTCGTTGCCTTCGACGTTGCCATAAAAATTCAGCACGCCGCGTTCGTGGTCGGCCCGCAGCAGGGGTGCGGTGGCCTTGACCACTTCGTTGCCCTTGATCTCTTCCGTGCCCACGTTGAGCAGGCCGATGCTGGGGCGGCGGTGCTCCATCGCCTCGAACAGCACGGCGCCCATGATGGCGAACTGGTGCAGGTGATGGGGCTCGCAATCCACGTTGGCGCCCAGGTCCAGCATATAAGTCGGGCCGCCCTTCTGGTTCGGCAGGATCGAGCAGATGGCCGGGCGGTCGACGTCGGCCATCGTCTTCAGCACATAGCGCGAGATCGCCATCAGCGCGCCCGTGTTGCCGGCGGAGACGCAGACGTCGGCGCTGCCGTCCTTGACGAGCTCGATCGCCACGCGCATCGACGAATCCTTCTTGCGGCGCAGGGCGACTTCGACGGGATCGTCCATCGCCACCACTTCCGACGCATGGCGGACGGTGAGGCGCGGCTGGTCGCCCGCATGATGTTTCTTGAGTTCAGCGCGGACCTGCTCTTCCTGGCCAACGAGGATCAGTTCGGCATCGGGTTCGCGCTTGAGGAAAGCGAGGGCTGCCGGGATGGTCACGGCGGGGCCGTGGTCGCCGCCCATGCAGTCGATGGAAATTTTGATTGTCATTTGTCGGGATGGACCGCAGGCTCAAGGTCGGCCGGCAGTTGCTCGTTCTCGGCGGGATACACAGCGAGCCGAGTCAGCGGGATGGAAAATGACGGTGTGCCAGTTCCGGTTGCGACCGGCGACACGGGTACCGCGAAAGAAAAAGCGGTGCCACGCATTCGTCATACGTTGCACCGCTTTCATCGAACAAAACAGCAAGACGTCGATTACTCGTCGTTCTTGGTCTTGAGCACTTTACGGCCACGGTAGAAACCGTTCGGGCTGATGTGGTGACGCAGGTGCGTTTCGCCGGTGGTCGGCTCGACTGCCAGGTTCGGGGCGGTCAGGAAATCGTGCGAACGGTGCATGCCGCGCTTCGACGGGGACTTCTTATTCTGTTGAACTGCCATGATGACTCCTAAACTTAAGTTCTAAAATTCTAACACATTCGACTTGCAAATACATGCGCATCGAGTATCCCAGCGGCAATACCCATGGGAAGGCCATTGCCGACATGCTTAACGCTGCCTTACAACGATGACTCAATACTCGAGCTGCACGCGTTTGACACGTTTTGACGCTGCGAATGCTACCCGGAGGCAGCACCCACTGCAATTCTTTTATTCAGATTTGAGGCTCTTCAATGCCGCAAACGGCGATACCTTCTCGGACTTGATCGTGTCCAGCAGCTTGGTATCGGGGCACACCTCGTGTTTCGGTGCCTGCGGCAGGGCCAGCAGGGCTTCATCTTCCAGCAAGTCGCGGATGTCGCAGGTGTGGCTGCCGACGATCACGTCGATGCTCTCGTCGTCGAGGATTTCCTCGATCTCGTCCGCTTCCGCGTCGTCCTTGCCCAGCACCAGCTCGGTCGACGAATCGATCTCGTAGCCGAACGGGGTCAGGCAGCGCTGGCACACCAGCTGCACGGTTCCGGAGACGGACAACGTCAGCATCGGATACCCCTGCCGCGTCTGGCCGCCATCGATGGACCAGGCGATCTCGCCGGACTTGTCGGCGCAATCGGCTGCCAGACGGGGCATGTCCACCACCGGCGTGACGCCTTCACGATGGCCGTTGTTCCGACAAAATTCAAAAGCGTCGATGACAAAAGCGCTCATTTGGAAAAACATCCCCGGAAAACCTGCGATAATAGCAGGCTTCGCCCCGCGTCGTCAAAGACTTCGTCGAAAAGCGCTATCTTCCTGTTTTATTTACAAAAATCGATGTCCAGCCCCACCCTTCCGCGCCTCATCCTGGCCTCCAGTTCCGCCTACCGGCGCGAGCTGCTGCAGCGCCTGCAGCTGCCGTTCGACACTGTCTCTCCCGACATCGACGAGACCCCGCGTCCCGGCGAGGCACCGGAAGCGACGGCGCTGCGGCTGGCGCGCGAGAAGGCTGCGGCCGTCGCCCGCGCGCATCCGGGTGCGCTCGTCATCGGCTCGGACCAGGTCGCCACGTTGGACGGCCTCCAGATCGGCAAGCCCGGCGACCACGCCCGCGCCCTCGCCCAGCTGCAGATGATGCGGGGCCACCGCGTCGTGTTCCACACTGCGCTGTGCCTGTGGGACGGCCGCCTGCCCGCGGATGAGGCCGCGCAAGTGGAAAACGTGCAGGTGTTCGTGACGTTCCGCGACCTGCCCGATGCCGAACTGGACGCCTATCTGCGCATCGAACAGCCGTACGACTGCGCCGGCAGCGCCAAGAACGAAGGACTCGGCATCGCCCTGCTCGAGCGCATCGACAGCAACGACCCGACGGCCCTCACGGGCCTGCCGCTGATCGCCCTCACGGGCATGCTGCGCCGCGCCGGCATGCCGTTTTTCACCGCCAACAATAATTAAATAACACGATGCCCGGTACGCTCTACCTCATTCCGAACACCCTCGGCCCGACGGACGCGGCGCCGCACGCACTGTCCCACGTCCTGCCCGAGCAGGTGCAGGACATCGCCAGCAAGCTCGACTACTTCGTGGCCGAGAACGCCAAGACGGCGCGCGCCTTCCTGAAACTGGTCGCCATCGACCATCCGCTCGCGCGCCCGCTGCAGGACATCCGCATCGCAGAACTCAACGTGAACACGCCGCCGCAGGCGCTGGCCGCCCTGCTGGCGCCGCTGCTCGACGGCCAGGACGCCGGGCTCGTGTCGGAAGCGGGCGTGCCGGCCGTCGCCGACCCGGGCGCCGACCTCGTCCGGCTGGCGCACCAGCACGGCGTTCCCGTGCGCCCGCTCGTGGGCCCGTCGTCGCTGCTGCTCGCGGTCATGGCGAGCGGCTTGAACGGCCAGAGCTTCGCGTTCAACGGTTATCTGCCGACGGACGCCGCCCAGCGCACGAAGCGCATCCAGCAACTGGAACAGCGCGCGCGCAGCGAAAAACAGACGCAGTTGCTGATCGAAACGCCTTATCGCAACGGCGCGATGCTGGAAGCGCTCGTGGCGAGCTGCCAGCCGCAGACCTTGATCTGCGTCGCGACGGATTTGTCGCTGACGACGGAAACCGTGCGCACGCAGACGGCGGCCAAGTGGAAGGCGCAGCTGGCGGCGGGTAACTCACCGGACTTTCACAAGAAACCGACTGTCTTCCTGTTCCTGGCGCTGTAGAATCGAAAGCGCCTTGCGGCTCGTACTGCGAAAGCGCCGCCGGGCGCTCAGTGCACCTCGGCGCCCAGTTCGCGCACCCAGCCGAACGCGGCCAGTTCGATGTCGCGCACCTGCTTGACGGACAGGCCCAGCCGGCCCAACGCGGCACCCAGGTCGCGGCCCGGTCCCGCATGTTCCAGCGATTCCGCGATGCTCAGCATCGCGCCGTAGTCGCCGTCACGCTCCAGCAGCGCGGCGCGCACGTCGCGCGATATGTCGACCTTGTCGAGGATCTCGCGCATCGGCACGCCGAACAGCGCATCCATCAGCGACATGATGCCGACGGTGAACGCCGTGTTGGCGGCGGCGACGTCGCCGGGCCGCAGGGTCAAGGTCATCAGTTCGAGCAGGCGGCCGCGCGTCGTGGCCATCTGCAGCAGGGGCGAATTCAGTTCGACGTGACCCTCGGGACCGCTGTACAGCAGGATCTGCACCCAGCGTTGCAACTGGCTGCGGCCCAGTTGGGCCAGCGCCTGCGCAATCGATTCCACGCGCGGCGCGCCCGTGCCCTCCAGGTGGCCGTTTACGAGACGCAGCAGATTCAGGCTCAGCAACGCGTCGCGCTTGACGGCCGCTTCGATGGCCTCGTTGTCCGCATGCGCATGGATCAGGTCCAGCAGGCGCAGCAGCACGAGCTCGGACGGCGTGATCTTCCTGCCCGACAGGATCGCAGGGCGGGCGAAATAATAGCCTTGGAAATATTCGAAGCCGAGTTCCAGGCACAGCTGGAATTCCTCGACCGTCTCGACCTTTTCCGCCAGCAGCTTCTGGTGTGGCCCGCGCAAGGTGCGCACGAGGTCGGCGAGCTCGTCGCGGCCGACGCCCTGCAAGTCGATCTTGATGACGTCGACGAGATTACGCAGCTTGCTGACCTGCTCCGAATGGCCTATCACGTCGTCGAGAGCGAACTTGAATCCGAGCTCTTTCAGCTCCCGGATACGCGCCAGCAATGCTGTCGTCGGGCGGACGGTTTCCAGGATTTCCAGGATGACTTGATCGGGAGGGAGGAAGCGGACGAAATCGCTCATCAGCACCACCTCGTCGACATTGACGAAGGCAGTCTGCTCGCCCACCACCTGCTTCATGCCCAGCTGCGACGCATGGGAGATCACGGCCGCGGTGGCCGCGGCATAATCGGTCAGCTGTGCGTCTTCATGCTCTGGCGCGGCACGAAACAGCAACTCGAACGCCACCAGTTTCTGGTCGCGCCCGAGAATGGGCTGGCGCGCCAGAAAGAACTCGTCGGACGGCGTGGACGCGACTGCCGTTGCTACCGCTTGCATGAAAAACTCCTGAAACACGCGGCACGCACCATGCGCACCGGAACCGGTCTGACCGGAATACGGGTGCGACTATACTACAGACGAGCAGTCTTTACATTTCGACATCGTATCAAAACGTTTCGGCAACAGTCATTCTTTTAGGAAACGTTTTATACGAACAGGGTCAGGACCGCCCCGAGCCGTTGCGCTTGAACGGTGCGCGCGGCGCCGTATCGGCGTTCGGACTGGCCTTGCGCGACTGCGTGCGGGCACCCGGTCCGGCACCGCGCGGGGCCGCCTTGCGTTCGCCTTGGGCTGCGTCGCCATCGCGCTGACCTGGGGCCGGAGAACGCTGGCCGCGTCCCGCCGCAGCGCCCGGCGCGCGGCCCTGCTCGCCTTCGCCGCGCGTGCGCGGACCGTCGCCATACGCCTGCCCGGGCAGGCGCAGGCTGCCGCCACCCGACAGCGGACTCGCCCGGCGCGCATTACCCACCGGCTGACGCGGCGCGCCGGCGGCGCCTTCGCGCGCGATGGCACCCGTCACCTGCGTGCCTTTTTCGATACGGAACGTGGCGCCGGCATCCTGGCCGAGTACCTGCACGAGGTAAGGCATCGTCTCGCGCAACGTCGCTTCCAGCGTGTATGGCGGATTCAGGATGAACATGCCGCTGCTGTGCAGCCCGTTGCCGTCGGCGCGCGGGCCCGCCACGCTCAACGTGACGTGCAACCATTCCTTCGCGGGCAGGCGCTTGAGGCGGTCGGCGAACTGGCGCGATTCCATGCGTTGCAGCACGGGATACCAGATGGCGTACATGCCGGCCGGGAAACGCTTCAGCGCTTCCTCGAGCGCGTCGCGCACGTGCTTGTAGTCCAGCTTGACTTCGTACGGCGGATCGACGAGCACCAGCGCGCGCCGCGACGGCGGTGGCAGCAGCGTCTTCAAACCGTGAAAACCGTCGGCGCGCTCGACGAGGATGCGGCGCCCGCGCGCCCGTTCGCCCTGCTCCGCATGGTGCGCCTCGCGCTTGCGGACGTTCTCGGCGAGCACCTTGATGTCGGCTGGATGCAGTTCGAACAGGCGCAGGCGGTCTTCCAGCCGGGCCTCGGCATCGGCCACCCACGGCGAGCCGGGATACCAGCGCAGCTTGCCGCTCGGGTTCAACGAGCGCACGAGGCCGACGTAGTCCGCCAGCGCCGGCGGCAGGTCGTCGCGGCCCCACAGGCGCGCGATGCCGTCGATGTATTCGCCGCTCTTGACCGCCTGCGCGCTGTCGAGCGCGTACACGCCGGCACCCGCGTGGGTGTCGATATACGTGTAGGCCGTGTCTTTCTGGTTCATGTATTTGTGCAACTGAACCTGAATAAAGTGCTTCAGGACATCGGCATGGTTACCCGCGTGGAAGGCGTGGCGGTAGCTGAACATAGGGATTCCAATCTGGTTGAGGCGGAGCCCACACCGCGCATGCGCGCGTGGGCCAACCACCATTATCCACCAGATACGTCTCTGGCCCAACAAGCGATAAATTCGGGGTCAGAGCACATATCACCACCATTCGGGGTCAGAGCACCTTGTCAAGCAAGTTCCTACGGCCAGTTTCCGTACCAGCCACCGCGCCTTCCCACAGCGGATGGCAACGCGCCACACATGGCTCGAACGAGTTTTTTTGCGTCCAAATAGTGATTCCATTGGTGCTCGGACCCCGAATCGATGCTCTGACCCCGAATTGATCAGGCACAAAAAAGCCGCAGCGGCTTGTGACCACTGCGGCTGACCATCCGAGGATGGGTGGAGGAATCTATCGGGGCATCAGGCGACTTTCTTTTCGTCGAAGAACTGTTCGTCCTCCGTCGAGCCGTGCAGTGCCGTCGTCGAGCTCTGGTGCTGCTGGATGGTCTGCGTCACCGCGTCGAAGTAGCCGGTGCCCACTTCGCGCTGGTGCTTGACGGCCGTGAACCCCTTGTCGGCGGCGGAGAATTCCGCTTCCTGCAGCTCGACGAAGGCCGACATGCCGCGGCGCGCATAGCCATGCGCCAGGTTGAACATGCTGTAGTTCAGTGCGTGGAAGCCGGCCAAGGTGATGAACTGGAATTTGTAGCCCATCGCGCCCAGCTCCTTCTGGAACTTGGCGATCGTGGCGTCGTCCAGGTTCTTCTTCCAGTTGAACGACGGCGAGCAGTTATACGCGAGCATCTTGCCCGGGAATTTGTCGTGGATGGCGTCGGCGAAGCGTTTGGCGAATTCCAGGTCGGGCTTGCCCGTCTCGCACCACACGAGGTCGGCGTACGGCGCATACGCGAGGCCGCGCGCGATGGCCTGGTCGACGCCCGGCTTGACGCGGAAAAAGCCCTCGACCGTGCGCTCGCCCGTGCAGAACGGCTTGTCGTTCGCGTCGACGTCGGCCGTCAGCAAGTCGGCCGCCTCGGCGTCCGTGCGGGCCACCAGGATCGTCGGCGTGCCCATCACGTCGGCCGCCAGACGGGCCGCCGTCAGCTTCTCGACGGCCTCGCGCGTCGGCACGAGCACCTTGCCGCCCATGTGGCCGCACTTCTTGACGGACGCCAGCTGGTCTTCGAAGTGCACGCCGGCGGCGCCCGCTTCGATCATGGACTTCATCAGCTCGAACGCATTCAGCACGCCTCCGAAGCCGGCTTCCGCATCCGCGACGATCGGCGCGAAATAGTCGACGTCGTCCTTGCCTTCCGACCACTGGATCTGGTCGGCGCGCTGGAACGTGTTGTTGATGCGCTTGACGACCATCGGCACCGAGTTGGCCGGGTACAGCGACTGGTCCGGATACATTTCGCCGGCCAGGTTGGCATCGCCCGCGACCTGCCAGCCCGACAGGTAGATCGCCTTCAGGCCAGCCTTGACCTGTTGCATGGCCTGGTTGCCCGTCAGCGCACCCAGCGCGTTCACGTACGGCTCGTCGTTGATCAGGTTCCACAGCTTCTCGGCGCCGCGGCGGGCGAGGGTATGTTCGATCTGCACGGAGCCTCGCAGCCGTACGACATCTTCCGCCGTGTAATTGCGGACGATACCTTTCCAGCGCGGGTTGGTCTCCCAATCCTGTTGCAGGGCGGCGATTTGCTGTTCACGAGTTGCCATGGCGTTCTCCCAATGTGAAACGAGGTTGGACAGTGATTCCGTTGGAAACAATGATAGCGCCGGTTGTGCGCAGCACCAATGGTCTTATATAAGACATATGACGGTTTTTATTTTCTTTTAAATCAAATGCTTAAAAATTCATTTTCATGATACGGAAGCAAATTTCTCAAAATGGAAACGGCCGGGTGTGACTCGCCGATTGGCTTTTCACATCTGCGAACCGATTTTCATGATGTGGGATACGAGCGTTATTTCCGCTGGGCACGCGGGCTATCGTGACGCAGATTCCGCTTCGGGCCTTGATAAATCAGTGCAACGATGCCGAGCCCCGCGGGCTTCGACGACGTG
>NZ_JANUGW010000019.1 GCF_024753285.1 Massilia pinisoli | reverse complement strand
ACCGTCCGCGCCCCCGCAAGGGCTGTGGAAAAATTACATCCCTTCGAAATTCGCCTTGCGCTTCTCCAGGAACGCCGCCATCCCCTCCTTCTGCGCGGGCGTACCGAACCCGGCGTGGAAGAAGCGGCGCTCGTAGCGAACGCCCTCGGTCAGCGTCGTCTCGAACGCGCGGTTGACCGAATCCTTGATCTGCATGGCCACCGACACCGGCATCGCGGCGATCGTCTCCGCCACTTCCAGCGCCACCGTCATCACGAGATCGGCTGGGACGACGCGCGAGACGAGACCCGTGCGCTCCGCTTCCGCAGCATCGATCATGCGCGCCGTCAGCAGCATGTCCATCGCCTTGGCCTTGCCGATCGCGCGCGGCAGGCGCTGCGTGCCGCCGGCGCCCGGGGTCACGCCGACCTTGATTTCCGGCTGGCCGAATTTCGCGGTATCGGAGGCGATCAGGAAGTCGCACATCATCGCGAGTTCGCAGCCGCCGCCCAGCGCGTAGCCGGCGACGACGCCGATCACGGGCTTGCGCACATTGAGGATGTGCTCCCAGTTGCGGCCGATGTAATTGCCGGGGTACGTATCGGCATACGTATAGTTGGCCATGGCGGCGATATCGGCGCCCGCCGCGAACACCTTGTCGCTGCCGGTGAGGACGATGACGTTGATGGCCGGATCGGCATCGAACTTGTACAGCGCGTCGCCCAGCTCGTTCATCATGTTGTCGTTGAGGGCGTTCAGCGCCTTCGGACGGTTCAGGCGGATCACGACCACCTTGTCGTGGTGTTCGATCAGCAGGTCTGCATATTCCATGGGGCCCCCTTTAATTAGATGAACCCGGATTGTAGCGCCTGAACGACGGATGTGACGTATACGGCAATCATGTCTTTGCTATCATCGATCCGTGTCCCCCATCGCCCTCCTCCGCAGCCTCGCCGCCGACGGCCAGCTGCACAACGCCGACTTTCGCCGGTTCTGGTTCAGCAGCGTCCTGACGAATTTCGGCGCCCAGATCACGTTGCTCGCGCTGCCCATCTGCGCGGCCCTGCTGCTGCACGCGACGCCGTCCCAGATGGGCACCCTCGCCGCCTTCGGCTCCCTGCCGTTCCTGCTGTTCTCGCTGCCGACGGGCGTCCTGCTGGACCGCAGCCGCCGCCTGCCCGTCATGCTGGGCAGCGATGCGACGGTGGCGCTGAGCCTCGCGACCGTACCGCTCGCGTGGTGGCAGGGGTGGCTCAGCATGCACTGGCTGTATGCGGTCCAGTTCATGCTGGGCACCGGCTTCGTCGTCGGAGGCAGCGCGGAGCAGATCTTCCTGACCTTCCTCGTCGGCCGCGATGGCCTGATCGATGCGCAGGCCAAGCTGGGTGCGACGGAATCCGCATCGCGCCTGCTCGGTCCCGGCATCGCGGGCCTGCTCGTGCAGGCGCTCGGTGCGCCTGTCGCGATCCTGTGCAATGTGGCCGGCTTTTCCGTCTCGCTGTGGAATCTGCGCCGGATCCGCACGCGCGAGCCCGAGCCGCACCCTGCGCAATCGCACGTGCTGCGCGACGTCGCCGAAGGCCTCAAATTCGTCTGGAGCCAACCCGTGCTGCGCCTGCTCGCATGGACGTCCGCCAGCTGGCACCTGCTGTTCTATGGCTACACGGCCTTGTACGTGCTGTTCGCGACGCGCGTGCTGGGCATGTCGCCCGGCCTGATGGGCACCGCGCAGATGCTGGGCGGCCTTGGCGTGCTATTGAGTTCCTTGTTACTGAAACCGTTGACGCGGCGCTTCGGCTCCGGCGGCGCCATCGCGACGGGCCTGTGCATCTCGTGCCTCGGCTTCATGCTGATGCCGACGATCCCGCGCGACCTGCTGGGCAGCCGCGGCGCCACGACGGCCGCCTATGCCGCCGTCGTGTTCTGCCTCGATTGCGGCGGCACCTTGTTCTTCCTGCCCTATCTCGCGCTGCGCCAGCGCGTGACGCCGGATGCGCTGCTGGGCCGGATGACGTCGACGATGCGCTTCATGACGGTGGCCACGGCCCCCATCGGCGCGGCGGGTGCCGGTGCGCTGGCCCAATGGCTCGGTGTGCGCGGCGGGTTGACGGTCGTCGCGGCGGGCGCGCTGCTGCTGACCATGACGACGCTGTTCGGCACCCGGCTGCACCGGATCAGGCAGTGATCAACGCGCGGCCGACAACGCCGGCCGCGGCAGCAATGCCCAGATCTGGCCCCGCTGCTTCATGCGGCCCGCGTTGTCGGCCGCCTGCTCGCCGAAGCCGAAGAAGAAGTCCGCGCGCACGGCGCCCTTGATGGCGCCGCCGGTGTCCTGCGCCATCACGAGGCGCTGCAGCGGCGCGTCGCCGTTCGGCTCCGTCGTCGACAGGAACAGCGGCACGCCCAGCGGCACGAAGCTGGGGTCGACGGCGACGGAGCGCGCCGGTGTCAGCGGTACGCCCAGCGCGCCCTTCGGGCCGACCGACGGATCGGGCAGGCGCTCTTCGCGGAAGAAGACATAGCTCGGATTGACGTCGAGGAGTTCCTGGCGCCGTTCCGGATGCGCGGCGATCCACGCGCGGATGCCCTGCGCCGTCGCCTCGGCCGGGGCCAGCTCGCCCTTGTCGATGAGCCAGCGGCCGATCGCCTTGTACGGATGGCCGTTCTGGTCGGCGTACGCGATGCGCACCGTCTCCCCGTCGTCCAGCTGCACGCGGCCGGAGCCTTGCACCTCGAGGAAGAACGCCTCCACCGGGTCGTCGACCCACACGAGTTCCTTGCCCGGGATGCGGGAACGCTCGATCTCGGCCCGCGTGCCGTACGGGACGACCGTCTTGCCGACGAGGCGCCCGCGCAGCCGCATGCCTTTCAGGTTCGGGTAGACGCTCGCCAGGTCGACGGTGATCAGGTCGTCCGGCACTTTATACAACGGCGTCTGGTAGGCGCCGCCGCGCCGGCGCGCGCCGCGCAGCATCGGTTCGTAGTAGCCCGTGATCAGGCCCGCGTCCGCGCCGTCGGGCGCGCGCACGAGGTTCGGCACGAAATACGTCTCGAAGAACTGGCGGATCGCGGTGCCGTCGGCCGGGTCGATCCGTTTGCCCGCCGCGCACGGCGCGTTCCAGTCCGGTTTCGCGCCCAGCGCGCGGCACGACGCCTGGAACGCGGGCCAGGCCTGGCGCAGGTCGTCCTGCTGCCAGCCGGGCAACGCGTCGAACGTCACGGGCGTGAACAGGGGCGCGGGCGGCGGCGCCGGCTGCGGTTGCGCCGGTGGCTGGGTCGGCGGCACGGTCACCGGCCCGACGGGCGGCGGCATCTTGATCGGCGGTTGCGGCTGGGGGCGCGGCTGCGGCGGCTGCGGCGTCGTGCAGGCGGCCAGCAAGGCGACGACGGTCAATAAAGGGGGTACACTGCGGCGTGTCGAAAACATAGGAGGCATACGGGATGTGGATACTGATGTTGGAAGCCGGTACGGCCCTGTTCCTGCTCGTCTTCATCGTGTGGTGGACGATGTTCGCCGGACGCAAACCCGAGCGCCCACCCACCACGAAGAATAACGATACGCCCGACGCCTGACCGGCTCAAGCGGTCAATGGAGGGCGTGCGGCAGCGACAGCACGAATTCCGGGATCTTGACCTCGAACCGGTGTCCGTCCTCGGCGACGAAGAAATACTCGCCGACCATCGACCCCTGCGGCGTTTCCAGCTGCGTACCGCTCGTGTACTCGAATTGCTCGCCCGGCTGCAGCAACGGCTGGTGGCCGACGACGCCCAGCCCGCTGACTTCCTGCACCTTGTTGTTGGCGTCCGTGATCACCCAGTGGCGCGAGATCAGCTGGGCCGCGACGGAGCCCGTGTTCTTGATCGTGATGGTGTAGGTAAACACGTGCTGCGTCCGGTCCGGGTGGGATTGCTCCGGCAGGTACTGCGTCCTGACGGTGATCGCGAAATCGTAGACGGGCATCGGTGTTCCTTGTTGAATTGGCAAATTGGTGCGTGGCCGTCATGATACAACGGCCACCGAAAGCGCGGCGCCGCTCCGGACGGATGGGCCGGCAGCCGTGTCCGCCGCGCCGCATCGGCGTACAATGCTGGCTTTGTCTTAAGCAACCCGGCCAGACCGGCAGCCCCACCATGACCACCTACCGCATCGCTCCCAGCATCCTGTCCGCCGATTTCGCCCGCCTGGGCGAGGAAGTGCGCAACGTCGTCGCCGCCGGCGCCGACATCATCCACTTCGACGTGATGGACAATCACTACGTCCCGAACCTGACCATCGGCCCGCTGGTGTGCCAGGCCATCCGTCCGCACGTGCAGGTGCCGATCGACGTCCACCTGATGGTCAAGCCCGTCGACCGCATCATCCCCGATTTCGCCAAGGCCGGCGCCGACATCATCACGTTCCACCCGGAAGCGTCGGAGCACATCGACCGCACCCTGCAGCTCATCCGCGACAACGGCTGCAAGGCCGGCCTGGTGTTCAACCCGGCCACGCCGATGCACTACCTGGAACACGTGATGGACAAGATCGACATGATCCTCATCATGTCCGTGAACCCGGGCTTCGGCGGCCAGTCGTTCATCCCGGAAGCCCTGAAAAAGATCGCGATCGCACGCCGCATGATCGACGAATCGGGCCGCGACATCCTGCTGGAGGTCGACGGCGGCATCAAGGCCGACAACATCGCGGCCGCCGCGGCAGCCGGCGCCGACACGTTCGTGGCCGGTTCCGCCATCTTCGGCAAGCCTGACTACAAGGCCGTCATCGACGCCATGCGCGCCGAACTGGTCGGCGTCGCGAAGAAGGCCGCCTGATGAAGCACGGCGCCGATACGATCCGGGCCGCCATCATCGACCTGGACGGCACGATGCTGCACACCGTGCCCGATTTCGAGCTCGCGCTGAACGGCATGCGCGCGGAATTCGGCCTGGCGCCGATCACGCAGCAGGTCATCGAACCGATGGTCGGCAAGGGATCGGAAAAGCTGATCCGCGACGTGCTGGCCCTCGACTTCGACACGGCCCGCATCGACACCGTGTTCGACGACGCGATGGCCGCGTACCAGCGCCACTACCTCGCCATCAACGGCGAACGCGCCGCGTTGTATCCGCACGTGATCGAAGGCCTGCAGGCGCTGAAGGACCTGGGCCTGCGCCTCGCGTGCGTGACCAATAAACCCGTCGCGTTCACGCAGCCGCTATTGGCGAAGAAGGGGCTGACGCCGTTCTTCGAGCTGGTGTACGGCGGCGACTCGTTCCCGCGCAAGAAGCCCGATCCGATGCCGCTGCTGCAGGTGTGCCGCGACTTCGACCTGGCGCCGGCGCGCGTGGTGGCGATCGGCGATTCCAGCAACGACGCCGAAGCGGCGCGTGCGGCCGGTTGCTTCGTGTTGTCGGTCCCGTATGGCTACAACCACGGAAAACCTGTGCAAACTATTAATTCCGATGGTATAGTTGATTCGCTACTTGAAGCGGCTGAACTGATCAGCGCTCATAACGAAGCCAACTCCTAAACCATCTACTCCATGTTTTTCGCCAAAAAACACATCGTCAACCCAACCGGTGCCCATGAGGCCTGGCTGTGGCGACGCTGGCAATCCTGGTCCATCTGACCCAAGCTGATTGCTGCCGGTGCACGCCCTGTGCACACTTGATACCGGCAGGTTTTTTGAAGAAATCGCCGCCCGTTCCCCTTCCCTGCGGGCGGCCCGGAGAAAAGCATGACCGAACTCGAATTCAAATCGCTCGCCACGCAAGGCTATAACCGTATCCCCCTGATCGCGGAAGCATTTGCCGATCTCGAAACGCCGCTCACCTTGTACCTGAAGCTGGCCCAGAGCCAGGACGCCGGCAAGAACACGTTCCTGCTCGAGTCCGTGGTCGGCGGCGAGCGCTTCGGCCGCTACTCCTTCATCGGCCTGCCGGCAAAGACGCTGCTGCGCACGCGCGGCACCGTCACGACGGTCGAGAAGAACGGGGAAGTCATCGAGACGCACGACGGCAATCCGCTCGACTTCATCGAGGCCTATCAATCGCGTTTCAAGGTCGCGCTGCGCCCGGGCCTGCCCCGCTTCTGCGGCGGCCTGGCCGGCTACTTCGGCTACGACACCGTGCGCCACATCGAGAAGAAGCTGGCCCATACGGCGCCGCGCGATGAACTCGACCTGCCGGAAATCCAGCTGATGGTGACGGAAGAACTGGCCGTCATCGACAACCTGTCGGGCAAGCTGTACCTGATCGTGTATGCCGACCCGTCCCAGCCCGAGGCCTACAACAAGAGCCGCCAGCGCCTGAAAGACTTGCGCGTGATGCTGCGCCGGAGCGTGGACGCGCCGGTGACGTCGAGCTCCGTACGCACCGAGGCCGTGCGCGACTTCAGCAAGGAAGACTACCTGAAGGCCGTCGCCGTCGCGAAGGAATACGTGATGGCCGGCGACCTGATGCAGGTGCAGATCGGCCAGCGCATCCGCAAGCCGTACGTCGATTCGCCGCTGTCGCTGTATCGCTCGCTGCGCTCGCTGAACCCGTCGCCGTACATGTACTACTACAACTTCGGCGACATGCAGATCGTGGGTTCCTCGCCCGAGATCCTGGTGCGCAACGAGAAGGACGCCGCCGTCGGCCGCAAGGTCACGCTGCGCCCGATCGCCGGCACCCGCCCGCGCGGATCGACGCCGGAACGCGACGCCGAACTGGCGCACGAACTGCTGAACGATCCGAAGGAAGTGGCGGAACACGTGATGCTGATCGACCTGGCCCGCAACGACATCGGCCGCATCGCGACGACCGGCAGCGTCAAGGTCACGGACCAGATGGTCATCGAAAAGTACTCGCACGTGCAGCACATCGTCTCCAACGTCGAAGGCACTTTGAAGGACGGCATGTCCAACCTGGACGTATTGCGCGCCACCTTCCCGGCCGGCACCCTGACCGGTGCGCCGAAAGTGCGTGCGATGGAAGTCATCGACGAGCTCGAGCCGGTGAAGCGCGGCATCTACGGCGGCGCCTGCGGTTATCTGTCGTTCGGCGGCGAGATGGACGTGGCGATCGCGATCCGCACGGGCGTCATCAAGGACGGCAACCTGTACGTGCAGGCGTCGGCGGGCATCGTGGCCGATTCCATCCCCGAGATGGAATGGCTGGAAACAGAACACAAGGCGCGCGCCGTGCTGCGCGCGGCCGAGCAAGTGCAAGACGGACTGGATGGGGAGATCTGACATGCTGCTCATGATCGACAACTACGACTCGTTCACCTACAACATCGTGCAGTACTTCGGCGAGTTGGGCGAGACTGTTCACACCGTGCGCAACGACGAGATCACCCTCGAGGAAATCGCGGGCCTGAACCCGGACCGCATCTGCATCTCGCCGGGCCCGAAGGCGCCGAAGGATGCCGGCGTCTCCGTCGACGTGCTGAAGCACTTCAAGGGCAAGAAGCCGATCCTCGGCGTGTGCCTGGGCCACCAGGCGATCGGCGAAGCGTTCGGCGGCAAGATCATCCGCGCCAAGCAGGTCATGCACGGCAAGACGTCGAAGATCGCGCACATCGGCGAAGGCGTGTTCAAGGGCTTGCCGAGCCCCTTCACCGTGATCCGCTACCACTCGCTGGCGATCGAGCGCGCGTCGCTGCCGGCGTGCCTGGAAGTGACGGCGTGGACGGACGACGGCGAGATCATGGGCGTGCGCCACAAGGAATTCGACATCGAGGGCGTGCAGTTCCACCCCGAGTCGATCCTGTCGGAGCACGGCCACGCGATGCTGAAGAACTTCCTCGACCGCACCGCCTGACCCGCGCCGTACCGACGTCCTGCCCGCCCCGCCCAGGCCTGCGCCATGGTCGGGACGACGGGTTTCGTGAGTACCAACGTTGACTGGACCTGCCATGATCACCCCCCAAGAAGCCCTGCTCCGCTGCATCGAACACCGCGAAATCTTCCACGACGAGATGCTCCATCTCTTCCGGCAAATCATGTCCGGCGAGATCTCGCCGACGATGGTCGCCGCCCTGACGATGGGCCTGCGCGTGAAGAAGGAAACCATCGGCGAGATCACCGCCGCCGCGCAGGTGATGCGCGAATTCTCGACCAAGGTGCCGATGGCCGACACGACGCACCTCGTCGACATCGTCGGCACCGGCGGCGACGGTGCGCACACTTTCAATATTTCGACCGCGTCGATGTTCGTCGCGGCGGCGGCGGGCGCGCGCGTCGCCAAGCACGGCGGACGCAGCGTGTCGTCGTCGTCCGGCAGCGCGGACGTCATCGAATCGCTGGGCGCCCACATCGACCTGAAACCCGAACAGATCGCCCAGTCGATCGCGCAGACGGGCATCGGCTTCATGTTCGCGCCGAACCACCACGCCGCGATGAAGAACGTCGCCGCCGTGCGCCGCGAGATGGGCGTGCGCAGCATCTTCAACATCCTGGGGCCCCTGACAAATCCGGCCGGCGCGCCGAACATCCTGATGGGCGTGTTCCACCCGGACCTCGTCGGCATCCAGGTGCGCGTGCTGCAGCGCCTCGACGCCCAGCATGCGCTGGTCGTCTGGGGGCGCGACAACATGGACGAAGTGTCGCTGGGCGCCGGCACGATGGTCGGTGAACTCGTGAACGGCGAGATCCGCGAATACGAGATCCACCCGGAAGACTTCGGCCTCGCGATGATCGCCAGCCGTAACCTGAAGGTGGCGGATGCGGCGGAGTCCAAGGCCCGCATCATGGAAGCGCTGCGCGGCGAGCCGGGTCCGGCGCACGATATCGTGGCGCTCAACGCGGGCACGGCGCTGTACGCGGCCGGCGTGGCAGCATCCATCGAGGACGGCCTGCAGCGCGCGCGCGCGGCGATCGCGTCGGGCGCGGCGCTGGCGAAGGTCGACCAGTTCGTGAGCGTCACGCGCCAGCTCGCGGCGCACTGAGGAGAGCACGATGCTCGGCATCCACGACCTCTCGCTGTTCGTCGTCTCGGGCCTGCTGCTGAACATCATGCCGGGCCCGGATTCGCTGCTCATCATGACGCGCAGCGCGACGCAGGGCTGGCGCGCCGGCAGCGCGGCGGCACTCGGCATCGGCACGGGCACGTTCGCGCACATCTTTGCGGCGGCCCTCGGCATGTCGGCGATCCTCGCGACGTCCGCCGCCGCGTTCACCGTCGTCAAGCTGCTGGGCGCCGCGTACATCCTGTATCTCGCCATCGGCATGCTGCTCAGCAAACGCGGCGACGGCGTCGAAAAGCCGCTCACCATCGCCCCGCTGCCCCTGCGCCGCATCTACGGGCAAGGCATCCTGACGAACGTGCTGAATCCGAAAGTGGCGCTGTTCTTCCTCGCGTTCGTCCCGCAATTCATCGACGCGAACGCGCCGCACAAGGCGCTCGCATTCATCGTCCTCGGCGCCATCTTCAACATCAACGGCATGTTGTGGTGCCATGCGCTGGCGCTGTTCACGGCGCAGGCCAGAGCGCGCCTGAATCTGAATCCCGCCGTCACGCAATGGCTCAACCGCGCCACGGGCGGCCTGTTCGTCTGGCTCGGCGTCAAGCTGGCGCTGGCGAAACAACACTGAAGGTCCACCATGTCCGATATCCTGAACAAGATCCTCGACGTCAAAGCCACCGAAGTCGCCGCGGCGAAACGGCAGCGTGACTTCAACAGCCTGCGCCGCGACGTCGAAAGCGATGCCGAACTGCGCGCCGGCCTGCGCGGCTTCGAAGCGAACCTGCGCCGCACCATCGACGCGGGCCGCGCCGGCGTGATCGCCGAAGTCAAGAAGGCGTCGCCGTCGAAAGGCGTGCTGCGCGCCGATTTCCGCCCGGCCGACATCGCGCGAAGCTACGAAGCGGGCGGTGCGTCGTGCCTGTCCGTGCTCACGGATGTACAATTCTTCCAGGGCTCGCCCGAGTACCTGAAACAGGCTCGCGCCGCGTGCCACCTGCCCGTGATCCGCAAGGATTTCATCGTCGACACGTATCAAGTCTACGAAGCGCGGGCGATGGGCGCGGATGCGATCCTGCTGATCGTCGCTGCGCTGGATCACGGCCTGATGGCCGATCTGGAGGCGTGCGCGCAGGAACTCGGCATGGATGTGCTGGTCGAAGTGCATGATGGCGACGAACTGGATGCGGCGCTGAAGCTGAATACGCGCCTGCTGGGCATCAACAACCGCAACCTGCGCACTTTCGACGTCACGCTCGATACGACGCTCGGCCTGCTGCCGCGCATTCCGGCGGAGCGGCTCGTCGTCACCGAGTCCGGCATCTTGGCGCCCGCCGACGTCAAGCGCATGCGCGACGCCGACGTGCACGCGTTCCTCGTGGGCGAAGCATTCATGCGCGCCCCCGACCCCGGCACGGAGCTGCGTCGCCTGTTCGACTGAATCGCCGGACGTCGCAGCGCCTGCGGGACAGCAATGGCGCAGCGACGTTCTGGAGGTGTCGACATGAAGACCATCAACCGTGCCGGTTTGGTGTCCATCCCGCTGCTGGCCGCCCTGGGCGGATGCGCGGAAGTGCGAACGGCAACGGATGCCGTCACCTCGTCCGTCGAACGGGTCGCCGCGAGCGTGTTCCATCCCGCCGCCCCGGCGCCTGCCGCGGCGCCCGCCCCCGCCGACCTCACCGACTACAAGACCCAGGTCGCGCGCCACGTGGCCGCCCGCAACCCCGACCACATCTATGCCGGCACGCTGCCCGCGCAACTACCGGCCATCGTCGTGCTCGAGATCACGGTCGCCGCCAATGGCCGCGTGCAGGACGTGAACGTGCAGCGGTCGCGCAGCCCCGACGCCTCGACCATCGCGATGGCGTCCGTGCAACGCAGTGCGCCGCTGCCGCCTCCGCCGCGACCGGCGGCGCCAGGGGGCAGCCTCACGTTTTCGGAAACCTTCCTGTTCGCGGACGACGAGCGGTTCCAGCTGCGCAGCCTGGCCGAGCCGCAAGTATCCGAATAGACCAACGCTACTTCACGGCCCGCCCATGACCGTATCGACGTTCGCCGCCGCGCAATGCAGTGTGCTCCCGGGAGACCTCACCGAAAACATCCGCCGCCACCTTGCCTTCATGCGCGTCGCCCACGGTCTCGGCGTGCAATGCCTCGTGTTCCCGGAGCTGTCGCTGACGGGCTACGAACTGGATCTCGCGGACGCCCTCGCGCAAACGCCGGACACCGCCCTGCTCGCGCCGCTGCGCGCATACGCGCGGGAGGCGCGCATGACGACTGTCGTCGGCCTGCCGCTGCGCGCGGGCGAGCGCGGCAAGCCGCACATCGCGGCGTTCGTCCTGCATGCGGACGGAACGTCGAGCGTCCACACGAAACAGCACCTGCACGCGGGCGAAGAGCGCCATGTCGACGCCGGCGCCGGCGGCCCGTTGCTCATGGCCGGCGGCCTGCCGGTGGCGCTGGCCGTGTGCGCGGACTTCGCCCAGCCGACGCACGTGGCGGCGGCAGCGCAGGCCGGTGCACGCCTGTACGCGGCAGGCGTCCTGATCGGCAACGACGGCTATCCGCTCGACAGCGCCATCCTGCAAGGCCATGCCGCGCGCCATCGCATCGCGGTGCTGATGGCCAATCATGGCGGTCCGCCAGGCGTGCGTCCGCTCAGCATTAATGTGGCTATAATCGTGAGTTACATTTCACACTCTTTACAAACATGCCGACAGTGCAACGCAGAAACAACATCCGGCTGGCCGGCAACGGCCCGGCGACGATGGTATTCGCCCACGGCTTCGGTTGCGACCAGACCATGTGGCGTTTCCTCGCGCCTGCCTACGAAGACCGGTTCCGGACGATCTCGTTCGACCTCGTCGGCAGCGGCGGTTCCGACCTGTCCGCGTACGACCGCACCAAATACGGCACACTGCAAGGCTATGCGGACGACCTGCTCGAGATCATCGACGAATGCGCGACGGGCCCCGTCGTCTTCGTCGGCCATTCCGTCAGCACGATGATCGGCATGCTGGCCACGATCCAGGCGCCGGAAAAATTCGTCGCACAGGTGATGGTCGGCCCGTCGCCCTGCTACATCAACGACGGCGATTACGTCGGCGGATTCAGCCGGGAAGACATCGACGAGCTGCTCGAGACCATGGACGCCAACTACCTCGGCTGGTCGAGCAGTCTCGCACCCGCCATCATGGGCGTGCCCGATCGGCCCGAGCTGCGCGCGGAGCTGACCGACAGCTTTTGCCGCAACGATCCCGAGATCGCCAAGCACTTCGCGCGCGTGACGTTCCTGTCCGACCATCGTGCCGACGTGCCCCGGTCCACCGTGCCCGCACTGATCCTGCAATGCAGCGACGACCTCGTGGCGCCGCGCACGGTGGGCGACTTCCTGCACCGGCACCTGCCGAACAGCACCTTGCAGATCATCGAGAACGTCGGCCACTGCCCGCACATGAGCGCGCCCACGGCGAGTTCGCACGCCATCGACAACTTCCTCGCGCACGCCCTGCGCTGACGTCCCGTGCCCACTGCGCCGACCGGCGACATCCTGTTCGACCATGCCGCCTGCGCCCTGTTGCTGACGGCGGCCGACGGCGTCATCCTGCGGGCGAACGGCACGGCATGCACGTGGCTCGGCTACACGGAAGAGGAACTCGTCGGCAAGCTGCGCATGCACGACCTGCTGCCCGTCGGCGCGCGCCTGTTCTACCACACGCATTGCCAGCCGATCCTGCAGGCGCAGGGTTCCGTGGCCGAAATCCAGGTCGACTTGCGCAACCGGCACCAGGAACGCGTGCCCGTGCTCATCAACATCAGCCGGCGCCCGCACGAGGACGGCATGGTCGATCACTGGGCCCTGTTCAGGGCGTCCGACCGGCGCGCCTACGAACGTGAACTGCTGGCGGCACGCAAGACGGCGGAAGCGGCGCTGGACGCGCGCCGCAGCGCCGAAGCCGAGCTGCAGAAGCTGAACGCGCAGCTGTCCGCGGCCGACCGCCGCAAGGACGAATTCCTCGCCACGTTGTCGCACGAATTGCGCAACCCGCTCGCGCCGATGCGCAGCGCGCTCGACGTCCTCAAGCTCAAGTTCGGCCACGGTAAGGACCAGCGCCTGCTGCAGGCGTTCGACCGGCAGTTGCGCCACCTGACGCGGCTCGTCGACGACCTGATGGAAGTCTCGCGCATCACGCAGGGATGCATGCAGCTGCGCAGCGCGCCCGTCGAATTGACGGCCCTCGTGCAGGGCGCCGCCCACGACCTCGCGGCGACGATGGAAGCGGCGCGCCACACGCTGCGCATGTCCATCGCCGAGCCGCCCGTGATCGTCGACGGCGATGCGACGCGGCTGGCGCAGGTCGTCATCAACCTGCTGACCAACGCGGCCAAGTACACGCCGGACGGCGGCACGATCGAATTGCGCCTGTCGTGCACGGACGGCTGGGCCGAGATCGCCGTGCGCGACAACGGCATCGGCCTGCCCGCCTCGGCCCTCGCCACCGTGTTCGACATGTTTTCCCAGTTGGAGCCGGCGCTGGAGCGCTCGAAGGGCGGCCTCGGTATCGGCCTCGCGCTCGTGCGCGGCATCGTCGAGCTGCATGACGGCAGCGTGCATGCGGACAGCGCCGGACCGGGCCTCGGCAGCACGTTCACGATCCGCCTGCCGCTGGCGCAAGGCAGCACGTGCGCACCGGCGCCCGCGACGCCGGTCGCCGATGCAGCGCCGGCGCAGGTGCGCGTGCTCGTCGTCGATGACAACGAGGATGCCGCCGAGACGCTGGCGATGACATTGGAACTGCACGGCTGCGACGTCCGGACGGCGGCGACGGCCGCCCGTGCATTGGAAATGCTGCCCGGCTTCGCGCCGGCCGTGGCGCTGCTCGACATCGGCCTGCCGGACATGAACGGCTACGAACTGGCGCGCCGGGTACGCCTGCTGCCGTCAAGCGCCGGGATGACCTTGATCGCGACGACGGGCTGGGGACAGCAGAAAGACCGCGAACGCGCGTTCGCGGCCGGGTTCGACCGCCACCTGACGAAACCGATCGATTTCGACTTGCTGCGGTCGTACCTGCCGGCTTAACTCGCGCTCGGCCGCTTCACCGCCGGGCCCTTGCGCGCGCCTGGCGCGACGCTGATCTGCACGCACGGCACGCGGTCGCCCTGCAAGGTCACGTCGAACGTCATCAGCTCGTCGCGGCGGAACGCGTGCACGGTGACCGTGTCGTCCACGCGGTAGCGCGCGAGCAGCTGGTCAAGGTTGGACGGGTTGCCGTTCACGCGCAGGCCGTCCACGGCGATCAGCACGTCGCCCGCCGACAGGCCCGCCTGGTGCGCGGCGCCGCCCTCGTGGACCTGCGTCAGCTTGGCACCGCCGGCGTCACGGCCGATGCCCGCGTCCAGCGATGGCTTCGCGTTCTTGCGCTCTTCCGTCACCTTCACGCTGAACGGCGCGTACAGCTTGGCCAGCGGGATGTCTTCCGTGCCGCGGATGTAGCGGTCGAAGATGGTTTTCAAACGCACGCCGCTCACCTCGTCGAACAGGCTTTCCACTTCCTGCTCCGTCACGCCGCGCGCGCCGCCGCTGTAGAAATCGCGGCCGTAGCGGTCCCACAGGGCGAGCATGACGTCGTCGAGCGACTTTGCGCCGTCCGTCTTCGCGCGGATCGTCAGGTCGAACGCGAGGCCGACGAGGGAACCCTTCGTGTAGTAGCTGATGATAGCGTTCGGCGCGTTCTCGTCCTGGCGGTAGTACTTGCTCCACGCGTCGAAGCTGGAATCGGCGATGCTCTGCTTCGTGCGGCCCGTGCCGCGCAGGACGCTGCCGACCGTCTTGCCCAGCAGCTTGAAATACGTCGCCTCGCTGATGATGCCGCTGCGGACGAGCATCAGGTCGTCGTAATAACTGGTAAAACCTTCGAAGAGCCACAGCAGCGGCGTGTAGTTCTCGGTCTGCAGGTCGTACGGCGCGAACACGGACGGCTTGATGCGCTTGACGTTCCAGGTGTGGAAGTACTCGTGGCTGCACAGGCCCAGGAACTTGGTATAGCCCTCGTTCGGCTCGGCCGTCTTCGGCGCGGCCGTCGTCGGGAGGTCGGTGCGGGAACAGATCAGCGCCGTCGACGCGCGGTGTTCCAGGCCGCCGTAGCCGTCGCCGACGGCCATCGTCAGGAACACGTAGCGGTCCATCGGTGCCTTCTTGGTCTTCGGCTCGAAGAACGCGATCTGCGTGTCGCAGATGGCTTTCAGGTCTTTTTCCAGGCGCGCCATGTCGAGGTTCGGCACGCGGCCCGTGATCACGATGTCGTGGCGGATGCCGTGCGCCGTGAAGCCCCCGAGCGCGAAGTCGCCCATCTCGACGGGGTGGTCGACGAGGTCGTCGTAGTCGGCCGCGAGGTAGGTGCCGAAGCCGTAGCGCTTGGCGCCCGCTTCCGGCAGCGACGTGGCGACGCGCCAGTTGCGCGCGGTGGGCTCCGCAGGACGCTGGATGTCGACGAGGTGCGGCCGCGCCTCCTGGCCGACGACGCGCAGGAACACGCTCGTGCCGTTGAAGAAGCCGTGCGTCTGGTCCAGGTGGGCGGCGCGCACGGACAGGTCCCACGCGTAGATTTCGCAATGCACCGTCAGCGGCCCGGCGACAGGGGCGGCCTGCCAGCTATGCTTGTCCAGCTTCGTCAGCCGCACCGCCTGCCCGCCGGCCTCCGCGCGGATGCGCACGATGTTGCGGGCGAATTCGCGGATCATGTAGCTGCCCGGGATCCAGGCCGGCAGCGTGAACACCTGCCCGTCCAGGCTAGGTTCGGCCACGGTGACGGTGACGTTGAACAGGTGTCCGGCCAGGTCCTTGGGGACGATCGTGTACAGGATGGCCGGCGGCGGCTTCTGGGGTGCTTTTTTCATATGACGTGAACAATCTCTCTCCGATGCGCCGTAGTGTAATCGGATTTTTCAGAAATGAGGGTGTTCACACGGTCGTGCTACGGTTCCGACAGGTCCGCCGGGGTGTCGACGTCGCGGAAGATGCCCGGGTCGCGCACCGCGATGTCCGTCACGGGACACGCCTGCAGCAGGCGGCGCGCGCCCGCGTCGCCGCGCAAGGCGAGCAGCGCGTCCAGATGGACGGCGCCGAAGCCGACGGGATTGCCGCGCCGGCCATCCTGCACGGGTGCCACGATGTCCGCGCCGCCCGCCAGGGCGGCGGCCAGCACGTGCAATGTGGCCGGATCGACGTACGGCATGTCGCCCAATGCCACGAGCCACGCCCGCGGCGCCGGTGCCCGCGCGAGCGTGTGGCGGATCGCATGCGTGAGCGATGCCGCCATGCCGCTGTCGGCGTCATGACAGACCGTGACCTCGCAACCGAGCGCGGACAAACGGGCGCCCACGCCCCCGTCGTCCGGCGCGACGACGGCCACGACGCGCGGCACGGCGGCCAGCAGCTTGCGCGCACTGGCCACGACGACGGGCTCGCCGTCCGCCAGCCGCTGCAGCAGCTTGTTGCGCAGCCCGGCGGGGTCGAACCGCCGCCCGCGCCCGGCGGCCAGCAGGATGCCGGCCGGCGCGGCGGCGTCCACGGTCAGGCCGACGCCAGGTCGAACGGCAGCTTGCGCAAGCGCTTGCCGGTCAGCTGGAACACGGCATTGGCCAGCGCCGGCGCCAGCGGCGGCAGGCCCGGCTCGCCGATACCCGTCGGCGCATCCTGCGACGGGACGATGAACACGTCGATCTGCGGCATGTCGTTCATGCGCGCCACCGTGTAGTCGTTGAAGTTCTGCTGTTCGACGACGCCGTCCTTCAGCGTGATGCGCGCACCCGGCAACGTGGTACCGAGGCCCATCAGCGCCGCGCCCTGGACCTGCGCCTCGATCGACATCGGATTCACGGGCAGGTTGCAGTGCACGGACGCGGTGACCTTGTGCAGCTTCGGGTTGCCGTCCACGATGGACGCCTCGACGACGTAGGCGACGACCGTGTTGAACGACTCGTGCAGCGCCACGCCGTACGCGCGCCCTTTCGGCAACGCCTTCTTGCCGTAGCCGGACTTCGCCACGGCGAGGTCCAGCGCCGCGTGATGGCGCACGTGCTTCGCGTCGATCAGCTTCTTGCGGTACGCGACCGGGTCCTGGCCGGCCGCATGTGCCGCCTCGTCGATCAAGGTCTCCATCACGAACGCCGTGTGCGTGGAGCCGACGGAGCGCCACCACAGCACGGGCACGTTGGCCTTGGCGGCATGCGCCGTCAGGTTCAGCGGCACGTCGTACGGCTCGCCCATGCCCTCGACCATCGTGCTGTCGATGCCGTTCTTGATCATGAACGGTTCGAACGTCGTGCCGGTGATGATCGACTGGCCGACGATCACGTGGTCCCACGCGACGATGTTGCCGGCGGCGTCCAGGCCAATGTCGGCGCGGTGCACGTGCGACGGGCGGTAGTAGCCGCCGCGGATGTCGTCCTCGCGGCTCCAGATCAGTTTCACGGGGCCCGCATGGCCCGCCGCCTTGTACGCCTTGGCGACGCGGACGGCTTCCACGATGAAGTCGGACGTGGGCGTCGCGCGCCGGCCGAAGCCGCCGCCCGCCATCATCGTGTTCAGCGTGACCTGCTCGGGCTTCATGCCGACCACCGCGGCGGCCGCCGCCTGGTCGATGGTCTGAAATTGCGAGCCGACCCACAACGTGCACGCATCGTCCTTCAAATCGACCGTGCAGTTGATCGGTTCCATCGGCGCGTGTGCCAGGTACGGGAATTCGTAGACCGCGGAGATCTTCTTGGGCGCACCGGCCAGCTTCGACGTGTCGGCCTTGCGCGCGACGGTGCCCGGCGTTTTCGACAGGTCCACGAATTGCGCCAGCTGCTTGGCGCTGTCGACCTTCTCGACGGCGCTCGTGTCCCACTGGATGGCGAGCAGGTCGCGCGCCTGCTTCGCGGGCCAGTAGCCGTCGGCGACGACGGCCACGCCGCTGCCGCCCCGGTCCACCGGCACTTCCAGCACGGCGATCACACCGCGCACGGCCTGCGCTTTCGATGCATCGAATTTCGCCACCTTCGCGCCGAACACGGGCGGGTGCGCGACGACCGCGACCTTCGTGCCGGCCGGCTTGACGTCGAGGCCGAACTGCTGGCGGCCCGTCGACTTGGCGCGCGCATCGAGGCGCGGCATCGGCTTGCCGATGTAGCGGAACGCCTTCTGGTCCTTCAGCGTGACGGTCTCCGGCACCGGTTGCGCCTTCGCGGCGTCGGCCAGCGCACCATAGGTCGCCTTGCGGCCCGCCGGACCGTAGACGATGCCCTTCGCCGTGCGGCACTGGGACGGGTCGACCTTCCACTGCTGCGCCGCCGCGGCGACGAGCATCGCGCGGGCGCGGGCGCCCACTTCGCGGTATTGCGTGAACGAGTGGGCGATCGTGCCCGAGCCGCCCGTGATCTGGATGCCGAACACGGGGTCCTTGTACACGTCGGCGGCCGGGGCCAGCTCGGCGCGCATCTGGCTCCAGTCGGCGTCCAGCTCGTCCGCGATAACCATCGGCAGCCCCGTGTGGACGCCCTGGCCGAATTCCAGGCGGTTGACGATCACCGTCACCGTGTTGTCCGGCGCCACGCGCAGGAAGGCGTTCGGCGCGTAGACGGTCGGCTTGGCGGCGTCGGCGGCGCGCGCGAGGCGGCCGCCGGCGGGCAGCACGAAGCCCAGCACGAGGCCGCCCGTGGCCGCGGTGCCCGCTTTCAGGAAGCCGCGGCGGGACAGCCCGATTGGTCCGGCATGCTTCATCAGGTCGAGTCGCATGCGGCCTCCTTATGCCAGGGTCTTGGCGGCATCCTTGATGGCCGCGCGGATGCGTTGATAGGTGCCGCAGCGGCAGATGTTGCCGCTCATGGCGTTGTCGATGTCGGTGTCCGTCGGCTTCTTGTTCACGCGCAGCAGCGCGGTGGCGCTCATCACCTGGCCGCTCTGGCAATAGCCGCACTGCGGGACGTCGTGCTTGACCCAGGCGTCCTGCACGGCCTTGCCCACCTTGTCCGATTCCATCGCCTCGATCGTGGTGATCTTGTGGCCGGCCGCGGCCGAGATCGGGGTGACGCAGGAACGGATCGCCTGGCCGTCCAGGTGCACGGTGCACGCGCCGCACAGGGCGGCGCCGCAGCCGAACTTGGTGCCGGTCATGTTCAGGTTGTCGCGCAGCGTCCACAGGATGGGTGTGGAGGGATCGGCGTCGACCTGGACGTCGCGCCCGTTGATGTTCAGTGAGACCATGTCTTCTCCCTTGTTTTGGGTCGGCAAAAAAAGCCCGGCGGTGCCGGGCTTCGCTTACTGCTTGAGGGAAGCCAGCTTGGCTTCCAGCGTTTTCTGGTCGACCGCACCTGGGATCCGCGTGCCGTCCGAGAAGAAGATGGCCGGCGTGCCCGTGATGTGCAGCTTCTGGCCCAGTGCCAGCACCTTCTCGTTCGGTGCTTCGCAGTTCGCGGGTGCGGCCGCTGCCGGCTTGCCGTTGATCATCCAGTCGTCCCACGCCTTCGCCCGGTCCGGCGAGCACCAGACGTTCTTCGACTTCTCGAACGAGTCCGGCGACAGGATGTTGTACAGGAACGTGTAGATCGTCACGTTGTCCATGTCCTTCAGCGTCGTCTGGCGCAGGCGCTTGCAGTAGCCGCAGTTCGGGTCTTCGAACACGGCGATCACGCGCTTGCCGTTGCCCTTGACCTGCTTGATGGCGTCGTTCAGCGGCAGGTCGGAGAACTTGATCTTGTTGATGTCGTCGATGCGCTCGCGCGTCAGGTCGCGCGTGGACTTCGCATCGTAGACGTGGCCGATGACCAGGTATTCGCCCTTCTTGTCCGTGTACAGGATGTCGCCGGCGACGCGCACTTCGTACAGGCCGGCGTAAGGCGTTTCCTTGACCGACTCGATCTTCGCGCCGCCCAGGCGCGGTTCGAGCGACTTCTTGATGGTCGCCTCGACCGAGTTCTGCGCGCCGACGCACGACGTGATCAAGCCGGTCGCCAGCAGGACGGCGAGCTTCGTTTTACCCATGAATGTATTCCTTAAAGATTTGGCACGTTACCTGCCCATTGCATGGGCGATCAGCCGTCGCTTGACCACGGGCAACTTATCCAGCAAGTTTAATCCGAAATTGCGAACTACGCGCACGGGTTCCAGATTTGCGCCGAACAAACGCTCAAGACCATCCGTCGCGAGTTGCATCAGCAAGACATCTTCCTTGCGCGCGCGCGCGTAGCGCGCGAGCACGCGCTCGTCGCCGATGCCCTGGTGGGCGTCGCGCGCGGCGATCGTGTCGAGCAGCGCGACGACGTCCGCGAACCCCAGGTTCATGCCGTGGCCCGCCAGCGGATGCACGGCGTGCGCGGCATCGCCGACGAGCGCCACGCGCGGCGCCGTGATCGCGTGCGGGCGCACGAGCGCCAGCGGGATTGCCTTGACGTCTTCCGGCTGCAGGGGCTTCAGCAGCCCCAGTTTTTCTTCCGAATACTCGCCCAGGCGGATCGCCAGCTCGCCCAGCGATTCGCCCATGATGGTATCGGCCAGCGTGTCCGGCGCGGACCACACGAGCGACACCTTGTCGCCCGGCAGCGGCAGCAGCGCGATGATGCCGTCCTTGCAAGTGAACCATTGATGGGCGACGTTGTGGTGTGGCTTTTCGCAGGCGAAATTCGCGACGATCCCGCGCTGGTGGTACGAGCGGTAATCGATGCCGATGTCGCACTGCCCGCGCACCCAGGAATCGCGGCCGTCGGCGCCGAGCAGCAGCTGGGCCGCGAGCACCTTGCCGTCTTCCAGCTCGACCTCGACGTTGTCGCTGCCATTCACGATGCGGCAGGCGCGTCCCGTCACGGTCTCGACGTTCTGGGCGAAACGCAACGCGGCGTCGAGCGCCTGGTTCAGGTTGCTGTCCTCGACGATCCACGCGAGCGCACCGGCATGGGCACCGAACGCGTCGAACCCGAGATGGCCGCCCTGCGCGCCATCGCCGTGCACGTCCATCGCGTCGACGGGGGCCACGCGCGCCATGTCGAGCGCGCCCCACACTTTCACCGACGACAGCAGCGTGTGCGCCGTATGGTTCAGCGCATAGACGCGCACGTCCCACGGCTTCTCGCCGCCGGCCGCCGCCTCGGGCGCATCCGGACGCGCGGGCGGCACCAGCAAGGTGACGCTGTGCCCGGCCTGGGACAGCCCCAGCGCCGCCGTCTTGGCGATCGCGCCATTGCCGACGATACAAACGTCGCTGCGGCGAGCGACGTTGCGATGATGTGCGGAAGAAGTGGTCTGTGTGCTCATGACACACATTATAGACGCTTCACCGTACCCCGCTTTCCGGTGAACGGGACGGGCACGGCGCCCTGCCGGCGCACGAATTTGCTCGACAGGACTTGCAGCTTCGCAAACCCGTCGCTATAATCATGCCTCCTTTGGCCTGGTAGCTCAGTTGGTAGAGCAGAGGATTGAAAATCCTTGTGTCGGTGGTTCGATTCCGCCCCGGGCCACCAAGAACATGTTTCACGCGACGCCGACCATTATTGGTTGGCGTTTCTGCTTTCAGCGTCCGAATCTGCATTCGGTTCCGCCCTGTCGTCAGCGTCATCGCCCAACATCCCGTCAGCTTCCTATTTGGAAATCTCCATGGAAATTAAAGTCAATTTTCTCGACAAGCTCCGCCTCGAAGCGAAGTTCGATGATTTCACGGTGATCGCTGACCAGCCGATCCGCTACAAAGGCGATGGCTCGGCGCCCGGCCCGTTCGATTATTTCCTGGCGTCGTCGGCGTTGTGCGCGGCTTATTTCGTGAAACTGTATTGCGACACCCGCAATATTCCGACCGAAAACATCCGCCTGTCGCAGAATAATATCGTCGACCCGGAAAACCGTTACCAGCAGATTTTCAAGATCCAGGTCGAGCTGCCGCCGGATATTTCCGACAAGGACCGCCAGGGCATCCTGCGCTCCATCGACCGCTGCACGGTTAAAAAAGTGGTGCAGACGGGGCCGGAATTCGTCATCGAAGAAGTCGAGAACCTGGACGCCGATGCGCAGGCATTGCTGACGTTGCAGCCCGATGCCGGCGCGCAGACCTATATTCCGGGCAAGGACCTGCCGCTGGAGCAAACGATCGCGAATATGTCCGGCTTGCTGGCGGGCCTGGGCATCAAGATCGAAATCGCGTCGTGGCGCAATATCGTGCCGAACGTCTGGTCGCTGCATATCCGCGATGCCCATTCGCCGATGTGTTTCACGAACGGCAAAGGGTCGACGAAGGAAAGCGCGCTGGCGTCCGCGCTGGGCGAGTACATCGAACGCCTGAGCAATAACCACTTCTATGCCGGCGCCTTCTGGGGCGAGGACATCGCCAACGCCCCGTTCGTGCATTACCCGGACGAGCGCTGGTTCCAGCCCGGCCCCGACGATGCGCTGCCGGCGGCCATTCTCGACGAGTACTGCCTGGGCATTTACGATCCCGAAGGCGAATTGCGCGGCTCGCACCTGATCGACACGAACTCGGGCAATGTGGAGCGCGGCATCGTGTCGCTGCCGTACGTGCGGCATTCGGACGGTGAGGTCGTCTATTTTCCGTCGAACCTCATCGAAAACCTGTACGCCAGCAATGGCATGAGCGCCGGGAATACGCTGGCCGAAGCGCAGGTGCAGTGCCTGTCCGAGATCTTCGAGCGCGCGGTCAAACGCGAAATCCTCGAAGGCGAGCTCGCCCTGCCCGATGTGCCGCACGAGGTGCTGGCGAAATACCCGGGCATCCTGGCCGGCATCCAGGGCCTGGAAGAACAGGGTTTCCCCGTGCTGGTGAAGGATGCGTCGCTGGGCGGCTCCTATCCGGTCATGTGCGTCACGTTGATGAACCCGAAGACGGGCGGCGTCTTTGCGTCGTTCGGTGCGCACCCGAGCTTCGAGGTGGCGCTGGAACGGAGCCTGACGGAGCTGATGCAAGGCCGCAGCTTCGAAGGCCTGAACGATTTGCCCCAGCCGACCTTTGCCAGCAACGCCGTGACGGAGCCCTATAACTTCGTCGAGCATTTCATCGATTCCAGCGGTGTCGTGTCGTGGCGGTTCTTCAGCGCCAAGGCCGATTACGATTTCGTCGAGTGGGATTTTTCCGCCCAGGGCGCCGATGCCAACGAACAGGAAGCGGCGACCCTGCTCGGCATTCTCGAAGAGATGGACAAGGAAGTGTACATGGCGGTGTACGACCACTTGGGTGCCGTCGCCTGCCGGATCCTCGTACCCGGCTATTCGGAAATCTATCCGGTCGAAGACCTGGTCTGGGACAACACCAACAAGGCACTGCTGTTCCGTGAAGATATCCTGAACCTGCATCGCCTGGACGACGACGCCCTGGCGGCACTGCTCGATCGCCTGGAAAACAATGAGCTGGACGAGTATTCCGACATCGCGTCGCTGATCGGCATCGAATTCGACGAGAACACGGAATGGGGCCAGCTGACCGTGCTCGAATTGAAGCTGCTGATCCACCTCGCGTTGAAGCAATTCGAAGACGCGCACGATCTGGTGGGCGCCTTCCTGCAGTACAACGACAATACCGTCGAGCGCAAACTGTTTTATCAGGCGATGAACGTCGTGCTGGAAGTGGTGCTCGACGACGACCTGGAACTGGACGACTACGTCGTCAATTTCCGCCGCATGTATGGCAATGCGCGGATGGACGCGGTACTGGGCTCCATCGACGGCAGCGTGCGCTTCCACGGGCTGACGCCGACGAGCATGAAGCTGGAAGGTCTCGACCGGCACCATCGCCTGATCGACAGCTACAGGAAACTGCACGTCGCGCGGGCCAGGGCGGCGGCTGCATCCAAATAAAGTCAAGGCTGAGCGCCACCTTTGGGTGGCGTTTTTCTGCCTGCATCGAGACAATTGGTGAGACTGTTTCCCATGGGAATCCGTAAAATCCATGGTTTCTATTGAGCCAAGAATACTTGATGCCAGCCTTTATCCACCTCCACAACAGGACAATCAACGCACCCAGCCCGCTCCAGATCAACGGGAACATTGCTTTTTTCACGGCCCCCATCATGGACACGTCGGAGTTCCTGACGTCGGGCGACGGCAAGATCTGGCAGCTCAGGTTTTTCATTGGTTCTGCGTTCGCGAAGACGCTGTATGTGGAATTCAGTGACGACGTGGCGGGGAAGATTCTCGGACGGGCCTGTTGGTGCGACAACGGTAAAGATGCAAAGAATGACGCCGGGCTGCTACCTGACGCGTCTCTATTCCTGCGGAAGAATGCGAACACCCTCACCTTTGCCAAAGGCGTGCGACTGTCCGCGGACCGCACGCTGCTGGTCGATCGCGACGGTTTTGCCTATTTTTCTGGCGACAACGACCAGTTCAAACGCATCGTGCTGTGCCAGGCCTTGGCACTTGCCTACATCGAGGTCTTCAAGACCTGCATGGCCGACACCACGAAAAGCGTGCGGGACAACCGGACCGACGAAACGATCGCGCTGTACGAGAATATCCTGCGTTTCAACGCCGCGTACTATTTCACGCTGCCGGTCCTGGTCGACCGCCATGAGCTGTTTGCGGCGTGGAAGGTCTTGTGCGAACACTATCACCTCAAAGTGCTGAGCGAGGAATTGACCCAGCAACTGTCGGGCGTCGCGGCATTGCTGAGCGACCAGCGGGAAAAGCAGACGGCTGCGGACGACGCGCAGCGGCAGACCGAGGAAGCCGCGTTGAGGGCGCTGGAAAAGCAGGCACTCGGAAAACAGAAGGCACGCGAGGACAAAGCCGACAAGCGCCGCGGCTACCTGCTGTCGTTTGCCGGCCTGTTCTTGACCGCGATGTCCCTGCTGTCCCTGTTCCAGCTGACGCCGACCCAGTTCTTCGACAATGTCGCGCAGTGGAAGCACTGGATGTCGCCATCCGGAGCCGGCGCGACGGCAGGGACCGCGGAAAAAGCGGACGGGGCCCGCAAGGCCAAGGGCTGAACCGCACAACGCCGATCTACGCAGGTCGGCGTTTTTGTTTCCCCTCTTTAGCCCACACCCCACAACCGCCGCGCCTCTTCCGCGATCACGTCAGGAAACTCCTCCTGGAAAAACAGCTTCCCCTCGGGCACCTGGCGGATGCCCTGCGAGCGCGGGAAGACGCGGTCCAGGTAGACCGCATCCGCGACGGGGAAAATCTTGTCGCTCGCTCCCCACACCATCCGCACCGGCACCGTGCTGCGCCGGAGCGCCGCCTCGATGCCCGCGAGCGGATTCGGCGCCAGCGCCTTGTGGAAGTCGTGGTACTGCTTGCGCCGCAGCGGCGTGCTCACCATCGGCGTGACGTAGTACTCGATGTTCGCGTCCGTGAGGCCCGCCGGGTCGTGGTACACGGCCGCGCCGAACGTGGAGCGCGCCAGGTTCTTGTCCGTCAGCCACCTGGCCGTGTCATCGGCCAGGGTGCCCGCATTCGCCATGTCCAGCACCGGCTTGATCATCGGCGGCGGGCTGTTCGGCTCCGCGTCGCAGTTCGTCAGCAGCAAGGTGCGCACGCGGTCCGGATGGCGGACGAGGAATAGCTGCGCGACGGCGCCGCCGCTGTCCGACGCGACGATGTCGACCTGTCCCACGTGCAGCGCATCAAGCAGGTCCGCCAGCATCGCCACCTGCGCGGCGGGCGCCACGGACTGACGTTCCGGCACCTGCGAATAGCCGAGGCCCATGAAGTCCGGCGCGATGCAGCGGCGGTACGGCGCGAGGCGGTCGAGCGCGCCGCGCCACTGGAAGCCGTTGAGTGGTGCGCCGTGCAGGAACAACGCGGCCTCGCCCTGCCCGCGCTCGGCGTACGCGATGCGGCCGCACGGCAGGTCGGCGGTGCGCCGCATCCGGCGGTACGCGTTCGCATCGGTCGGCGCGGCCGGCTGCGCCGCCGCATTCATCGCAACCGTGGCCCCAAGCGCCACACCGGTCACCAGCAAGAAATCCCTACGTTTCATCAAGCGTCTCCTTGGATGGGTTGTGCATGCAAGGATGCTAGCAACGGGTTCGCGGCCCGGCGCGCACCGGCGGCCGGTCGCGGACACAGGCGGATGATTTCCTGTACATTCATGGAACGCCAGCCCGGAGCCTTGCGATGATCGACCGTCCCTCCTGCTATCCCAGCCCATCCACCGCGCTGCTGCCGGACCTGCGCGACAAAGGCCTGCCGCTGCTCGACGTGCTGACGTCGCCCGTCCCGCCCGGCCTGTTCGATTCGCCCGTGGATGCGCGCCACGTGCTGTGCCTGCACCTCGGCACGCCCGTTCCCGTGTCGTACCGGGCCGGCCGGGTCGAGCGGGACGGCATGCGGCTGCATGGCCAGTTCTGCGTCGTGCCGGGCGGTTCGAGCACGCGCTGGACCGTGTCGAAGCCGGCGACGTCCTTGCTGCTGCGCCTCGCGCCCGCGCACCTGCGCGCGACGGCCGAAGAGATGGGCCTCGGGTCGTGCACGTTCGACCTCGCGCCCGCGATCCACATCCGCGACCCGCACATCGAACGCATCGGCTGGATGATGCAGGCGGAAGGCCACGACGCCTACCCGGGCGGCAGGCTGTTCGCCGACAGCCTCGCGTCGGCGCTCGCGGTGCGTCTCGTCGCCCTGCAGTCGCGCGGCCGGGCAATGACGCCCGCGCCCGCGCGGGCGTTGCCCGCCTGGCGGCTGCGCCACGTGATCGAATACATCGACGCGCACCTCGACCAGGACCTCACGCTGGCCGAACTGGCGGCCGTCGCGGCATTCAGCCCGTCGCACTTCAAGGCTCTGTTCAAGCAGGCGACGGGCATGCCGGTCCACCGCTTCGTGCTGGAGCGCCGCGTGGAGCGGGCGCGCCTCCGGCTGCTCGAAGGGCGCAAGAGCAATACGGAGATCGCGCTGGAAGCCGGCTTTGCGCATCCGAGCCATATGGCGCGCAGCCTGCGCCGGCTGCTGGGGCTCACGCCGGCGCAGCTGCGCGGCTAGAAGTCGATCCGCTTCACGTGTTCGTCGGGCAGCGGCACGCGCAGGCGGTGCGTGGCCGCATCGAAGCGCACGTCGCGCGCGGGCTTGCCGTCGATGCGGACGTTGGCCGGTGCGGCCGCGAGCCCCGTGAATTCGACGGCGCCCACCTTCTGCCAGCCCCGGTTGGCCGGGATGTCCAGCCGCACGCCATGGTCGTCCGCCGTCGCGGCGATCATGCGTGATGCCTCGTCGCGATAACCGTATCCATCGCCCGCGTCCTGGAACACGTGGCCGCCGCCGGCGCCCGCCGCGACGACGAGCGTCAGCGGGACGTTCTTCAACTCGCCCGTGTGCTGCACGACGGGCGCAGTGGGCACGACGGCGCCGGCGCGGATGAACAGCGGCAGCCGGTCCAGCGGCGCGGCCACCCGCGCCGACGTGCCGCCCGCGTGCCGCGTGCCGTCCCACCAGTCGATCCACGCATCGCCCTGCGGGAAATAGACGTCGCGCGTCGTCTGGCCCTCGTGCAGCACGGGCGCCACCAGCAGGTCGCCGCCGGCCAGGAACTGGTCGTCGACGAGGCTCGCGCGCGTGTCGCGCGGATACGCGAACCACAACGGCCGCATCGGCGGCAGGCCGGACTGCTCGTTGTCGGCGAACAGCGTGTACAGGTAAGGCAGCAGCCGGTAGCGCAGCTCGATCGTGGCGCGGTTGACGCGCTCATGCGCGGCGCCGAACGCCCACGGTTCGCGCGGCGCGGAGACGTCGTTCGAGTGCGTGCGGAAGTACGGCGTCAATGCCGCCGCCTGCAGCCAGCGCGTGTGCAGTTCCGCGCCCGGGCTGCCCATGAAACCGCCCACGTCGGCGCCGACGAACGGCACGCCGGACACGGACAGGTTCGTCAGCATCGGGATCGTCAGTGCGAGATGCGTCCACGTCGGCGAGTTATCGCCGGTCCAGACGGCCGCGTAGCGCTGCACGCCGGCGAACCCGGCGCGCGTGAGCACCAGCGGGCGCTTGTCCGGACGCAGGCTGCGCAAGCCCTCGAAGCTGGCGCGCGCCATCTGCATGCCGTACACGTTGTGGTATTGCGCGTGCGTGCCGGGCTGGCCGTCGCCCGCGTGGTGGGCGTCGAGCGGGAACGTCTTCTGCGGGCCCAGGCTGATCTCGGGTTTGTCGAATCCGTCCGGGGCGAACACACCGGGTTCGTTCATGTCGTTCCAGAAGCCGTCGACGCCGACGTCGAGCGGCGCCTGGTACAAGCTGCCGAACCACGTGCGCGCGGCAGGCAGAGTGAAGTCGGGGAAGGCGCAGATGCCGGGCCAGACCTTCGCGTGCAGTTCGCTGCCGTCCGCATTGCGCACATAGACGCCCTGCTCGCGGCCGCTGCGGTAGATCGGGTAGTGGTCGTCGACCTTGATGCCGGGGTCGACGATCGTCACGGCGTGGAAGCCGTCGCCATGCAGCCGCGCCAGCATCCCTGTCGGATCGGGGAACGTCGTGCGGTTCCACGTGAACACGCGGAAGCCGTCCATGTGGTCGATGTCGAGGTAGATGACGTCGGCCGGGATGTGGCGCCGGCGGAATCCGCGGGCGACGTCCAGCACTTGTTCCTGCGTCTTGTACGACCAGCGCGATTGCTGGTAGCCCAGCGCCCACAAGGGCGGCAAGGCGCCGCGTCCCGTCAGCGCCGTGTAGTCGCGCAGGACGTTCGCGGGCGTGCGCGCGGCGCCGCCGGTGAAAACGTAGTAATCCAGCTCGCCGCCGTCGGCGCCGAAGCTGTAGCGGTGCGGCGCCGTCTTCCCCATGTCGAACCAGCTGCGCCGCGTATTGTTGAAGAACACGCCGTAGCTGCGGCCATCGTGCAGGGCGATGAAGAACGGGATCGATTCGTAGGACGGATCGTGGCCCGCCGGGTAGTCGGGCACGTCGGAGTTCCACATCGCCATCGCTTGCTGGTGCCGCGACAGGGGCATCGTCTTTTCGCCGAAGCCGTAATACAGCTCGAAGTCGTCGCGGCGCATCGACGTCTCGACGGCGCCGTCGTCCGGGTTGAACGTCATCGGACGGGCCGGGTCGTCCGCGACGACGCGGCGGCCGGCACCGTCGTACACGGCGATCGCCAGGTCGGGCTTCGTCGCGATCACGACGCGCGTGCCCGTCGCCGAGCGCAATTCCACGTTGGCGTCGCCCGGCGTCACCGTCGCCGTGGACGCGGGTGGCGTGCCGCCGATGGCGTACGAGACGTCCGGACCGAAGCTGCCCGTGGGCGCCATCCGCACGCGCACGACGTCGGGAGTGACGAAGCCGACGTGCACGCGCGCGCCGCTGGACAAGGTGAGATCCGCGCCGTCCGCGGACGGCACGGTGCGCACGACGGCGCCGACCGTGCGCGGCGCCGCGTGCGCGTGGGTCAATACGAAGGCCGCGCACGCGGCGGCGAGCAGGTGTCGATCGAATCGCATGGGCAATGCATCCTGTCGGGACGATGGGTTCACGTCCCTCGGTTATACAAAGCCCGTGCGCGAAACGCAATGCCTCGCCAGGAATCGGCCGCTGTTTAGCCGCCGCGGCGTGCAACGGACGTCAGCGTCCGGCCTCCGGCCCGAACAGCGAGAAGTCCGGCAGCTTGCCGCGCGCGCGCAGGTCGGCGTCGTCGCCGATGCGCAGGATGGTCGATGCGTTGCCGTCGAACGCGGGCCACGCCGGCAAGCCCTTCCCGTTCGGATCGCCCGTGCGCGCGAACGTGGCCCACGTGTCGGCGAGCCGCGCGGCGAGGCTGCGGTCGTACGCGGACCAGGGCCGCGCATCCTGGCCGAGGTGGTCGAACACGTACTGGATCTCGGCGCCGTGGCCCGCGCCGCAACCGTAGCCGCAAGGCGTCACGGGCTCGGTGGGCCGGTGCGCGAAATAATAGACGTACGGTTTCGCGCGGCCGTAGCGCGCCTGCAGGCCGGCCCAGTGCGTCATGCGCCAGCCCCACCAATCGTTCGTCAGCTGCTCGATGGATGCCTTGGCTTGCGCGTCCGTCGCGCCCGGATACGCGGCCAGCACGGCGGCCGACGGCGCGTGGCCCAGCAACTTGGCGACGAGCGCGCGGTGGCTCGCGGCCGTGAACTTGTCGGTGCCGACGAGTTCCGGCGCCAGGTCCTTGCCCTCTTCCGCGTTCCAGCCGGCCAGCAGCGGGACGTCGTTCTGGCGGTGGTTGCGATACGTCGTCGTCAGGTCTTCGCGCAGCACGTGGCCGTCGACGATCGGATGCGGTGCCCACGCCGGCTTCTGCAGCGCCGCGACCGGGAGCGCGCGCAGGTCGGCCAGGTGCGCGGCGCCGGCGGCCTTCGCGAACGCGAGCCCTTCGGCTTCCGCGGCCTTGCGGTCGAACGGCGCGTTCTCGCTGGCGTCCATCGGCACGCCGTCGTTGCCGCTCTCCGAGATCGCACGCTGGAAAAGGCCATGCGCCAGCGGCGACGCGACGAGGATCGCGACGGACTCGCCACCCGCCGACTCGCCCATGATCGTGACGCGCGCCGGGTCGCCGCCGAACGCCGCGATATTGTCCTTCACCCAGCGCAGCGCGGCGATCTGGTCTTCGATGGCCTGGTTGCCCGATGCCTTGTCCGGCGACTCCGCCGTCAGCTCCGGGTGGGCGAAGAAGCCGAAGATGCCGAGACGGTAGTTGAGCGTGACGACGACGACCCCGCGCCGCGCCAGCGCAGCGCCGTCGAACATCGGCATCGCGGCCGTGCCACCATAGAAACCGCCGCCGTGGATCCAGACGATGACGGGCAGCTTCTGCGCAGGCTTCTGCGCGGGCGTCCACACGTTGAGGTACAGGCAGTCCTCGCTCTTCGGGTTCGACACCCAGGGCGCCGTCTGCGCGCAGGCGGGCGCGAACGCGTGCGCGGCCGTCACGCCCTGCCACGGCACGACCGGTTGCGGCGCGCGCCAGCGCAAGTTACCCACCGGCGGCGCGGCGAACGGCACGCCGAGGAATGTGTTCACGTCGCCGGCCTTGGTGCCGACGATTCGTCCACCCGTGACTGTCACCGGCGCCGTCACCTGGGCCGGCTGGGCCGCACAGGCCAGCAGGCATCCGGCGACGAAGACCATCGTTCGCGTGCTCGTCATCGTGTCTCCTTGTTAAGTATCGACGCCGATTGTAACGAGCAATACTTGCTGCCGGTCACATTAAAACGGGGGTGCGAAAAATAATTATCGAAATAACGGTTTTGTTCTTGCAAAACGCCGCCGCGTCGGATACATTTATCGCCATAATGATTATCGCAATAAGTAATTCGACCAGCCACTGACCTGACCGGAGGAATCCATGAACAAGCACATCGTCCGCAACGCCATCGGCGCAGCCGCCCTCACCGTCCTGAGCCTGGGCGCCGCCCAGGCGCAAACGTCCGCACCGGCCGCCTTCCAGAACATCAAGCAGATCGACGCCGGCGTGCTGAACGTCGGCTACGTGGACGCGGGCCCGGCCAACGGTCCCGTCGTGATCCTGCTGCACGGCTGGCCCTACGACATCCACAGCTACGTCGACGTCGTGCCGCGGCTGACGCAGGCCGGCTACCGCGTCATCGTGCCCCATTTGCGCGGCTACGGCACCACGCGCTTCCTCGACAAGAACGCCGTGCGCAACGGCGAACCGGCCGCGCTGGCGGAAGACGTCGTCGCGCTGATGGATGCGCTGAAGATCGACAAGGCGATCCTGGCCGGCTACGACTGGGGCGCACGCAGCGCGGACATCGTCGCGGCGCTGTGGCCGGAGCGCGTCAAGGGCCTCGTGTCCGTGAGCGGCTACCTGATCGGCAGCCAGGACAGCGGCAAGCAGCCGCTGCCGCCCGCCGCCGAGCAGCAATGGTGGTACCAGTTCTACTTCGCCACCGAGCGCGGCCGGGTCGGCTACGAAAAGAACCACCACGATTTCGCCAAGCTGATCTGGCAGACCGCCTCGCCGCAGTGGCATTTCGACGACCGCACGTTCGACCGCAGCGCCGCTGCGCTGGAGAACCCGGACCACGTGGCCATCACCGTCCACAACTATCGCTGGCGCCTGGGGCTGGCACAGGGCGAGGCGAAATACGCACCGCTGGAAGCGCGCCTGGCGCGGTTCCCGGCAATCACCGTGCCGACGATCACGCTGGAAGGCGACGCGAACGGCGCGCCGCACCCGGAGCCCGCCGCGTACGCCAAGCGCTTCACGGGGAAGTACAAGCATGAGCTGATCAAGGGCGGCGCGGGACACAACCTCCCGCAGGAAGCACCGGGCGCGTTCGCCGACGCCGTCATCGCCGTCGACCACCTGTAAAAATGTCACGCGGAAATATCGACGTCAGCATCGCACTGGCGTGATCCATCAACGACGACGCCACCGTGCGAGGGTGGCGTCGTTGACTTACCGCGGGCACTGCAATCAGTGGAAGAACAGGTACAGGATGACCAGGACGATTGCCGGCACACCCAGGATCCACGCGAGGAAGTATTTACCCATGATCGTTCTCCTTTCGTCAGCGATTGATCATGGGTTCAGGATGCCTGCCGCGGACACGGGCGTCCGTACGCTAGTGCACGGTGTGCGCGGCTACGGTTGCGCGAACAGCATACGCAAATCGTCCGGTCCGATCGCGGCGGCGAGTCCGGCCTCCGCCTCGAGCACGGTATTGGCCAGTTCTCCCTTGCGGCGCTGCATCTCCTGGATTTTTTCTTCGAGCGTGCCGCGCGCGATCAGCTTGTAGACGAACACCGGCTGCTCCTGGCCGATGCGCCAGGCGCGGTCGGTCGCCTGGTTTTCGCTCGCGGGATTCCACCACGGGTCGTAGTGGATGACGGTATCGGCCGCCGTCAGGTTCAGGCCCACGCCGCCCGCCTTCAAGCTGATCAGGAACACGCCGACGTCGCGCCGCTGGAACGCGGCCACGGGGGCGGCGCGGTCGACCGTGTCGCCCGTCAGAAGCGCATAGTCGATGCCACGCGCGCGCAACGCGTCCTCGATCAGGGCGAGCATGCTGGTGAATTGGGAAAACACGAGCACGCTGCGGCCTTCGCTCAGCAAGGTGTCGAGCAATTCCAGCAGCGCGTCCAGCTTCGCGGAGCCGGCCTTGGAAGCGGGGTCGAGCAGGCGCGGATCGCAGCAGGCCTGGCGCAGCTTCAGCAGCGCGTCGAGGATCACGATCTGGCTGCGCGCCAGGCCCTTGCGGTCGACCGCGTCGCGGACCTTCGCGTCCATCGCCACGCGCACCGTCTCGTACAGGTCGCGCTGCGCGCCGTCGAGGTCGATGGGCAACACGACTTCCGTCTTCGGCGGCAGCTCCGTTGCGACCTTGTCCTTGGTCCGGCGCAGCATGAACGGCTTCAGGCGCCGCGCCAATAAATCCTGGCGCAGGACGTCGCCCTGCAACTCGATCGGCTTGCGGTACGCCGCATTGAACTGTTTCTCGTCGGCCAGCAGGCCCGGCATCAGGAAATGGAACTGCGACCACAATTCGCCCAGGTGGTTCTGCACCGGCGTGCCTGTCAGGCAGAGGCGGTGGCGCGCGTCGAGCAGGCGCGCCGTCTGCGCGGCCTTCGACCGGCTGTTCTTGATGTACTGGGCTTCGTCGAGGATCAGCAGGTGGTAGCGGTGACGGCGCAGCGCCGCCTCGTCGCGCCCCAGCAGCGCATACGTGGTGAGCACGACGTCCGCCTCGCCCACCCGGTCGAACAGGGTCTTGCGGTCCTTGCCGTGCAGCAGGAGCACGCGCAGGCCGGGCGTGAAGCGCGCCGCTTCCGCCTGCCAGTTGCCCATCAAGGTCGTCGGCGCCACGACGAGCGCCGGCGCGTCGAGCCGGCCCGCCTCCTTTTCGGCGAGGATGTGCGCCAGCGTCTGGATCGTCTTGCCGAGTCCCATGTCGTCGGCGAGGATGCCGCCGAAACCGTATGCGCGCAGGAATTGCATCCAGTCGAGGCCCGCACGCTGGTAGCCGCGCAGTTCCGCGTTCAGGCCGGCCGGGACGTCCACGGGGCGGATGCCGTCGAAGTCGTGCAGCTTGCGGCCCAGTTCGCGCAGGCGCTCGCCGCCCAGCCAGCGCATCCGCGCCGCCCGTTCCAGCTCGGCGAGGCGCGCGGCATCCATCGCGGGCAGGTGGATCTTCGCGCCGATGCGGTCGCTGAAATACAGTTCGCCCAACGTGGCCAGGATGGGTTTTACGCGGCGCCACGGCAGGGCCACGCGCTGCCTGTCGGACAGCGCGACGAGCAGCTCGGCGTCGTCCGCGCGCGCGGCCAGCGCAGCGGCATCGAATTCGCGCGGTGCCGCCCGGATCATCGCCAGCAGCAACGGCAGCAGCGGATGGCGCTCGTCCCCGACGACGATGCCGAGTTCCAGGTCGAACCAGCCGTTGCCGCCCGATGCATCCTCGTCCACCTCGACGTACCACTCGTCCACCTCCGCCAGGTCGTAGCGGAAATCGCTGCCGACTTCGACCACCCAGCCGGCGTCGCGCAGGCGCGGCAATTCGTCGCGCACGAAGGCGAGCCACGCGGCTTCGTCCGGCAACTCCAGCACGTCCGGCCAGCCGTCGAGCGCGGGTGCGTCCGGCGGCGGCGCGACGAAGCCGGACGCGGCCAGCCAGGCGCCGGCGGCCGCTTCCGCGCCGCGGTCGCGCACGATCACCTCGACGCCGTCCGCCGTCGCGTTGCGCAGCACGTGTTCGTCGATGCCTTCCGTCGACAGCCCGCCATAATCGAACGACAGCACGGCGACGTTGCGCCAGACCCACTCGCGCCGCGCCGGCACCTGCAGGCTGTCGAGCAGCAGGTGCGGCACGGGCACGACGTCGCGCCGCTCGTGCACCGCCAGCGCGGCGGGCGGCGGCATGAAATCGTCCAGGCCCATGTCGACGAGGACGCTCGCCACGGCCGTGCGCTGGTCCGCGCGCAGCGTCGGCGCCTGCGCGACGAGGTCCAGCACGGCCGCGGACGGAATGCCGGCAAACTGTGCGGGCACGTCGAGCACGCCGAGCGCGAGACCGTCCAGGTAGTACAGCGGATCGGTCGGAAATGTGCACTCCGGTATGTCCCCGCCGTCAACGCGCCAGGCCAGCGTCACCGTGCCGCGGTCCACACCATCCTCCAGCCAGGCGGGCATCATCTGCCGCCGCGGGCCCGGCACGATCCGCTCTAGGTGGCCATACCTGGCCGCCTTCAACGAGCCGGCGCGCCACAGCCGTCCCTCGGCGCACAGCCGCGCCAGCAGTGCCGCGCCGAACGTGCCCGTGGGTCTGCCCGTGCCGTGGGCCAGCTGCATCGCGACCAGCAGGTGCAGCGACTCGTCGTGCTCGCGTCCAGGGTGCGGCGGCCTGCCGGCCATCATGCGCGCCGCATCGGTCTCGAGGAGGGCCTCGGCGACGGTGCCGTCGTCGCGCAGCCGGAGGGTGTACGCATGCAGTGCCGGCGCCGCGCCTTTGCGTTCCGGGACGAGCACGTACGCGAGCTGGATGGACGTGTCGCGCGCCAGGATTTGCATTTCGCGCGCGTACGCGCGGGCCTCGGCGAGGCTGCGCAGCCAGCGCTCGGCCGCCACCGGCACGTCCTGCGCGCGGTACGACAGCTCGGCCAGCAGCACGGCGACGACGTGCTTGCAGTTGCGCGTCATGGGACAGCTGCAGTCGCCCTTGAACTGGATGCCGGACTTGCCTTGCGCGACGCGGATCGACTGCACGTAGCGGCTGCCGCCGCTGCCTTCGACTTCGCCATGGAGCCTGTCGAGCCCCTCCAGTTCGAGGCTGATCACGCGGTCGCGCCGGGCGTAATCCTCGCCGCGGGCGAACGTGCCGGGATCGAACTGGCGCCTGATGTCGTCGTGAGTGAATTCCATTGCCGATAACGAAAGCGGATCGAGGCGTCATTATCCCCGATCGCCGCGCCGCACAAAACGTCCGGCGTTGACGGCGCTCAGGCCGGCTGCGCGACGCGCCCCACCCGCGCCATCCGCCAGATCGTCGTGCCGTTGACGAGCGCGATGACGATTTCCAGGGCCGTGCCGCCGATCGAGCCGGCGATCACGTTATTCGCGATCCACAGGAACGTCCCGCCCAGCATCATGAGCCGCATGGGGACGCCGCGCAGCAGGAACAGCGCGAGCGTGCCGACGCACGATGCGGCGAGCGGCAGCCAGTCCGTCATGCGCGTGGCGAGCGACAGCCCGAGCACGACGTTCATCGCGACGACGCCCGCCGCCACCCAGCGCGAGCGCGTGTACAGCGCCAGCACGGAGCGCAGCAGCGACATGGTCGAGCTGGCGACGGCCGTCGGGTTGCCGAGCAGCGCGAAGTGGACGATGTAGGCCAGGCATTCGGCGGCCATGAACATCTTGAAGCGACGGTCGTCCTTTTGCGTGAACGAGGCGACGCCGAGGACGAACGCGATGTAGCCGACGCATTGCGCCGGCGCGAACCAGTCGAGGGACATGGAGGGCTATCAGGTTGGACGGAAGGGGTCGCGCATTATAGCCGGCTTTGTAGCGCGCGGACCTCTTCCGGCTTGGTCTAGAATGACCGGGCAGTCCCTACAACCGATGTCCGATGTTTTCAAAGGAGATTCCATGAAAGCCGTGAACCTTGGTATTGCCTGCCTGTCCGCCCTGCTCGCCCTGTCCGCCCACGCCGCCGACCCGCTCCCCGTGAAGAAGATGAACGGCATCCTCGTCGATGCGCACGGCATGACGGTCTACACGTTCGACAAGGACGTCGCCGGCAGCGGCAAGAGCGCCTGCGCGGGCCAGTGCGCGGAAAACTGGCCGGCCGTGAAGGCAGGCGACGCGCCCCTATCCGCACCCTACTCCACCGTCGTGCGCGACGACGGCACCAAGCAGCTGGCCTACCACGGCAAGCCGCTGTACACGTTCGTCAAGGATAAAAAGGCGGGGGAGCGCGAAGGCGACAAGAAGATGAACGTCTGGCACGTCGTGACGGATTGAATGACGCGCGCGGCGGCGTTCAGCGCGCGCCGCCGTCCACGCTGTCGCGCACCACGCGCAGCTTCGTCAGCTGGCCCTTGCGGTACGTGTACAGCGTGAGGGCCGCATCGCGCAAGTCGCCGTTCGCATCGAACGCGATGGTGCCCGTGATGCCCTGGTACTTGATGCGCGCGAGCGCCGGCAGGAATTTTATTGGATCGGACGATCCCGCCTCGCGCATGGCGGCGGCGAACGCCATCGTTGCGTCGTACGCGTACGGCGCGTACGTCTGGAACGAGATGCCGTAGCGCTTCCGATAGCGGTCCGCGAAGGCCGCCATACCCGCCTCCAGCGGCGCGTCGACACCGCCCGCGACGACGCACACCACCTTGTCGTCGCCGAGCGCGCTGCCCGCCAGCTGCGGCAGCTTTTCCGAACACACGCCATCGCCGGACACGAACGTCGCATCGATGCCCAACGCGCGCATCTGCTTGAGCATCGGACCGGCCGTGGCGTCCATGCCGCCGTAGAAAATCACGTCGGGACGGCGCGCGCGGATCTGCGTGAGGATCGCATTGAAATCCGTCGCGCGGTCGTTCGTGAACTGGCGACTCACGATCTCCGCGCCTTTGAGACGCTTCACGTCCTTCGCGAACTGGTCGGCGAGGCCCTGGCCGAACGCGGTGCGGTCGTCGATGACAGCGATCTTCTTCGCCTTCAGCGTGTTGATCGAATAATTCGCCAGCACGCGGCCCACGAGGTCGTCATTGGCGACGACGCGGAATGCCGTCTTGTAGCCCTGGTGCGTGTACAGCGGCGTGGTGGCGGCCGGAGAAATCTGCGGGATGCCGGCGCTGTTGTAGATCTTCGAGGCGGGCACCGTCGTGCCGGAATTCAGGTGACCGACGACGGCCACCACGCCGCCGTCCACGAGCTTTTGCGCGACGGCGGTGCCGAGCTTCGGATCGCTGCCGTCGTCCTCGGCCTGCAAGACCCACTTGACCTTCTTGCCGCCGATCGTCGCGCCCTTCGCATTCAAGTCGTCGATGGCGAGGCGCGCGCCGTTCTCGATGTCCTTGCCCTGGTGCGCGCTGGGGCCGGACAGCGGCGACGCGCTGCCGATCTTCACTTGCGACTGGGCGTGGACGGCGGGCACCAGGGCCAGCGAGGACAGGGCGACGGCGATGAGGGTCAGGCGCATGGACATTCCTTGAGGTGAATGCCCGATTGTAAGGCCTCGCAGCCGCAATCAATACGACCAAAAGTCACAATACGCGCTTGACTTCCCGCGGCGGAGGGCTAGGCTGCATGAAGCGGCGCCGCCGCACACCAAGACCAAGGAGAGAGACATGAATGCGCAAGAGAACAAGCAGATCATCATGAATGGCCTCCAGCTGTTCCAGAAGGGTGAGATCGCGCCGATGCTGGAGCGCTTCCACGACGACGCGGAGTGGCTCAGCCCCGAATCGGAACCCATCCCGTTCGCCGGCAATTTCCACGGCAAGCAGGAAGTCGCGCGCTTCTTCTCGGAACTGGGCAACGCGTTGCAGCCGATGCGCTTCATCGTCCACGACATCGTCGCGGAAAACGACAAGGTCGTCGTCATCGGCGAGGCGACGTGGCTCGTCAAGTCCACGGGCCGCACGTACGAGAACCCGTGGGTCAATGTCTTCACGATGCGCGACGGCAAAATCATCCGCACGCATGCCTATTTCGACACCGCGCCGGCCGAACGCGCGTTCCGCCCCGACCGGCCGAACCAGTTGGCGGCCGCGACGGCGCTGCGGCATTGAGCGGACGGCGGGTGCACACGGCGTTGCCGCGTCCGCACTGCGGGCCGGATGCTGGATGATTGCCGTCGCGGCGACGGCGGCCGGCCTGCGCGCGTCGACGCTGGAATTCCGCGCCGGCGTCCCCATCTGGATGCCAGCCCCCTTCCGCCGCTGCATCCATGCCCGCCTCCATCCGTATCGTCCCATTCACCGCTCTGCTCGCCGCCATCTTCGCCGCCGCGCCCGCGCGTGCGGACGAGCTCGCCAATCTCGTCAATGCCTACCGCGCGGCGCCCGGCACGTGCGACGGCCGGCCCGCAGCGCCGGCGCGCGCGCTGGCCATCGAGCCCGCGCTGTCCGCCATCCGCATCACGTCGGGCACGTTCCTCGAATCCGCATTGCAGCGCGCGGGCTACGAGGCCGAGCATGCGGAGGCGATCACGATCACGGGGCCGGAGGATGCCCGCGCGGCGATGGACGCGATCGGGCAGAAATACTGCCGCATCCTGCTCGCGCCGGACTTCGCCGCGATTGGCACGGCGCACGTCGGCGACAACTGGCTGGTCGTGCTGGCGCGGCCCGTCGTGATGCCGCCGCTGCCCGACTGGCCGGACGCGGGACAGCAGATCCTCGCGCTCGTGAACGCCGCGCGCGCGCAGCCGCGCACGTGCGGGACGCAGGCGTTCGGGCCGGCCGGCCCCGTGACATGGAATCTGCAACTGGGCCAGGCCGCCCTCGCGCACAGCGCCGACATGGCGCAGAAGCACTACTTCAACCACAGGCAGCCTGACGGCAGCCAGCCGCCCGACCGTGCGACGGCCGCCGGATACCGCTGGCGCCGCGTCGGCGAAAACATCGCGTCGGGCCAGCGTACGCCCGCCGAGGCCGTCTCGTCGTGGCTGGGCAGTCCCGGCCACTGCGCCAACATCATGAATCCCGGCTTCACGGAAATGGGCGCCGCGTACGCCGTCAATCCGCAGAACCGCAACCGCACGGTCTACTGGACGCAAGTCTTCGGCACGCCGCGCTGATCATTGGCGCCGGCTATGACGTTCATAAAAATAAACATATTGTGCGCTATTGAATTGCGCGCTATAGTTCAACGCATGGACACGAACAACGCCGCCCTCCTCCTCGACAACCAGCTGTGCTTCGCACTGCACTCGGCATCGCTGGCGATGACGAAGGTGTACAAGCCGCACCTGGACAAGCTGGGTGTGACGTACCCGCAGTACCTCGTGCTGCTGGTGCTGTGGGAACGTGACGCGTTGACCGTGTCCGAGATCGGCGAGCGCCTGTACCTGGATTCCGGCACGTTGACCCCGCTGCTGAAGCGCCTCGAGGCGCAGGGCTTGGTCGACCGCTCCCGCGATCCGCAGGACGAGCGCCGCGTCGTGATCCGGCTGACCGAGCGGGCGCGTGCGCTGAAGAAGGAAGCGGCCGGCATCCCGGCTTGCATCCTGGGCGCGACCGGGTGCGACGTGCAGGACGTCGTCAAGCTCGTCGGCGAAATTAAAGCGATGCGCGACCGGCTGGCCGGCGCGCTGTGAAGATTTGATGCAGTACGAACTCAACCACTGAAAGGGTAATGCGATGACCACGAAACTCGAAAAAGTCCTGTACACCGCCAAGGCACACACGACCGGCGGCCGCGAAGGCCAATCCCGCACCGACGACGGTCTGCTGGACGTTCGCCTGGCACCGCCGAAGGAAATGGGCGGCAAAGGTGACGCGACCAACCCGGAACAGCTGTTCGCCGCCGGCTACTCGGCCTGCTTCATGGGCGCCATCAAGTTCGTCGCCGCGCAGAAGAAAGTCGTCGTCCCGGCCGATGCCTCGATCGACGCCAGCGTCTCGATCGGCCCGATCCCGAACGGTTTCGGCCTCGCCGTGGAACTGGCCGTGAGCCTGCCGGGCCTGGACCGCGCCGCGGCGCAAGACCTGGTCGAAGCCGCCCACGTCGTGTGCCCGTACTCGAACGCCACCCGTGGCAACATCGACGTCAAGCTGAGCGTGATCTGAGCCTTGGCCTGAGATGAGCATCGCGTCGCCCGGTGTCGGGCGACGCGATTGCACGCTACGACAACTCGGCATCCTCGCGATTCACCAAGCTGTCGTACTCGTCCGAATAAACGACGTCGCCGGAAAATACGCGTTTTGTGTACGACGTGAACCAGGCACCAAAACTTGGGGACAGTCGTTCTCGCTCCCCCCAATCGTGCCACATCGTGATCACCTGCCCCTGAGAGCCGGCAGTGTCCGGGGCAAGGTCCAGGCAAAAGTGATCGCCACAACCGTTGTGAGTGAATGGAATCCAGCCGGCATTCCACCAGTCGCCCCGAATGCCATTCGCAGGATCCGACTTGTAACCTGCGAAGTCGCCACCGTCGAGCAGTTCCTTCCACACCGTCCACTGAGCCAATATCTCATCCGTTGAGAGAAATTCATAACCGTCGAACATCCCTCCGGAGTTCGAGGCTTGGCCGTTATGGATCTTGAGGCAAGCTACGTAGTCATCTGGCAAAGTCACGCCCAGCGCTTTCTGAAGGCCGGCTATTTGTTCGTCGGTCGCCGGTGGATTAAGGCTGGCAAGCCCGTCTGGCCAATGTTCCGACAGCCATATTTCAAATCTGGTCCATAGACCGTGCATAAAACGATTCCTCTCGGTGGCAAATTGGCGTGAACTTCGTTCGACGATAGATAGGGGAAGTCTGACTCAGCATAGCAGCTCGTCGAGCGTGAAAAGTCGCGGACTGTCACGACAGGCCGAAGCCGATTCGAAGCCAACGGTTTCAAACCTAAGGCATGGCAGCCTCGGCCTCCGATTTTAATGATTTTTTGCTATCATTAAACATCAAAACCTCTTTTGGCGACCATGGCCCTCGTGACTCACACTGATCGACGCTCGGGAGATCGACGTACCGATGGCGTCACCGAAAAAATCTTGCGCACCATGTTCGCCATGCGGCGCGGTTTCGGCAACGCCGCAGCGAAAAATCTGCTCTTGCGGAGTGGCCTCGAGGAGGAGCTGGTCGAGCGTGTGCTGGCTATTCCTGAGGAACGCCGCACGCAGCGACGTCGTATCCATGAAGCGCTGTCTACGTCCGTTGACCGGCATCAAACCTCAACTGACGACACCGGACCTGTTACGCTCGACACGGCAGCGATGGCGATCCTGCACCGTCTTCGCTTTGAAGCGGACACCGGCATGCACAGGATGACGATCCCCGAGTGCCCCGTGGAATTGCAACGGTTTGCCCTGATTCAACTGGATGATGACGGCAAGCCTGTGATCACTGCGAAAGGTCGACAAGCGCTCAAGCATTTTGCCTGCGTGCGTGTGCTCAACAGCATTCAATCCGGCTTGGGTGCGCTCATGATGAGTGAGGAGATTCGCATCTGGCTGGAATCGAACATGTTTTTGCAGCGTATCGGCAATGACTACAAGATCACGGAGCTCGGCAATAGTTGGCTCGAATTCAATCGGTCGATTTCGCAGAATCGGCCGATGCCCTAGCGCGCAAAGCGCCGCATCACGCGTGTTTCAGAAACCTGGACGCGGTTTTCGTGTTGCCTCATCGAGCATCGGATAGGCGGCGCCCTCCTTTCGGCTATATTCATAGTACCGATCTAGCAGAAAATAACAGTCAATTAATTTTATCTATCAAATCCATATAAACATGTAGTTTGCAGGGATGCAGATCAAGCTCTACCATGGTCATGAATAGATCACAGCTATCGATTAAAAACACTCGATAGCTTCACCCTGAAGGAGCCGCCATGACCCATTTGACCACCGCTTCCGGCATCCCCGTCGCCGACAACCAGAACTCGATCACGGCCGGCCCGCGCGGCCCCGTGCTGCTGCAAGACTTCCACCTGATCGAAAAACTGCAGCATTTCAACCGCGAACGCATCCCCGAGCGCGTCGTGCACGCGAAGGGTTCCGGCGCGTACGGCACCTTCACCGTCACGCACGACGTCAGCAAGTACACGAAGGCAAAGCTGTTCTCGGCCATCGGCAAGCAGACGGAAACGTTCCTGCGCTTCTCGACCGTCGGCGGAGAAAAAGGTTCGGCCGACACGGAACGCGATCCGCGCGGTTTCGCCGTCCGCTTCTACACGGAGGAAGGCAACTGGGACCTGGTCGGCAACAACACGCCGACGTTCTTCCTGAAGGACGGCATCAAGTTCCCCGACTTCATCCACACGCAAAAGCGCGATCCGCAGACGAACCTGAAGTCGGCGCAGAACGTGTGGGATTTCTGGAGCCGCGCGCCCGAAAGCCTGCACCAGGTGACGATCCTGTTCTCGGACCGCGGCACGCCGGACGGCTATCGTCACATGGACGGCTTCGGCAGCCACACGTACAGCCTGATCAACGACGCGGGCGAGCGCGTGTGGGTCAAGTGGCACTTCAAGACCCTGCAGGGTATTAAAAACCTGAGTGCGGCCGAAGCCCAGCGCCTGGCCGGCGTCGACCCGGACTATGCCCAGCGCGACCTGTTCAACGCGATCGCCACCGGTGAGTTCCCCCGCTGGAGCGTGGAGATCCAGGTGATGGACGACGTGCAGCGCGCCGCCTGGGAAGCGAAGACGGGCTGGGATGCGTTCGACCTGACGAAGGTGTGGCCGCAGGGCGAGTTCCCGCGCGTCCCCGTCGGCATCCTGGAACTGAACCGCAATCCGGACAACTACCACGCCGACGTCGAGCAGGCCGCGCTGTCGCCGTCGAACATCGTGCCCGGCATGGGCTACAGCCCGGACAAGATGCTGCAGGCGCGCCTGTTCGCCTACCACGATGCGCAGCTGTACCGCGTCGGCACGAACCACCAGCACCTGCCGGTGAACCGTCCGCGCTGCCCGTTCCACAACCAGCAGCGCGACGGCGCGATGGCCATCGCGAATGGCGGCGCGGCGCCGAACTACGATCCGGTGCGCGCCGATGTCCCGGCCGCGGGCGGCTTCGCCCACGGCGACGCCGGTTGGCCGGTCGACGGCAACGCGGGCCGCTACGACACCCGCGCCACCGACGACCATTTCACGCAGGCCGGCAACCTGTTCCGCCTGCTGACGGACGAAGGCCGGCGCAACCTGATCGCGAACATCGCGGGCAGCCTGGCCGGCGCGGACGCCGCCACCCAGGACCGGCAAATCGGCCACTTCCTGAAGGCCGATCCGGCCTACGGCCAGGGTGTCGCCGACGCGCTGCGCCGCGTGCGCGCCGAGGCCTAACGATGATCCGCGTACAGCGCAGGGCACGGGCCGCGTTGCTGTCGCTGCGGGCGACGCTGGCCGTTCTGGGCGGCGACAACGGCCGGGGCTGAATGACGCGGCGCTACGCGTCCGCGTGCGCCGCGAGCCAGGGCACGATCACGTCGAGCAGGCGCTGCGGCGCCTCGATGGGGATCATGTGGCCGCTGTCCTCGACGATGGTGAGCGTCGCGCCGGGAATGGCGTGCGCCATCTCGCGCGCTTCCGCCAGGCTGCGCAACTGATCCTGCGCGGCCGCCACGACGAGCGTCGGGCAGCGGATCTCGCCCGAGCGTTCCAGGTCGCCCGGCCGGTCCAGCAGCGACTGGCGCCGGAACACGTCGCCGCCGAGCCGCGTGCCCATCGCGCGCACGCGTTCGATCAGCGCGTCGTTGTCGCGGTTCTTCGGATGCAGCGACGTGGCGACGGCCGTGCGGCTCAAGCCGCTGAACGCGATCGTCGGCGCCGCGTTCCCGATCGCGCCCTTGCGCTTCTGCAGCGCGGCCGTGTCGCCGCGGGTCGACGTGGCGACCAGCACGAGCGCCCGCACCCGCGCAGGCGCCTGACGCGCGATCGCGCGCGCGACGTAGCCGCCCATCGAAAAGCCGACGAGCAGGAACGACTCGGGCGCCGTCTCGAGGACGCGGCGCGCCATCGCCTCGACCGACGTGTCGTGGCGCAGGTCGGCATGGACGACGGGACCGAAGCGCGCGAGCCCCGGCACCACGTCATCCCACAGGGTTTCATCGGCCATGAAGCCGGGGACGAGAAGGACAGCCATCATCGGCATCCTAGCAGACGTGGCCGGCGCACACGGGTGTTGACTATCCGGCCACGGTCGTTGTCACCCTGACCTGCTTTTCACTCGCGGCGGATACGACCGTTCCTGCCCGGCTTGCTCCTGAGCAAACAAATGCACGACTCTGCACGGCGTCAAGGTGGACGCCTGCGGATGGGACTCTCATTGCGTCTTGTTGCCTCAACCAGCCAAGGAGCCCACGTGATCCCATCCGCCACCGCCAGCGTCCGTAACCAGCTCAGGTTCACGTTCGTCGTCGTCATCGCGCTGTCGTTCCTCGCGACGGCCATCGCCATCTGGCGCCTGCAAGTCCTGTCGGACGACACGCAGGCCCTCACCCAGCGCCCGCTCGTCAAGGAGCGCCTCATGTCCGGCTGGCTGCTGAACACGTCGATCGCCGCCAAGCGCACGGGCGCCATCGCGCGCTCCGCCGATCCGGAACTGGCCACCTACTACGCCGCCGAGACGCAGGACTCGACGACGCGCACCACCGCATTGCAGAAGCAGGTGGGCGCCTTGCTCGACACACCGGAGGAGCAAGCCGTCTTCGAGCGCATCGGCACGGCGCGCCACCGCTACATCGCCACGCGCGACCGCGTGATGGCCCTCAAGAAGGCGGGCAACGACGCCGAGACACGCAAGGTCTTCGACGACGAGTTCATGCCCGCCGTGACCGCGTACCTCGGCCAGATCAAGGTCCTGCTGGAACTGCAGCAGAAGGAGATCGACACGCGCGTCGCGACCGTGCTCGAGAGCGCGGACCGCAGCAGCCGCGTGCTGTCCGCGCTGTGCCTCGGCACGCTCGTCTTCAGCATCGCGGCCGGCACGCTGTTCGCGCGCGCCCTGTTCCGGCGCCTCGGCGGCGAGCCCGCCGCGGCGGCGCAGGTGGCGGCCGAGATCGCGGGCGGCAACCTGTGCGTGGCCGTCCCCGTGCGCAGCGGCGACAAGGACAGCCTGATGGCCGCCCTCGAACGCATGCGCGCGAGCCTCGCCGGCATCGTCGCCGACGTGCGCGCGGGCACGGGCACGATCGGCGCCGCCATCGCCACGATGACGGGGGACGCGCAAGACCTGTCGCACCGCACGGAAAACCAGGCGCAGGCGCTGGAAGAGACGGCGTCGTCGATGGAGGAATTGACGGCGGCCGTCGCCCACAACTCGACCAACGCCGAGGAAGCCAACCGCATGGCCGGCGACGCGGCGCGCGTGGCGCAACAGGGCGGTGCGATGGTCGGCCAGCTGGTCGACACGATGGGTGCGATCAATGCGTCGTCGGCGCGCATCGTCGACATCATCGCCGTCATCGACGGCATCGCCTTCCAGACCAACATCCTCGCGCTGAACGCCGCCGTGGAAGCGGCGCGCGCGGGAGAGCAAGGCCGCGGCTTCGCCGTCGTCGCGGCCGAGGTGCGCGCCCTCGCCCAGCGCTCGGCCGCCGCCGCCAAGGAGATCAAGGACCTGATCGACGCGTCCACGCAGCGCGTGGCCGACGGCGCGACCCTCGCGGGCCAGGCCGGCCAGACGATGCAGGACATCGTCGACAGCATCGGCCGCGTCACCGGCATCATGAACGAGATCGTCGCGTCGAGCCGCGAACAGGCCAGCGGCATCGGGCAGGTCAACGAGGCGATCGTGCAGATGGATGGCGTGACCCAGCAGAACGCGGCGCTCGTCGAGGAATCGGCGGCCACGACGCAGGCGATGCACGAGCAGGCGCAGGCGCTGGCCGGGCTGGTGGCGCTGTTCCGCGTGGACGGCGGGCCGGTGCCGGCGTCCACGCGGCCCGCTGCGCCGATGTCGGCTGCGCCTAAGCCGGCCGCGACGAAACCCGCGCTGCCGCCCGCACGCCGGCCCGCGGCGGCGGCAACCCGGTCCGCCGCCCGACCGGCCACGAAGCCGGCGGCCGCCACCGTCGACGGCGAGTGGGAAGAATTCTGACGGTCGCAACGTCGAGGACAGGGCGTTGTTGCCGCAACCGAGTTTCTCAGGCAACATCGTCCTATTCTTTTCATCTTTACGCTCGACGCCATGAACCTCCCCGCCCACCAACTCACCATGACGGTCCTGATGACGCCGGATACCGCGAATTTTTCCGGCAACGTACACGGCGGGAACATCCTGAAGCTGCTCGACCAGGTGGCCTATGCCTGCGCCAGCCGCTATGCCGGCACCTATGTCGTGACGATGAGCGTCGACCAGGTGACGTTCCGCCAGCCGATCCACGTGGGCGAGCTGGTGACGTTCCTGGCGGCCGTGAACTACACGGGCCGCACGTCGATGGAAATCGGGATCAAGGTCGTCGCGGAAAACATCCGCACCCAGCAGGTGCGCCACGTGAACAGCTGCTTCTTCACGATGGTGGCGGTGGGCGACGACAAGCAGCCCGTCCCCGTACCGCCGCTGCGCCCGTTCACGCCGGACGAGCAGCGCCGCTACGAGGAAGCCAAGGGCCGCAAGGAACTGCGCATGGCGCTCGACCGCCAGCACGAGGAACGGGCCGCCGAGCGCGCGGCCGCGCGCGCCTGAACCGGGCGCCGGCCGGCGCGACAAAAATTATGGATTTTACGTAACCCGTGCTATACTGCGCCGCCTTGGCCTGGTAGCTCAGTTGGTAGAGCAGAGGATTGAAAATCCTTGTGTCGGTGGTTCGATTCCGCCCCGGGCCACCAAGAATTCTGAAGTCAAACAAAAACGCCAACCCATGCAGGTTGGCGTTTTTGTTTTGTGCTTCGGCGAGCCCGTCGCTGGCCACGACTGGCACTTTTACAGCGCGAACGACACCTTCTGCCTATACTGAAACGAGTGGGCACGCTGCCCGCTCATTGAGTAAAGGAGCCGATCATGACGCGCAAATTCATCGATTGCCGGGAATTTCCAAGCGAAACGCATTGCACTGTCGCCATCTCGGCCGACAGCGAGGAAGAGTTATTGCAAGCCGCTGTCGAACATGCGGTTTCGGTGCACCATCACGACGATACCCCAGAGCTGCGCCAGCAGCTCCGCCAGTTGTTCAAGGATGGCATGCCGCCTGAACATCTGCCCGTAAGCCGGCAACCCGGCAACGCCACTCCTGGCGCTCCGCGCGCGCACTGAGGATTGAAAATCCTTGTGTCGGTGGTTCGATTCCGCCCCGGGCCACCACGAACATCCAAACAGAAACGCCGATCCATGCCGATCGGCGTTTTTGTTGGTGGCGCCAGAAATCTCCCCGTACGGTCCAATAAAGCTGCGAAGGTTTTCTCAACCGAAGCGGCCAGTGCCCAGGTCTTTTTCGAAAACGGAAACCCATGAGGTGCCGTCACCGGTCACGTATTCCCTGACCACATCGTTGGATTTACGTCGTATTTGGACGAAGCCCTTCATCGGCGACAATTCGTCGCTTTTCGGATCCGTCGTATCCAGCTCGTACAGTTCAAAGTCCGCAAGAGAACATGACCGGCTCTTCAGGATTTCCGAGAATTGTCTGAGCTCATCCGCTTCAATCAGTCTCATCACATGCCTCCGTGCCTTGCGGCGTGAATGGCCATCCAAGGCGATACTAGCACGATGCCCCGTCGCCCGATCCGGCGCCCGCATTTCTGCCGGCCCTCTTTGCCGGCCTCGCCCAAGAACGACGCGCGAAACAGCGCGCGGCGGACGCCGAATAGGCGTATGATTTTATAGTTCAAGCGCCGTACTGCATGAAGTGACCCACACCGCGTGGTCGCGGTAATTCAACGGCAATGCACGGAAACCGGCCGTCGGTCATGGCCACTCCCCCGGCACGACGCAAGTAGTACAGGGGAGCGGTCATGCTCGACGGCATGACGCATACCGGCATCGCCCGTTACCCCTGTTTGCAACGCTCACATCGGGGGTCAGGCCATGCGACACACATTGAAGGCAGTCTTCGCTCATCGAAGCGATACCCAGCACGTACTCGACGAGTTGCTGGCCTCTAATTATTCCCGCGCCAATACCGCACGTGTCGGTCCGATCGGCATCGAAGACCTTGATGACGAGCCGGCCCATGGCAGTGTCGATGCTGGAACGGATGTGCCTGGAACGAGATTCACCTACCCTCCCGGTACCGAGCCCGGCTCCCTGCAGCGCCGCGCCCATGAAGACAGTCGCTACTTCGGCACCCAGAGTGCCGACTCGCCGCCGACCGGCAACACCTTCGAGGCAACGATGGGCGCGGACTCGCAATGGGTCCATCCGGACGACGGCAGGCTGCACGTCCCCACCCCAGCCTCCTCCCAGGATACGGACAGCGCCGCGCACGACGATTACATGGCGGCCTACCTCTACGGGAGCGAAGCCCGGCGCAGCGAGAACGACCGCGACAAGGATTGGCGGGACGTCGAGCCGGCGCTGGCCGCAGCGTGGAAAACACGGCACGCCGGCAACGCGTCGTCAACCTGGGACAAAGTGAAAGCGGCGGTACGCCATGGCTGGGATCGCGTAAGGTCCTGATCAGTCCCCCGCTCCAGCATACCGACAGCGTCAACAGGACACCATCATGAATCCGATCACATCGTTTCTGACCGCCGCCAGCCTTGCCGTTGGCGCGGTCCTCGTTTATTGGGTCAACCCGTTTCTAGGGTTCCCGTTCATTGTCCTTGCGGTGATCATCGCGATGTCGCTGAAGGTCGCAAACACGTGGGAAAAATTCGTCATATTAAGGATGGGGAAACTGCAAAGCGTCAGAGGCGCAGGACTGTTCGCCATCGTTCCCGTCATCGACAATGTCGTTGCGGTCATCGACGGACGCATCCAGACCACCGCCTTCAACGCCGAGCAGGCTTTGACGAAGGATACCGTCCCCGTCAACGTCGACGCCATCATCTTCTGGCACGTCCACGATGCCGAGAAAGCCGCGTTGGCGATCACGAATTACCGCGAGGCGATCGACCGGGTTGCCCAGACGTCGTTGCGGGAAATGATCGGCACGTCGATGCTGGCAGCGCTGTTATCCGACCGCAAGGAAGCCGATGAACAGCTCAAGGAAGCGATCGGCAAGAAAACGGCGCCTTGGGGGGTGTCGGTAGGCTCGGTGGAAATCCGCGATGTCGCCATTCCTGTCGTACTCCAGGATGCCATGTCCCGCCAGGCCCAGGCCGAACGCGAAAAACAGGCGCGGGTCATTCTTGGTTCGGCCGAAGCCGCCATTGCCGGGAAATTCGTCGAGGCGGCCGACATGTACGCGGGCCATCCGGCCGCCCTGCAGCTTCGGGCCATGAACATCATCTACGAAACCACGAAGGAGCGCGGCGCGACGATCCTGATTCCCAGCTCGATGGTCGACAGCCTGAATCCGTCGGCCGCCTCGCCGATACCAGGCGCATCGTCCCCCGCCCCAACGGAAGTCGTCTGGAACAAGGCCGCGGCCTGATTGAAACCGCAAGCGAAAAGAGGCACGTCATGCGCCACGATCTCACAGCAGTCTTCAACAACCGGGGCGATGCCCAGCACGTGCTGGACGAATTGCTCCTCTCGGGATTTCCGCGCTCCGGGACCTCGCTCGTCAGCCCGCCCGAGGCCGGCGACGCGGCTTGCAGGCCCGACGCGGGCTCCGGAGGCGCGCTCAGGCAGATACTCGCGCGGTTGTTCGGCCGGTGGCACGATGAGCCCGCGCGCGTGGACGAATCGGCCTTCCTGCCCGGACGCCACGTCATCACCCTCACCGGAGCGGCCGGACCGGACTCGGTCCGGGCCATTGGCATCATGGAGCAATCCAACCCTGTCTACATCGAGGACCGGCACCAGCTGGCCCGGCGCGCCCCCGCCGGCGCTGAAGCCAAGCCGCACGCCAAACGGACCTTCCGTGTGAATAAGAGGAAAACGGGCCACGCCGGACCGCCGCGTTGACGACCGCCTTGCGCCGACATGGTCAGATGCACGCGCCCGTATTCAGCATCGCCTGCATCTGACCCGCGTTGACCGGCTTGCTGAAGAAGTAGCCCTGGCCCTCATTGCATCCGTGCGCATCGAGGAATGCAAACTGCCCCGCATCTTCGACGCCCTCCGCGATGACACGCTGGTTCAGGTTCTTGCCCATGCCGATCACCGCGCTGACGATGCCTCCATCGCTGTCCTGCGCGGTATCGATCGCCCTGACAAACGACTGGTCGATCTTGAGCACGTCGATCGGGAATTGATTCAGGTAGCTCAGGCTGGAATAGCCGGTGCCGAAATCGTCCACGGCGATCTGTACGCCCATCGCCTTGAACTGGGCCAGCAAGGTGGCGCTGGTCGCCACGTCGCGCATCAGCACGCTCTCGGTCAATTCGAGTTGCAGGCAGGTCGGGTCCACGCCGGTGGTCTGCAGGATGGCCAGTGCGTGCTCGAAAAAATCGCGATGGCGGAATTCCAGCGCCGACACGTTGACCGCGATCGACACCGGCGAAATGCCCTCGTTACGCCAGCGCACCGCCTGCTCGCACGCTTCATTCAATACCCAACGCCCGATCGGAATGATCAGGCCGCATTCCTCGGCAATCATGATGAAACGCTCGGGCAGCACCAAGCCCCATTCCGGGTGCTCCCAGCGCAGCAGCGCTTCGACACCGGTGATGCGGTTGGTTTTCAGGTCGACCTTCGGCTGGTAGTGCAGCCTGAATTCGTGGCTTTCGAGCGCCCGGCGCAGATTGTTTTCAATGAGTTGCCGTTCCACGGCGCGCGTATTCATGTCATGGGAAAAGAACTGGTAATTATTGCGCCCGTGCTCCTTGGCGTGATACATCGCGGTGTCGGCATTCTTGATCAGGGCGGCGGCATCCATACCGTCGAGCGGGAATACGCTGATGCCGATACTGGTTGACGTATGCAACTGCTGCCCTTCGATGAGGAACGGCGTCGACAGTGCGAGCAATATTTTTTCGGCCGCCAGGGCCGCGTCATGCGGCTGCCGTTCGTCCGCCAGCAGGATCACGAACTCGTCGCCACCGTGGCGGCTGACGGTGTCGGAGGCTCGCACGCAGTTGACGAGGCGTTCCGAAACGGCCTGAAGCAACTGATCGCCCACGGCGTGTCCCAGGGAGTCGTTGATATGCTTGAATTTGTCCAGATCAAGGAACAACAGTGCCGGGTTGGCGTTGTTGCGCCTGGCCGAGGCAATCGCCTGGCTGATGCGGTCGTTCAGAAGGATGCGGTTAGGCAGTTTGGTGAGGAAATCGTGCTGCGCCTGGTGCCGCATCTTGGACATCAGTGCCACCGCGTTCGAGATGTCCCGGAACACCATCACGGCACCGACGATCTTCCCGTCCCAGTCGTGGATCGGTGCGGCCGAATCCTCGATCGGAATGCACTTGCCGTGGACGCCGACAAGCACGGCATCGCTGGTCAACCCGGTTGCGCGATCGCTCTGCAGGACGTATTCGACAGGGTTGACGACCTGGCGGCGGGTGACGCCGTCGACGATGTCGAGCACTTCCGCGATCGGCCGTCCATGCGCTTTCTTGCGCGACCAGCCGGTGATTAGTTCGGCCGCGGCGTTCAAGTAATCGACGCAGCCCGTCATGTCGGTCGAGATGACGGCATCGCCAATCGAGTTCAGCGTAATTTCTGCGCGTGCCATGGCAACATACAGACGCTGCTCGACTTTCGTGCGTTCGATAATATTGCGCAAGGATTGCGGCACGAGGTAATTGTCGAAGTACCCCCTCGACAACCAACCCTGGGCGCCGCGCTGGACCGCTTCCTTTGCGTCCGCTTCATCGTCGAGGTCGCACAGCGTCAAAATCGGCACATGCCGCGCCGCTGCGTGGAGTTGGTCGAAGCAGGCCAGGCCCTGGTTGTCCGGCAGCGTCAAATCCGCCAGGATCGCATCGATGCCGCCCTGGCGGATGCGCTCCACACCTTGCGCCAGGGTGAACACGCTCTCCACATCGAAAGGGCCGTCGCGTGCATGTCCCAGCGACCGTCTCAAGGTACGGGTATCCTCCGTATCCGGAGAAATGATGAGGACTCGATTTGCCATGTCTCCTCCGCTGTCGCCCGTGCTCCCGACTACGCCCGACGCAACCGGCCAACGCCCGGAACCGGCTCGGCATCGGGCGCGCGAGGTGGACGTCGAGACTGCCGGCATGATCGGCACGGGTGCCGCATCAGTCCTCCTGGCGGCAAACAGCGATGCAGACGGCCGCTTCGTGCGTGGCTGCTGGAACCGAGTGCAGACCAGTATATGCCCTTTCGTAAGAGCGTCAACCGCAGCGAAACGGTTATGGAGCGCAGGCACATCGTCGTCGCTGCGCAGTACGGCGGGACGGATCGGAGCGGCGTCGTGCATGCCGAGGCCGCGTGCATGCCGGACTCACGACGGCGCCGCGACGCCGACCACCGGCAGGATGAATGTCAACCGCGTACCCTGGCCCCGCCCCTCGCTGCGGGCGGACACGGTGCCGCCATGCGCCCGGCACACGCTTCGCGCGATCGCCAGCCCCAGCCCGGCGCCCGAGGGCATACGGGCCGGATGGGCGGCGCATTTACGGAAGGGTTCGAACATGGCGCCCAGTTCGTCGGCTTCGACACCGATGCCATGATCCGTCACCAACATCTCGAGAAACAAGCCATCGGTCGCGACCGTCAGTAAAATCTCCGCGCCATCATCGGAGAACTCGCTGGCGTTGAGCAAGGCATTGCCCAGCGCCTGTGCGAGCCGCTCCGGGTCGCACCACAGGACCGTGTCTTCCGCCGTCGTCTCGGTCCGCAGCCGCTGGCCGCGGCCGCTCAGGATACCGTCCACCACGTCGTGTGCGAGCTCCAGCACCTTGCCGACGCTGCTGGTCCGCATCTCGACCGGAATGTCGCACGCATGCTCGACGCGCGACGCCTCGAGCAGGTCGCCGATGAAGCGCGCGAGTTGCCTCGTCTGGCGTTCGATGACGCGCGCCATCCGTGCGATATCGGGCGCACCCTGCCGACGCTGAAGGAGGCACGCGGCCGTCATGACCGACGACAGCGGATTGCGCAATTCATGCGCAAGCGTACGGAGCAACGCATCCCGGCTGTCGCGCTCGCGCTGGACTTCGCGAGCAAGACCGTGCCGCTCACTGGTGTCGGTCACCGAGCATAGCACCCCGGCGACGGCGCCATCCGCACCTTCGACCGGCTGTGCGTGGATGACCAGCACGCGCCTGTGCCCGTCCACCGATTCCGCGACCAACTCGGTCGACTGCGGCTCGGCGCCGGCTTGCGCGGCCAGCGCGGCGGGCGACGCGGATTTCGCCAAGGACGTACCGTCGGCCTGATACAGGGCGGCGAAACCGTCCCATTGCCCTTCCTCGTCCGAAGAAGGCGTCCGCCCCCAAAGCCGGCGCGCCGAGCGGTTGCTGTGCGCAACCGCGCCCTCCCGTGTACAGCAGTAGGCCGGACAAGCGATCTTCGCGATCACCCGCCCGTAGCTCTCCAGCCATCCTCCGCTATCCGCTGTGGGCACTCGCCTGGAAGGAATCGATGTCACGGGGCCCCCTCATGTCGTGTCAGTTCATTATCCGCACGGGGCTGCGGCCGGTTGTAGGACACGCACTGACGCGGCCGTCGGCCACCATGCCGGTCGATTGCAATCGATCGTTCCGGGCCGGAAACGCGACGGATCGGCCCGTCGCGCGGATTGCCCGGCTGACGCGCTGGAGGTGGAGCGCGGCGTCGTTCAGGGTCGCGCTGCGGGGCGCGACGCCTGGCTGTCGAAGAAGCGCCAGATCGTCGCGCTCGCATCCAGGGCCGTCGATGCGGTTTCCTTGCCCGGTCGTACGCGGTCCGCGCCGGGCCAGGAATGGCCGCCCGTGTCCGTCACGCAGACCTGGACCTGGACGCCGCCCGCGCAGCTCTTGTACGCATCGCAGTACGCCCCGGCCACCTGCAGCACCCGCTGCGGGCTGCCGCTGCACTGGTCGCGCTGCACCCAGCGCGCGACGGTCTCAGGCACCGACACGAAATTCATCACCATGCTCTGGTCGCGGAACGCGCCGGGACCGGCGCCGCCATCGAACAGCACGTGGTCGTCGTCATGGGCATGGATATGGAGCACGGAGATGGGCCGCGACGGGGTGCAGTGCGTCGTCGCGTCGGTGCCGGCGACGGAGGCCACGGCCCGGAACACGTCCGCCGCGTCGCACGCGAGCCGGTGCGCCAGCATGCCGCCGTTGCTCATGCCGGTGGCGAACACGCGGCGGGTGTCGACGGCATACTTCGCCTCGAGCGCGCTCACGACCGCGCGCGCGAAGCCGACGTCGTCGCTGCCCTGGTCGCGCGCGTAGCCGCAGCAGCCGCCCGCGTTCCACGTGGCGAACCGGCCGCCGGGCAGCTTGCTCGCGCCGTTGGGGAAGGCGACGATGAAGCCGCTCCGGTCGGCCTCGCGCTGCAGGCCGTAGCGGCTGTCGTCGGCCATGAACGCGGCATCGCCACCGCCGCCGTGGAAGGCCAGCACGAGCGGCGCCGGACGAGTGGGATCGTACCCGGCCGGCACGTGCACGAGCACCTTGCGGCCCTGCACCTGCATTTCCTGCAGGGCGGACGCGCCGTTGCGTTCGTCGCGCCCGCTGCGCTCGGCCCGTTCGGCGCGGCGCTGTTCGAGGCGATGGCGGAAATTTTCTCCCAGCTGCAGCGCCTGCGCGGCGTTCGACGCCAGCAGCGCGGACGCGATCAGGCAGCAGGACACGGCGGGACGTAGCTTCATGGGCGTCTCCTTCGTTTATAATCAGCAATCATAATACGGCGTTCGATGGGCCCGCACCAGCCGGGCCGCCCGCGACGTCCGCACCGAATCACCGTCCAATCCGAGTTCCTGTCATGTCCACTTTCCCTCCCTGCCCCGCCTGCGGCTCCGCCCTGACCTATGAAGACGGCTCCGGCAACTACGTCTGCCCGGAATGCGCGCACGAATGGCCGATCCAGGCGGACGCCGCCGCCGTCGAAGCTGCCCGCGTCTGGCGCGATGCGGCCGGCAACGTCCTGCAGGACGGCGACACCGTCACCGTCATCAAGGACCTGAAGCTGAAAGGCGGCGGTGGCGTCGTCAAGCAGGGCACGAAGGTCAAGAACATCCGCCTCGTCGACGGCGATCACGACATCGACTGCAAGATCGACGGCTTCGGCGCGATGAGCCTGAAGTCGGAGTTCGTGCGCAAGAGCTGAGCGGCCAGCAACCAACGACATCGAACGACAGCGCCACCTCCGGGTGGCGTTTGTTTTTCCAGCGATATCCGATTCGATATGGCCCGCGCAAAAACCGTCATTGGACGCCTCTCGAGGTTCGGCCTAGCATCACGCCATCGGTCCGAACCACGAGAACAACAATGAAGAGACACCTCGCCGCCCTCCTCCTCGCGGCCTGCGCGCCGCTGTGCGCTGCCGAACAAGCATCCACGCAGCCCGTCAAGCTGACCATCGACGCGACGCGCGTCACGGGTCCGATGACGCCCATCTGGGCGTGGTTCGGCTACGACGAACCGAATTACACGACGGCGCCGAACGGCAAGAAGCTTCTCGGCGAGATCGCCGAGCTGAGCCCCGTGCCCGTCTACGTGCGCGCGCACAACCTCATGACGTCGGGCGACGGCAGCTATGCGCTCAAGTGGGGCTCGACCAATATGTACAGCGAGGACAACCAGGGCAAGCCGGTCTACGACTGGACCATCGTCGACGGCATCTTCGACACGTATATCGCACGCGGCATGAAGCCGCTGGCGCAGATCGGCTTCATGCCGGAAGCGCTGTCGCAGCGCCCGCAGCCCTATCGCCACCACTGGAAGCCGGGCACACCGTACAGGGAGATCATGACCGGCTGGGCCACCCCGCCCAACGACTACGCCAAGTGGGGTGAGCTGATCTACCAATGGGTCAAGCACAGCGTGGCGCGCTACGGCCAGAAGGAGGTCGAGAGCTGGTACTGGGAAGTGTGGAACGAGCCGGACGGCCTGTACCTGATCGCGCCCGACACCGAACAGGCGTACTTCAGGATGTACGACACGGCCGCCGCCGCCGTCAAGCGCGCGCTGCCCACGGCGCGCATCGGCGGGCCGCACACGGCCGTCGCGGGACGCTTCATGGACAACTTCCTTGCGCACTGCCTGCACGGCACCAACTACGCGACGGGCAAGACGGGCACGCCGCTCGACTTCGTCGCCTTCCACGCGAAGGGCGCGCCGAAGGTGGTGGATGGCGTCGTGCGGATGGGCATGGACGCGCATTTCCGCCACCTCGACGAAGGCTTCGCGCTCGTCGAAAAATACCCGGCGCTGAAAGGCATTCCCGTCATCGTCGGCGAATCCGATCCGGAAGGCTGCGCCGCCTGCGGCATGCAGACGAATCCCGAGAACGCCTACCGCAACGGCACCTTGTACGCCAGCTACACGGCCGCCTCCATCGCGCGCGAGTACGACCTGGCGGCGCGGCGCGGCGTCAACCTGATCGGCGCCGTGAACTGGTCGTTCGAGTTCGAGGACCAGCCGTGGTTCGCGGGCTTCCGCGACCTCGCGACCAACGGCGTCGACAAGCCCGTGCTGAACGTCTTCCGCATGCTCGGCAAGATGCGCGGCGACCGCGTGGCCGTCACGGGCGACCAGGCGTACGACGCCGCACGCATCCAGGCCGCCGGCGTGCGCGGCGCGCGCACCGACATCGACGCGCTGGCGGCGAAGGACGCGCACCACATCGCCGTCATGGTCTGGAATTACCACGACGACGACGTCATCGACGCCGGCTCTCCGGTCGAACTGCGTATCGCGGGCATCCCTGCGAAACAGGTGCAGATGCACCACTACCGCATCGACCAGGAGCACAGTAATTCGTACGCGGCGTGGAAGCGCATGGGCTCTCCCGCGAATCCGACGCCGGCGCAGGTCGCCGAGCTGCGGAAGGCAGGCGACCTTGCGGAACTGGGTCCGGCGACGACCGTCGGGACGCGCGACGGTACGGCGACGGTCCGCATGCAGTTGCCGCGGCAGGCGGTGTCGCTGGTGACGCTGACCTACTGAATCGTCCGCGTCGCGGCCATGCGGCGTTTGCCTCAGGGATTGGCGACGAGATTGAAATCGTCGAACGTCAGCGTGTAATTGTCCCCTGCCGGACCGACGGCGCCCAGGACCTGCAACTGGGCCGCGGCATTGGTGACCGGGGCGGTGAACGTGTACGTGAAGGTCCCGGCGGTTGGCGTCAATGCCGCCGTCGCATCCAGGTAGCGCGCGTAGCTGCCGCCGTTCTCGCCAATCACGATCCCGACCGTTTTGGCGGTGCTGGCCGAGCCCTTGAAGGTCAGCGTATAGCTCACGCCTTTCGTCAACGCCACGTTGACCTGATTCAGTTGAACGTGCCAGTTGTTCGCCGGGTCCACATGGGAGATGGCCAGTTGCGCGCTGCCGTTCACGACTGACGCATCCAGGCCGGTGTTCGGATTCGACCAGACCGTCCAGTTCGGGGCCAGGTCGGACGAAAAATCGCCGTTCTTCAGGATGTTCACGCCAGGCGCCGGTCCGCTCGATGCGTCCGCGGCGCCGACGTCTTCAAGAGCGACATTATCGATCCACACCGAATTGATTCCTGCGTTCGCAAGATTGAACACGACGCGGGCGCCGTTGTTGGTGTTGGACAGCATGTCGAAGGTGCGCGTGAAGGTTTGACTGCCCGTCGTCAGCGCAGCCGTCTGGTCGCCGCCGGCGTACGATTCGAAATTCCGATCCTGGCCGGCGCCCACCGTATACGTGATGGTGCGGTTCGTGGATGCCCGTGCGTCGAAGCTCAGCCGGTACTTGCGCCCTTGGGTCAGTGGGACACTATTCTGCTGCAGCTGAACATTCCACACGTCGGTGCCCGGATTGGTCACGTCGATCTTGATGGCGCCGTTGTCGTTGCTCGCCGTGGCGTCACCGTTCAACTTGAACAGGTTCCAGAAATAGGAGTTCGTGGCGCCGTCGATCGTCTGCGCAGTCGGATTCTGCGTCACGACGGTATTGCTGGACGTCCAGTCAAACGACGGGTTATAGATGAAATTCCCATTGATCGCAGGGCGCGCAACCGTATTCACCGGTGTCCATGGATACGTCATGGCCGGGCGTGGGCCGGGATCGCGCTTTTCATCGGCCAGCGCCGACCAGCGGATATAGTCGATCACCATCTCGCCTTTGTCGGCCGTCGCGGCGTCCGGATTACCGTCGAAATTGCCGCCGACCGCGAGGTTGATCAGCACGTAGAACGGCTTGTCGAACGGTGCGGGCCAGGCGTTGAGATCGGCATCTGCAGCCGGCGGGTTGGCATTCGAACTCCACCATTTCGTTTGCGTGGATGTGACCACGCCGTCGATCGACCATTTGATTTCGTTCGAGCGCCATTCCAGCGTGTACGTGTGCCACTCGCTGACGCCGCTGCCCGCAACGGCGGCGTTATTGGCGGTGTACACGTTATGCGGCCACATGCCGCCGTAATGCAGTGTCTGGACGACGGTGGTCGGCTTGCTGCCCATGCCTTCCATGATGTCGATTTCGCCGTTGGCTGCCCAGCTTGCGTACGGATTGCCGACATGATCTTCAGGCAGCATCCAGACTGCCGGCCAGAAGCCTTTGCCGACGGGTAGTTTGGCGCGGAATTCGATCTTGCCGTAGGTCCGGCTGAATTTCCCGGAAGAGCGGATCCGGCCGGACGTCCAGGCAAAAGTCTGGCCTTCGTTACCGCCCGCCGCTGTGCCGACAAACTGTTCCTTGCGGGCCGTAATGATCAGGTTGCCGCCTTCGACGCGCACGTTCTCGGGACGGTCCGTGTAGTACTCGAGCTCATTGTTACCCCATCCCGCATTGCCGGTGTTGGCGCCATTGCCCAACTGGTACACCCATTTTGTGCCGTCGAGGCTGGTACCGTCGAACTCGTCGCTCCAGACGACCGTCGAGCTTGGCGTTGGCGTGGGGGTTGGTGTCGGGTCCGGTGTCGGGGTCGTTGCTGATGAACCGTGGCCGCTCCCGCCGCAGGCGCCCAGCGCCAAGGCGATGCCAATGGTGGTGAAAATATTTTTGTATCGCAACATCGTTGTCTCCTGTCAGCTTCAGACGCGCGCTGCGATGCGGCGTCTTGCATGCGGCAATTTTTGGCGAGCGCTCAGCATAAACTGATTCCAACGAAATTGGAAACGATTCCATTTTGTGGTGTGGTAAATGTGTCAATAGGAAGCGGCGCACGGTGTCGTCCGCCGAGGCAGCGGCACCAACATTACCGGAACATTAACTTTGTAACGAAACCCGCCCGTTGCCTTTTTTGTCACGACCCTGTCACGCCTGCCCACGATCCTGTGTGCGGCCCGATCCATCGATCGCGTATTTCCGACTCTGACCAGGAGACTCCTCGTGAGGTTAGCAACGACCTTGATTACCCCGCTCGCGCTCGCCATCCTGCTGGCCGCCTGCGGCAGCGACAGCCATGGCACCACCGCAGCAGCGACGCCGGCCGCATCGGCGGCACCGGCCGCCACCCGTACGATCATCATGGTGTGGGACGGCCTGCGGCCCGATTCCGTCAACGCCACCGATACCCCGAACCTGTACGCGCTGCGCCAGAGCGGCGTGAACTTCAGCGACAACCACTCCACGTACCCGACGTTCACGATGATGAACTCGTCGTCGTTCGCGACGGGTTCGTTCCCGAAGACGAGCGGCTTCTACGGCAACACGTTCTGGACGCCGCCGCAGGGCAGCGGCAACGCGATCCCGGCCGGCACCGGCGCGGGCGGCGCGGCCCAGGATTACCAGGACCCCGTGTTCACCGAAGACTATGCCGTGCTGACGACGCTGAACGATTACTATGGCGGCCAGCTGCTGCTCGTGAAAAGCCTGTTCGCGACGGCGCAGGCGGCCGGGCTGACGACGGCCACCATCGGCAAGTCGGGCGCGGCCTACCTGCAGGACCTCGGCAAGGGCGGCTACTTCCTCGACGAGAATACCGTGCAGCCGCGCAGCCTCGTCACCGACCTGCAGGGCGCCGGCTTCGCACTGCCGGCCAACGTCGTCAAGAATTATGCCGGCAGCGACGCCGTCACGCTCGCCGCCGGCAACGGCAGCCCGACGGCACGCGCCGGCTACGTCACGTTCAACACGACGGCGTACGACACCGACGGCAAGGTCGCGATCTCCGCCCGCGATTCGGCCGACACGACGCAAGGCGCGCCGGAAGACGCGGCCAACAAGTACATGATGTCCGTGTACACGCAATACATCCTGCCGCAGAAGAAACCGATGCTGTCGCTGATCTGGTTCCGCACGCCGGACAACGTCGAACACGGCTACGGCCCGGGCAGCGCCAACATGAAGGCGGGCCTGCGCTCGCAGGACGCGCGCCTGGGCGAGCTGATCGCCGCGCTGCGCGCCAACGGCATGGACAGCTCGACCAACATCGTCGTCGTGTCCGACCACGGCCACTCGAGCGTCTCGGGCCCCGTGTCGACGTACCCGCTGCGCGCCATCACGGCGTCCACCACGTTGCCGACCGGTGGCGTGAGCGGCGCGTCCATCGGTGCGCCCGATCCGAACGGCTATTCGTTCTCGGGCGACGTGCGCTCGGCCGACCTGCTGACCTACCGCGGCTTCGCGGCGTATGACGGCAACGGTTGCTCGACGAGCGCCATGTACGGCCTCACGGCCGACGGCAAGCCCGTCATCCCCGTCAAGGTCGACGCGACGGGCAGCCTGTGCGGCACGGCCAACGCGAAATACCAGGCCGTCAGCGCGGGCCTCGCGACGCCGGTCGCCAGCTTCAAGGTGCCGGCGCCGGGCAGCCTGCCGGCGAACGGCATCGTCGTCGCCGCGAACGGCGGCTCCGACTATTTCTACGTGCCGGGCCACGACGCCGCCACCGTGCAGAAGCTCGTCACGTTCCTGCAGCAGCGCGAGGAATACGGCGCGATCTTCGTCGACAGCCGCTACGGCAGCATCCCGGGCACGCTGTCGATGGCGCAGGTGAACCTGGAAAACGCGAAGCGCCAGGGCAACGGCCAGCCGGACGTCGTCGTCTCGTTCAACTGGGACTACAACACGTCGGTGCAGGGCATGCCGGGCATCGAGTTCGAAAGCGTCGGCGGCCAGCGCGGCATGCACGGCAGCTTCGGCATCGCCGACGTGCACAACACCTTGATCGCGAACGGTCCGTCGTTCCTCGCGAATAAGGTCGTCGCGACGCCGTCCGGCAACGTCGACGTGGCGCCGACCGTCGCCTACCTGCTCGGCCTGTCCATGCCGCAGGCGGACGGCCGCGTGCTGAACGAAGGCCTCGCCAACCCGGCCACGAAAGACGTACCAACGGTCACGCCGTCGACCGTGACCCCGGCCGCCGCCGCGACCGGCCTCGCGTTCGAACTGCCGACCGATCCTACGGGCGCCGCGAAGGACGCCGCGCTGACGAAGGGCACGTACAACGTCGAGCTGTCGGTGAAGGACCTGACCGTCGGCGGCAAGTCGTACCGCTACTTCGACTCGGCGCGCGCGGTGCGCAACTGACATGACCTACGCCCTTCCTGTCTGCGCCGGAAGGCACGCGTCGCGGTCGCTCGTGCTCTGCACGGCGGCCGCGGCCGTGTTTTCCGCGACCTGCTCCCATGCCGCCACGCTGGATTTCGACCACGTCTTCAGCACACGGGGCGAGCCCGCGGCGACGCACTTCCAGGCCACGTATCTCACGGGTGGACTTGAACACCACGTGGAAGTCTGGCGCGATGGCGACCGCCGCATTCGCCGCCGCACGGACGACAAGGCGGAGAGTTTTGCGATACGCCAGCCGGGCAGTCCGGACTACCATCTGTCCATGCTCGACCTCGGCCGCAAGCTCCGCACCGACATCGACCGCGACAACCTGTACCGCATCGGCCAGTTCACCGACTGGTTCGACCTCGGCCACGGCCTGCGCCACCCGCAAGGCAGTTACCGCCTCGTGCCGGCCGCCACGCCGCATGGCGCAGCGCGCGGGATCGGCGCCTGCGAATGGATCGCCCTCGTGCAGGGCGCGCAGACGACACACGTGTGCTGGAGCACGACGGCGAAGCTGCCGCTGCTGATCCAGGCCGCCGATGGCCGCACCGTGTGGCGCGTGACGAGCGTCGATCACAAGCCGATCGCAAACAAGGTGTTCGTCATCCACGACGAAGGCTTCATCCGCAACGACGCGAACGCGGACATCGAACGCGATTGATGGGGACGCGCCGGCCTGTCATACGCCGGTAACAGGCCGGCGCGTATGATGAGGCAACGGAATCCTGCCACAATGCCCATGTACAAATCCAGGAAACGCCTGCTGATCCTCGACGCGGACGGCACCACCATCGACGCCTTTTCCGCCATCGAAGCCGCGTTCTCGCGGCACGGTCTCGACATCGGCGACGAGGCCCGCTTCCAGAAGCGCCACAATCTCTTCAAATACCTGGGCGGGCTGAAGGAGTTCCCCTCGATCATCAAGAAGAACCTGCGCAAGAACAGCCGCGCGCGGCTCGTGGACAGTCTCACGGAAGTCTACCGGCAGGAAGCGGCCATGTACGACGGCATCCCCGACCTCGTGCGGGAACTGATCGCCGCGCCGGACGTCGTCGTCGGCATGGTCACGCGCAACATCACGAACGAGCCGCTGGAGACGCTGCGCCAGCTGTTCCAGCGCCACGACATCGACATCAACGCGCTCGACTTCCTCGTCCACATCCCGCTGTCGGAAAAGAAGACGAGCCAGTTCCGCGCCATCCGCGAACAGTTCGGCATCAACCCGGCGCGCGCGTACGTGTGCGGCGACGAACACAAGGATTTCGTGGCCGCGTCGAGCACCGGCATGCATCCGTTCATGGTGTCGTACGGCTTCGAGGACTACGACCGGCTGACGGAAAAATTCGAGATTCCCCACGAGCTGATCGCGCGCACGTCCGGCGAACTGTGCCAGCGTGTGCGCCACGCGCTCGACCTCGGCGGCCGCCGCGCCGGCGCGCTCAGTACGCGTACCAGAACAGCAGCGCGCTGAGGACGCCGAACATCCAGTAGTCGACGGGCGCGCCGGCGAACCAGCGCTTGTGCCACGGCACCAGCTCGCGCTTGAAACGGCGCCAGCCGAATGCCGGATTGACGACGAACCACAGCCAGTCCTCGACGATCCAGAACAGCATGACGGCGCCCAGCGCCCGCGCCTCCAGTTGCGGCGACCACTGCCCCATGAAGGCGAGCGGAAAATGGAAGATCACGCCGATGAAGGAAAACATCCACGCGTGGTAGCCGGTCATCGCACGGCCACCCCAGAAGATGTCGAGCAGCGGGTGGTCTTCCACGCGCCACGTGGGCAGGTTGGCGGCCCAGCCCGCGTCGCCTTCGATCTCGACTTCGACGCGGGCAAATAAATAGGCGGTCACGACGACGGCGGCCAAGGTTGCAAGGAACTGGCCGGCATGGGTAAGTTCAAACGTAGGCATCGATGGATTCGGGTTGTTTCAGGACAGCCTCGAGCACGGCCGCGGCGGCATGCGGCCGCCCCAGCGCCCGCGCGCGGGCGCGCATCCGGTCGACTTCGCCCGGATGGGCCATCAGGTAGCGCACGCGATACTCCAGCGACGCCGCGTCGAATGCCTTCATCGCGGCGCCCTGCTCGAGCAGGAAATTGGCGTTTCTCTCTTCCTGTCCGGGGATCGACGCATTCACGATCATCGGCAGGCCCAGTGCCAGACATTCCGCCGTCGTCGCCCCGCCCGGCTTCGTGATCGCCACGTCGGCACAGGCCATCAGCCGTTCGACCCGGTCGGTGAAGCCCTGCGGCACGAGGCGGCCCGGGTGCGCCGCGGCCAGCTGCTGCAGGACCGCCAGCTCTTCCGCGTTGCGGCCCGCCAGCGCGATCAGCTGGAAATTGCCGGGAATGGCCAGCAGGCGCTGCGCCAGCGCCGCGAGGCCGCCCAGGCCCGCACCGCCGCCCATCAGCAGGAACGTCATCCGGTCCGGATCGATGCCCAGCTCGCGCGCGCATGCGGCGCGGTCGGGCAGGCGGCTGAAGGCGGGCATGACGGGGATGCCCGTGACGTGGATCGCGTCCTCCGGGATGCCGTGCTTGCGCATCAGGAACGCGACCTCGTCGTTGCCGGCGAAATAGCCGGCCATGTGCCGGTGCACCCACATGCGGTGCAGGTCGAAGTCCGTCACCTGCACCCACACCGGGCATGCCAGCGTGCCGTCCGCGACGCTGTGCGCGAGGATCTCGGCCGGCAGGAAATGGGTGCAGACGATGGCGTCCGGCTGGAGTTCGGCGATCTTGTCGAGCAGCGGCGCGCTGTCGCGGCGTTCGATCCGGCGCCGCAGCCGGTGCGCCCAGCCGTCGGGCGCCGCGCCGTTCGTGAACTGGTACACCCAGCTCCACACGGCGGGTGCGCGCCGCACGAGCGTGATGTACAGGTCGGCGTAGACCCTGCGCAGGCGCGGCGTCGCGTAGGCGGTGGCGTCCAGGTGGATGACGTCGGTGTCGTCCGGGCGCGCGAGCGCGCCGGCGCGGATCGCGTCGGCCACGCGCGTATGGCCGGCGCCCGCGGGCACGCTCAGCACGAGGACACGCTTGCCTGCCCTGCCTTCGCCCTCCGCCAAACGCCCACCCATCGTGCCTGCCCCGCCGGTCATATCCATGCATGGCACTGTAGCGGTGGAATATGACTGTGCCGTGACCGGGCCACGGTGGAAGCAACCGTGCGCCCCTTGCCACGCGCGGCCGCGCACGCGATCATGGGGCATGAACCCGCTCATCCCTTCCCGTTCTCTCGCGCATCTGGCCGGCCTGGCGCTGCTGCTGGCGAGCAGCGCCTGCCGCAGCGATGCGCCGCAACTCCCATCCACCGGCGCCGAACGAGGCAGCGCGCCCCTGCTCGCGCGCATCGAGGCCGAGCGCGGCGATGCCGCGTGCGACAGCGACGCGCAATGCCACACGATCGGCGTTGGCGCGAAGGCGTGCGGCGGTCCCGAACGCTATCTCGCGTGGTCCAGCAAGAACGGCGACGGCACGCGCCTGCGCGCGCTCGTGGCCGAGCACGCGGCCGCGCGCCGCGCGGAGGATGCCAAGGCCGGCATGATGTCGACCTGCTCCGTCGTCCCCGATCCGGGTGCCGCGTGCGTTGCCGGCCACTGCCAGCTGCGTGCGCCGACCAACGGTCCCGGCGGCACGGCGCCCGTCGCGCGCTGACTGACAGACCGTAAAAACGACAAAGCCGCGGCAGAGCGCCGCGGCTTTGTCGCAGGGGCCGCTTGTGGCGGCCCTGCCAGGACGATTACTCGACCTTCGCCTGCTTGTCGCCGGCGTTCTGGAACAGGGGGATCGGATCCGTCGTGTCGACTTCGACCATCGTCGTGGCGACCACGGCCCCGCCGCTCACGAAGCCGACCGCACCCAGGTGACGCTTGCCGGTCGGCAGGCCCGACCACGACAGCGACACGGACGCCGTACCGCCCAGGGCGACCATGTTCGGTGCCATCACCTTGAAGTTGCCGCCGGTCGCGCCCGGGTTCAGCACCCACGTGGACAGCTTGTACGTGGCGCTGCCGCCCACCGGCGCATAGCCGACGACGCAGACCTTGTAGTCGCCGGCCGGCGGGTTGGTCAGCGTGACCATCTCGTTGGACGTCGAGCCGCCGCTGGTGCCGACGACAGTCGCGCCGCGTGCCACGACGAGATCCAGATCGGACAGGCCGTCGCCGCTCGTGTCGCTGTCGTACAGGGCGAAGCGCGCCTTCGTCGTGCCGGCCGGGATGGTGACCGTGTGGACGTTCACACCCGTGCCGCCGCCGCCCGTGCACACGGCGTTCGACGTGTCCGAGGCCTTCACGACCGTCGAGTTGAACTCGGTGGCCGGGATCAGGCCGGACTTGGCGATCGCCAGCGGGCCGCCGAAGCCGGTGCCGATGGTGACTACTTTCGTGCCGGACGTCGCTTCGCTCGCCACGGAGGACGGTGCGGCGATCGTGGCGGCGCGGGCCGTCAGCGGGCTGCGCACGGTGTGCATGCCGTCGCTCCACGTCAGCTTGCCGTACACCCACGTGTTCAGCGGCGCGGTGGTGCGGGTCAGCTTGACGGTGAACGTGCCTTTCGCGCCCGGCGCCAAGGTCAGCGTGGCAGGCTGCACGTCGACCGTGAAGCCCGGCAGCATGGCGTTCGCGTTGTACGTCGCCGCGGTGCCGCCTACGTTGGTCACCGTGCGGGTCATCGTCAGGATGCCCAGCACGTTGGCGGCCGTCAGCGACGCGAGGTTCAGGTTGTACGGCTGGATCGTGCCGATGGCCGAGCAGGTCGACGGGCCATACACGTTCGTGATGCCGAGGCCGCACAGGAAGCGCGCGTAGTCGATCTCGGACGCGTCGTACACGAGGCCCGGGTCGACGGCGACGGACGGCGCCACGTGGCCGGCACCCTGGCCCCACGGCAGCGTGCCGGTCGTGCGGGCCGTGCTGTCCCACGGCACGGAGCCGTTCTGGCCGTCATTGAACGTGTCGTACGCCGTCGTCATCAGGGCCGACTTGATCATCGCCGGGCTCCAGTCCGGATGGCGCTGTTTCAGCAGCGCGGCGATGCCGGCCACGTGCGGCGACGCCATCGACGTGCCCGTGTAGAACGCGAAGTCCTTGCTCGGTGCCGGCGAGCCGGCGGCGACCGCATTGCGCTGGTCACGGGTCAGGTCCGCGCTGACGGCGGCCAGGATGTCCGTGCCCGGCGCCGTGACGTCCGGCTTCATGATGTTGGCGTTGGCCACGTTCGGGCCGCGCGACGAACTGTTGTTCATCTGCGGCGCCACGAGGTTCGGATCGACGATGCCGCGCAGGTTGTTCAGCGCCGCCGTGGCGCCCGGTGTGGCCGCGTAATAATCCTTGACCTTCTGGCCGTCCGCGCTCGTGATGTGGACGGTCGAAATGGTGTGGGCCTGGTTCAGGATCGTCGTCGCGCCACCGGGCACGTTCGCGATGATCACGCCCACGGCGCCGGCCGTCTTGCCGTTCGCGCTCTTGTTGACGAGGACGTTGGCGCCGCGGTCGCAGACGAGGACCTTGCCCGTCACCTTGGCCGGATCGAGCATCACGGGCGCGCCGTCGGCAGGGCCGAAGCAGCGGTTCAGGTTGATGTCGCTCGGATCGATGCCCGTCATGCCGGCGTCCTTCGCGAGAATCATCGGCGCCGACGGCGTGTTGGCGTTGCCCGACGCGCCGGTGACGGTCACGCCGTTGCCCAGCGCGGCGTCGCCCACGTACGTGCGGTTGTGCGTGGAGTTGCCGACCGTGGTCAGCCACGGGCTGATGTGGGCGACGGGTGCCGTCGCCGGGCCGGAGTTGCCCGCGGATGCGGCGACGAACACGCCGGCCGCCGCGGCGCCGAGGAACGCGACTTCCGTCGGTTCGTTGAACGCGCCGCCGCCCGCGTTCGGGCCGATCGAGAAGTTGATGACGTTCACGCCGTCCTTCACGGCCTGCTCGATGGCGGCCACGCTGTTCGACGTGGCGCAGCCGTTCAGGCCCGTCACGCCGTCCGTCCAGCAGACTTTGTACGCGGCGAGGCGCGCGCGCGGCGCCATCCCGGTGACCTTGCCCAGCGACAGGCCGTTGATGACGGCATTCACATGCGCGTTGCCGCCGGCCGTGCTGGCCGTGTGGTCACCGTGGCCGCCATGGCCTTCGGCGCCGGCGACGGAATCGCGCGCCGACAAAAATTCGGTCCAGTGCAAGGTCTGCGTCGGCTGCTTGAAGTAACGCGCGCCGATCAGCTTGTTGTTGCAGTCGGTGACGGCGAAGCCTTCACCGGTCTGGCAGATGCCTTTCCACGACACCGGCGGGGCATCGTAGGCGAGCTTGCCGCCGCTGCGGCTCGGGTTGCCGTTCTCGTCGACGCGGTCGGCGAAGCTGTCCTGCTCGGGCCAGATGCCGCCGTCGACGATGCCGATGATGATGCCCTCGCCCGCCTTGTCCTGGCCGCCGAGCTGGTCCCACAGGCCGCCCGGTTTGTCGAGGCCGAGGAACGTCGGGGTGTAGCTCGTGTCGAGCTGCAGGATCGAGTCGGCCGAGATGCTGGCGACACCGGGATTCTTCTTGAGCGAACGGACTTCGTCATCGGTCAGCATGGCCGAGAAGCCGTTGAAGACGACCTTGTATTCGTTCGTGACCTGGGCCTTGTTGATCGTCGAGAGGACGTCGGCCTGCTTGGTCTCGAGGTAGGTGATGTAGTTCTGGACGCTGGACGCGTCGACGTTCAGGCGCTGCCCGCTGGGCGGCTTGGTGGCTTGCAGGCCGCTGACGGTGCCGTCGTAGGTGGCAACGGGCTTGTCGGCCAGCTGGACGATGTACGAGTGCCGGACGTCGTCGGCGTAGGCGTGATTGGCCGCGGCGACGGTCAGCGCGAACAGGACGGCCGAAGTGATGGGACGCAGTTTCATGGTCGGCTCCGGCGGATCAGGCGTGGTTGGACGAGGACTTGCGGCGGCGCTGCAGCAGCGCGCCCATGCCGAGGCCGATCAGGGCCAGGCTCGCCGGCTCGGGCACTTCGGCCAGCCGCAGGTTGTCGACGGCGAACTGGGCCTGGTAGATGGTCGGATCGGACCAGTCCTTCGCGACCGTGCAGCCGCCCATGCCGTCGAACAGGCAGGCGCGGATCGTCAGGCTGTTCAGCAGCGTGTTGCCGAACGCGCTGGGCAACGTGGCCGAATCGAACAGCGGATTGCCGCTGCCGTCGGTGCCTGGGAAGTCGAGGGCGATGCTGGCCGACCCGCCCATGCCGAACGTGCCCGTCAACATCAGCTGGCCGTACGAGACGTTCGGCTGGCCGCCGACCGGGGCGATGAAGCCGTAGTCGAGGCTGCGCAGGCTGAACACGCCGCCGTCATCCTTCGTGATCGTGAAGCCGCCGTCGTTGAGGCCGGCGTAGAAATGGCTCGTGTTGTTGGTGGGGCAGCCGCCCAGCCAGCAGCTGGTCGGATCGAGGCCGTTGACGAGCAGGCCCACGCCGCCGCTCGTACCCGCGTGATTGTCGACCGCGTGCAGCGTGTAGCCGGCCTCGGACAGCGTGTCGCCGTCGCCGTACATCGTGTCGGCCACCATGGATTCGAAATTCACGGTGGCGGCCATGGCCGGGGCCGTGCCCAGCAGTGCCAGCGCCGCGGCGGCACCAAGAACCAGTTTGTTCAGCCCGGATCGGGCAGGGGAAACGCAAGAAGTCGGATGGGTTGTCATTGTCTCTCGCCTTGAAGTGGAAGTGCCGATGGGTTACCGGCCATTCGTGTTTTTTTACCAACTGCACGATTTTTCACTTTAGCAAGAAAACAATTTCCGATCGAAGAAAAATATCCAAATTAACTATTGTATTGAGAATAAGAAATTGAACAAAATTCGGGTTTCCCTATGAAATCGGCGGTGCATTCGTGCGAAAAGTTGTCGCTTTTTAATTACAAATTGATGAAATTGCGGACGTCGCTAGACATTCAATTCTGCCTATGCTAGCGATTTTGCAACGAATTCGAGCTCGAATTAATTTCTTTTGATCAATATAAACAGCAAAAAAGGCGGCAGCCGCCGCCCTCTCACGCACTTACTGCGCGCCCATCGCCCATTTCTGGTTGGTGCCGCCGTTCGACGGATACTGGATGATCTGCGCATTGTCGGCCGTGCTCTTGTTCTGCACGTCCAGCACCATGCCGGACAGAAGATTCTTCACCGTGAAGTAACCGGACCCGGCGCTGGCGAAGCTCCACTGCTGGCCGTTGCCGGCCCAGTAACCCCACTGGGCGATGTTCGTGCCCGCCGTCGTCGAGTTGTTGTAGTCGTCCATGCTGAGGAGGCTGTTCGCGTTGATGATGCTGTAGTAGCCATCGCCATGGCCGATCACGTACCACTTCTGGTTCTGGGCGCCGGAATACGTCAGCTGCTGCACGAGGGCACCGTTTGCCGTCGACGCGTTCGCCACCGTGATCGCCTTGCCGCTGAGGGCGGACGTGAACACGTACGGGTCGTCGCTGATGCCGCCACAGCTCGTGATGCTCGTGAAGTTGCGGGTCAGGACGGGCCAGTCGTTGGCATCGTACGTCATCCGCATCAGCTGCAGCTTGGCGTTGCCGTCGCTCGTGTCCACGTAGTGCGTCGACACGTAGTTGCAGCCATCCTTCTTCAGCACACCCACGTGGCCGGGGCCCTTGTGCGTGGGCGCCGCGGCGTCGACGTTGGGCATCACCGTGTTCGTGCCGTTGTACACGTTACCGCCCGTGTAGGGGCCCGTCACGCTCGTCGATCGATAGACTTCGACGTAATACGTCGTGTTCGACAGCGGATTCGTGCAGCAGGCGCCGCGGTTGACGAACAGGTAGTAATAGCCCTTGTTGCGCGTGATGTAGGCGCCTTCCATGTCCAGGCCGTTCCCGCCGATCAGGTGCGTGACGTTCGTTGCCAGCTTGCCCGTGCTCTGGTTGATCTCGGCCACGCCGATGCCGTTGAAGAACGAGCCGTAGGTGAGATAGACCTTGCCGTCATGGTCGCGGAACACGGCCGGGTCGATCGCGTTGATCACGTTCGCGCCGGGGCTGCCGCTCGATTGCACGACGATGCCGAGGTCCGTCCACACCGGGTTCTTCAGCGACGGCGAGCGCGCGACGCCGATGGCGGAATTCGCATAGCCGAACGTGTCCGTCACCGAGTAGTACAGGTAGAAATACCCGTTCATCTTGATCACGTCCGGCGCCCAGAACGAGCCCTTGCTCCAGTTCGGGAAATTGCTGGTGATCCAGGACGGATAGCTCGTCGACGAAAACACGTTGCCGGTCGTCGTGCCCCAGTTGACGAGGTCCGTCGACGTCGAATACCAGATGCCGTTGGTGCCCGTCGTGAAGTGGAAATAGGTGTCGTGGTCCTTCACGATCGTGCCGGGGTCGTGGGAATTCTGCAGGCCCTGCAAGTCCAGCGCGGACGCCGAACAGGCGATCAGAAAGGCCGCGATGGCCAAGAACAGTTTCATGGAAGTCTCCTCTACGCATTCATCTTGTTATGCCCACCGGATTGGCGGGTATATGCATGCTATCGACATGACAAGTGGAAAAACCATGCGCCGCTGATGAAATTTTCGGCACGGCCGATACCGAACGGCATATCCCTCGGCGTGCGCAGGTGGCGCCGGCCGGCGCCGTGTTGTCGTAGGATAGATACCGTTCAGTCAACCGATGCTGCCCATGCTGCCGAATTCCCGCCTGATCCTCCTGCTGCTCGGCCTGCTCGGCGCCAGCGCCACCCTGCTGGCCGCCGAACGGGGCGCCCGTGCCGCGCCCGTCACGCCGATCCCGAGCCTCGACGTGCCCCGCTATATGGGCGTCTGGTACGAAATCGCGAAATTCCCGAACCGTTTCCAGAGCAAGTGCGCAGGCGACACGACGGCGCATTACAGCCTGCAACCGGACCGCACCGTCCAGGTCATCAACCGCTGCCGTCGCGCGGACGGCACCGTCATCGACGCCGTCGGCACGGCGCGCCAGCTGGGCGGCCCCACGTCGGCCACGCTGAAGGTGCGCTTCGCACCCCGCTGGCTGTCGTTCCTGCCGTTCGTGTGGGGCGATTACTGGGTGATCGACCTCGATCCGGACTACCAGCTGGCTGCCGTCAGCGAGCCCGGCCGCGATTACCTGTGGATCCTGGCACGCACGCCGACCGTGTCGCGCCAGGCGTACGGCGCCCTGCTCGACCGCCTGGAGCGACAAGGATTCGACCTGTCGAAGCTGGAGGTGACGCGGCAGGCAAGATAAGAATGGGGTTCTTTCCTTGATTTTGGAAAATATTTATTGCAAAAAAATACTTGCATATGTATAAATATGTTTCCAACAATAAACGGCCGACTCGTCGGCCAAGTCCAGGGAGAGAATATGTCCAAACAAATTTTGCGCATCGCGATGATGACGGCCGTCCTGGCCGGCGCGAGCAGCCTCACGGGATGTGCGTCGATCGTCAGCGGTACGAATCAAATCGTCTCGGTGGAGACGCTGCACTCGAGCGGCCCCGTCATCGGCGCCACCTGCAAGCTCGAAAACGATAAGGGCGTCTATTACGTGACGACGCCGGGCACGGTCACCGTGCACCGCGCCTACGGCGACATGAGCGTGAAATGCGAAAAACTGGGCTTCGATCCGGGCCTCGCCTCGATCAAGTCCGCGACCAAGGGCATGATGGCGGGCAATATCCTCGTCGGCGGCTTCATCGGTGCCGGTGTCGATGCCGCGACGGGCGCGGGCTACGATTACCCGAACACGTTCCAGATCATGATGGGCCAGCAGACCAGCGCGCCGGCAGCGGCACCGCAGGCCGCGGCACCGGCAGCGGCCGCGGCCGCATCGGTACCGGCGGCACCCGCTGCCCCCGTCGCCCAGGGCGGCATGAACTGAACGGGGTATCTGCCCCACTCCGGATGGCACATGCGCGCATGTGCCATTTTTTTTGGTTCGGCGCCGGCGGGACGCGTACCGACAACACTCTCCTGCCCTTCGGCGGCAAATGCTTGCCAAGGCCGTGTTATTTACGGAAACTAGTTATTTCATTTTTGTAACGATCGCCGTTGATGACGCGTTTTTCCCGATCCGTCCCCATCCGGCCGGCCCACGCCCGGAGGCCCAGCGCATGAAGACCGCCGCGCGCGTGTCGCGCCTGTACGAAGTCATGGACCTCATGCTGGACTCGGTCGGCGATCCGCTCGCATTGAAATCGCTGGCGGCGTCGGCCAGCTATTCGTCGTTCCACTTCGACCGCATCTTCCGCGAGCTGACGGGGTTCTCGGCCGTCGAATACCAGCGCAAGCGCCGCCTGCGCCGCGCGGCGCACCTGCTGCGCCACGAGCCCGACGTGCCCATCGTGCGCATCGCCCAGGATTGCGGCTTTCCGTCGAACGCCGCGTTCGCCAAGGCATTCAAGCAGCAGTTCGCGATGTCGGCCAAGGCGTGGCGCGAAGGCGGCTGGCGCGACTACATGGACCAGCAGGTGGGGCGCGAAAGCGACGTCAGCTTCTTCGTGGCCGAGCCGGACGACCTGGAAGCGATCCTCGCACCCTACTGCCCGCCGGAGCCCGGCACGATTGCCGCCCGCATCGCCGTGCGCAGCCTGCCGGCATTGAACCTGCGCTACCAGCGTTTCTTCGGCCAGTCCGGCGCGGCGCTGTCGTTCGCCTGCCACGACTTCATCCGCGAACGCGAACAGGCCGACGGCGTGCCCACCGGCACGGCGTGGTATGGCGTGTTCGACGAAGACCCCGGCTTCACGGGCGAGCGCGAATACTGCTACGACTTCGGCTGCGCCGACGACACGGTCGTCGATCCGGCCCTGGGCCTGCGCGTGCTGCCGGCCGGCAGCTACGCCTGCCTCGACTTCGACGACGAGTGGCCGCGCTTCCGCTCCATGTACGAGGACTGGCTCGACAAGCAGGCCGTCTGGCGCCTGGACAGCACCCGGCCGCACATCCAGAAAGTCGAGCGCACGCCGGAAGGCCGCTGGCGCGGCTGGCTCGCGCTTCCCGTCAAGAAGCGCTAGGTCGCGGGGATCACCTTGATGGCCGGGTGCGCGACGGGCGCGGTGCGCGGTCGGTCCTTCAACACCACTTGTCCCTTGACGAGCCAGGCGGCCGCGAACGCCATCACGGCCAACGTTTCCGGATAAAAGATCGAGGCCATCTCGTTCTGGTCGCTGTGGTGCCGGAGCCAGAGGACGGCCATCCACAGGAACGCGGCTCCCATCAGGTAGCCGCACACGGCATACACCTTGTTGCGTTTGCGCTTGCGCTCCGTCGGATCAGCAGGCGTATTGGCCTTGAACCGGAACGTCACGAGGTAGAAGACAATGGCGAAGAAGACGACGACGAACGCATAGTGGTAGTGCAGCGGCCCGTGCGGGCCGTGCTCCAGCGCCTGCACATAGGCCTTGCGCGCTTCCGGCGTCGTCGCGCCCACCCAGTCGATGACGCCTTCCTCGATCGACATGGGAAACAGCGCGATGCCGACGGCCGCCACCCCGGCGATGCGGGACAGCCAGCGGTCGATCTTGTGCGGCGACGGGAAGAACGCGAGCACGACGCCGCCGACGACAAGTGCACCGACGAACACGTCGCGCAGGCTCGTGTAGTAATAGGCACTGATCGAATTCGTCGTCCAGATGCCGTCGTGCAGGAATGCCACGGCCCTCACGAACAAAGGCATCGCGAATGCGATCCAGCCCACGGTCTGCTGCAGCGCGTGGTCGGAGATCGCCACATACTGTCGTTGCGGAGATGCCATGCCAGCCTCCTCGGGATCACTGATCCATCCAAGCTAGCATAAAGAAACGACAAGTCCAGGACCGTCGGGTCCTTATGTGACGTGGGTCGACGCCGGTGGTTTACCAGTCGAAGTCGTCCGGAATCTTGAAGTCCTTGTACGGATCGTCCTGGTCGGCCGCGACGGGTTCTGCGGCCTTGTTGACGCGCACGACGCGCTCCGGCGCCCGTTCCGCGATCTTGTCGGCGATCACGCGCGGCACGAGCTCGAAGCCGCCACCGTGGGCGACGATGGACAAGCGCCCGGCCACGAGGTGGTCGCGCACCGCGCCCGACACGTGGATGCGCTCGATCTTCGTGCCGATGGTGAAGTTGTACGCGACGTCCAGGCTGCCCTTGCCCTTGGTCTGGCGGTTCACCTGGATCATCTGCGCGATCTGCGCCTCGACGGCCTTCGCGGCCGCGGCGGCGTCGCGCTCGGCGTTCAGCGCGCGGGCACGCTCGGCCTGCTGGCGCTGCGCCTCGAGCACGGCCTCCTTCGTCTCGTTGACGCTTTGCACGCCGGTGCGGCGCTCAATCTTTTGCTGCTTGGCCTTTTCCTGGTTGGCGACCTTGACCTTCTTCTTGTCGACCAGCCCGGCCTTCATCAGCTGCTCTTGCAGGGAAACCATCGTGTACTCCATCAACGATCACGGGAATCCTCCAGCATAGCAAACCTGGCGCCTTCGCAACAGCGGCCGCTCAGCCCGCGGTCCGATCGAGGAAAAAGCGCAGCATCTCGGCCGACGCATCGGGCCCCGCCGCATCCGTGTACGAGCCGGCCGGGTCGCCGCCCGCCCACGCGTGGCCGGCTCCATGCACGACCCAATGCTCCGCCACGACGCGGCCGTCGCCGTCCAGCGCCGTCGTGCGCGTGTGACCGCGGCCCGCGCCGGCGGCGCCCCGCTCCTCGATCTCACGCAGCGCCGCATCCTTGCCAGCACCCGTGAACTGGCGGTACAGCGCCGCGCCGTTCGACGGATGCACGACGGCATCCTGGTCGCCATGGAACACGATCAGCGGCACGCGCGCGCGCAGCGCCGCGCTCTTGCCGCCCAGGTGCTTGCCCTTCATGGCGTTCAGGCCCGACATCAAATCGCGCGCGGCGCCTACCGGCAGGCCAGAATGCACGCCGACGGCCGCATACAGCTCCGGGTACGCGGCGCCCATCACGGCCGCCATCGCGCCGCCGGCCGACAGCCCGGCCACGTAGACGCGGCGCGGATCGGCGCCGTGCTCCTGCACGACCTGGCGCGTCATGCCGGCGATCAGTGCCGGCTCGCCTTCCTCGCGCCGCTGGTGCGCCGCATCGAACCAGTTCCAGCAATTCGAACTGTTGGCGCCGCGCTCCTGGTCCGGGTACAGCACGAGGCACCCCTGCTCCTCGGCCAGCCGGTTCATCGCGGTGCCGGCCGCGAAATCCCCGGCGCTCTGCTGACAGCCGTGCAGCATCACGACGAGCGGCCGCGGCCCGGACGCGGCGCGCGCCGGCACGTACAGCCGGTAGCGGCGCGAGCCGGCGGCGTTGCCGAACGAGCCTTCGAGGAACTGGCCGGGCGCATCCGGCGTGACCGGTTGCGGGCGGGGCCGCAGCGCATCGATGCGCGCGCGCCAGTCGCCGGCCGGCGCCGCGGGGCGGCGCAGCCACTCCGGCATGCCGTTCAGGTCGACGAATGGCGCACGCGCGGCCGGTTCCGCGGCGGCCGGGGCACCCGGCATCAGCCCGGCGTTGCGCAGCGCGTCCTGGATCAGCGCGGTGGCCGCGGCCGGGTCCTTGCCCTGGCCCGAGCGGACGGCGCCAAGAATGTTTTCAACAAATTGTTCATAGGGCTTCATGGTGTTCCTTCAAGAATGGATGCGGTCCGCGAGGGCGGACTTGACGGCTGCCGGGGCGAAAAACGCGCCCAGCACCTGGATGGATGCGATCGCCGCACGCGCCAGCTCGGGCGTGACGTCGTCGTCGATGGTGGCGAGGCCCAGCACGTGGATGTCGAGCTGCTCGCCGGCGGCGACGCTCGCTTCCAGCTCCGCCTTCGTGTAGCGCTGCATGCCCATCACGAAGCGTTTGCGCGTGACCGTCTGGCGGATCGCGTCGCCGTGCTGCTGTAACTGGTTGCGGATGGCCGTGCGGACGAAATCCGTACGGTTCGTATAAAAACCTTCCGCGACGAGCAGGTCCATCTGGGCCAGGTCAACGAGGCCGAGATTGATCGTGACCTTGTCCGTGTCGGGGAATTTGGGCTTTGTTTCGACGAGCTTCATGGCGTCTCCGTGCAATCGATACGCCAATATACTCCAATTGGAGTATAAGCGGCGTATAAATTTCAAACAGACGCGTGTCAGCCACCCAGATGCCGTATAATGCGATTTCCGGACAGAAATCCGGACCGCCTCACCGCCGGCGCCTCGAGCGCGCGCCGGTGCCCCTCTCCATCCCACCTCACGCTCCGGCAAGCGTCGCGCGCCACCTGCGCACCTGCCGGCCCGCCTGCGCCTACAAAGGAACCCCCATGGCCAAAGAAGAACTCATCGAAATGGACGGCATCGTCCAGGAAATCCTCCCCGACTCGCGCTTTCGCGTGGACCTGGACAATGGTCACAAGCTGATCGCGTACACGTCCGGCAAGATGCGCCAGCACCACATCCGCATCCTGGCGGGCGACCGCGTCACGTTGGAAATGTCGGCGTACGACCTGAGCAAGGGCCGCATCACGTTCCGCCACATCGAGAAGCGCAACGCGGCACCGGCGCGCCGCCCGACGTACCGCCGTTGATCGTCAGGCGCCGTCAGGCGGCGCCATCTTGACGAAACGCGTCAGCACGAGCACGGGTAGCGCCGACAGCACCACCCACAGGAAGAAGTGGCGATAGCCGAGCAGCAGCTGGATGTCGCCGCTGACCACCTTCGACAGCACGAAGCCCAGCTGCATGAAACCGGACCCCAGCGCGTAGTGCGCCGTCTGGTAGCGGCCCGGCGCGATCACCTGCATGATGAACAGGATCATGCCCACGAAGCCGAACCCGTAGCCGAACATCTCCAGCGACAGCGCCGCCGTGATCAGCCCCAGGCTGGACGGCTGCATCGCGCTCAGGTACCAGAACACGAGGTTCGGCACGTTCATCGCGAGGATCAGCACGAGCATCGCGCGCGCGAGGCCCACGCGCGACGTGAACCAGCCGCCGAGGATGCTGCCGACGAGGAACGCGGCCGTGCCGGCCGTGCCGTAGATGGCACCCACTTCCTGCGTCGACAGACCGAGGCCGCCGAGCGAGCGCGCGTCGCGCAGGAACAGCGGGCCGATCGTCTGCACCTGCCCTTCCGCGAGGCGGAACAGCAGGATGAACACGATGCCCATCCAGATCCCGGGCTTGGCGAAGAACGCGCGCACGACGTCCACCAGCACGTCGACGGCGCCACGCATGGAGGCGCCACTCGCTGCCGGCGTAAGCGTGCCGGGCAGCGCCCACGCGTGGTACAGCCCCAGTCCCGCCAGCAAGGCGCCCAGCAACGCGAACACGGTGGCCCACGCGGCCGATGCGCCGACGCGCTGTTCGAGGAAGCCGGCCAGGATCACGAGGCCGCCCAGCGACAGGAATTTCGCGCCGTTGAAGAAGGCGCCCTGCCAGCCGGCATACGCGGCCTGCTGGCGCGCCGACAGGCTCGCGATATATAAACCATCGGCCGCGATGTCGTGCGTGCTGGACGCGAGCGCCACGATCCCGAGCAGGCCGATCGCCAGCGCGAACCACGCGGGCAGCTGCAGCGCGAACGACAGCACGCCGAGCGCGATGCCGCCCGCGACCTGCAGCACGACGACGACGCGCTTCTTGCTCGACGCCAGTTCCAGGAACGGACTCCACAACGCCTTGAACACCCACGCGAGGCCGAGCACGCCGGTCCAGCGCGCGATCTGCTCGTTGGGCACGCCCATGCTCTTGAACATCAGCCCCGCCACGAGGGCAACGCTGTAGAACGGCAGGCCCTGCGCGAGGTACAACGTGGGCACCCACGCGAGCGGATGGCGGGCGGCGGGCGTCAGGTGGTCGGGGTGGATGCTATCCATGGGAATCCAGTGCGATGACGACGGTTGCGCTCTTGCGTCCGCGCGTGTCGAAGGTGGCGGCCTTGAACACGGCGGCGTCCGGCCCGGCATGTACCGGTCCCGCGTAGCGCGGGCTGGCGGCATCGGGCTCGCTGCCATCCAGAGTGTAATGCAGCGCGAGGCCCGGCAGGGCCACGTTCGCGTGCACGGTGCGGCCCCTTGCGACGGCGCCCGGCGGCGGCAGGCGGTAGCCGTACGCAAGCGGCGCGCGGTCGAGGCGCGGCAGTTCGCGCTGGCCGAGGCGGTTCGCGAATTCGTTCCACGCGCCGTCCATCGCGGCCGTGCGCGCGGCGGCGTCCGCGATGGCGCACCAGCCGGGGTCTTGGGCCCACGCCCGTTCCGCCAGCGCCACGAGGCGCGGCGCGGCCAGGTATTCGATGCGGTCGCGCGTGCGGGCGTTCTCGCCCCACAACTGGCCCTGCAGGCCGACGATGCGACGACGACCCGCTGGTGTCAGGCGCACCAGCGCGGCCAGGCGCTCGGGCGGCACGCGTTGGCCCATCGGGTCGTTGGCCGCGCTGACGACCATGTCCAGCGGGCAGAAGCCGAACGCGTGGCGCGTCTCGACGAAGCCGGCCCAGTAATAGCCCGGCTCCTGCGGGTCCTTCGCGTACGCGAGGTCGAAGTACAGGTTCGCCGCGTTCGCCAGCACGACGTCGTAGCCCGCGTTGGCGAGACGGTACGCGACGTCTTCCTTGCCCGAGCCCCACGCGTTGTTCCATGCATGGACGAGGAAGCCGCCGTGCGGCAGCGGCGCCGCCTCGTCGTACGCGAGCGCCGTCTCTTCCCAGCCCGCGAACGCGACGCCGTGGCGCGCCAGGATCGCGCGGCAGCGGCCGATGAAATCCGCATGCAGCTGGCCCACGTGCGTCCAACCGCGTTCGCGCATCAAGGCCTGGCAGCGCGGCGAGCCTTCCCACGCGCCGCGCGGCACTTCGTCGCCGCCCGTGTGGATGGTTTTCAGCGGCACGCCCGCTTCGCGGTACAGCGCGGCCACGTGGGCGACGACCGTGTCGATGAAACGGTCGACGGACGGCAGCGCGATGCAGATCACGTTGTCGCGCCACAGCTGCACGGATTCGTAGACGGACGCGTCGTCCGGATCGCTGAGCAGGTAGCGCTCCGCACCCTCGACGTCGCCCTGCGCGCGCAGGCGGTCGTGGCGCGCGCGCATCGCCAGCACGGCCGCGCGCGCGTGGCCCGGCATATTGAATTCCGGGATGACCTCGATGTGGCGCACATGCGCGTAGCGCAGGATCGCGATGAAGTCGTCCGCGTCGTAATGCCCCGTGCCGGCGGACGCCATCACGTCCGGGCCGGAGCCGAACGATGGCGGCAGCGCGTCGGCGGCGTCCGGTGCGACGCCGCGCTTCGAACCGATGCCGGTGAGTTCCGGCAGCGCGTCGATGTGCAACCGCCAGCCCTCGTCGTCCGTCAGGTGCAGGTGCAGGCGGTTCAGCTTATAGCGCGCCATGCAATCGAGCAGGCGCTGCACCGTCGCCACCGATGCGAAATGGCGCGCCACGTCCAGCATCATGCCGCGGTAGCCGAAGCGCGGCGCGTCGACCACGCGGCCGCACGGCAGCGTGCCGTCCGCGTCGAGCAGCTGGGCCAGTGTCTGGATGCCGTTGAACACGCCATGCGCGCCCGCGCCGCGCACGACGATCGTGTCGACGCCGATGTCGAGCCGGTACGCCTCGGGTCCGGCCGTCGCCACGGCATCCGCCGCCACCGTGCCGATCTCCAGCACGACACGCGCCGCGCCTGCATCGCCGTCCGGAAGATCGGCCAGCAGCGCGTACAGCAATGCCGCTTCGCCCGCCAGCGCGGCGCCGGCCATGATCTCGCTCGCGCACGTCAGCTTGCAGCGCGCTTCGGTGAAGCGGACCGAGACCGGTGTCGGCGTGATGCGGCCCACCTCCTCCGGCGGCAGCAGACGCAGGCCGGCGTTCTCGCGCCAGCGCCAGGCCGCATCGGCCGTCGGCAGCACGTCGTGCGCGTTGCGCTTCAGCTGCTCCGGGCGCGCGAACGGCTTGATGTCCGCGTCGCCCAGGTCGACCGTGCGTCCGCCAACCTCGACGAGGTAAAAGCCGAGCGGCGCATCCGTCTCGCTGATGGCCCAGAACTGCGCCTCGTAGCGCACGTCGAGCACTTCGCCCGGCTGCCACGGCGACGCTGCCGTGCGACGCAGCGAGAACAGGTCGCCGTTGACGTGCGCGAGCTCGAAGCCCGCGCTCACGCTCAGCACGCGGCGGCACGCGTTGAAGTACACGGTCCATCCCGGTTCGATGGGCGCGTCCGACACGTTGGTGAGCGTCAGGCGCGCCGCGAACACGTCGTCCGCGACGAGGTTCGTCAGGCATTCCCATGCCGCGGCCACGGGCACGCCGTCCCGCTTCTCCCGTTGCGACACGATCAGAGCTTGCCGCGCAGGCCGAGGTAGAACGTGCGGCCGTTCGAGTAGAACGCACGCGGCTGGTCCTTGTTCTCGGCGTACATCTTGATCGTCTCGTTGGTGAGGTTCAGCGCATCGAACGTGATCGTGAGGTGCTCGTTCAGCTTGTAGTTCACGGAGGCCGCCAGCGACGGCATCGAATCCACGTGCTGGCTCGCGCCGCGGTCGACCCCGGCCTTGTACGACGAACGGTAGCTGTACGCGAGGCGCGCACTGAACCGGTCGTTCTCGTAATAGCCCGTCACGTTGTACGTGTTCTTCGACGCGTTGAGCATCTCGCCGCCGCCATCCAGTTCACCGTCCGCCCACGTGTAGTTCGTGAGCACGCCGAAGTTGTTCCACACGGGCTGCTGCCACGACAGCTCGACACCCTTGTTCGTCGCCTTCGTGTTGTACGGCGACGTGATCTGGTAATCCGTGAACGTGCCGCGCTTGTTGTTGTAGTAGCTGCCCGTGCTCGTGCCCTGCGCGACGATGGAGCTGAAGTCCATGTAGAACACGCCTGCCGACAGCATCGCCTTCGGCATGTAGTACCACTCGGCCGACAGGTCGTAGTTGACGGAGCGGATCGGGTCGAGCCTGACGTTGCCGCCGGTGCCCGACAGCGCGTCGTCGTTCAGCGACACGGAGCCGCCGAGCGCGCTGTAGTCCGGCCGGGACATCGTCTTCGCAATGCCGGCACGCACGACGAGATCGGAACGGACGTCGAACTTCACGTTCGCGCTCGGCAGGTAGTCGCGGTAGGTGCGCTCGTACGTCGTCGGCGTGTACGGGCCGAACGCGGAACCCGTGATCGGGTTCGGGCCGCCCGGCAGGTTCACGATCGTCGTCTGGCGCGTCTCGACGGCGCGCAGGCCGAAGTTGCCGCTCCAGCCGTCGCCGCCGACGTCGGCCATGCCGTACACGGCGGCCGTCTTCTCGCCGACCTGGAATTCGTCGAGCCAGTTGTGGCGCAGCGTGAAGTCGAGCAGGCGGTTGCCCGGTACCGCGCCCCACGCGCCGAGCGCCGCGCCGTCGTACTTGAAGTAGTTGTTGAAGACGCTGCCGCCGAGGTCCGAGCCGAAGTCGGACGGGTACATCAGGCCGCTCCATGCCGGTCCCGGATTCGTGAAGCCGTTCGGGCCCGGACGCGTTTCCAGCGGGTGTTCCGCCGTGCGCTTGTGGTCCGTCCAGCGCGCGCCGAAGCGCACGGCCTGGATCCAGGCGTTGTCGTGCACGCGCCATTCGCCGTCGACCCGCGCATACTTTTCCTTGTCGACCGATTGCGCCTCGCCGCCGCCGGCCCATGCGGTCGATCCCGGCTGCGTCGTGTTCCCGCCCGGGTAGCTGACGGAGGCTGGCGTCATGCCGTTCAGCGCGTACACCATGCCGCCGTCGACGTTGTTCTGGTAGTAGACGTCGCCGTGGTCGAAGCCCACGCCGTGCGTACGCCCGATCTTGCCCGTGAAGCTCAGGTCTTCCGTCGCGCGCCAGCGGCCGTTCAGGTCGACGTACCACGATTCGCCGCCCGCATCCGGACGGTAGATGTTGTCCACTTCGCCCGCGTTGCTCGTGAACCCGGCGCCGACGAGCGTGCCGTTGCGCACGACGGGGTTCTGCGGGATCAGGCCCGCGCTGTTGATGGAATTCGCCGGCGCGGCGAGCCAGTTCGTGTTCTGGTGCGGCGCCTTCAGCTTCGAATAAAAGCCGTTCAAATCGACGCCGATGTCGCGCGACGGTTTCGCCTCGATGTCGAACGCGCCGCCTTCACGCTTCTTCTTTTGCTCGAACAGCGCGGCGCCGATGAAGGTCGGGACCTTCACGCCGGCAAGCGATGGATTCGCGACGGCGGCGGCGCTCGTCGCGCTGATCGGCGTGTAGCCGAGGATCTCCTGGCCGTCGCGGCGCACGCTCTGCTTTTCCGAGAAGCCCTGCAGCAGCACGCCGAAATTGTTCGCCGGGTTCTTCCAGCTGACGAGGGCCGACACCTGCGGCTCCGTCTTTTTCGCGAGATCGTTGTAATTGGCCTGCACGGACGCTTCGACCGTCAGCGGCTGGCGGAAGTCGAGGGGACGGCGCGTGATTACGTTGATGGCGCCGGAGACGCCGCCTTCCACGAGGTCGGCGGTCGCGCTCTTCTGCACGACGATGGAGCCCACGAGTTCCGATGGCAGCAGCGAAAAGCTCGACGAACGTCCCACGTTGCCGCCGACCTGGTTCAGCACGAACCAGTCGCCCGTGCTGATGGCGTGGCCGTTGAACAGCGTCTGCTGCAGGCTGGGGCTCGTGCCGCGCAGGCTCACGCGGTCGTTCTCGCCGAAGCCACCCTCGCCGCCCGCGGACGACTGCGTGTTCACGCCGGGCAGGCGCTGGATCGCGTCGGCCACGTTCTTGTCCGGCATCTTGCCGATGTCTTCCGCCGTCACCACCTCGACGACGGCGTCCGCGTTGCGCTTCTGGCGCATCGACTGTTCCAGTGCGGCGCGCACGCCCGTGACGATCACGGTCTGCGTCTCGCCCGGGCGCGGGCCCGGTGCACCGGCGGCCGCGCTGGCCGCGTTCGTGTTCATGTCGTCCTGCGCGCGCGCCTGCGCGGCGATGCCCATCACCAGTACCGCCACCGCGCCCGCGATCGCGGTGCGCGCGACCATGGTCTTCTGCTGCCTCATGTTGTGCTCTCCCAAAACTGTGGTAATCGAGGAACCTTGCCAGTTTCGAATTCGTGGACGCTGCAGCGTCTCTCGTCTTCGTATGGGGCGCATTGTCGCGTTGAAATTCCGACCATGTTTGTCAAATCTTGCTATCGCGCCGACGCGCGTCATTTTTTTGACACGGCCGAGGGAGGCGACTCAGCGACGGAAAATCCAGAGCAGCAGCGAGACGACGATGGAGATGACGAGGCAGGTGACGATGGGGAAGCTGAAATGGAAGCCGCCGCGCGCGATATGGATGTCGCCGGGCAGGCGGCCGAACGGCAGGCGGCGCAGCCAGGGCCAGGCGAGGCCCGCGGCGAGGAGCACGAGGCCGAGGACGATGAGAAGTTTTTGCATGGCGCCAGTCTAACTTCTTTTGTACTTCTCGAAAAATCTGGTTGGGATATCCTTTCCTTCAGCCTGTACGGCCCGGTGGGGCCGACAACTTGATTGCAACTTGGAAAAGGGGAATGTATGACTACCACCTGGATCGTATCCGCCGACGCCGGCCGCGCACGCATCTTCGCCGAATCGGACCCCAAGCAGCCGTACATCGAAATCGAGGACATGGTCAGCGCCAATGCGCGCCTGCGCGACATCGACATCAACACCGACCGCATCGGCGCGACGGCGGCCGGCCAGAGCATCCACAACACGGGCGGCGCCACGCCGAACAAGCAGTACCAGCCCGCGCAGACGCCGGAGCAGCATGACGCGGAATTCTTTGCCAAGGACATCTGCGGCTTCCTGCTCAAGGGCTGGCAGGAACAGCGCTTCCAGAAGCTGGAACTGGTGGCCGAGCCGAAGTTCCTCGGCGTGCTGCGCGGCCAGCTCGACAACCAGTTGAAACCCCTCGTCGACCTGGAACTGAACAAGGACTACAGCCACTGCAACGCGCACCAGCTGCGCGAACAGCTGCAGGCGCAGAAGTCGAAGTTCTGACCGGGGACCGCGGACCCGCGCTCGGCGCGGGATCGCGTTACGCCCGCGTCAGTGCCAGCCGCGCCGCCACCGGTGCTTGCGCCTGCGCGGCCGGCGGCGGCAGCGCGCCGGTGCGGAACACGCCGACCGATGCCGCCAGGCGCCGCGCCTGGTCGCGCAGCGCGCCAGCCGCCGCCGCGGCTTCCTCGACGAGCGCCGCATTCTGCTGCGTCACCTGGTCCATCTGCGCCATGGCCGCGTTGATCTGAACGATACCGGTCGTCTGCTCGGCGCTGGCCGACGTGATCTCGCCCATGATGTCGGTGACGCGGTGCACGCTCGCGACGATCTCGTGCATCGTCGCGCCGGCCTGCTCGACGAGCCGTCCGCCCGCTTCCACGCGCTCCACCGAATGCCCGATGAGCTGCTTGATTTCGCGCGCCGCGCCGGCCGAGCGCTGCGCCAGGTTGCGCACTTCGGATGCCACGACGGCGAAGCCGCGCCCCTGCTCGCCCGCGCGCGCGGCTTCCACCGCGGCGTTCAGGGCGAGGATGTTCGTCTGGAACGCGATGCCGTCGATCACGCCGATGATCTCGGCGATGCGGCGTGACGATTCGCTGATCTCGCCCATCGTGCCGACGACTTCGCGGATCACGGCGCCGCCGCGTCCCGCCACGCCGGATGCCGCCTCGGCCAGCGCGTTCGCCTGGCGCGCATTGTCGGCATTGTGCTTCACGTTCGACATCAGCTCCTCCATCGACGCTGCCGTCTGTTCCAGCGACGACGCCTGCTGCTCGGTCCGCGCGGACAGGTCCTCGTTGCCGGCGGCGATCTGGTCCGACGCCGCCGCGATCGTGTCGGTGCTGCTGCGCACTTCGCCCACGATGGCGGCCAGCGACGCGTTCATCGCCTGCAGCGCCGTCAGCAGCTGGCCGATCTCGTCGTCGTGCTCGATGTGCACTACCTGCGTGAGGTCGCCCGCGGCCACGCTGCGCGCGAGGCGCACGGCCTCCGCCAGCGATGCGTCGATCCCGCGGATCAGCAGCGCGGCGACGAGCGCCCCCACCAGCGTGCCGACGACGATCAACGCGACCGACAGATTGCGCGTGTGCTCGTAGCGCCCGCGAGCGGCATCGAACTGCGCCTTCGCCAGGTCCTGCTGCATCGCCACGAGCGCCTGCATGTTCCGCTGCGCGACGAGGAAGTGCGACTTCAGCGGGCCGGCGACGAGGCGCTTGAGCTGCTCGGAATCGTTGGCACGCAGCGCGGCCATGGTCGGCTTCAGGCCTTCCTGCACGAAGGCCATGCGGCTGTCGATGAACGTGCGGGCGAGCGCCTGTTCGTCCGGCGTCAGGCGGGCCGCCTTGTACTGGTCCCACAAGCCCGTGATCTCGCGGATGCGCGCCTCGACTTCCGCGATCACGGGGCCGTTGTCCGGCGCTGCCGCCAGCGCCGCGCTCGACAGCGCGTTCTGGTTCTGCTGCATCAGCGACAGCACGTGGCTGAGCCGCGCCAGCCCCAGCAGGCGATCGTTGTAGACGCCGCCGAGCGCGTCGCTCGTGGCACCCTGGTTGACGAGGCCGACGACGCCGACGAGGATGGAAACCGTACTCAACAGAACGGTGAGAAAGATCAGGCGGGTTTTGATGCTGAGATGTTTGAGCATGGATGGCTGACGGAGCTTGTCCGTTCGTAATATGAGACGCCACCGCACTGTAGAGCAGTTTCTCCCGCACCGGAACCAAACCGTTGCCATCTGGCTACATTATCGTGCAATCCACGACTAATTTACCGCAACGCGCACCATGTTGAGTCAACTTTCACCGCCATGGTGCGCCGCATCCAAAACGGTGCGCCCATGCGAAGCCCCAAACGACAGCGCCCGCCGTCCGCCGGAAAGGCGGTGTGGCGGGCGCGGATGCGGGCCGTGAGGGCGTCGGCGGCGTTCAGAACGCCTTGCCGCCAGCCAGTGCCGGCCGCGGCCGCGCGACGGTGCGTGCCGTCCGGGTGGCCGCGGGCGCGGCAGCGTTGTCCAGCTTGAACACGCTGACAGCGTCCGCCAGGCTGCGTGCCTGGTCCTGCATCGATTCCGTGGCGGCCGCCGCTTCCTCGACGAGCGCGGCGTTCTGCTGCGTCACATGGTCCATCTGCAGGATCGCCGAACTGACCTGTTCGATGCCGGCACTCTGCTCGCTCGACGCGGACGAGATCTCGGCCATGATGTCGGACACGCGGCGCACGCTGGTGACGACGTCCTGCATCGTCGTCCCCGCTTCGCCGACGAGACGCGAACCGGTGGCGACCTTGTCCACGGAATCGTCGATGAGCGCCTTGATCTCCTTGGCCGCCGCCGCCGAGCGCTGGGCCAGGGTGCGCACTTCGCCCGCCACGACGGCGAATCCGCGGCCCTGCTCGCCCGCGCGCGCCGCTTCCACGGCGGCGTTGAGCGCGAGGATATTGGTCTGGAACGCGATGCCGTCGATGACGCCGATGATGTCGACGATCTTCTTCGACGACGCGTCGATCGCGCCCATCGTCGCCACGACCTGCGCCACGACGTTGCCGCCGCGGACGGCGACTTCGGTCGCCGACACCGCCATCTGGTTGCCCTGCTGGGCATTGTCCGCGTTCTGGCGCACGGTGCTCGTCAATTCCTCCATCGAGGACGCGCTCTCCTCCAGCGCGCCGGCCTGCGCCTCGGTACGTGCCGACAGGTCGTGGTTGCCCGTGGCGACTTCGGTGGCGGCCGTGGCGATGGTATCGGCACCGCTGCGCACGCGCGTCACGAGCGTGTTCAAGTTCGCGTTCATGGTCTGCAGCGCGGTCATCAGTTCGCCCGTCTCGTCGCCGCCCACGGCCTCGATGCGGGTCGACAGGTCGCCGTCCGCCACGGCATTCGCGAGCGCGACGGCACGGCGCAGCGGCCCCGTGATGCTGCGCGAGAGCCACCACGCCAGCAACGCGCCCAGCAGCATCGCGACGACGCCCACGCTTCCCAGCAGCAGGCGGCCGCTCGCGGCGAGATCCTCGACGCGCGCCTTGGCCTCGTCGAAGCGCTGCTTCTGGTGTTCGGCGAGGTCGTTCGCCGCCGCCTCGTAGGCAGCCAGCGCCGGATTCATTTCGGCAGCAGCCGCGCGCTCGATGGCGGCGGCGTCGGCCGCGCCACCTTCCTGGAGTGCGAACAGCTTCTTGCGCGCCGCCGTGTAGGTCGCGCGCCGCTCGTCGAGCTTCGCCAGCAATGCCTTGCTTTCCGCGCTGGCGACGTCCCCCTGCAGTTGCTTGGCGATGTCGGTGATGTCCGCGCTGTTCTCCTTCATCTTCGCGTCGATCCGCTTGCGATCGTCCGCATCCACGGCGCGCAACCGCGCTTCGACGAGGGCGCGGTTGATGCGGGTGTCGGCCTGCCAGCGGTCGGCCAGGCGGGTCTTGCGGACGACGCCGTCCATGTCGGCAGTTGCGCTGACGACCTGCTGCAAGCGGAGTGTGCCGACCACGGTGAGCATCGCCGCGAGCGCGAGGACTGCGGCGAACGCCAGGCCGAGCCGGGCCCCGATTTTGAGATTCTGGATAGTCATGTGCACCTCGACGGAAAACGGTAACACCGCGCGATGCGGCTGCGCGTTCGAGCTTTGGCTGCGCGCGGTGGGTCATGGCGGCTGGCCGGAGCAGTGACGGGGGCGCGGGTTGGGCCCGACGGGCGCGCGCCTGCATGGGCGGGGCCGTGTCACAATTTGATGATACACGTGATATTTACTCACGGAATATCGAGTTGCAGCACCGCAACGATATTTCTTCGAAAGATGAAGAAAGCCATCGGCGGCCCAAGGTTAACATTTCCGGATTCGCATTGTTTCTGGTTTGCCATGTCGGATTCCCTCGTGTCCACTACCCTGCGTTCGCGACGCCGCGTGCTTGGCGCAGCTGCCGTGCTGGCGACGCTGCCCGGCGCGGCGCGCGCGGCCGCGCCGTCGCCCGTGCTGCTGGGGATCGACGGCGAATTCGGCCTGGACAATTCGACATCGGCCCAGGCCATCGAACTGGGCATGCGCGCCGCGCTCGCGGAGATCAATGCGGCGGGCGGCGTGCTGCGCGGACGCCCGCTGTCCCTCGTCATCAAGGACAACCGCTCGATCCCCGCGCGCGGCATCCGCAACATCCGTGAATTCGCAGCGATGCCCGATCTCGTGGCCGTGTTCGGCGGGCGCTTCAGTCCCGTCGTCATCGAGGAACTGCCCGCGCTGCGCGAGACGCACACGCTGTTCATGGCACCGTGGTCGTCGGCCGACGTCATCGTCGACAACGGCATGCAGCCGAACTACGTGTTCCGCCTGTCGCTGCGCGATTCGCTCGCGATGCCCAGGCTGCTGCGGGCGGCGCAGCGGCGCGGCCTGCGCCGCATCGGCCTGCTGCTGACCAACACGTCCTGGGGCCGCAGCAACGCCCAGGCGGCCGCACGCGCCCTGCCGGCGCTGCCGGCGCTGAAGATCGTCGGCACGTCGTGGTACAACTGGCGCGACACGAGCCTCGTCGACAATTACCGGCACCTGCGGGCGGCCGGCGCCCAGGCCGTCGTCCTCGTCGCCAATGACGACGAGGCGGCGATCCTCGTGCGCGAGATCGCCGCGCTGCCGCAAGAGCAACGCCTGCCGATCCTGAGCCACTGGGGCGTGACGGGCGGCGAATTCGCGGCGCAGGCCGGGCCCGCGCTGCAGCAGGTCGACCTGTCCGTGATCCAGACGTTCAGCTTCTTCCGCGCCGATCCGGCCCGCGTGCGGCGCTTCCTCGACAGCGCGGCGCAGGTCTCGACAGTGCGCCGCATCGAGGACATCAAGTCCCCGGTGGGCGCCGCCCAGGCGTACGACCTCACGCACATCCTGGCGCTGGCCATCGAGCGCGCCAGCAGCACCGACCGCAAGGCCGTGCGCGACGCACTCGAGCACCTGGGCACGTACCACGGCCTCGTCCAGACCTACGCCCCGCCGTTCACGCCGGCCCGCCACGAAGCGCTGGACCCGGCCACACTGCTGCTGGCGCGGTTCCGCGCCGACGGCGTGCTGGTACCGGCCGGCGACTGACATGGCAGAACCATCCGCACCGGCCAGCCTGTCGCGCCGTTTCGCGATCGCGGCCGCGATCCTGACGGCGGCCGCCGTGCTGCTGATCGCGGGCGTCTCCTTCTGGCTGATCGACCAGCAGCGCGCGCAGGCCAACGCCCTGTTGCAGAAGCGCGAAGTCACGTTCCACGCCACGACCGTCGGCCACAACCTCGACGCCCTCGCCACGCGGCTGCAGGAAGTGGGCGCCAGCCCGATCCTGGCCACGGCCCTGATCGACAGCACCGGCAAGGAAACCTATCTGACGCCGTTCCTGCACGGCCTGCGCCAGATGAACGGCATCCCGCTGCGGCTGCTGTTCACCGATTTCGAGGCACAGGAAATCGCCGACAACGGCGTGTCCGGGTTCACGCCCGCCGACATGGCCTGGCTGCGCGCGCGCCTCGACAGCGGCGACGAGCGCGCGGCGCTGCGCCCCGGCCCGGACGGCGGCGAACTGCTCGGCGTCGTGCTGCTGCGCTACTCGCGTACGCGCACGCCGGAGGGCGCGCTGATGTACAAGGTGCGCCTGGCCGACCTGAAGCCCGCGCCGTGGGCCGTGCTCGCGCCCGCGGACGCGCGCACGGGCGCGCACGAGATCGCGGTCGCCGTCCCGCTGCCGTCACGCCTGGCCCACCTGGGCCTCGTGCTACGCGAGGACGAGCGCCGCCTGCCGCCGCCGCTGCCGACGTCGGCCCCGCAATACCTGCTGATCCTCGCCGTGGCCGCGCTGCTCGCGCTGGTCGTGTTCCTGCTCGCGTCGCGGCTCGCGCTGGGGCTCACGCACGACCTGCGCCGCCTGGAGACGTTTTCCGCGAGCCTCGGCGACGACATCGGCAGCCAGCGCGCGCCGCTCGACGGGTCGCGCGAAGTCGTGAGCCTTGCGCGCGCGCTGAACCGCATGCTCGACCGCTTGTACGAACAGCATGCGCGGCTGGAAGCGGAGCGGCGCAAGTTCCTGCAGCTGGCGAACAACATCCCGCAGCTCGTGTGGATCGCCGACCCGGACGGCAACGTCGTCTGGTTCAACGACCGCTGGCACGAATTCACCGGGAGTCCGCCGGGCCAGGCCGGCGTGGACGAATGGCACCGGTACCACGATCCGGAAGTGCTGCCCCTCGTGATGCAGCGCTGGAAGGAGGCGCTCGCCAGCGGCAACATGGCGCAGATGACCTTCCCCCTGCGCGGCGCCGACGGCCGCTACCGCAGCTTCTTCACGTCGGTGGCGCCGCTGCGCGACGACGGCGGCCGCATCGTCCAGTGGTTCGGCACGTGCACGGACGTCACGCCGCTGGAACGGGCCGAGCGCGCCGTGCGCTACAGCGAGGAACGCCTGCAGCAAGGGCTCGTCGCCGCGCACATGGCCGTGTGGGAGCGCGATCCGCACAGCGGCCAGGTGAGCTTCTCCGCCAACCTGCACAGCGTGTTCGGCAAGCAGTGGCACAACATCGCCGAACTGCATAAGCTCATCCATCCGGACGACCGCCAGGCGGTGCGCGACACGGTCGAGCAGGCCGTCCGCGCCGGCGGCGAGTACCGCACCACGCCGCGCATCCGGCGCGCCGACGATGGCCGCCTCGCCTGGATCGACGTGCGCGGCCGCCTGGGCCTCGGCGCGGACGGCCGCAGCACCGTCGTGCACGCGATCGCGATCGACATCACGGAGCGCAAGCGCGCGGAAGAAGCGCTGCAGCTGGCCGACCGGCGCAAGGACGAATTCCTCGCGATGCTGGCGCACGAACTCCGGAACCCGCTGGCGCCGATCTCCAGCGCGGCCGACATGCTGCGCCTCGCGTACGCGGGCGAGCCGCGCGTGAAGCAGATCAGCGACATCATCGCGCGCCAGGTCGCGCACATGCGGCACCTGGTGGACGACCTGCTGGACGTCTCGCGCGTCACGCGCGGGCTCGTCACCGTCGCGCGCCAGCCGCTGGACCTGCGCCGCGTCGTCGCCGAGGCGGCCGAGCAGGCGCGCCCGCTCGTCGACGCGCGCCACCACGTGCTCGCCGTGCGGCTGGGCGACACGCCCGTGATGGTCGACGGCGACCACACGCGCCTCGTGCAGGTGGTGGCGAACCTGCTCAACAACGCGGCCAAGTACACGCCCGAGGGCGGCCGCATCGACGTCGACCTGGAGACGACGGACGGCCAGGCCTACCTCGCGGTGCACGACAACGGCAACGGCATCGGGCCCGACCTGCTGCCTGTCGTGTTCGACCTGTTCACGCAAGGCTCGCGCACGCTCGACCGCGCGCAGGGCGGCCTCGGGCTGGGCCTCGCCCTCGTGCGCAAGCTCGTCGAACTGCACGGCGGCCACGTCGACGCGGCCAGCCCGGGCCCGGGGCGCGGCAGCACGTTCACGGTCACGCTGCCGCTGCTGCCGGTCACCGAGCCCGCGTGAATCCGGCGATAATGCAACGAAGCATTCTCACGCCGAAAGACCGCCCCATGCACAGCCACCCCGTCCGGCCCCGGAGCCGGCCATGATCGTCCGCGACCGCCCATCGGCGCTGCGCCTGTTCTTCATCCTGCGCGGCTCCGTCCTGCCGCGCATCTGGATGCACCTCGCCGTCAGCACCCTGCTCGCCATCGCCGTCACGTGGACGGACGGCCAGCTCGGCCACCACAAGCTGCATTTCACGCCGACGCCGTTCACGTTGATGGGCCTGCCGCTCGCCATCTTCCTCGGCTTTCGCAACAACGCCGCGTACGACCGCTACTGGGAAGGCCGCAAGCAATGGGGCGAGCTGGTGCTGCGCAGCCGCAGCCTCGCGCGCCAATGCCTGTCGCTGGTGGCGCCGGGCAGTGACGGCAGCGACGAACCACACCTGCGCATCGTGCGCCGCGCCATCGCCTACGCGCACGCGCTGCGCCACCGCCTGCGCGATGCGGGCAACGACGCCGAGGCCGACGTCGCGCCGTGGCTCGCGGCGGGGGAATGGGATCGCGTGCGCGCGCAGCCGAACCTGCCGTATGCGCTGATGCTTGAAATGGGGACGGATCTCGGCCTGTGCCTGCGCACGGGGCGCGTGGATGCCTGCCTGGCGCCCGCCATCGACGCGAGCCTGTCGGCGCTGACGGCCGTGGCCGCGTCGTGCGAACGCATCCGCGGCACGCCGATCCCGTTCTCGTACACGCTGCTGCTGCACCGGACGGCGTACCTGTACTGCTTCCTGCTGCCGTTCGGCCTCGTCGACACGATCGGCACGCTGACGCCGCTCGTGTCGGCCATCGTGGCCTACACGTTCTTCGGCCTGGACGCCCTCGGCGACGAACTCGAGGAACCGTTCCGCGCGTCCGACAACGGCCTGCCGCTCGAGGCGCTGTGCCGCACGATCGAGATCGACCTGCGCGCGGCGCTGGGGGAGCGCGACCTGCCGCCCCCGCTGCTGCCGCACGACTACCGGCTCAGTTGATTACTTGACGTCCAGCTGGAACGGCGCGGCGGGCAGGTCGTCCGCGCCGAACAGGTTGACGAATGGCGCGTCGGCCCACGCGTAGCGCACGCGCGTGACGTCCGCCGTGGCGGCGCCGGGCAGGACGACCGTGTCGCCGGCCACGCGTGCCTCGGCATAACGGCACGCGGCCGCCGTGCACGTCTCGAACGCGAGGGCGCGGTCGGACGAGTAGGTGGCGAGGCCGCCGCCCGTGTCCTTGAACGCGATGACGATGTCGTTGCCGCTGCGCGTCGCCGACACGGCCGTCGGGCTGCCCGGCACCTCATGCGCGCCGTACGCGACGGCGCGCGCGGCACGCGCGAGGCGTTCGCCGACGAGCGTCTTCTGCGTCGGGTGGATGTCGAAGCGGTCGCCCACGTCGAGCGTGACGGCCAGGCCCGCATGCGCATCGTGCGCCACGGCATACGCCTGCGCGTCGCGCAGCTCGGCCCAGCCGGACTTGCCCGGCGCTTTCGCCGGCGCGCCGTACGACGTCAGCTGCACGACGAGGAACGGCAGCGCGGGCTCGGCGAAGCGCTGGCGCCAGTCGCGCATCAACAGCGGCAGCAGCGCGCGGTATTCCAGCGCCGCGTCCGCATTCGATTCGCCCTGGTACCACGCGGCCAGCTTGAATTTATAACCGACCAGCGGTGCGATCATGCCGTTGTACAGCGTGGTGAGGCTCGTCGGCACGTCCCACGGCGCCGGCGGCACGGACAGGCCTTTCAGCGCGCTGCCGCGCTGCACCTTCCACGCGGCCGGCAGCGGGATCGCCTGCCCGTCGGCCATGCCGATGCTGCGGCTGGAGGCCGGACCCGACATGCCGCCGCCCTGCCCGCCGCTCAGCACGCGCATCGCGATCACGTTGCGGCCCGGCTTGAACACGCCGGCCGGCACGGCATAGTCGCGCCACATCCACGACGTGCTGGCGCCGCCCACGTACACGCCGTTCACCCAGGTGGTGTCGTACGTGTCGACGGGGCCCAGGTGCACCATGTTCGCGGCCTTCGCCTGCGTGTCCGTCAGCGTGACGGTCGTGCGGTACCAGGCCACGCCGTCGAAGTCCTTGAAGCCGGCCACGCCGCTGTCCTTCCACGAACCGCCCGGCGTGACCGTCGGCCACGCGCTGTCGTCGAAGCCAGGGGCGATCCACGCGCGCTGCGCGGCCGCCTGCGGGTCGTGGGCGCGCCACCAGGCGTCGTTGCGCGCGTCCTCGGCGCGCATGCCGGCAGCCGGATCAAGGCCGTATTGCGCGACGGCGGCGACGCCGGCCTTGTAGGTGTCCAGCGTGCGCAGCGATTCGCCGCCGATCCAGCTCTGGATCGTCGTGCCGCCCCAGCTCGCGTTGACGAAGCCGACCGGCACTTTCTGGCTGGCCTGCAGCGAACGCGCCATGTAGTAGCAGACGGCCGACGCGTCTCCGACCGTTTCCGGCGTCACGACCGTCCACTGGACCGGCCCCTTGAGTTCATCCTGCGGCAGCGCCGCGCTGTTCTTCTGTACGTTCAGGAAGCGCAGCTGCTCGTTGCGGCCCGCGTAGACGGCGGCGCCGGCATTGGTCGCCTGGCGCTGGAGGAACTCCATGTTCGACTGGCCCGAGCATAGATAAACGTCGCCGACGAGGATGTCGGCGCGGCTGACCGTCTGGCCGTCCGACGTCACCATCAGCGTGTACGGCCCGCCCGCAGGCTGCGGCGGCAGCTGGACCTTCCACTTGCCGTGCGCGTCCGCGCTGCCGTTCACCGTATGGCCGGCCAGCGTGACGGCCAGCTTGTGGCCCGCCGCGGCCGTGCCCCACACGGCGATCGGCTCGTCGCGCTGCAGGACGGCATGGTCGGAAAAGATGCGGGCCAGGCCCAGGTCGGCCGCTTGCGCGGGCAAGCAGGCGCAGCCTGCGGCGAGTGCCAGCAGGGGCACGGCCAGTCTCGTTGTCTCCATCGTGATTCCTCGTCGTTTATCGTGGATGCGCCACCGAGCCGGGCTCGGATGTTTGCGCATATCATTTTTTGATATGAACAATGTTATACCAACGACGACGCATTGCGATACCGATGGGCAAAAAAAAGCCAGCCCGCAGGCTGGCGTTGTCGCGCTGTCCGGCCTGAGCCGGACGCCGCCACTGGATCAGTAGCCGCGGTTGCCCGTGCCCTGATTGTTGGGAGGCGTGGCGGGGGTGGCGGGCGTAGCCGGCGTGGCGGGCGTGGCGGGCATGGTGGTGCTGGAGCCGCTCGTGCTCGTGCCGGTACCGGTTCCCATGCTGCTGGAGCCGGAGAGGCCCGTGCCACTGGCGCCCGTGCTGCCGCTCATGCCGCTGGTGCCCGACGAGCCGGAGGTCGACGTGCCGCTCGTGCCCGACGACGTGCCAGTGCCCGAGGTGCCGGTGCCCATGCTGCCGCTGCTGCCGGAGGTACCCTGCGTGCCTTGCATGTCCTGGCTACCGCTCATGCCGCTGCTGCTGGAACCGCTGCTGCCCGTCGAGCCGCTGCTGCTGGAGCCGCTGCTCGAGCTGGCGCTGGAGCTCTTCTTGTGGTGGCGGGTGTGTTTCTTCTTGCTGTGCTTCTTCATGGGCGCGCTGCCCGACTGGTCCTGCGCCATCGCGCTGCTGTCGGTGGAGGCGCTGCCGCTGGTCTGCGCCTGTGCGCCCACGGTACCGAACATCGCCGCCGTGACGACAGCACCCATCAGGCCTTTCAGTAACTTATTCATTTTCATATCGCTCTCCTCAGAGAATGGGTGGGGCAAAAACTCTGCAATATCAAGTAGATATTGTGGAGGCGAAGTTTAAAGAGATCGTCGCGAACGGTGCGCGCGTTAGCCGCGCGGAAACAAAAAATGGAGATGAAAAAGGCTGTGTTCGCGTTCGTGAATCGAGGCCGAGGAAACGCATCCCCGCTGTAGTAGTCGTTCGACCGATACAGCATGTGTTTGTACGCGGCGCCTTGTACCTTTTCCCTGCCGTGCCGCGCTTCTAGACTGGGGCCTTCTCCACACTATGACTGCATGCCATGACCGAACTCCTGCCCCTGATGAGCTATTGCTTCGTGATGTCCGCCACGCCCGGGCCGAACAACGTCATGCTCGCCACCACCGGCGCCGGTTTCGGCTATCGCGGTGCGCTGCCAGTGATCCTCGGCATCCAGGCCGGCCTCTTTGTGCAGACCATGCTCATGTGCGTGGGGCTCGGCAGCGTGTTCGTCGCGTACCCGATGGCGCAGCAGATACTGCGGATCGCGGGCGCGCTGTACCTGATGTTCTTGGCCTGGAAGCTTGCCGGCGCCTCGGTGGCGGGAACCGGCGCACCGAAGGCCGTGTCCTTTGCGCAGGCGGCGCTGTTTCAAGCGCTGAACCCCAAGAGCTGGCTCAAGGCGGTCACGATGGCATCGGTCTTCATGCCTGCGCAGGGCAACATGCTCGCATGCGCGCTGCTGGTGTCCGTGATCGGCACCGTGGTGGGCATGCCGTGCAACGTCGTGTGGGCGCTGTTCGGCGTCTCGATCCGCAACGTGCTGAAAGCGCCCCGCAGCCAGCGCATATTCAATCTGGCGATGGGGGGCGTCCTGCTGGTCCTCGCCGTGCTGTTTTTACGCTAGACTTCCGCGATGTTCCCCATCGACCGCTCCTCCCCCATCGCCCTGTTCAAGCAGATCGAGGCCGCATTGCGCCAGCAGATCGCGCAACGCGTCCTGCCCGGCGGGACCAGGCTGCCGTCGATCCGCCAGCTCGCCACCCAGCTCGCCGTGAGCACCAACACCGTGGTGGTGGCCTATGACAGGCTGGTGGCCGCAGGCGTCATCGACACGCACGGCACGGCGGGCTTCTTCGTCCGCGCACCGGCGGACGCCGGCCGCGCCGTTCCCGACGAGGTGGCGCTGGAGGCGGGCCAGGAGCAGGAGCCGGTCTGGCTGATCCAGCAAGTGAACGACCAGCGGCCGGGCGTGCTGCTGGCCAGCAGCGGCGCGTTGCCGCCCACCTGGCTGCAGGACGGGCTGCCGGCGGCCGCCGTGCAACGCGGCCTGGCGCGCAGCGCGGCCGGCATGGCGTCGCGCTGTCCGCCGCAAGGACTGGCCGAACTGCGCGAGCAGATCGCGCTGCTGTTGCGCGGCATCGGCATCGCCGCGGAGGCCGGCGACATTCTCACCACGTTCGGCGGCACCCATGCCATCGATCTGATCTGCCGCACGTTTCTACAGCCAGGCGATACGGTGCTGGTCGAAGATCCCGGCTACTTCCTGATGTTCGGCAGGCTGCGCCAGGATGGCGTGCGCCTGGTGCCCATCAAGCGCCACCCCGATGGCCTCGACCTGGACGAACTCGAAGCCGCCTGCCGCGCGCACCGTCCGCGCCTGCTGTTCGTGCAAACGGCGTTGCACAATCCCACCGGGTGGAGCAGCAGCGCCGCCAACCTGCACAAGGTGCTGATCATGGCGCAGCAGTATGGCGTCCTGATCGCCGAAGACGACGTGCACGGCCATTTCCAGCAGGGCCGCAGCACGCGACTGGCATCGCTGTCGGGACTGGACGGCGTGATCTACTACTCCAGCCTGTGCAAGGCGCTGAGCCCGGCCCTGCGCATGGGCTACCTGGCCGCGGCGCCCACCCTGCTGAAGCTGCTGATGCGAACCAAGATCCACGCCGTCATGACGTTGCCTGCGCTGAACGAATACGTGCTGCTGGAAGTGCTCAAGGCCGGCAACCTGCGCAAGCACCTGGACCGGCTGCAACGCAAGATCATGGTGGCGCGCAACGCCGCCACGCGGCAACTGAGCGCAGCCGGCGTGCTGTTCGAGCAGCCCGGCGACGCAGGCATTTTCCTGTGGGGCACCATGCCCGAAGGGCTGGACGTGGACTTGCTGGTGCAGGACGCCTACCGCAACAAGATCCTGATGATGCGCGGCTCGGCGTTCTCGGCCGACGACGGGCCTGACCAGCACATCCGCTTCAACGTCGCCTTCAGCCAGCATCCCCGCGTGAGCGCCTACCTCGAAGACCGCTTGCGCGCGGTGGCTGACGCGCGCTCGAGCCTGGCCCGCGCCAGCGGCACTGCCGGCGTCAAGGGCAAGTCCTGAATATCGGCTGCGCGACCGATCTCAGCGGTCCCCCGCCGCCAGCGCGGCCAGCGTGCCCAGCCGCGTGTACAGGTCGAGCACATTGCTCTTGTCGTCCGGATAGACGCGGTTCGACAGGAAGACGTAGAACGCGCGCGACGCCGGGTCGATCCACAGCACGCAACCGGTAAAGCCCGTGTGGCCGTAGCTGCCGATCGGGAACACGGTGCCGCGCGGGCGCTTCGCGTACGGCGAATCGATGTCCATGCCGAGGCCGCGCAGCGCGAGGCCTGGCGGCGATTGCACCGTCGTCAGCAGGCGCACGCTCTCCGGGCTGAGGATGCGCACGCCGTCCAGCATGCCGCCCGCGAGCAGCATCCGGGCGTAGCGCGCGACGTCGCCCACCGTCGTGAACACGCCGGCCGAACCGGCCACGCCGCCCATGCGGCGCACCGTGGGGTCGTGCACGATGCCGCGCAGGATCTCGCCCGGCGCCAGGTCGCCGTGCGCACCGTGGCTGCCCGCCTGCCCCGCCTGCGTTGGCGCGATCGCCGCCGCGTCCATCCGGCGCAGCGGCAGATAGCCCGTCGCCGTCATGCGCAGCGGCGCGAAGATGTGGGTCTGCGCGTAATCGTCCAGCGGCGTGCCCGTGACCTGCTCGACGATCTGGCCCAGCAGCACGTAATTGATGTCGGAATAGCGGAAGAACGTGCCCGGCGCATGCGTGACGGCCTGGTCGCACGCGAGCTTGTGCGCGGCCGCGCGGCCGTGCCAGGCAGGACTCGCCGGCAGCCCGGCCGGCAGGCCCGAGCTGTGCGTGAGCAGCTGGCGGATCGTGATCGTTTCCTTGCCGCCGCCCGCGCAGTCGGGGAAGTACTTGACGAGCTTGTCGTCCAGGCCGATGCGGCCCTGCTCCACCAGCATCAGCACGGACGGCGCCGTGGCCAGCACCTTCGTCAGCGACGCCGCGTCGAATACGGTGGATGCCGTGACGGCCTGCGCATCCGTCTCGTACGTGACGTTGCCGTAGGCCCGCTCGTAAAACGCGTCGCCATGCTCCAGGTGGAAGACGGCGCCCGGCAGCTTGTGCGCGGCGATCGCGGCTTTGACGGCGGCGTCGATCTGCGGGAAGCGGCTGACGTCGAGCTGGGGCACCACGCGCGCGGGTGCACGCGGCACGTGGGCGGGCGCCGTGCAGCCGGCGGCGAGCGCGGCGATGCACGCGACGGCCAGCCAGACAGGCAATGACGGACGAGGCAGGTAAATACGCATGGCGAAATAAATGATGCCGGAGCGACATTGATCGACCGGCCATCATAGGCAGCCCTTCAAGCGGGGTCAAGCTTGCGAAAACGGCACGTCGTACGCGAAAAAAGCGATCGGCGTATCATCGCCGGATGACTGCACCCATGATTCCCTTTTCGATACTCGACCTCGCCCCAATCACGGAAGGCAGCGACGCTGCCGAATCGTTCCGCCGCTCGCTCGACCTCGCGCAGCACGGCGAACGCTGGGGCTACCACCGCTTCTGGCTGGCCGAACACCACGGTATGCCGGGCATCGCCAGCGCGGCGACGGCGGTGCTGATCGCCCACGTGGGCAACGGCACGTCGACCATCCGCCTCGGCGCCGGCGGCATCATGCTGCCGAACCATTCCCCGCTCGTCATCGCGGAACAATTCGGGACGCTCGAATCGCTGTTCCCCGGCCGCATCGACCTGGGCCTCGGCCGCGCACCCGGTTCCGACCACGCGACGGCGCGCGCACTGCGCCGCAACCTCGCGTCGGACGCGGACGAATTCCCGCAGGACGTCGCGGAACTGATGGATTATTTTGCGGAGTCGCCGCGCCGCCACGTGCGCGCCGTGCCCGGCGCCGGGCTGAAGGTGCCCGTGTGGATCCTCGGCTCCAGCCTGTTCGGCGCCCAGCTGGCGGCGATGATGGGCCTGCCGTATGCATTCGCGTCGCACTTCGCGCCGCAGATGATGATGCAGGCCATCGAAATCTACCGCACGAATTTCAAGCCGTCCGCCCAGCTCGACAAGCCGTACGTCATGCTCGGCTTTAACGTGTTCGCCGCAGAGACGGATGCGGAAGCGCAGTGGCGCGCCACGTCGATGCAGCAGGCGTTCGTGAACCTGCGCAGCGGCCACCCGACGCGCCTGAAGCCGCCCGTCGAAGGCTATCTCGACCTGCTGGGCCCGGCGGAACGGGGCATGCTCGACGGCGTGCTGTCATGCTCCGCGATCGGTTCGCCCGAAACCGTCGAGCGCCAGTTGAAAGCGTTCATCGCGCGCACGGGCGCGGACGAGCTGATGATCACGTCGCAGATCTTCGACCATGCGGCGCGGCTGCGCTCGTACGAGATCGCAGCCGACATCCGCCGCAAGGCTTGAACAGACATTACCGTTGGCCGCAACGGTGATCTGGCGAACATTCAACCGGCGCCGCGGCGTCTAGGCTGTCATCCATGCACGGCATTGAGCCGTTGTTAGCCTACTTACTTGGAGGACACCATGAAGACTCGACTGATCGCCGCCACCCTGATGCTCTCGCTCGCCTCGACGGGCGCCGCTTACGCCAAACCCAGCTGCGCGAAAGGCGCCATCGTCGGCGGCGTGGGCGGCCACGTGGCGGGCAAGCACGGCCTGCTCGGTGCCGCCGCCGGCTGCGCCATCGGCCACCACATGGCGAAGAAGCAGGAACGCCAGCAGCGCGAAGCGCAGGCCCAGGCCAACGCCCAGGCGCAGGCCAACAGCCAGCAGCCGGCTCCCGCACCCGCACCGCGCAAGTAAGCCAACGCGCTCAGGCGTCGCCCGTGCCCGCCTGCAGCGCGTCGATCACGTGCCGCGTCGAGCGCACCTTGCCCATGACGCGGAAGGTGTGCTCGCAGGCGAACTTGTGCATCTCGGCCGACATGCTGCTCATCGCATCCTCGACGAACACGACGCCGTAGCCGCGGTCGAACGCGGCGCGCGCCGTCGACTCGACGCCGAAGTTCGTCGCGATGCCGCCGAGGACGATCGTCTTGATGTTGCGCCGGCGCAGCAGCTGGTCGAGTTCCGTGCCGTAGAACGCGCCCCACTGGCGCTTCGTGACGACGATGTCGGTCGCCTGCACCTGCGCTTCCGGGGCCAGGTGCGACGCGTCCGGCGGCGGCGCGGGCGTGCCCGGCTTACGTAGCGGCGCGTCGGCCGGCGGCAGCTGCAGCTGGTCGGCGAGCACGCGCACGAAGATCACCATCCCGCCGCGGTCGCGCATCTCACTCGCCAGCAGCACGCAATTGCCCACCACCTGCTCGGCCGTGTACGGCGCCAAGTCGCGTTTCACATTACTGTTCTGCAAATCGATCAGCACCAGGGCGGTGCGGCCGATGTCGATGTCCAGGTCGCTCATACGTGATCCTCCTCGCCGGGCAGTATTCACCAGCCGCGATTTGCGTGGCGCCCCGTTCCGCTGTGCTAAATTCCCTGCATGCAAAGACTCGCCATCGCCGCCGTGTGCACCGTGCTGGCGGGCTGCGCCAGCCGCCAGCCCGCCCTCACCGACTACACCGTCAACTCGGGCGTCCAGCGCAGCCCGGGCCAGCAGGAACTCGTGTTCGAGCATGCGGACCTCACCCTGCGCATCGATCCGGACAGCCGCAGCCTCGCGGGCGACGCCCTGCTCACGTTCGGCACGCGCGCGGCGCTGGACCATATCGACCTGGACCTCGACCGCAACCTGCCCATCGACGCGGTCGCCGTCGACGGCCGGCCGCTGGCCGCAAGCGCGTGGCGCAATCCGGACGGCAAGCTGACCATCGACCTGCCGCAGCCGCTGACGCCTGGCCGGCACACCACGATCCGCGTCACCTACCACGGCGAGCCGCACGTGGCGAAGCGGGCACCGTGGGACGGCGGCTTCGTGTGGGCGCGCACGCCCGATGGCCGGCCGTGGGTCGCCAGCGCCGTCGAGGGCGAAGGCTGCGACCTGTTCTGGCCCTGCATCGACCACCCGATGGGCAAGCCGGCCGTCGTCGACGAACACATCACCGTGCCGGCGCCCCTGGTCGCCGCGGGCAACGGCGTGGCGCTCGGGATGACGGAAGCGAACGGCTGGCGCACGTGGCACTGGCGCGCGAAGCACCCCAGCACCTACGGCATCGCCGTCAACGTGGGGCCGTACGAGGTGCTGTCCGGCGAGTACCGCAGCCGCTACGGCAACGTCATCCCGCTGCGGCTGTGGTACCTGCCGCAGAACAAGGCGCAGGCGCAGGACCTGTTCTCGGAATTCCCGCAGATGCTCGATTTCTTCGAAGCGACGATCGGCCCGTACCCGTTCGGTGACGAGAAGATGGGCGTCGTCGAAACTCCGCACAAGGGCATGGAACACCAGACCATCAACGCCTACGGCAACAAGTACGCAAAGACCGCGTACGGCTACGACGACCTGCTGCAGCACGAGTTCGCGCACGAATGGTTCGGCAACCAGCTCACCAACGCGGACTGGGACGACATGTGGCTGCACGAGGGCCTCGGCTCCTACATGCAACCGCTGTACATGCAATACCTGCACGGCGACCAGGAATACTTCGCCGCGCTGATGCAGCAGCGGGCAGCCATCCGTAACAAGGCGCCGCTCGTCTCCGGCAAGCACAAGCGCGAGGAAGACGTCTACGACACCAAGCGGGGCGGCCCCGGCGGCGACATCTACACGAAAGGTTCGCTCGTGCTGCACACCCTGCGCGGCCTGATCGGCGACGCGGCATTCTTCCGCGCCGTGCGCGAACTCGTGTACGGTACTCAAGACCCGCGCCCCGGCAACTTCGCACCGCGCTATGCGACGACGCCGGACTTCATCCGCCTCGCCGAACGTGCGAGCGGACGCGACCTCGGCTGGTTCTTCCAGGCATATATGTACCAGGCCGCGCTGCCCGAACTCTCGGCCGTGCGCCATGGCGACACGCTCGAGCTGGCGTGGACGACGGCCGGCAGGACGCCGTTCCCGATGCCGGTCGAGGTGCGCGTGGGCGAGCGCATCGTCACCGTGCCGATGACGGATGGCCGCGGCAGCATCGCCCTGCCGGTCGGCGCGACTTACACGCTCGACCCGCATTCGAAGATCCTGCGCCGCGAGGAACGCTTCGAGGCGTTCCAGCGCTACCAGGACAGCCAGAAGGCGAAGCCGGGCGCCTAGCCCGTCACGGCAGCGGCTTGCCGTCGACGTCGATGCGGCGCACGGTGCCGAGGTTCAGCGCGCGGATCGGTGCCTCGATCTTGCTCATGTCGCCGACGACGATCCACACGGGCTGGCGCGGCAGCACGACGCGCGCGGCCAGCGCGTTCAGCTGCGCCGGTGTCAGCGCGAGCGCGGCCGCCGTGTATGTGTTGTAGTAATCCTCGGGCAGGCCGTATTGCAGGATGGTCGAGTACGCATTGCTGAGCTGGCCGACCGTCTCGAACGAACCCGGCAGGCCCAAGGTCTCGTTGGCCTGCGCGTCCTGCAGCTCGCGCGGCGTGACGGGACGTGCGCTGCCCAGCTCGGCGTACTCGCGCGCCAGTTCGCGCAACGCGTCGGCCGTCTTGTCCGTCTGCACCGGCGAATCGCTGTACAGGATGCGCTGGCCGCGCGCCGCCACCAGCGACGTGCCGACGCCGTACGACCAGTGCTTGTCTTCGCGCAGGTCCATGTTCAGGCGCGAGCTGAACGTGCCGCCGAACACGTCGTTCAGCAGGTTCAGCGCGATCGTGTCCGGCGTGTTGCGCGGCGGTGCCAGCTGGGCGCCGACGATGTCGCTCTGCAGCGCGCCCGGCCGGTCGATCAGGTAGATCGTCGTGCCGGCCGGCTGGTCGACCTTGGCGATGTCGTGCGCGGGCACGGCGCCGGCCTTCCAGGCGCCGAACGCGCGTTCCAGCAGCGGCGTCAGTTCGGCCAGCGTGGTGTCGCCGACGACGAGCAAGGTGGCGTTGTTCGGCTTGAACCATTGGTCGTGGTAAGCGACGAGATCGGCGCGGCGCATGCGCGCGACGGCATCGATCGTGCCCGTGCCGGTCAGCGGCAGCGAGTACGGATGGCCGGCGCCGTACATCAGCGGCGGCAGCACGCGCAATGCCATCAGGCGCGGCACCGTCTGCTCGCGCTGGATGGCGGCCAGGCGCGTCTTGCGCACACGCTCGAAGTCGGCCTGCGGGAACGAGGGGTGTCGCGCGAGATCCGCGTACAGGCCGAGCGCCTGCGCCAATGTCGGCTTGAGGACGTTCATGTTGACGAAGGCGCCGTCCAGGTTGATCGTCGTGCCGAACGACGCACCGAGGCCTTCCAGCTCGCGGCTGATCTCCAGCGCGCTGCGCGTCCTGCCCGGTGCCCCCGTGCCCTCTTCCAGCATGCGCAAGGTGAGGCTCGCAAGGCCCGGCAGCGCCTGCGAGTCGGACGCGAACCCGCCGCCCAGCAGCATCGACAGATTGATGACGGGCGCGCCGTGGCGTTCGGCCAGCACGACCTTCATGCCGTTGGACAGCGTGGCCTTCTGCATCGGCGGCAGGCGCAGCGCTTCCGGGTGACCGGTCGGCGCGCCCTTGCTGCGGTCCACCGTGGACGGCGTCGCGGCGAGGCCGGTGGGGAACGGATCGACTTCCAGCACGTAGTCGCCGTTGGCCAGCCAGTCGTTCATCGCCTGGCGCACGGCGGCCGGCGTCGCGGCCTTGATGCGCTGCAGATAGGTCTTGTAGCAGTCCGGGTTACCCGTGAACGTGGCGCAGCGGGCCAGCAGGTCGCTCTTGCCGCCGAAGCCGCCCACGCGCTCGACGGCGCGCGCGAACTGCGCCAGGATCGTCGTCTGCGCGAGGCGCAGTTCGGCCGCCGTAGGGCCGGCCTTCAGCAGCGCGCGCAATTCCTCGTCGGCCAGCGCTTCCATCCGGGCCACGTCGGTCGCGGGCGCGCCGGGCTTCGCGGTCAGGTTGATGCCGAACTGGCCGGCGATCTCGTTCGAATCGTCGCCGGCCGACGCGGCCGTGGCCAGTTGCTCCTTCACGACGAGGCGCTGGTACAGGCGCGACGTCTTGCCGCCGCCCAGCACCTGCGCCGCGAGGTCGAGCAGCGCTTCTTCCGGCGTGTCGGCGCCGGGCACGTTCCACGACCGGTAGATGCGGGCCTGCGGCACGCGGTCCTGGACCTTGCCGCGATGGGTGCCGCTGCGCTTCGCGATCCACGCCTCCTGGTGCGCTTGCGGCGGGCCCGGCGGGATGTCGCCGTAGTATTTCTCCACCTTCTCACGCGCCTGCTGCGGCGTGATGTCGCCCGCGAGCACGAGCACGACGTTGTTCGGGCCGTAATGACCCTTGAACCAGTCGGTGACGTCCGTCATCGACGCGGCGTCGAGGTCGGTCATGGAACCGATCACGGTCCACGAATACGGGTGGTTCGCGGGCCACGTGTTCTCCGTGACGATCTGCTCGACGATGCCGTAGGGCTGGTTCTCGCGCTGGCGCTTCTCGTTCTGCACGACGCCGCGCTGCAGGTCGAGCTTCTTCTGGTCGAGCACGCCCAGCAGGTGCCCCATGCGGTCGCTCTCGGCGAACAGCGCATAGTCGACCATCGACGTGGGCACCGTCTCGAAGTAATTCGTGCGGTCCTTGTTCGTCGTTCCGTTCAGGTCGGTGGCGCCGACGCCCTCCAATGCCGACAGGAAGGTCTTGTCGAAGTTGGCGCTGCCGGAAAACATCAGGTGCTCGAACAGGTGCGCGAAACCCGTCTTGCCGGGTTTTTCGTTCTTCGAGCCGACGTGGTACCACGTGTTGATCGCGACGACGGGCGATTTGTGGTCCTCGTGCACGATCACGGTCAGGCCGTTTTTCAGCGTGAACGTCGTGTAGGGAACGTCGGGGATGGGGATGGCGACGGCGGCGTCGCGCGCGGGCGCGGGCGCGGGCGCCGCGGCAGCCAGCGAGGACAACAGGACACTGCACAATCCGAAGGTCAGACGGTGGGACACACGCATGCGGCTCTCCTGGCAACATTGCAAAAGGGGCAATGAAAGCCATTGTAAGCCAATGTTTCCCCGTGTTGTCATCCTTGGCTGACAGACGGGAAGCCTCCTGTCCGCTGCATGAACGGTGAGCGAGGCGTATCATGGAGACTGGCAAACAGCAAGGAAACGCTCATGAATCAACGACGCTCCTTCCTCAAAAGCTCGGCCGTCCTCGCATCGGTGCTCGGTGCGCCCGCCATCCGGACCAGCGCCAAGACCTTGCCCGATGCACCCGTCACGCCGGTGGCGCCCAACGAGCGCATCGTGCGCCTGTACAACACGCACACGGGCGAAAGCCTGCGGACCATTTTCTGGGCCGAAGGCGAGTTCATCCCCGAAGCCTTGCAGGACATTAATAAACTGCTGCGCGACCACCGCAACAACAAGATCTCGTCCATCGATCCGAAGCTCCTGCTGCTGCTGGACCGCGTCAGCGCCCAGTACGGCAGCCATCCGACCATGCACGTGATCTCGGGTTATCGCTCGCCGGAAACGAACGCGATGCTGCACGAAAACACGAACGGTGTCGCGAAGCACAGCCTGCACATGGAGGGCAAGGCCATCGACGTGCGCATTCCCGGCGAAGACCTGGCCAAGCTGCACAAGATCGCGCTGGCCCAGCAGGCGGGCGGGGTCGGCTATTACCCGGACTCGCAGTTCGTGCACATGGACGTCGGGCGCGTGCGCCACTGGTGACCATGCGCCGGATCGTCCTGCCGGTCGTTTTGCCTGCGCTGCTGGCCGCCCCGCTGCCGGGCGCCGCGCTCGGGCAGGCCACGGCGCAGGCGGACCAGGGCATCCAGACCGTCACCGTCACGTACACGCGCGACCCGGTCGACAAGTCGTACCGCAAGATGATCCGCGGCATGGAACGCTTCCAGCGCGAGCACGGGCTGGCACCGCAGGCCACCTTGCGCTTCCGCCTGCTGCCCCGTGCGCCGACCGTCGACATGCATGGCATCACGTTGCGCGTCGCCGGCGACCACATCACCGTGCCCGTCGCCGTGGCGTCCGACAACAGCTTCGTCTTGCCGCGCAATGAACAGGCGCTGCAAGAAGACGCTGCCGTCGTCGCCAACCGCAAGACGACGAGCATGACGTGGCGCGCGCAAGTGACGACACCCGGCCTGCCGCCCGGCACGCGCCGGCTGGGCGATCTGCGGCTCGAATGCCTGGTCGGCATGGAGGCGGGGCTCGTGTCGAACAGCTCGCCGCTGTTCGGCTGGATCTCGAACGCCCTCACGAGTCCCGAGCAGGTGTGCAACAGCCCCGACGGCAATTTCCTGTACTTTACCGAGCGCCCGCTGTTTTCCGTCACGTTGCACGCGGGCGACCGGACCGAGGTGCTGCCCTTCCGCTTCCTGTACGCGGGCGGCGAGCAGACGCGCGACATGCTGCCGTTCTGCGACTGCCAGGTGCTGCTCGACCGCACGTATTACGCGCCGATCTGGGACCGCGGCTGGCCCGACGACACCCTCGTCACCGTCGACTACATGGACGACGCGCCCCCGGCGCAGGAGAGCACGCCGTGAACGCCCGCCGCCTGCTGGTGGCAGTAGCAGTCGTGCTGGCCGGCTGCGCCACGCGCGCGCCCGAGCCCGGCACGAGCGTGGCCGAAACCCGGTTCGATACACTCGTCGTGCCGGGCCGCACGACGCGCGCCGAGCTGCTGGCCGCGTTCGGTCCGACGAAGACGGTCGTATTCGATTCCGGCATGGAGGCCTGGTTGTACACGGCGCCGGCGGCGGGCGCCCGGCATACGGAACTGGTGCTGCTGGTGGGGCGCGACGGCATCGTGCGCAAGCTGCGCAAGCGGCCGGCCTACCCGACCGATCCCGTTCCCTGACGGGTCATCGACGGGGTGGCCGGCGAACTCGTTATAATGACCTTTCCATCATCCTGCCGCGCCGCCGCCTTGAACATCCAACTTCCGCGTTCGTCGACCGTTCCCCTGTACATACAGATCAAGGAAGCGATCCGTGCCAAGATCATCGACGGCACGTATGTTGGACACCAGCAGCTCCCGTCGGAAAACGACATGATCGCGGCGTTCGGCGTCAGCCGCATCACCGTGCGCCAGGCGATCAACGACCTGCAGAAGGAAGGCCTGCTGTTCAAGGTGCACGGCAAGGGCACGTTCGTCGCGCTGCCCAACGTGTCGCAGGAACTGACGCATCTGCAGGGCTTCGGCGAAGCGATGCACCGTCTCGGCCACGAAACCTTTTCCGACGTGTTCGGCCTGAAGACCGTCAAGGCGACGGGCATCGTGGCCGCCAAGCTGCGGATCGCGGACGGCGACCCGGTGACGGAGATCCGGCGCGTGCGCTATTTAAACAGGGAACCGGTGTCGATCGACCATTCCTGGGTGCGGCATGACGTGGGCTCGCGTCTCACCGAGCAGAACCTGCGCGACAAAGACCTGTTCTCGCTGCTGGAAAACGAGCTGCGCCAACGGCTGCACTCGGCCGACATCGAAATCGACGCGACGTCCGCCGGCAGCGACGTGGCCACCCGCCTGAAGATCGCGCCCGGCTCGCCAGTGCTGCGCATCGAGCGCCTGACCTATGCGCAGCAGGAGACGCCGCTCGTCTTCGAATACTTGTACTACCGCGCCGAGACGTTCAAATACAAGATGAAGGTCTTGCGCTAAAACCCGCCCTACTTTGGTGGCCGCCCGCCCCACGACGGCCACCCAGCGCGCCATCCGCGCACCGTTCCTGACCATTCTTCCAGCCCGCCGCCCGTAAATCGCGGCGAATTCCCTTGGCACGCGTTTTGCACTACTCGTTATTACGAGTTATGACGAGGTGCGCACGGGCCGCACGGGAACTTTACTGAAAGGGTGACATGAATACCATCGAACTGGAATACGATTTGGTGATCGTCGGCGGCGGTACGGGCGGCCCGATGGCCGCCGTGAAGGCCAAGGAAAAGAATCCGAAGTTGCGCGTGCTCGTGCTGGAAAAGGCGAACGTCAAACGCAGCGGCGCGATCTCCATGGGCATGGACGGCTTGAACAACGCCGTCATCCCCGGCCATGCGACGCCGGAGCAGTACACGAAGGAGATCACGGTCGCCAACGACGGCATCGTCGACCAGAAAGGCGTGTACGCGTACGCGAGCAACAGCTACGCGATGATCGAGGAGCTGGATCGCTGGGGCGTCAAGTTCGAGAAGGACGAGACGGGCGATTTCGCCGTGCGCAAGGTGCACCACCTCGGCAGCTACGTCCTGCCGATGCCGGAAGGGCACCACATGAAGAAGGTGCTGTACCGGCAGCTGAAGCGCCAGCGCGTCGAGATCACCAACCGCGTCGTCGCCACGCGGCTGATCACGGGCGTGAACGGCGAAATCGCCGGCGTGATGGGCTTCGATTGCCGCACGGCCGACTTCTATGTGATCAAGGCGAAGGCCGTCGTCCTGTGCACGGGCGCGGCGGGCCGCCTCGGCCTGCCCGCCTCCGGCTATATGTTCGGCACGTACGAAAACCCGACCAACAGCGGCGAGGGCCACGTGATGGCCTACCACGCGGGCGCCGAGCTGACGAACCTCGAATGCTTCCAGGTGAACCCGCTGATCAAGGACTACAACGGCCCCGCGTGCGCGTACGTGACGGGCCCGTTCGGCGGCTTCACCGCGAACTCCACCGGCGCGCGCTTCATCGAGTGCGACTACTGGAGCGGCCAGATGATGCTGGAGTTTTATAACGAACTCGAAGGCGGCCGCGGCCCCGTGTTCCTGAAGCTCGACCACCTGGCGGAAGAAACGATCGCCGAGATCGAACACATCCTGCACACGAACGAACGCCCGAGTCGCGGCCGTTTCCACGAGCGGCGCGGCAACGACTACCGGCAGAAGGCGATCGAGATGCACATCTCGGAAATCGGCTTCTGCAGCGGCCACAGTGCCTCCGGCATCTGGACCAACGAACGCGGCGAATGCTCGATCCCCGGCCTGTATGCGGCGGGCGATTGCGCCAGCATCCCGCACAACTACATGCTGGGCGCCTTCGTGTACGGCAAGTTCTGCGGCGAGAACGCGGCGGACTACGTCGCCGGCAGGTCGGCGCCCGTCATCAACACGGACATGGTCGAGGCGGAGCGCAAGCGCATCATGGCGCCGCTGGCGCGCAGCGAAGGCCTGACGCCGTTCCAGGTCGAGTACAAGACACGCCGCATCGTCAACGACTACCTGCAGCCGCCGAAGATCACCCGCAAGATGGAGATCGCGCTGGAACGCTTCGGCGAGATCAAGGACGACCTCGAGGAGCTCAGCGCCGTCGATCCGCACGAATTGATGCGGGCGATGGAGGCGCACACCATCCGCGACTGCGCCGAACTCGCGGCGCGATCGTCGCTGTTCCGCAAGGAGAGCCGCTGGGGCCTGTACCACCTGTGCGTGGACCACCCCGAGAAGGACGACGAGAACTGGTTCTGCCACACCAACGTCGGCAAGGGCGCGGACGGCCGGATGGTGTTCCGCAAGCGCGAGATCGAGCCCTACATCGTCGAACTGAATGCCGAGGAAAAAGCCGCGTACCAGCGCCTGCGCGTGGCCGGCAGCAAGACCGGCGCCGCCGTCTAACCCCACACGAAAAAGGAAAGATCATGACCATCGCAACCACCCGTACGCAAGCCCCGGTCGTCGTCGACCAGTCGAAGTGCATCGCCGAGAAAGGCTGCACCGTGTGCGTCGACGTCTGCCCGCTGGACGTGCTGGCGATCGACATCGTCTCCAACAAGGCATTCATGAAGTTCGACGAATGCTGGTACTGCATGCCGTGCGAACAGGACTGCCCGACGGGCGCCGTGCACGTCAACATCCCCTATCTCGTCCGCTAAGGAGGCACGGCCATGATGGCAACCGGAATTCACGAACGGCTGCGCAGCGGCGACCCGGGAGTGCGCCGCATCGCGGTGCTGGACCTCCCCTATTCCGAGGAAGAAGACGACATCGTGCCGCTGCTGGTCGCGGCGCTGGCCGACCCCGACGCGTGCGTGCGGCTGGAGGCGGCCAAGGCCATCGAAGGGTACGAAAGTCCGGACGTGCTGGCGGCGCTCGTGCCACTGTTGAAGGACGCCGATCCCGACGTGCGGCGCGCGACGGCGACGACACTGGCCGAACTGAAGGAACCGGCGTCGGCGCCGTTCCTGCTGCCCTACCTCACCGACGCCGAGGCGACGGTCCGCGCCGCCGCCCTGCACGCGATCCGCGCCCTGCGCGTGGACGCCGCGTTCGAGCCCGCGCTGCACGCGCTGGACGACGACGATGCGGCCGTGCGGCGCGAAGCCGTGAGCGTGCTCGGGTACCTGAAGAAGCCCGAAGCGATCGGCGCGCTGACGAACGCTGCCGCGCACGACCCGGACCAGGAAGTGCGCCGGATCGCGGTGGGCGCGCTCGGCTACGCATCGGCCGTCAGCATCCAGCCGACGCTGAGCCGCGTCCTCGCCGACCCGGCCTGGCAGGTGCGCGAGGAAGCCGCCACGACGATGGGCAAGCTGGGGCTCGCGCTCGGCATCCCCGACCTCGTGCGCGCGCTGGACGACGAGTTCTGGCAGGTGCGCGTGAAGGCGGCGCGCAGCCTCGGCAAGCTGAAGGCGAAGCCCGCGGTGAACGCGCTGTGCGTCGCGCTGCAGCACCCGATGAGCAACCTGCGCAAGGAAGCCGTGATCGCGCTGGGCGAAATCGCCGACACGCGCGCCATCGCCCACCTGGAACTGGCGCTGAAGGACGTCGACTCGGACGTGCGCAAGCTGTCCAAGCTGGCGCTGGCCACCATCCAGCTGCGCGGAGGTGCGTCATGACCCACGTCGTCGGCGAATCGTGCATCGGCTGCAAATACACGGACTGCGTGTCGGTCTGCCCCGTCGACTGCTTCCACGAAGGTCCGAACTTCCTCGTGATCGATCCGGAAGCGTGCATCGACTGCGGCGTCTGCGTCGCGGAATGCCCCGTCGAGGCGATCTATGACGAAAAGGACTTGCCGGAGGCGCAGCGGGACTACGTCGCGCTGAACGCGAGGCTCGCCGCGCGCTGGCCCGTCATCGCGGCCTCGACGGAACCGCTGCCCGATGCCGACGCATGGGCATCCCGGGAAGACAAGCGCGAACACCTGATGGAGACGACCTAGCACCGCGGACACGCGTCGGCTTTTCATGCTTCGACTCATACTGGAAGGATTCAACATGACACATTGGTTCATTCGCATCGCCGCCGTCTCCGCCACCGTGCTGTGCGCCGCCCTGGCGCACGCGAAGGACGTCGTCACGATCGGCATCGGCACGCAGAACACGACGACGAACACGGTCACGGGCGGCGTCGTCATCAAGGAACTGGGCCTGCTCGACAAATACCTGCCGAAGACGGGCAAGTACGCGAACGTCGATTTCAAGGTCGACTGGCAGAACTTCACGTCCGGCCCGCCCGTCACGAACGGCATGATGGCCAACAAGATCCAGATCGGCATGATGGGCGACTACCCCCTGTTGATCAACGGCGCCAACGGCCAGCAGAGCCGCGGCAACGAAACGCAGCTCGTCGCCGTGATCGCCTACAACGCCTTCGGTGCCGGCAACGGCGTCGTGGTGAACAAGGACAGCCCGTATTACCAGCTGTCCGACCTGAAGGGCAAGAACGTGTCCGTGCCGTTCGGATCGGCGGCGCACGGCATGCTGCTGCAGGCGATGCAGGCGCGCGGCTGGTCGGACGATTACTGGAACCTCGTCAGCCAGTCGCCGGAAATCGGCTCCAGCAACCTGCAGGAAAAGAAGATCGACGCCCACGCCGACTTCGTGCCGTTCGGCGAACTGCTGCCGTACCGCGGCTTCGCGCGCAAGATCTTCGACGGCGTCGAGACGCGCGTCCCCACGTTCCACGGCATCGTCGTGCGCAAGGACTTCGCCGAGAAATATCCGGAAGTCGTCGTCGCGTACCTGCGCGCGCTGATGGATGCGGACGACTGGGTGCGCAAGAACCCGAAGCTGGCGGCCGAGAAGATCGCGCAGTGGACCAAGATCGAAAAGGAAGTCGTCTACATCTTCCTCGGCCCCGACGGCATCCACACGCTCGATCCCACGATCAAGCCCCTGCTCGTCAACAGTATCCGGACCAGCTACGGCGTGCTGCAGAAACTGGGACGGGTGAAGGAGTTCAACGTCGACGGCTGGGTGAACGAGACCTATCTGCGCGCCGCGTTCAAGCAGCGCGGCCTCGACTACGAGGCGCAGAAGCGCACCTTGGCCAACTACGACATCCAGGGCAAGGACCCCGTCTGCGCCAAGCCGGTGACGAGCCCGAAGAACGCGGGCGAAATCTGGATCGAGGGCGGCGACATCGTGCCCCTCAGCTCCCCCGTCTGCACCTTCATGGGGATCCGGAAGTACCAGGAAGCTGGCAAGAAAATTGCAGTGGCCTATTTGTTCGATCGTGGGCTCGGCATCAAGGTATTCGCCGACAGGGCCTTCTACGCGGTCAACGGGAGCGGTGCCGGGATGGAGGTCGTGCCCTTCCTGCTGAAGAAGGACGCGGAAGCCAGCGCGGCGAAGGCCGGCGGCACCGTCGCAACCTACGAGCAAGTGCTCGCCAAGATGGAGAATTGATCATGGCTCTGACAGATCGTCACACGATCGCGCCGCCCGCGTCCGCGGCGCCGCCCCACCACCCCGTGCCCGGCAAGCCGGTGCGCCAGCCCAGGCTGGAAGCCATCGAAGGCGGTGGCGGCGCCCCCGCGGCACGGCCCGCGCCGTTCTCGCTGAAGCGCTGGCTGGAATCGAGCGCGGGCGGCGCCCTGCTCGGCACCCTGTCGATCGGCGCGGTGCTGCTGGCCTGGTACCTGGCGACGCGCTTCAGACTCGATTTCTACGTCCGCTTCGGGAACATCCCGACACCGCTCGACGTCTGGCACAGCATCGTCGCCGTCAACCATTCGAGCAAGTTCATGGTGAACATCGGGATCAGCGTGCGTCGCGTGCTGTTCGGCTTCGTCGGCGCGGCGGTCGCCGGCACGGTGCTCGGGATCATGGTGGGCCGCTACCGGATCTTCCGTTCGCTGACGATGCCGGCCATGGAATTATTCCGCCCGATTCCGGCGATCGCGTGGGTGCCGATGGCGATCATGCTGTGGCCCAGCAACGAGGTCAGCATCGCGTTCATCACCTTCCTCGGCGCCTTCTTCCCCATCCTGATCAACACGATCCACGGCGTGGAGACCGTCGACGACGTCCTGCTGCGCGCCGCGCACAGCCTCGGCGCGAAAGAGAAGGACGTGATCCTGCACGTCGTGATCCCCGGCGCGCTGCAGCACATCTTCACGGGACTCGCCGTCGGCATGGGCGTCGCGTGGGTGTCGCTGATCGCGGCGGAGATGATTTCCGGCCAGTTCGGCATCGGCTACTTCACGTGGGAAGCGTATTCGCTGATTTCGTATCCGGACATCGCGCTGGGCATGATCACGATCGGCGTCCTCGGCCTGTTGTGCAGCAAGGCGATCCACGTGTGCTCGCGGCTCGCGATGCCGTGGACCGCGCTGGCGGGAGCACGGAAATGAACGCCCCCGCCGCCGCGACCCGGTCGGGTCATATCGAGGTGCGCGACCTCAACATCAGCTTCAAGGCGAACGGCGCGGCCGTGCAGGCCGTCAAATCCGTGTCGCTCGACGTGCAGGCCGGTGAATTCGTGTCGCTGATCGGCCCGTCCGGCTGCGGCAAGTCCACCTTGATGAACGCCGTCGCCGGCTTTACGCCGCCGGACAGCGGCGTGGCGATGTTGGACGGCAAACGCATCGACGGTCCCGGTTCGGACCGGGGCGTCGTGTTCCAACAGTATTCGCTGTTCCCCTGGATGACGGTGCGCAAGAACGTCGAGTTCGGGCTGAAGATGGCGCACATGCCGCCGTCGCAGCGCGAGACGCAGGCGCGCACCCTGCTGGGCCTCGCCGGCCTGCTGGCGTTCGAAAACCACTATCCGTCGCAGCTGTCCGGCGGGATGAAGCAGCGCGTGGGCATCGTGCGCGCGCTGGCCACGAGCCCGCAAGTGCTGCTGATGGACGAACCGTTCGGCGCGCTCGATTCGCAGACGCGCACCGTGATGCAGGAGATCCTGACGAATATGTGGCAGCGGCTGCGGCTGTCCGTGCTGTTCATCACGCACGACATCGAGGAAGCGATCTTCCTCTCCGACCGCATCTACGTGATGACGGCCAGGCCGGGACGGATCAAGGCCGAGATCAAGGTGCCGCTGCCGCGCCCGCGCACGCCCGACATGGTCGACACGCCCGAGTTCGCGGGCCTCGTCCGCTCGATCAAGAAGCTGATTCGCGAGGAAAGCCTGGCAGCGATGGGCGGCGAATTGCGCGACGGCGGCTACGGTGGGCTGGGCATGGAAATCGGACCGGAGGGGGTGGCCAATGTCCTGTGACGACACGAACGCCGTGCCGCCGTCCGCGTGGCCGTCGGCGATCAACCTGCACGCGCAGGCCCGTACGCTGGAACTCGTGTGGGACGACAGGCGCGCCGTGCTGTCGCACCGCGTACTGCGGCGTTCCTGCCGCTGCAGCGTGTGCGAGAACGCGCGCCGGAAAACGGACGACGCATTACCCGTCGCCGCCGACGTGGCGCTGCTGACGATCGAGCCGCTGGGGTCGACCGCGCTGCGCCTCGTCTTTTCGGACGGCCACGAACGAGGCATCTATCCGTGGACTTACCTGAAGCAGATGGCATTCGGCCCGACGACGGGCGAATTCAGCGACTCTTTGACGAAAGGATGGCGTGATGAGTAATTTCTACGAGGCGGAAGTGTTGTCCGTGCATCACTGGACGGATCGCCTGTTTTCCTTCACCACGACGCGCGATCCGGGCTTCCGCTACCAGAGCGGGCAGTTCGCGATGATCGGGCTCGACGTGGACGGCCGGCCGCTGATGCGCGCCTACAGCATGGTGAGCCCGCACTACGACGAGCAGCTCGAATTCCTCAGCATCAAGGTGCCCGACGGTCCCCTCACCTCGCGCCTGCAGAACATCCGGGTCGGCGACGCGATCCTCGTCGGCCGCAAGGCGTCCGGTACGCTGCTCAGCCAGAACCTGTTGCCCGGCAAGCACCTGTACCTGCTCGGCACGGGAACGGGCCTCGCCCCGTTCATGAGCATCGTGCAGGACCCGGACATCTACGACAAGTTCGACAAGGTCATCCTCGTGCATGGCTGCCGCCACGCGAGCGAGCTGGCCTACCAGCAGCGCATCGCGGCGGACCTGCCGAACCACGAATTCCTCGGCGAGATGGTGGCGGGCCGCCTGCTCTACTACCCCACCGTGACCCGCGAACCGTTCGAAAACCAGGGCCGCATCCCCGACCTGCTGACCAGCCCGCAGTTCTACGACAAGCTCGGCGTGCCTCCGCTCGACATCGACCACGACCGCTTCATGCTGTGCGGCAGCCCCGCCATGCTGAAGGACACCGTCGAGGTGCTGCAGGCGCACGGCCTCACGGAAGGCAATATGAGCCATCCCGGCCATTACGTCATCGAACGCGCGTTCGTCGACAAGTGAAGGAGCGAACGATGAACATACTGGTCCCCGTGAAGCGGGTCGCGGACCCGAACGTCAAGGTGCGCGTGAAGCCGGATGGCTCGGGCATCGATCTCGCCAACGTCAAGATGGCCATCAATCCGTTCGACGAGATCGCCGTGGAGGAAGCCGTGCGGCTGAAAGAAGCGGGGCATGCGGCGGAAGTCATCGCCGTGTCCTGCGGCCCCGATGCGTGCCAGGACGTCCTGCGCACGGCGCTGGGCCTCGGCGCCGACCGCGCCATCCTGCTGCAGACGGATGCCGAGCTGCAGCCGCTCGCGGTCGCGAAACTGCTCGCGGCCATCGTCCGGCGCGAAGTGCCGCAACTGGTCATCCTCGGCAAGCAGGCCGTCGACGACGACTGCAACCAGACCGGCCAGCTGCTCGCCGCGATGCTGGGCTGGCCCCAGGGCACGTTCGCATCGAGCGTGCGCGTCGCCGGCGCCAGCCTGACCGTCACGCGCGACGTCGACGGCGGCGTCGAGACGGTGGAACTCGCGCTGCCGGCCGTCGTGACGGCGGACCTGCGCCTGAACGCGCCGCGCTTCGTCAGCCTGCCCAACCTGATGAAGGCGAAGAAGAAGCGGCTGGACGTCGTGCGCGCGGAAACGCTGGGCGTCGACCTCGCACCGCGCTGGCACACATTGAACGTCGGCGCACCGCCGCTGCGCAAACCCGGCGTGCTCGTGCCGGACGCCGCCGCGCTCGTCCACCGCCTGAAACACGAAGCGCAGGTCATCTGAACATCATTGATTGAAGGAGCCATCATGACGGTACTGGTCATTGCAGAACACGACAACACGGCGCTGAGCACGGCCACGCTGCATGCGGTGGGCGCGGCACGCCTCTGTGGCGGCGACGTGCACGTGCTCGTCGCGGGACACGACTGCGGCGCCGCCGCGCACGACGCCGGCCGCGTCGCCGGCGTGACGCAGGTGCTGCTCGCCGCGGCCCCGCACCTCGCGCACGGCCTCGCGGAAAACGTCGCCGCCCAGGCGCTGCAGGTGCTGGCGGAGCATCCGTACACCCATGTGCTGGCGGCGGCGAGCACGTTCGGCAAGAGCGTCATGCCGCGCGTCGCGGCGGGACTGGACGCCGGCCAGATCTCGGAAGTCACGCGTGTCGTGGCGCCCGACGTCTTCGAGCGTCCCATTTATGCGGGTAACGCCATCGCGACCGTCCGGGCGCTGGACCCCGTCAAGGTGCTCACCGTGCGCGCCGTCAGTTTCGACGCGGCGCAGCGGACCGGCGGCGACGCGGTCGTGCAGGACGTGATGCCGGTCGACGATGCCGGCACGGCGCGCGTCGTGTCGATGGAGCGGACCGTGTCGGCGCGGCCGGAGCTGGCATCGGCGCGCGTCGTCGTGGCGGGCGGACGCGGCCTCGGCTCGGGCGACCATTTCAGGATGCTCGAGCCGCTGGCCGATGCGCTGGGTGGCGCCATCGGTGCATCGCGCGCGGCGGTCGATGCCGGTTTCGCGGGCAACGACCTGCAGGTCGGCCAGACGGGCAAGGTCGTCGCACCCGACCTGTATCTCGCGATCGGGATCTCCGGCGCGATCCAGCACCTGGCCGGCATCGCCGCCGCGAAGGTCATCGTCGCCATCAACAAGGATGCGGACGCGCCCATCTTCGGCGTGGCGGACTATGGCATCGTCGGCGATCTGTTCGACGTCGTGCCTGTGCTGCTGGCCGCATTGCGGGAGGATCGCCAGGAGCAGCGCGCCGCGTAATCTTCCCGTCCGCTCGTCATATCCAGTTATAATGAGCTTCGCCAACCACGTCGATCGGGAGCCATGCCGCCGTCTGCAAGCCTTGCGCTGACATCCATTGCCATCGGCATTCTCGTCGGCGCGGCCGGCATCGGCGGTTTCTTCCTGCCGCCGGCGCTGACCCTCCTGATCGCGCTGGACCTGCATCGGGCCATGGCGCTGTCGCTGTCGACCTTCGTCTTCACGGGCATCGCCGGCGCGTTGTACTTCCATCGCAAGGGCAGCCTCGATTGGACCTTGGCGCGCCCCGTCTGTCTCGGCGCGGCACCGGCGGGATATGCCGGCGCATGGCTCGGTCGCGGCCTCGACACGGGGACGCTGTCGGCGCTGCTGGCGGCGCTCATCCTCGCCGTCGGCATCCAGACGCTCGCCGGTCGCGCGGCAGGCGCCCCGTCGCGGGATGCGCGCGGGCGCGGCGCGATTCTCGTCGCTATCGGCATCGTGACCGGGTTCCTGTCCGGCCTCACGGGTGTCGGCGGCCCCGTGCTGTCGGTGCCCTTGATGGTCATGTGCGGCTATCCCGTGCTGACGGCGATCGGCGTCGGCCAGGTGCTGCAGACGGTCGGCGCCCTCTCCGGTTCGCTCGCCAACCTGCATTACGCCGGCATCGACTACGGACTGGCCGCGTTCATCGGCGCCTTCGAGACCGTCGGCGTGCTGGGTGGCGCCGTCGCCATCCACCGCATGGACGCGGGCCTGGTCAAGCGTCTCGTCGGCGGCCTGTGCATGGTGGCCGGTTGCGGTTTCATCCTGCGCAGCCTGTAAGGACGCGCCGGCGCGCCGAATCGGTGTACAGTTGCGCATCATTGTTTTGGAAGGTTCACGATGCGCAGGATGACAGGCGCGCTGCTGGCGGCGGCATTGGCATGCGTACATACGGCCCGGGCCGACGGCCTGGACCCCACCGAGCAGAAGATCGTCGCCGCAGTGAAGGCGCATGCGCCGCAAGCCCTCGCGTTGCTCGAACAGAGCGTGCGCATCAACAGTGGCACGATGAACGCACGCGGCGTGCGCGACGTGGGCCAGCTGTTCCGCAAGGCGTTCGACGACCTCGGCTTCAGCACGCGCTGGATCGACATGCCGCCCGGGATGCATCGCGCCGGCCACCTCGTCGCCACGCGCGACGGCAACCGCGGCAAGCGGGTGCTGCTGCTGGGCCACCTGGACACCGTGTTCGAGCCGGGCTCGCCGGTCCCCGCGTGGCAACAGGGCGCGGGCGACGGCCGCGTGCGCGGCCAGGGCGTGTCCGACATGAAGGGCGGCGACGTGATCGTCATCGAGGCGTTGCGCGCGCTGCAGCGCGCAGGCGCCCTCGATGGCGCGCGCATCGCCGTCATGTTCACGGGCGACGAGGAGGAAGCGGGCAATCCGAAGAGCGTCTCGCGCGGCGACATGGTCGAACTGGCGAAGCGCAGCGACGTCGCCCTCAGCTTCGAAAGCAACATCCCCGACAACGAGGGCCAGGCGACGGCCACGGTAGGCCGGCGCGCCACCGCCACGTGGGAGTTGCAGGTGCAGGGCCGCCAGGGCCATTCGATGGGAGTGTTCGGCACCAATGGCTATGGCGCCGTGTACGAGACGGCGCGCATCCTCGACGCGTTCCGGCGCGAAGTCGCGGAACCGGGCCTCACGTTCAACCCGGGCGTGATCCTGGGCGGCACCGACGTCACGCTGGATGACGCCAACTCGCGCGGCACGGCGTTCGGCAAGACGAACGTGATCGCCAACACGACCGTCGTGAAGGCCGACCTGCGCTACCTGGACTATCCGCAGCGCGACCGCGCGCAGGCACGCATGCGCGACATCGTCGCGCACAGCCTGCCGGGCACCAGCGCGACCATCGCGTTCCACGATTCGTATCCGCCGATGGCCGTCACGCCGGGCAACCTGAAACTGCTCGACCTGTATGCGCGCGCCAGCCAGGATGCGGGGCTGGGCACCATCGGCGCCGTGCCGGCCGAGGCGCGCGGCGCGGGCGACATCCAGTTCGTCGCGCCGCTCGTCGACAGCCTCGACGGCCTGGGCGCGAGCGGCCACGGCGCCCATTCGCCGGACGAAGACCTGGACGTGGCCTCGATCGAACGGGGTGCCGTCCGCGCGGCATTGCTGATCTATCGTCTCACCCGCTGACCATTTGTAGCCTCCTCAACCACTGCAGCCATGGCACGACTGACCCTCACCTTCCCCGAAGACCAGTACTACTACACGACGTTGCTGACGGTGCGCGTCACCGACATCAACGCCGGCAACCACCTCGGCAACGACTCGATGATCTCGATGATCTCCGAGGCGCGCGCCCGCTTCCTGTTCGAATACGGCGTGGCCGAGACGGAGCGCGACGGCACCGGCATCATCGTCACGGACCTCGCGACGACGTACCGCGCCGAGGCGCACGCACGCGACCAGCTCTTGTTCGAAGTGGGCGTCATGGACTTCAACAAGTACGGCGGCGACATCACCTTTCGCATCACGCGTCCCCAGGACAAGGTTCTCGTCGCGATGGCCAAGCAGGGTTTCGTCTTCTTCAACTACAAGTCGAGCCAGGTGGTCGCCATGCCGGACGAGTTCCGCGCCAAGTTCGAGCGGGTGAACTGGATCGATTGAGCGGGGCCGCCTGCAAAAACCTGGAACTTTTGCCGCCGCTTGCCGGAATATGGGTAAATAACGACCCATGACCACGACCATTTCCGACATCGATCTGCTGCGCCGGATGCGCGGCGGCGCCGCCGACGCCTTCGCGGCCTTGTACCGGCGCCACCAGGGGCCGCTGTACCGCTTCGCCCTGCTGCGCTGCGGTTCCGCGGACACGGCCGCCGACGTCGTCCAGGAAACGTTCATGGGCCTGCTGACGGAACGCTTCCGGTTCGACCCGCTGCGCGGCGCCTTGCAGCACTTCCTGTTCGGCGTCGCGCGCAACCTGATCCTGAAGAACGAGACGGCGCAACAGCGCCACGTCGTCCTGCCGAACGCGGACGACGAGGACGACGGCGCGGCGCAGCCGGCCGACGACGCGTGCCCGCTGGCGCGCCTGCTGGACAACGAGGCGGCCGAGGAAGTGCGGCGCGCGCTGGCGCTGCTGGCACCGCATTACCGCGACACCGTCATCCTGTACGAGATGCACGACCTGTCGTACGCCGAGATCGCCGACATCTGCCAGATCGACATCGGCACCGTGCGCTCGCGCCTGTCGCGCGGACGCGCGGCGCTCGCGAAGCGCCTCGCCGGCCGGCACGCGACGGCCAACGCGGCATGAGAAGGAAAGCCACCATGGACACCCGACACACGACCCATCGCGATCCCCTGTTCGGCGCCCTGCGCGCGGAAGTGGAGCGGCTGGACACGCCACGCGGCGTGGAAAAGGAGCTGCTGCACGCGTTCGCCCGGCTGCACCCGCCGCGGCGGCGCTGGTATCACGCCCCGTTCGCGCGCCGGTGGCTGCTGGCGGGCGGCATGTCCGGCGCTGCGGCCGCGCTGCTCGTGCTGGCGTTCGGCCTGCGCGCGCCCGGCGCCAACGACGACGCGCCACGCACGCTGGCCACGCTCGACGACGACGGACCGTTCATCGCGCTCGATTCGGCCGAGCGCATCGCCGCGGAGCCCGCGCCGCGCCTGGTCGCCGCCGACGTGCCGCGCACGAGCCTGGCCGCACTGGGCCTGCCGCTGACGCCGGAAAACGCGGGCGATTCCGTGCGCGCCGAGATGCTCGTCGCGGCCGACGGCCAGCCGCTGGCGCTGCGCGTCTCCGCCATCCAATAACCACGAGAGGATGCCATGACCACCCGACACCTGCTGCTCGCAACGTTGACGTTCACCTTGTTCGCGCCCGCGCACGCCCAGGACGCGCACGCCGGCCGTCCCGCGGACGGCGCCGTGACGGTCCACTTCGATTCACTGGACCACGACGCGCGCCGCGGCATCACGACGATGCGTATGAACGTCGTCAAGAATGCACCGTACACCGCGCAAGTCGTGACCGAGCGCACGCAGGCACTGGCCGACGGCAACCAGATCGCCATCCGCCGCACGACGATGACGTACCGCGATGGCGCCGGCCGTACGCGCCACGACATCCGCGACGCCGACGGCGAGGTCATCACCGTCACGATCAACGACCCGGTGGCCGGTGCCACGCTGATCCTGCATCCGCGCGACCGCTCGGCCGCCCGGATCGCGCACACGCGCCGGGACGGCGGAGAGGACATCATCGTCAAGCGGGTCGAAGGTGCCGGCGACGCGGAGCGCCAGCGCGATGTGCGCATCCAGGTGCCCCGGACGCCGGCGGCAGGCGACACGGCGCTGCGCGACGCGCAGATGCAGGTGGCGCCGCTGATGAACGGCGCCTTCGCCGACCTGAAATGGGCGGCGAAGGCGGTCACGAAGGATTTGGGCACGCGCGACGTCGGCGGCATCAAGGCCGAGGGCAAGTTGCGCAGCTACGAGATTCCAGCCGGCGCGCTCGGCAACCGCAATCCCATCGTCGTCTCGGACGAGACGTGGACGGCACCGGACTTGCAGGTGACCGTCTACACGAAACACAGCGATCCGCGCAGCGGCGACGTCGTGTTCCGGCTCGAGAACGTGCGGCGCGAAGAACCGGCCGCCGCGCTGTTCACCGTGCCGGCCGACTACACGGTACGCGATCGGAAGGGCCGCGGCGACAAATAACGGCAGCCGTAGGGTGGGCGGCCC
>NZ_JANUGW010000018.1 GCF_024753285.1 Massilia pinisoli | reverse complement strand
CTTCTTCCTAAAAATCGAGGATGCGTTCCCCGGCAAAGCGCGATGAACCTTAAAATTCGCGTATTTTATGCGTAAAATTTCTCGCGAATTCTCGTGTGACTCGCGATTGGCCTACGCTTCCATTACGACGAAATTGCGCGCCACCGGCTGCGATTCCGCCGGCGGCATCGCCTTCGAGATCAGATAGCCCTGGATCTCGTCGCAATCGAGCGCGCGCAGCATGTCGACCTGCTCCATCGTCTCCACGCCTTCCGCGACGATGCGCATCGCGAGCGCGCGCGCCATCGTCACGATCGCCCGCACGATCACGATGCCGCCTTCCGTCTTGCCCAGCTGGACGATGAACGCGCGGTCGATCTTGAGGCCGTCGAAACGGAGCTTGTACAGCTGCGACAGCGACGAATAGCCCGTACCGAAATCGTCCAGCAGCACCTTGATGCCAGTCTGGCGGATCGCCTGGATGGCGCTCACGACGGAGGCCGTCTCGTTCATCACGGACGATTCCGTCAGCTCGACCTCGATCAGGCTCGGGTCGACACCGTGCGCCTCCAGCGCGCGGCGGAGCGTCTGCGCCACGTCCGTGTCGTTGAACTGGCGCGGCGACACGTTGATCGAGACGGGCACGAGCTTGTCGCCGTTCTTGGCCCAGAGCGCCAGCTGGGCGCAGACCTTGTCGATCACGAGGTCGCCGAGCTTGAGCACGAGTCCCGTCTCCTCGACGAGAGGCACGAATTCCGCAGGCGACACGACGCCCCGCGTCGGGTGCACCCAGCGCACGAGCGCTTCGAAGCTCGTGATCGAGCCGTCCGCCAGATCGACGCGCGGCTCGTAGTACATGACGAACTGGTCGTGCGCGAGCGCATGGCGCAGCTCGCGGATGCGCTCCAGGCGCGCCTTCAGCTGGTCGTGGAACTTGCCGTCGAAGAAGCGATAACTGCCGCGGTCGCTCGTCTTCGCGGAATACATCGCGACGTCGGCGTTCTGCAACAGCTCGCGCGGTTCCTTGCCGTCGGTCGGGAACAGGCTGATGCCGATCGAGGCACCGACGACGTATTCGCCATACGACAGGCGGATGCTGCGGCGGAACGCGCGCTGGATGCGCTCGCTCGCCTGCGCCGCGTCGAACGGGTCCGTGATGTTGTCGAGCACGATCACGAACTCGTCGCCGCCGAACCGCGTCACGCAATCGTGGGGCCGGACGGCTTCCTTGAGGCGGTGCGCGGCCGTGCACAGCAGCTCGTCGCCGGCCGCATGGCCCCACGTATCGTTGATCGCCTTGAAGCCGTCCAGGTCGATGAACAGCAGCGCGAACATCTTGTTCTCGCGCTCGGCGCGGGCGATCGCATCGCGCAGATGGCCCTCGACCCAGTAGCGGTTGGGCAGGCGGGTGAGCGGGTCTTCGTTGCTGCGCCGGAGCAGCTCTTCTTCATGCACGCGATCTTCGGTGACGTCGCGGGCCGACACGGCCAGGTTGTCGCCGTAGCGGAACATCTTCAGGGTGACCCACTTGGCCGGGAAGCTGTCGTGCGGGCGGCCCAGCGTCACTTCGTTATAGCCAGTGTCCATCGCGCGGCGCAGGCTCTGCATGCGCGTTTCCAGCACCTCGCCTTCGTAGAGTTCCGTCACCTTCTTTCCGATCAGCTCGCGGGGTTCGCGCGCCACCAGTTCCGCGGCGCGCCGGTTGCAATCGATGACCTCGAAGTCCTTGACGGCGCCGTCGTCGTCCCATTCGGGGCGCAGCATGTAGAAGCCCTCGTTGCTGGCTTCCGTGGCCATCCGGTAGGTGTCGCGGATCACGCGCAGATCGTTGTCGCGGCGCGCGAGACGCAACGAATTGCTCATCGCAAGTAAGGTGAACAGGACCACGGTCGTCGTCCCCAGCAACGCGCTGCTGATCCACGCGCTGCGCATCGCGTCCCAGGGCGCGAGGGCGGCCTGGTAGTCGAGACCCACCACGGCATTCACGCCGCGGCGGTCGATGTGTTGCCAGCCGACGAAGCGGGGGCGGCCGTCGCCGAACCATGCGCCGTCCCCGACGAGCATGCTGCCCGCCGACAGGCGCAACGGGGCCGCATGGACGAACCCCGGCTGGCGCACGGTGCCCGCTGTGCCCTCGGACCGCAGCGCCCGCGTACGCCCGTCGTCGCCGACAAGGGCCTGCAGGCCGTCCTCGCGAAAGACCGCCTCCGCATCGCTCATCGTGAAGTAGGCGGGATCGACGGCGACGACGACGGCGTCCGCGAACTTGCCGTCGCGGTCCGACAATTCCCATGCGAAGAGCAGGCGGTGCCTGGAACCGCTGCGGCTGTCGATCGGCACTTCATCTACGAAGAAATTGACCGGGATGCCACGCTGCACCCGGGGCAGGATGTAGGCGGCGGCGGCCGGAGACAGCGTCGTCGGCGCGGTGGACGTCAGCACGCGGCCCTCCGCATCGACCACCGACACGAGCATGCGCGCGCCATCGACGAACAGGCCGTGTTCGTCGGCGAAACCCAGGTGCACGTCGCCCTGCCTCGATTCCCAATCGTATTTGACGTATCGGGCGGTCTGCTCCACTGTGTCCACTTCGCGCAGGATCTGCTGGGCGTAGCCGTTGGCGAGCGTGCGTGCATCCTGCAGCGTCCGGAGTTCGAGTTGCTTGCGCTCGGCATGCAGTTGCTGGAACAGGATGAGCCAGGCAAGGCCCAGCATGACCACCGCGCCGATCGGCCAGGCCAGCAGGCGCCAAAGGTGCTGCTTCCAGAATGCGGGGCCGCCGGTACTCGCATGCCGGGCTGCCGCGATTCGTGCCCGCAAGTCCGTCAATAGTTTGCGAAACATTGCTCGCCCCCGTCCAACGCCCCTGAATAGAACGTACTGCCGATGCCGGAAAAATACAACGATTATCGGCGCGCAAGTTCCGGCCGGAATTGCTTGCGTTGCGGCGCCCTCAGGTATACAGTGTATACATGACGACCAAGCAACGGATTCTTGACATTGCCATCGACGAGCTCGAAGCGAAGGGGTTGACGGGCCTGAGCCTGCGCGCCGTCGGCCAGAAGGCCGGGATCACGCCCATGGCCGTGTATCGCCATTTCGCGGACAAGGCCGCGTTGCTGGAAGCGCTGGGCGCGCATGCACTCGACCTGTGGCAGCGCCGGGTCGAGGCCTACGCGGGCTTGCCGTTGCTGGAAGGCTTCGAGGCGCTCTCGACGGCATTCGTCGATTTCGCACTGGATGAGCCGGCACTGTTCGACGCCGCATTCGTGCTGCAGACGCGCGCGGAGCGCATCTACCCGGACGATTTCGAGGCCGGGCGTTCGCCCGTCATCGGCGGCTTCGCGCGCCGACTGGCGGAGGGACAGGCGGCAGGCCTCGTGCGCGCGGGCCCGCCGCTGGAACTCGCGCTGGCCGTGTGGGGCGTGCTGCAGGGCCTCGTGACTCTGCACCGTTCCGGACGATTCAACCTGTCGCGCCCCGAGTTCACGGCACTGTGCCTGCGCTCGGCGGCGCGCATCTACCTCAAGGACGACGCACGATGACACGATGGGGCATTGCTTGCGCACTGCTGGCGGGCGCATTGCTGGCGGTGGGCCATGACACGGGCCGGTTCGGGTGGCTGGTCCTCGCGGCGCCCGTGCCGCTGCTCGTGGTCGCACTGCGCGCGCCGCGCGCGTGGCACGGTGCCGTGCTCGCGTTCGTGGCCGGATCGATGGGCGAGGCCGGCCCCATGTGGTTCTATGGACGTATCCTGCCTGCGGTGTATGCCCTCGCGGCCTGCCAGGCCTTGATCTTCATGCTCACCGTCCTGTTCATGCGCGGGCTGTACCGGCGCTTTCCCGCCGCCGTGGCCGTGCTCGGGTTCGCCGTCATGACGGCGGCGCTGGATTACCTGCGCAGCCTCGTCTCGCCGAACGGCAGTTTCTTCGCGCTGGGCTATGCGCTCGTCGACGTCGTGCCCCTGCTGCAGACGGCCGCGCTGGCCGGTGTGCCCGGGCTGAGCTTTCTCGCGGCCGTCGTCCCGGCCGGGCTGGCCGTCCTGTGCGTGAAGCCGCGCGATGCAAGCGCGGCGCTCGCCTGGTCGGCGCCCGTGCTCGCGGTGCTGGTCTACGGCTTCTGGCAGCTGGCGCAGCCGCCGGGGCCCTCGGTGCGCATCGCCCTGCTCGGCGACGACCGCTACGCCGGCAGGGTATTCCACCATCCCGAAGCGGGGCCCGCCATCGCCGCCGCGTTCGCGGGCCAGATCGCCGCGGCCGCCGCGCATGGGCCGGCGGCGATCGTCGTGCCGGAAAAGATGCTGGCACCGGGCGCTGCATTCATACCGGCGCCGGGCAGCGTCATCGTCGCCGGTGTCGATGCGCCCTCCTCTGCAGGCCGGCGGCTGAACATCGCGGCGGTGTACGGTCCCGGCGGTGCCGCCACGACCTACCTCAAGAAGCGCATGGTGCCTGGCCTGGAAGCGGAATACGTGCCGGGCACGACGGAGCTGGTCACGCAGGTCGGCGGCTTGCGGACGGGCGTCGCCATCTGCAAGGACATGGACTTCGCGCAAGACCTGCGCCTGTACGGCAGGCGCGATGTCGGCCTGATGCTCGTGCCCGCCTGGGACTTCGACCGCGACGCCTACCTGCATGGCCGGATGGCCATCGTGCGCGGCGTCGAGAACGGATTCGCGCTGGCGCGCTCGGCGTCGCAAGGGTTGATGACCCTCAGCGATGCGCACGGCCGCATCGTCGCCGAACGGCGCACGACGCAACGGCGCACGAGGGCGGGGCCGGCCATGCTCGTCGGCGACCTTCCGACGGGACGCGGGGGCACGGTCTACAGCCGCATCGGCGACGTCTTCGCGCAGGCCGCGGTGGCGGTGTGGCTCGGCCTGCTGGCGCTGCTGGTTTGGCGGCGCAAGCGCCTGGCGCCAGCCGCCTGAACGGGCGGGCGCCGTTCAGCGTTCAGCGCTGCGCCATCTTCGCCGTCGCCACGATGACCTGGCTCAGGCGCGAATCGGTGACGTCGCGCGGCACATAGCTCATCATCATGTCGTCACGGGCATCACCGCGGTTGAATTCCATGATCACCTTGCCGTCGCGCGATACGAACCGGTCCGGCGATTGCGCGACGAGGCGTATCGCCCGCTGCTTGTCGATGCGGGCGACGATACCGTTACTTCCCGGCTCGACCTTCAGGTGCCAGCCGTTCGACAAGCGGTAGGCGCCGCTGACGGCGTCGACCTGGTAGTCCCCGATGAGATAGGGTGCGGGCGGGGCCGTCACCTCGACCGTCGTGATCGGGGTGGTGTCGTCGGTGACGGGATAACTCCCGGACTGGGCGCCGGCAATCGGCGCGAGCAGCAGCAGGGATGCGGGAAGTGCGAGAGAAAGGGGGCGCATGATCATTCCTTCGAAACAGGTGGCGTACGGGACACGCACCACGCACAGTCGCGCGGTGCCTGGGCCTTCCGGTGCCGCGATGCGGGCCTGGCCGGCAGCGGCAACCTCAGTCTAGGCCGATGGCCACTACCCACAAGGCCTATGAAGGGCGCATCACGAAAGAGTCTCGATTGCGCTTGAATCAGATCGATGCGAAATGACTCGCGTCCGGCCGCGACGGGCCGCTACCCGTATCGCGATGCGCGGCGCGAACACGGCATATGCACGCCGGCGCGCGACGGTGAATGACGGTCACGCGGCGGGGGTGTCCCCGTCTACCACGACGCGATTGCGGCCGCCACGCTTTGCCGCATACAAGGCCTTGTCCGCGGCCTCGATCAGTGCGGGAACTTCGCGCAGCCGCGCGCGATCAAAGCTTGCGACACCGATGCTCAGCGTGACCATCGGCCAATGGGCCGCGGGCGCATGCGGCAGCGCCAGTGCGGCCACGTGTTCGCGGATCGCGTTCGCGTGCAGCCTGGCCTGCTCGAGCGACGTGTCCGGCAAGACCGCCGCGAATTCCTCGCCACCATAGCGTGCCGCCACGTCGGCCGGGCGCTTCAGTTTGGCGGCGAGGGCCTGCGCGACGGTCGTCAGGCACGTGTCGCCTTGCTGGTGGCCGAAGTGGTCGTTGTAGGCCTTGAAGGAATCGATGTCGATCAACAGCAGCGACAGCTCGCCTTTCGCCCGTTGCGCGCGGCGCAGTTCGCGGTCCAGTGCGACGTCGAAGTAGCGGCGGTTGGCGATGCCCGTGAGGCCATCGACGTACGACCGGGCACGCAGCGATTCCGCGTGGTCGAGCAGGCGCTTTTCGCGTTCGACGGTGCCGCTGACGTCGCGGATCTCGATCATGCAAAAGCGCTGCTCGCCGTCGCGGAACGGCGTCACCGTGATCGCCTGTTCGATGCGTGGTCCGTCGAAGCTGCCCGCTTCGCGCAGAGGAAACGGTGCCCGGCTTTCCGTTTGCGGGATGGCCGTGCTCGTGCCATCGGCCAGCGCGCCCAGGATGGCCGCTTCGACGCGCGAACCGCGCAGTTCGGGGAACACCTCGAACAGCGAGCGCTCGCGCACGCGCGCGGCGGCGCGGGCGGAACGCGGCACCATCCAGCCATTCCACAGCACGATGTTGTGATGGGCGTCGAGCACGATGATCCCGCTGTTGACGAGATTCAGGGCGCGCATGGACAGGTCGGTGGCGGTATCGGCGTCGATCGGGATCATGTTCTTTTTTAGTATCCTAAAATCAATTGATGATACCGCAATTCAACCGCCGTGCGGCGCCGGCCCGGCGTGCTCAAACCGGTAATTGTTGCCAATTTTCACGAAAACACTTGGCCATGCGCCGGCGAGCCGCTATAATGCTGGCCGTCGGGTCGTTAGCTCAGTTGGTAGAGCAGCGGACTTTTAATCCGTTGGTCGCTGGTTCGAGCCCAGCACGGCCTACCAGATACAGACAGGAAGCCCACGCATTTCGGTGCGTGGGCTTTTTGTTTTTCCGCTCAGCGCAGCCGCCGCACGAGGTCGACGACGACCCGTTCCAGCGGCGTCGGACCAAGCCGCCCGACCGCGCCCGGGTCGCTCGACATGCCGATGTGCCCGTCATTCAATCCACGCGTCATCTCGATGAAACCGCCCAGGGCGGCGTTCGAGAACCCGGCCTCCACCAGCGCCGCGGGCCACTGCGCTTCCGGTAGCACGGCCACGTCGACGGGCGTGCCGAGCGTGGCCGACACGATGGCGGCGACATCGTTCGGCGCGTAATCCTGCGGCCCCGCCAGCGTGACGGCGCCGGCGCCCGTCCACTCTTCCCGCAGCAAAGCGGCCGCGGCAGCACCGACGTCCGCCGTCGCCACCATCGGGATGGCGCGCTGCGGCGGTGCGAGGAACGTCGGCAGCGTGCCGGTGCCCACGGCGTGTGCAATCAACGGCGCCCAGTTCTCCATGAAGTAGGCCGCGCGCAGGAAGATGGTGTGAATGCCCGCTTCGCCCAGGCGCTGCTCGAACAGGCGGTTCATGCCGATCCAGCCCGTACCGCCGTCACGGTCGGCCCCCACGGACGACAGCGCCACGAGCCTCGGCACCCCGGCCTCGACCGCGGCGCGCGCCGCGGTGACGGCGATCCGGTCGGCCACCTCGAACAGATCGTCGCGCCCGTACTGCTGAGGATTGACGACGTAGGCGCCCTGGACACCGCTGAGGGCCTTGGTCATCGCGCCCGGGTCCGTCAGGTCAGCGAGCGCGACCTCGGCGCCGCGTTCGGCCCAAGGGCGGCCCTTGGCCGCGTCGCGCACGACGACGCGCACCGCGTGCCCGGCGCGTAACAGCGCGTCCGCGGCGGCCGCGCCGGTACGGCCCGTCACGCCGAACACGGCATAAGGAAGAGATGAAGCAATCATGAAAAATCTCCTGTGAAGTTGAACCGGAAGCGTGCATGATTGCGCGACATGCATCAATGACATGAAAGTCATAACCAACATGCGCCAAGTGGATTTGTCCGGGGTCGACCTCAACCTGCTGAAAGTGTTTGAAGCGCTCGTGCGGGAGCGCAGCGTCACCCGGGCGGGCCTGTCCCTGGGCTTGAGCCAGCCCGCCGCCAGCCGCGCGCTGGCGCGCCTGCGCACGATGCTGGGCGATCGCCTCGTCGTCCGTGGCAAGCTGGGGCTGGAACTCACGCCGCGCGGCGAGACGCTGGCGGATCGCGTGTCCAGGTTGCTGGACGATGCGCGCGGCATCGTCGCGCCCGCCATCTTCGATCCCGCAGCGGCGCGTGGACGGATCACGATCGCCGCGCACGACCACCTGAGCCTCGTGGTGCTTGCCGGCCTGCTCGTCCGCTTCGAGCGCCAGGCGCCCGGGCTGAGCCTCCATATCGCCCAACCCGCCGGGGACAACGTACGGCTCATCGAAGAGGGTGGCGCAGACCTCGCACTGGGCATCTTCGACCATGCGCCCGGCAGCCTCCACCGGCGCGGGCTGTACACCGACGACTTCGTGTGCGTCGTGCGCGCGGGACACCCCGTCGCGGCAAGCGGACTCGATCTGGACCGCTACGTGGCGCTGCGCCACGTCGCCGTGACGATTTCCGGGGTCGGCGACAGCGCGGTCGATGTCGCTCTCACGGCGCAAAAGCTCGCGCGCCACGTCGCGCTGCGCGTACCGCATTTCCTGGCCGGCGCGATGCTCGTCGCGGACAGCGACATGATCCTCACGCTGCCGAGCCGCCTCGCGCACCGGCTGGCGGAACGGCTTCCGCTCGCGCTGCTGGACGCGCCGTTGCCTATCGCCTCGCTGTCGCCCGCCATGATCTGGCACGAACGCGTCCACGGCGACCCGGCCCACGTGTGGGTCAGGCAGCAGCTGGTCGACGTCGTCGCATCATTCAAGTAAGCGGGTCACGAACCTGACCAAATTCGTTCCTGCAGACGATTAATTGGCCCTAGTCAACAAAAGCGCTGTTGGCGCCCCCTACACTAGGCGGCTCGTCCCCCAACCGCCTTGCAAGGACCAGCTCTATGTCGTCGAACAAGGTTACGTCCCTGTCCCGTCGCATGTCGTGCGCGCTCGGCCTGCTTGCCGGCGGGCTCCACGGTGGCGCGCTGGCGCAGGCGGGTCCCGACCTGAACGCCCTTCCCCTCGAACAATTGCTCAACCTCGATGTGGTCACGGCATCGAAGATCCCGCAAAAGATCAGCGAAGCGCCATCGTCGGTGACGGTGATCACGGCCGAGGACATCCGGTTGCGCGGCTACCGCACGCTCACCGACGTGCTGCAAAGCGTGCCCGGCGTGACGGTCTCCTATGACCGCAACTACAACTATGGCAATGTGCGCGGCCTGGGCAATCCGGGCGACCTGAACACGCGCCTCTTGATCCTGATCGATGGACGGCGCCTGAACGACGTCGTCTACGACCAGGGCGCCATCGGCACGGAGTTCCCCGTCGACTTGAACCTGATCGAGCGCGTCGAATTCGTGCCCGGTCCCGGCTCCGCGATCTATGGCAGCAGCGCGTTCTTCGGCGTCGTGAACGTGATCACGAAAAGCGGGGCGGCGCCCGGCGGGGCCACACTGAGTGGCGGTGCGTTCACGGGCGGCGGCCGCGAGGCGCGCGTCGTGGTCGGCAACCGCACGGCCGGAGGCACCGCGCTGCTGCTGGGTGCCTCGTCGTTCCACAGCGCGGGGCGCGACCTGTACTTTCCCGAATACAACGACGCGGCCAGCCACCACGGCGTTGCGACGGGCCTCGACTACGATCGCTACCACCGGATGTTCGCCAAGCTGGATGCGGGCGGCCTCGTCGCCGAAGCGTATTTCGGCAGCCGCACGAAAGGCATCCCGACGGCGTCGTACGGCCAACAGTTCGACGACCCACGGCCCTGGACACGCGACGAATACGCGGGCGCCGGCCTCACCTGGCGCCGCGCCGTGTCGGACACGCTCGACGTGTTCGCCAGCGTGAACGTGGCGCGCTACCGCTACGCGAGCGTCAACGTCACGGAGCCCGCGTCGACAGGCCCCACGCGCAGCATCGACGCGGCCGACAGCCGCAGCGGCGGCGCGGAACTGCGCGTCATCAGCAGCGCGCTGTCCGGCCACAAGCTCATCGCGGGCGCGGAATACGTGCGCGACAACCGCCGGCAAATGGCCAACTACGACGTCGATCCGTACAAGCTGTACTTCGACAGGGACCACCCGAAGCACCAGGCCGCCCTGTACCTGCAGGACGAGATGCGGCTCGGCCCGCGCGTCATCCTGAACACGGGCGTGCGGCGCGACGCCGATTCCGAAGGCGGCGCCACGACGAACCCGCGCGTGGCCCTGCTCTACAAGACGGCGCGCCAGGTGACGCTGAAGGCCTTGTACGGCACGGCGTACCGCTCAGCCAACGCGTACGAGCGCTATTACACGTTCGACTACCGGGCGAACCCCGCGCTGCGCTCGGAACACATCCGCACGTATGAACTGGTGGCCGAATACTTCCCGACCGACCGCTTCCGCGCCACGGCATCCGGCTTCCAGTACCGCCTGCGCGACATGCTGGCGCTGGCGAACGACCCGAACACCGGCTACCTGTACTTCTCGAACATCGATGCCGCCCGCGCCACCGGCATCGAAATGGAGGCCGAATGGCTGCGCGAGGACGGCAGCTCGCTCAAGGGGAGTGCGAACGTGCAGTCGGCGCGCAACGACGTCACCGGGCAGTGGCTCGCCAATTCGCCGCGCCGGCTGGTCAAGCTGAACTACACGTCGGCGCCGCTCGGGGAGCATCTGCGCGCGAGCGCCGAGTACCGCTTCACGGGCCGGCGCCGCACGGTGCAGGCGAGCGAGGTCGGGGCGTTCGGCGTCGTCAACCTGAACGTCGTCGGGACCATCGGCACGCACGTGGAACTGTCGGCCGGCGTGTTCAACCTGCTCGCCAGGCGCTACGCAGATTCCGCGAGCGAGGAACACTACGACAACAGCATGCCGCCGCGCCACCTGAACGCGATCGGCCAGGACGGACGCACCTGGCGCGTCGTCGCGACGCTCAGGTTCTGACGCTCAGGTTCTAACAATGACGCCCGCCCGCCTCGCCCGCTTCTCCCGCACACTCCTGCTGTGCTGCGCGCTGCTGCCGGCGGCCGCCCGCGCGCAGGAAGCCGGCGAATACGCGGCCAAGGCGGCGTTCATCTACAACGTCGCGCAGTTCAGCAGCCTGCCGAACATGAATGGTGTCGTGCGCCTGTGCGTGCTGGGCCGCGACCCGTTCGGCAGCGCGCTCGGCACGCTGGAGGGCAGGATGCTCGGCAACGCACGCCTGACGATCCTCTATCCGCACACGGGCCCGGAAGCCCTGATGCAATGCCACATCCTGTACATCAGCGCGTCCGAAGCCGACGACATGGCGGCGCTGGCCGAGGGCGCCCGCGCGGCCGGCGTGCTGACGATCGCGGATACCCCCGGTGCCGCGCGCCGCGGCGTAATGCTCGAACTGGTGCTGGACGACAGGCGCATCGCCTTCGAATTCAACGGCACCGCGGCGCGCGGCGCGGGTGTCGTGGTCAGCTCGAAGGTGTTGCGGCTGGCGCGTGCGATCTATTGACGAACGGCCGTGGCGGACGACAAGCATGGAACACTTCATCGAATGGATCAACCGGCAAGCGCTGAGCACCAAGCTCAAATGGACCTATCTCGCGACCTGCGGCGGCGTGATGTTCCTGTCGACGCTGTTCCTCATCGGGATCCAGCTGTATTTCTTCACGGCGGCGCTGATCCGGCAAACGCAATCGCAGGCGACGATGGTGGGCGAGAACCTGACGGCCGCGATGGCCTTCGCCGATACGGACGCGGCGCGCGACATCCTGTCCGCGCTGCGCGTCGCGCCGGACGTCCAGTCGGCCGTCGCGTATGACGCGCACGACCGCGCCTTCGTCAGCTTCGCGCGCGACCCCGACACGCCGCCCGCCGCGCGCGACACGCGCGCGCGCGAGACGGCGATGGATGTGCGCGGCGTCAGCGTGACGCGCCCGATCCGGGTCGGCAACCGCCTGCTCGGCACACTCGTCGTGCGCAGCAGCGTGACGAGCGTGTACCGCCAGCTCGCGCTGTATCTCGCGCTGGCGCTGCCGATGATGCTGGCCCTGCTCAGCCTCTCGTATTTCGCGCTGTCGCGGCTGCAGCGCTTCTTCACGGCGCCGATCCTCGCGCTGTCCGCGGTGAGCGAGCAGATCTCGCGCCAGGGCGATTACTCGCTACGGGCCGACGTGCCGCCGGCCGCCGACATCGGCCTTTTGGCGCGCACGTTCAACGGCATGCTCGACCGCATCCAGAAGCGCGAACGGGAACTGGAAGCGGAGATCAACGAACGCAAGCGCATCGAAGTGAAGCTCGATCGGCTCGCCCACTACGATCCCGTCACGCAGCTCAACAACCGGCACTTCTTCAACGAACGCCTGGAAGCCGTCATCGCGCGTGCGCGCAAGTTCGACGAGCGCACGATCCTGATGTTCATCGACCTGGACAACTTCAAGACCGTCAACGACACGCTGGGCCACGACATCGGCGACGAGCTGCTGCGCCTCGTGTCGCGCCGGCTGTCGGAGACGCTGCGCTTCGGCGACGTCCTGTCGCGCATCGGCGGCGACGAATTCGGCATCATCCTCGAGAACGTGAACCAGGTGCGGGTCGCGTCGATGATCGCGGAAAAATGCCTGACCAAGCTGGCGGACCCGATCCACATCCACGGCCACGACATCCACATCGGCGCCTCGATCGGCATCAGCGTCTACCCGGACGACGCGACCGACATGCACGCGCTGCTGAAATACGCCGACACCGCGATGTACTACGCGAAGAACGGCGGCAAGAACGCGTGGCGCACGTTCACGCCCAGCATGCGCGACGACGCCCATAAACGCTTCAAGCTGGACAACAACCTGCGGCGCGCGCTGGAACGCGACGAGTTCGTGCTGCACTACCAGCCGCAGGTCGATCTCAAGAGCGGCGATATCGTCGGCGTCGAGGCGCTGATCCGCTGGGTCCATCCGCAGCTGGGCATGGTCAGTCCCAGCGATTTCATTCCCGTCGCCGAGGACTCCGGCGTGATCGTGCCGATCGGCGAATGGGTGCTGCGCGAAGCGTGCCGCGACGTCAAGCGGTGGCACGAAGAGGGGTATCCGCTGCGCGTCGCGGTCAACCTGTCCGGCCGCCAGCTCAAGGAGAGCGCCCTCGTCGCCAACGTGCTCGCGACGTTGCGCGAGGCGGACGTCGACCCGTGCTGGCTCGAGCTGGAACTGACGGAGAGCATGCTGATGGACGCGTCGACCGACATCCTCGACCGCCTGCATGCGCTGACGGACGCCGGCATCCAGCTCGCGATCGACGACTTCGGCACTGGCTATTCGTCGATGAGCTACCTGAAGACCTTCCCCGTGCGCGCCTTGAAAGTGGACCGGAGTTTCGTGCGCGGCCTGCCGCAGAATCCGGAAGACGCGGCCATCACGCGCGCCATCATCGCGATGGCGCGCAGCCTCAAGATGGAAGTCGTGGCCGAGGGCATCGAGACGCAGGAGCAGAACGACTTCCTGCGCGCGAACGGCTGTGACAAGTCGCAGGGCTATCTGTACGGCCGTCCGTGCCCCGCCGCGCAGATCGGGCAGATGCTGGCCCGCGCGCGCGCGGGCGCCTGCGCCGTCGACTGATTTATCCGGCGCGCCCCGTCACCACTCGACGACGACGGACGTCATCGGCGCCAAGGCCAGCGGCGCGCGCAGGTCGACGGCCGCTCCCGTCAGCACGTTTTTGCCCTGGCGCGCATCCTTCACCATGCCGGCGAAGCGGGACAGGTCCAGCTGCGTGGCCTTGGCGTTCTTGTTCAGCACGACCATCACCGTCTGCTTGCCGTCGTGGCGGAAGTAGACGTACTGCCCGTCACGCGGCAGGTAGTGGGTCAGCTTGCCGTACTTGACGGCGGAGCTGGTCTTGCGCCAGTTGAACAAGGTGCGTACGAAGTGCTGCATGTCGCGCTCGCCGTCCGTGAGGCCGGCACCCGTGAACGCGTTCACCGTGTCGCCCGCCCAGCCGCCCGGCATGTCCGCGCGCAGCACGCCGTCATTGCGCTGCTTCGGGCCCTGGATCAGCATCTCGGTCCCGTAGAACACCTGCGGGATGCCGCGCGTCGTCGCCATCAGGATCACGTCGGACTTGAGCAGGTCGACGTTGCCGTCCACCTGCGCGAGCGCGCGCGGGCGGTCGTGGTTGTCGGGGAAGACCAACAGCTTCAACGGGTCCGCGTACAGCCAGTCTGCGGCGATGGTTTCGTAGATGCGGATCAGGCCCTGGCCGCCCTCTTCCGGGGCCGTCAGCGCCTGCGGGGCCGTATCGACGAGCGGGAAATCCATCACGGTAGGCAGGCCGGAACGGTAGCCGTCGCGGTTGACGACGCCCTTCTGCCAGTACGCGACCATGTACGGGCGGTCGTCCATCTCTTCGCCGACGATGTTCAGGTGCGGGTATTCCGCGGCCACGGCGCGGTTCCAATCGACGAGGAACGCGGGGTCGGCGTACGAGTACGTGTCCTCGCGGATGCCGGACAGGTTCGCGTACTCGATCCACCACAACGTATTCTGGATCAGGTAGCGCGCCGCCAGCTTGTTCTTCTGGTTCACGTCCGGCATCGACTTGTCGAACCAGCCGTCGAAGAAGCGCGCCTTCTCTTCCGGCGCCGCGTGGATGTCCTGCGCCACCGTGTGCTGGTTATTCGTCTGCAGGTACGTCCTGCCGTGATTGATCCAGTCTGATGCGGGCATGTCCTGCATCCACCAGTGGCCCGTGCCGATGTGGTTCAGGACGACGTCGTGGATCACGCCGATACCGCGCGCGTTCGCCGCCGCAACGTAGTTGCGGTAGTCCTCGTTGGTGCCGAAGCGCGGGTCGACCTTGTAGTAATCCGTGAGCGCGTAGCCGTGGTACGAATAGGCCTGCTGGTTGTTTTCCAACAGGGGCGTGGGCCAGACCATCGTGAACCCGAGGTCGCGGATGTAATCGAGGTGCGCCTGCATGCCGGCCAGGTCGCCGCCATGCCGTTTCGTCGGCTCGCTGCGGTTGCTCTTCTCACGCATGCCTGCATCGTCGTTGGCCGGGTTGCCGTTCGCGAACCGGTCCGGCATCAGCAGGTAAATGGCGTCGCTCGAATCGAAACCGCGCCGCTCTGCCGACCCTTGCCGGCGCGCTTCCAGGCGGTACGGATACGTCGTCACGACGTCGTTGCCCCGCTTGAACTGCAGCTTGATCTCGCCCGGCCGCGCCGTCGCACCGATCTTCAGGTTCACGAACAGGAAGTTCGGGTTGTCCGTGCGCTCCACGCCGGCGATGCGCACGCCGGGGTAGGACAACGCAGGCTCCAGCTCGGCGATCTTCTCGCCGTGCACCATCACCTGCAGGTCGGACCACTTCATGCCGACCCACCAGTTCAGCGGTTCCACGTGCTCGATGGCATACGGCGCGGCGCCCGCCCACAACGCGGGCACGAACGCCGAGATGGCCAGAATCAATTTCTTCATGATGTCTCCACAGTAATTTGTAGTAAAGTAACATCATAAACTCACGATTTCAAGGCATTATTCCCCTTGAATGTAGTTTTACTTCTACATGCGGTCGGCACCGAAATACAGTAAGCTGTACGCCCCATGCCGCAGACCATCCTCACCCCCGTCCAGCACGAACTGATCATCAAGAAGAGCCGCTTCATCGCCTGCGTGCAGCCGATGCCCGACCGGGCCGGCGCGCAAAAGATCGTCGCGGGGCTGCGGGCCGCGCATCCGGGCGCGGCGCACGTGTGCTGGGCGCTGCTGGCGGGCGGGCAATCGGCGGCCGTCGACGACGGCGAGCCCAGCGGCACGGCCGGACGTCCCATGCTGGACGTATTGCGCCACCAGGATCTCGAAGGCGTGCTGGCGACCGTCGTCCGCTATTTCGGCGGCGTCAAGCTGGGTGCGGGCGGGCTCGTGCGCGCGTACACGGACAGCGTGGCGCAGGCGCTGCTCGGCGCCCAGAAAATGCCCATCATCCGCCAGCGGCACCTGCGCTGCGACGCATCGTACCCGCTCGAAGGCCTGGTCCGGCGCGAGCTGGACGCGGCGGGCGCCACCCTGGACGACGTCACCCACGCAGACGTGGTCTCGTTCGCCTTTCACCTGCCCGAGGACAAGGCCGCCCCAGTCATTGCCCGCCTGAACGAAGCGGGCAACGGCCGTATCGACTGGATCGCGGAAAACGAAGAGTCGTAAGCAGACTCGGCGTGATACCGCTATCATCGAGGGCTATACCGGACATCACGACTCGAAAGCGGACTCCTCCGCCTTGAGTCGCCATAATGTCCGGCTTCCTCATCTCCGCACGTTTTTGGCGAAAACACAATGATCAAGAAAAGCCTGGCCCCGCTGGCCCTGGGCGGTTTCGGTATCGGCATGACGGAATTCGTCATGATGGGCATCCTGCCCGACATCGCGACCGGCCTCGACATTTCCATCCCGCAGGCGGGCTACCTGATTTCCGCGTATGCGGTCGGCGTCGTCGTGGGCGCGCCCACGCTCGTCAGCATGCTGTCGCACCGGCCGCCGCGCAGCGTGCTGATCTGGTTCATGCTGATGTTCACGGCGTTCAATGCGCTGTCCGCGTTCGCGCCGAATTTCCACACGATGCTGTTGTTCCGCTTCCTGGCCGGCCTGCCGCACGGCGCGTTCTTCGGCGTCGGTGCCGTCGTCGCCACGCGTCTCGCCGACAAGGGCAAGGAAGCGGCCGCCCTCGCGAGCATGTTTTCCGGGCTGACGCTCGCGAACGTGCTGGGCGTCCCGGCAGGCACCTGGCTCGGGCACAACATGAGCTGGCGCTTCGTGTTCCTCATCGTGGCCGCCATCGGCCTCGCCACGATGATCATGCTGCACAAGCTGGTGCCGTATTTCGAGGCGACGCCGGGCGCCGGCCTGCGCCAGGACTTGAAAATCTTCCGCAAGCCGAACCTGTGGCTGGCGCTGGGCATCACGTCGATCGGCACGGGCGGCTTCTTCGCCTGGCTCAGCTACATCGCGCCGCTGCTGACGGACGTCACGCACTTCCACGCCAACACGATCCCGTTGATCATGACGGCGGTCGGCGTCGGCATGACGGTGGGCGTGAACGCGGGCGGCAAGCTGGCGGACCGCATGGCGCCGCTGCCGGCCATCATCCTGCTGCTGATGTCGATGGTCGCGCTGCTGTGCATGAACGCCCTGCTCGCCGGGTCGCAACCCGCGATGATGGTGCTGGCGTTCGCCGTCGGCGCGAATGCGCTGGCGCTGGGGCCGCCGATCCAGATGCTGCTGATCGAGCACTCGCGCGAGGCCGAGATGCTGGGCTCGTCGCTGGGCCAGTCCGGCTTCAACATCGGCAACGCGCTGGGCGCCTTCCTCGGCGGGATTCCGCTCACGCTGGGCTATTCGTACGCATCGCCGCAATGGGTCGCGGCGGCCCTTGCCCTGTCCGGCGTGTGCCTCGCGCTCGCGATGCGCGCGCATGGGCGGCGCAGCGCGGTGGCGGCGCTGGCCTAGGCAGCGCCGTTGCCGGCAGTGCTCAGGCCTGCCGGCGTTTCCTTCTCCCGATCGCCGCCGCGGCCAGCCCGGCCAGAACCAGGGCCGCGCTGCCCGGCTCGGGCACCTGCGCCGGGGTCGCCTTGTCGGCGTGCGCGGCCGGCGTCAGGCCGGCGACGTCGACCGGGTTGAAGTAGTGGTTCGCATTGACCTGGACCGTCGACGACCAGGTATCGACGATCACGTTGCCGTTGACGACACCCCAGTTCGCCGTCTGCGTCGCGTAAGGCGCCAGCACGCTGCCGATCACCCCGCGCACGTCGATGCTGGTCGCCTCGTAAAAATTGAACAGCACGTTGTAGCCGCTCAGCGGCTCGAAGCTGATGCCGCCGTTGTTGAAGGTGCCGGCGGTGCCGCTCACGTTGAACACGAGCGTCTCGCCCGGTACGAGCTGTTCCAGGGTCCAGCTGCTGGAATTCGAGAACAGGTCCGACGACACGTCGAAGACGTCGACGCCGCCATGGCCGCTGCCCGTCACCCTGACGCCGCTCCACAGGCGCGCCACCGCGCCCGTCGGGTCGACGCCGGACAGCGCCCCGGCCAGGCCCTTGTAATAGTTCGGCGCGGCCTTGAAATCGACAGGCGACTGCGCCGACATCGGCGGCGCTGCGGCCCACGTCAATGTGGTTGTGCCACCCACATAGGCCTTGCCGTTCTCGATCGAACCACCCTGCAGCGACAGGTTGCCGCCAGCGACGAGCGCGTAGCCGTCCGCGCCGAACGCATCCTTGTTGTTGTGGTTGATCGAATAGCTGGAAATCGTGACGTTGCCGCCAGCAACGACCGCACCCTCCACGTCGCTGGACGATGCGGTGACATCGCGGATCGCGTACAGGTTTGCGCCGCCGACAGGGTCCATCAGGTTCAGGACGCCTGCCTGGGCGGAGCCGACGCCGATGGCGGCGATCGCAAGAACAATGAGTCGGTTGCGCATGAAATTGCTCAGTGGAGTGTATTTACTGCCAACATTACCATTGTTTGCGATAACATTCCAATATTATTTTCCCACTGGGAATTGTAGTTGCAATATTATCACTCATCCTGCATGGACTGAACCCCCGGCACGCCAGCCGTCGTGGTCACGCACGCGAATTCGCCGTGCAGGCTCGCGATGGCCGTCGCATGCATTTGCTCCGCGCTGAAATACGTGCCGTCCGGCCCCGTGCGCTCGTGCGTGGCGCAGGCATCCTCCACGAGGAAGATATGGAAGCCGAGATTGGCCGCCATGCGCGCCGTCGTCGACACGCAGTGGTCCGTCGTCAGGCCGCACAGCACGACCGTCGTGATGTCCGCTGCGCGCAGCCGCGCTTCCAGGTCCGTGCCGATGAACGCACTGTTCACGTCCTTGCGCACGATGGTCTCCCCGGCCACCGGCATCGCCTCCGGCTTGAACGCATGGCCGGGCGTGCCCGGATAGAACGCCCCTTCCCTGCTGCGCGAGCCGTGCTGGACGTGGAACAGCGGGCGTCCTGCCGACCGCCACGCGGCCAGTAGTGCCGCGATGTGGCGCTCCGCGTCCGGATTGTTGCGGCGGCCCCAGCGCGGGTCGAGGAAGCCCTGCTGGACGTCGATGACGACGAGGGCGGCGTTGGCGAAGGTGTGCATGCGTATCCTTTCAGCGATGTCGGTAAAAGCCCATGGTCGCCGCCCCGTCGTGCCCGCGCTACCGAAATGGCCGATAATCGAGCCTCCAACCATGAAGGATTTCGATGGCCATGAAGCTCAGCCAACTTCACATGCTGGTGGCGGTGGCGGACCACGGCAGCTTCAGTGCCGCCGCCGCGCAACTCGATTGCACCCAGTCGCGCATCAGCCATGCGATCGCGGAACTGGAACGCGAACTGGACACGCGCCTGCTTGCGCGCACGCACGAAGGCTCGCTGCCGACGGAAGCAGGGCTGCGCGTGCTGGACAAGGCGCGCCGGATGCTGCATCTGGAAGACAGCCTGCGCGCCAGCGCGCGCGCACACGACGCGATCGCGGGCCGCGTGCGCATCGCATGCTTCCGCAGCATCGGCACCCATTTGCTGCCGTACGCGGCCGAGGCGCTGGCGGCGCGCCATCCCGACCTCGTGCTCGACATCGACGATGGTTGCAACGACCGCCTCGAGGTCGTCGCCGCGCTGCGGGCCGGCCGGGCCGACATCGGCATCGCCCAGCTGCCCGTCGAGGAGGGCTTCGATGTGCGGCCGTACGTGGCCGACGACTACGTGCTCGTCGTGCCCGCGGCGCGCGATTTCGTGCTGCCCGTGACGTGGGACCAGCTGGACGGCCTGCCGTTCATCCGCCTCGGCTGCACGGGCGCGGACGCGATCCTCGCGCGCTGCCGCGCGGCCGGCCTGGAGACGCCCGCCGCGCGCACGCTTGGCAACGACACGAGCATCGCAGCGATGGTCGCGCGCGGCATGGGCTGGTCGATCCTGCCGCGCCTCGCCACGTTCCCCGAACCGGACGACGTGCGCGTGCTGCCGCTGCCCATTCCCGCGCGGCGCCAGTTCGCCCTGGCCGGACCGCGCGCCGCGATGGCCAGCCCGCGCGTGAAGGCCGTGCTCGACGTATTGCGCGACCGGCGGCTGCTGGCCACGACACGCGTGGGCCTGGCGGGCATCCTGCACTGGTCATGATGCCAACCATGGCCGGGGCATGAAATCCATGACCTCCCGGATCAATTCTTCATGACCTCGGGCGTGATTGAGCGGCGCCGGACTAACCGCGACACTGTGGGCTTCACCAACACGGGAGTCCACCATGTCCGAACATATCCGCAAGGCCCACGCCTTCCGCGCGCTGCATGCGCCGGGCGCGCCGCTCGTACTCTTCAACTGCTGGGATGCCGGCAGCGCGCAGGCCGTCGCGGCCGGCGGCGCGCCAGCCCTCGCCACGGCCAGCTGGGCCGTCGCTGCCGCCAACGGTTATGCCGACGGCGAACAGCTGCCCCGTGACCTCCTCATCGCCAACATCGGACGCATCGCGCGCGCCGTCGCGCTGCCCGTCACGGCCGACCTGGAACGCGGCTACGGCGTGACCGCGGACGACGTGGCCGACACCGTCACGCAAGCCGTCCGTGCCGGCGCCGTCGGCTGCAACCTGGAAGACGGCATCGATGGCGGCGGCCTGCGTCCCGCCGCCGAGCAAGCACTGCGCCTGCAGGCCGCGCGCGCGGCCGCCGACCGGCTCGACGTCCCGCTGTTCATCAACGCCCGCACGGATGCGTTCCTGCTCGCTGCGCCCGGCGAACACACGCCGGAACTGCTCGAGGCGACGCTCGCGCGCGCCCACGGGTATGCCGCGCATGGCGCCGACGGCCTGTTCGTCCCCGGCCTCGTCGATGCCGCGCTGATCGAACGGCTCGTGCGCGCATCCCCGCTGCCCGTCAACCTGATGGCCGCCGCCGGCACGCCGCCGCTGGCCACGTTGCGCGACCTCGGCGTCGCGCGCCTGAGCCACGGGCCCGGACCGTATCTGCTGGCGATGCGCGCGCTGGAAGCTGCCGCCCGCGGAGCCGCCGCGTGAAGGCCGTCCGACGCGCGCTCGCGGCGGCGCTGCTCACGGCCGCGGCCACGACGAACGCGTCCGACCACCTGGATTCGCCGAAGGTCATCGCCGACCCGCGCGTGGACATCGGCGACATCTATGCGTGGACGTCGGCCGACGGCCGGCGCCTGAACCTCGTGATGACGATCGTGGGCCACGTCTTCGACAAGGACGCCGAGTACGCATTCCACGTCGACAGCGGTTCCCGCTTTCCCGATACGACGGCGCGCACGGACATCGTCTGCCGCTTCGCCTCGATGACGCAGGCCGATTGCCTGATCGGGCGCGACGAGACCATCCAGGGCGACCCGCGCGCAACGGACGGATTGCAAAGCGCCAGCGGCAGGAGTCGCCTGTTCGCGGGCGTGCGCGACGACCCGTTCTTCAACAACGTCAGGGGGTCGCGTGCCGCCTTCGACCTCGCGGCGGCCGAACTGAAACAAGGGGTGCCGCGCGACGCGGCCGGCTGCCCCGCGTACACGCCGGCGCAGACGGCCGCCATCCTCGACCAGTGGCGCCACACGGATGGCGGCCCGGCCCGCAACTTCCTCGCCGGATGGACGCCGGCCGCGATCGTGCTGTCCGTCGACCTCGGCCTCGTGAACCGCGGCGGCCCCGTGCTCGCCGTGTGGGCCGACACGACGGTCGGCGACGAACGCATCGACCGCATGGGCCGGCCGCTGACGGGCAACGGCCTGCTCGCGCATCTGGGCAGCGACGAGGAAGCCGACGCGTACAAGCTCGCCTACAACGCGGCCACACCCGACACGGCGGACGTGTTCGTGCCCGTCATCGCCAGGTCGCTCGCGCTGTACGACGGCTACGACGGCCATTGCGGCAACCAGCTCATGGCCGACCAGGCCGCGCCGCCCGCGCAACGCTACCTGCCGCTCGCGAAGCTGCTGGCCGACGACCGGCTGTGGGTCGACAGCACGGCGCGCACGTGCACGCAGCTGTTCGCCGTGGAGCTGGCCGCGCTGCCGGGCGGCGCGCGGTTCCGCCACGACTGCGGCGGCCGCACCCTGCACTACGACGCCGTGAACGTCTACCGCTCGCTGCTCGCCAGCGGCACGAACGATTCGGTGACGGATGGCGTGCGCGCAGACGACCGGCAGCATTCCGACGCGGTGTTCCCGTTCCTCGCCGCGCCCGCCGGCGCGAAGGCCGACCGATGAGGGCGCGCTTGCTGCCGGTACTGGCGCTGTGCGTGGCCCTGTCGGCGGGCGCGCACGATTTCTGGGTCAATCCCGACCGCTTCATCGTGTCCGTCGGCGCCAGCACGCAACTCAGCATGCAGGTCGGCCATGGCGACGCGCGCCGCAGCTCGCCGATCCCGTCGCGCCGCATCGTGCGCTTCGCCGCATGGACGCCGGCCGGGGACGTGCTCGACCTGAAGAGCGACGGCAAGCTGGCGGCGACGGAAGCGGGCCTGCACCTGCTCGTGCTGGAGACGGACGCGAACGCGCAAAGCCATCTGCCGGCCGACCGCTTCAACGCGTACGTGCGCGACGAGGGATTGTGGCCGGCGGCCGCCGCGCGCGAGCAACAGGGCACGACGGATCGCGACGCCATCGAACGCTACCGGCGCGTGGCGAAGGCGCTCGTGCAGGCCGGCGCGCCGGGCGAAGGCAGCCAGGAGCTGGCGACGAGACGCCTCGGCCTGCCGCTGGAAATCGTGCTGGCGCGGCCGCCTGCCGATCCGGACGACGGCGACACGCTGGCCGCGCAGGTCCTGTTCCAGGGCCGTCCGCTGGCGCGTGCGCTCGTCAAGCTCACGGATCTCGACCACGACGCGGAGCCCGTCGCCGCGCGGGCGACGGACGGCGACGGCATCGTGCGCTTCCACCGGCCACCGCCAGGCAACTGGCTGTTGAACGTCGTGTGGACCACCCCGCTGTCCGGCGCCGACGGCATCGACTTCGACACGATCTTCTCGAGCCTGTGCTTCGCCGTGCCGGCGCCGTGACCGTTCACACGGCGGACGCGCCCCACAATGTCAACGCTTCCTCGACGACGACGTCGGGCCGCTCTTCCGGCCAGAACAGCTTGTAGCCGTCCAGCCGGCGCACGCCGCGGCCGTTGCCGAACGCCTGTTCCAGGTAGGCGGGCGTGCCGGTCGAGAAGATGCCGTCGGCCGTGCCCCAGACGACGCGCACGGGCTGGGGCGCCCGCCTCAGCGCCGGGCCGATCCCCTGCAGGATGTTGCGTTCCAGCGCGAGCGCGTACGCGTGCACGAAGGCCTTGCGTGCCGGCGACGCCGTCAGCGGCGCCAGGTAGGCGTCGATCGCATCGTCCGTGGGCGAGCCGGGATCGGCATAGCACTGGCCGCCCAGGCCGTCCTTCGTGCGCGCCTGGCGATGGTCCAGCACCGACGGCAGCAGCCACTCGTCGACGAAGCGGCCCTTGCGCGACAGCTCGATCACGGGCTTCAGCGCGGGCGGCGGGCAATCGGGCTCGGTGTCGCAGTTGGTCAGCAGCAGGGACCGCACGCGCTCGGGATGGCGCACCATCAGCAGTTGGGCGACGGCGCCGCCGCTGTCGTTGGCGATGACGTCGACCTGGCGCACGTGCAGGGTGTCGAGCAGGTGCGCGAGCATGGCCACCTGCGCGTCCGCGTCGACGGCCTGGCCCGGCGCGGGCTCCGTGAAGCCGAGGGCCATGAAGTCGGGTGCGATGCAGCGGCGGTGCGCGGACAGCGCGACGACGGCGTCGCGCCACTGGAAGCTGCTGAGCGGGAAACCGTGCAGGAACAGCGCCGCCGCGGGCCCGCTGCCCTGCTCGACGACGGCGATGCGGCCGAACGGCGTGGCGACGAAGCGCCGCATCTTCTGCCACCGTTCCAGCGACATCGCGCCCGCGGGCGCGCCGGCCAGCGCGGGCAGCGCGGCCACGCCCGCGGCCGCACCGGCAAACTGCATGAATGTTCTCCGCTTCATGTTCGCATCCTCCGTCGTCAGGCCACATGGCCGCAGGCATTGTCGCGAGCATGGCGCGGCATCTCAATGACCTCCGACGTCATGGATTTCAGGATCGCGGCCGCGTTATCATCGCAGCATGACACCTCTCGACCTCGCCCCTGTCCCCGTCGGCCTCCTCCTGCGCGAATGGCGGGCCGCGCGCCGCCTCAGCCAGCTCGACCTGGCGCTGGACGCGAACATCTCCGCGCGCCACCTGAGCTGCATCGAGACGGGCAAGTCGCAGCCCAGCAGGACCTTGCTGATGCGCCTCGCCGACGTGCTGGACATGCCGCTGCGCGAGCGCAACGCGCTGCTGCGGGCGGGCGGCTATGCGCCGAGCTATCCGGAAAGCGGCCTCGATACGCCGGCGCTGGGCCGGATCAACCAGGCCATCGCGTTCATCCTCGAACAGCAGGAACCGTATCCGGCCTTCCTGATGAACCGGCACTGGGACGTGCTGGCGGCGAACAAGGCGGCGCAGCGCGTCAGCGACTTCCTGCTCGACGGTCGGCCCGGCAAGCATACGAACATGCTGCGCACGGTGTTCGACCCGGACGACCTGCGCTGCCGCATGACGAACTGGGACGATGTGGGGAGCACCCTGATCGGGCACCTGCATGCGCTGGTCGCGGGGTCGCCGACGGACGCCAAGGCGCGCGCGCTGCTCGACGAGATCCTCGCCTACCCGGACGTGCCGTCGCGCTGGCGCCTGCGCGACCTGGACACGCCGCCCGCGCCCCTGCTGACGACGGAGTTCAGCCACCGCGGGGTGGCGCTGAGTTTCTTTTCGACGATCACGACGTTCGGCACGCCGCGCGACATCACCATCGACGAGCTGCACATCGAGTCGTGCTTCCCGATGGACGAGGCGACGGCGCAGTTCTGCCGCGACGCCTCTCGCGTCAACGAGTAAGGTCCGTCAGACGAGCATCGAGCCGCCCATCGACGCGCTGATCTCGGCCGCCTCGTCGATCATGCGGTGCAGGCTGTCCTCGTCGAGCAGGTAGTCGAGCGCGCTCTCGCTGTGTTCGGGCAGCGGCGGACGCACCGTGCCGAGCGGCGACGGCACGCTGACGTAGAGGTTGGCCAGCAATAGGGTGTCCAGCAACGTGGCGGGCGGCATGTGCAGCCAGGCGCCGCGCAGTTCGAAGATCGCATCGGCGACGGGTTCGGGCAGCGCCAGCTTGCGCGCCACCTCGCGCGTGACGACGTCTTCACACAGCTCCGCCCACTTTTCCGGATCCTCGTCCAGCAGGCCCGGGAAACCGTCGGCACGCGACAGCAGGTAGAAGCCGCCGACTTCGTGCACGATGCCGGCGAACATGGCGGTGTCCGGGTTGACGAACGTGACGCGGCGCGCGAACACATGGGCCAGCGCCGCGACCTGCACCGTGTGTTCCCACAGCTGCTCGGCCTTGTGGCGCAGGTCGGGGTCCTCGATGCGGGCGCCGAACTGGCGCACGACGAGGCTTGCGACGAGCATCTGCAGGTTGCGGTAGCCGATGCGCGTGACGGCCGAGCGCACGTTGGTGATCGGCTTGCCGCTCGAGTTGAACGTCGAGGAATTGGCGAGCGCTACCGTGCGCGCGGCCAGTTGCGGCTCGCCCAGCACGAGGCGGATCGCGTCCTCGAGGTGGCAATCGGGATCGTTCAACGCTTCCTGCAGGCGCAGGACGGCGTTCACGCTGGTCGGGAAGGAAATCTCACCGCGCGCGGCCTGGGCGGCGATGGTTCCGAAGGCTTCGATTCTGTTCACGGCGGCGATTATACCGTGACCCATCTGCTGTAAAAGTAAATCGCAACGGGTATGCAACAACTTGTGGTAGATCGGCAAAAAAAACCGCTGTGTTCGCGTTAGTTATGTGAACCCAGCGACGGCTGACCACACCGGCGCATCTGCTTCGCGTTGCTGTTCAGCTCGGCTAAACGGCCGAGTCACCGAATTAACGCGAACAGAGCCAAAAAAACGGCCAGCCAACAATGGCCGGCCGCAATGGGCAGATTGGTATTGCCGAGATCGCTTATTTGACCTTGATGGCGCTCTTGACGCTCGTGACGCCGTCGACGCCCTTCGCGACCTTCACGGCCTTGTCGGCCTCGTCCTTCGAATTCACGAAACCGCTGAGCATCACGACGCCTTTTTCCGTCTCGACGTGGATGCCGAGGGAATCCAGGTTCGGCTCCTTCACGAGGTCGGCCTTCACCTTCGTCGTGATCGCGGTGTCGGATGCGGCGAGGCGCGTCTTCGTGGCAGCGTCGTGGGTCTTGTCGGTCGTCGTGGAGGCGGCTTGACGGGTGTCGTCGCGGGTGTGGTCGCGAGCGCGGTCCATGGCGTTCTCGGTCTTCTGAGCAACAGTCGACGCGGCGTCCTTCGTCTTCTCGGCGGCCGCGTGTGCCACCTCTTTCGTCTTTTCAACAACTGTCGCGGCCGCGGCCTTCGTTTTGTCGGCTGCGGTCACGGCAGTGTCGTGCGTCTTTGATGCGGCGTGCTCGGTCGCATCGGCGGCGTTCTCGCGCACGGCCGACGGCTTCGTCTCGACGAGGCAGCTGGTCTTCGCGTCGCCGCTCATCTGCGCGCATTTGTCGACGGCCGCGGCCTTGGCCGGGTCGCGCGTGTCGGTGCCCGTCACGAGGCCGCCGGAGCTGGTGTTGCCGCCGCCGCTGGCGCCCGTCGCGCCGCCGCCGCTCGAGCCGACGGCCGTCGCGCGCTCGGGGCGCTCGGTGCGCTCGGCCTTGACGTCGGCCAGCGCGGCCGTGTGCACGGACTTCGCGTTGTCCATGCAGCTGTCTTTGTCGGCGCCGCTCTTGGCGTCGCACTTTGCTTTGGCGAGATCGTATTCGGCGTCGGCCACGTTGGCGCGGGCCTTGGCGTGGCTGGCGGCCGTGTGGTTGTACTTCGACAGCGCATCGGCTTCGGTGCGGGTACGCGTCAGGCGGGCGTCGGCCATGCACACGTCCTTGTCGTTGCCGCTCTTCGCATCGCATTTCGCTGTCGCAGCCCGGTATGCCGACTCCGCTTTCTGGGTGAGATTACGGTAGGTGGCCGGGTCGTGGTTCAGTGCCGCAGTGGGTGCGGCGGCAAAGCTCGCGCCTGCAGCCGTCGCGAGCAAGGTCGCAATCAGCGTTTTCATGGTCTTGTCCCTTGTGTTGTTTGTTGTGACAGCCAGATTTAACGCTCGGACGATACATACCTCTGTGCGGGAACGTACACTTGTCGAATAAACCATAATTCAGCCAGCCGGCATGCCCGCGCGGCCCGGGAGCGCTCAGTCGTCGCTCACCAAGCCTTCGCGCCACAGCGGCGCCACGTCCTCGAACGGCTTGCCGGCGGTGCCGAAGCGCGTGCCGTCGCGCGCGAGGCGCACCCACGCGCGGGTGTCGTGGCCGTTGTGCGCGACCGGCTGGTCGTGCCTCAGCTTTTCCAGCCAGGCGTAGATGCGGCCATAGTCGCCGGGATGGCGGTCGTGGACCCAGGCCAGCGCGACGAGGTCGGCATAGCCTTCCTCGCGGCGAGTCTCGCGCATCGCCTTCGACGCCGCGAGCAGGGAAGGATCGTCGGCCGTCTCCTCGCCCGCCTCGACGAAACCGGCCGGCAGCGCATGCCACGCGCCTTGCGCATAGCGCCAGCAATGGCCGATCTCGTGCGCGGCCATGGCCTCGATCAATTCGCCTTGCTCGGCAGCCGGCACGCCCTCGAGCTGGCGCTCCGCGTCGGGATTGCCTCGCAGCGACAGCACGAGCTTGCAGCGGCCGTCCGCGAAACCCATCGCCATCGGCACGTCGTTGGGGCCGGCCTGCGGCTGCACGACGATGTCGATCGGGAGCTTCAGGCCGCGCGAGTACGCGAGGACGGGCAACGCGGCGCCCAGCCAGCGCTGTTCCAGCGGAGTGAGGTCGGCGGCGGCTGCCGGGACGGCCTGGGAGGCTGCGCAGATCAGCGCGGCGGCGAGGACGGCTTTGGACATGATGGACTTCCCGTTGGATATACAAAATTCCTAACGGCAATTTTATATCCGGGTAAACCCTGGTTTTCAGCAATATTTTTGCGCGTGTCCAAAAGCGTAATATTGTCGGGAAAGCTCGCCGTTCCGGGCGGAATGGCGAGCTCGACCGATCAAGATGGAGACGATCAGTGCTGCGCAGGCACCAGCTTGGCAGCCGTCGTGAACGCGGGACGGATGTCGTTCGGCACCGATTTCATGTGGTCCAGCGCCTTCTGCACGTCCGGGCGGATGACGACGTAACGCTTCATCAGGTCCTGCGCGCGGGCGTAGTCGCCCGTCGCCTCGATCGTCAGGAATTCGCGGTCGAGGTCGGCCACGGCGCCCTTGATTTTCGCGAAGTCGACGGAGAACGTGCCGTCGCCGTGCGACACGAAGCCGCCCTTGTCGAGCAGGTAGTTCATCTGGATCGCCATGCCGCGCGCATGCGAGTCCGTCAGGCCGAAGTGCAAGGTACGGAAGCCCGACGCGAGGTACGTGTTGTACAGCTTGCGCTCGGCGGCGGGGCCCTGCCCCAGCGAATCCTTCAGTTGGCCCTTGTCCATCATGTACGCGAGCGCCCACAGGCCCGTGACGTCGGCCTTCGCTTCCTCGATGGTCGAATAGGTGTCCTTCAAGTCCTGGCGCGGCGTGGACGGCTGGCCGTTCTGCGTCGTCGCGTGCGGGCCCAGGCCGTGCATGATCTCGTGCGCGAGGATGTGCGTGAAGAACGAGTTGAAATCGAGGTCCTTCTGGTCGGCCGGCCGCAGCACGATCTTCGATATCGGGGTCAAGGTCGCCTCGAACTTCGCTTCCTGGACGTTCTTCAGCATCACGCGCTTGGAGCCGCGCTGGCGGATGATGCGCTCGTCGTTCGGCAGGTTGTAGGCGGCCGTCTGCACGCCCATATTGCCGTCGCCGGCGCCGTAGACCTGGTTCACGACGACCATCGGCGCGATCGCCCCGACCTTCGGACTGCGGTACTTGGCGTCGAGCGGCAGGTTGTTTTCCAGCTCCTGCATGTGCGTGCCGAAGAAGTTCAGCTTGTCCGTCTCCTTCTGGTCGCGCACGTTCACGTACGCCTCGAACGCGGCCTTGTAGCCGAACAGTTCGTCGTTATACGTCTCGTACGGGCCGATCGTCACGTCGACCGGCGAATCCAGGTCCATCCACGCGAAATCGGAGGCGAGGTAGTCGTTCGACAGGAACGCGTCGGCGCGCAGGTTCAGGAATTTTTTCAATGACGCGTTGTCGGTGGCGCTCGCCGCATCCTTCAGCAGCTTGGACAGCTTTTGCAACTCGGCGCGGTATTCGTCCGAGTACTTCACGATCGCGAATTTCTTCTCACCTTTACCCGCCTTGTCCAGGCGGATGACGGTGAAGAACCACTGCGCCTGTTCCTTGTCGGCCGCCGGCAGGCCGTTCATCCACGCCTCGAGTTCCTCCTTGCCCGCCCCTTCCGGATAAAAGTTCGCACCCGCCGGTTTCTCGGCCGGAATGGCGATGCCGGCATACGTCGCGGGCATGAACGAGTGGTTGCCGTCGATGATCGACCACGGCCCCTTGTTCAGCCAGAAGTAGTCGCGGCGCGCATGGCCCAGCGGCGTCTTGTCCTTCTGCAGCGCGGCCCACAAGGCTTCGTTGCCGGACCAGCGCTGACGCAGTTGCAGCGTGTCGACGATCTTGGCGGCTTCGATCAGCTTGGCGATGGCGACGCGGTCGCCGGCCGACAGCTTCGATGTGTCGGCCGTCAGGTCGACCGGCGCGAAGCGCTTGGCCATGGCCTGCAATTGAGTGACGGTGGCGGGTGCCGCGGCATCGGCGGCGTGGACGGTGGCGCACAGGGTGGCTGCGGCCAGGGCCAGGGGGGCGAGGAGTTGCTTCATTGAGGTCCCTTGTGAGGTTGCAATCCTGCGATTGTAATCCTGTTCAGGGACCGGGAGGCCGGTGCCGCGGCGGGCGGCACCGGGACCGGATCAGCGCGACGCCTGCGCGACCGTCGCTTCCGGCGCACCCTGCTGCCAGCCGCCGCCCAGCGCGCGCGCGACGGCGACGGTGGCCAGCAGCCGCTGCGTGCGGATCTGCGCGGCGGCGCGGTCGGACGCGAGGGCGGAACGCTGGGCGTCGGTGACGTCCAGGTACGTCGACACGCCGCGGTCGTAGCGCGCCTGCGCCACCTGCACGGCGCGCGCGGCGGCCTGCTGCGCCTGCGCCTGCACGTCGCCCTGCTGCTTGCGCTGCTGGACGTCCGACAGCGCGTCCTCGACTTCGCGCAGCGCCGTCAAGAGGCGTCCCTCGTGGTTCGCGACGGCTTCGTCGTAGCGCGCCTTGGCCAGCTTCGCGTTGGCGCGCAGGCGGCCGCCCTCGAACACGGGCAGCGACAGCGCCAGGGGCCCCACCGAGAACTGGCGCGCATTGCCTTGCGCCAGATTGCTCAGCGTTTCCGACGCAAAGCCGAAATTACCCGTCAGCGACACGCTCGGATAGAACGCGCCCTCGGCCACGCCCACCTGCGCATTGAAAGCCTTCAAGGTGGCGACGCTCGCGGCGAGGTCCGGACGCTGGCCCAGCAGGCTCGCCGGCAGGCCGACGGGAATCGCGGGCGGCTGCGGCAACGTGGCCGCCACGCCGCTGGCGGCCGGTGGCAGGATCGGCTGGCTCGGCGACGCGCCCACCAGCACCGCGAGCGCGTGTTCCAACGTGTTGCGCTGACGCTGGGCTTCCTGGATGTCGGCCTCCGCGTTCGCGCGCTCGATGCGGGTGCGCGACACGTCCAGCTCATTCGACAGGCCCGCATTGAAGCGTGCCTCGATCAGCTGCTGCGATTCGCGCCGGGTGGCCAGCGCATCGTTCAGGATGGCGATGTCGGCGTCGAGGCCGCGCAGCTGCCAGTACGTCGTCGCGACCTGGCCCGACAGCATCAGCATGACGCCGTCGCGGTCATCCTGCGCGGCGAGCGCCTGGGCGTCGGCCGATTCGATGGCGCGGCGCACGCGGCCCCACAGGTCGAGCTCATACGAGAAATTCGCGCCGACCGAGTACTCGGTGCCCTTGATCGACTTGTGGCCGAACGTGACGCCCATCGGGGTCTCCGCCGACGTGCGCGAGTTCGAGACGCCGGCGGACACGCCGACGGTCGGCAGCTCGCCGGCACGCGTGATGCCCAGCTGCGCCTGCGCCTGCACGAGGCGCTGCGCTGCCGCGCGCACGGTCGGGTTGTCGTGCAGCGCGCGCTGTTCCAGCTGGCTCAGCGTGGCATCGCCGAACACGGTCCACCAGTCGGCCGGCAGGCGCGCAGCCTGCTCTTGCGGCTCGGCCGCGGCGTGGCGGTACGCGGGCGTAGCGACGGCCTGCGGTGCGACGAAATCCTTGCCGACGGTGCCGCAGGCGGACAGCAGCGCGGCGACGGCGACAGCGACGGCGGTGTGAACGACAGGTTTCATATAAATAGTTTTCATCTTTTTATCCATGAATGCTTGGCTCAATGACCACCGCCACCGCCGCCGCTGGGCGACTTGACCTTGTCCGAGAACCACAGCGGGATGATCGCCGCCAGCAGGATGGCGCCGACGAGGAAGAAGCCATCGTTGTAGGCCATCACGAACGCCTCTCGCCGCACGATGCGGTCGATGGCGCCGATCGCCTGCTGCGCGGCCGTCGCCGGGTCGATGCCCTTGGCGATGAAGGCTTGCGTCAGCGTGTCCAGCCGGCTTTGCGTGGCGGCGGATGCGAGCGACACCGCTTCGCCGAGGCGCTCCGAGTGGAAGTGTTCGCGGTTCGTCAGCGCCGTCGCGAGCAGCGCGATGCCGACGGAGCCGCCCAGGTTACGGGTCATGTTGAACAGGCTCGACGCCGACGGCATGTCCTTCGGCTGGATGCCGGACATGGCGAAGTTCGACAACGTGAGCATCACGAACGGCTGGCCCAGCGCGCGGATGATCTGCGACAGCATCAGCTGGTCGTAGCCCGTGTTGGCGTCCATATGCGCGTTCATCAGGCACGACACGCCGAACAGCGCCAGGCCGAACGAGCACAGGAGGCGGTTGTCGATCTTCTGCGACATGCGTGCGACGAACGGCATCACGAACAGCTGCGGCAAGCCGACCCACGCGATCACTTCACCGATCTGCATCGGCGAATAGCCGGCGATCTGGCCCAGGAACAGCGGCAGCAGGAACGACGACCCGTACAAACCCATGCCGATCACGGCGGACAAGCCCGTCGCGACGAGGAAGTTGCGCTGCCCGTACAGCCCGAGATTGACGAACGGGTCGGCGCGCCAGAAGTTCGTCACGACCCAGCCCAGGATGCCGACGATCGCCAGCGCCGCGAACGTGATGATGAAGCTCGACTGGAACCAGTCCTTCGAATTGCCCTCTTCCAGGAAGATCGTCAGGCTCGCGAGACCCAGCGCCATGAACGCGATGCCGAGCCAGTCGGCCTTGACCAGCGCCTGCAGGTTCAAGGGTTCGCGGTCGATGCCCCAGTACATGCCGGCGATCAGCAGGACACCCGGCACCCAGTTGATGTAGAAGATCGACGGCCAGCCGTACAATTCCGTCAAGTAGCCGCCGAGCGTGGGCCCCATCGCGGGCGCCAGCGTGGCCGTGAGGCCGAACATGGCCATGCCGACGGCGCGCTTGGCCGGGGGCAGGCGCGTCATCACGAGGGTCATCGCCATCGGGATCAGGGCGCCGCCCGTAAAACCCTGCAGCATGCGGAACACGATCATGCTGGAGAGGTTCCACGCGGTGCCGCACAACGTCGAGAACGCGAGGAACGCCGCCGTCGTCAGCATCAGGTAGCGGCGCTGGCCGAAGGCGCGCACGAACAGCGCCGTCATCGGGATCACGACGATCTCGGCGCACAGGTACGCGGTCGAGATCCACGAGCCCTCTTCCTGCGTGGCCGACAGGGTGCCGAGGATGTCGCGCAGCGACGAGTTGGTGATCTGGATGTCGAGCACCGCCATGAAGGCGCCCAGCATGCCGGCCAGCACCGCGATCCAGGTGCGCGCGTCGATGCGGGCACCGTTGGCCGGGGCCCCGGCGGGCGCGTGGGGCGGCGCCATCGGTTTGGTGATCGTGGTGGACATGGTGCTTCCCTGTTCAGTGAGCAGCGGCTTGCTGTTGCGGGGCCGGGTTTTGCGTCACTTTTTGGCGCAGGTCGATTTCGACGACCGTCGACATGCCCGGCACGAGGCGGCCCGCGTACTTCTTGAGGTCTTCCGGTGCGAACGTGATCTTCACCGGCACGCGCTGGACGATCTTCGTGAAGTTACCGGTCGCGTTATCGGCCGGCAGCAGCGCGAACTGGTTGCCGGATGCGGGCGAGAAGCTGTCCACGCGGCCCACGAGTTCGTGCTTCGGCAGCGCGTCGATGTCGATCTTGACTTCCTGGCCCGGCACGATGCCCGGCAGCTGCGTTTCCTTGAAGTTCGCGACGACCCACACGTCGTCCTGCACGATGGCGGCAAGTTGCTGGCCCGGCTGCACGCGCGCGCCGACTTCCACGCTGCGCTTGCCGACGCGGCCGGACACCGGCGCGACGATGCGGTTGTAGCCGAGTTGCTGCTGCGCGTCCTTCAACTGCGCCTGCAGCACTTTCACTTGCGCCTTCAGCACGTCGCGCGCCGACATCGCGGCGGCGATCTGCGCCTTCGCGGCGCTGGCGTTGTCGCGGCGTGCCGTGACGTCGGCGGTGGCGCCTGCGCGCGCGGCCGTGGCGGCGTCCACCTCGGCCTTCGAGACGGCCTTCATCGTGCTGTTGTACAGTTGGCCGTAGCGCTCGGCGTCCTGCTTGGCGCGCACGAGGTTCGCTTGCGCCTGCACGACCTGCGCCGCAGCGGCCGAGGCCTGCGCCTTGGCCTGCTCGACGGCGGCGTCGCCCTGCAGGATCTGCTGCTGCACGCTGGTGATCTGGGCCTGGATCTGCTCGACCTTCACGCCCTGGTCGGCCGGGTCCAGCTCGGCCAGCACGTCGCCAGCCTTGACGGCCTGGTTATCGTCGAACATCACCTTCGTCACGACGCCGGGGATGCGCGACGACACGGGATGCACGTGGCCCGTGACGTACGCGTTTTCCGTCTCGACGAAGTAATGGCTGCGGTACCACATGCGGCCGCCCGCGGCCAGTGCGGCGGCGGCGATCAGGCCCACCACGATCAGCACGCGCTTCGGAGGCCCTTTCTTGGCGTTCGCGGGGACGGCGGGCGCGCCCGTGGCTGCCGGGGCACCTGGCGGGACGGCGGCGGCGGGCTTGTGGTCCACCGTGGTTTGGGTATCTGGCATGTGAGCTCCGGATGAGAAATGAAATTGGTCAATCGCATTATTGGACAACTTTTTGGCAAAGTCAAGAAATGAAACGGTTGCATTTCATTTGAGATTCCACTAGCATGGAGGCATGGACAAACATATGCATGACGCGGCCGAGTGCCCCGGCAAAGCCGCCGGCAGGCCGAAGGCCGCCGACGTCGAGGCGCGTACGCAGGAGCTGCTGCAGATCGCCGGCACCCTGTTTCTCAAGAACGGTTACACGAAGACGAGTCTGGAAGCGATCGCCCGTGCGGCCCACGTCGCCGTACGTACAATCTACGTGAAATTCGGCGGCAAGGCCGGCCTGCTGGCCGCCGTGCTCGCGGCCAAGCGCCACCGCTTCTTCCGCAGCCAGCCGATGGAGACGGACACCCGCCCCTTGCGCGAAATCATCGACGACTTCGCGCACCAGATGTACGCGCTGATCTCGTCGCAGGAAGCCATCGACCTGCAGCGGATCGTGCTGGCCGAGGCGCCGACGAACCCGGAGCTGGCCGAGGCGTTCTGGAACGGCGGCCCGCGCAAGACGCGCGAATTGCTGACGCGCTTCTTCTCGCGTCCGGACATCCAGGCCCAGATGCGGCCGGACGTCCGGATCGATCTGCTGCCCTGCCACCTGATGGCCACGATCACGGGCGAGCTGCTGATGAACCTCATGCGCCCGCACCACATCGTCGACCAGGACAAGGCGCTGCGCGACCTGGAAGGCCGGCTCGACCTGTTCTATCACAGCATCCTGCCGCCCCGGTCGTGATTCCATTTTGATAATGTGCGTCATCGCACCGACTCAATCCGAGGGAATCGGCATCCTGTGTTCTTTGAAGGAGGATGTCATGAATAACAAAAGCACAAAGACGGCAGTTCGCCGCAAGGAGGGTGCATGAGCAAATCGTCCCGTTACGAATGGCGTGACCAGCAGGCCGCGCTGCACGAGCGCATGAAAGGTTTCCTGGCCAACCCGAGCAATGAACAGTTCGAGGCGGTCGTGGCCGAGATGCGCGCCTACGCGGATGCCGCCCACAGCGGCAGTATCGAGATTCCGCAGCGCTGGACGGCCTACGCCTGACGCTCGTCCCGCATCACACCACGGCAGGAACACGCTTGCGCGGTTCCTGCCGTTTTCTTTGGCTCAATACGTGACCATGTTGACACGTGACCTTTAAGTCACATATAGTTCGCGCATGGACGCCATTTTCAAAGCCCTGAGCGACGAGACCCGCCGCTTGCTCCTCGACCGGCTGCGGGCCCGCGACGGCCAGACGTTGACGGAACTGGAAGCCGCGACGGGCCTCACCCGCTTCGGCGTGATGAAGCACTTGAAGGTGCTGGAAGCGGCAGGCCTCATCCTCACGCACAAGGCGGGGCGTTTCAAATACCACTACCTGAACGGGGCGCCGCTCCAGCAGCTCGTCGACCGCTGGCTGGAGCCGCTGACGCAGCAGCCGCTGGCGCGCGCCATGCTCGACCTGAAGACCGGACTCGAAAGGAACACGCACATGAGCAACGACACGAAGCCCTCTTTCATGCTGGAGACGTTCATCCGCGCCACGCCCGGGCAGGTCTGGGACGCGCTGACCAGCCCCGACGCGAGCCGCCAATACATGTTCAAGGGCGCCGCCTTCCACAGCACCTTGCGCGCGGGCGACCCGTACGAATACCGCGCCGAGGACGGCCGTGCGCTCGTCTTCGGCACGGTGCTCGACGCCATCCCCGCCCGCCGGCTGGAGCTCACGTACCAGGCCGCGTGGATGGGCCCGGATGTGAAGGCCTCGCGCGTCGTGCACGAGATCGCGCCCGTCGGCGACCTCGTCAAGCTGACGATCTCGCACTACGATCTGCCGGCCGGCCATGACGGCCTGAAGGAAGCGTGGGCCATGATCGCGGCGAGCCTGAAATCCCTGCTCGAGACGGGCACCGCGCTGAAGTTCGGGTGACGCCATGAATACCACCACCGCCCGGTGCGCGTGCGGCACCGTCGAGGTCCGCGCCAGCGGCGCACCGCTCGCCACCGCCGTCTGCTATTGCAAGGATTGCGCGGAAGGCTGGCGCCGCATCGAGGCCCTGCCCGGTGCGACATCCGTGCGTGAAGCCGACGGCGGCACCGCGTACCAGGTCTACCGCAAGGACCGGGTGCACTGCGTGGCCGGGCGCGAGCACCTGCGCCCGTTCAAGCTGCGCGACGGGTCCGCGACGAACCGCGTCGTGGCCACCTGCTGCAACACGCCGATGTACGTCGACTTCGACGACGGCAAGCATTGGGTGTCGATGTGCCGGCGCCGCTTCGGCGCGGACCAGGCCCCGCTCGACATGCGCGTCTGCACGGGCAAGCGCGGCCCGGGCGAGCTGCCGGACGACGTGCCCACGTACCGCGGCTATCCGCTGCGCTTCATCGGCACGCTGGTCGCGGCCCGGGTCGCGATGCTGTTCGGGCGCTGACCGTCGCCGCAGTTCTTCCGCCGCAGTCCTTCGTCATTTCGCGCCGCGCCACCGCATTTCGCGCCGCCAGGCTGCAGGTCGTCGCATCGCCCGCATCGCCGGGCCGCGCGTGGCTACAGTGTGCCCATCGACACCCACACTGGAGCCCATCATGATCCGCACCGCCCTCCTCACGCTGGCCGTCGCCGCCCCGTTCGTCGCGCACGCGGCCGACCTCGTCATCCACGTCGCCAACGTGAAGTCCGACCAGGGCCAGGTGCGGGTCGCCCTGTACGACAATGCGGACGCCTTCCTCAAGCGCCCGGCCCGCGCGGCCGAGGCCCGGGCGGACAAGGCCGGCACGACGCTCGTCTTCCACGACGTCGTGCCGGGAGAATATGGCTTCGCCGTCTACCACGACGCCAACGACAACGGCCGCATGGACCGCAACCTGCTGGGCATTCCGACCGAGCCGATCGCCTTCAGCAATGACGCGCAGGGCCGCATGGGGCCGCCGGCGTTCGACGCCGTCAAGGTGGCCGTGCCGGCCGCCGGTCTGGACACCACAGTCTCGCTGCGCTGAGGTCCGCCATGCAACGCCGCCATTTCCTCAAAGCGGGCATCGGCCTCGCCGCCCTCGGCGCCACCGGCTTCGCCCGCGCCGACGCGCACACGACGTATGAACGCTTCCACGCCGCCCTCGCCCGCGATCCGGAGCTTGGCGTGTACGCGAACCTGGAAGGCAACCAGCACGGGTTGGCCGTCGTCGAAGGCCGCATGCCGGCCGAGCTGCAAGGCACGTTCTTCCGCAACGGGCCGGGCCGCTTCGAACTGGGCGGCGAGCGCTACCACCACTGGTTCGACGGCGACGGCTACGCCCAGGCTTGGCGCATTGGCGCCGGCACCGTGGCGCACCAGGGCCGCTTCGTGGAGACCCGCAAATTCCTCGACGAGTCGGCGGCTGGCCAATTCCTGTATCCCGCGTTCGGCACGAACATCGCCCGCAAGGGCTTCCGCGACAACGACAGCCTGAACACGGCGAACACGAACCTGCTGCCGTTCAACGATCGTTTATACGCGCTGTGGGAAGGCGGGTCCGCGACGGAGATCGATCCGGACACGCTCGCCACCGTCGGCATCCACACGTGGCGCGACGACCTCGCCGCGATGCCGTTTTCCGCGCATCCGAAGATCGAGCCGGACGGCACCCTGTGGAATTTCGGCGCCCTGCCCGGCGGCGACAAGGTTGCGCTGTACCGTATCGGCGTACACGGCGACGTGCTGCAGGCGGGTGTCGCCGAGATACCGCAACTGGCGCTGTTGCACGATTTCGCCGTCAGCGCGCGTCACCTGATCTTCGTCGTCCCGCCGTACGACGTGTCCCTGGACGCGGACCTGAGCCTGGCCGAGCGTCACGTGTGGGCAGGCAGCACGCGCGGCGCGCGCGTCGTCGTCGTCGCGAAGGACACCTTGACGATCCGCCGCGTCTACGAACTGCCGCCGCATATGGTCTTCCACTTCGGGAATGCGTGGGACGACGCCGGCGGCGCCGTCACCCACTTCGACCTCGTGCTGCACGACGGCGACATGCTGGCCGCGACGAGCCGCGTGATGGAAGGCGAGCGCGAAGCGAACCGCCCGTCCGCGCATGCGGCCACGCGCATCACCCTCGACCACGCCACGGGCCGCGTGCGCACGACGCGATTGCTCGACGGCGCCGAGTTCCCCCGCGTGATGCCAAACGTCGTCGCCCGGCGCCACGGCCGGCTCGCCGTCCTCTCCAGCGATGCGCGCAACACGGCGCTCGCGCTGGACACCGTGAACGTCGTCGACACGGACACGGGCCGCGCGGACAGCTGGCGCTTCGGCGCGGGCTGGCGCGCGGAAGAACACGTGCTCGTGCCGCGCCGGGGCGCGCGCCGCGAGACGGACGGCTGGCTCGTCGGCGTCGCGCAGGACACGACGACCAACACGAGTGCGCTCACGGTGTTCGACGCCGCGCGCGTGCACGCGGGTCCCGTCGCGCTGGCGCGGCTGCCCTATCGCACACCGCATTGTTTCCATGGTAATTTCTTGGCTGCTCAATCGTAAGGACATCATGCCGCACGCTACCGACAGACCCTCGCTACACCCGCTGGAAATCTTTCCGCCGTTCCGGCGCTGGCCCAGATCGCCGCAGCGCGACATCGGCTTCACGCTCATCTGGGACGCCATCGTCGGCGTCGTGCTGGCCTGCATCCTCTACCTGTCCGGGAGCGGCAAGCCGTTCGGGTGGCTGCTGGTGGAGATGCTGGTGGCCTCGAACACCATCGGCTTCCTCATCCACGGCATGATGCACGTCCTGAGCCGCATCGCGCCGGGCCGCAACGGCCCGGCCATGCGCGCCGCCCGGTTGCTGCTGACGGGATGCTGCGCACTCCTCGGCCTGGTCATCACGGACGCCGTGCAGGGCGGGAGCGGCACGTTCGACGCGCTGCTGCACACGGGCGTGCTGGCCCGCTACCTGTCGGTCGCAGGCGTCGTCGCGCTGCTGATGGCGGCCGTGCTGGCGGCCGGCGAGCGCCGCATCGCGCGCGAGCTCGATGCCGCGCGCCAGCAGGAGCAAGTGGCGGAAGCCGCGCGCCTGCTGGCCGAAGCGCAGCTGCGCACCCTGCAGGCCCAGATCGAGCCGCACTTCCTGTACAACACGCTGGCCAACGTCGTGAGCCTGATCGGCCCCGACCCCGACCGGGCCCGCCACATGCTGGAGCGCCTGATCGATTTCCTGCGCGCGAGCCTGTCGGCCAGCCGCGCGGAACACGCGACGCTGGGCGCCGAGGTCGACCTCGCACGCGCCTATCTCGACCTGCTGACGGTACGCATGGGCGCGCGGCTGCGCTTTTGCATCGACGTCGAGCCGTCGTGCCGCGACGCCGTCATCGCGCCGATGCTGATCCAGCCGCTCGTCGAGAACGCCGTGATGCACGGCATCGAGCCGAAAGTCGAAGGCGGCACCGTCGTCGTGCGCGCGCGTCGCACGGACGCGGGCCTGTGCGTGGAAGTGCTCGACGACGGCGCCGGCCTCGTGCCGGCGGCGCCGCGGCCGGGCGGCGGCGTCGGATTGTCGAACCTGCGCGAGCGGCTGCGCACCTTGCATGGAAATAGTGCTCAAGTACAATTGCTCGAAAATCAAGACGGGGGCGTGACATCGCGCCTGATCCTGCCGATCTAATTTCATTTCGAGGTGCCGCCATCGAACCCATCCGCGCCCTGCTTGCCGACGACGAACCGCATTTGCTGGCCTACCTCGAGGAACAACTGGCGCTCGCGTGGCCGGACCTGCACATCGTGGGCCGCGCCGGCAACGGCATCGAGGCGCTGCGCCTCGTCGACGAGCTGGCGCCCGACGTCGTGTTCCTCGACATCCAGATGCCCGGCCTGAACGGCCTCGACCTCGCGGCCCGGCTGGCGGACGACGCGCGCGCGCCGCGGGTCGTGTTCACGACGGCGCACGAGGCGTACGCGCTGCAGGCGTTCGAGCACGCCGCCTTCGACTATCTGCTGAAGCCCATCCGGCTGGAGCGGCTGCAGCGCACGGTCGAGCGCCTGAAGGAAACGCTGGCCGCGCCGGCGCCGGCGGCCCCGTCCGCGGACCTGCTGGCCGGCCTGCTGCGCCAGCTGGGCGTCGCATCCGCACCGCCCGCCGCGCCCGCCCCTGCCGCTGCCGCGCCGCTGCAATGGATCCGCGCTGCGCAAGGCCAGGAGACGCGGCTGATCGCCATCGACGAAGTCATCTACTTCCAGAGCAACGACAAGTACACGAGCGTGTTCGTCGCCGACGGCGAGCATCTGATCCGCACGCCGATGCGCCAGCTGCGCGAACAGCTCGACGCGCAGCAGTTCTGGCAGATCCACCGCAGCGTGATCGTCGCGGCGCGCCACGTGGCCGGCACGCGCACGGATTTCCGCGGCCGCCTGCTGGTCACATTGAAGGGCCGCGCCGAGCAGCTCGTCGTCAGCCGCAACTACGCCGACCTGTTCCGCCAGATGTAGCGCCCACGCTGCGCCGCGTCACCCGTTCCGCATTGCGGAAGGGTTTACCACTATCCGATCCGCCAAGGTCGTGCAATAATAGCGGCTGTCCTATGTCTTATATAAGACTTAGTCTTGTGGCAACACATGTTCGAGGCTGCCGGATCGACGTTTGACGGAGTATGATCCCCCGATCTGTTCACCGCGCTGGCACAGTGGCCTGGACAGCCGATGTTTTTTTAGTACTAGTATTCGAAACCTTCCCGCACATCGAGGAACAAGCGTATGAGCAGTGATCAGACCATCATCTACACCCTAACCGACGAGGCGCCCCTGCTGGCCACCCACGCCTTCCTGCCTGTCGTCGAGACGTTTGCCAAACCTGCCGGCATCCACATCGAAGAGAGCGACATCTCCGTCGCGGCGCGTATCCTCGCCCTCTTCCCCGAGTACCTGTCGGCGGACCAGCGCGTGCCGGACGCCCTGTCGGAACTCGGCCAGAAGACGCTGCAGCCGGACGCGAACATCATCAAGCTGCCGAACATCTCGGCCTCGGTGGGCCAACTGCAAGCGGCCATCAAGGAACTGCAGGGCAAGGGCTACGCCATCCCCGACTACCCGGCCGATCCGCAATCGGACAAGGACAAAGAGATCAAGGCCCGCTACGGCAAGTGCATCGGTTCCGCAGTGAACCCGGTGCTGCGCGAAGGTAACTCGGACCGCCGCGCGCCGAAGGCCGTCAAGGAATACGCACGCAAGAACCCGCACTCGATGGGCGAATGGTCGCAGGCGTCGCGCACGCACGTGTCGCACATGACGCACGGCGACTTCTACCACGGCGAAAAGTCGATGACGCTCGACCGCGCGCGCGACGTCAAGATGGAACTGGTCACGAAGAGCGGCGAGACGATCGTCCTGAAGCCGAAGGTCTCCCTGCTGGAAGGCGAGATCATCGACTCGATGTTCATGAGCCGCAAGGCCCTGCTCGAGTTCTACGAACAGCAGATCGAAGACGCGCACAAGACCGGCGTGATGTTCTCGCTGCACGTGAAGGCGACGATGATGAAGGTGTCGCACCCGATCGTGTTCGGCCACTGCGTCCGCACCTTCTACAAGGAAGCGTTCGAGAAGCACGGCGCCCTGCTGGACAGCCTCGGCGTGAACGTCAACAACGGCATGGCCGACCTGTACAACAAGATCGCCAAGCTGCCGGATTCGCAGCGCGAAGAAATCATCCGCGACATCCACGCCTGCCAGGAACACCGCCCGGCGCTGGCGATGGTCGACTCGGCCAAGGGCATCACCAACTTCCACTCGCCGAACGACGTGATCGTCGACGCATCGATGCCGGCAATGATCCGCGCCGGCGGCAAGATGTACGGCGCCGACGGCCGCCTGAAGGAAGTCAAGGCCGTGATCCCGGAATCGACGTTCGCCCGCATCTACCAGGAGATCATCAACTTCTGCAAATGGCATGGCGCCTTCGACCCGCGCACGATGGGCACCGTCCCGAACGTCGGCCTGATGGCCCAGCAGGCCGAGGAATACGGCTCGCACGACAAGACCTTCGAAGTGCAGCATGACGGCGTCGCCAACATCACCGACCTGGCGACGGGTGAAGTGCTGCTGTCGCAGAACGTCGAGAAGGGCGACATCTGGCGCATGTGCCAGGTGAAGGACGCGCCGATCCGCGACTGGGTCAAGCTGGCCGTCACGCGCGCGCGCAACTCGGGCATGCCGGCCGTGTTCTGGCTCGACCCGTACCGTCCGCACGAGAATGAACTGATCAAGAAGGTCAAGACGTACCTGAAGGATCACGACACGATGGGCCTGGACATCCAGATCATGTCGCAGGTGCGCGCGATGCGCTTCAGCCTGGAGCGCGCATGGCGCGGCCTGGACACCATCTCCGTGACCGGCAACATCCTGCGCGACTACCTGACCGACCTGTTCCCGATCCTGGAACTGGGCACCAGCGCCAAGATGCTGTCGATCGTCCCGCTGATGGCCGGCGGCGGCATGTACGAGACGGGCGCCGGCGGTTCGGCACCGAAGCACGTGCAGCAGCTGACCGAGGAAAACCACCTGCGCTGGGACTCGCTGGGCGAATTCCTCGCGCTGGCCGTGAGCTTCGAAGACCTCGGCCTCAAGACCGGCAACGCGAAAGCCAAGCTGCTGGCCAGGACGCTGGACGCCGCCACCGGCAAGCTGCTGGACAACCGCAAGTCGCCGTCGCCGAAGACCGGTGAACTCGACAACCGCGGCAGCCAGTTCTACCTGTCGATGTACTGGGCCCAGGAACTGGCCGCGCAAACGGAAGACGCCGAACTGGCCGCCTACTTCGCGCCGCTCGCCAAGCAACTGGCCGAGAACGAGCAGAAGATCGTGTCGGAACTGCTCGAGATCCAGGGCCGCCCGGCCGACATCGGCGGCTACTACAAGCCGGACAACGCCAAGGTCAAGGCCGTGATGCGTCCGAGCGCCACCTTCAACCAGGCACTGGCCAGCGTCGGCGCCTGATTGGGGACGGCGCCCCACGGCGCCATCCTTCGCATAACCCGGTACCGCGCAAGCGGACCGGGTTTTTTTGCGCCTATATGATCAACATAATATTGAAAAAGATATACAGTTATGCAATATTGACGTTTCCGCAAATTCAACGTCGTTTGCATGCGCCTGCGACAGGAGAACACCATGTACCGTAAATGCATCGCCGAATTCATCGGCACTTTCTGGCTCGTGCTGGGCGGCTGCGGCAGCGCCGTGCTGGCCGCCGCGTTCCCCGGCGTCGGCATCGGCCTCGCCGGCGTGTCGCTGGCCTTCGGCCTGACCGTCCTCACGGGCGCGTATGCGCTGGGCCCGATCTCGGGCGGCCACTTCAACCCGGCCGTCACCGTCGGGCTGTGGGCCGGCGGCCGCTTCCCTGCCCGCGACATCGTCCCGTACGTGGTCGTGCAGGTGCTGGGCGCCATCGCGGCGGCGGGCGTGCTGTACCTGATCGCCAGCGGCAAGCCCGGCTTCGACCTCGCGGGCGGCTTCGCCTCGAACGGCTACGGCGAACACTCGCCAGGCAATTATTCGCTGACATCGGCCGTCGTGACGGAACTGGTCATGACGTTCATGTTCGTGCTGATCATCCTCGGCGCCACGCACACCCGCGCGCCCGTGGGCTTCGCCGGCCTCGCGATCGGCCTCGCGCTGACGCTCGTCCACCTGGTCAGCATCCCCGTCACCAACACGTCGGTGAATCCGGCCCGCAGCACGGGCCCGGCGCTGTTCGTCGGCGGCTGGGCGCTCGCGCAATTGTGGCTGTTCTGGATCGCGCCGATCGTCGGCGGCCTGCTGGCGGGCTGGCTGTACCGCGGCCTGCTGGACCGCGACGTGACGGAGCCCGCGGTGACGGGCCGCCCGACCCGCAACTAAGGCGCCGGCAACGGCTCAGCGGGCGGCGTCACGCAGCGGCAGGCAGCTCCACGGCTCGTACATGACGGCGTAGCCCGTCGCCACGCCGACCTGGTAGCACAGCTTGCCGTCCACGACCTGGTCCGCGGGTGCCCATGCGACCGGGCGGCCGGCGCGTACGTCGAACCTGTCGACGACGACCAGTTCGTGCATCGCGCTGTCGTCGCGGGGCCGGAACCGTACCCGCAACGACGGTGCCTGGCCGGCCGGGCGGTCGAACTGCACGGCGATGCCGGCGCGTCCGCCATCGCGCACGAGCAGGCCGCGCGGCCGCGGCAGCGCGTCGATGGCCTGTCCGTACCTGGCGTCGAGACGGCGCAGCGCCAGTGCATAGTCGTTGAGCACGAGGTTGATGTCGAATCCGGCCAGCTGGAACGCGCTGCGATACAGCTCGTAGCCCTTCAGGTCGCGCGGGAACGCGGAACCGGCGATCACCGCCAGCACGCGCATGGGCGCGTCGTCGCCGTAGCGCGCAACGAGTGCCTCGACCAGCCGGGCGCCGAGCGGATACACGAGTTCCCAATCGAAGTCGCGCGCCAGGGCGTCGCCGTCGAGCAGATTGTCCTGGTTCAGCTGGCGCCGCCGGAACACGGTCGCCACGGCCAGCTCCTCCTCGCCACGCCACTGCGCCGATGCGCGCCGCGTCGGTTCCGCCCAGCGCGCCAGACCTTCGTTGAACACTCGCATCCGGTCGAGCTCTTGCCGGTGCGCCTGGCCGACGACGCGGTCGGCGAGCGCGTGCACGGTCTCGTGGACGAGCGTGTTTTCCCAGCCGGGATGAACGTTGACGCGGATGCGGTCGTGCGCGGCCAGCCCGTCCGTGTTGGCCACGCTGCCCGACAGGTCGACGTCGATGCGCTCCATGCCACGCACGGTCAGCCCCAGCGCCTTGCACGCGGTGTCGAATGCCCCGTCGGCCGCCTTCAGGTCGGCGTCCGTGACGTCCATGCCGGCCGGTACGTTGAAGACGTAGTGCGCGGTGGCGACCTTGTGCGCGCCGCTGCGCGCCCCCGCGCGCGTGGGCGCGTGCGTGGGGACCGCCGCGGCGCCAGGTCCCGTGCCGGTGCCCCCCTTCGACGCGTCGCGCTGCGTGGACGCGGCGATGGCCAGCAGCACGATCGCGCAGGCATACGCGACGGGCACGACGCCGCGACGCGCCGCGAACCGGGCGAGGCGCGCCAGCGCGGCCCCGCCGGCGTACGCGAACAACGCATACGCGAGCGCGAGACAGGCCAAGGTCAGGGCCAGCACCGTCCACGCCGCCTCGCCGCCGAAACCGTGCGTGGCCCAGCCGTCCGCGACGAGCCCCGTCGGATCGATGGCCGCGGCGACGCGCGGCCACGCGCTGCGCAGCATCACGACAAGCGCGAACGCCATCGCGAACAATGCCCACGCCAGATTGCGCACGAAGCCGCACAGCAGGCCGAGAGCAAGCCCGGCGCCCACCAGCACGACGTTGCGCAACGCGAGCGCACCCAGCGTCCCCGCCGTCACGGCCTCCGCGACGGAATGGCGCAATGCCACGTGCAGCAGCCATCCGGCCACGGGTTCGACGAGCGCGAACACGGACAGGCAACCTCCGGCCACGGCCAGCTTCGCGAGGAACACGTCGCGCCGGCGCAGCGGCAGGCCGTCCAGGAAAGCCAGCGTGCTGTCCTCGAGTTCGCGCGCGATCAGGCTGGCGCCGAGCGTGAACGCCAGCAGCAGCACCAGCAGCGCGTCGGCCGCCCAGTGCCTGCCTTCGTACAGCGTGTGCTCGCGATGCAGGGCATACAGCGTGCCCGTGGCGATGTCGGCCAGCGAGACGAGCGCGAGGCCGGCCAGCAGCCACACGAACGGCCGCATGCCGATCCATTCCTTGGCGATCAGGACGCGTTTCATGGTACCTCCGCGCGCACGGCGCCCAAGCGGTAGCGGCAGCCCAGTGCCGGATCGGGGGCGTCGGCCGTCACGAAGACACGGGTGCCGGCGGCGAACGTCATCGGCAGCACGCCGTCCGGCGCCGCGCCGGCCCACGAGGTGGTCGCCGAATCGATGGTGCCCATCATCGGGCGCAGCACGGCGTAGCGTACGGCCAGGCCCGCCGGCGCGGAACCCGCGACGCGGTAGCGCAGCGCGGCCAGCGCGCCCGCCTGCGGCACGGCGTCGACCCGCAGTGCGGCGGGCGCAGGCCCGGCAGGCAGCGGCGCCAGAGCCGCGTCGACGGCGCGGGCCAGGTCGGACAGGGGCACGCCGGCCTCGTCGAGCAGCCGGGCCGTGGCACGCGTCTCGATGAGCGCGCGCGCGTCGTCGGCGCCGGGCCCGGACAGTGCCGCGCGCATCAGGCTGCGGAAGCGTTCGGGGCCGAGCCGGTCGCGCAGCGTCTGCACGGCGCGCCAGGACAGGGCGACGGCGAGGCAATCGCCCAGCTGCTCGTCCATCGCGTCGGGCACGGCCAGCGCCGTGCGGACGTCCATGCCGCGCGCCGCCAGCAGCCGGGCCGCGGCGGCGGCACGGCGCTGCAGCAGCACGCGGCGTGCGCCGTCCTGCTCCGAGCCCCACCAGCTCGCGAAGCCCCACACGAGCCAGCTGCGGTCCTCGCGCCAGCCCTGCACGGGCGACTGGTCGACGATGTGCGCTCCACGGGCCACTTCCTGCAGCTGCGGCAGGGACAGGTCCGGGGCGCCCAGTGCGGCGCGGATCACGAGGTGGTGCGCGCCGCCGTGTTCGAACGTGATCTCGTCGGGTTCGCGCCATGCGTCGGGCACGAGGGACAGCTGGGCCAGCGGGGCCAGTCCCAGCCAGGTCCGCAAGGCAGACAGGTCGGACGCGAGGCGTTCGGCCAGTTGCGCCGCCGGCACGCCGGCGACGGTCCCCTGCCAGCCGACGTGCACCGCGGTCTCGCCGCGGCTGGACACGGCCTGCTGCAGCCGGAACGGCGGCGCCGCCGCACGGTGTTCGACCAGCGTCGACAGGCCGGCCGACCCGACGAGCACGAACGCCACCAGCGTGCGTGCGCGCGCCGACAGGGGCCGCGCCAGCACGACGGGCAACGCGCCGCGCGCCGCGAGCGCCAGCAGCAGCGCCACGGCGGCCAGCGCGGCGGTCAGCGTCCCGGTGATCGCCAGCGCGCGCCAGGGCACGTGCGGCACCACCACCATGTCGAGCTGGACGAGGGCGAACGGTGGCCATGTGCGCAGCGGCATCTGCGCCTGCTGGTCGAACAGGGCGACACCGAAGAACAGGACGCCCCACACGACGAAACGCAGGCGCAAGGTGAGCGCGACGGCGAACGCCCCCGTGTACACGAACAGCAGGAACACGCCGCTGCGCAGCGCGATCGCGCCCGGCAGGCCACCACCCAGGTACACGTGCTCGCGCGCGCCCCACAGCACCAGCCCGAACGCGGGCGCGAAGAACGACAGCAGCGCGCCCCACCCGGCCAGCCATTTCGTCGCCAGCACCGTGCCGCGGCCGACCGGCAGCGCTTCGAGGAAAAGCTGGGTGCCGGCGCCGTATTCGCGCATCACGAGGCGGTTGGCCAGCAGGACGGACATCAACGCCCCGTACGCTGCGACCAGCGTGCTCCAGGCGCGCAACGGCGTGACGCCGTCACGCGCCACGATCCAGGCCATGAACAGCACGACGGCGCCGCCGAGATAGAGCCCGAGGAGGAACAGGCGGTGTTCGATCCACTCCTTGCGCAACAGCGCCCTCACGTCGCACGCACCTCGTCCGTGCGCGCGAACGCGAGGAAGATGTCTTCCAGGCCGAGCCGCTCGGCGACGGCGCCCGGCGGCAGCACGTTGGCGCGCCACGCCGCCTCGTCGGCCCGGAACACGTCGCCGCGCACGCGCTCGAGCCACGATGCTTCCGTCGCCTCGTCCAGGCCGACGACGCGCCGCACCTGCGCGCGCAGGCTGTCGACCGTGCCTTCGAACCGTGCGCTGCCCGCCTGGATGATGCCGACCGCGTGCGCCACCTGCTCGACCTCGCCGACCAGGTGCGAGGAAAACATCACGGTCGTGCCCTGCTCGCGCTGCAGCTCGATCAGCTGGTCGTTGAATTCGCGCCGCGCGACCGGGTCGAGGCCCGTCGTCGGCTCGTCCAGCAGCAGCAAGGGGGGACGCGGCGCGAACGCCAGCGCCAGCGACAGCTTGGTGCGCGTCCCGCCCGACATGGCCGAGGCCTTGCGGTCCGTCGGGATGTCGAGGCGGCGCAGCAGGCGCCGGTATTCGGCGTCGTCCCAGGTCGGGTAGAAATCGCCGACGAAGCGGCCCAGCTGGACGGCCGTCATCCACGGATAGAAATGCGGTTCCTGCGGCACGAACCCGATGTGTCGCTTCAGGCGCACGGGCACGGCGCGGATCTCCTCGCCGAACAATTCGATACGCCCCGCGTCGGGCGGCGTAAGGCCCATCAGCACGCGCAGCGTCGTGGTCTTGCCCGCGCCATTGCGGCCGAGGAAGCCGTAGATGGCACCCTCCGGCACGGACAGGCTGAGCCCGTCCAGCGCGAGGACCTTGCCGAAGCGGTGGGTAACGTCGTGCAGGCGCAGCAGACAAGTCATGGCGGGCAGTTGTCGTTGAAATCCGGACATTGTACGGGGCCGCCCGCCGTGAAAATCTTTCCAAAATACACGAGATGGTTAAAATCGCGTGAATTCGGGCGCGTCAGTGCGCCGCCGGGTCAGCCCAGCTTGCCCTGTCGCGCGACGTGCCTGCCCGGCGCCGCCAGGCCGAGGTCGGCCGTTCCCGAATCAAGCCGACTTGCGGCGACGGCGGCGGATGAGGGCCATGGCGCCGGCGCCCAGGCCGAACGTCGCGATGCTGATCGGTTCCGGCACGGCGTTCAGCGTGTCGTTGCCGGCGAACGTCTTGAACGCGGCGGCGTTCGCCGCCTTGAACTGCGCCTGCTGGTTGCCGTCGCAGCACGCTTCCATCCCGTAGATCTTGAACTCGTGGTTGCCGGCCGCCAGGACGGCCGAACCGGTCAGGCTGCCGTTCACCGTGCCATAGTTATTGGCCCACCACATGTCGTGCGAATTGTAGCCAAGCGCGACGCCGTCGATGAACAGCGCGCCGCCGTAGCCGAAATCGACGCCGGTACGGAAATTCCAGGTGCCGGCCTGCGCGGACGTGACGCCGAAATCGATCGTCGCCTCGAACGCGTAGTTGCTTAGCGCGCCGAAATAATTCTTGACCGTCACGTTGTCGTAGGTTGCCACGGCCTTGCTGCCTTTGTAGCCGGCAGGGTTGGCAATGTCGGCATCGACCGCCGCCTTGTACGCGGCGGCACTCGTCTGCGTGCCCACGGGGCCGGTCGCGACCTGCAGGGTGATGACGCTGGCGTTGGCGTCGAGGGTGAGGCAGGCGAGCAGCGCTGCGCAGGCTGTGGAGCGGACTTTCATGCTGGGTTCCTTGAAATGTTTGATATATGTCAATATACCATTCCATAAAGAACTTTTTCATTACAAAAATGAATGTTTGTTGCAATTATTTTATTTACCGTCAATACGGCACAACACTCGACGATACTGGCGCCTTACCCGAGCCTGCCCTGCCGCGCGACATGCTTGCCCAGCGCCGCCAGGTCGAGGTCGGCGTCACCCTGTGCGACGGCATCCTGCAACGTCGCCTGCAACGTGGAACCGAACGCGAGCGGCAGCCCCCTGTCCCGGCCCGCCTCCACCGCGAGGCGTACGTCTTTCAGGCCCAGCGACAACTTGAAGCCGGCCGGCGAATAACGCTCTTCGGCGATCATCCCGCCGTAGCCCTTGTAGACGGGCGAGCCGGCGAACAGCGTGCTCGTGACGAGGTCGATGAAATCCGCGGCCGGCACGCCGTGCGAGCGTGCGAGCGCGGTGCCCTCGCCCGTCGCCTCGATCGCGCATGCGAGCATCAGGTTGCACGCGAGCTTGACGGCGTTCGCCTGCGCCGGTTCGCTGCCGAAGCGCCACGTCTTTTGTCCCATCAGGTTGAACAGCGGCTGCACGCGCGCGATCAATTCGTCGCTGCCGCCTGCGAGGATGTTCAGCTTGCCCGCTGCCGCCACGTCGACGCGGCCCAGCACGGGCGCGGCAACGTAGCCGATGCCGCGTTCGACGTGCAGCGCCGCCATCTCGCGCGCGAACGCAACGGAGACGGTGGCCATGTTGACGTGGATGCTGCCGGGCGCCATCGCGTCCAGCACGCCGCCGCCTTGCAGCACGGCGCGCGTCGCGTCGTCGTCCGCGAGCATGGTGAAGACGACGTCGGCGATGCCGCACTCGGCGGGCGTCGCAGCCGGCTTTGCGCCCAGCGCGGCCAGCGCCTGCACGGGTTCCGGGCTGCGGTTCCACACGTGCACGGGGTGGCCGGAGCGCAGCAGGTTGGCGGCCATGTGGTGGCCCATGCTGCCGAGGCCGATGAATGCGATGCTCATGGATTGGCTCCTTGGTCAAAAGGCTATTAGACCAGCAATTGCCGACGTTCGCCGCCACCCGTTCGGCTCACCTCTTTTTCGGACGGCTTGCCTATTTTCCATTGTGTTCAGGCCCAGGCGACCCATGTAGGGGGCACCGAAACCCAACCCATGGAGGGAAGCCATGAAACGCATCGTTGCATTGTGGCGCGTCGTCGCCGGCCAGGACCTGCGCCTGCTGTGGTTCGCCCTCCGGCACGAGAACCGGCCCGGGTGGTTGTTGCCCGGGCTGGCGGGGCTGGCGCTGTTCGCCGTCGAGCCGTTGAATTTCGCGTTGCCCGTCATCGGCGCCGTCGATGAGCTCGTGCTCGTGCCGCTCGTCCTGCACGGCATGGTCAAGATGCTGCCCGCGCACGTCCTCGACGGTTTTGCGCGCACCGGACGCATGCGGCGCCGGGCCTGATCGACGGCGATGCGGCGTGTCGGCTCAGGGCCGGCACGCCGGCAGCGTCGCCCGCAGCCGGTTGACGTTGCTCACGAATTCCTCGGCGCTCGCCTGCGGATACTTTAGTACCTGGTCATTGATCTTGACCTGGTTGAACACTTCTTTGCCCTTGCACGTGACGAACACGACCTCGCCATCGCGCACCAGCGCGGACCGCGTGTCGACCAGCGACAGCGCCAGGCCGTGGTCGAGGACCTGCTTCACGCCGCTGAGCGCCATCGTCTTCAGCACGCTGCCGAGGAAGCCCTCGTCCTTGTCGTGCGCGTCCTGCGGTTCCATGACCTGCTTCATGCCGTAGTCGGTCAGCTGCAGGTACACCGTCTCGTCCTTCAACATCATTTCCGACCATTGGTTCGTCGACACCAGGCGCGGCTTCCCGGAGGCCGGCCGCTGGCGCGCGACGACGCGCTCGGGGCCGTCCTTGTCATCGATCGTGATGCTCGCACCGTGACGGCTGTCATCGGGTGAACGGGCGTGGGTGCAGGTCGCGATCGCCAGAAGCGCGGTGGTGCACAGGATGGCGCGGATCATGTTCATGTCATTTCCAAAAAACCGGTCGAAGGTGGCGGACGTCGTTCGATCGTCCCGTGTTTGGTCAGCGGGATCACGATAGCGGAAGCCGTTCCCCGTCGGCTCGCGGTTTGCGACGGACGGCGCGATCCGGGTGCTGGACGGTGGCATCACGCGCATGGACGCGGCGTGTGCCGAAGGAAGACTGCCAGAGCCGCTCCCGTTAATGTCAAACGGAATGCGGCGTCATTTGCATTAATGCTAGATTAATTCTACTCAATATTTATGCATACGAAATCTATTGCCGTCCGGCAATATGACTGCCATAATTTAACAGTTTGATGCTCGAACAAATTCCTCGTTTCGAGACCAGGCTACGCGCAAGGCGACGGGGACGCCCGAACGCCCTTGAACGTGACGGTCCCGGCACGCGATGACGTATTGCCAAGAATGTTGTCGCGGCAGTCACAATTGACGTGCCGGCGAGTGATGTTTATTAACGAAGGGTACCGATGAAAACCAGTTCCAAAGATTCGTCCACGAAGATCCGAGCGAAGACCCGCATGTTCAAGCCAACCGGCGTCGCCGCTGCGCTGATGGCGTTGAGCACAGCCCTACTCCCGGGTTACGGCGCCGCGCAGACCACCGGCTTCGCGCATCCGGGCACGCCGCTGACCCTCTCCGATCTCCAGACGGTCAAGTCGTACGTCGACCAGGGCAGGCAGCCGTGGAAATCGGCCTACGATCAGTTGGCGAACGACGGCAAGGCCAAGCTCACCTACGGCATGGCGGGCCCGTACGCGACCGTGAGCCGCGCCCCCGACCTGAATCTCTGGCCATGGCGCAACGACATGGTCGCGATCTGGAACCTGGCGCGGATGTGGTATTTCACGGGCAACCGGGAGTACGCGAAGAAGGCGCACGACATCCTGATGGCGTGGGCCACCACGCAGACCCAGTTCTCGGGCCGCGAGTCGATGCTCGACCTGGGCGACTACGCTTACGCGTTCGTGGGCGGCGCGGACATCCTGCGCGGCACGTGGAACGAGTGGACGGATGCCGACACGGCCACCGTGAAAGCCTATTTCGCCAACGTGCTGATGCCGGCATCGAACCCCTACGGCGAGAACATGTTCGGCGCCGCCAACAAGGGCGCGCTCGCGCTGAACGCCCTCGGCTTGATGGCCATCTTCAACGACGACGCCGACACGCTGAACCGGGTCGTCGCCCAGACCCGCACGCTGGCCCACATCGGGCTGCGCAGCTCGAACGACATCGGCATGCTCGGCGACTCGCTGCGCGACCAGGGACACGCCCACGGCCAGCTCAAGTCGCTGACGATGCTCGCCGAGGCGCTGTGGAAGCAAGGCATCGACGTCTACTCCGATTTCGACAACCGCCTGCTGGCGGCCGGTGAGTACTTCGCGCGCGTGAACGAGCTCGCGCCCACGCCGTTCCTCCCGTTCGGCACGACCGATGCCTACTACACCGCCGACAATACGAACCGCGGATGGGGCGGATGGGGCGGCGGCAACGTCGTCCTCAACCAGATTTACGGCGCCTACGTCGTCCGCAAGGGCATGCAGGCCCCGTATATCGCGCAGCGGCGCCTCTGGATGCCGGTGGACAGTACCAGCTTCATGTTCCTGAAGGACGTCGACACCTCCACGGCAACGCCCCCGCCGGCACTCGCGATTCCCGCGACGGCCTCGATCACGTCGGGCTTGTCCGATACCGATATCGGCGGCGCGGCGCCGGCCGGCACGTCGTCGTACGCCAACGGCACGTGGACCGTCGTGGGCGCAGGTGCCGACAGCTGGGGCACGGCCGACAGCGGCCACTTCGCCTACCAGGCGCTCACCGGCGACGGCGCCATCATCGCGAAGGTCGAGTCCATCCAGAATACGAGCCCGTACGCCAAGGCGGGCGTGATGATGCGCACCAGCCTGGCCCAGGGCGCCCCGCGCGCCACGATGCTGGTGACGAACCAGGTCAAGGTCGAGCAGAACATGCCGAATCTCGCGGTGTACGGCGGCACGAACTACGGCAACAAGGCCCTTTCCATCGCGAACACCGTGCCCTCGTATTGGGTGAAGCTCGAGCGCATCGGGAACATGATCACGGGTTACGTGTCGCCCGATGGCACCAACTGGGCCGCGACCGACGTCGGACGCATCGACGGTCCGCTTCCCGACACGATCTATGCAGGCCTGGCGGTCGTCTCGCATGCCAACGGCACGCTGAATACGTCCATCTTCAGCAACGTCCAGATCACGGGCGGCGATGGCGGCGCGCCGGCGGCCATCCCCGCCGCCCCCGCGACGCTGCTGGCCGAGCCGGGCGACGGCGCCGTCCCGCTGCGCTGGCAGCAGTCATCCGGCGCCACCAGCTACGCGGTCCTGCGCGCCACGTCCAGCGGCGGCCCGTACACGACCGTCGCATCGAACGTCACGGGCGGCAGCTACATCGACACGACGGTGGCCAACGGCACGACCTACTACTACACCGTCACGGCGACGAACGCCGCCGGCACGAGCGGCAACGCGACCGAAGCAAGCGCCACGCCGCTGCATCCGCTGGTGAACGTCGCCACCGGCGGCACCCCGAACGACAGTGCCAACAACCCGGCCAACGCCAAGTACGTCTTCGACCAGAACTCGGGGTCGTACTGGTTCTACAAGGGCGTGATGGGCTGGCTGCAGTATGACCTCGGCCACACGGAGACCGTGCAGCGCTACACGGTCATCAGCTCCACCGACCTGATCGGGCGCGATCCGAAGGACTGGCAGTTCCAGGGCTCGAACGACGGCGTCAACTGGACCACGCTCGACACGCAAAGCGGCCAGGCGTTCCCGTACCGCATCCAGATGCACAGCTACACGGTCGCGAATCCGGGCGCGTATCGCTGGTACCGGCTCAACATCACGTCCAATAACGGCGACAGCACCTTCACGACGCTGGCCGAGCTCGGGTTGTACGCGGCGAAGCCGTGACGATGCGATCGGCATAAAAAAACCAGGACACGCGTGTCCTGGTTTTTACGACGCAGCGAGCACCGTCGTTCATGGCTTCACGAACTTGAGCGTCATGCGGTCGCTCTCGCCGATCGCCAGGTATTTGTCGCGGTCCTCGTCGCGGTTGGTCAAAGTCGGCGGCAGCGCCCACACGCCGCCCTTGTGGTCGGCCTTGTCCTTCGGGTTGGCGTTGACGTCGGATATCGCGGCCAGCTTGAAGCCGACGCTTTCCGCCATCCTGATCACGTAGGACTCGTGCACATAACCGCTCGAGGCCTTCGCGTCCTGCGGCATCGCTTCCGGCAGGCGATGTTCTTCGACGCCCAGCACGCCGCCCGGCTTCAGGCTCGTGTAGACGGCCTTGAACACGCCCTTGAGCTCCTCGTCGCCGCCCTCCTCGATCCAGTTGTGCAGGTTGCGGAAGGTGACCACCATGTCGACGCTGCCCGGCGCCGCGAAGTGGTAGGTCGACGGCGGCTCGAATACGCCCTGCACGACCTTGCCGAAGACCGCCGGGTTGGCGTCCAGCTTCTTCTTGAAAGCCACGATGGGGCCGCGCGACGGGTCGTATGCCGCATCGGCAGCGATCAGCTTGCCGTTGTCGCGCAGATAGGGTGCGAGGATATCGGTGTACCAGCCGCCACCGGGCGTCAGCTCGACCACGGTCATGTTCGGCTTGATGCCGAAGAACGTCAGGGTTTCATACGGATGGCGCCACTGGTCGCGCGCCACGTTTTTGCTGCTCCGATGGCTGCCGGCGATTGCCGCACGCAGCTGGGCATCATCGGCCTTCTCGGCGGCCTGCGCGAGGCCGGCCGCCAGCAGGCCAGCGGCCAGGATGGATCGTTTCATTGTGTCGTCTCCAAGTCGATGGCAGCGGCGTCATGCCGTGCCGGCCGGCAATCATCAGCCACCCCCTAGTTGTCGTCAAGTCAATATCGGCAAGCCGTGCAGCGCCGTAATGCAGGCCGGTTGATTGTCAAAGAGATTACCAATAATTAGAAATATTTATGCTACCCTGATTCCACCTCATTACTGATGTGATGAAGTAATCACTTCCTTCCAACCGCCAAAGGAAAAAAAATGAACAAGAAATGGATCGTCGTACCGTGTTTGCTGCTCGCCGTGCTCGGCGCCCATGCCGCCGCGCCCGAACCCGAACCGCAGCCCAAGGTTGCCGTCGACAGCGCGATGCGCGCGCAGGCGATCGATACGCTCGTGGCAAGACTAAACGAGCACTATGTCTTTCCCGACAAGGCCAAACAGGTCGAAGCGGTCCTGCGCCAGCGCCAGCGCGAGGGCAAGTACGATGGAATCACGGGTGGCGAACAGCTGGCGAGCCAGCTCACGGAAGATGTCGCCGGCGTCGTTCATGACAAGCACCTGATGGTAGGGTTCGACCCCGGGCTCGTGCCGCCCGACCGTGAAGTCGGGCCGCGACCCACGACGCTGGCCGAGTGGGAACGCCTCGCGCCGCCTGACATACGCAAGCGTATCCTCGCGTCCAGTCTCGGCGTGGAAAAAGTCGATCACCTGGCCCCCAGGATCGGCTACCTCGACCTTTCCGGCTTCCCGCCGCCCTTCCTCGTGGCCGCAAAATACGCGGCAGCGATGGACAAGCTCGCCGACACCGATGGCCTCATCGTCGACCTGCGCAACAACCACGGCGGCACACCGGACGGCGTGGCTCTGCTGGTCAGCTATTTCGTCGACGAGCGTACGCGCCTCAACGACATCTGGGAGCGCGATACCGGCGTCTCCACGCCGCACTGGACGGCCGATCGGCTGGACGGCAAGCGCTATGGCGGCAAGAAGCCGGTCCTGATCCTGACGGGCCCCGGCACGATGTCGGCCGGCGAAGACTTCGCGTACACGATGCAGACATTGAAACGCGCCACGCTGATCGGCGAGCGGACCTGGGGCGGCGCCCACCCCACCCGTCCCTTCCGTCTTGGCGACCACTTCTTCGCCGCGATCCCCAGTGCGCGCACCATCAGTCCCATCACCCACACCAACTGGGAGGGCGTGGGTGTCATACCCGATATCGCAGCGACGCCAGACCAGGCGCTTGCGGTGGCGAAGGACATGCTGCAACGCCGGCTCAAGGGCACGAACTGAATCAGATATTCCAAGTGACGACGCTGGCCGTGCGTCGCGCCGCCCGCATCATTTCCAGCAGCGGAAACAAATGCGCCCCGAAATCGACAGCTTCCTGGACCTGGGGAAAATGACTGACGCCTTCGGTGGCGTGGTGCAATTCGACGTCCTGCGCCAGGGCTTGTGTCGGCGCATGCTGTTTGCTGTCCACCGTCGTCGCTTCAAGAACGCCGATCACGTCGTCCAGTTCGCCGGCAGAAAAATAGCCGTTGGCAGTGCTCTTGCCGAACGGCGCAAGCACCTTTTGCGCATGACGGTCGAGCATCAGGACATCGGCAGCGGCTTTCGATTTGAATTTTACGAGCATGGCATCACCTCTTGAATGGCGTTTTCAGACAGGACCAGTCTAGTGAGATACCTGCAAAAAATTCGTAAAAATTGAGCCGTCGTAAACAAAAAAACCGGGACACGCGGTCCCGGTTTTTTGCAGCACGCAGAGATCAGCGCTTGCGCGGCGGCGGCAAGTCGGTGCAGACGCCTTCGTAGGCCTCCGCCGCCATGCCGATCGATTCGCCCAGCGTCGGGTGCGGGTGGATCGTCTTGCCGATGTCCACGCCATCCGCGCCCATCTCGATGGCCAGCGCGACTTCGCCGATCATGTCGCCGGCGCTCGTGCCGACGATCGTGCCGCCAATGATGCGGTGCGTCTCGGCGTCGAACAGCAGCTTCGTGAAGCCTTCCGAACGGCCGTTGGCGACGGCGCGGCCCGAGGCGGCCCACGGGAAGTGGCCCTTCTCGATCTTGATGCCCTTCGCTTTCGCTTCGTCTTCCGTCAGGCCGACCCATGCCACTTCCGGGTCGGTGTACGCGACCGACGGGATCACCTTCGCATCGAAGAAGGCCTTCTCGCCGTGCGCGGCTTCCGCGGCGACGTGGGCTTCATGCACGGCCTTGTGCGCCAGCATCGGCTGGCCCACGAGGTCGCCGATGGCGAAGATGTGCGGCACGTTCGTGCGCATCTGGCTATCGACCGGGATGAAGCCGCGGTCGGTGACCGACACGCCGGCAGCTTCCGCGCCGATCTTCTTGCCGTTCGGGCTGCGGCCCACGGCCACCAGCACGAGGTCGTAGACCTGCGCTTCCGGTGCCGGCTGGCCCGCCTCAGCGGCTTCGAACGTGACCTTGATCCCTTCCGGCAGCGCTTCCACGCCGACGGTCTTCGTCTTCAACATGATGTTGTCGAAGCGGTGCGCGTTGAATTTCTGCCAGACCTTGACGGCCTCGCGGTCCGCGCCCTGCATCAGGCCATCCATCATCTCGACGACGTCGATACGCGCACCCAACGTGGAGTACACGGTCGCCATCTCGAGGCCGATGATGCCGCCGCCGATGACGAGCATGCGCTTCGGCACCTGGCGCAGTTCCAGCGCGCCGGTGGAGTCGACGATGCGCGGATCTTCCGGCACGAACGGCAGTTTCACCACGGCCGAACCGGCCGCGATGATCGCCTTCTGGAACGCGACGACCTTCTTCGCGCCATCGGCACCCGTCACCTCGATGTGGTTCGGGCTCAGGAATTTACCCACGCCCTGCACGACGTTGACCTTGCGCGACTTGGCCATGCCGGCCAGGCCACCCGTCATCGTCTTGATGACCTTGTCCTTGTACGCGCGCAGCTTGTCGATGTCGACGTCCGGCTTCGCGAACGACACGCCGATGTCGGCCATGTGCGCCGTCTCGTCCATGATGTGCGCCACGTGCAGCAGTGCCTTGGACGGAATGCAGCCCACGTTCAGGCACACGCCGCCCAACGTCGCGTACTTCTCGACGAGGACGGTGTTCATGCCCAGGTCGGCCGAGCGGAACGCGGCCGAGTAGCCGCCGGGGCCGGCGCCCAGCACCATCATCTCGCATTCGATGTCGACGGGGCCGCTGTAGCTGGCCGCGTTCGGGATCGGTGCTGCCGGTGCTGCCGGTGCGGCGGGTGCTGCGGCAGGCGCCGGAGCGGCTGCTGCCGGAGCAGCGGGTGCCGCGGCAGGTGCAGGTGCGGCAGCCGGCGCCGCGCCGGCGCCCGCGCCGGCCTCGTCGAGGGTCAGCAGCAGCGAGCCTTCGCTCACCTTGTCGCCGACCTTGACCTTCAGTTCCTGCACGACGCCCGCATGCGTCGACGGGATCTCCATGCTGGCCTTGTCCGATTCAACGGTGACGAGCGACTGGTCGACCTTGATCGTGTCGCCGGGTTTGACCATCAGCTCGATGATTTCGACTTCCTTGAAATCGCCGATATTCGGGACTTTGACTTCAACGGTGCTCATGGGCTCTCCTTACAGCAGCGTCTTGCGCAGGTCGGCCAGGACATCGGCCAGGTAGGTCGTGAAGCGGGCGCCGGCGGCACCGTCGATCACGCGGTGATCGAACGACAGCGACAGCGGCAGCATCAGGCGCGGCTGGAAGGCCTTGCCGTCCCATACCGGTTTCATCGAGGACTTGGAGAGACCCAGGATCGCGACTTCCGGTGCGTTGATGATCGGCGTGAACGCCGTACCACCCAGGCCGCCCAGCGACGAGATCGTGAAGGTCGCGCCCTGCATGTTCGCCGGCGACAGCTTGCCTTCGCGCGCCTGGGCGGACAGCTCGCCCATCTCGGTGGCGATCTGCGACACGGACTTCTTGTCGGCGTCCTTGATGACGGGGACCACGAGGCCGTTCGGCGTGTCGGCCGCGAAGCCGATGTTGTAGTACTTCTTGAGGATCAGCTGGCCGTTGGCTTCGTCGAGCGACGCGTTAAAGTTCGGGAACTTCTTCAGCGCGGCGACGGACGCCTTGATCACGAACGCGAGCATCGTCAGTTTGACCGGCGACTTGGCTTTCGCGTACGCGGCGTTCGATTCGACGCGCAGGTCTTCCAGGTCGGTGACGTCGGCTTCTTCGAACTGCGTCACGTGCGGGATCATGACCCAGTTGCGGTGCAGGTTCGGGCCGGAGATCTTCTTGATGCGCGACAGCGGCAGCGCTTCCGTCTCGCCGAACTTGGAGAAGTCCAGCGACGGCCATGGCAGCAGGTTCAGGCCTGCGCCGCCACCCGCACCTGCCGGTGCTGCGGTCGGGCCGGCGGCCAGCGCCGACTTCACGAAGCCCTGCACGTCCTGCTGGGTGATGCGGCCCTTCGGACCGGAACCCTTCACCTTGTTCAGGTCGACGCCCAGTTCGCGCGCGAACTTGCGCACGGACGGCGACGCGTGGGCCGTCGCGAAGCTCGCGGCGGGTGCAGCGGCGGCGGCCGGTGCAGCGGCTGGAGCCGGGGCCGCAGCCGGTGCGGCGGCAGGTGCCGGAGCAGGTGCCGGCGCTGCGGCCGGCGCCGGTGCCGGTGCCGGTGCGGCGGCGGCCGGAGCAGGCGCAGCTTCCGCGCCGCCGGCAGCTTCCTCGAGCAGCAGCACGAGCGAACCTTCGGCAACCTTGTCGCCGACCTTGACCTTCAATTCCTTCACGACGCCCGCATGGCTCGACGGGATCTCCATGCTGGCCTTGTCCGATTCGACCGTGATCAGCGACTGGTCGACCTTGATCGAGTCACCCGGCTTGACCATCAGTTCGATGACTTCGACTTCCTTGAAGTCGCCGATATCGGGGACTTTGACTTCCACAATGCTCATAGTGTGTTAGCTCCGTATTATTGTCAGCTCAATCATACGTTGCCCCCGCCCGGAAGACGATCCGGCGGGGGCAACGGGCTTAGAGCATTACTGGGTCACAGGATTCGGCTTGTTCGGATCGATGCCGTACTTGGCGATCGCGTCCGCCACCACCTTCGCGTCGATCTTGCCTTCTTCGGCCAGCGATTTCAGCGCGGCGACCGTGATGTAGTGACGGTTCACCTCGAAGAACTCGCGCAGCTTGGCGCGGGTGTCCGAGCGGCCGAAGCCGTCGGTACCCAGCACCTTGTACGTGCGGCCGCTCGGGATGTACGCGCGGATCTGCTCGGCGAACAGGCGCATGTAGTCGGTCGTCGCGACGATCGGGCCTTCGGAACCCTGCAGCAGCTGGGTCACGTACGGCACACGCGGTGCTTCGGTCGGATGCACGAGGTTCCAGCGGTCGGCGTCCTGGCCGTCGCGGGCCAGCAGCGTGAGCGACGGGCACGACCACACGTCGGCGGCGACGCCCCAGTCGTTCTTCAGCAGCTCGGCGGCGAACACGGACTCGCGCAGGATCGTGCCGGAGCCCATCAGCTGCACGCGCAGCTTGGCATCCTTGTCGCCCGGCTGGAGCAGGTACATGCCCTTGATGATGCCCTCTTCCTGGCCTTCCTTCAGGCCCGGCTGCTCGTAGTTCTCGTTCATGATGGTGATGTAGTAGAACACATCCTCCTGCTTCTCCACCATGCGGTGCAGGCCGTTCTGGATGATCACCGCCACTTCGTGCGCATACGTCGGGTCGTACGGGACGCAGGTCGGGATGGTCGCCGCGAACACGTGGCTGTGGCCATCTTCGTGCTGCAGGCCTTCGCCGTTCAGCGTCGTGCGGCCGGCCGTACCGGCCATCAGGAAGCCGCGGGCACGGATGTCGCCGGCCAGCCAGGCCAGGTCACCGACGCGCTGCAGGCCGAACATCGAGTAGTACGTGTAGAACGGGATCATCACGCGGTTGTTCGTCGAGTACGACGTCGCCGCGGCAATCCACGAGCACATGCCGCCCGCTTCGTTGATACCCTCTTGCAGGATCTGGCCCGCCTTGTCTTCGCGGTAGTACATCACCTGGTCCTTGTCGACCGGTTCGTACAGCTGGCCTTCCTGGTTGAAGATGCCGATCTGGCGGAACAGGCCTTCCATGCCGAACGTACGCGATTCGTCGACGAGGATCGGGACGATGCGCTGGCCCAGGTTCTGGTCCTTCAGCAGCGTGGTCAAGGTACGGACATACGCTTGCGTCGTCGAGATCTCGCGGCCGGCCGCGGTCGGGTCGGTGACGGCCTTGAAGGTCGACAGCGGCGGGACCGGCAGCTTCTCGTCGGCCTGCTGGCGACGCTGCGGCAGGTAGCCGCCCAGGGCCTTGCGGCGCTCGTGCAGGTATTTCATTTCAGGCGCGTCGTCGGACGGCTTGAAGAACGGGATCTCGGCCAGCTTGTCGTCCGGGATCGGGATGGCGAAGCGGTCGCGCATTTCGCGGATGGCCTCGTCGTCCAGCTTCTTGGTCTGGTGCGCCGTGTTGCGCGCCTCGCCCGACTTGCCCATGCCGAAGCCCTTGACGGTCTTCACGAGCAGCACGGTCGGCGTGCCCTTGTTTTCCTGGGCGTTCTTGAAGGCCGCGTAGATCTTGTGCGGGTCGTGGCCGCCGCGGGTCAGGCGCCAGATGTCGTCGTCGGTCATGTTCGCGACCATCTTCAGCAGCTCGGGGTGCTTGCCGAAGAAGTGCTTGCGCACGTACGCGCCGTCCTTCGCCTTGTAGTTCTGGTATTCGCCGTCGACGGTTTCCATCATCACGCGCTGCAGGATGCCGTCCTTGTCCTTGGCCAGCAGGTCGTCCCAGCCCGGGCCCCAGATGACCTTGACGACGTTCCAGCCGGCGCCGCGGAAGTCCGCTTCGAGTTCCTGGATGATCTTGCCGTTGCCGCGCACCGGACCGTCCAGGCGCTGCAGGTTGCAGTTGACGACCATGACGAGGTTGTCGAGCTTTTCGCGCGCGGCCATGCCGATCGCGCCCATCGATTCCGGCTCGTCCATCTCGCCGTCGCCGCAGAAGACCCAGACCTTGCGGTTGTCGGTCTTGGCGATGCCGCGGGCTTCCAGGTACTTCAGGAAGCGCGCCTGGTAGATTGCCATGATCGGGCCCAGGCCCATCGACACGGTCGGGAACTGCCAGAAGTCCGGCATCAGTTTCGGGTGCGGATACGACGAGAGGCCCTTGCCGTCGACTTCCTGGCGGAAGTTCAGCAGCTGCTCTTCGGACAGGCGGCCTTCCAGGAACGCGCGGGCGTAGATGCCGGGCGACGAGTGGCCCTGGATGTACAGCAGGTCGCCGCCGTGGTCTTCGGACTCGGCGTGCCAGAAGTGGTTGAAGCCGATGCCCAGCATGTTCGCCAGCGAGGCGAACGACGAGATGTGGCCACCGAGGTCGCCATCCAGGCGGTTGGCCTTGACGACCATCGCCATCGCGTTCCAGCGCATCCACGAGCGCAGGCGCTCTTCGTATTCCAGGTTGCCGGGGCAGTGCGCTTCCAGGTGGGCCGGAATCGTGTTCACGTAGGCGGTGTTGCTCGAGAACGGAACGTGGGCGCCGCGGCGGCGCGCCAGATCGACCAGGCGCTCCAGCAGGTAGTGCGCGCGATCGGTACCTTCGAATTCGATGACCGCTTCAAGCGCGTCGAGCCATTCCTTGGTCTCGAGCGTATCCGGGTCGTTGGCGGCTTGTGCCGTCAACTGGTCGAGTTGAGCTGACATTGCTACGTCTCCTTGAGTGTGGTGCCCCACCCGATCCTGAAATTCGTCACGGACGTTTGGTGGCGAAAAGACTATCCCTTGAATAAAGCGTGTCGATTCTACCAGTGGAGCAGCCAATTTTCAAAATATGATATTCGATTTCATAATGCGGAAAGATCATATGCCGCGGGCATGACTTTGTTGCCGCTGCCCACTGCAGGCGCGTCTATAAATATGACAACGAACGCCGCCGAGCGGCGCGCGATACCCCGCTTGATACCTCGTGGCGCTTATAATTTCGTTTTTGTCCAGCACACGAGCCCCCGCCATGCCTGCCCAACTGATCGATGGAGTCAAACTTTCCCAACAACTGCGCGCCGACATCGCCGCCCGCACCGCCGCCCTCACGGCCGCCGGCCACAAGCCCGGCCTGGCCGTGATCATCGTCGGCGACGATCCTGCCAGCCACGTCTACGTGCGCAACAAGGTCAAGGCGTGCGGCGACGTGGGCTTCCATTCGGTGCTGGAAAAATACGAGGCCGATTTCTCCGAGCAGGCGCTGTTGGACCGCATCGCCGCGCTGAACGCGGACCCGGCCATCCACGGCATCCTCGTGCAGATGCCGCTGCCGAAGCACATCGACCCGTCGAAAGTCATCGAGGCGATCGCCACGACGAAGGACGTGGACGGCTACTCGGTGCTGTCCGCCGGCGAACTGATGACCGGCCTGGAAGGCTTCCGCCCGTGCACGCCGTACGGCTGCATGAAGCTGATCGAGACGACCGGCGTCAGCCTGCGCGGCAAGCACGCCGTCGTCATCGGCCGCAGCAACACGGTCGGCAAGCCGATGGCGCTGCTGCTCTTGCAACAGAACGCCACCGTCACCATCTGCCACAGCGGTACGCCGGACCTGGGCTACCACACGCGCCAGGCGGACGTCGTCGTCGCCGCCGTCGGCCGCCGCAACACGCTGACGGGCGACATGGTCAAACCGGGCGCCATCGTCATCGACGTGGGCATCAACCGCAACGACGAGGGCAAGCTGTGCGGCGACGTCGACTTCGACAGCGTCAAGGAAGTCGCCGGCCACATCACGCCGGTGCCGGGTGGCGTGGGTCCGATGACCATCACGATGCTGCTCATGAATACGCTGGAGTCGGCAGAGCGCGTGGCGAAGCATTCATAAATGCCCGAAATGGCCGGCCCGGGTAAGATGGCGGTGAGATTGAATACACAAGGAAGCGAACCATGACGACCGAAACGACCAATCCCCTCCTCGACTTTTCGGGCCTGCCCCGCTTCGACCTGATCCGTCCCGAGCACGTGACGCCCGCGATCGAGCAGCTGATCGCGGAAGCGCGCACCGCCGTGACGAAGGCCGAGGCACCGGCCGACGGCCCGGTCACGTGGGACAACTTCGTCGTCCCGCTCGAGGAAGCGACGGAACGCCTGGGCCGCGCCTGGGGCATCGTCAACCACCTGAACCACGTGATGGACACGCCCGAGCTCCGCGTTACCTACAACGAGAACCAGCCGAAGATCACCGAGTTCTGGACGGAGCTGGGCCAGAACGAGGCGCTGTTCGACAAATACAAGCAACTGCGCGCGAGCGCCGACTTCGCGAACCTGGCGCCGGCGCGCAAGCGCATCGTCGAGAACGCCCTGCGCGACTTCCGCCTGGGCGGCGCCGAGCTGCCGGAAAAGCAGAAGGAACGCTTCGCCGAGATCCAGGAAGAGCAGGCCAAGCTGTCCACGCGCTTCTCGGAAAACGTGCTCGACGCGACCAACGACTTTAAATTGCTCGTCGCCGACGAAGCCGACCTGGCCGGCCTGCCGGACGACGTGAAGGCCGCCGCCCGCGCGGCGGCGGAACGGGCCGGCACTGCCGGCCAAAGCAAGACGGGCTGGCAATTCAGCCTGCACTTCCCCTCGTACTTCCCGATCCTGCAATTCGCCGACAAGCGCGACCTGCGCGAACAGATCTACCGCGCCAACGCCACCAAGGCGTCCGAGATGGGCGCCGTGTTCTCCGAGCTGGAGAAATGGGACAACACGGGCAATATCGCCCAGCTCCTGAAACTGCGCGACGAGGAAGCGAAGCTGCTCGACTTCCAGAGCTTCGCGCACGTCTCGCTGGAACCGAAGATGGCCGAGACGCCGGAACACGTGATCGAGTTCCTGGAAGACCTCGCGCGCCGCGCGCGCCCGTACGCCGAGAAGGACCTCGCCGAGCTGCGCGCGTTCGCGATGGACGAACTGGGCATCGCCGACATGCAGGCGTGGGACGTCGCGTACGCATCGGAAAAACTGCGCGAAAAACGCTATGCGTTCTCCGCGCAGGAAGTCAAAGAGTACTTCCCGGAGCCGAAGGTCGTCGCAGGCCTGTTCGGCCTGATCTCCAAACTGTTCGACGTGACGATTTCGCCGGACGACGCGCCCGTCTGGCATCCGGACGTGCGCTTCTATCGCATCGAAAAGAACGGGCAACTGATCGGCCAGTTCTATCTGGACCTGTACGCGCGGCCGGGCAAAGGCCAGGGCGCGTGGATGGACGACGCGCGCGGCCGTCGCCTGACGACGGGCGGCATCGTCCAGACGCCGATCGCCTACCTCACCTGCAACTTCACGCCGCCGGCGGAAGTCGACGGCAAGCTGCAGCCGTCGCTGTTTACGCACGACGAAGTCACCACCCTCTTCCACGAATTCGGCCACGGCCTGCACCACATGCTGACGGAAGTGGACGAGCTGTCCGTCTCGGGCATTTCGGGCGTCGAATGGGATGCCGTCGAGCTGCCGTCGCAATTCATGGAAAACTTCTGCTGGGAGTGGGACGTCCTGCAAGGCATGACGGCGCACGTGAAGACGGGCGAGCCGCTGCCGCGCGCGCTGTACGACAAGATGCTCGCGGCGAAGAACTTCCAGTCCGGGATGCAGACGCTGCGCCAGGTCGAGTTCTCGCTGATCGACATGCACCTGCACTACGACTTCGACCCGACCAGCCAGAAGACCGTGCAGGACCTCGTCGACGAGGTGCGCACCAAGTTCTCCGTGCTGATCCCGCCGTCGTTCAACCGCTTCCAGCATTCGTTCGGCCACATCTTCGCGGGCGGTTACGCGGCCGGCTACTACAGCTACAAATGGGCCGAGGTGCTGTCGGCGGACGCGTATGCCGCGTTCGAGGAAGCCGTCGAAGCGGGCGGCGGATCGCTGCTCGACGAGACGGGCAAGCGCTTCCACCGCGAGATCCTGGCCGTGGGCGGTTCGCGCCCGGCGCTCGAATCGTTCAAGGCCTTCCGCGGCCGCGAGCCCAAGATCGACGCGCTGCTCCGTCACAACGGGATGCAGTCCTGAGCACGACGGCATGGAACGGATGAACGCAGCGGGCGGACGACGACGGCGCGCCGGTGCGCGCCTGTGCGCCGCGCTGCTCGTCCTCGCCGCCGGCGCCGCCGCCGCGCAGGGGCAGATGTACAAGTGGAAGGATGCCGCCGGCGTCATCCACTACAGCGACAGGCCGCCGCCGACGGGCCAGGCCAAGGCGCTGCGCCCGGACAACCAGCCGGACGTGGCGCCCGCGCTGCCGTACGAACTCGCGCGCGCCGTGCGCAGCCATCCCGTCACGTTGTACACGACGACGCGCTGCGGCGCCTGCGACCAGGGCCGCGCCCTGCTGCGCGCGCGCGGCATCCCGTTCGCGGAAAAGACCGTGACGACGGCCGAAGACCAGCAGCAGCTGCACCGCATCGGCGGCAAGGACGAGCTGCCGCTGCTCGTCGTCGGCAGCCGCCAGGTGACGGGCTTTGCGGCCGACACGTGGAACGAAGCGCTCGATTCCGCGTCATACCCCCGCAAGACGATGCTGCCGCCCGGCTACCAGACCGGGACCGCCGAAGCAGCCGCACCAGCCGCCCTGCCGGCACCGCCGCCCCATGAGCCACCGGCGCCCGCGCCCGATGCGGCCGCGGCGCAAGCGGAGCGGCAACAGCCGCGCCAGCCGCCCACGCCGCCGGCGCCGAAGCCGTCCAAGCCGGATTTCCAGTTCTGATGACCCGACCGCCATGACCCGGATCGACTTCCATACCAACATCCCCGACAAGCTCAGCTACGTGTGCCGTCTCGCGCGCAAGGCGTACGCGGCGCGCGCGAAGCTCGTCCTGCTGGCCGACAGCCCGGCCCAGGCCGAAGCCCTGAACGAGGCGCTGTGGACCTTGTCCGGCACCGACTTCATCCCGCACGTGATGGCCGGCGATCCGCTCGCGCCGGAAACGCCCGTCATCGTCACGGTCGACGAGAACGCCGAGCTGCCGCACCGCGACATGCTCGTGAACCTCACGCGCCGCACGCCGGCCGGCTTCGAGCGGTTCGCGCGCGTGTTCGAGATCATCTCGACGGATGAGGAAGACGCCGCCGCCGGCCGCGCGCGCTACGTCGCGTACAAGAAGCAGTCCTATCAATTGACCCACTTCGTGGCGGGCCAGTCATGAGCGACATTCCCTTCAACGACGCAAGCATTCCCGTCCTGACCGAGGTCGTGGCCGAGACCGCGCCGGCGCCCGAAGCGCCCGCCCCGCAGGCCGAAGCCAAGGTCGAAGACGGCACCGCGCCGCGCGAACTCGACGACGAGGCCTGGCGCGCGCTCGAGGAACGTCTCGTCGCGCGCGTGCTCGACCGCCTGCAGGACCGCGTGGAACTGGTGCTTGAAGACCAGGTCCGTACGGGCATGGCGCCCGTGCTGGACGCCGTCGTGACGCGGCTGGCGACGGAACTGCGCGACGGGTTGCAGGTGACGGTCGAACAGGTCGTCGCGCGCGCCGTCGCGCAGGAACTGGCGCACCTGCGCACGCGCGACTGAGCGCACCGTTCGGCGCATCATTCGTAAACCTGCCGCGCCATCGGCGTGCAATGCCGTGTCTCTCGTCCGGAACACTTTGCGCCGGCGGCAATTTCAGGTAACTTTGCCTTGCGCACACAACACGCGGCAACAAGCTGCCCTATTCCGCAAGCTGCCCTATTCCATCTTGGAGAGAACATGCAGGTCACTACGAAACTCATCCCCTTCGCCATCGCCCTCGCCTTCGCGGGCACGGCCGGCGCGCAGCAAGTCGTCAAGATCGGCCACGTCGCGCCGATTTCCGGCCCCAGCGCCCACCTCGGCAAGGACAACGAGAACGCCGCGCGCATGGCGATCGACGAGCTCAACGCGAAAGGCTTCACGCTGAACGGCAAGAAGGCCACGTTGCAGCTGATTTCCGAGGACGACGGCGCCGATCCCAAGCAGGGCACTGCGGTCGCACAGAAACTCGTCGACGCGAAGGTGAACGGCGTCATCGGCCACCTGAATTCCGGCACGACGGTGCCCGCGTCGAGGATCTACAACGACGCCGGCATCGTGCAGATCTCGCCCGCCACGACGGCGCCCGTCTACACAACCCAGCACTTCCCCGGCGCGTTCCGCGTCGTCGCCAGCGACGCCAAGCTGGGCAAGACGCTGAGCAAGTATGCGATCGACACGCTGCACGCGAAGAACATCGCCATCATCGACGACCGCACCACCTACGGCCAGGGCGTGGCGGACGAATTCGCGAAGGGCCTGAAAAAGCCGGGCATCAAGGTCGTGGGCCGCGAATTCACGAGCGCGACGGCCACCGACTACACGGCGATCCTCACGTCGATCAAAGGGAAGAAGCCGGACCTGATCTTCTTCGGCGGCATGGACTCCGTCGCGGGCCCGATGCTCAAGCAGATGAAAGCCCTCGGCATCAACGCCGTGTTCATGGGCGGCGACGGCATGTGCACGGACGCGCTGGGCGGCCTGGCCGGCGACGGCCTCGGCGAGAACCACGTGTATTGCGCGGAAGCGGGCGGCGTCAAGGGTCCGCAGGAAAAGGTCATGGACGACTTCCGCGCGCGCTACAAGCAGAAGTTCAACATGAACGTGCAGCTGTACGCGCCGTACGTCTACGACTCCGTGATGGTGATGGCGAAGGCCATGCACGACGCCGGCTCGGCCGATCCCGCGAAGTACCTGCCGGTCCTCAAGAACATCCGCTACGAGGGCGTGACCGGCACGATCCAGTTCGATGCCAACGGCGACATCAAGGACGGCGCGCTGACCTTGTTCACGTACCGGGGCGGCAAGCGCACGAAGCTGGACGTCATCCGCTGAGCGACGTAGGGTGGACGGCTCCGCCGTCCACGCGGCGATTGTTGGTGGCTCCGATCACGTGCACGGCATCGGCGCCGCTGCGTATCACCGCGTGGGCGGCAAGCAGCCCACCCTACAAAAAACGCGCCACGAGTGGCGCGTTTTTTTTGCATCGGTCGCAGATTACTTCTGCGCCAGCACCCACTTCACGAGCGTATGGGCTTCCGCTTCGCTGACCTGCGGGTTGGCCGGCATCGGCACCGGACCCCAGACGCCCGAGCCGCCCTTCATGACCTTCTGGACCAGCTTGCCTTCGGCATCCTTCTGGCCTGCGTATTTGGCGGCGACGTCCTTGTACGCCGGGCCCACCAGCTTGGTCTGCACGGCGTGGCACGCCAGGCAGTTCTTCGATTTCGCCAGGGCGGCGGCGTCCTGCGCGAACGCGCTGGTCGATGCGACGGCAGCGACAGCAACAAACAACATCAGGGAACGTTTCATCAGCTAATCTCCAGTTGGGGGCGTTTCTAATAATCCGATTCTATCGTGTTTCCCCGCCTGTGGCGGCGTGGACATATTCGGTAACGGCTGATACATATTTCCGTTGACCGGATGGCAGGAATCCGTTGTTTCACAGCATCATTGTTGTAACATGGTCCGGGAAAGCAATACACATAGGAATACCATGCCTCTCATCCTCCTGATCCTTGCCCTTGTGGCCCTGCGTTATTTCGAGGTCTGGCGCTTCGCCGAACTGTCCTGGTGGTGGATCGTCGGCCTGATGGCCGTCGCCTTCATCTGGTTCGAATTCATCGAAAAGATGCTGGGACTCGACAAGCGCAAGGCCCACGACCTCGACGAAAAACGCCGCAAGGACCGCGTGAAGCAGAGCTTCGGAAAGCGCAAGTGATGCGCCCGGCAGCTTAGCACGCCCGCTTCGTTATCGGACATGCCAGCTGCCGTATAGCGCCTGTTCCCCGCGCGTATGAAACCGTTCAGCAGGTGACGGCGCCCTTGCTGGCCGGCTGCGCCAGTGCCGCGAACTTGGCCAGCACGCCGCTGGTATAGCGCGGCGCCGGGCGCACCCAGGCTGCGCGGCGGCACGCGATCTCGTCGTCCGGGACGTTCAGCTGGATCAGCTGGCGGTGCGCGTCGATCGTGATCGAATCGCCTTCCTGCACGAGCGCGATCGTGCCGCCCTCGAACGCTTCCGGCGCCACGTGCCCGACGACCATGCCCCAGGTGCCGCCGGAAAACCGCCCGTCCGTGATCAGCCCGACGGATTCACCGAGGCCCTTGCCGATCAGCGCCGCCGTCGGCGCCAGCATTTCCGGCATGCCGGGGCCGCCGCGCGGTCCCAGGTAGCGCAGCACGAGCACGTCGCCCGGGTTGATCTGGTTGGCGAGGATCGTGTCCATCGCGCTGTACTCGTCGTCGAACACGCGCGCGGGCCCCGTGATCACGGGATTCTTCAGCCCCGAGATCTTCGCGACGCAGCCTTCCGGCGACAGATTGCCCTTCAAGATCGCGAGGTGGCCTTCCTTGTACAGCGCGCGGTCCAATGGCCGGATGACATCCTGCCCTACCGGCGGCGCGGACGGCACATGTTCCAGTTCCTCGGCCAGGGTGCGTCCGGTGATGGTGATGCAGTCGCCGTGCAGGAGGCCCGCATCCAGCAGCAACTTCATGACCTGCGGGATGCCACCCGCGCGGTGCAGGTCCGTCGCGACGTACTCGCCCGACGGCTTCAAATTGCAGATGACGGGGACCTTCCGGCGGATCGTCTCGAAATCGTCGATCGTCCACTCCACTTCCGCCGCGTGCGCGATGGCGAGGTAGTGCAGCACGGCGTTCGTCGAGCCGCCGGTCGCCATGATCACGGCGACAGCGTTCTCGATGGATCGTCGCGTGATGATGTCGCGCGGCTTCAGGTCGAGCTTGACGGCTTCCACGAGCACGCGCGCGGACTCCGCCGCCGACTCCGTTTTCTCGTCGTCAGGATTGGCCATCGTCGACGAGTACAGCAGCGACATGCCGAGCGCCTCGAACGACGACGACATCGTGTTCGCCGTGTACATGCCGCCGCACGAGCCGGACGACGGACAGGCGTTGCGCTCGATGCCGTCGAAATCTTCCTGGGTCATGCGCCCCGCCGTGAATTCGCCGACGGCTTCGAACGCGGAGACGATCGTCAGGTCCTTGCCCTTCCAGTGCCCGGGCTTGATCGTGCCGCCGTACACGTAGATGCCGGGGACGTTCGTGCGCGCCAGCGCGATCATCCCGCCCGGCATGTTCTTGTCGCAGCCGCCGATCACGACGACGCCATCCATCCACTGGCCGTTGACGCACGTCTCGATGCAGTCGGCGATCACCTCGCGCGAGATCAGCGAGAACTTCATGCCCTCCGTGCCCATCGACATGCCGTCCGAAATCGTCGGCGTACCGAACACCTGCGGATTCGCGCCCGCATCGCGGATCGTGGCGATGGCCGCATCGGCCAGTTTCTGCAGGCCGGCGTTGCACGGCGTGATCGTGGAATGGCCGTTGGCGACGCCGATCATCGGCTTGTCGAAGTCCGCCTTTTGATAACCCATCGCGTAGTACATCGAACGGTTCGGGCTGCGGGCGACGCCTTCGGTCACGTGGCGGGAACGGCGGTTGTAGCGCGCTGGGTCGGACATGGTCGGCTCCTGATGGGACGATTTTTCCAGCATGCCGCGCGGGCCGGTCCGCGTCAAATGGGCCGTCACGCGTGCTTCTGATATGCTGCGCGAATCACAGCCATGCCACTCATAGGAAGAACAACGCGATGAACCTCGAATTGCGCCAGCTGCGCTACTTCGTCACCGTGGCCGAGGAATTGCACTTCGGCCGCGCCGCCGCGCGCCTGCACATGACGCAACCGCCACTGTCGCAGGCGATCGCCGCGCTGGAAGATGGCCTCGGCACCGCGCTGTTCCTGCGCAACCGCCGCACGGTCGCGCTGACGCCGGCCGGCAGCGCCCTGCTCCCCGAAGCCCGCCGCATCCTGCTTGAAGCCGCGCTGCTGCCGGACCTGGCGCGGCGCGCCGCGAGCGGCGAGACGGGACGGCTGGCGCTCGCGTTCATCACGTCGGCCGACTACAGCGTGCTGCCGCCTTTCCTGCGCCGCTACAGCGAACGCTATCCGGGCGTGCAACTGTCGCTGCAGGAAGCGACGTCGGACGTGCAGGTGGACGAGCTGCTGCGCGGCCGTATCGATGCAGGTTTGTTGATTCCGCCGCTGCCCGAACGCGCGCGCGCGGCGCTCGACTACATGAAGGTCCTGGACGAGCCGCTGATCCTGTGCGCGCCCGCGGGCCTCGCGCTGGCGCCCGCGCGCGCGCGCGCGACGACCTCGCGCCGCGCCGCCGCTGCCGCGACGTCCGGCGGCCTCCACCCGGGCGCGCCCGTGCGGCTGCAGGATTTGCCGCCGCTACCGTTGATCATCTTCCCGCGCGAGATCTCGCCCGCGCTGCACGACGCCATCCTGTCGTGCTTCCGCGCGGCCGGCATCACGCCCGCGATCGGCCAGCAGGCGATCCAGATGCAGACCATCGTCAGCCTCGTCTCCGCGGGCATGGGCTTGGCACTTGTGCCACAATCCGTGTCGAACCTGATGCGCCCGGGCGTAGAATACCGTGCCCTCGCCGACGCGACCCCATTGGTCGAAACCGGCATCGCATGGCGCCGCGATAATGCTTCGCCGGTGCTCAAGGGCTTTTTGGAACTACTGAGGACAATTTAATATGCTTCATCACCCGCGACCGAACCCGATTGCCTTCAGCATCGGCCCCGTCGACATCCACTGGTACGGGATCATGTACGTGTTGGCCTTCGCCCTGTTCATCCTGCTGGGCCGCGCGCGCATCAAGACGCAGGCCCACGTGCAGGCGCAAGGCTGGACCTACACCGACCTCGACGACATGCTGTTCTACGGGATGCTGGGCGTGGTGATCGGCGGCCGCCTCGGCGAAGTGCTGTTCTACCAGCCCGCCTACTATTTCTCGCATCCGGCCGAAATCTTCATGACCTGGCACGGCGGCATGTCGTATCACGGCGGCTTCCTGGGCGTGCTGATCGCGATGGCGCTGTGGGCGCGCAAGCGCGGCCGCAACCTGCTGGACGTGTATGACTTCATCGCGCCGATGGTCCCCATCGGCTACGCGTGCGGGCGCCTGGGGAATTTCATCAACGCGGAGCTGCCGGGCCGCCTCGCCGACGCGAGCCTGCCATGGGCGATGGACGGCTGGCCGGGCGTCGAGGGCCTGCGCCATCCGTCGCCGCTGTACCAGATGCTGGTCGACGGCATCCTCGTGTTCGTGATCATGTGGCTGTTCGCGCGCAAGCCGCGCCCGCGCCTCGCGGTGGGTGCGCTGTACACGCTGCTGTATGGCTGCGCGCGCTTCTTCACGGAGTATTTCCGCGTGCCCGATTGGGAGACGCATGTGATGGGGTTGCCGATCACGTCGGGGCAGGTGCTGTCGCTGCCCATGATCGTGGCGGGCATCATCATGCTGGGGTGGGCCTACTCGGATGCTAACAAGCGCGCGGTGCACGCGTAACGCGGTCGCGCTTCGCGTAGGGTGGACGGCTCCGCCGTCCACGCGGTGATAGGCGCCATCAAATAAGCCGCGTCTGTGCCGAGATTCGTTGAACGCGTGGACGGCAAGCCATCCACCCTACAAACCCATTAGCTCCCGCACTTTATTCCACTGCCCCGGCGTCACCGGCGAAATGGACAACCGGCTCCCCTTCTGCAGCAGCACCATGTCTTCCAGTTCCGGCACGCCGCGCATGTCGGACAACGGCAGATAACGCCCTTCCTCCACCGCCGTCACGTCGACGGAAATCCAGCGCGGCTGCTCGCGCGTGGCCTTCGGATCGAAGTAATGGCTGGCTGGATCGAACTGCGACGCATCCGGATACGGGCCGCTGGCCACGCGCGCGATGCCCGCCACGCCGGGCACGGCGCAGCTGGAGTGATAGAACAGCACGCCGTCGCCGACCTGCATCTGGTCGCGCATGAAATTGCGGGCCTGGTAGTTGCGCACGCCGAACCAGGCGACCGTCTTGCCCGGCGCTTTCAACACGTCGGCGAAGCTCACTTCATCGGGTTCGGATTTCATCAGCCAGTAGCGCATGCGCGGCACTCCTTCGAATAAAAAAAAGCGGTTGCGACCTCATGGTCCGCAACCGCTCGTGTGTTTATCCCCGCCTGTGCCGTTTTTGCCGGCATCCCGAACCTGACGGCTCAAGGTGGTCGCGGTCAGTTCAGTTTCGGGTTCGTCGGACTAGCGACGATCGCGCCCACCAAACATGTTCCACAACCTATGCGAAAGAATGGTTCAAGGAATATATGGCAAATCTCGAACACCGCAGGGTAGACCGCAGTTTACTACGATAGGCGGGCATGTCAAACCCTTTTCGGCCTGGATTCAGTGTTCGCCGTCCGAGAGTGCGGCATCCAACACCGTGTGCATCGCCTCGAGTTTTTGCTTGACTTCGAGGATCGTCATCTCCGACAGCGGGCCTTGCGGCGCCTTCACGGACAGGAATTCGGCCGCCACCGACAGCGCCGCCATGACGGCGATGCGGTCCGTGCCCTTGACCTTGCCGGAGTCGCGCAGCGCGCACATTTTGCCATCGAGGTAGGCCACGGCCTCGCGCAGCGTCTTTTCTTCGCCGTCGCGGCAGGCCAGGCGATACGGCTGGCCCATGATGTTCACGTCGAGCTGGATCATTGCGCGGCTTCCGTGTCGTCGGAGGTTTCGGGAGCGGGTTCGAAATGGGCCAGCAGGCCCTCGACACGCTGCTGGGCCGCGAGCAGGCGGTTCTTGAAGTCGACGTTTTCCGCGCTGAGCAAGGCGTTTGCCTGGCGCAGCAGATAGTTCTCGCTGCGCAGTGCCTGGGTCAACTGGGCGAGCCGGTCGATCTTGTCTGATAGGTCTTGGAATTCGGAAATCATCCATAACTATAGGATCGAGTTGAATTTTTCGTCAACAGGCGCGCGTGCGCGTGCGCGCCGCGGCCGACCAGTCCGGCCGATCGTGCGCCCTTTCCGACCGAATCGGTGCTACGCTCGTCGGATTGTGTATTCACCAACCGCCGCGAATTCACGTCGCGGCGCGTCTGCGCATTGCCCCCGGACCGCCCTCCCGCTTGCGAAGCCGCAAAAAAGTCCGTTAAAACACGAACCCAGTGGCTTGAAATGCCACATTATCGTCCCTATAATTAGCACTCGTTAGTAGAGAGTGCTAACAAACCTTTCTACACCGCGGCGGGCCGATCCCGACGATGGCCCGGCGCGGTTACTGGATAGCCTGTCAAACCAACTACAAGGAGTTATGCATGAACCTTCGCCCATTGCACGATCGCGTGATCGTGAAGCGTCTCGACCAGGAAACCAAGACTGCGTCCGGCCTGATCATCCCCGATGCGGCGGCCGAGAAGCCGGACCAAGGTGAAGTGCTGGCCGTCGGCAACGGCAAAGTGCAAGAGAACGGCAACGTCCGCCCGCTGGAAGTGAAAGTCGGCGACCGCGTCCTGTTCGGCAAGTACTCGGGCCAATCCGTCAAGGTCAACGGCGAAGAGCTGCTGGTCATGCGCGAAGAAGACATCATGGCCGTCGTGGCCCTGTAATCGTCCAAACAACTTCCTGAATCTGGAGAATCAAATATGGCAGCTAAAGATGTAATTTTCGGCGACGTCGCACGCGCCAAGATGGTCGAGGGTGTGAACATCCTGGCCAACGCAGTCAAAGTCACCCTGGGTCCGAAAGGCCGCAACGTCGTGCTGGAACGTTCGTTCGGCGCCCCGACCGTCACCAAGGACGGTGTCTCGGTGGCCAAAGAGATCGAACTGAAAGACAAGCTCATGAACATGGGCGCGCAGATGGTCAAGGAAGTCGCTTCGAAGACCAGCGACAACGCCGGTGACGGCACCACCACCGCGACCGTGCTGGCACAAGCCATCGTCCGCGAAGGCATGAAGTTCGTTGCCGCCGGCATGAACCCGATGGACCTGAAGCGCGGCATCGACAAGGCCGTCGCCGCCACCGTCGAAGAACTGAAGAAGATCGCCAAGCCGACGACGACCTCGAAAGAGATCGCCCAGGTCGGTACCATCTCGGCCAACTCGGATTCGTCCGTCGGCGAGCGCATCGCCGAGGCGATGGAAAAAGTCGGCAAGGAAGGCGTCATCACCGTCGAAGACGGCAAGTCGCTGAACGACGAGCTGGACATCGTGGAAGGCATGCAGTTCGACCGCGGCTACCTGTCGCCGTACTTCATCAACAACCCGGACAAGCAGGTCGCCGTTCACGAGAACCCGTTCATCCTGCTGTGCGACAAGAAGATCTCCAACATCCGTGACCTGCTGCCGGTGCTGGAGCAAGTCGCCAAGGCCGGCCGTCCGCTGGTGATCGTCGCCGAAGACATCGAAGGCGAAGCGCTGGCGACCCTGGTCGTCAACAACATCCGCGGCATCCTGAAGACCGTCGCCGTCAAGGCACCGGGCTTCGGCGACCGTCGCAAGGCCATGCTGGAAGACATCGCCATCCTGACCGGTGGCCAGGTGATCGCCGAAGAAGTCGGCCTCACGCTGGAAAAGGTCACGCTGAACGAACTGGGCCAGGCCAAGCGCGTCGAAGTGGGCAAGGAAAACACCATCATCATCGATGGCGCCGGTGCCGCTGAATCGATCGAAGCTCGCGTCAAGATGGTCCGCGTCCAGATCGAAGAAGCGACCTCGGACTACGACCGCGAGAAGCTGCAGGAACGCGTGGCCAAGCTGGCCGGCGGCGTTGCCGTGATCCGCGTCGGTGCCGCGACCGAAGTCGAAATGAAAGAGAAGAAAGCACGCGTGGAAGACGCGCTGCACGCTACCCGCGCTGCCGTCGAAGAAGGCATCGTCCCGGGCGGCGGCGTGGCCCTGCTGCGTGCCCGCGCCGCACTGCAAGTCAAAGGCGACAACCCGGACCAGGAAGCCGGCATCAAGATCGTCCTGCGCGCCATGGAAGAGCCGCTGCGCATGATCGTCCAGAACGCCGGCGAAGAGCCGTCGGTCGTCGTCGCTGCCGTCATCGGCGGTCAGGGCAACTACGGCTACAACGCGTCGAACGGCACCTATGGCGACATGGTCGAAATGGGCGTGCTGGATCCGGCCAAGGTCACCCGCTCGGCACTGCAGAACGCAGCGTCGATCGCCGGCCTGATGCTGACCACCGACTGCATGGTCTCGGAAGTCGCCGAAGACAAGCCGGCTGCCGGCGGCATGGGCGGTATGGGCGGCATGGGCGGCATGGGCATGGACGGCATGATGTAATAGCCGGACAGGCTGCCGGCATCGCGCCGGCACCGTTCACGAAAAAGCCTGCGGGGTTCGCGCCCCGCGGGCTTTTTTATTTAGAATCGTCCCCTATCGAACGCGAACGAAAGGATGCGGGATGCGAGGATGGCGCCGGGCGGCACGGGCCGCGCTGTGGGGTGTGCTGATGCTGCCGGCGACTGCCGGCGCAGCGCAGGAAGGCAGGTCGGGCTTCGACGTGGCCGGCATGGACCGTGGCGTCCGCCCTGGCGACGACTTCTTCGCCTACGCCAACGGCGGGTGGGCGCGGCGCACGCCGATTCCGGCGGACCGGTCGACGGTCGGTACGATCGGCGCGCTCGACGACCGCAGCCGCGAGCAGGTCCGCGCGATCCTCGAGGACGCGGCGCACGACGCCACCAGCAGGATGGGCACGGCCTGGCGCGCCTTCCTCGACACGGCCGCCATCGAACGGCGCGGCATGACGCCCGTCGCACCGTTGCTCGCGCGCGTGCACGCCGTGGGCACGCGCGCAGACTATGTCGCGACCGCTGCGGAACTGGGCAAGCTTGGCGTCGCGCTGCCCCTGGACTTCACGGTGGAACCGGACGACGGCGACCCGGATCACTATGCGCTGATCGTGTCGCAAGCAGGCCTCGGCATGCCCGACCGCGACTACTACCTGGCCGACACGGCCACCATGCGCGACGCGCGCGCCGCGTACCGGCGCTATCTCGCGGCCGTGCTCGCGCTGGCCGGCATCGACGACGCGGGCGCCGCCGACCGCCTGCTCGCGTTCGAGACGCGGATCGCGCAGGCCAGCTGGCCGACGGACGCGAGCCGCGACGCGCAGCGCACCTACAATCCCCTTCCGCTCGACCGCGCGGGCCCCGGCTTGCCGGCACTGGTACGCGCGCTCGGCTACGACACGCGGCGCGCCGTCGTGCGCCAGCCCGGCGCGGTGGCGGCGATCCTCGCGCTCGTCGACACGGAACCGGTGGAGACATTGCGCGCCATGCTCGCCGTGCGCCTGCTGCACCGCTACGCCGCCGTGCTGCCGACGGCCGTGCGCGATGCGGACTTCGCGTTCTACGGCCACACGATCGACGGCATCGACACGCCGGAGCCGCGCTGGCGCCAGGCCGTCGGCTTCGTGCTCGACGCCGTGCCCGACGACGTCAGCCGGGTCTATGTCGCGCGCCATTTTTCGCCCGCGACGCGCGCGGCGGCGCAGGCGCTCGTCGACAACCTCGTGGCCGCGTTCGGGCGCCGCATCGACGCGTTGGACTGGATGACGCCGGAGACGAAGGCGCGGGCGCGGCGCAAGCTGGCGTCGTTCCGCGCGCAGGTGGGCTATCCGGACCGCTGGCACGACTACGGCAAGCTCGCGCTGCGCGACGGCGACGCGTTCGGCAACGCCACGCGGGCCGCGGCCTTCCACCACGACTGGGACGCGGCCAAGGTCGGGCGGGCCGTGTACCGCTGCGAGTGGAGCGCGACGCCGATGACGGTGGACGCCTTCGCGAACTACCCGAAGGTGGCCATCGTCTTCCCCGCCGCGATCCTGCAGCCGCCGTTCTTCGACGCCGACGCCGACCCGGCCGTCAACTACGGCGGCATCGGCGCGTCGATCGCGCACGAGATGACGCACCATTTCGACGACCAGGGCGCGCGCTACGACGAGCGGGGACGCCTCGCCACGTGGTGGTCGGCGCGCGACCGGGCCGCGTTCGAGGCGCGCACGGGCGCGCTCGCGGCGCAGTTCGACCAGTACGCGCCGCTGCCCGGCGTGCACGTGAACGGCAGGCTGACGCTGGGCGAGAACATCGCCGACCTGGGCGGCCTCGCCGTCGCGTACGACGCCTATCACGCGGCGCTGGGCGGCAAGCCGGCGCCCGTGATCGACGGGCTGACGGGCGACCAGCGCTTCTTCCTCGGCTGGGCGCAGATCTGGCGCCTGCGCTACCGCGACGCCGACCTGCGCCGGCGCCTGCTCACGAACCCGCACGCGCCGGCGCCGCAGCGCGTGTGGACCGTGCGCAATCTCGACGATTTCTATCCCGCATTCGACGTCGAACCGACCGATCGGCTGTACCTGAAGCCGGCCGACCGCGTGCGGATCTGGTAGCGGCGGCCGTCTCCAAGCGTGCGAGCCCGCGCGCGCAAGCGCTGCATACTGGCGGCATCGAACGGAAGCGGAGGCACCATGGCAGCAGTCAACCTGGACGAGCTTGAACACGCGGCAATGGTCGTCGACGACGGCGAGGGCCGCGCCCGCGCCCTCGTCGCGCGCGCGACGGGCATGATTCACGTGCTCAACGACGACTACATGGACGAGGAAGCGCCGCTTCCGTCCGACGCGGACAGTGGCGATGCCGCGTACGTTGCCGTGCCGCCCGCGAGCACGCTCGGCATCGGCGACCCGCTCGTGCTGCGCTTCGCGGCCGCGCACATGGCAGGCGACCAGGCCACCGTACACGACCTCATGCGCGCCCAGGACACGGACGGCTTCGACCGCCTGCTGGCAGAGCGTGGCGCCGCCGAGGCGTGGCAGCGCTTCCGCACCGAGGAGACGCGCACGGCGCTGCAGCGCTGGTGCGACGAGCACGGGTTGCAGCTCAAGGGCTGAAGGACCGCGGTTCGATCGGGCGGCGGCGGCAACTGCTGAGTTGCCGGGTGACACCAGTTGGTTTAGACTGGTTCTTTCTCCCCATCGAGCCGCCATGTCCGCACGTCCGATCCGCCTGCTGAGCGCCACTCTGTTCGCCCTGGGCGCGCTCGCCGCCTGCAAGGGCGAGAAACCGGCGCCGCCGCCGAAGCCTGCCGCCGTCCAGGCACCGGCCGCGCCCGCGCGCACGCGCGAGCAGGCCATCGCCACCCTGATGGCGCTGCCGGAGCTGAAGACGTGGTCGGAACAGATCGAAAAGCACTCGCACGGCGCGGCCCACGGCGCCGTCATCGAGGACGATCCGAACCCGCGCGTCATCGGCGGCAAGGCCTACTACCAGCTGAGCTTCGTGGAAGACCGCAAGCAGAACGTACACCGCCGCGCCAGCTTCCTCGTGGCGCACGAGGGCGACGAGATTCTCGTCGAAGACCTCGACAGCGACACCGTGCAATCGCTGGCCGAATGGCGGCGCAACATCCGCAATGTCGAACTGAAATCCGGTTGACCGAAGACAAACCAGCGGCCTTCCAACGCGCCTATCGTGGACGATGCCGCTGACCGTGCTGCGCCATCGCTCATTCGCCTCATTCCCTTGATCGGTGGCGTCACTCCTCCCCCGGTCGGCGGCGCCTCCGCCCTCTTTTCACTCAGCGCTGCGCGCGCCACTCGGCCAGATAGTGCTGCGGCGTCTTGCCCAGCAGCTTGCGGAACATGCTCGTGAACGCACTCGGGCTGGCATAGCCCAACGCCTGCGCGACGTTGCCCACGCTCTCGCCGCGAGCCAGCATCTCGAACGCATGCGCCAGGTGCACCTGCTGGACCCACTGGCGGTAGTGCAACCCCGTCTCGCGGGGGAATAGCCGGATCAAGGTGCGCGCGCTGGCGCCCGCGTCGAGCGCGTAGTCGTCGAGCCGGCGCAGGTTGCCGGGGTCCGCCATGATGTCCTCGCACAGGGCCAGCAGGCGACGGTCGCGCGGCCACGGCACGGCGATGGGCACCGTCTCCATTGCCGCCAGCTCCGACAGGATCAGCCGCGCCAGCGCCTCGCCGCGTCCGCCGGGCGGATAGTCGACGGGTTCCAGCGACAAGGCCACGATCAGCTCGCGCAGCAGCGGACTCACTTCCAGTACGCGACAGCCGTCGACGAGGCCGGGCGCCGCATCCGCCTCGATGTACAGCGCCCGCATGTTGACGCGGCTGAGCATCGTCAGCTCGTGTACGACACCGGGCGCGATCAGCAGGGCGCGGCGCGGCGGGATGATCCACACGCCCAGCTCCGTGCGCACGCGCATCACGCCCTCGCTCGCGTACAGCAGTTGCACCCACGGGTGGCTGTGGGCTTCGACCAGTTCGCCGTGCGGCACGATGGACGGCATGGCCGTCACGCTGCGCGGCAGTTGGCGAAAATGCTGGCGGTAGCGGGGCGATGGCGTGAGTGTCACCTGGGCGACGAAAGATGGAATATGCGTTCGAATTGCACATATTACACTGGCCTGCCATTCATCGAGAAAGCCACCATGACCACGCCAAGCTCGCCCGTCGTCGCGGCAAATGGGCCGGCCAGCGCCGCGCCCGGGACCGTGCTCCAGATCCTGTTTTCCGTCGCCTTCGTGCACCTGCTGAACGATTGCGTGCAAGCCGTCCTGCCGTCGATCTATCCGCTGTTGAAAGACCAGTTTTCGCTCAGCTTCACGCAGGTCGGCCTGATCACGCTGACGTTCCAGTGCACCGCGTCGCTGCTGCAGCCGTGGATCGGCCTTTACACCGACAAGCGCCCCCTGCCGTTCCTGCTGCCGGCCGGGATGTGCGTGACCTTGGCCGGCGTCGGCCTGCTGTCCGTCGCCGGCAACTTCGGCATGCTGCTGCTGGCCGCCGCCATGATCGGCGTCGGTTCGTCGACCTTCCACCCGGAAGCGTCGCGCGTGGCGCGGCTCGCATCGGGCGGCCGCTTCGGCTTCGCGCAGTCGCTGTTCCAGGTCGGCGGCAACCTCGGATCGGCGTTCGGCCCGCTGCTCGCCGCCGCCATCATCGTCGGGCGCGGCCAGGGCCGCATCGCCTGGTTCATGCTGTTCATCCTCGCGGCCGTAGCGGTGCTCGTGGGCGTGGCGCGCTGGTATGCCGGCCACCTGCAGACGTCCACGCGCCGCGCCGCCGCGCACGCCGGTCCCGCGCTGCCGCGTGCAACGGTCATGCGTGCGCTCGTCGTGCTGGCGCTGCTGGTGTTCTCGAAATACGTCTACATGTCGACCTTGTCGAGCTATTACACGTTCTTCCTGATCGAGAAATTCCAGGTCCCCGTCGGCACGGCGCAGCTGTACCTGTTCGCGTTCCTCGCGGCCGTCGCCGCGGGCACGTTCGCGGGTGGCCCGATCGGCGACCGCATCGGCCGCAAGCGCGTGATCTGGGTGTCGATCCTCGGCGCCGCGCCGTTCACCTTGGCGCTGCCGTATGCGGATCTGTTCTGGACCGGCGCGCTGTCGGTGGTGATCGGACTCGTGATGTCGTCCGCGTTTTCCGCGATCGTCGTGTTCGCGCAGGAGCTCGTGCCGGGCAAGGTCGGCATGGTCGCGGGGATCTTCTTTGGCCTGATGTTCGGCTTCAGCGGCATCGGCGCCGCGGCCATGGGGCAGATTGCCGATGTGGCGGGGATCGAGACGGTGTATCGGATTGCGGCGTTTCTGCCGTTGTTGGGGATTCTTGCGGCGCTCTTGCCACGGATCGAAACGTAGGGTGGACGGCAGAGCCGTCCACCCTACGAATCCAGGTGAGAGATCAGGGCGCGCCGCCCTTCCCCCTCGCCTTCGACCGCCGCCGGCGGCAACGCCCGCGCATGATGCACGTCGACCGAGATGCCGACCGCCATGATGTCGATGAGGAGCAGCTGCAAAATCCGCGAGATCATCGCGAGGAAGTGCGTGCTGTCCTCCGCGTGATCGACGGCGAGCAGCACGTCCGCGCGGCGCGCCAGCGGCGACTGGCTGTTGCAGATGGCGATGACGTCGGCGCCGGCCGCGCGCGCCGCATCCACGGCCGACAGCAAGTCCGGCAGGCGGCCCGAGTTCGAGATCGCGACGACGACGTCGCCCGGCCCCAGCAGCTCGGCCGCCAGCTTGAACAGGTGCGAGTCGCCGTACAGCGCCGTCGGGATGCGGAAGCGGAAGAACTTGTGCTGGCCGTCCAGCGCCACCACGCGCGAATTCCCCATCGCATAGAACTCCACGCGCTTCGCGCGGCTCACCAGTTCGATCGCACGGTCGATGGCGCGCACGTCCAGCTGGTCGCGGAATTGCAGGATCGCGGAGATCGTGTTGTCGATGACCTTCGCCGACAGGTCGTGCGTGCTGTCGCTGCCGCGCACCTGGCTGTGGCGCACGGGGATGGAGCCCGTGAGGCTGCTCGCGAACTTCAGCTTGAAGTCGGCGAGGCCGAGGAAGCCGAGCGAGCGGCAGAAGCGAATCACGGTCGGCTGGCTCACGTCCGCGAGCTTCGCGATGCCGGCGATCGGTTCGTTCAGCACGAGGCGCGGCTGCTCCAGCACGAGCGCGGCCACGCGCTGCTCGGCCGGTGTCAGTTCCGGGCGCAGCTTGTGGATGCGGTCCATCAGCGTGTTGCCGCCGCTGCGGCCGCGCAGGTGCTCGGACAGGATGTTCGCGACGCCGTCGAACGCCACGTGCGGCGTCGAGATCACGTACGTCGGGATGTCGGACAGGTAGCTGGAAAAACGGCCCTTCGCTTCGAAGCGTGTGCGGAACGGCGACGTCTTGAACCACTCACCGAGACGCGGCACGATACCGCCGCCGATGAAGATGCCGCCGAACGCGCCCAGCGTCACCGCGAGGTTCGCCGCCGCGCCGCCCAGCATGCCGCAGAAGCATTCCAGCACTTCGAGGCACAGCGGGTCGTTGCCCTCGAGCGCGCCCGTGATGATCTCGGCGGACGTGCGCGGCGGTGTATCGACGCCGTTGCGTTTGGCGAGCGCGCGAAAGATGATCTCCATGCCGGGGCCGGAGATCAGGCGCTCGTTCGACACGTGGCTCCATTCGCGCCACGCCGTCTGCAGGATCGCGAACTCGCGCTCGTCGCTGGGCGCGAAGTTCACGTGGCCGCCTTCGCTGCCGAGCGTGACGAAGCCGTCGACGGTCGGAATGCCACCCGACACGCCCAGGCCCGTGCCCGGCCCCAGCACGCCCAGGACGGCGCCCGGCACGGGTTTGCCGGGTCCCACCTGCATCAGGTCCGATTCTTTCAGGCCCGGGATCGCCATCGCCAGTGCCGTGAAGTCGTTGACGATCAACAGCGTGTCGAGACCGAGCTCGCGCCGCACGGCGTCCGTCGAAAATTCCCATGGCCGGTTCGTCATCCGGACGTAGTCGCCGTCAACGGGGTTCGCGAGCGCCAGCGCGCCGTGGTGCAGACGCGCGTCCGCGTGTTCGTCGAGGTAGAAGCGCAGCATCGGGACGATGCCCGAGAAATCGTCGCACTTCAGCACGCGCACGGAGCGGTAGGTGCCGGGCGCCGTCTGCAGCGCGAAGCGCGCGTGCGTGGCACCGATGTCGGCCAGCAGGCGCGCACCGTCCGCGAAGGCGGTGCGGGTGTTGTCGGGTTGTTCTTCCATTATGCGATTGTACCGAACCAGCCGCCGTATGGCGGCAGTGTGACGGTCGTGCCGTTCACGTCGCCTCGCAGGCCGTGGCCTTCCAGCTTCGTCGCGCCGGCCGCCTGCGGCCAGTCGAACGTCAGCTCCGCATTGGTCACGTTGAATACGGCCAGTACGGACGGGGCGCCGTCGGCGTCGCGGCGCAGCGCCAGCGCCTGTTCCGGCACGTCGAAGAACACGATGTCGCCGCGCGTGAGCGCCGGTTGCGTGCGGCGCCAGTGGATGATGGTGCGCGCGAAGTTCAACGTCGAATGCGGGTCCTTGTCCTGTCCTGCCTCGGCCAGCGCCACGTGCTCGGGCGGCACGGGCAGCCACGGCGTGCCGGTGGTGAAGCCGGCGTGCGGCGCCTCGCTCGTCCACGGCATCGGCGTGCGGCAGCCGTCGCGGCCCTTGAACTCCGGCCAGAACGTGATGCCGTACGGGTCCTGCAGGAGTTCGTACGGGACGTCCGCTTCCGGCAGCGCCAGCTCGTCGCCCTGGTACAGGCACGGCGTGCCTTTCAACGACAGCTGCAGCGCCAGCACGAGCTTGGACAATGCCGGTGTAAATGCGCCGGCGGACCAGCGCGTCGCGACGCGGATCGAATCGTGGTTACCGACCGACCACGACGCCCAGCCATCCTTCACGCGTGCATTGAATTCCTCGACCTGGCGGCGGATGTGACGGCTGGAGAACTGCGGCGTCAGCAGGTTGAAGCTGTAGGCCATGTGCAGCTTGTCGCCGCCCGACGTGTAGTCGGCCATGACCGCGAGCGAATCGTCCGCGCCCACTTCGCCGATGGCGACGGCGCCGTATTCGTCCAGCAGCTTGCGCAGCTTTTGCAGGAACGCGATGTTCTCGGGCTGGGTCTTGTCGTGGATGTGGGCCTGCATGCCGTACGGGTTCACGTCCGTGACGGTCGACGTGTCGCGCACGAGCGCAGGCGGGTTGCTCTGCAGCGTACGGTCGTGGAAGTGGAAGTTGCAGGCGTCCATGCGCACGCCGTCGACGCCGCGTTCGAGCCAGAAGCGCAGCGAATCGAGGTGCGCCTGCTGCACCTGCGGATTGTGGAAGTTGACCTGCGGCTGGCTGACGAGGAAGTTGTGCATGTAGTACTGCTTGCGGCGGCTGTCCCACTGCCACGCCGAGCCGCCGAACACGGACAGCCAGTTGTTGGGCGGGTTGCCGTCCGGGAGCGGATCGGACCACACGTACCAGTCGGCCTTCGGGTTGTCGCGGCTGGAGCGGCTTTCGACGAACCACGGGTGGGTCTCCGCGGTGTGCGCCATCACCTGGTCGATCATGATCTTCAGCCCCAGCGCGTGCGCGCGCGCGACGAGCGCGTCGAAATCGGCGAGGGTGCCGAACAGCGGGTCGACGTCGCAGTAGTCCGCGATGTCGTAGCCGAAGTCCTTCATCGGCGACTTGAAGAACGGCGACAGCCAGACGATGTCCACGCCCAGGCTGGCGATGTAATCCAGCTTGGCGGTGATGCCGGGAAGGTCACCCACGCCATCGCCATTCGTATCGAGGTAGCTGCGCGGATAGACCTGGTAGATGATGGCTTCGCGCCACCACGGATTCTTGTCGTGCGATGGAATGGTCATGGGTGTCCCTTTGGTAATTTTTACGCAATATACAGGATGCGACACGCCATGACAATCTGCTCAAAAATGCGCTCTTTATTTAAATATTCATTCTAATCAAATACTTACAATATTTTCACCCTAAGGCCATCATTCCGATCAGTAGTCAAACTACATCATCGAGTGTGAATCTGTCGCGCCGATCGAACGGCGCGCACGAGCATCACTCCTGCAATGGCCAGACTTCGATCGTGCCATGCGCGACCGCACAAGGCGAAGTCGACACGAGCCGGATCGCCTCCGCCATGTCGGCCGCTTCGATGATCGCGAATCCGGCAACCGGCAGCGGTGCCGACATGAACGGCGCGTTCTCCGTCTCGACACCGCGGGCTTCCGGATTACGGACCTGGACGGGTGCGCCCGCGATGCCGATCAAGGCGCCGCGCCGCTTCAGCTCCGCATCGTTGGCGTGGGCCGCGTTGCGGACCTCGGGACTGGTCCGGTCGTAACCGGCGCGGTCGCCATAACCGATCGTCACGAATTTGGGCATGTTTCCTCCTGTGTGTGCGGGACTGCGGTCTTTTTACGAACGAGGAAAAACATCAGCAGCAATGCGATCGCGTTCGTCACCAGCTTGAACACGATGTCCTCGCGCGCCGCGCCGCGGAAGCCGAGGAAGCTGATCAGCATCGCGCCCGTCAGGGCACCGGCGAACAAGAAGTACGAATGACGCTGCGTCCATGCGGCGTCAAGCGTCCAGCGCGGCAGCACCAGCACGACGATGAGCAACACGACGGCGCCCGCCGCGAACACGGCGGGCGCGGAAAGGTGCGGGGCAATGCCGAAGGCCAGCACCGCGAGCAGGAACCACAAGACGCCCCACAGGCCGCCGAGCCCTGCGACGACCACCGGGCTGGTCGGACGCCAGGCGCTGCCGAACGTCGGCGGGAATTTGATGCCCCAGGCGATCAAGCCCACGATGACCGCGACGGCGGCCACCAGCTCGACGCGGGTGGGGTTGTACAACGGCAGATGGAAGGTCTTGACCCGGGCGATGTGTGTCCACGCGAACCACGCCATGATCGCGCCCAGCACGAACAGGATCGCGAGGACGACAGTCATCGGCGTGCTGACCCACGTCCCGTCGCGCCGGTCCGGGAAGACCAGTTCAGCGACCAGCGTGGGGAACAGCACGACCCACGCCGCTTCGTAGGCGAGTGCCCAGAGCGCGTAGACGTAATTGATGCCGCCGGCACGGCCCCACTCCACGCCCTTGAGCTGGATGACGAGCGGCGCGAGGCTCGTCTGCTGGATCACGAATTCCTCGGCGACGGCCAGCGCGAGTGCGAACATCAGCAGGCTGCTCCAACCGAGCTTCAGCTTGCGGGCCAGGCCGCGCAGCAGGACGGCACCGCCGCCCCAGACCAAGATCTCCATCAGCAGCACGGGCGGGAACGCGATCAACGTCGACAAGCGCGTTCCGCCGAGCAGCAGCTCGGTGAACGTAGGTGCCAGGATCATCATCAACAGTGCCGGTGCGGCTCGTTGCCACACGCTCGTACGCGCCTTCGGTTGGATATCCATTGCGGCTCCCGCTGTGGGTGGTGAAACCGGAATATCCTGGCAGTGTAGTAGTTTTCCGATCAGTGCGGCGCTAGGTCAACATTGGCAGGACATGGCAGCCAAAGCACGTCGAGCAGCAAAGCGAAAGGCGTCGGCGCATGCCGCTCATTCTTCGCATCCACGGCGAGCAGCACACACGCGATCCCCGAGCGCTCGTTTAGTCGAGCGACCAGGTATATTTAACTTCCTGCCAATGTTCGACAAGTTTGCCGTCGACTGCCGCGGGTTTGAAACGGCACTTCGACAGCGCATCGATGGCTGCGTGGTCCAGGCTCGCGTGACCGCTCGACTTCACCAATCTTGTTTCCTGTACAGCGCCGTCGGCCCCGATCAAAAATCGCATCGTCACGACACCCGCGGCCTCCGCCCTGAGTGCATCGATCGGATAAGCCGGTTTGACACAAACTGACGCGGGCACCTGCTGGGGAGGCACCAACGACGTCGTTTCGATTCGTGTCTGTGCCTGTGCCATCCCTGCCGACACCAGCAAGCCAAAGGTTGCCGTTAACGCGCGGATCGAACAAATCATAGGGTAGTCCTTCCGTAATCAGTTCACCTTGCCGCGACCTTCCTCCACTTCGTCCGGCAGCGGCTCGCCGACCTTCCACGCCGCCGCCGTCGCCTCGGCACTGGCCAGCATGGCGGCATCCAGGCGTGCCCCCATCTTCTTCACCTTGTCGGCGGCACCGGCGCAACGCGTGGCCGCGGCGTCGCGCGCGGCCAGGGCGTAGAACACCTGGGCCATGCGCGGGTTGCGCGGCACGCCCTGGCCGCTGTCGTAGATCGCGGCCAGGCCATCCATCGCTTCGCAGTCGCCGCCGCGCGCCGCATTGCGGTAGCTGCGCCGGGCTTCGGCGTCGTCGCGTTCGACGCCGATGCCTGCCTGGTACATGCGGGCCAGTTCGGTCTGCGCATAGCCGACCTGGGCGTCAGCCGCCTTGCGCATCCAGCGCGCGGCCTGCACCGGATCGGCCGGCACGCCCTTGCCGTCGCGCAGAATGCCGGCATAGCGCCATTCGCCTTCGCGATGGCCGCCCTCGGCCGCAGCGCGATAGTAGCCGGCGGCCCGTGCCAGATCGACCGGACGCGGGTCGCCGCGCGTGTAGATTTCGCCCAGCACGACGTCGGCGTCGGTCACGCGGTCGTCCGCCGCGCGCTCGAGCCAGGTCACGGCCTGCTCGGGATCGCGCGTCACGCCCCGTCCCAGCAGGTAGGCCAAGCCGAGCTGGTATCTGGCGAACGGGTGGCCGGCTCGCGCCGCCTTCTCGATCCAGGAAAAAGCGGCCTTGGGGTCGCTCGCCATGCCGCGTCCGAACAGGTACGCTTCGCCCATGAAGTACCAGGCCTTGACGCTGCCGAGGTCCGCGGCTTCGCGGATCATGCGCGTGCCGAGCTCGGGATTCTTGTCGACACCGCGCCCGTCCCACAGGAAGCGGCCAAGGTCGACGCGTGCGTCGGCGCTCCCGCGCGTGGCCGCGCGCTCGGCCCAGTAAGCGGCGGCCACGTCGTCGCGCGGCACGCCTCTGCCCTCGGCGAAGCGCCAGACCAGGAGCGCCTGGGCTTCCAGGTTGTTGGTCTCGGCAGCCCGGATCAGGTAGCGCGTGCCGAGTTCAGGGTCGCGCGCGAGGCCGTGTCCTCTCGCGTAGTCGCGGCCGACGTTCAGGGCGGCGGTATCGTCGCCGAGTTCGGCGCCGCGCAGGTACCAGTCGTTGGCCGCCGCGAGGTCCTGCGGCTGACCGCCCATGCCGTTGTCGAAATACAAGCCGCGCATGTTGCTGGCGCCGGCATGGTGCTGGCGCGCAGCCAGCTCGAACCAATGCGATGCCGCCGCCTGGTCTTTGGGCACACCGTCCGCGAAGTGATAGGCCAGGCCGAGGCGGTACTGGGCCTCGGCGTCGCCGCGCTGCGCCGCGCGGGTCCAGGCCACGACCGCGCCCTTCATGTCGCTCCGTTCCGCCAGGCCCGCCGCGCCGCGGGTATCCGGATCTTCCGATGCGTACGTCGCCAGCTCGGCCAGCGCGCGCACGTGCACGCGTGTGTTGATCGGCGCATGCGCCCGCACGTGCTCGAAAGCGACGCGCGCGCCGCGCCGGTCGCCGCCGGCCAGACGCTGTTCGCCGATGAACAGCCAGGCGTCGTCCAGCGCGAGCGCGCCCGCATCGCCGGGCAGCGCTTGGGCCTGGGCCAGCAACGCTTCCGGTGTGAGCGTACCGGCCTGCAGGGCCAGCAAGGGCCGCGGCCAGGGCCCGTCCGGCAGTTCACGCGCGCGCGCCGCCAGCGCCGGCGGCAGCGCTGCGCCGCTGCGCTTGAGCAGGGCCGCCGCGTCGGCAAGGTCGAACGCGGTCAGCGCGCCGGAAGCGCTGACCGCCTGGACGAAACGCAGCATGTCGGCCGCCGCGCGCTTGGGGTCGCGCGCATGCAGCCGCGCCCACGCGAGCGTCGCGCGCGCCGCGTCGGCGTCGCCCGGTTTGGCGTGCTCGAAGGCGGTGATCGCGCCCTCGAAATCGCCGCGCGCGAACAACGCGTTGGCGACGCAGGCGGCGGTGCCCGGCAAGCTCTCGCGCACCATCGCGTCAAGGAGGCCGTCGGCACCGCGCACACTCTTCGGGAAGTCGATGGCGCGCATCACGTCGGCGTCGTGCAGCATGTCGCACTGCTCCTCGTCGCTCAGCTTGGGGGCCTTGCGCGTCTCCAGTTCGCGGCCCCATGCGATCGCGTCCTGCTGGGTGCGCGCCACTTCGATGTCGCGCAATGACAGCCCCGACACGCCTTTGGCAACGGCGCCGCGCGCGACGCGGAACGAGGCCTCGACGAAAGGATTCAACTGCTTGGTGTCCTTTTGCAGCCGGGGCAGATCGGCGGCGGCGATGCGGTCGCTCTTCAGGCGATAGTCGAGCACGTAGTCGAGGTAGTTGCCGCGGAAGGCGTATTCCTCCTGCAGGTGCAGGAAGTCGTCGTCGATCGTCTTGGCGGCGATCTCGCCGGCATGGCGTACGTCGCGCGGCCACACGATGCGCAGGCGGTAGCGTCCCGCGTACTTCCCGCGCGGGTAGGCGAAGGGGAAGTTGCGCGTGAGGTTGTTCGGGATGCCGAGCGTGCCGTCCATGATCTGGGTGGTGTACGGCAGGCTGTAACGTTCCTCGCTTTGATCGACGGGCTTGGGCAGCTTGAACGTCGAGACGATCTCGTAGAGGCCCTGGTCGGCCTTGTCGGAGGCGTGCGGACCGTCGACGACCTTCAAGCCGGGATAAGTCTTTTCGTAAGGCGCCAGCGCCTCGCGCAGCAATTCCTTGGAACTCATCGACGGGGTGCGCTGCCGCGCTCTGTCGGCGTATTCGCCCCGGTAGATGTCGCGGCTCTCGAGCGTGGCGTCGCCGTCGAAGGCGTCGATGACGATGCGGTCGACGTGCTCGAACATCGGACGGCCGTCGTCGCGCTCGGGCAGCGTGACGAGCGCGGTGGCCGCCGCGTCGACCGGCAGCGCGGGCGCGCCCGGCATCACCGGCGCCAGCGTGTCGAGCGGGCCTTTCTGGCCGGTGCGGGTCGGGTCGACGTAGACGGTCTTGCCGCCCAAATCGATGCCGACGATGACATGGTCGAACCACGTCGGCGCCGGCGTGACGCGCGCCGGCACCGACGGCAGGGTGGCATTGACCAACAGCGGACGGGCATGGATGCCGAGCTGGCCGAGCAGGCTCACCAGCAAGTAAGCCTTGTCCTTGCAGTCGCCGTAGCGGCGCCGCAGCACCACCTCGGGCGGCTGCGGACGGTGCGAATTCTCGCCGATCGACACGCTGAAATAGCGGATCTCGTCCTGTACCCAATGCAGCGCGGCGGCGGCGCGCGCGGCGGGGTCGGTCTCGGCCGCGAAGCGCTTCGCCACGTCGCGCAGCGCCGGCGTCGGCGCCGCCGGCGGGAACAGCGCGGCGGCCCAGGCAGCGACGTCCTGCCAGGTGTCGTACTCGCTCATCTGCAGCATGCGCAGGGCCAGGTAGTCGGGCGGCGTGGAGGGCTCGAACTCCACGGCATCGAGGGCGCGTCCCTCGAAGCGGATGCGCTCCAGGTCGCCGACCTGGTCGATGGCCGGCACGACGGTCTCGCGGCTGAAGTCGCCCAGCTGACGCCAGTGCAGCGGCTGCTTGCGCGGATGCAGGACGGTCAGGCGGCGCAGTTCCACCGGCACTTGCAGATCCCAGGAAAACTCGTCCGACCAGCGCTTGCCGAACACCGGGTTCGTGCCCTCGGTGGTGTAGGTGATCCACAGCGTGTCGCCGACGCGCACGTCGTCCAGCAGCAGTTGCAGCGTGCTGGCGCCCTCGTAGACACCGTTGCGCACCTGCGCTTCCTGCTGCAGCGTACGGATGTTTGCACTGTGCATACGGTCCAGCACGCGCCCGTCGCGCACGATGGCGATGCGGTGCAAGGTCAGCTTCTGGTAGTCCGCGTGGTAGGTGATGCTGTATTGGCCGATCGTCGCCAGTGCCGAGGCGTCGTTGACCTGCAAGGCCTGATTGACCAGCGTGGCCGGCGCCGGCCCGACCAGGCTCTGCGCCTCGCGCAGGCGGAACACCAGCGGATCGCGGCGCGTGGTCGGTGCGATCTCGGCCAGAGGTTGCGCCCACGTGGGCAGCGGTCCACCGCGCACGAAATGCTTGTCGGCCACCTGGACCACGCGCGGCGCGGGTGCGGCGGCAAAGGCCGGCGCCGCCTGGGCCAGCAGCAGCGCAAACAGGGCGCAGACGGAACCCCGGACGGTGTTCCCTTGAATCGGACGATGTTGTGAATATTTGTATTTCATGACCAGACACTTCCGTTGCCCCGCGGGCGGGAAGCTTTATTTGTATGATATTTCGATCTCTGCTTTATCTTGCATCGGCTACCCCTTCTTCTTTCGCTTGCAGTGCTGCCGTGCCTGTCTGCTTCTTCAGTTCGATGTCCCGCTCGCCACACAAGCACTGCCATACGGCGTGACAGGCCCCTCTTCGCTCGACCCGGGGTTCGTTGCCTCCAGCGCAGATGCCTTTGCTCGTTGCGCCGTCGCCCCCGCTTCATCTCCGCTTGCAGCGAGGACGGATGCGTAACGTCTGCGCACATCGGCCACGCCGCGGGGATGTCGAGCCGAAAACTGCGTATCGTCCAGTTGAGGCTCCAGTTCACGGTAATACTTGACTGCCTGTTGCGGCCCCTGCTTCTCGGCCATTAACGCCAATTCGAGCTGGGGCAAATACGCCGGACCACCCGACTGGCGTGCGAACTGCAGGGACGCCTGCAGCATCTGTTCGGCCAACCCATAGCTGCAGGTAATGCCAAGCACCCGGCCGTATTCATAACTCAACCGGCCCTCCTCGTCGGCGCCCGCATGCGCGAGGCGCGCGTTTGTCAAAGCCTGGGCATATTGCAGGCGCGCCGTCTGCCAGTCGCCGTTGTGCGCGGCGACGCGCGCTGCCGCCTCGTGATTTGCCGCATTCCTGCCGTTGATATTCTGGGCGAGGGACACGCAGCCGCACAGCGTAGCCAGGCAGACTGCAGCCATCGATAACGTCCGGATTCCCATCGACATCTCCATAGAAAAGTTCTGCTGCCTCATCTCGGTCGCTACCGCAGCGGCACCTGTGGCGCGCATTGCGCCCCAATTCTTTGCCCGTCTCGATGAATCTCAGTCCTGCGCACCCTCGGCCTTGATCGGCACCGCATGACGCGCGAACTCGCCGAGCCTGGCATTGAACTCGGCATTCTTCGACTGCGGCAGCTTCACGATCCTGCCGTTGTTGCGCCCCTCGATCAATTCGTTGAGGGCGTAACCGATCACGCTGCCGCCCGCCAAGCCCACTCGCTTCGCGTCGGCCCGTGCCACACCCTCGCCGGCATATGCCGCGACACGCACGGCCTTGGTGTTGGGATCGCGGACATATGTCGTGTTGGTGCAGTCGGCCGCCGCCGGAGGGACGAGGGTTGCGGCGGAGGTGCCGTTCTCGATGACGTACGAATACAGTTGCGGCGGTGCCGACGGATCGCGGGCGACAAAAATGCCGCCATCGCGATCGAGCTGCCACGCGCCTTTGGCCGGCTTGTCTTTCGGCGGCCCCTGATAGACGCCACCCGGCGGCGCGCGGTAATACGTGCCTTCCGCGTCCTCGCCTTCGGCGATATACGGGCCGCGCTCGAGGCGCGTTTCCGACTCGACTTTGAACAGTCCCTTCGTTTCGATGCCCGACAGGACGGCCGGCACGTGGATGCAGGTGACGTGCGCGGGCGGCCGCAGCTCGCCCGGATCGGCCAGGGCCGGCGTCCCGCCACCACCCAGCAGCAGCGCCAGCGCGCCGGCGGACGTTGCAGTGCTACGCGAAATGCGAATCGTCATGGCTCGTCGCTTCCGTGATGAAAACGCGACCCAGCATAACAGCTTGCCGGCGCGAAAAAATCACGAAATGTCACGACCACCTATCCCCGCTTGCGCGCGCGGTCCGTCAACACGAGCGCGATCCCGCCCAGGATCGCGACGACGGCCGCCAGCAGCCGCGCCGTGAACGCCTCGTCCAGCCACAGCGTGCCGGCGCACGCGGCGATCACGGGCACGGACAGCTGCACGCTGGCCGCCTGCAGCGCCGACAGTCCGCGCAGCGCCGCATACCAGATCACGTAGCCGAGCCCCGACGTGAGCGCACCCGACGCGATGGCCAGCAGGACGCCGGCAACGTCCGCATGGGCGCGCCCGACGAACGCGAGACCCAACGCCAACGCCAGCGGCATCGCCCGCAGAAAATTGGACGCCGTGGCCGCGAGCGGATCGGGCACGCCGCGCCCGCGCAGCGAGTACGCGCCCCACGCGATGCCCGCGACGGCCATCAGCGCGGCGCCGGCCGCCGGCGGTGCCGCGACACCAGGCAGCACCAGCACGACGAAGCCGGCCACCGCGAGCGCGAGACCCGCCCAGCCGCGCGGTGAGAACCGTTCGCCGCGCGCGAGGCCCACGGCGAACATCGTCAGCTGGACGGCGCCGAACAGGATCAATGCGCCCGTACCGGCGGGCAGCGTGAGGTAGGCGAACGAGAAGGCGGCCACGTAGGCGAACAGCATGGCGGCGGCGCGCCAGTCCGCGACGGCCGTAGGCCGCGCACGCACGCGCATCGCGAGCGCCAGCACGAGCGCGCCGGACGTCACGCGCACGGCGCCGAACGTGGCGGGGTCGATGTGCGCGTCGCGCAGGGCGGCTCGACACAGCAGCGAGTTCGCGGCGAACGCCGCCATCGCGAGCGCGGTGAGACCGATCGTGGCGGAGGTCGAGCGCGCCACGATCGCCAGGTCAGATGTCGAGGTGGGAGATCAGCAGGCGCCGGCGTTCGCTGTCGCCGTCGGCCACCGCTTCGCCGGCCGGGCCGAGCGAGATGCCGACCGCCATGATGTCGATGAGGAGCAGTTGCAGGATGCGCGAGATCATCGACAGGAACGTCGTGCTGTCCTCGCTGTGGTCGACGGCCAGGCACACGCTGGCCTTGCGCGCGAGCGCCGACTTGCTGCTCGTGATGGCGATGACGTCCGCCCCGGCATTGCGCGCCACGTCGACGGCGTCGAGCAGTTCGGGCAGCTGGCCCGTCGTCGAGATGGCGATGACGACGTCGCCGGGCCCCAGCAGCTCGGCCGCCAGCGCGAACAGGTGCGAGTCGCCGTACGACGACGTCGGGATACGGAAGCGGAAGAATTTATGCTGGCCGTCCAGCGCCACCACGCGCGAATTGCCCATCGCGTAGAACTCCACGCGCTTAGCGCGGCGCAGGATGTCGATGGCGCGGTCGATCGAGTTCACGTCCAGCTGGTCGCGGAAGCGCAGGATCGCAGACACCGTGTTGTCGATGACTTTCGCCGACAGATCATGGGTGCTGTCCGTCATGCGCACCTGGCTGTGGCGCACGGGGATCGTGCCCGTCAGGCTGCCCGCGAACTTCAGCTTGAAGTCGGCCAGGCCCGTGAAGCCCAGCGAACGGCAGAAGCGGATCACGGTCGGCTGGCTGACGTCGGCCAGCTTCGCGATCTCGGCGATCGGCTCGGACAGCACCTTGCGCGGATGCTCGATGACGAGCTGCGCCACGCGCTGTTCGGCCGGCGACAGTTCCGCCTGCAGGTGCTGCACACGTTCCATCAGCGTGTTGGCGCCGCTGCGGTTGCGCAGGTGTTCGGACAGGATGCTCGACACGCCGTACAGCGCCGGCGTCGGCATCATGATCACGTACGTCGGGATCTGCGCCAGGTAGCTGGAGAAGCGGCCCTTGGCTTCGAAGCGGGTGCGGAACGGCGACGTCTTGAACCACTCGGCCATCCGGGGCACGATGCCGCCGCCGATGAAGATGCCGCCGAACGCGCCCAGGGTGACGGCCAGGTTGGCGGCGGCGCCGCCCAGCATGCCCGCGAAGCATTCGAGCACTTCGAGGCACAGCGCGTCCTTCTGTTCCAGCGCGCCCGCCATGATGGCGGCGGCGTCGCGTGGAGGCGCCTCGACGCCGTTGCGCAGCGCCAGCGCGCGGTAGATGATTTCCATGCCGGGGCCGGAGATCAGGCGCTCGTTCGACACGTGCTGCCATTCGCGCCAGGCGTATTGCAGGATCGCGAACTCGCGCTCGTCGGCCGGGGCGAAGTTGACGTGGCCGCCCTCGCTGCCGAGGGTCACGAAGCCGTCCACGGTCGGGATCACGCCCGACACACCGAGGCCCGTGCCCGGCCCCAGCACGCCGGCCACGGCGTTCGACGCGGGCTTGCCGCCGCCGATCTGCAGCAGGTCTTCCGGCTTGAAGCCCGGCAGCGCCATCGCCAGCGCCGTGAAGTCGTTCACGATCAAGAGCGTCGTCAGGCCGAGCGTGCGCCGCACCTCTTCCGTCGAGAACTGCCAGTCGCGGTTGGTCATGCGGATGAAATCGCCGCTGATCGGGTTCGCGAGCGCGAAGGCCGCGTGCGTGATGCGCGCGCCGCCGTTCTGCGCCTGCGTCTGGGCCAGGTAGGCGTTCAGCAGCGGGACGATGCCCGGGTAGTCGTCGCACAGCAGCACGGCCACGTTGCGCAGCACGCCGGGCGCGATCTCCAGGGCGAAGCGCGCATGGGTGGCGCCGATGTCGGCCAGCAGGCGCGGGCCGTCGGAATAGGCGGCGCGGGTCGGCTTCTGTTCGGTGTCGGGTTCAAACGTCATGGTCGCGCGTCTCGGGTCGGTGTCATCTTTGGCGCGTAGGATACCATTGATTGAAATGCACCAAAAAGCGATTGTGGACCGATTCGGACGGTCACAACGAAAAGAGCGGCCCCGCGGGACCGCTCTTTCCATTTCGACAAGCCCAGGCCGCGTTACTGCCCGTGTGCCTCCGCATCGATCTTCGACAGCGCGCCCGTGTCGCGCATGAACCAGCAGACGGCCAGGGTGCACGCAATGACGGCCGTCGCGTACCAGTAGAAACCGCTCTCCAGGTCGATCGACTTGAACCACAGCGCGAGATACTCGGCCGTGCCGCCGAACACGGAGACCGCGAACGCATACGGCACGCCGACACCGGTGGCGCGGATCGATGCCGGGAACAGCTCGGCCTTGACGAGGGCGTTGATCGACGTGTAGCCGGACACGATCATCCACGCGCAGGCGATCAGCGCAAACGCTTCCCACGGGCCGCTCGCGTGGCGGATGCCGGACAGCAGCGGTACGGTGAACAGGGTGCCGAGCAGCGCGAAGCCGATGAGCAGCGGCTTGCGGCCGATGCGGTCCGACAGCGCGCCGTACAGCGGCTGCAGGCACATCGCGAACAGCAGCGACGCCGCCGACACGGCCGTCGTCTGCGAGTCGGAGAGGCCGACGGACAGGCGCAGGAATTTCTGCATATAGGTCGTGTAGACATAGAACGCCAGCGTGCCGCCCATCGTCAGGCCGATCACGAGCAGCACTTCGCGCGGATGCTGGGCCAGTTGCTTCAGGCCTCCCATCGTTTTCGCCTTTTTGCGGGCGGCTTCGAACGATGCGGTCTCCGGCAGGTCGTGGCGCATGCGCATGGCGATCAGCGCGAGGCAGGCGCCGACGAAGAACGGGATGCGCCAGCCCCACGCACGCAGCTGGTCGGCGTCGAGCAGGAATTTCTGCAGCACGAGCAGCAGCACGAGCGCCAGCAACTGGCCGCCGATCAGGGTCACGTACTGGAAGCTGCTGTAGAAGCCGCGGTGCTTCGAGTCCGCCATCTCCGACAGATACGTCGCGCTGGCGCCGTATTCGCCGCCCAGGCTCAGGCCTTGCAGCAGGCGCGCCAGCAGCAGCAGGCACGGCGACAGGATGCCGGCCGCGGCATACGTGGGCGCGCAGGCGATCAACAGGGAGCCGAAGCACATCAGCAGCACGGACGTCATCAGCGCCTTCTTGCGGCCCAGGCGGTCGCCGATGTGGCCGAACAGGACGCCGCCGATCGGGCGCACGAAGAAGCCCAGCGCGAAGATGCCCGCCGTGGACATCATCTGCGCGGTCGGGTCCTGCTTGGGAAAGAACGCGCTGGCGAAGTACAGCGCGAACGCCGAGTAGCAATAGAAATCGAACCACTCGACGAGGTTGCCGGCCGAGCCGATGAAGATGGCCTTCAGGCGCTGGCCGGAGATGCGCTCGCCGGCGCCTGCGCCTGCCTGGGCGCCGGCCTTGGATGTGATGGTGTTCATGGAAGTCTCCTCTTATTCGTATGCCCACTATCCCAGCCGGCGGCCCGGCGCACATCCGCAAAGTCGGCGCGCCCTCCTCCGTAAAATTACGGAGGCGGTTCCCATCGCCCCGCGCAACTGCTATCGTTGCTGCATGCTCCCGCTGCCCTCTCCCCGTCTCGTCCGCCGGTTCCTCGTCGCCGCCGGCGCGCTGGCCGTCATCGCGGCATCGGGCGACTGGGCCGAGCGCCATGAGCTGCAGACGAAGACGGAAGGCCTGCGCCAGGCCGCGGCCGCGCACGTGCTGGGCCTGCGCGGCCTCGTCGAGCGCCACGACTTCCTCCCGCACGCGGCCGCGCGCCACCCGGACGTGCAGGCGCTGCTGCGCGCGCCGCGCGACGCGGCCCTGCGCGCGCGCGTGAACGACTATTTCGCCGACCTGCAGTCGACGACGGGCGCCGCCGCGCTATTCCTCGTCGACCGCGCGGGACTGACGCTCGCCGCCAGCAACTGGAACCTGCCGTCCAGCTTCGTCGGCCAGTCGTACCGCCAGCGCCCCTATTTCGAAGACGCCGTGCAAGGCCGGCGCGGCCTGTTCTACGGCCTGGGCCTGACGACGGGCCAGTCCGGCCTGTTCATCGCGGAACCCGTGCGCGCGGACGGCGCGATCCTCGGCGTCGTCGTCGTGAAGATCAGCCTGGAAGCGCTGCAGGCCACGTGGCAGCGCGGCACCGATCCCGTCGTCCTGCGCGACCGCCACGGCATCGTGTTCCTCTCCTCCGTGCCGGAATGGCTGTTCCACGCCATCCGGCCCGTGCCCGCGGCGGACCTGCAATGGATCGCCGAGCACCGCCAGTACGGCGACCGGACGCAATTCCCCGTCCTGCCCTGGCACGTGGAATCGCGCGGCGGCACGCCTGGTGTCGTGCTGCGCACGAGCGTCGCGAACCGCCGCATGGACCTGCTCGCGCTCGACACGCCGCTGCCGGAACTGGGCTGGACCCTCACCGTCACGACGGACATGCAGGAAGTCGCGCAGGCGCGCCAGCTGGCGCTGATGCTGGCCGCGCTGGCCGTCGCGCTGCTGCTGCTCGGTGTGCTGTACTGGCGCCTGCGCGAGAAGCGCTTCATCGAACAGAAGACGGCGCGCATCGAACTGGAACGCCGCGTCGAGGCGCGCACGCGCGACCTGGAAGAGGCGCACGCATTCCGCAAGGCGATGGAAGACTCGCTGCTCGTGGGCATGCGCGCGCGCGACCCGTCGGGCAAGATCATCTACGTCAATCCGGCGCTGTGCGCGATGGTGGGCTACAGCGCGGACGAGCTGCTGGGCCGCCGGCCGCCCTACCCCTACTGGCACCCGGACGACCACGAAAAGCACGAACGGGAAAGCACCGACGCGCTGCAGGGCCGCGCCGCGCCGCACGGCTTCGAATCGCGCATCCGCCACAAGGACGGCCACGACGTCATCACGATGGTCTACACGGCGCCGCTCGTCGACGCGCAGGGCGTGCACCGGGGCTGGATGAGTTCCGTCGTCGACATCACGGCGCAGAAGCAGGCGGAAGCCCGCCAGCGCGACCAGGAAATCCGCCTGCAGCGCAGCGCGCGTCTCGCAAGCGTGGGCGAGATGGCCTCCACGCTCGCGCACGAACTGAATCAGCCGTTGATGGCGCTGTCGAATTTCGCCGTCGCGGCGCGCGCCCTCGCCGCCCAGTCGGCGCCGCGCGACCTGCTGGCCGGCGCGCTCGACGAGATCGTCGAACAATCGAAGCGCGCGAGCGAGATCGTCAAGCGCGTGCGCGCGTTCATCAATCCGCAGCGGGGCCAGTACGAACGGCTGCCCATCGCGAGCGTCGTCACGCACGCGGCGACCCTGCTCACGCCGGAGCTGCAGCGCGACGGCATCGCCTTGCAGTTGTCGCTGGACGATGGCGATGCAAGCGTGCGCGGCGACCGCGTTCTGCTCGAGCAGGTGCTCGTCAACCTGATCCACAATGCGATGCATGCGATGGAAGACCTGCCGCCGCGCCGGGCTGGCATCGAACTCGCGGCCGCCCGGGTCGAGCATGGCGTGCGCGTCACCGTGAGCGACGCGGGGCCCGGCATTCCGCCGGAACAGCTGGACCAGATCTTCGCGCCGTTCTTCACGACGCGCCCGGACGGCCTGGGGCTCGGGCTGAACATCTGCCGCACCATCGTCGAGGCGCACGGCGGTTTCATGACCGTCGAGAACCGCGCGGACGGCGGCGCGGCCTTTTCCTTCACGCTTCCCACCGTGCCATGAAAGACATTCCGCTGACCCTGTACGTCGTCGACGACGACGAAGCCCTGCGCCGCTCCCTCCTGCTGCTGCTGTTTTCGCAGGGCCTCGCCGTGCAGGCGTTCGAGTCCGGCGAAGCGTTCCTCGACGCCGTCGACATGCGCCAGCCGGGCTGCCTGATCCTCGACCTGCGCCTCGGCGGCATGAGCGGCCTGGCCGTGTTCGACCGCCTGCGCACGGCGCACAGCCCGCTCGTCACCTTGTTCCTGTCCGGCCACGGCGACATCCCGACGGCGCTGGAAGCGGTGCGACAAGGCGCCTGGGACTGGGTGGAAAAGCCGGATACGCAGCACCTGCTCGACAAGCTGCCCGCCGCCATCGCGGAGGCGCGCGCACGTGCGCACGCGCTGCGGCTCTGGGCGGAGCTGACGCCGCGCGAACGGGAGGTGGCGCGGCTCGTGGGGCTCGGTCAGCCGAACAAGGAGATCGCGCGGCTGCTCGTGCCGCCGTGCGGGCCGCGGTCCGTCGAGACGCACCGGGCGAATATCTTCAGCAAGCTGCAGTGCGCGAACGATAATGAATTGGGGCGGTGGCTGGCCGCCCATCCGTGGTTGGGCGCATCGTGATGATGCCGTCGGGTGGGCACAGCGTGCCCACCCTACGCAGGCGAACGGCAAACGTCCGCGTGGGCGGAGGCCGCCCCCCCTACGACTGGTTCGGCGCTCAATCCTGCGAGATCAACGCCACCGGCGCCCGCGTATCGAACTTGACCTTGCCGTCCGCGACGATGGCCGTCTTGCCGGTAAAGCCATCGCGCACCGTCTGCCCGTCGCCGAACACGCCTACCACGGAAATGGCGACCGTGCGATCCTGCGGCAAGCCCAGCGCGACGACGACGCGGTCGTTCACGCCGTTCTTCTCGTACGTGCGCTTGAACGTGTACGGGCTCGACGCGATCATCTGGTGCACGCCCGCGCCCACGGCCGGATGCGCGTGGCGGAAGCGGATCAGGCGCGCCCAGTAGTCGCGCACCTCGGCCACGCCGTGCAGGCCCACGCGCGCATTGTTCCGCAGTTGGTCCCAGTTCATGAACGAGCGCAGGTTGGCGTCGCCCTCGGCGCCGTCGATCTTCAGTACGCGCGCCGTCTCGTCGCCGTAATAGACCTGGGCCTGGCCCGGCGCCAGCAGCAGTTTGTCCGCTTCCTCGAACGGATGCTCGCGCAGCGGATCGAACGGATGGCTGTCGTCGTGCGAATCGAGGTAGTTCAATACGGTCACGCCTTGCAGCGGGCCATTCAGCTGCGTCGAATAATCGGAGAACAGCTTTTCGTAGCCCTGCCCCGCGTCGCGCGGCAAGGTGAAGTTGATCATGCTGTCGAAGCCGTTGTTGTAATAGTCGACCTTCGTGCCGTCGTCGTACGCGAACTGGCGGCCGTCCGCGATCGAATGACCGAACGCTTCCGCGGTCATGAAGAACGGCACGTTGCCCATCTTCTCGACGGCTTCCTTGCCGGCCGGCGTGCGCTTCCAGTCCTCGTACGCGTGGCTCGCCACCGTCTTCAGGTCCTTCCACACAGCGGGTTCCGTGTGCTTGACGGTGTCGGCGCGGAAGCCGTCGAAGCCGTACTTGCGCACCCAGTCGGCGTGCCATTTCATCAGGTAGTAGCGCGGTGCGCGCGGATAACCCGTGCGCTTGAAGAAGTCGTCCAGCTCCTTCACCTCACGCTCGTAGCGGCCTTCCTTCTTCCACTTCGCGACGAGGAAAGGCGGCAGCGCGACCTTCGCATTGCTGTCGGTGCGGAAGTCCGGCAGGTTCTTCACGAGCGCGCAGTCGACCGTGCCCTTGACGTCCTTGAATGTGCACGTCGGATCCGTGCGCACCCAGTCCGCCGGCCACACCGGGTCTTCCGCCGTGACGGGGCCCGTGTGGTTCATCACGACGTCGAGCAGCACGCGGATGCCGCGCGCGTGCGCCGCCGCGACGAGGTCGCGCACGTCCTTCTCTGTGCCGAGGTTCGCGTCGACGGCCGTGAAGTCGCGCGCCCAATAGCCGTGGAAGCCGTAGCTGACGCCCGTCCCTTCGTCCGTCGATCCGTGGATCTGCTCGACCGGGGGCGAGATCCAGATCGCGTCGATCCCGAGGTCCGTGAAATACCCGTCCTTGATCTTGGCCGTGACGCCGGCCAGGTCGCCGCCCAGGAAACCGCGCGCGACGGCTGCATCGTTCTTGCGGCCGTAGGCGTGGTCGTTCGACGGATCGCCGTTGTTGAAGCGGTCCGTCAGCAGGAAGTAGACGGTCGCGTTATCCCAAATGAACGGCTTGGCCTTGACGGGCGAGAGGTCCGGCGCGGCCGAGGCGGCGCCGAATGCGAGCATCAGGGAAGCGGCGAGAACGGGAAGTTTCATGCGGGGTCCTGTGGTGGGTGGATGATCAGGTCACGACGGTCGGCTCGGCGCGGCCCGTGCGCTGCTTGAGTGCCGACACCTGCTCGGCGATGGCGATCAGCGGCGCCAGCGCGTCCTGCGTGTCGAGGTCGTGGCGCGCCGGGTCGGCTTCGTAGCGTTCGAGGTACAGGCGCACGGTCGCGCCCTCGGTGCCGGTGCCGGACAGGCGCAGCACGATGCGCGAACCGTCCGTCATCACGATGCGCACGCCCTGGCGCGCGGAGACGGAGTTGTCGACAGGGTCGGTGTACGTGAAATCGTCGGCGAGCTGCACACGGTAGTCACCGAAAGTCTGGCCGGCGAGCGACGGCAGCCTGGCGCGCAGCGCGTCCATCATGGCATTCGCGGCCGCCGCGTCGACGGCTTCGTAGTCGTGGCGCGAATAGTAATTGCGGCCGAAGCGGGCCCAGTGCGCCTGCACGATCTCGTTCACCGACTTGCCCGTCGCGGCGACGAGGTTCAGCCAGAACAGCACGGCCCACACGCCATCCTTTTCGCGGATGTGCGCGGAGCCGGTGCCGTAGCTCTCCTCGCCGCACAACGTGGCAAGCCCCGCGTCGAGCAGGTTGCCGAAGTACTTCCAGCCGGTCGGCGTCTCGAAGCACGACACGCCCAGCGAGGCCGCGACGCGGTCCGCGGCCTGCGACGTGGGCATGGAACGCGCGATGCCCTTGATGCCGTCGCGGTAGCCCGGCGCCACGGTTGCATTCGCCGCAATGATGGCGAGGCTGTCCGACGGCGCCACGGCGAGCTTGCGCCCGACGATCATGTTGCGGTCGCCGTCGCCGTCCGACGCGGCGCCGAAGTCCGGTGCATCCGGGCCGTCCATCAGCGCGATCAATTCTGCCGCGTTGACAGGGTTCGGGTCGGGGTGGTGGCCGCCGAAGTCTTCCAGCGGTTCGGCATTGATGACCGTGCCGGCAGGCGCGCCCAGCATGCCTTCGATGATCGCCTTTGCGTACGGGCCGGACACGGCGTACATACCGTCGAAGCGCATCGTGAAGCCGCGCGCGAACAGGGCGCGGATGGCGTCGAAGTCGAACAGGCCGGCCATCAGCTCGGCGTAGTCGGCCACGGAATCGATCACCTCCACTTCCATGTCTTCGATGCGGATGCTGCCGAGTTTATCGAGGTCGACGGGGCCGGCATCGCTGATGCGGTACGAAGTCAGGGTCGTCGTGTGTTCGTAAATGGCCTCGGTGATCTTTTCCGGCGCAGGGCCGCCGTTGTCGATGTTGTACTTGATGCCGAAGTCGCCGTCCGGACCGCCCGGATTATGGCTGGCGGAGAGGACGATGCCGCCGAGCGCGGCGCGCTTGCGGATGACGCAGCTGACGGCGGGCGTCGACAGGATGCCGCCGCGGCCGACGAGCACGCGGCCCACGCCGTGCGCCGCGGCCATGCGCAGGATCGTCTGGATCGCGTTACGGTTGAAGTAACGGCCGTCGCCGCCGAGCACCAGGGTGCGCCCTTGAAAGTCGCCCAAGGTCAGGAAGATGGCCTCGACGAAGTTTTCCAGGTAGCCGGGCTGCTGGAACTCCGTCACCTTCTTGCGCAACCCGGACGTGCCGGGGCGCTGCCCGGCGAACGGGGTCGTCGCAATGGTCTGAATCGTCATGTCGTGCTCCTGTCGGGGATGTTGTTGTCAAACCCGTAAGGATACGACACTCGCCCCGAGCGTGGCGCCGCTTATTTCCGCTTACCGGGCGGCCGCGCCGTCGCGGTCGGTGACGAACAGCGCAAGCGCGGCCGCGATGACCATCGACACGCCGCCCAGCACCAGCGTCATCACCGCGTGGTTGCCGAACATATGCTTCGTGAACCAGCCGAGCACGAGACCGCTGACGACCTGCGGAATCACGACGAAGAAGTTGAAGAGGCCCATGTAATAGCCCATGCGGTTGGGCGGAAGCGCCGCGGCCAGGATCGAATACGGCATCGTGAGGATGCTCGCCCACGCCAGGCCCACACCCACCATCGGGATCAGCAGCAGGTGTTTGTCGTGGATGAAGAACGTGCTGGCCAGCGCCAGGCCGCCGATCGCGAGGCACACTGCGTGGCATGCCTTGCGGCTCGTGCGGCGCGCCAGCATGGGCAGCACGAACGCGGCCAGCGCGGATATGCCGTTGTAGACGGCGAACATCACGCCGACCCAGTTGCCCGCCTCCTGGTAGCCGGCCGACAGCGGATCGGTCGTGTTGTAGACGTTGTCGGCGATCGCGGGACCGGTGTAGATCCACAGCGCGAACAGCGCGACCCACGAGAAGAACTGGACGAACGCCAGCTGCACCATCGTCTTCGGCATGTGCGCGAAACCGCCCACGATCTCGCGCAGCGCGACGCCGATATTGCGCGAATGCTTGCGCTGGGCCGCGAAGCGGTCGAGGTCCGGCGGCGGCAGTTCGGTCGACGTGAACACGGTCCACGTCACGGCCAGCAGGAACGCGGCGCCGCCGATGTAGAACGAGTAGCGCACGGAGTCCGGCACGGCGCCGTTCACGGGCACGTTGGACACGCCCAGGACATCGGTGAACAGGATCGGCAGCAGCGACGCGATCACGGCGCCGCAGCCGATGAGGAAGGTCTGCATCGCGAAGCCGGCCGTCTGCTGCGACGTGTCGAGCTTGTCGCCGACGAACGCGCGGAACGGCTCCATCGACACGTTGATGGACGCGTCCATCAGCCACAGCACGGCCACGGCCATCCAGATGGCGGCGGAATTCGGCATCAGGAACAGCGCGGTGGCGGCCAGCACGGCGCCGAGGAAGAAGAACGGACGGCGGCGGCCCCAGGTCGGGTGCCACGTGTTATCGCTGAGGTAACCGATCACCGGCTGCACGAGGAGACCGGTGACGGGTGCCGCGAGCCACACGAGGGCAAGGTCGTCCATCGACGTGCCCAGCGTGGCGAAGATCCGGCTCGTGTTCACGTTTTGCAGCGCAAAGCCGAACTGGATGCCGAAGAAGCCGAAGCTCATGTTCCACAACTGCCAGAACGACAGCCGCGGCTTGAGCGTGTGAGTTTGCATTTCCATCTGTGTCCCCTAACGCGCCCGGACTCGTGCCAGGCTGCCACATGTAGCAAAGTAACATGGGGTTTTCTGAGTGTCAACGCGATTTGCGCCTTGAATCCACAGAAAATGTAGTCAAACAACACAGATGCAGCGCGTTTGACGGATTAACCCTTGCGTGGCTTCTTGTCGGCGAACTTGCGCTTGGCCGGCTTCTTCTCGGGCGGCTCCTGCCCGTCGCGCGTGATGCCCAGCTGCTGGCCCGCCACCCACACCTTTTTCAGATGGTCGAGCAGGTCGGGAGGCAGGTCGGAGGGCATGTCGAGCGTGCTGAAGTCGTCGTAGATCTCGATGCGGCCAATGTCGCGCGAGGCGATGCCGCCCTCGTTCGCGATCGCGCCCACGATATTGCCCGGCTTGACGCCGTGGTGGTGCCCCACCTCGATGCGGTACGTGGCCATGCCCGGCTCCGGCGCGCGCTCCACGCGTTCCTTCTTGAAGCTGTCGCGGGCCGGACGTGCGGGACGCTCGTCGCCGAAGCTCTCGCGGCCCGCGCGCGCTGGACGCTCATCGCGCTCGCGTTCACGTTCGCGGAACTCCGGCTTCGGCTCGCGGTCCGGCTTTTCCAGCAGCAGCGGTTCGTCGCCGCGATACAGCTTGGCCAGCGCCGCGGCGATGTCGATCGCAGGCACGTTCTGCTCGCGCTCGAAGTCTTCGATGAGGGAGCGGAACACGTCGAGGCCGCCCGCGGCCAAGGTCTGGCCGATCTGTTCCTTGAAGCGCGTGATGCGCACTTCGTTGACGGCCTTGATGGTCGGCAGCGTGAGCTGCGCCACCGGCTGGCGCGTGGCACGTTCGATGGCTTTCAGCAGGCTCCGTTCGCGCGGCGTGATGAACAGGATCGCGTCGCCGCTGCGGCCAGCGCGGCCCGTGCGGCCGATGCGGTGCGTGTAGCTTTCCGGGTCGGACGGCACGTCGTAGTTGATCACGTGGCTGATGCGCTCCACGTCCAGGCCGCGCGCGGCCACGTCGGTGGCGACGAGGATGTCGATCTTGCCGTTCTTGAGCTGCTCGATCGTGCGCTCGCGCTGTTGCTGGGCCATGTCGCCGTTGATGGCGGCCGCCGCGAAGCCGCGCGCCTGCAGCTTGGCCGCGAGTTCCTCGGTGCCGAGCTTCGTGCGCGCGAAGACGATCATGCCGTCGAACGGCTCCGCTTCCAGGATGCGCGTCAGCGCGTCGAGCTTCTGCAGGCCTGCGACGAGCCAGTAGCGCTGCGTGATGTTGGTGGCCGTCGTCGTCTTGGCGGCGACCGTCACCTCGCTCGGTTCGCGCAGATAGGTCTTGGCGATGCGCTTGATCTGCGCCGGCATCGTCGCGGAGAACAGCGCCGTCTGGCGTCCTTCCGGCGTCTCCTGCAGGATGCGCTCGACGTCGTCGATGAAGCCCATGCGCAGCATCTCGTCGGCTTCGTCGAGCACGAGGGTCTTCAGCTGCGAGATGTCGAGCGAGCCCTTGTCGAGGTGGTCGATGACGCGGCCCGGCGTGCCGACGACCACCTGCACCCCGCGGCGCAGCGCCGACAGCTGCGGGCCGTAGCTCTGGCCGCCGTAGATCGGCAGCACGTGGAAATTCTTCAGGTGCGCGGCATAGCTCTGGAACGCTTCGGCGACCTGGATCGCGAGCTCGCGCGTGGGCGCGAGCACGAGGGCTTGCACGGCCGGGTTCTTGACGTCGATCTTCGACAGCACGGGCAGCGCGAAGGCGGCCGTCTTGCCGGTGCCCGTCTGCGCCTGCCCCAGCACGTCGCGGCCTTCCATCAGCAAGGGGATGGTGGCGGCCTGGATCGGCGACGGCGTCTCGTAGCCGACCTCCTTCAATGCCTTGAGGATAGGTGCGGGGATGTCGAGGTCGGCGAACGTCTGGAGCTGTGTGTCATGCATGGAAAGTATCTTTAAGAATCGTAAGCAAACCTCCAGTTTACTCCTTTGAACGCCGGGGTTCAGGATTATTTGGCATCGCGTGCATGAAAAATGCCCCTTGCCGCAACAACGGCAAGGGGCATTCGTACGACGCCGGGACGTGCTTACAGCTTGTAGTTAAAGCCGAACAGCATCTGGCGGCCGTACTTCGTGTAGCCGCGCGGACGGTCCGTCGAACCCGAGTAGGTCTGGAACGCCGTGTCGGTCAGGTTGTTCACCTGGAACAGCACGGACAAGCCCTTGATCTCCTTGAAGTCATACCCGAGCTGCAGGTCGACGACGCGGTCCGGTTTAGTGAACGTCAGTTCCGTCGCGCCGCCGATGCCGCCGATCTCGGCCACGTAGTCGCTGCGGTAGCGCTGGGCGATGCGGGCCGAGAAACCGTTGTCCTCGTAGTAGGCCGTCACGTTGAACACACGCTTCGACAGGCCCGGCAACGGGATGCTCATGTTGCCGAAGCTCTGGTTCTTGATCGAGATCTCGCTCGTCGTGAACGCCGCGTTGGCCGTCACGCCGAAGCCGGACAGCACCGGGGTGAACAGGTCCAGCGGAACGGAGGCAGCCAGTTCCAGGCCTTCCAGCTTGCCGCCGTTGCCGTTCTTCGGCTGGGTCATCGTGCCGATGTTGCTCGTCGCGCCCTGCAGGTTGTACTCGGAGAAGTCGCGCGGTTCCGTGACCGTGTAGATGTACGACTTCAGGTCCTTGTAGAAGCCCGCCACCTGCACGTAGCCCTTGTTGCCGAAGTATTTTTCCCACGACAGGTCGACGGCATTCGCGCGCCACGGATCGAGTTGGGCATTGCCGCCGTTGCCGTACGGCGTACCGGTGCTCTGGTGCGTCAGGCCCACTTCACGCGACGCGTTCAGCTCGTCCAGGCGCGGGCGGGCCAAGGTCTTGTTGGCGCCGAAGCGCACGATCTGCTGTTCCGGCAGGCTCCAGATCAGGTTCAGGCTCGGCAGGTAGTCGTTGTACTTCTTGCCGTCCGTCAGCGGCACGAGGTCGGCGAACGGCCAGGCGCGCAGCGTCTGCGCGGTCGAGCTCTGGTCCGTGTGCACGGCCTGGATGCCCACGTTGCCGCGCAGCGGCATAGCCATCAGTTCCGTGTCGATGTTCAGCTTCGCGTAGCCGGTCTGCACCTTCTCCGTGATGCTCCAGTTCTTCGTCGCGCCCCACGGCACCAGCACGGCCGGCGTGTACGGCGCAAAGTTTTGCGACAGCACGGACGGGATGTCCCAGCTCAGCGTGTCCGGGAGCGCGTACAGCGATTGCGAACCGTTGACCGCGCCGGCGGCGATGGCGCCCGTGCCCAGCTTCGTGAAGCCGGTCTCGAGGTGGTGCTTTTCCTTGTCGCGCTTCGAGTTATTGAAACCCACTTCGACGCCGTTGAACAGCTTGCTGTCGAAACGGTATTCGGCGCTGACGCGGAACGAGTTCAGCTTGTCCTTCAGGTGCGGTGCGTTGACGTAGCCATCGCCGTACTGGCCGCCGATCGTCAGCAGCGACGGATCGTTGTACACGCCCGTCAGGCCGATGTTCGGCACGGTGCCGTTCGCGTAGTCGAACGTCATCGTCTGGCGCGACGCGAGGCCCGTGTTGATCTCGTCGAGTTCTTCCTTGTGGTCGGCCTGCGAGTGGCTCAGGTCCGCGACGAAGGTCCAGTCGCCCGCGATGTACTTGTTGTTCCAGCCATAGGCCGTCAGCGTGTCGTTCTGGCGATAGTGGTTGTTGCGCACCACCGGATTGACGTTGTTCGCGGTACCGGCCATCATGATGCCGTTGCCGTTGACGGTCGTCGGCGTGAACGAGACGTTGTTGTCGTCCGTGAGCTGGACCTCCATGCCGCGGCGGTCTTCGTTCAGCTTGAAGCGCGAGTGGTAGGCGTCGACGGTCGACGTGAACTCGCGGATCGGGTGCCATTCGACGACGCCCATCAGGCCGTCGCGCACCTGGTTGCCCGTCTGCGCCAGCGACTTGATGCCTTTCGGGACCTTGACCGTCTTGCCTGGCACGGCCGACGTGTTGTCGACCCAGTCCCACGTCTCGAACTGGCGCGACTCGTTCGGCTTGTCGGCGCGCGCATAGCCCACGGCCACACCCAAGGTGCGGTTCAGGAATTGGTCGACGTACGAGGCGCTGATGCGGCTGCCCGTGTCCTTGGCGCCGGCGCTGATCTTGCCCTGGCTGTTCTTTTCGCCGCGCACGTTCAAGGTGACGACGCGCTCGCGCAGCGACAGCGGCTTGATCGTCTTCAGGTCGACCGTGCCCGACAGGCCCTGGCCGACGAGCGCCGCGTCCGACGTCTTGTACACGGTGACGGCGTTGATCAGTTCCGACGGGTACTGGTCGTACTCGACCGTGCGGTTCGCGCTCGTGCTGACCTGTTCGCGGCCGTTCAACAGCGCGGTCGACAGGTCGCCCGACGTGCCGCGGATGCTGATCTGTTGCGCCTGGCCGTTCACGCGCTGTGCCGACAGGCCCGGCAGGCGCGCCAGCGATTCGGCGATGCTGATGTCCGGCAGCTTGCCGATGTCCTCGGCGGAGATCGTCTCGACGATGCTCGTGGCGTCCCGCTTGACGGCGATCGCGTCTTCGATACTGCGGCGGATGCCCGTCACGGTGACGGTGGCGACCGGTGCGGCCTGGGCGGCATCGGCCGCCTGGGTCTGCGCGGACGCCTGGGCGGCAGCGAGCGTCAGGAAGACGGCGCAACCGACCGCGACCGGGCTGAGTTGGAATGCGGGCTGACTGCCCTTCGAAATGTTCATGTGTCCCCTCGACATAATCAATGTGCTTATCAGAGGAACGTCAGCCTTTCGCCGATGCGTGTTGCCGGCCACGGGCTCGAACGTTCGGAACCGATTCTGTATTAAAACTAGATTACGTGTCAACGAAACGCGGGTTTTGGTAATGTACTTGTGGTTTTCGCCCACAGAATGCGTACAGACGGGGGTTTATGCGGGCTGTTTTAGTAGATACATACATCGAAGAAATGTAGTTCGGGTACAAACCCACGAATGAAAACGGTTACATGGACGTGGCGGCGCCGCCGCGGGAACGGCTGAGGGCACTGGAGAGGGAATCGGGGAGGAGGACGCCGCCCGGCTGGCGCATCCGGGCGGCGCGGGGCTTACATCGGGGGCGCCTTGCAATACTCGGCGATGAACGCAGCGTGATCGGGCATGTAGTCGACGCACTGGCGGATGACGTCGGCCACGCTGTCCATGTATTCCTGGATGCCCTCTTCCGACTGCACGTCCACCAGCGGGTGATAGGCTTGCGGGTGGATGTTCTGGCCGACGAGGACCTGCTGCCAGCCGACTTCCGTGAACAGCTCGCTGTCGACGCGGCGCAGGCGGCCGTGCGTGCGGAACAGGTCGATCTTTTCGCGCAGCGCGGCCGGAATCTCCATGTGCGCGCAGGCGCGCCAGAACTCCGCGTCGTCGCGCTGGTTCGCGTAGTAATGCAGGATGATGAAGTCGCGCGTGCGCTCGTAATGGAAACGCGACAGGCGGTTGAACGCGTCGACGTCCGGCTGGCTGAAGCCCTGGTCGGGGAAGTAATCGAGCAGGCGCTGGATCGCGTCCTGGATCATGTGGATGCTCGTCGATTCGATCGGCTCCAGGAAACCGCTCGACAGGCCGATCGCCACGACGTTCTTCTCCCACGCCTTCTTGCGCATGCCCGTCGTGAAGCGGATCGGGCGCGGGTCCCCAAGCGGCTTGCCGTCCAGGTTGGACAGCAGCACGTGCGCGGCCTCGTCGTCGCTGATGTAGCGGCTGCAATAGACGTGGCCGTTGCCGATGCGGTTCTGCAGCGGGATACGCCATTGCCAGCCCGCCTGGTGCGCGGTGGCGCGCGTGTACGGCGTGAGGACCGGCACCGATTCGCACGGCACGGCCAGCGCGCGGTCACACGGGAGCCAGTGGCTCCAGTCCTCGTAGCCCGTCGCCAGGGTCTGTTCGATCAGCAGGCCGCGGAAGCCCGAGCAGTCGATGAACAGGTCGCCCTCGATGCGGTCGCCGTTTTCCATCACGACGGCGTCCACGTGGCCGTCGTGCACGCGCTGCGTCGCGCGCACGATCTTGCCTTCGATGCGCTCGACGCCGCGGCTTTCCGACAACTTGCGCAGGTGGCGCGCGTACAGGCCGGCGTCGAAGTGATAGGCGTAGGTGATCTCGGCCAGCGGCGAGTTGCCCAGGTCGGTGCGCGGCAACATGAACTTGTTCGCGCGCGCGGCCGCGCGCGTGATCGAGTAGTCGGCCAGGTCGCGTGCCTTGCCCAGCGCGCGCATCTTGTGCCAGTACTGCTCGAAGCCGACCATCCACAAATCCTGGCCGAGGCGCCCGAAACCGTGCATGTAGCGGTCGCCGCGGCGGCCCCAGTTGACGAATTCGACGCCGAGCTTGAACGTGCCGTTGGTCGCTTTCAGGAACTCGGCCTCTTCGATGCCCGCGACGGTATTGAAGCGCTGGATCATCGGGATCGTGGCCTCGCCCACGCCGACGATCCCGATCTCGTCGGACTCGACGAGCCGGATGCGGTAGCGGCCGCGCAGCGCGGTGGCGAGCGCGGTGGCCGTCATCCAGCCGGCGGTGCCGCCGCCGACGATGACGATGGTGTTCAGGTGAGGGACTTGCATGCTGGGTCTCGCGATCATGAAAAAACACCCCTGCTGACCAGGGCCGGCAGGGGTGCTTGCGTAACTGTCGACACCGACAGGATACCGTAGGGTGGACGGCTCCGCCGTCCACGCGTCCAACCGGCGTTTGCATTGTCGCGGCGCTCGACCGGTGATTGAACGCGTGGACGGGAAACCCGTTCACCCTACTAGAACTTGTAGCTCGCGCCCACGCTGTAGGTACGGCCGAAGCTGATGTCTTCCGCGATGCTGTCACGCTTGCCCGCGAAGCGGATGAAGTGCGAGTTCGTGAAGTTGTTCACGGCCGCCGACAGCGTCAGGCCCTTCAGCGCGCTCGTGGCCGGGAAGTCGTAGTTCATCTGCCCATCGACAGTCGTGTTGCCACGGATGAAGGTGAGCTGGTTGTTGTCCTGGAAGTCGCTGACTTCGCCCAGGAAGTCGCCACGCTTCTTGGCAGCCACCGACACGCGGAAACCGGCGTTCTCGTAGTAGACACGTGCGTTGGTCACCGTATGCGACAGGCCCGGCAGCGGGATCGTGCTGACGCCACCCGTGTCTTCCACGGTCAGGCCGGTCGTCTGCAGGTTCACCGAGCTCAAGGTGTTCGAGTAGTTGACCTCGACGCCGAAGCCGGTCAGGTACTTGGTCACCATGGCGAACGGCAGCGACGCCGTCAGCTCGATACCCTTGATGTTGCCACCCGAGCCGTTGACCGGGGTGTTCAGGATACCGATGGTCGAGCCGGAAGGCGGCAGCGGGGTCTTGGCGCTCAGCAGGCCGCTCGTCGCGAAGTCGACTTCTTTAGGAATGGTCAGCACGTACGTGTCGAGCTTCTTGTAGAAGGCGGCTGCGGCCACGTAACCCTTCGCACCATTGACCGAGAAGTATTTTTCCCACGACAGGTCCAGCGCCTTCGCACGGAACGGCTCCAGGTTCGGATTGCCGGCGCTGCCCGACAGGATCGCACCACCCACGTGCCCGCGGTCCACGCTGACGCCGCCGCCCGGACGCAGGTCGTTCATCTTCGTGCGCGACAGCGTCTTGCCCAGGCCGATACGGAACATCTGGTCATGCGGCAGCTCGAAGCCCAGGTTCATGCTCGGCAGGAAGTCATTGTACGAGTGGTGACCCTGGATCACATAGGCCGGGCAAGGCTGGCCGGCGTTACCCGCGCAATTGCTCGTGTCGACGACGCTGCCGGTCGAGCCCTGGCTCGTGTGGATGTACTGCGCGCCGACGTTGCCGCGGTACGACAGGCCGAACAGCTCGCCTTCCAGGTTACCCATCAGGTAGCCGGTCGAGACCTTTTCCGACACGTCCCAGTTCTTGTCCGTCTGGATCGGCTGGTCGACCTTCGGCAGCAGCTGGTAAATCGTGCCCAGCGAACCGAGCGGGTTCCAGGCGACGACCGGGATGCCCGATTGCGGCGTCACGACAACGTCGGTGCCCGGCACCGGTGCCGAGCCGTACGGACCGGTACCGACGGTCAGGTTGCCTTCGTTCTGGTCGCGGCCCTTGTTGCGGTTCGTGCGGTTGACGCCGAATTCGACGGCGGTGAGCGGACCCAGTTCGAGGTCGTGCTTGGCGGAGAGACGGTACGACTTGACGTCGTCGGTCGTCACGCCCACGGCCACGTAGCCGGCCTGCGGGTTGCCGGTCAGGCCACCGCCCCAGCCCGCGTGGTCGGTCAGGACGACCTGGCTGCGGTCGGCGTAGTTCAGCGACGTCGTGTATTTCGGGGCCAGGTTGTCGTTGCCGCCGTAGCCGGTCCAGGAGATGGTGGACAGGTTCGTCGCGTCGCCCGGCTGGCCGGCCGTCGTTTCATAGCGGTTCGAGTCGTGCTTGACCTTCGAGCCGGCCACGTCGCCGGTGACGGTCCAGCCGTCGCGGCGCAGGCGGCTGTTGATGCCCCACGAATTCAGCGTGTCGGTCACGGCCTCGATGTGGTTACGGACGTCGCCCTTGAAGTTCGTGCAGGTGCCGGAGGTGGCCACACCGTCGACGATGGTGGCATTGGTCAGGACGCCGTTCGGGTCGTACGAACCGGTGCTGCCGCAGACGGAGCCTTCCAGGCCGGTCTTCTTGGTGTTGTCGGTGTTCTTCGAGTGGAACAGGTCGACCGTCGTGACGAAGTCCTTGTTCGGGCGGAACTGCAGGATGCCCATCACGCCCTTGTTCGTCTGCGGGTCGCGCTGCACGTCCGTCTTGAAGCCGTTCGGCACTTTGACGGTCTGGCCGTTGTACGTGGCCGAGCCCGAACCACCGCCCCAGCCGTCGGCCTGGAACTGTTCGGCGCCCGTGTCGTTGAACTTCACGGCGCCCAGCGCGACGCCGATCGTGCGGTTCGCGAACTGGTCGATGTAGGTCAGCGTGCTGCGGTAGCCGGTGCCGCTGGCGAGACCGTTGTTGTGCTCACCGAAGCGCATGGACTTGTAGCCGATGGCGACGGTACGCTTCGCGAAGTCCAGCGGCATCACGGTGCGCTGGTCGATCGTCGACGCGATGCCCTGGCCCATCAGGCTGGCGTCCGGCGATTTGTAAATGGTGATGGTGCCCAGCATCTCGGCCGGGTACAGGTCGAACTTGACGCCGCGGCCGTCGCCGGACGTCGCCTGCTCGCGGCCGTTCAGCAAGGTGCCGTTGAAGTCCGGCGACAGACCGCGCACGGAGATCGCGGACGCGCGGCCCGACGACTTGTCGCGCTGTGCGGTCACGCCCGGCAGGCGCGAGATCGATTCGGCGACGGTCGCATCCGGCAGCTTGCCGATGTCTTCCGCCGAGATCGCCTCGACGATGGAATTGGAATTCTTCTTGATGGAGATCGCCGCCTCGATGCCGCGGCGGATACCGGTCACGGTCACCTGGCTGATCGGATTGCCATTGGCATCCGTCGCCTGCACGGCTTGCGATACGGCGGCGTCCTGCGCGTACACGTTGGCGCCCAGCGCCGACAGGAACACGGTGCAACCGGCAGCTACCGGGCTCAGCTTGAACACGAGTGCGCCGTTGCGCGCGTGCTTGCCATTAAAAATCTTCATTTGTCCCCTCAAATCATCAGATCTCATTATTTTCCCGAGGACGACAGCGTGAGCCCGCACACGGGAGGCCAGAAGCAAACGTTCTTATACGTTCCGTCAAGGATTCTGTATTAAAACTAGATTCAGTGTCAACGCGACTTGCTTTCAATTACGAGAATGTAGGGGTTTTACGCCGTTTTACCCTAAAAACGACGATTCCCGTTGTATTCGAGCTACAAAATATACGTATCGTCCGTGTAGTCGGGCTACAAATTGATTTCCGTGCATCAAATAAGGGCAAAACTGCACCATCTTTGTGCAAATTCCCGTAGTAGCTTTACAGAGCGTTGGAATTTGCCCACATTTGGTATTGCCCGGGGCTCGCGGATCGGTGTAGCAAAACTAGTGTCCGTCGCCCCTGTGCGCGTTGCTGGCCTCAAGGGTGTGTAGTATTCTCCGGACAATGATGTAGTAAATTCATTGCCTTAATGCAATCAACTGCATGCCTTCTTGTAGTTGCACTACGCCGACAAGCGAATCTCATGATCAAGCCGACCCTTTTCGCCACCGTTCTTGTCTCCTCGGTCGCCGTGGCCGCACCGCCTCTGCACTACGACGTCTACGTGCGCGGCGCCTTCAACGGCTGGGGCACGGACAACGTGCTCACCTACCAGGGCAAGGACGTCTACCAGGCCGACATCCTCGTCAGCCCCGGCAACCACGCATTCAAGGTCGGCAGCCGCGACTGGGCCGCGGAATGGGTCGCGAATCCGGCCGCCAGCGTGACCGTGAAGCCCGGCGCCCCGTATCCGCTGGCGACGGAAGCGGGGCCGGAAGACTATCTGTTCACGAAGCAGACGGCCACGTTCCGCTTCCGCGTCGACGTGTCCGATCCGAAGCATCCCGTGCTGACGGTCACGAAGCTCGAGACGCCCGCGCCGGCGCCTGCGCGCGACCCGCACGCGGGCGCGGGCGCGACGGCCGCCCTCACCTTCCCCACCTGGGACGGCAAGGAGGAGACGGCGCGCTTTTCCGTGCGCGATCCACAGGCGCCGCTGCGCAGCTACGCGCAATCGACGACCCAGCAACTGCGCGATCCCGGCCCGCAATCGACGACCTACGACGAGGACGCGTCGCTGCCGCAGGTCCGCAGCGGCAACCTCGCGTTCGACGCGCTGTTCGCGCTGGCCGGTCACGAGATGAAGCTGGACTCGGTAAAAGAGATCCGCGACGGGAACTACAACGGCGGCGCCGCGATCCCGTGCGACTGTTTCGAGACGGGCGAAAAATGGCATTACGTGTGGACGCGCGACCTGTCGTATGCGGCCGACCTGGGCCTGGCGATGCTCGACCCGCAGCGCGTGCGCAATTCGCTGCTGTTCAAACTGTCCGGCTGGCGCGCGGGCGTGACGAAGGCGCCCCACGTCGCGGGGACGCCGGACGGCTTGCAGGTCGTGCAGGATACCGGGAGCGGTGGCAGCTGGCCCGTCAGCACGGACCGCATCACGTGGGCGTTCGCGGCCGAGGAAGTCCTCAAGACGCTGCCCGCGGACGAGCGCACCACGTTCGCCGCGCAGGCGCTGAAGGCATTGTCGAACACGATCAAGAACGACCGCATCGCCGCGTTCGACGCCACGACGGGCCTGTACACGGGCGAGGAATCGTTCCTCGACTGGCGCGACCAGACCTACGCGAAGTGGATCACGGACGACATCGCGTCGATGGCGAGTGCGAAAGCGCTGTCGACGAACGTGGGCCACTACAAGGCGCTGACGGTGGCCGCGATGCTCGCGCGCGAACACGGCGACAAGACCCGCGCCGCACGCTATGAAAGCTGGGCGCGCGACCTGAAGCGCGCCATCAACGCGCGCCTGTGGCTGGACGACGCGGGCATGTACAGCAGCCTCACGGCCGCGCATTTCGACGGCGCGCCGCTGCACAAATTCGACTGGCTCGGGCAAGCGCTCGCCATCGTCACCGGCGTCGCGGACGGCGCACGCACGCAGCGCATCCTGGCCAGCTATCCGCACGGGCCGATGGGCGCGCCCGTCATCTGGCCGCAGCAGCAGGACATGCCCGTGTATCACAACCGCGCCATGTGGCCGTTCGTCACGGCCTACGGCCTGCGCGCCGCCATCGTCGGCCGCAACGTCGCCGTCGCCGACGCGGCGTACGATGCGCTGATGCGCGGTGCCGCGCTGAACCTGTCGAACATGGAGAACCTGGAATGGCTGTCCGGCCAGCCGCTGCTGCTGGACGAGGCGCATCCGAACCTGATCGGGCCCGTCATCAATTCGAAACGCCAGCTGTGGTCCGTGGGCGCCTACCTCGGCATGGTGATCCGCGACGTGTTCGGCGTGTCCACGACCCGCGACGGCATTGAAATACAGCCCTTCGTGACGGCGAAGCTGCGCGGCGGCGTGTTCGCGGGCGGCGACGGCATCGCGCTGTACAACCTGGGCCTGCAAGGCCACGCCATCGACGTCAAGCTCGTGCTGCCGCCCGTACCGCCGGCCGGCAGCAGCGGCTACTACGCCGTCAAGCAGATCCTCGTCGACGGCAAGCCGGCGGGCAGCGGCATTCCGTGGCGCGCGCTGGGTGCGCACAGCGCCATCGAAGTCCGGCTGGGCGACCTCGTCGCCGGCGACACCGCGATCCACCGCGTGAACGCCGATCCGTACGAGGAAGCGTCGTCCGTGTTCGGCCCGCGCGAACCGCGCATCGACGGCCTCGCGCGCGCGGGCGGGCGCACGACGGTGACGATCGCACCGGCCGCTACACAGGCCGCTACACAGGCCGCTACACAGGCCGATACGCAGGCCGGCATCACCTATAACGTCTACCGCGACGGCAAGCTGGTCGCATCGAACGTGGCCGCCGGTGCGTGGACGGACGCCCGCGGCAGCGCGACCGCGTGCTATGCCGTTGAAGCGCAGTACGCGGCGTCGGGCAACCGCAGCCACCACAGCGTGCCGCGCTGCGTCGACGCGGGCGTGATCATCGCCGCGGCGGACGCGCGTGTCGAATCGAACTTGGGCATCGCGCCGGCCAACGCGCGCTTCGCCCAGCCGCATCGCGCGAACTGGGGCCAGCCGGCCGACCGCTTCACGGTGCGCGACGTGCGCGTGCCCGCGGCCGGACGCTACGCCCTGCAGGTCCGGTACCACAATGGCGCCAACCAGGTGAACCTCGGGATCAGCGGTGGCGTAAAATGGCTGGCGCTCAAGGATGCGTCGGGCCGCATCGTCGCCCAGGGCGTCGTGCAACTGCCGCATGCGCGCATCGACAAGGCGAACACGCCCACTGTGTACTCGACGCCGCTCGCGGCACACCTGAAGGCGAACATGCCGTACCGGATCGAGATGAGCGACTTCTACAACATGAGTTATTTGGACAGCAACCGCAGCTTCAGCGCGGCCGGCGGCACCGATGGTCCGTCGAACCGCTTCGACATCTACGGCGTGCGGCTGCTGGCCATCGACGGAACGGAACCATGAAACACCTCGCAATCGCCGCGGCGGCCCTGCTGCTCGCGCAGGCGCCGGCCGGCGCCACCACCGTGCGCGTGCACTACGCAGCGGGAAAGGACGTCATCCAGGTGCGCGCCGACAAGGGCGCCGCCGGCTGGTCGCAGGGCGTGCCCGCCACGCGCGACCTCGGCCCGCTGAACGTGTGGACGTTCACGTGGCCGGACGCGCTGGGCGACATCCAGATGAAACCGACGCTCGGCGCGGACAAGGTGTCGATCGGCGGCGTGTACAAGCTCGCCGCCGGCTCGACGCTCGACATCTACCCGTTCTTCGGCGCGCCGTTCGGCAAGGTGACGATCGTGAAGGACGTCGCCTCGCCGCAACTCTCCAACAAGCGCGCGCTCCGCATCTACCTGCCGCCCAGCTACGGCGAGAACCTGGCCAAGCGCTATCCCGTGCTGTACATGCACGACGGCCAGAACCTGTTCGATGCGAAGACGGCGTCGTTCGGCGTCGAATGGGGCATCGACGAGACGATCAACCGCCTCGTGGCGACGGGCGTGATGGACGAGGTGATCGTCGTCGGCATCGACAACACGCCGGAGCGCATCGCCGAATACACGCCCTGCTGCGACCCGAAATACGGCGGCGGCAAGCTGGCCGCGTACGACGCGTTCATCGTGGAGACGGTGAAGCCGTACGTCGACCGCACGTACCGCACGCTGCCCGGCAAGGACACGACGGCGATCATGGGCTCGTCGCTGGGCGGCATCGCGTCGGTGCTGATCGGGCAGCACCATCCGGACATCTTCTCGAAGGCGGGCGGCGTCTCCAGCTCGTTCTGGTGGAACAACGGGACCTTGCTGACGAAGGTGCCGGACCGCGTGCCCGTGAAGTTCTACCTCGACGCCGGCACGCGCGACGACGGCCTGGACGACACGACGAAGATGCGCGACGCCATGCTGGCGAAGGGCTGGCGCGACGGCGACGACCTGCTGTTCTACAAGGCCGAGGGCGGGCGCCACAACGAGGCGTCGTGGGCGGCGCGCGTCGACAAGCCGCTCACGTGGTTCTTCCCGTGGGGCTCGGCACGCCAGTGATTTAGAACGTTTCCCAGCCGTCGGCGTCCGCGAGCGCCGGCTCGCGCTTCGGTGCGGCCACGGCCTTGCGCGCGGGCGCAGACGGAATGACATGCGCTACGGGCGCGGTGTCGCGAGCTTGCGCATCGCCGGCCAGGCGGAACACGCCCACTGCCTCGGCCAGTGCGAGCGCCTGCTGCTGCAGGGCGTCCGCCGCGGCGGCCGCTTCTTCCACCAGCGCGGAATTCTGCTGCACGACGGCGTCCATCTGCCCCATCGCCTCGTTGACTTGCGTGATGCCGTCGCTCTGGTGCGTGGCCGCGTCCGTGATCTCGGCGATGATGCCGGCCACGCGCTGCACGCTGTCCACCACGTCCTGCATCATGCCGCCGGCCTCGCCCACGAGGCGCGTGCCCGTCTTGACCTTGTCGACGGAATCGCCGATCAGCGCCTTGATCTCCTTGGCCGCGCTGGCCGAACGCTGCGCGAGCGTGCGCACTTCGGAGGCCACGACGGCGAAGCCCCGACCCTGTTCGCCGGCGCGCGCCGCTTCCACGGCCGCGTTCAGGGCAAGGATGTTCGTCTGGAACGCGATGCCATCGATGACGCCGATGATGTCGACGATCTTGTGCGACGCGGCGTCGATCTCGCCCATCGTGCTGACCACCTGCGCCACGGCGGCGCCGCCGCGGGTGGCGACGCCGGAGGCCTCGTTGGCCATGCGCTTCGCGTGGTCCGCGCTGTCGCGGCTGGCGCGCACGGAGGTCGTCAGCTGGTCCATCGATGCCACCGTCTCCTCGACCGAGCTGGCCTGCTCTTCGGTGCGCGCGGCCAGGTCCTGGTTGCCCTGGGCGATCTCGCTCGTGGCCACGGAAATCGTATCGGTGCCGCTGCGCACGCGCGCGACGATGCCGGCCAGGCTGCCCTGCATGTGCCGCAGCGCGTCCAGCAGCATCCCGATTTCGTCCTTGCGGTCGACGACGATGGGATGCGTGAGGTCGCCGGCGGCGACGGTGCGGGCGATGGTCACGGCATCGTGGATCGGACGCGTGATGCTGCGCGCGAGCCACGTCGTGACGGCGGCCGCCACGAGCAGCACGGTGGCGAAGGTGACGATGGCAAGGCGACGCTCGGCCTGCTCGGCGGCTTCCTTGTCCCGGCGCATCGCCGCGATGGTCGTCTTCGCATAATCCTGGATGCCGTTGACGATGCCGTCGATCTGCGTCGTCGGCGCCCGGTCCATGCCCTTGACCTGCTGGTCGAGCAGCTTGTAGCTCTCCGGGTTGGCACCGTCGTAGGTCTTCAGCGCGGCGTGATAGTGGTCGTTCAGTTCGCGCAACGCAGCCTGGGCAGCGTCCACCTTGTCCGTCGCGGCACCTTGCGCGGCCAGGACCGTCTTCAGCTTGTCGAGTTCGCCCAGCGTTCCGGCGGCGCTCTTTTCGAAACCGTCCTGATATTTCTTGAAGTCGGCCGCGTTGCTGCCGCGGATCAGGATGTTCTTCCATTCCTGCACCTGGATCTTGAATTCCACCTGGGCGCTGCGCGCCATGTCCGCCGCCTGGGCCAGTGCCTCGACCTTGGTCAGCGCAGCCGAAGCTCGCTCGTTGGCGTTACCCAGCGCACGCCAGGCATTGACGCTGACGACGAGCATGGCGAGCAGGAAAAACCCGCCCAGCAAGCCCAGGCGCACGGAGATTTTCAAATTCACGAGTTTCATGATGATCGCTACCATTCACAGAGTCAGAATGAATGATGACCAAGCGAAACTACAAAGCCAATGACGGCGTTACAATTCGTGAATATTTGTGTCCGTACGGCAACATTCTGTGCTCTGTTCGATATCGATGCTGTACAGATTGCTGCCCGCGTCGCCCGGCACGAGGTGGACGACGCGTTCGAACCGCATGCCCATCTTGCGCAGCAGGCCGTTCGACGCGACGTTGTTCGGCGACGTGATCGCAAGCACGCGCGTCAGACCCAGCCTGGGCGCGAGGCCCAGCACGGCCATGCCGGCCTCGTAGGCATAGCCGCGGCCGCGATGCGCGGCGAGGTAGGCGTAGCCGATGTCGATGCCGTCCAGCGTTTCGCGCTTGATCAGGCCGCACATGCCGATGGGCGCCCCGCCCTCCTTCAGCTCGACGACGTACAGCGAATGACCGCGCGCGCGCTGCATCGCCATGGGCCCGTCGAGCAGCGCCTGCACGGCATCGTCGCGCGTGCGGATGCCACGGTCGCCGATGTGTTCGAGGAAGCCGGGGTCGTTGACGAGCGCGAGATAGAAGTCGGCATCGCCGAGGTGGACGGTACGCAGGCGCAGGCGCGCTGTCGCGGCGATCTCCACGCGTCAGTCTTCTTCCGGCAGCGGCCAGCGCGCCGGGTCTTCCAGCAGCTTGTACATCACGTACGCGTCGACATAGCCCAGCCGGCGGTGCCGATACGCCTTCGGCAAGGTGCCGACGATGGAAAAGCCGAGCCGCTTCCACAGGTGGATCGCCGGGTTGTTCGTGCTGACGACGAAGTTGAACTGCATGGCGAGATAGCCCTGGCGCCGCGCCTCGCCGATGCTGTGCTCCCCGAGCAGGTGGCCCACGCCCACGCCTTGCGCGTTCGGGCTGACCATGTACGATGCGTTCGCCACGTGGGCGCCGCGCCCCACGTGGTTCGGCTGCAGCTTGTACATCCCCAGGAGGCGATCCTCGCCGCGCACTGCGACATAGGTCGATGCCTCGGGCGCGAACCAATAGTCGTACGTCTCTTCGCGGCTCGTCCCGGCATCCTGGGCATACGTTTCGCCCTCGGCCGCGTGCGCCTGGAAGATGGTCCACATCGCATTGAAATCGCTTTCAGTTGCTGGACGGATCTGGATATCTTTCACTGCGTGCCCTGCTGGGATGTATCGAAAGCGCAAGATTTTACCGAATGATTTGGCCGCACGGCTGCCAAACCCGTAAGGGGACGTAGAAAATTTCCGCTGAATTAAGGTAGGAAAGTTTTCATGCCCTGCGTTACTGTCCCGCCTGCTATTTACGTTCCAAACGGAAATCGACCGTCGGCGGCCGGTCCGGCAAGCGCAAGGTCGCGCGCGCGGGCGGCGCCTCGCTGACGACCCGGCCCGCGCGCACCACGAGCCGGCGAGCCGCGCGCAGGCGGATCGCCTCGACGGGGTCGCCGGCATCGAGCCAGACGAGGTCGGCGCGGCAGCCCGGCGCGATGCCGTAGCCGGCGAGGCCGAGGATACGCGCCGGCGTCTCGGTCACCGCCTGGAAACACTGGCGCATCGCGGCCTGCCCCGTCATCTGCGCGACGTGCAACCCCATATGCGCCACTTCCAGCATGTCGCCGGAGCCGAGGCCGTACCACGGGTCCATCACGCAATCGTGGCCGAACGCCACCGGCACGCCGGCCGCCAGCAGTTCCGGCACGCGGGTCATGCCGCGCCGTTTCGGATAGGTGTCGTGGCGGCCCTGCAAGGTGATGTTGATCAGGGGATTGGCGATCGCGGCGACGCCGGATTCCGCCATCAGCGGCAGCAGCTTGCTCACGTAGTAATTGTCCATCGAATGCATGGACGTCAGGTGCGACCCGGCCACGCGGCCTTGCAAGCCCAGGCGCAAGGTTTCCGCGGCAAGGGTCTCGATGTGGCGCGACAGCGGGTCGTCGCTTTCGTCGCAATGCATGTCGACCATCAGGCCCTGCTCCGCCGCGAATTCGCACAGCAGCCGGACGGATTCGGCGCCGTCGGCCATCGTGCGCTCGAAATGCGGGATGCCGCCGACGACGTCCACGCCCATGCGGATCGCGCGCTTCAGGTTCGCGAGCGCGGTCGGGCTGCGCAGCAGGCCGTCCTGCGGAAACGCCACGAGCTGCATGTCGATGTACGGCGCGACGCGGCGCTTGACGTCGAGCAGCGCTTCCACGGCCAGCAGCCGGTCGTCGCACACGTCGACGTGCGTGCGGATCGCGAGCAGCCCTCGTGCGACGGCCCAGTCGCAGTAGCGCAACGCGCGCTCGACGAGCGCCTCCTGCGCCAGTTGCGGCTTCAGTTCGCCCCACAGCGCAATACCTTCCAGCAGCGTGCCGGATTCGTTCACGCGCGGCAGGCCGTAGCTGAGCGTGGCGTCCATGTGGAAATGGGCATCGACAAACGGCGGCGTCACGAGGTCGCCGCCGACGTCGATCTCGCGCGCCCCTTGCAGCGCTAACGCGGGCTCGACGGCGGCGATGCGGCCACCCTCGATGCCGATGTCGACGCGGCGGCCGTCCGGCAGGGTGGCGTTGCGGAGGACGAGGTCCATGCGGATGACTCCTGATGAGTGGGAACCACATCAGATTACCACGATGATCATCTTGTCAATGATCCATATCAAACCCTAATGCTGCACCGCAAGATTTCATTATAAAAACAACATAGAATTCGCTTTTCAACCCGCATAAAGCCATTTACACTCGTATTATTGCAGTGCATCATAAACCTAACGGTCATAACCTGAAAGACAAGGAACTCCGATGACTTTACTTTCCGAACAGTTGTCCGCCGTCCGCAAGTCCCAATGGGAAGCCCAGCTCGACGTGTTCCGGGCTTTGAGCCAGCGCGCGCTCGACAGCGCTGAACAGCTGATTGCACTCAACATGAAGACTTCCCGCGCATCGGTCGAACAAGCCGCGGGCACGTTCAAGCAATTGCTCGAAGCGAATAATCCGCGCGATCTGATCGCCATCGGCTCGACGGCCCAAGGGCAGTGGCAGCAATTCTTCACCTACGGCCGCGAGCTGCTGGGCATCGCCACCGGCACCCACGAGCGCACCTGGAGCACGCAGCCGTCGCCGCTGCAGCTCGTCCCCGCCGCGACGATGAACATCCCAACGTCCGTGCCGCAGTTGATGGAGCAGGCGGCCATCGCGACGGCCGATGCCACGACCGTCAACAGCGAGATCGCCCAGGCCGCCATCGAAACGGGCGAGGCGCTGACCGAAGCGGCGCTGGATGCAGTCGCCCACAGCGCCGACCCGCTCGTGCACGCGCACGCCGACGCCGCGCCGGCCGAAGCACCGACGACCACCGTGACGGAGGCCGTGACCGCCGAAGCGGCGGCACCGGCGCCCGATCCGGTGGAAACGGCCATCGCCGACGACACGCCGCGCGCCAAGGCCAAGCCGCTGTCCAAGGCCTTGAACGAGGTGGCGCCGAAGCCGGCCGCCGCCGAGCATCCGATCGCTTCCACCGTGCCGCTGGAAGCGGGCCCGCAAGTCGACCTGCCGATCGTCACGCCGGCCGACACCACGCCGCCGCTGCGCGTCGTGACGCAGGGCGGCAAGTCGGCGCGCTCGTCGCGCAAGAAGTAAGCACCGTCGGGCGGGCCGGCAAACGGTCCACCCGACACACGGAATCGGCAAAAATAGTACATTAGCGGGCCGCGTGCCCGCTTTTTCTTTTGGCGCGCCCCACCACAATCAACAGGATGCTTCAATGGGTCTGGCAAGGCTGATCGGCGGCTTCGTGCGCCGCCACTGGCGTTCCTATGCGTCGTCGGCGGTGATGCTGTTCGGCGTCGCCTTGTGCACCGTGCTCGTGCCGCGCAAGGTCGGCGCGATGATCGACGGCCTCGCCGCGCACCGCCTGGCCGGCCACGACCTCGTCATCCAGATCTGCCAGCTGCTCGGGCTCGGCCTCGCCATCTACGGGCTGCGCGTCGCGTGGCGCCTGCGCCTGTATTCCGCGTCGTACCTGCTCGGCGTGGAACTGCGCACGAAGCTGTACGACCGCCTCGCGGCGCAAGGTCCCGCGTTCTTCCAGCGCCAGCGCACGGGCGACCTGATGGCGCTCGGCACCAACGACATCGACGCCATCGAGCAGGCCGCCGGCGAGGCGATGCTGGCCGGCTTCGACGGCACGCTCACGCTCGTCATGGTACTGGGCATCATGTTCCTCGGCGTGGACTGGCGCCTCACCCTGATCGCCCTGCTGCCCTTTCCCTTGATGGCGCTGGCGTTCTGGCGCATCTCCGGCCACATCCACAAGGCGTCCACCGATTCGCTGAAGCGCTTTTCCGCGCTCAACGACCACGTGCAGGAAACGCTGTCCGGCGTGCGCACCTTGCGCGCCCTCGGCCTCGAACAGCGCAGCGCCGACCAGTTCGCGCAGCTCGCGGCACGCGCCGCCGACGCCAGCCTCGCGGCACAGAAATGGGAAGCCGCGTACGAACCTGCCGTCGGCCTCACGCTCACCGCGGCCACGGGTCTCACGCTGGGCCTCGGCGGCTATCTCGTGTGGCAGGGCCAGATCACGATCGGCAGCCTCACGAGCTTCACGATGTACCTGGGCCAGCTGATCTGGCCCATGTTCGCGGCGGGCTGGGTGCTGTCGCTGATCGAACGGGGCCGCGCCGCGCTGGCGCGCCTGCAGCCGCTGCTCGACGCGCCCCTGACCGTCGACGACCACGGCACGCTCGACACCTTGCAGCGCGGTCCGCTCGTGCTGGACCACGTCCGTTTCGCGTACAGCGACGACGCGCGTCCTGCGCTGGACGACGTGTCGCTGCGCCTGGAACCGGGCAAGACGCTGGGCCTCGTGGGCGCGACGGGCGCGGGCAAGTCCACGTTGCTGCGCGTGCTGCTGCGCCAGGCCACGCCGCAGCAAGGCACCGTGACATGGGGCGGCCACGCGCTGGACGAGTACGCGCTCGCCACCTTGCGCACGCACATCAGCTGGGTGCCGCAGGAATCGTTTTTGTTCTCCGCGTCGATCGCGGAAAACATCGCGCTCGCGTGCCCCGGCGCGTCGCGCGCGGAGATCGAACAGGCGGCGAAGATGGCCGCCATCCACGACGACATCCTGCGCTTCCCGGACGGCTACGATACGCCGGTCGGCGAAAAAGGGATCACCCTGTCGGGCGGCCAGCGCCAGCGGGTGGCGATCGCGCGCGCGCTCCTCGGCACGAGCGCCCTGCTGCTGCTCGACGATGCACTGTCCGCCGTCGACACGGGCACGGAAACGAACATCCTCGACCACTTGAACGACGTGCGCCGCGCGCGCCCGGAACTGTCGGCCATCATCGCGAGCCACCGCCTGTCGGCCGTCGTCAACGCGGACCTGATCGTCGTGCTGCGCGACGGCCGCATCGTGGAGCGCGGCACGCACGACGAACTGCTCGCCCTGGACGGCTGGTACGCCAGCCAGTGGCGCTACCAGCAACTGGAGGCCAGCCTCGATGCCGTCTGAAGACATCAAAAAGAGCGTCACCGCGGCGCAGGCGCGCCAGGCCGCCGGCCTGCTGCGCCGCGCCGCCCATCCCGACCGCGGCCACCTCGCGTGGGCGACCGTGTGGCTCGTCGTCGCAGCGGGCCTGGAAGTGCTGGGCCCCCTGCTGGGCAAGAAGCTGATCGACGACCACCTGCTCCCGCACCGCCTCGACTGGCCGCGCATGGCGTGGCTGCTGGCCGGCGTCGTCGTCTTCGGCTGGGTCGCGTCGTGGCTACGGTTTTTACAGCTCGTGCGCCTGTCCGGCCTCGCCATGCGCGCCGTGCAGCGGCTGCGCGAGTGGGTGTACGGCCACGTATTGCGGCTGCCGATGGCGTTCTTCGACCGCGCCATCACGGGCCAGCTCGTGAGCCGCGTCACGAACGACACGGAAGCCGTCAAGACGCTGTACATCCAGGTGCTGTTCGTGATCCTCGATTCCAGCATCGTCCTCGTGGGCACGTCGATCGCGATGGCCTGGCTGGACTGGCACCTGATGGTGATCGTGCTGGCGCTCGTGCCCGCGGTGCTGGGCATCGTGTGGCTGTACCAGCGGCTGTCCGCGCCCGCCGTCACGCGCGCCCGCGCGCTGCGCAGCGACATCAACGGCCAGATGGCGGAATCGATCGGCGGCATGAGCGTGCTGCAGGCGAACAATGCGCAGCACCGCTTCGGCCGGCGCTTCGCGCACACGAACGACCAGCACTACACGGCCCGCGTGGCCGAGCTGCGCGCCAACGCCTTCCTGCTGCGGCCCGCGCTCGACTTCCTCAACGTCGTGCTGCTGGCCGTCGTCATCTACAGCTTCGGCCAGCGCAGCATGAACGCCGTCGAAGTGGGCGTGCTGTACGCGTTCATCAGCTACATCGCGCGGGTCGTCGAACCCCTCATCCAGATCACGATGCAGTTCTCCGGCCTGCAGCAGGCCGTCGTCGCGACGGCGCGCGTGGCCGCGCTGCTCGACGAGGCGGGCGCCGCCGAACACCTGGCCGGCCGCGCCACGTCCGAACGGAAGCCCGTCGCGGCGGACGTACCGGCCGTGCGCGTGCGCGGCCTGTCGTTCGCCTACGTCCCCGGCCAGACCGTGCTGCACGACCTGTCGCTGGACATCCCGCAAGGCGCCTTCTTCGGCATCGTGGGCCACACCGGCAGCGGCAAGTCCACGCTGCTGTCGCTGCTGCTGCGCTACTACCCGTTCGAACACGGCACCATCACCCTGTTCGGCGAGCCCCTGGCCACGATCGGCAACGAGCGCTTCCGCGCCGAGGTCGGGCTCGTCCCGCAGGACCCGTTCCTGCTCGCGGCATCGGCACGCGAGAACATCGACATGGGACGCGGCCTGCCGCAAGAAGCGATCGAGGCGGCCGCGCGCGCCGCGCACGCGCACGGCTTCATCGCCCGGCTGGAGCAAGGCTACGACACGCCGCTGGGCGAAGGCGGCTCGCGCCTGTCGTCCGGGCAGAAGCAGCTGATCGCCATCGCGCGCGCCCTCGCGGGCCGGCCCCGCATCCTGCTGCTGGACGAAGCGACGTCGCGCATCGACAGCCAGACGGAGCAGATCGTGCAGCAGGCGCTCGACGAGTTGCGCGGCCAGGTGACGATCATCGCCATCGCGCACCGGCTGTCGACGATCCGCGACGCCGACCGCATCGTCGTGCTGAACCACGGCCGCATCAGCGAAGCGGGCAGCCACGACGACTTGATGCGCATCGAAGGCGGCTTGTACCAGCGGCTGTATCTGCTGCAGCAACTGAGCGTGTGACCCGCCGTGATTGCCGTTTCTGCATCATGTAAATAATGACATGTTTGTTATCTGAACATCATTCTTATCAGCGCGCGGCTTTTTTCGATACGAAACTGTCTGTTTTACGCATAATCGTTCTAAATATTGATCTTTCTCAATTGCAAGAGCCTATAATCATGTGAAGAGATGTCCCAAATCGAGGGACTACACTTCTCGGGGAACTATGTCGGCAGGCCTTTATCGTGCATCGCAGCACCGACGCAGCCGTGCGCTGCTGGCTTTGCTATTGCTGGCTGCCGGCAGCGCCACGGCGTCGGATGCCGCCGCCCCCACGTCGGACCGCTACACGGAGCTCGCGGAAGTCATCCGCGTCACGCCCGAACGCGCCGCGCCGCGCCTGGCCGCACTGGAAGCGGAGGCGCGCCGCTCCCCCGCCGAACAAGCCCGTTATCTCACGCTGTCCTGTGACCTGAGCCACCGCCTCGGCAAGCACGAGGAAGCCGTCCGGTTGTGCGAAGACGCGCTGCAACAGGGCCGCCAGGCACATGACGACAGCCTCGTCGCACGCGCGCTGCTGTCGAAGGCCTATGCCGTGTTCGGCTTGAACGAATCCGTGCAGTCGCACCAGCTGGTGTGGGAAGCGGAGCGGCTCGCCGCGAACAGCCCGGACGGCGACCTGCGCGTCCTCGTGCTGATCTCGTCGGGCGAATCGTTCGCCGAGGAAGGCAACTTCCCCGTCGCCCTGAACAAGCTGCAGGGCGCCGTGACGCTCGCGCGCCAGCACGGCGATCCGCTGCAGATCGCCATCGCGCTCAAGTCGCTGGCCTATCTGTACGGCCAGATGCGCGAATTCGACAAGGGATTCGAGGCCGTCGCCGAAGCGGAAAAGCTCGCGAAACAGATCGACTCGCCGGGCCGCCTCGCCATCTTCAAGACCACCGAAGCGATCCTCGCCGTCAGCAACGGCGACGTCGCGCGCGGCACGAAAGCGCTGCTGGCGGCGCTCGCGCTGGAACGCGACATCGGCGCCGACGCGATGGTGTCGAACACGCTCGTCAACCTGGCCGATATCTATCTGCGCCAGCAGGACTGGCGCCGCGCGCTGACGTATGCGCAGCAGGCGCTGGACCAGGCGCAGAAGCTGCACGACGACTCGCTCGCCGCGACGGCCCGCGTCAACGTGGGCCAGGCCTATCTGGGCATGGGCCGCCTGGCCGAGGGCAAGAAGCACATCGAAGAAGGCATGGACTGGTACCAGCGCTCGGGCAACAAGCCGGACCAGCAGGGCGTGCTCGTCGAATACGGCGACGCCCTCGAACGGGCGGGCGACTTGGCCGGCGCGCTGGCCGCGTACCATCGCGAGCGTGCGCTGTCGAACGAATTGTTCGAGACGCGCCGCCAGAAGGCGATGATGGAGCTGCAGGAAAAATACGAGGCCGACAAGCGCCAGCGCCAGATCGAGATGCTGCGCCAGGAAAACCAGGTCAAGTCGACGGAAATCGACAACCGCCGCCTGCAGCAGCGCGTCTGGTGGCTGCTGGCGCTCGTGTTCGCGCTGGCGTCGGTCATCGTCGGCATCCTGTACCGCAAGGTGCGGTACGCCAACGCGCAGCTCGAGGAAAAGAACCTGGAACTCAAGCAGCAGAGCGCGCGCGACCCGTTGACCGCGCTGTACAACCGCCGCCACTTCCAGGAATTCATGCGCTCGCACCAGGAGATCGAGCGCCGCGGCGCGAGCACGAGCGGCGACGAGATCGTCAGCGCGATGTTCCTGCTCGACGTCGACCACTTCAAGCACATCAACGACACGCACGGCCACGGCGCCGGCGACGCCGTGCTGCGCGAGATCGCCGACGCGCTGCGCGAGATCCTGCGCGAGACCGACATGATCGTGCGCTGGGGCGGCGAGGAATTCCTCGCCTTCCTGCCGGCCGTGCCGCGGGGCAGCCTGGACGAGGTGGCGCGCCGGCTGCTGGTCGGCATCCCGGAACGGACGATCGATTACCAGGGCACGCGGCTGTCGGTGAATGTGTCGATCGGCTTCGCGCCTTTCCCGCTGATCGCGGGCGCCGCGTCGATCTCGTGGGAACGCGCGATCAACATCGTCGACATGGCGCTGTACATGGCCAAGGGCCACGGCCGCAACCGCGCCTACGGCGTACGCGGCCTGGCCGGGCTCGATCAGGCCAACATGGACGAGATCGAGCAGGACATCGAGAAGGCGTGGCGCGATGGACTCATCGACTTGTCCGTCGTGACGCCGCCGCTGCCGGAATTGAGGATGGCGTCGTAACGCTGCGCGTTACTTCGCCGCCTGCTGCATCTTCTCACCGGCCTCTTCCACCTTCTGGCCGACCCGCTCGGTCGCGGCCTTCGCTCCTTCGCGCGCCTCGCGCACGGCCTGGTCGGCCTTCTGGACCTGGGCCTGGACCTTGTCCTCCACCTTCGCGTTGACCTCGTCGATCTTGCCATTCACGTGGTCGAGCTTCTGCTGCACGCGGGCGCCGGCCTCATCGACCTTCGCCTGCGCGCGGGCGCCCGCGTCGTCGATGGCCTTGCCGGCCTGCTGGGCCGGGCCCACGCCGTCGGGGGAGCGGTTGCAGCCGCCCAGGAGCCCCGCCGCCAGCAGCGCGCTGCAAATGAACAAACGATTCATATTGTGTCCTCCTTTATTGCAAAATATATACCTTTCGGCGTGGATGAAGTAGCACGCCACGCGTCGCCACGGTGCCCGCCGCGATACCGCGCCGAATCAAGCCGCACCCGGCGCGCGGGCAACGGCAAAACCCGGCATCATCGACGCACCTCAACCCTGCAAGGAGAACCATGACCACGGTCGACATCCCGATCCTCGGCCCCATCCACCGGCGCCTCGCGTTCGCCGCCTGCTTCGCGCTGCTGGCCGCCTGTTCGCGCCACGAACCGCCCGCGCCGCCGTCCTCACAACCCGCCGCAGCCGCCGTCGCGCCGCCGCAGGCACTCGACGGCGAGCGGTCGCCCGAGATCATGCGTGCGATCTTCGGCGCCGCCTGCGACGCCGCGGGCAAGAGCGCGCACGCCACGGTCAAGGTCGACGGCGCCGACACCGGTGTCGTGATGACGCTCGTCTCCGCCGCCGCGTTACCGGATGGCCGCGTCGCCGCGATCGTCAACGGCGAGCCGGAATTCGCCTCGCACGGGTCCGCGGGCATCCTGAACGTCTACCTGCTGCGCCGTGCGCAGAGCGGATGGACCGTCGTCCAGCGTCACACCAACGCCGCCCAGCTCGGACCATACGGCAACATCGGCAGCGCCACCTGGGTCGCGCTCGGCACGGGCCGGCCCGGCTTCATCCTGTCCTGGGGCGACATGGGACAGGGCTATTCGATCGACCTTGCCGATGTCTTCGAGATCGGCAACGGCATCGTGCACCGGGGCCAGTTCAAGGAAGGCAGCAGCAACGGCGGCGCCTGCACGCCCGAGGAGAAAGCATGCTGGACCGTCGAGGGACACATGCGCCTTGCCCCTGACGTCCAGCCCGGCGGCTACCGCGACATCCTGATCGACTTCACCGGCAAGCGCTATACGCTGAGCGAAGGGAAAGACGGCACCGACGTCGAACACGTCACCGAAAACGTCCGCCAGACCGCCCGCTACCGCTTCGACGGCAAGGCATATGCGCTGACGGCCGGCACGAACCCCGTGCCAGACATCTGACGATCCTTGACACGGCTATGCCGTCCGCCAGTCCTCGCGCATCAGCGCCACGTAGCGGCGCGCGGCCAGGCCCTGCGGCCGTTCGCGCGACCACACGACGTCCACCCACAGCCGCAGCACATTGCTGATGTTGTCGAAGCGGATCTCGACGAGGCTCCCGGCCGACACGAGCGGCTGCACGAGGGCGCGCGGCAAATACGCCCAGCCGAGGCCCGCCTGCACGAGGTTCAAGGTGGCGAGATGGCTGTCGACGCGCCACACGTCGCGCGCGTGCACGAAGCGCGGATCGCGGCCCGCGCCGTCACGGCTGGCCACGACGATCTGGCGCACGTCGATCAGGTCTTCCAGCCGCGGGGAGCCGGCGGCCAGCGGATGTTCCGGCGCCGCCACCGCGACGAGCAATTCGCTGCCGACTTCCTGGAACGCTTCGCGGTCGTCCAGCCGTTCGCGCTCGAACACGAGAGCCAGGTGGGCGCAGCCGTCGTGCAGCAGGCGCAGCGCGTCGGCCTGCGGCGCCGACAGCACCTCCACCTCCAGCGACGGGAATTCGCGCGCCAGCACCGCGAGCGGCGCGCTCCAGCGGCCCGCGATCAGCTCCGGCACGACGGCCACCGTCAGGCGCCGTTCCAGCCCGCCGTGCAGCGCGAGCGCATCGGCCTGCAGCCGCCGCAGTTCGCTGGCGACGTGGCGGGCGCGCGGTTCCAGCGCCCGCGCGGCGTCCGTCGGGCGCGGATCGCGCCCGGCTCGGTCGAACAGGACCAGGTCCAGCTCCGCCTCGAGCTGGGCAATGGCCATGCTGACGGCCGACGGCACCCGCCCCAGCGCACGCGCCGCAGCGGAAAAGGAGCCGTGGTCGAGCACGGCGAGGAAGATACGGACGCTGTCGCTGGAAAACGCCATGACCTGTCAATCAAATTGAAAGATCCTGACTTTATACATCAGGCAGGCCGACATATGCTCATGCCATCTCATTTTTTGGAACAGCACAATGCAGGGCATTCAACGCAAGATCGTCTACGTCGCACTGTACGAAGCCATCGCCATCGCGTGCACGACGGCGGGCCTGGCCGGTGTCGGCGGCCACGAAGCGGGCGCCGCCGGCCTCGCATCCGTCCTCGCGTCGGCGACCGCGGTCATCTGGAACGTCGTCTACAACTCGCTGTTCGAAGCATGGGAAGCGCGCCAGGGCACGCGCGGCCGCAGCGTGGTGCGCCGCGTCGTCCACGCCATCGGCTTCGAGGGCGGCCTCGTGCTCGCCATCGTGCCGATGTTCGCGTGGGCGCTCGGCACGTCGCTGCGCGACGCCTTCCTGCTCGACATCGGCCTCGTCGTATTTTTCATGCTGTACAGCTTCGCGTTCAACTGGGCATTCGACCTCGTGTTCGGCCTGCCGAAGGCGGCGCTGGGCAGGACCGGCGTCGCTGCGGCGCGCTAATAAAGTTCGCCACAACACAATAAAGTCTGCCACAACGACCAAGTACAACGTACATCCCGCGACTTGTCCTATCAGCAACAAGCTCGTACACTGAGCCATACCGCCCGTCTGCTAACGG
>NZ_JANUGW010000017.1 GCF_024753285.1 Massilia pinisoli | reverse complement strand
CCGCAAGGTTCGGTCGATGAACGCCACCACCTCGGCACGGCACCGCCACGCCTCCCGCAGCGCGTTCATGTAATAGAAGCTGTGCGGCACGTCGTGCCAGACGGAGAGCGTCACGCGGTTGCCGGCCTGGCGCGCGCATTCGACCGCACGCGTGCTGTCGTCGAGGACGATCTCGGAGTCGGACACGTGGAAGTGGAGCGGCGCGAGGCCGGTCCAGTCGCCGAACAGCGGCGACACGTCCGGGTGATCCGGCGCGACGGCACCAAGGTAGGTCATCCGCACCCATGGCCAGATGTTCGGTCCCTGCATGCTGTCGCGCGCGGCGTTGGCAGTCGCGGACGCACTGCCGGCCGTCAGGTCCGTCGGCGCCGACAGCAGGATGCAGCCCGCAGGCTGGGGCCAGCCGTTGTCCCGCGCCCGCATCAGCAGTACGAGCGCCAGGTTCGCGCCGGCGGAATGGCCGATCACCACGATCTTGTGCGACGGGATGCCGGTACCCAGCAGGCCCGCGTAGGCGGCGCAGCAGTCGTCGAGGCCCACCGGAAACGGAAACTCGGGCGCGAGCCGGTACGGCACCGACACGACGGGCCGGCCGGTACGGCGCGCCAGGCCGGCGCAGTAACGACGATCCGCCGCCGCGGCGCGCACCGCGAAACCGCCGCCGTGCAGATACAGGATGACGCCGTCGCGGGCCGCGTCAGGCTGCCCGATCCATTCGACGCCCACGCCGCCGGCGTCGGCGACATGGACGCGCACGGGCCGCCTGCCCAGCGTGCCCAGACGGTCGATACGCAGGTACGTGGCGCGCATGCGCGCGACGGACGGGATGTCGTTCCACAGGGGCTTCAATCCGCGTCTCAGCCCGGCATTCACGAGAGTTCGAATCAGCATGCCCTAGTGTAATTGATATGGAGTGCGAATCACAGGCCACCGAATCATATATTGGACAACTTGCCGAACCCACGGCACTCTTAGGGTTTTCCGATTTCCCGAGGAGACACCATGCCCACTTACCGTTCCCACACCACGACCCAAGGCCGCAACATGGCGGGCGCCCGCGCCCTGTGGCGCGCGACCGGCATGAAGGACGGCGACTTCGACAAGCCGATCATCGCCGTCGTCAACTCGTTCACGCAGTTCGTGCCGGGCCACGTGCACCTGAAGGACCTGGGCCAGCTGGTCGCGCGCGAGATCGAAGCGGCGGGCGGCGTCGCCAAGGAATTCAACACGATCGCCGTCGACGACGGCATCGCCATGGGCCACGGCGGCATGCTGTACTCACTGCCGTCGCGCGACCTCATCGCCGACTCCGTCGAGTACATGGTCAACGCCCACTGCGCCGACGCGATGGTGTGCATCTCGAACTGCGACAAGATCACGCCGGGCATGCTGATGGCCGCCATGCGCATCAACATCCCGACGGTGTTCGTGTCGGGCGGTCCGATGGAAGCGGGCAAGGTGCTCAAGGTCGTCAACAACGACAAGAAGATCATCAAGCTGGACCTCGTCGACGCCATGATCCAGGCCGGCGACGCCAACGTCTCCGACGCCGACGTGGCGGAAATCGAGCGCTCCGCGTGCCCCACGTGCGGTTCCTGCTCCGGCATGTTCACGGCGAACTCGATGAACTGCCTGACCGAGGCGCTGGGCCTGTCGCTGCCGGGTAACGGCACGATCGTCGCCACGCATGCCGACCGCAAGGAACTGTTCCTGCGCGCCGGCCGCCTGATCGTCGATCTCGCGAAGCGCCACTATGAAGGCGACGACTACACCATACTCCCGCGCAGCATCGCCACCAAGGCCGCATTCGAGAACGCGATGGCGCTGGACGTGTCGATGGGCGGCTCCACCAACACCGTGCTGCACCTGCTGGCCGCCGCGCACGAGGCGGGTGTCGAGTTCACGATGGCCGACATCGACCGCATCTCGCGCAACGTGCCTTGCCTGTGCAAGGTCGCGCCGATGACGAACAAATACCACATCGAGGATGTGCACCGCGCGGGCGGCATCGTCGCGATCCTCGGCGAACTGGCGCGCGCGGGCCTGCTCGACACGTCGCTGCCGACGGTGCACTCCCCGACGCTGGGCGCCGCGATCGAAAAGTACGACATCAAGCGCAGCGATGACCAGGCCGTGCACACGCTGTTCCGCGCCGCGCCGGGCGGTGTACCGACGCAGGTCGCGTTCTCGCAGGCCGAGCGCTTCGACAGTGCCGACCTCGATCGCGCGGAAGGCTGCATCCGCGACCGCGCGCACGCGTATTCGCAGGACGGCGGTCTCGCGGTCCTGTACGGGAACATCGCCGAGAAGGGCTGCATCGTGAAGACGGCGGGCGTGGACGAGAGCATCCTCAAGTTCTCCGGCCGCGCACGCGTGTTCGAAAGCCAGGACTCGGCCGTCGAAGGCATCCTCGGCGACACTGTGCACGCGGGCGACGTCGTCATCATCCGCTACGAAGGTCCGAAAGGCGGCCCGGGCATGCAGGAGATGCTGTACCCGACGTCGTACATCAAGTCGAAGGGCCTCGGCAAGGCGTGCGCGCTGTTCACAGACGGGCGCTTCTCGGGCGGCTCGTCCGGCCTCGTGATCGGCCACGCGTCGCCGGAAGCGGCCGAAGGCGGCGCCATCGGCCTCGTCGAGGAAGGCGACACGATCGACATCGACATCCCGAACCGCACGATCAACCTGCGCGTGACGGCCGAGGAACTGGCGCACCGCCGCGCCGCGATGGAAGCCCGCGGCGACGCGGCCTGGCAGCCCGTGAACCGCGAACGCGCCGTGTCGCAAGCGCTGCGCGCCTATGCCGCGCTGACGACGTCCGCCGACCGCGGCGCCGTGCGCGATCTGTCGCAGCTGAAGCGCTGATCCGGCTTGCCCGGGGGCGCCGGCGCGGGCGCGGTATCATTCACCCCTGAACGGCGAATCGACAAGCCGAAACGGGAGATGAGTATGCGCAACAAGATATGCACCGCCGCGCTGGCGCTGCTGCTGGCCGCCTGCGGAGGCGGCGGCGGCAATGCCGGGTCGGCGTCCAGCCCGCCCTCGCCGACGACCACGGCCGGCAACCTCGACGTGTACGCGGGCACCTGGACGTCCGCCTGCGCATCGCACGCCGTCGACACCGTGTCGATCAAGCGCGCGGCCGCCACCAACAATGCGTTGACGATCGGCGTCACGCGCACCTATTACGCCACGACCACGTGCACCGGCGACGCGATCGCCACGCAGACATGGAGCGCCGACGCGACGGCGACCTATGTCGGCACCGTCACCTCGTCCATCAACCCGGGCTCCGGCCTCGCGCTGCTGCCGGCGACGATCGACAAGATGGTCGCGCAGCTGCCGCAGCGCACCGTTACGCTCATCGGCACCTACGTCACGCACAAGACCATCGACGGCGAGGCCAACTGGTGCATCGACTACGCGGGCGGCTCCGTGTGCGTGCCCGACCGCATCTACCCGGCCGAGGCGGCCCCGTTCGACGGCCTCGTCGTCCAGGGCACCGACCTGTATGAAGTGAAGGCCAACGGCACCAACTACGACGCCGTCGAGCGCCTCACGAAGCAGTGACGGGCAGCGCAGCGAGGCCGCGCAGGCCCGCGATGCCGTTCCAGCGCAGGCTGGCGGTGGCCAGCCGCAGGCCGGGCCAGCGCCGCAGCACGGCGCGCAGCACGACGTCCGCCTCGAGCAGCGCCAGCCCCGCGCCGATGCACACGTGCGGGCCGCTGCCGAACGACAGGTGGCTGCCCGCGCGCCGCGTGATGTCGAACGTGTCCGGATCGTCGAAGCGGTCCGGGTCGCGGTTGGCGGCGCCGATCATCGCGACGACGAGATCGCCCCGGCGCAGCCGGGTGCCGTGCAACGTGAACTCCGCCGCCACGCGCCGGCCCGTGTACTGCACGGGACTGTCGTAGCGCAGCAGTTCGCGCACAGCGAGCGGCACCCCGTCCGCGTCAGCGCACAGGCGCGCCCACGCGTGCGGGTGCGCGAGCAGTGTGTATAAACCGTTGCCGAGCAGGTTGCGCGTCGTCTCGTGGCCGGCGAACAGCAGCATCGCGCATTGCGCCAGCAGTTCGCCGTCCGCGCGCAACTCGCCCGCCGCCTCGGCCTGCGCGAGCCGGCTGACGAGGTCCGCGCCGGGCTCGCGCCGCCGCACCGGCAGCAGCGCATCGAAATAACGCACCATCTGCAACAGGCTGCGCTGCGCGGCGCGCAGCTGGTCGGCCGTCGGCTGCAGCGCGCCGATGAACGCGGCCAGGTCGTCCGACCACGCCATGAACTGCGCCTCGTCCTTGCGGTCTATGCCGAGCATCAGCCCGATGACGCGCGACGGCAACGGCCGCGCGACTTGTGCGATGAAGTCGAAGCCGGCATGCGCATCAAGGCCGTCCAGCAGCTCGTCCGTCAGGCGCTCGACGTCGGCCCGCATGGTGCGCACGAGCGTCGGATGGAACCCGGCCGCCATCGCCTTGCGCACGCGCTGGTGGTCGTCGCCGTCGAGGAACACCATGGCGCTGCCGAACAGGCGCTGGAACGCATCCAGCCCGGCCTGCGCACGGCGGCCCTGCAGGCTGGCGTCGACGCCGGGGATGCGCTTGACCCAGCCACCCGTACGCGCCGACGACAAGCGCGGATCGCGCAGCGCCAGCTCGACGTCCGCGTGACGCGTCAAAACCCACGCGCCCTGGAACACGTCGTCGCGCCACAGCACGGCCCCCGCCGCGCGCAGTTCGCGGTAGACGGGGTAAGGGTCGTTCAGGAAGGCGGCGTCGAACAGCGGCGGTGCGGTCGCGAAATCTCTCATGCGATTCATTGGATGACGGTCTGCCGGCACATGCCGGGGGCAGCACTGTACCATTTTTCGGGCTGCGGGTCCCGATCGGCCACCGGACCGCCACCGCCGGTGCCGGCCGGCGGCGTCGGCCGGGCTAGCCTTCCAACGAGAGCCGGTAGACGGTCGTCTGGCGGTACACCTGGCCGGGGTGGAGCATGACGCGGGGCCAGGCGGCACTCATCAGGCCGGGACGCGCGAGCGATTCGACGCGGAAGCCTTCCATGCGCGCGAGCGCGGTGGCCGGCGGGCTGCGCGGGACACCCGCCGCATCCGGACCGCTGGAAAAGCGCACAGCAGCCTCCGTCGTGTAGATCTGCAGGCGCCGGCCCGACGCGGGGTCGAATACGCGCGCCACTTCGCGCACGGCACCCTGCCCGCCCGCGAAGTGGTTGCGGACGCAGAAGCAGTGGTCGAATCCGCCGCTGCGGTGCAATTGCGTGTCGGTCCAGCGCAGGCGCGGGCCGATCGCGGCCGGCTGGCGGAAATCGAACGGCGTGCCGCCGACGGCCGCGACACCGGCCGGCTCCCCGCCGATGCCCATTTCCTCGAAATAGTCGGCGTCGATCTGGACCATGTGGTCGCCCACGTCGGCCTGGCCGCCATTCAGGTTGAAGCACGGCGACGTCAGCGCCGCGAGCGGGATCGGCACGCCGGCGACGGCCTGGTATTCGATCGTGAGTCCGCCCTCGTCGTCGAGGCGGTAGTGCACGAGCATGCCGGCGCCGTCGCCGCCCGACGTCAGCGCCAGCGAGACGACGCCATCGGCCTGACGACCTTCCCAGCGCGCCGCGCGGCCGCCCTGCACGGTGGGCAAGCCGGCGCGCAGCACGTCGGCCATGCGGCCGTAACGGTCGGGCGCATGCCAGGCGCGCACCTGCGCGCCCCGCTCGCCGATGGTCACGGTCATGCCGACCGCGTTCTCGAGCGTGAACGAGCGCTCGCCGGCCAATACGGCCGAAGCGCCCGGAATGAGATGGATCGTCATTACATCTGGCTTCCTGATTTCGATATGAAGCCATTCTCCGGGCCGGCGCACGGTGTTTCAAGTATGAAAATCACCAACGGGGCGAACGATTCTCGCGGATACCCCGCCCGCGCCCCCGTCCTAAGCGGCGGACAACGTCGTCCGTTCGCCCAGCGCGCGGTCGCGCCACGCGCGCGGCGTGCAGCCCAGTTCGCGCTTGAACACGAGATGCATGTATTGTGTGGACGTGAAGCCACAGCCCAGCGCCACGTCCGCGATACTGCGTTCGCCACTTTCCAGCCCCGCCTTCGCCGCATCGAGCTTCGCGCGCAGGATCATGTCGTGCACGCTGCAGCCCAGCTCCTGGCGGAAATACACTTCCAGCGACGAGCGCGACACGCCCACGTACTCGGCCACCTGGTGCGTCTTGATGCCCTGGCACGCATATTGGCGAATGTAATGACAGGCGCGCATCACATGCGGATGCTTGACGGCCTGGTAACGGCTCGACGCGAGCACGTTGATGCCGGCCGGCGGCACGAGGATGCGGGTGTTCGCCAGGCGCACGCCGTGCAGCATCTGCTCCAGCAGGTGCGCCGCCGTGCGACCCATCTCGTGCGCGCCCTGGATCACGGAACTCAGGGGGATGCGGGTCAGCATTCGCACGAGGGGGTCGTTGTCGATGCCGATCAGCGCGACCTGCTCCGGCACGGAGATACCGGCGATGGCGCAGGCCTGCAGCAGTTGGCGCGCGCGCGCATCCGTGACGGCGATGACGCCCACGGGCTTCGGGAGGCTGCGCAGCCACTCGATCTGGCCCTGCACGGCCGCGTCCCACGAGGCCGCGTTCGTCTCGCAGCCGCGGAAGATCTCCGGCTCCATGCGGTCGTCTTCCATCAGCGCACGGAACGCCCGTTCGCGCTCCTGCGCCCAGCGGCATTCCTGCGCCTCGGGCAGGCTGAACATGGCGAAGCGCTGCAGGCCCACGTCGATCAGGTGGTCGCGGGCCAGCTTGACGAGCTTGTGATTGTCGGTCGCGACGTACGGCACACCGGCCGGATACGCGGACTCGCTCGCATACGAACCGCCCACCGCCACGACGGGCACGGTGCAGCCCGTCAAGGCCTTGGCGACGGCCGGGTCGTCGAAATCGGCGATCACGCCATCGCCCTGCCAGCGGTCCATGCCGGATAACCGCAAGCGGAAATCTTCTTCGAGAAATAAATCCCAAGCCACTCGCGTACCGCCCAAATGGGCCGCAATGCCGGAAATGACTTCGCGGTCGAACGTCTTGTTGCCGTTGAACAGCAATGCGATCCGATAAGCTTTCGTCGTCTTCATGCCGCGCCCCCGCTTACCGGTTCACCGTCATCGGAATGGGCATGGTGCAAAGCTGCGCGCGTTTTTGTTCCAAATTCATTTGTCGTCTCCTTGTGATGCTTTTTTTGTTTTATTAACGGGCATTAACGGGCAATCCGGTCCGCTACGGATGTTTAGTAAACAAAATCGGTCGACGGCGCCGCAGATTGGCGGAAGCGGCGCGCCGGCCGAAACACGGCATTAATCCGCTTGCGCGCCGCAGCGGGCGCGCGATTGAATAGTTGAGAGTGCGGGATATTCCAGCGGCAGGGCCATTCCGCTCATTGCGAGCGCGCGACTGGAAGTGGGAAAACACGGGACTGGCGCAGTCATGGAATCGGTTCCTCGTAGCGTGACGGAGGCACCGGCGGCGGCCCCCTTCAGCTCAAGAATAGGCCGCCACCCCGGTACGCCTCTAACGTACGTACCGGGATTTCTATCACCGTGCAGAAATTGCGATCAGTTTTGCAGGGAGTGCAAGGCAGGATCAGCCAGTTCCCACCATTCCCGGCGGGGATGTTGTATCCGCGTCGGACTCGGCCGGGACGGACTGCTGGGTCGCCAAGGTGCGGAACGCCTTCGGCGTGCAGCCGTATTCCTCCTTGAACAGCTTGTTGAAATACGACACGTTGGCGTAACCGACCGAATAGGCGATCTCGGCCACGGTCGCCGCGCTTTTCTCCGTCAGCAGCCGCGCGGCCTCCGTCAGGCGCAATTTGTTCACATAACCGGTGAACGTCATGCCGAGTTCCGTCTTGAGGACTTCGTTGACTTTATTCCGGTTCGCGCCGGTCGCGGCGACGACGCCTTCCAGGTCGAGTTCGGTATTCGTGTAATTCGTCGCAATGAATTTCAGCACGGATGCCTTTTCTTCATCCGGATACGGCGCCAGCGTCAATTGGCGATATGCGACGAGCGGCAAATCCTTTTTGAGCTTCGAATTCAGACTCGCGCGCAATGTGTGCGCATGCGTCCGGAAAAACCACATGGCAAATACGATCAGGCTGCCCGTGACGACGATCGCCAACGCGACGAGATAACGATAATCGTGACCGCGCAAAACGATATTGCTGATTTCCACGTGCGCATCGACACCGAATGCGGCCTGCGACGTGGATCCGAAAGAAAACTGCTGTACCTTGTCAAGATAATAATCCTGCGACGACAGGTTCAGATGCATCATGTACAACCACCAGCCAGGGATCGTCATCCGCCGCAGGTCAAGGGAGACCGGAACGCCGTGCTCGTTGCAAGAAAAGAAAGTCTCGGGCGACCGGTAGGTGATGAAATTCCCTGGCGTCGATATCTTCTCGTCGAACGTCGTCATGCTCAGCATCATCGGATAGGCGGGCTTGCAGCGGGCGACGAACGTGATCGTGTCGTACCGCCGCAAATCGACGAGGGCCGGCTTGCCCTGCGTGTCCTTGGCCACGAGGAGCGCGCTGGCGAACGGAAACGGCCCCACCCGCGTCAACTTGTAGTCGAACGCCATCCCATCCGGCGCCGCGTCGAGCAGGCGGATGCCCGACGTCCCCTTCAGGACGGTGTCGGTCATCGTGGCGCGCTCCCACTTGACCCCGCTCCGCGCGTTCGACGACAGCGTATACGTCGGCTGGCTCAGCAACACGAACAGCGCGGCCAGCAACCCGTCCACGAGCAGGACCGCGATCAGGATGAGCAGGGACTTCTTATAAAACTCTTGCATTGTCATACAGCCAGTTATCTGTCTCCATGCACCCCGTGCGGGATGCAACGAGGATCATAACCGCACCCGTCCCCGATGTCGAAAAAAAAGGGGCGGCCGCAGCCGCCCCGAAAAACCTACCATGCCAGGCGGTAGGAGACTACTCGGTACCCGGGAACGCGGACCCGCCGGTCCTGCACCCCTTCGTGGGAATGGGTGTTGCATGGAGCGGATCGCCCGCCCCTCGCGCCGCACGTCGTTGACGTCAGCTGATGGACGCCATTGTGTTATCCGCGCTGCGGCGCCGCAATTGTGAAAATCGCCAGGACGGAACATAAAATTACGCAGCCGCGCACTTGCGACAAATCGTTGGCGCCGGCGGCGATTTTCGTAATTGCCCACGCTTGCCATTCTTCTTCACAATGACTTACTGTCCAGAACCACACCCATAAGAAAGGCAACGAATGTTCATACGGAGACTCCTCCCCTACGCGGCCGCGTGCATCGCCGCGGCGTGCGCGCCGGCGTGGGCGGCCACGCCGACGCAACCCGAACTCCCGACCGTCCTGTACGGTGCGGCCTATTATCACGAGTACATGCCGTACGAACGGCTGGACAAGGACGTCCAGATGATCAAGGCAGCCGGCTTCAACGTCGTGCGCCTGGGCGAGTCGACGTGGAGCCTGTGGGAGCCGGAAGACGGGCGCTTCGAGTACGCGTGGATGGACCGCGTCGTCGACGCCATGGGCAAAGCGGGCATCAAGGTCATCATGGGCACGCCCACCTATTCGATTCCGGCGTGGATGGCGCACCAGCACCCGGAGATCCTGGCCACGAAATTCAACGGCGCGAAGAACACGTACGGCATGCGCCAGAACATGAACACGGACGCGCCCGCGTACCGCTTCTACGCCGAACGCCTGATCCGCCGCATCGCCGCGCACTACAAGGACAACCCGAACGTCATCGGCTGGCAGGTGGACAACGAGACGGGCACCTATGGCGCGGCCAACGACGACGTCTTCATGCGCTTCCAGCACTACCTGGAAAAGAAGTTCGGCACGCCGGAAAACCTGAGCAACGCCTGGTTCCTGAACTACTGGGGCCAGAACCTCCACACGTGGGAAGACCTGCCCCGCCCCGACGGCGCGCAGAGCACGGGCTACAAGCTGGAGTGGTCGCGCTGGGGCCAGATGCGCGTCACGGACTTCCTGCACTGGCAGGCGCAGCTCATCCGTGAAAACGCGGGGCCGCGCCAGTTTGTCACGCACGATTTCGCGGGCTCGCTGCACGGCGACGTCGACGAGGGCGCGGTCGCGCGCGGGCTCGACGTCGCGGGCGTGAACATCTACCACTGGGGCACGCAGGACCAGTACGACGGCGCCGCCCAGAAGCTGGACGGCGATTTCACCCGCTCGCTCAAGCGCGGCAACTTCCTCGTCACGGAAACGAATGCGCAGACGACCGACTGGAGCTCCTCGTTCCAGTATCCGCCGTACGACGGCCAGTTCCGCGAGGACGTGTACACGCACCTGTCGAACGGCGCCAACATGGTGGAATACTGGCACTGGGCGTCGATCCACGGCAACCAGGAGACGTATTGGAAAGGCGTGCTGTCGCACGACCTGGAGCCGAACCGCGCCTATGCCGAAATGAGCCGCACGGGCAAGGAGCTCCAGAAGATCGGCCAGCATCTCGTCGACCTGCGCATCCATAACGACGTGGCGATCCTGTGGAGCCGCGATTCGCTGAACGCCATCAACGACATGCCGTTCGCGAAGCAGTCGCAATGGGGCTCGGCCGGGACCAATGCCGACTACGGCTCGGAAGTGCGCCAGATCCACCGCGCGCTGTACGACCTGAACGTCGGCACGGACTTCGTGTTCCCGGACACGCAGGACCTGTCCGCATACAAGGTGCTGATCGTGCCCACGCTGTACATCGCCGACGACGCCCTCCTCCTGCGCATTGCCGACTACGTGCGCAAGGGCGGCCACGTCGTCATGACGTTCAAGAGCGGCTTCGCGAACGAGAACGCGGCCGTGCGCTGGACGATGGCGCCGGGCCCGTTGCGCGCCGCGCTCGGCTTCCACTACCAGGAATTCTCGAACCTGGCGCAACCCCTCGCGCTGAAGGGCGACCCGTACCAGGTCGGCGACGACAACAAGGTGAAGCACTGGGCCGAGTTCCTGCAGCTGGACACGGCCAAGGCGCTCGCGTGGTACGACCACCCGTTCTTCGGCCGCTGGCCCGCCATCACGGCGAACCAGTACGGCGCGGGCAAGGCCGTCTACGAAGGCACGTATTTGTCGGACAAGCTGCAGAAGGCCCTCTTGCGCACCGTGCTGCAGGAACGGGGCCTGATCGGCGCCGACCAGCAACTGCCGGCGCACATCCAGGCGCGCACGGGCGTCAACCGCTTCGGCAAGACGATCCGCTACTACTTCAACTACTCGGGCGCGCCCGTCACGTTCGCGTACGGCCACAAGGCGGGGACGGACCTGCTGACCGGCCGCGCGGTGAAGGCGGGCGAGACGGTCAGCCTGGCGCCGTGGGATCTCGTCATCGTCGAGGAGGACGGGCGCTGACAGGGCGTGGGATGTCGACCTTTATTGCACAACTGCAACGTTTTCTGTGCAAGAATAGAGCCTCTTTCATAACAGGACAGGCTCGCGATGACCTCTCCCACGTTTCGCGTCACGACACAAGGGCTGCAGCCCGGCTATGCGGCGGAACCGGCTGCCGACCAGCTGGCCGCGCTGTTCAAGCGCAGCAAGGATGAGGTCGCGCCCCTGCTCGGCAGCAAGCCGGTCGTCGTGAAACGGGGGCTGACGCGGGAAGCGGCCGAGCGCTACGCTCGCGCACTGGAAGGTTGCGGCTGCGTGTGCGCGATCGAGGCGGAATCCGTCCCGGCCGCCGCCGCGCCCTCTCCGCCGCCGCAGGCTGAGCCACTGACGCCGGACCAGTTGGCCGCCGTCTTCCCCATTCTCCGGCGCGCGGCGCCGCGCGCACCCGAGGCGGATCCCGTCGTCGTGCGGCCGTTCGCCGGCGACCTCGAGATCGTCTTCGAGACGGTGACGAACGGCCTCGTCCTGCGGCAGTCCGCGCTGCGCGCGTCGCTGCTGAGCGAGGACAAGCTGTACGGACTCGCCGTCTGGAACCTGTACAACTGGGTGCACCCGCGCATCACCTTCAAGCAGATGGCGATCCAGGGGCCCGACGATGGCACCGGCGCCGCGCGGTTTTTCTCTTACGTCGAGCTGGGCGACGGCCTCGCGGCGTCGTGCCTGCTGCTGCAACCCATCTGGGAAGCGCTCGCGGCGCACCACAAGGGGCCGTTGCGGGTCGCCGTGCCGCACGCGAACTTCTGCATGTTCTGCAGCGCGGATGACAAGTTCGTCGCCGCGATGATGTGCGACCTCGCGGCCGAGACGTGGGCAGAATCCGGCACGTCTGCCCTCTCCGGACTGACGTATTCCGTGGACGGCGCGGGACGGGTCGACGTCGTGCCGGGCGCCCATCTGCTGCGCACGGCGCCTCCGCCGCCCACCTTGCCCGTCACGGCTTCCGCGCAGCTGGTCGTCCCGCAGCTGCATGCCCTTGCCGGCAACGCGGCATTGCTGGCGTTGTCGGAAGACCGGTTGCGCAAGCTCCAGCCGCAGTTGTTCGACGCGGCGCAATGGCCCGGCGACGTGCGCACCAAGTGGCTGAGCAACATCCGCCACACGCTCGGGCGCGGCGACGGCAGGGCCGCCGCCGTCGTCGATGCGGCCAGGGCAATCGTCGCGTCGTACACGGACGAACTGGATTGCGTCGTGCTCCTGAAGTTCGATCCCGCGCTCGCGCAGGCGCACGGCTGGCGCGACGGCACTCGCCTGTTCTCCGCGAACTCGTACCTGAGCCGCGACGGCGGCGTCGCGCCGGACCTGCGGCCTGGCCCCGGCGATGAAGGCCGCTGGGGCAACGTCTGGCCCCTCATCGCCGACCTGCTGACGGACGATGCCGCGGGCCTCGCCGCGCGCAAGGCGACGATCGCGGAGGCGGAATGGCAACGCGCATGGGACCTCGGCCGGCGCGCGCTGGCGGACGGCATCATCCCGCGCGACGGCCGCCCTGTGATGAGCGACCAACCGGCACGCGCACCCGCTGCACCTGCCGGCCCGGCCTCTGCCACGGCTGCTCCCTCGCGCACGCGCGCGCCGGCGGGCAAGCCCGCGCGCGCGCAAGGCACGTTCGGCGCCTGCGTGAAAAATGCCGCCATCGGCGGCGTGTGCGCGTGGGCCGTCTGGGGTGCGGCCCACCACGTGGCGGAGATGCCGCACGATGGCCTGTTCTACATGGCGTGCTTCGGCATCGCCGTGTTCGGCGGCATCGGGCTGGGCTGCCTGTGGAGCGCCGCGAACTACCTGCGCGGCGCCTGAGGCCTCAACGGAACAGCATCTGGGCGTAGTGGTACAGGTTCTCGGCCCAGCTGTCGCGGTCGTGCCCGTACTCGTCCACGTTCCACACGTGGGTCACGCCCTGCGCGCGCAGCTGGCGGTGCACGCCTTGCGCGACGTTGATCAAGCCGTCGCGGTTGCCGCACGACAGATACACGAGCTGCAGCTGCTTGCCCGACTTCGCGGCGCTGGCTGCCAGCATGGCTGGATCGTTCGTGTTCGGCGCCGGCGAGAAACCCGCCACCCAGGCGAAGGCCTCGGGATGCGTCAGGCCGAAGTTCAGCGCCTGCCCGCCGCCCATCGACAGGCCGCCGATCGCGCGGTGCGCGGCATTGGCCTGCGTCGGATACGCGGCGTCGACGGCAGGAACCAGTGATTCCAGCAGGTCGCGCTCGAAGCGCGCGAAGCCGGCCGCGTTCTCCTGCGTGAAGACCTTGTCCTCCGGCGGCGAGCGGTCGTCCGCCAGCGCGCGGCCGTTCGGCATCACGACGATCATCGGCACGATCTTGCCGGCGGCCGCGAGGTTGTCGAGGACCTCGGTGGCGCGCACGTACCAGCGCCACTCGTCCTGGTTGCCGCCGATGCCGTGCAACAGGTACAGCACCGGATAGCGGCGCGTCTTGTCGTAGCCGGCCGGCAGCCACACATTCGCCGTGCGCTTCGTGCCGGTGACGACGGACGCGTACATGAGCGTCGCCGGCGTGCCGTGCGCGATGCCCGGCTGCGCGTCGGCGAAGCCTGCCGGCGGCTTCGGATACGCGCGCACGTCGTCGGCGGCGAGCACGATGGGACGGGCGAAGTTGGCGCGCGCCTTGTCCGGCGTGACCGCAGCGTCCTGCGCGTGCGCGCCCGCGCCCAGCGCGCACAGCACGGCAGCCGCGAGCGTCGAAGCGAAGCGAATCTTCATGGTTCGGTTCCTGATTGGATCATTGTTGGATTGTCATGGCCCGGCCATCGTACACGACATCGGCGGCCTTGCCTTCCTGGCCCACGACGACGACGCGGAAGTGGCGCTGCGCGTGCATGCCCGGGAACGTGCCGCGTCGCCCGGCGATCGTGAGCTTGTGCGCCGCGTCGTCCCAGCGCATGTCGGTGAGCGCGTATTCGCCCCGTTCGTAGCCCCAGCCCTCGCCGGCGTCCTCGTACAACGTATAGGTGCCGTCGGCGCCGGGATAGATGCGCAGTTCGAGCGACGCATCCGTCGGTTCCGATGCGTACTGCACGACGGGGCCCAGCGGGACGATGGTGCCGGCACGCACGTGCAGCGGGCTGTGCTCGAGCGGCGCGGCTGCGGCGATGGTGCGGCCGCCGGCCAGGCGCTCGCCCGTCCAGAAGTCGAACCACGTACCCGCCGGCAGGTACACGTCGCGCGTGCGTGCCGCGCCCTCGACCGGCACGGAGCCCGGCCCGTACCGCATTGGCGTCGTGACGGGACTGACCATCATGCCCGCGCCGAACAGCATCTGCGACTTGAGGTCGTGCGTGTGCGGGTCGCCCGGGAACGCGAACGCCACCGGACGGATGAACGACGCGCCGCGCAGGTGCACGAGACCGGCCTGCGAATAAATCGCCGGCAGCAGGCGGTAGCGCAACTGGATGGCCTCCACGATCGCGTCGTAGAACGGCGTGCCCGGCGCGCCGAACTGCCAGGGCTCGCGCGGCGTGTCGGTGCCGTGGCTGCGGAACATCGGCAGGAACACGCCGAACTGCAGCCAGCGCGTGTACAGCTCGCGATAACCCAGGTCATCCACGCCCTTGTCGAAATCGCCGGCCATGAACCAGGGCTTGCCGCGGCCCGTGAAGAACCCGCCGACGTCGAGCGTGACATACGGATTGCCGGATGCGCTGTAGCGCTGGACCGCGGTCACCTGTTGCGCGAACACGGGCCACGTGGCCGAGATGTCGCCGGTCCACGCGACGGCGCCCGCCGCCTGGCTGCCGGGATAGGCGGACCGCGTCAGGTTCACGAGGCGCTTGTCGGGCACTTGCCTGCGCCAGTTGCGCATGAAATGCTGCGCGTCGACGAGCGCGTAGGCATTCAGGTATTGCGGATCCATGACGCGCGCCAGGCCGTCGAGGTTGACCTCGTCCGCGCGACCGTTTCGCTGCGCATCCCACGTCCAGTCGGCGACTTCCGGCTCGGTCGAGTCGCACCACCACGCGTCGATGCCGTGCCGGCCCAGATAGGTCCACACGTTGCGGAAATACGCATCGGCCGCCTCGGGCCGGAAGAAATCGACATACGGCGTGCCGCCGCTCAGGTAGCCGGCCTCCTTCAGCTCGCGGCCGGGCGCGTCGAGCGGCGTCGGATTCGGCCAGATGGAGATCATGACGTGCGCGTTCTCGTCATGCACGGCCCGCGTCATCGCATCGAGGTCGGGATAGCGCGCGCGGTCCGGCACGGGGCTGCCCCAGTGGTCCGGCGTCCAGTAATTCCAGTCCTGGACGATGAGGTCGAGCGGGATGCGGCGCTCGCGGAACGCCTTCACCGTGGCGACGACTTCGTCCTGCGTCTTGTAGCGTTCCTTCGACTGCACGTAGCCGTACGCCCAACGGGGCAGCATGGTCGCGGCGCCCGTCAGCTGGCGGTAGCCTTCGATCGCGCCGTCCATCGAGGGCCCGGCGATGACGTAGTAATCGAGATCGTCGACGACGTCGCTCGTGACGGCCATGCCCGTCTTCCCATCCGCGAACGTCATGGCGCTGTACGTATCGAACAGGACGCCGTAGCCGCGCGTCGACACGACGAACGGCAGCACGATGCGCAGGTTGTGCTGGTACAGCCGCTTCGTCTTGCCGCGCAGGTCGAGGTCGGAGGTCTCGTCGAAGCCCAGGCCGTACAGCGCTTCGTCGCTGGCCAGCCGGAAGCGCGCCGTCGCCTTCCACGCATCGCGGTCCTTCGTCTGCACATAGCGAGCGGCCACCTGGCGGTCGCCGTCGACGGTCTTGACCGTGCTCACCGAGGCGGGATCGGGCGCCGACCTGAACACGGCCACCCGCTCGAACGCACGAGGCGCCGCGGCGTCCTCGCGCAACAGCACCCTGCCTGTCGCATCGCGGAACACGAGCGCGCCCGTCGTCCGGTTCACGGCGACACTTGCCCGCGCCGAGCGCAGGACGCGGTCCTTGCCCTGGTCGCCCGCCGTGACGGGCCCCGGCCGTTCGCCGATCGGTGCGCGCATGAGGTGCGCGGACGCCGACCACTCGCCGTTGCGCGTCGCGCTGACGTGCACGATGCGGTCGGTGACGAAATCGACCTTGACCCGCGTATCGTCCACCCGGTATTCGATCCCACTGCCGGACTCGCGCACCTCGCGGATCGCCGCCTGCGCCGCGTCCTGGCACAGCAGCAGCGCGAACACCGCCAGCGCGGCCCGCAGCGGGTGCCGCACCATCAGGCCACCTTCAGCGCAAACGCGTACGGCAGCGCGGGACGCTGCTGCGGCAGGGTCACCGTGAGGCCGGCATCCGTCTGCTGGAACGCGAGCGCGCCGCCACCTACGAGCTCCACGCGCGCCACGGGCTTGTGCAGGTGCTCGCCGCCGGCGCGCATCGTCTTGATGTTGACCTTGCCGTCTTCCGGCCACCCCATCACGAACGCGTACACGGCGTCCTTGCCGGCCGTGAAGCGGATGTCGGCGGCGGAGAACGGCTTACCTTTACCCTCGTTGAAGCCGGGGCCGGACAGCGGTGCGGCCGCGTCTTCGAAGACCGGCCCTTCGCCGCACGTGGCCCATGGGCGCGAATCGTAGATGCCCTCGCCGTTCACGGCCATCCAGCGGCCGATCTCCTGGACGATGGCGCGTTCCTGCTCGTCGATGGTGCCGTTGCCGCGCACGGGCACGGACAAGAGCAGGTTGCCGTTCTTGCTGACGACGTCGATCAAGGTGTGCACGACCGTCTGCGCGCTCTTGTACGACTTGTTGTCGTAGATGCGGCGGTCGTAGTGCCAGCTGCCGATGCAGGTATCGGTCTGCCACGGCAGCGGTTCGATCTTGTTGCTCTGGCCCCGCTCGATGTCCCACACCATCGCATGGCGCTGCACGTCGTCGAGGATCTTGCCGTTGACGACGACGTCGACCTTGCCCCGCTTGGCGACGCTGCGGTTGTACATGTGCGCGAGCAGTTGCGAGCCGACGTCGCTGACGGGCCACAGCGGCAGCACGGTGTCGTCGTAATACACGAGGTCGGGGTCGTAGCTGTCGATCAGGTCGACGGTGCGGTTGTACAGCTTGTCCGCATAGGCCTTGCTCGGGGCGACCACGCCGCCGCCCCAGGCCCAGCGCTGGTCGGTGCTGCCGCCATCCTTGCTGAGCGGGTGGGCCTGCGCATACAGGGCCTGCGGGTCGTGGCCGCTCCACCATTGGCCCTTGCCGTCGGCCTTCGTCAGGCGGCCGTCGTACGGCACGCCGGCCAGCGGGCCCGTCTTGTCCGCGCCCTGCGCCGTCTCGTACCAGTTCCACGCGTGCGCCGCGTGCACGGACACGCCGAAGCGCAGGCCGTGCTTGCGGGCCGCGTCGCGCCAGCCTCCGATCAAGTCCTTGCCGGGTCCGACCTTCGTCGCGTTCCAGTCGGGCTGGTAGCGGCTGTTGTACAGGTCGAAGTTGTCGTGGTGGTTGGCGAGCGCGACGAAGTATTTCGCACCGGCGCTCTTGTACAGGCCCACGAGTTCGTCCGGATTCCAGCGGTCCGCCTTCCAGCGGCGGATGATGTCCTTGAAGCCGAACTTCGAAGGATGCCCGTATTTCGCCACGTGGTACTTGTAGTGGTCGCTGCCCTCCTCGTACATGCCGCGGGCGTACCAGTCGCCGTGTTCGGGTTCGCATTGCGGGCCCCAGTGCGCCCAGATGCCGAACTTCGCGTTGCGGAACCAGTCCGGCGTCTCGTATTTCGACAGTGACGGCCAGTTCGGCTCGAAGGGGCCGGTGGCCATGGGTACGCGGGTGGCGTCCGCCTTCGCGGCGGCATAGGGGGACAGGGCCAGCGCAGGAAGTGCGGAGGCCAGGTGCTGCAAGAGTTCACGTCGTTTCATCGGCTTCTTTCCAAGGTAGGCAAAAGGCGGCCGTTGTGCGAACGGCTCTAGTTGATCGACGAAATAGTGCCCGTCGACTCCCACCCCGGCAATTATGAAATCTACCAGACGGCCTTATATTTTCGAGAGGCGGCGGCGCTTCACGCCGCGCGCCGGCCCGGCGGGTCGTCGCTCACCACATGCTTGACGAATGCCGCATGGTCCGGCATCGCGCCGACCGCGCGCCGGATCGAATCGCGCACCTTGTGGAAGTGGTCGAGCAGGTAGCCGGGATCCATGAGGTCGATGAACGGATCGTTCTTCTCCGGGAAGATCCCGTGCCCCATCAGGATCGACACCCACGAGTCTTCCAGGAAGCCCTGCTGGTCGAGGATCGCGACGCGGCTCGACTCGCGGAACAGGTCGATCTGGTGCTGCAGGATGTCGGGCACCGCCATGTTGCGGCAGTAGCGCCAGAACTCGGAATCGTCGCGGTTCGTGAGCTTGTAGTGCAGGATGATGAAATCGCGGATGTATTCGTAGCGCTGCGACAGGAGGCGGTTGAACTCGTCGGCCAGCGCCGGGCTGCAGTCGCGGTCCGGGAAGAACTGGACGATCCAGCCCACCGTCATCTCGATCATGTTGATGCTCGTGGATTCGAGCGGCTCGATGAATCCCGTCGACAGGCCGACGCCCACGCAGTTCTTGATCCACGACTTGCGCCGGCGGCCCGGCGTGAAGCGCAGCTGGCGCGGCGCATCGAGGGCCTCGCCTTCGAGCACGCCCTCCAGCACGCGCGTCGCTTCCGCGTCCGTCGTGAAGCCGTCGCAATACACATGGCCGTTGCCCATGCGGTGCTGCAGCGGGATGCGCCACGTCCAGCCCGCGCTTTGCGCCGTCGACCGCGTATAGGGCACGAGCGGTCCGTCGGGGTTCGTGCACGGCATGGCCTGCGCGCTGTTACAGGGCAGCATGGCGCTCCAGTCCTCGTAGCCGGCCTTGTAGACGCCTTCGAGCAGCAGCGCCCGGAAGCCCGTGCAATCGACGAACAGGTCGCCCTCGAAGCGGCGACCGTCGCGCAGCTTGACGGCCGTGACGAAGCCGGTCTCGGGATGCTGCTCGACGTCGACGACCATGCCTTCGATGCGCGTGACGCCGCGCGCGACCGCGTAATCGCGCAGGTAGGCCGCATACAGGCTGGCGTCGAACTGGAAACCGTAGGAATACGAATTGGTGACGGACGGCTGGTCGCCATACGGCGGCACGAAGCGGTGCGCGCGCGCCATGGCGTCGGCCGTCGACCATTCCTCGTACGACGGCATGCCCTTGACGTCGCGCCTCAGGCGCAGCCAGTACATATAGGCGGGACGGTTCTCCATCATCGGCCCGAAATTGCCGAACGCGTGGAAGAACCGGTTGCCGGCATGGCCCCAATCGCGGAACTCGGTGCCGAGCTTGAACGTGGCCTGGGTCTTCTTGATGAAGTCCGTCGCATCCAGGCCGAGCGCCTGGTTGTAGTAGCGGATGGTCGGCAACGTCGCTTCGCCCACGCCCACGGTGCCGATCTCGGGCGATTCGATGAGGACGATCTCGCACGCCTTGCCCAGCTTCTGCGCCAGGGGCGCGGCGGTCATCCAGCCGGCGGTGCCGCCGCCCACGATGACGATTTTTCGGATGGCCTTGTCGGACATGATGTCTCCAATCACAAAAACGCGAACCTCCCGCAACCGGCCTGGCTTGCGGGAGGCGTGCTGCGTGCTACATGCTACACGACGATCAGAACGAGTACCCCATCCGGACCGAGTAGCTGCGGCCGGTATAGAACGCGCCGCGCTCCATCAGGCCGATATGCTGCTGCATGTACTGGCGGTAGATGGCATTGGTCAGGTTCGACGCTTCCACCGACAGTTTCAGGTTCGGGGTGATTTCGTACTGGAAGCTGCCGTCAAGCTCGCCGTACGCACCGCCATAGGTCGGCAGCGCATAGTTGACCGAGTAGCCCTTGCCGAAGTTCGGGCTGTCCGGGTTCGCGTCGATGCCTTCGCCGCCGTTCGTGCCGTACGCGTTGACCGCCTGCAGGTATTTCGAACGCCAGCTGTACGCCAGGCGCGCGGACACCGGACCCTTGTCGTACAGCACGGCCAGGTTATAGGCGTTCTTCGACAGGTTGGTCATCGGCAGACCGCCCAGGATGCGGCCGTCGGTGTCGCAACCGGCCAGGTCGCGCGCCGTGTTCGCGAGAGGCGTATCCTTCGGCGTGCACCATGCCACGCCCGGCGGCGCGTTCAGGTTCAGGCGGCTGTCGAGGTAGGTGTAGTTCGCCGAGATGCCGAAGCCGGACCACAGGCCAGGCAACTTGTCGAAATACTGCTGGTACGCGATTTCCGCACCGTTGGCACGGCCCTTGGCGCCGTTCGTCGGTCCGGTGACGTTGAAGTTGTAGGGCGTGCCCGTCAGGTCCTTCATCGTGTAGATCGACGTCTGGCCGATGACGATGTCCTTGATGCGCTTGTTGAACACCGCCAGCGTGAGCGAGCCGCCATGGCCGAAATAGTATTCGGCCGTGAAGTCGAGGTTGTCCGCCGTCGTCGGCTTCAGGCTCGGATTGCCGCGGCCGGAGCCGTTGAAGGTGATCGATTGGAGGGTCGTGACGTTGGTCGCCGTGTTGGTGCTCGTCTTGATGTCCTCGGTCAGCGTCGTGTAGGCCTGCAGCTGGTAGAAGTCAGGACGTGTCATGCCTTTCGAATACGCGCCGCGGAATTGCAGGCCGTCGTTGACCTTCATGCGCACGTTCAGGCTAGGCAGCACGTTGGTGTACGAGTTGTCGAAGTCGCGCTTGTCGGACAGGTCCGCGAACGCCGGCACGGTGCCCCCCGTGATCTTGGAGATATCCTGCTGCTTGTACAGCAGGTAGCCCGTCGCCGCCATATTGGTGCGCACGACGCGCACGCCCACGCTGCCGTCGATCGGGTAACGCAGCGTGTCGACGTTGAAGCGCAGCTGGCTGTACGCCGCCTTGGTGCGCTCGCGCTGCTGGTTCAGGCCCTCGGCGTCGCCGAACGGCGCAGGCGCCCAGCTCAACGCGCACGGCGTGCTCGTGCACAGCTGGTTCGCATAGCCATGGATCAGGGCGAAGCCGCTCGGCGCGCCGTTCGCGTTCGGGGTGTTCAGCGCCGGATCGGCGATGATCACCGGCGGCGGCGTGGTCATCTGGCCGCCGAAGAAGTTCGGGAAGCCCATCGTCACGACCGGCTTCGAGAAACGCGGGTCGTCGAGGGTGGGATAGCCGTTGATGGCCCAGCCTTGCATCCACGGCTGCGCGATCGCGGTCCATTCGCTGCCGTGCGTCGAGCGCGTCTCGGCCTTGCGGTCGGTGAAGCGCACGCCGAACCGCAAGTCGCTCAGCACCGGGCTGTCGAAGGTGAACTTGGCATCCAGGCGCGCCGCGTTCAGCGTACCGACGGCCTGATCGCGGTGCTCCTGGGTGGTGCCCCAGTAATAGGTCTTCGGATCCAGCAGCAAGGCGCGGTCCGCCGCGTCGAAATGCAGCTCCGCCGGCGACTTGGTCAGATCCCACGTCATTTTCGGCAGCGTGCCCTGCATGCCGACCAGGTTGTCGTAGCCGGTGGTGGTCGCACGGGTGTGCTGCAGGTCGGAGCTGACCTTCCACTGGTCGGTCGCGCGCCAGTCCGCGTGCCACGCAATGTCTCGGGTGTCGGACTTGCGGCCCGCCGCGCGCGAGGAGCTGCTCAGGTTGAGACCGGTTTCTTGCGGCGAACGCAGCGTGCCGGTCAGCAGCGCGCCGTTGTCGGCGAACGTGGCGCCGGGATCGAGCATGCTGGTGGACGGATTCGCCGTGCCCGTGTTCATGCCGTATTCCGTCGTGTTCATGTCGTACTTCGAACGGAAGAACGTCAGGTAGGACGACAGGTTGTCCTTTTTCCACTGCAGTGCGCCGTACACGCCGTCGCGTTCGCGTTCGAAATTGTTCGACGTCCAGTAGCTGCCATTCGGAATCCAGCGCACCGTGCCGCTGGTGTCGCCCTGGACAGCGTTGTTGCGCGGGATATACGGGGAAATCTGCATGCCGTCGCTGCGCGTATTGATACGCGAACGGGCCACGTCGATCAAGGCGCCGAACTGGCCGAAGGGCGTGTTCCAGCGGTTCGACAGCAGGCCGGACACGCCGGGCGACGTCTTGCCGCGCAGTTGCGAACGGCGCTCCTCCACCGACAGCGCACCCTTGGCGCCCTTGTAGTCGAACGGCAGCGCCGTGCGCAGGTTCACCAGGCCACTGATGCCGCCTTCGATCTGCTCGGCCGACGGGTTCTTGTACACGTCCAGGCCGCTCATCAGTTCCGGCGGCACGTCCTCGAAGCTCAGCGAGCGCCCGCCATTGGCCGAGAACGCGTCGCGGCCGTTCAGTTCCGAACGCACATAGGTCAGGCCGCGCACCGACACGCCCGTGCCTTCCGCGGCGTAGTGGTTGACGCCGTCGCCCACGCCCTGCTGCGGATCGACGCGGTTCAGCGTGCGGTCGATCGTGACGCCGACCACGCGCTGCAGGACTTCCGTCACCGACTTGTCCGGCAGCTTGCCGATGTCGTCGGCGACGATGGAATCGACGATCTCGTCCGCGTTGCGTTTGCGGGCCGAGGCCGATTCCAGCGCGGCGCGCTGGCCCACCACCACGACGGTGGTCGTGCCGTTGTCGTCCTTCTTGGCGGTGTCCTGGGCGAAAGCGCTTTGCGCCATCATGGCGCCGCTGGCCATTAACACGAACTGGGCGGCGCCCACGGCGATTGCTGTTCTCTGAAACCTCACTGACGTTCTCCTCATTCAGCCTGTCTGTTCTTGTGGATACCGGGCCGTGACGCCGGGCGGGTCACGGTGGTGGCTTCATTTTGGGCACACGTCAGGTGGCGGACAATTCATAAATCTGCCAAACCGACCAATCAATTTTATTAAAGTAGCGTGAACGCAACACTTGAAAATATAAATGTTTGATTATTCTCTTAACGAAGTCTGAACGAATTATGAACAAAGCGGGAATCAGGCGACCCGGGCCGTTCCCGCCACCTGGGCGAGGAAGGCGCCATGGTCAGGCATCGCGCCGACGACCTGCCGGATCGTCGCATGGACCTTCTGGAAATGCTCGAGCAGGCTGCGCGGGTCCATGCGCTCGATGATCTGGTCGCAGCGCTCGGGGCGCAGGCCGTTGCCCAGCATGATCGCCGCGTGCGAATCGACCTGGAACCCCTGCAGGTCGTAGATGGCGACGTGGCCCGTGGCGCGGAACATGTCGATCTGGTGCTGCAGCGCGTCGGAGACGGGCATGGCCGCGCAATAGCGCCAGAATTCCGAATCGGTGCGGCTGGTCAGCTTGTAGTGCAGGACGATGAAGTCGCGTACGTACTCGTAGCGCTGGGTGACCAGGCGGTTGAATTCGTCGGCCAGTTCCGGGCTGCAGTCGCGATCCGGGAAGAACTGGACGAGCCAGCCGACGGCCAGCTCGATGATGTTGATGCTCGTCGATTCCAGCGGTTCGAGGAAGCCGCTCGACAGGCCGATCGCCACGCAGTTCTTGATCCACGACTTGCGCCGGCGTCCCGTCGTGAAGCGCAGCTGGCGCGGCGTGTCCAGCGGTGCGGTATCGAGGCCGTCCAGCAGCACGCGCCCCGCTTCCTCGTCCGACATGAAGCCGTCGCAGTACACGTGGCCGTTGCCGTTGCGGTGCTGCAGCGGGATGCGCCATTGCCAGCCGGCGCTCTTCGCCGTCGAGCGCGTGTACGGCGTTTTCACATCGGCCAGCGCGCTCGGGACGGCCTGCGCGCTGTTACAGGGCAGCATCGCGCTCCAGTCCTCGTAGCCGGCCTGGTACACGCCCTCGATCAGGAGGCCGCGGAAGCCCGTGCAGTCGACGAACAGGTCGCCCTCCACGCGGCGGCCGTCGGCAAGCTTGACGGCCGTGATGAAGCCCGTTTCCGGATGCTGCTCGACCTCGCCCACCGTGCCTTCGATACGCTGCACGCCGCGCGCCGTCGCGTATTCACGCAGGTACAGCGCGTACAGGCCCGCGTCGAACTGGAACGCATACGAATACGCATTGGTGGGGCTTTGCGCCTCGCCGTGCGGCGGCACGAAGCGGTTCGCATGCGCCATCGTCGCCGTGAGGGACCATTCCTCGTACGGCGGCAGGTCCTTGACGTCGCGCGCCAGACGCTGCCAGGCCATGAACGCGGGACGGTTCTCGATGGGCGGGCCGTAGTCGCCGAAGCCGTGGAAGAACCGGTTGCCCAGGTGGCCCCAGTCCACGAAGTCGATACCGAGCTTGAACGTGGCCTTCGTGCGCCGGACGAACTCGCCCGAGTCGATGCCGAGCGCGTGGTTGTAGTACGTGATGGTGGGCAGCGTCGATTCGCCGACGCCGACGGTGCCGATCTCGGGCGACTCGACGAGCACGATCTCGCAGGTCGGACCCAGCTTGAGCGCCAGCGGCGCGGCGGTCATCCAGCCGGCGGTGCCGCCGCCCACGATGACGATTTTACGGATGGCCTTGTCGGACATGAAGCTCCTATCATGGAATAACGCAGTCCAGCCAATTTTGGTGAACGGTACCCGGCAGGACAATTACAAAATTGATCAACCGTACCCATAAAATTGAGGTGAGGTGCCGTCGGCACGACAGGGCACTGGACTGCGCCGCTGGAAACGGCGATGCGATGGCCGCGCGACCGCGACGGTTACGGCGCCGCCGCTTCCTGGACGGGACCATCCGGCTGTTCCTGCTGCACCGCCAGCGCACGGAACGCCTTCGGGGTGCAGCCGTATTCTTCCTTGAACAGCTTGTTGAAATACGAGACGTTGGCGTAGCCGACCGAGAACGCGATCTCCGCGATGCCCGTGCCGCTGTTCTCGACCAGCAACCGGGCCGCTTCCGTCAGGCGCAGCTTGTTCAGGTAGCTGGTGAACGTCATGCCCAGTTCCGATTTCAGCACGTCGTTGACCTTCGTGCGGTTCGTCCCCGTCCCGGCGACGACGCCTTCCAGGTCGAGCTCGGGGTTCGTGTAGTTCGACGCGATGAACCGCAGCACCGACACCTTTTCCTTGTCCCGGTACGGCTCCAGCGTGAGCTGGCGATAGGCGACGAGCGGCAGGTCCGTCTTCAAGGTCGTGTCCACGCTGGCGATCATCGCGCGCGACTGGGCCCGGAAGAACCAGATGCCGAAGCCGGCCCACCCCGCCGCCACGAGCGCGGCCAGCCAGGCGAGCCAGCGATAATCGCGGCCGCGCATCTCGAACTTGCTGATCTCGACGTGGGACGGGACGCCGCGCGGGCTCTGCGACGTGACGCCGAAGACGAATCGCCCGACCCGGTCCAGCTTGAAATCCCGGCGCGACACGTCGCGGTGGAACGTGTCGAACCACCACTGGGGAACCGACAGCCGCGTCGTGTCGATGGAGACCGGCACGCCCTCCTCGTTGCAGGAGAAATAGGTGAGCGCCGGCGGATATGTGAGGAAATTACCCGGCTCCGATACCCGTTCGTCGTGGATCGAGATGATGAATACCATCGAGTTCGCGGGCGCGCATTTGGCGAGGAAGGACACGGTGCCGTACTGCGACAGGTCGACCAGGCCGGGCGTGCCCTTGGCATCGGCGGCGATCAGGTCCGCGGAGACGTTGAGGTCCGGCGTGCCCGGCGGGAGGTTCAGGTCGAAGCGGAGCCCGTCGCGCATCGTGCCGTCGACGCGGATCACGGGTGGGCCGTCGCGCCATGGCGTGACGGTATAGCCGCGGTGCCATTCCACGGCGCGTCCGTCGGTGCCCTTCTGGCCCGGCAGGATCGGCAGCGACAGGTAGCTCCGTTCGATGAATACGACCGCGAACAGCGCATCCGCGAGCACGATGACGATGAACGCGAGCAGCGCCTTCTTATAAAACTCTTGCATATGGCACGGTAGTGAATGTCTCCGGTCGTCGCCTCTGGTGGGGACGTCACCGGAATCATAACAGCCCACCCATGCGGGATCGCGGTTTCGAGCCATTCGCGCCGTTGCGTTGCAACGACGCAACGGGGATACCAAGCCTCCGGCCCAGCCGGCACAAATCATTGGCGGCATCACCGAATTTCGCAATTGCGCCGGTCCAGCCCCCTGTTCACACTTTCAACCCTCGATTTTTCCAGGACTCTCCATGCGCAAGCTGCTGCTCACCCTGTTCTTCTTCATCGCCGCCGGCGCGCAGGCGCAGACGACCGTGATCCCGCTCTGGCCCGAAGGCGTGCCGGACGCGAAACCCAATCCCCCACCGGAGCGGATCGAAAACGACTTGATCAGCCAGGTCTCCGAGCCGACGCTGACGTATTACCCGGCCGCCTCCGACCGGCCGGCGCACACGGCGGTGATCATCTGCCCGGGCGGCGGCTACCAGTTCCTCGCGTTCGCGCACGAAGGTCGGCGCTACGCGGAGTGGCTGTCCAGCCTGGGCGTCGCCGCGTTCGTGCTGAAATACCGGCTGGGGGACGTCGGCCATCCGGCCCCGTTGCGCGACGTCCTGCGCGCGATCCGCACGGTGCGCGCGCACGCTGCGGACTACGGCGTGGCGCCGGACCGCGTGGGCGTGATGGGCAGTTCGGCCGGCGGTCACCTGGCCGCCAGCGCGGCCACGATGTACGACGATCCGGCCGGACGCACGGGCGCGCCGCTCGACGCGGTCAGTGCGCGGCCCGACTTCCTGATGCTGATGTACCCCGTGATCACGTTGATGCCGCCGTACGCGCATGGGGGCTCGCGCTATTTCCTGCTGGGCGCGCACCCGGCGCCGGAACTGGTGAAACAGATGTCGGTGGAGACCCGCGTCACCGCGCAGACGCCGCCGACGTTCCTCGTCCATTCGGAAGACGACAACGTCGTCCCCGTCGACAACAGCATCATGTTCTTCCAGGCCCTCGCGCGCGCGCACGTGCCGGCCGAGCTGCACATCTACGAACACGGCGGCCACGGCATGGGCATGACGCCGGGCCACGGCGACGCGTCGCTGTGGCCGCGCCGCGCCGAGGAGTGGCTGCGCGACCGCAAGCTGATCGCGCAGTGACGGCTTAACGCGTCAGAACGTCATCCGCAGGCCGAGGTTGATGCGGCGGCCGTCGTTTTCCAACGTCAGGAACTGGCTGTCGTTGTTGGCGTACTCGTGCACCTTCGCGTTCGTCAGGTTGATGGCGTCCAGGTACAGCGACACCGTCTCCGTCAGGTTGTAGCGCAGGCTCGCATCCGTCTGGCCGTAGGCCGCGCGGTTGCGCGGCAACGTGCTGCCGCCGCCGCAATCGATGGAGAAGTGATTGCGCCAGTTGTAGCTGGCCCGTGCCTGGAACTTGCTGTTCTCGAAGAACAGCGACGCGTTATACGACTGGCGCGACAGGCCCGGATAACCGCAGGACACCGGCCCCTCGGACGAATCGCGGTTCGCTTCCGCATCCACGTACGTGTAGTTCGCCGTCACGCCGAAGCCCTGCAGCAGCGGGCTGATATTGTCGAACGCATACTGGCCGGCCAGTTCCGCGCCCTTGATCGTGCCCGTCTGGCCGTTGCGGATGCGGGTGTCGTGCACGGTCTCGTTCGGATACTGCGGCACCTTCGTGTCCTGCAGCGACGTCTCCAGGAAGTCCGACACCTTCTTCATGAACAGCGCGGCGCTGACGTAGTTCGTCTTCGACAGATACCATTCGTACGACACGTCGAAGTTATTCGAGCGCATCGGCTTCAGGTACGGGTTGCCGCCGCCGCTCGTCACATAGCCGGTGCGGCCGCCGTACCAGTTGGACACGCCCATCTGGTTCAACGTGGGTCGGGTCAGCGTCTTCGACGCGCCGAAGCGCAGCAGCATGTCGGACGTCAGGTCGAACTTCAGGTTGGCGGACGGCAGCCACGCGTTGTAGCTGTTGCCGACCGTGTTCGTCTGCATCGGGCCCCAGTTCTGGATGTACGTCGTGTCGTTCGGGCTCTGCGTGGCCGACAGCAGGATACGGCTCGTGCCCGACGACTCCGACTTCACGTGCATGTAGCGCAGGCCCAGGTCGCCGGACCAGCTGTCGCCTTCCCATTTCGACTGGACGAAGGCATTGGCCACCTTTTCGCGCACGGCCCACAGCGACGGCTTCGTGTAGTCGATCGCCATCGGACCGTTCGGGAAGACCGACTTGTCCGCGTAATGGGCCGGATCGTTCGACTGCGGAATCACGGACGGCTGGTTCAGGTACGCCATGTAGGCATACGGGTCGAAGCTGAGGAAGTTCGCCGGCACGCCACCGCCGCCACCGAACGGATTACCCAGCGGCGTCACGGTGAACAGCGACGACGGCAGCGACAGGTGGTAACCGGAGTAGGCGTTCCACGAATCGGCGCTCCAAGAAATGTGCTCGACCTTGCGCTGCGAGTACGCGGTACCCATCTGCAGGCCCTTGAACCAGCCCATGTCCGTGCTCCAGGCCGCGTTCAGGCGGCCTTCGTGCAGGTTGTCGTGGTTGGTGTCGATGTTGTTGCCGACGGCGTGCGCGCGCACGGCACTCGGGTCCGCGATGCCGTCGCCGAAGGACACGGTCGGCGTCGAGCCGAAGGTCAGCACGTCGCCGTTCTTCGGCACCATGCCGGCCACGATCCACAGGTCGGGATAGCCGATCGCCGTGCGCGACGTCGCCAGGTCCGCTTCCAGCTTCCAGTCCGGCGTGAGGGCCCACTTCGAATTCACGCCGTAGGCCAGCGTCGTCGACAGGCGGTCGCCGCCCTTGACGATCATGTCGTTCGAATTGGCGTCCGTCAGGATGCCGGCCGCGGCCAGTCCCGGATTGTTGGCGACGAAGGTCGAGCCCGGACGGTCGAAGCCCGTCACCTGGCCGTTCGCGTCATACTTCACGTTCAGCTGCGTGGGATTCATCCAGTCGCTGATGGCGATGACCTTGTTGCGCTGGTTCAGGCGCGAATACAGGGCGTCGGCCGACAGCTTCCACGTCGACGACGGGTTGTACTGCACCGTCGTGCTGGCGACGAGGCGCTTGCGGCTCTCGTCCTCGTTCTGGAAGCCGTAGCTCTGCGGCATCAGGAGTTTGCGCGTCGTGACGTCGGCCGCCGTCAGGCCCGTCGACTGCAGGTTGCCGTTGATCGTCTTCACGTCCAGCAGGTTCCACGCGTCGTTCAGCGCCTTGTATTGGCGCGATTTGCGGTCCGTGTACGACAGCGAGCCGGCCACGCCGAAATTCTTTTCCGCGTTCGCGTACGAGTACAGGGCGCTCAGGTTCGGCGTGTTCTTGCGCGAATTCGAGTCCCACGAATCCGACACGTTGACGACGGTCGACTGGCCCGCCTTGCCGGACAGCGGGCGCGTCGTCTGGATGTCGACCGTCGAACCGATGCCGCCCTCCGGCAGGAACGCCTGCGACGTCTTGTACACGATGGCTTTCGAGATCAGGTCGGACGACAGCACGTCGAACGAGAATTCGCGTCCGCCCGTGTCACTCGTGATCGTGCGGCCGTTGAGCAGCACGTTGTTGAATTCCGGCCCCAGGCCGCGCACCGAGATGAAACGGCCCTCGCCGTTGTTGCGCTGGATTTGCACGCCCGTCACGCGCTGCAGCGACTCCGCGATGTTCGTGTCCGGGAACTTGCCGGCATCCTCGGCCGACACGGCATCGACGATGCCGTCCTGCAGCCGCTTCGTCGTCAGCGACGACTGCAGCGACGCGCGAATGCCGCTGACGACGACCTGCTGCACGTCGCCACTCGGCGGTTGTTCGTTCGTGGTCTGCGCGCCGGCATACGCCGTCACGCACAATTCGGCGACCAGCGTCGCCAGCAGGGTCTTGCAAATCCGTTTGTTGTCCATCTTGTCTCCCAATCTCCGTTTTTGACTGCTTGCTTGTCGATCGACCGGCGCCCGCGCGCTGCGGCGGTAACGTTGTCGCATAACAACGCAAAACGGGGACGTTCTGCGTCGTCGCCGTTCCTGGTCAGGACACGGTGCGGTGCGACGGTCGTCGCGGAAGTACGATGTCGTCCATGTCTAGACATCCGTACAAAACCATTTTACGTAGAGGTGCGAACGTTACCACTATGGCTTCTTTACTGTCTGGCATGCCATAAACATATAGGACGATCCGCACCGCATGCCGCGGCTCAGTAGCCGACGGCGTAATCCTTCGGGAACGGACGTCCCGCGAAGGCCCTCTTCTGGGTCCAGTCCAGCGCGGGGCTGGTCCAGTAGGTGTCGCCGGGCGGCAGGCCCAGCGCCAACAGGCTTTCCGACGCGATGTACATGCTCCCGTTGTTCGAATAAATGTCGGCCAGTTCCGGATGATGGCCGACGAAACCGAGGGTCAGCCAGCCGTCCGGCGTGAAGTTCGTCGGGTCCGACCACACGGCTTCGTGTACGGCCTGCAGCGCGGCGCGCACCTGGCCCTCGGGCAGGCTGGCCGGCAGTTGCTTGCGCCACGCCAGCAGCGCGAGCGGCTGGAACACGGCCGTGCGGTATGTGAGCGACCTTCCGATCGGCGGGTACGTGCCCGTCGGCGACACGAAGCGCTCCAGGTGTTCGCAGTAGCGCTGCATGCGTTTCAACGCCTGCGTGCGCAGGTCGGCCGGCTTGCCGTTCCAGAACGGCGCGTCATGCTTCTCCAGCACCTCGAGGATCTCGAGCAGCATCGGGTACATCACGTACGAATTGTAGTAATCGAAATGGAAGGTCTCGCCGTCCTTGATCCAGCCGTCACCCACATACCACTCGTTCACCTTGCGGATCGCGACGTTGGTCCGCATCGGGTCGGCGTCTTCCCCGACCGACAGCAGGAACGCCTCGTTCATCGCGGCGAACAGCATCCAGTTGATGTACGGCGGCTCGATGCGGCGCAGCCCACGGATCTCGGCGACGATGCGCTTCTTCGTCGCCGCGTCCAACGGGTCCCACAGGGCATGCGGCGCGCGGATCAGGGCGTTCGTGAAGTACGACGAATCGACGAGGGCCTGGCCGCCCGCGCGCCAGCCCAGGTAGTCCGGGCTCGCCGGATCGACGGCGTGCGCATAGCTTTGCAGTGCCAGCTGGCGCAGGCGCGCGCGCAAGCGCCCTTCCGGCGTCGCATCGTCCGGCAGCGCGAGCCACGGCGCAATGCCGGACATCAGGCGGCCGAAGCATTCCAGGTAGGCGACATCCTTGCTGCGCCCGTCCCACGTGGGGCTGAGCTCCAGCGCAAAGCGTTTTTTCAGCTCGCCGCGCGCCATCGCCGTCAGCACGGGTTCCGCCATCTTTTGCAAGAGGCCCAGCATCCAGGCGCGCTCCCCGCCCGCGCGTGCGGGGGCGAGCGCGGGCGCGGGCGCGGCGGCCACGCCACGGCCGGCGATGGTGCCGGCCGCCGCGACGGCGCCCATGAAGTGTCGTCGTTTCATGCGGCCCTCGTCACTCGACCACCAGCGCGTCGCCCACGTACGCGCGGAAATGGCGGATGCGTCCCGTCACGCCGTCCGGGCCCTGGCGCGGCACGTAGCGCAGGCCCGCCACGTCCATCGTGCGGCCCAGGTCGATCACGAGGCGGTGTGGATACGTGCCCTTTTCCGCCGTGATCCAGTAATCGCTGTTCTGCCCATTGATGGCGTTCAGCGCGCCGCCGTCTTCCTTCGTCGCTTCCTCGCTGTCGACGTAGGCGATGGTCCAGTTGGACTGGTCCAGCGTCTTGCCGTCCTTGTCGAGCAGCGACAGTTCCGCGATGGCCGCATACGGCTTGCCGTCGAACGCGTCCAGCGCCTCCAGGCAGAACTGGCGGCCCTTGTGCGGCGCCGCGAAGCGCACGTCCTGCGTCTGCGAGCCCGGCGCGAATTCGCCTTCGTGCGCCGGCTTCACGCCATCCAGTTGCACACGCGCCGTGCTCGGAGGACGGGGGAAGTCGCGCTCGCGGTGCAGCTGGTCGAGGATCGGCGTGGCGAGGCCCGCGATCTTCGGCACGTCCTGGCCGCGCGGCCCCGTCAGGTCCAGCACGACGACCTCGTTGCGGCCCTTCCTGATCCACGGGCCCGGCAGATACATCGTCTGCGTGGGGCCGATGCTCCAGAAACGCCCGAGGCAGCGGCCGTTGACCCAGACGACGCCCTGCCCCCAAGCCGACATGTCGAGGAACGTGTCGTCCGTGCGGGCCGTGTCGAAGCCACCGCGGTAGAACGCGGCGCCCTTGCCGCGCCCACGCTTGAACGCGAGCGGCGGCAGCACGCCGTCGGCGTCGAAGTCGATGGCGCGGATTTCCCACTGTTCCAGCGGCTGCGCGGCACCGCCTTTCGGCGTGAACGTGACGGGCCCGTGGATGCCCTTGCGGTCGTGGACCTCGGGTCCGAAGTTCACGCGCGCGATCGTGTACAGCAGGATCTCGAGCACGGCCGGCTTGGCGCGCGCGGGCACGTCCACCTTGTAGCGGCGGTAGCGCGTGTCCAGCGTGCCGATCGGCTTGCCGTCCAGGCGCACCCACGCGAGGTCGCGCGCGCGCGCCACTTCGACGACGCCGGCGGGGCCGGCCGGCAACGTGACGCGATATGCGACCAGGCCGCGGCTGATGTCGTATTGCTCGATGGGCCGGGGCGACTTGTCCTTGATGACGCGCGCCGGCAGCGCGGCCGTCACGGGCACGGATTCCGCCAGCGCGAACGGCACGATCGTCATCACGGCCATGCGCGGCGGCGGCTCGGGCAGTTTTTCACCGGGCGCCAGGAACGGCGTGATGGCGGCGCGGTAGGCGTCGAATTTCTCGCCGATCCAGCCTGCCTCGCCGATCGGCGCATCGTAGTCATAGCTCGTCGTGTCGGGCCGGAACGGACGGTCGCAGCCGCCCCACAGGCCGAACGTCGTGCCGCCGTGCGCCATGTACAGGCTGAACGAGCCGTTCGCCTTCAGCATCGCGGCGATGTCGGCCGTCGCGCCTTCGACGCCGCCGCGGCGGTGCGGTGCGCCCCACGTGTCGAACCAGCCGGAATAGTATTCGCCGCACATCCGGGGCCCCTTCTGCACGGCGTCCAGCGCCTTGAAGCCGGCCGCCGGGTCGCTGCCGAAGTTTGCCACGTTGAACAGCTCGGGGATGGCCGTGCGGGCGACGGCGTTCGTCGGATTGCACTGGAACAGCGGGACGTCGAAGCCCGCGTCCAGCAAGGCCTGGCGCAGCACGCGCAGATACCCGACGTCGTCGCCGAAGAAGCCGTATTCGTTCTCGACCTGCACCATCAGGATGTTGCCGCCGCGCGTGATCTGCTGCGGGCCCAGCACGCGCCCCACTTCCTTCAGCCAGCGCCGCGCCGGCGCGAGATACGCCTCGTCGCGCGTGCGCAGGAACGCGTCGCCGTCATGCTTCAGCAACCACCACGGCAGGCCGCCCATCTCCCATTCCGCGCAGGCGTACGGGCCGGGACGCAGGATCACCCACAAGCCTTCCTGCTGCGCGAGCCGGCAGAATTCCGCCGCGTCGCGCTGGGCGGCCCAGTCGTAGCGGCCTTCGCGCCATTCGTGGTAGTTCCAGAACAGGTAGGCGCAGACGGCATTCAGGCCCATCGCCTTGATGGTCTTGAGGCGATGCGTCCAGTACTCGCGGGGCACACGGGCGAAGTGCATCTCGCCGCAGCGGATCTGCAGGGGTTTCCCGTCCAGCAGGAAGTCGTGTTCGTCGATCGCGAAGCGGTGCGACGCCGCGCCGTGCACGGTGGCGGTCAATGGCAGGAGGGCTGCAGCGGCGCCGCCTTGCAGCAGGCGCCGGCGTGGGAAACTGATGGTCATGTGGTCGTCGTCAGGTTGAAAGGTCAGAGCTTGCCGCGCAGGCCGAACTTGATGGTACGGCCATCATACTTCGCATAGTCCATGCGGGTGCGATGGCCGTCGCCGTACTGGCCCGTCGCATCCTCGAAGTAATCGTACGACAGCGTGTTGGTCAGGTTCAGCGCGTCGAGGCGCAGTTCCAGGTTTTCCGTCAGCTTGTAGCTGATGGTGCCGTCCAGGTAACCGCGGGCGGCGCGCCAGCGAATCAGGTCGTCGCCGTTGTTCTTCGGATTATCCGGATGCAGGAAACGGCCCTTGTAGTTGTACGAAAGGCGCATCGCGAGCGGGCCGTTCTCGTAATACGTGGTGAAGCTGTACGCGTACTTCGGCACCGAGTTGACGGCGATTTCCTTGCCCGCCGTCGTGATCCACTTCTGGCTGTTGAACGGATCGATGTGGGTGTAGCTCGCCAGCGCGCCCAGGCCCTTGAACGGATCGGGCAGGAAGTTGAAGTCCTGCTGGTACGCCAGTTCATAGCCCTTCAGCGTCTGCTGGCCCGCGTTGCCGTAGGTGCGCAGGGTCATCGGCAGGTTCGGGTCGACCTTGCCATTCGCGTCGTGGAAGATCGCGCCCAGCGCCGTGTCGGGCAGGCCCAGCGCGCCGAACGTCGTCTGCGTCGTGCTCGAGACGGTGGCGTCCGTGAGCTCCTTCTTGAAGTACGCGGCCGACAGCAGGCTGCCCGGCTTGAAGTACCATTCGAGGCTCGTGTCGAGGTTCTTCGACTGCTGGGGCTTCAGGTTCGGGTTGCCCGCGGTGGCCGTGTTGTCGAAGGGGTTCGGGATGACGGTCTGCGCGGCGATGATCGACAGCGACGCGCGGCTGATCGTCTTGCCGTACGACGCGCGCCAGATCAGGTCTTCCGCGACGTCGTAGGCGGCGCTGACGGCCGGCAGCACGTTCGTGTACTTGCCGTGTTCCTGGTTCGGCAAATAGGTATTGCCCGCGCCCGACTTCTTGTAGTTGTCGATACCGAGCTTCGTCTGCGCCCAGCGCACGCCCGCATTGATGCGCAGTTCGCGCGACAGCACCTCACCCTTGAAGTCGGATTGCACGAAGCCCGTCGTGACCTTCTCTTCGGCGCCGAAGCTCTGTGCCGGCGTGAACGCGTCCGGCGTGTTGAAGGCCAGCGGGTCGTACGTCGAATAGGTGTAGCTGCGCGTGAACGTGCCGAACTGGTGCGGCCAGCCGTCGCCCATGTCCAGGTTCGAAATGGGCAGGTTCGACACCATATTGCTGCGCAGGCCCGCATCGCCGAATCCCTTCAGCTTCGCGACCATGCCGGCCGTGCCGTTGCGCTTCTCGACGGTCTTCGTCGTGTCGACGTACACGAGGCCACCCTTGAAGTGACCGGTCCAGTCGCCCCACAGGTCGTAGTCCTGGTCCAGCACCAGGCGCGCCTGGCGGCCCTTGTCCGTCTCGCGCGTCCAGCCCGTATTGATGTCGAAGCCCGTGAAGTTCGCGGGATTCGTGAAGTCGACGGGCGACGACAGCGACGGGTACACGTGGTCTGCGCCGTAGTCGATCGTGGAATCGACGCCGAAGACCTGGCCCGACAGCGTGTCCTGGTAGCTCTTCGCATCGCTGTTGTTCGCCGACAGCTGGCCGGTGAGCACGGTGCCTTTCTTGACTTCCCAGCGGCCGTTCAGCGCGAGGTAGCCGAACTTCGTCTTGTCCTCGCCGTAGGTGACGCCGCTGCTGTACGACGTATTGCCGAAGGTGCCCGTGAGGAGGTTCGATGCGGGATCGATGTGGACGTCCAGCGGCACGAGGCCGTTGTGGCCGGCCTGGCCGGCGGGCGCGCTGCGGTTCGTCGTCTTGCTGTTGCGGATCAGGATGCCGTAGTACAGCTCGTCGCGGCTGTTCTGCAGTTGCGACGCGAGGCCGTCCAGGCTGATATTCAGGCCGCCTTCCTTGAACTGCAGCGACGTCACGAGGCCGTCGCGCGTGCGCCGGTTCTGCGAGCCGTAGAAGCGGTAGATGCGGGGCAGCAGCGCGTTGTCGACCTGGTCGCGCGTATAGCCGGACAGGTTCGCGCGCGGGTCGTCGTAATCGAGCTGCAGCGCGAAGTTGCCCAGCACGGGCGACGCGCTGCCGCGGCGCGAACTGTTGTAGCCACCCGTCGCCTCGAAGCCGGAGCGGTTGTTGACGGCCTTCGAATGCGACGCGCCGGCGAGGAAGCCCCAGTTGCCCCACGTGTTCGAATACAGCGCGAACAGGTTCGGATCGGTCTTCTCCGACATCGTGTTGTACGCGGCCGACACGCCGTAGCGCACCGCGCGCTTTGGATTGTCGAACGGGCGCGGCGTCTGCAGGTCGACGACGCCGCCCATGCCGCCTTCCGGCAGTTCGGCCAGCGGGGTCTTGTAGAAGTCGACGCGGCCGAACAGTTCGGACGCGAACACGTCGTAGTTGAAGCCGCGCGCCGCGCTGCCGATGGTGCTGGTGGACGTCGTATTGACGGGCGCGCCGTTCAGCGTCGTCACCGTGTACTCGGTCGGCAGGCCGCGGATCGAGATGCGCTGGCCTTCCGCCGAGCTCTCGTCGCGGTTCAGGATCACGCCCGGCACGCGCTGCAGCGACTCCGCCACGTTCGCCTCGGGGAATTTGCCGATGTCCTCCGCCACGATGGAGTCGCGCACGCCGACGGCCTGCTGCTTCAGGTTCAGCGCCTTCTGCAGGCTGGAACGGAAGCCCGTCACGACGACCGTCGTCGTGGCCGGGGCATCCTGCGCGGGCAGTGACGGCTCGGCGGCCGGCGGGGCGGTCGGCGCCGATGGCGCCGTCGTGTCCTGGGCCAGCGCCGGGTGTCCATAGGCGGCGGCCAACGCCACCGGCAGCAGCGTGGCGAGCAACTTCTTGTTCATCTTGTCTCCATTCTTGTGTCGTTATCGGAACCCTGATGCCGGTCTGTCGCTGTGTCGCAGTAGTCTTTACGCCGGCCGATGGTCACGTTACCACAGCCGATTATTAGATAGCAATAGTGCACGACGCGAGAAAAAATCTGCGTAACCCCTTGTTTTTAAAAAGAGTCCCCTGCGGTTTCAGCAAATTTTGTGTCGCACGGCCACGACACCCATGCCAAACAGTCATACCTTTGACGAAATTTGTGATGTACGTTGTCTCATTAATCCGTCACACTTCGTGTTTTTCGGATGCCCATGCGCAAAGTCAGCAAACTCAGTGAGGTCGCCCGGCTCGCGGGCGTCGCGCCGATCACGGCGTCGCGCGCCATCCGCGGCACGGGCTACGTGTCGGCGGAGGCGCGCGAACGCATCATGGCCGCCGCCGCGCAACTGCACTACACGCCCGACCCGCTGGCGCGGCGCATGCGGGGCGACCGCAGCCGGCTGCTCGGCGTCTTCGTCAACCACTACGGTCCCGTCGTGCTGCACGAGATCATCCGCGCCCTCAGCACGCATGCGCGCGCCACGGGCTATGACCTGCTGCTGTTCAACGCCGAGCGCTTCGACAGCCCCGACCGCATGGCCACGTGCGACCTGTTGGGCAAGCTGTGCGACGGCCTGCTGCTCGTGATGCCCAGCGCCGACGATGGCTTTCTGGACGCCCTCGAACGCCAGCAACTGGCCAGCGTCGTGATCTGCTTCGACGCCCGCCCCGTCGCCGTGCCCGTCGTGGCGGCGGAAAACCGCCTGGGCGCGCGCGCGGCCGTCGAACACCTGCTGGCGCTGGGCCACCGCCGCATCGCCTACATCGCCGGCAATCCGGGCACGGGCCAGAGCGCGGAGCGCGAGCGCGGCTACGTCGACGCGCTGCTGGCGGCCGGCATCGCGCCCGATCCCGCGCTCGTCGTCAACGGCGCCTTCGTCCAGGCGGGCGGCTACGCGGCCACGGAACGACTGCTCGGCGCGAGCGTCCCGCCGACGGCGATCTTCGCCGCGAACGACGAGATGGCGTTCGGCGCCATCGACGCCATCAACAGCCGCGGCTTGACGGTCCCGGACGACATCTCCGTGATCGGCTTCGACGACATCCCGACCGCGAGCTGCGTCTTCCCCAAGCTGACGACGATGCACCAGCCGTTCGATGCCATCGCCGCCTACGCCGTGCGCGAGGTGGTCGGCATGATCGACGGCCAGTCCACGGCCGCCGCGCGGATCGCCTTTCCCGCGAAGCTCGTCGTGCGCGGGTCGACGGGGCCGGCGCGCCAGCTTGACGCCGATGCGGAGAACCTCACGCCGACGACGTCGCGCCGACCCGCCCGCGCGCGACGCGCGCCAGCGCGCGGAACGTGACGACGCTGGCGCCCGCCAGCAGCGCGCCGAACAGCATGGTCAAGCCGTAGACGTGGCCCGACGCGTCGAGCAAGGGTCCCAGCAGGAAGCTCAGCGCGATGTTGGACGTGGAGAAGATGACGCGCTTCGCGGCGTCGAACTGCAGGAAGCGCGCACGCGGGAACAGCACCATCGGCAACGACGCGGACGCCGTGTAGTACGTGCCCGACACGACGGCGTGCAGCACGTAGACGACGGCGAAGCTCTGCAGGTCGTGCACGGCGAGGAAGCCGCCGCATGCCACGCACAGGTACAACCCCATCGTGCACACCGTGACGGCGGCGGCGCCGTAGCGATCGACCATCCACCCGACGACGGACGACAGCCCGATCGACAGCGCGTACGACGTGGCGAGCAGGCGCCCCAGCTGGCCCTTGTCCATGCCGATCGAGTCCGCGTACAGCTGCGAGAACGTGTTGAAGGGCATGAACGTGAGCTCGGACGCCGTCAGCGCGAGGAACACGAGCAGGAAATAGCGGTCGGCGAAGCATTCGCGCCAATACGCGCGGCCCATCGCCCGCCACGTGACGGCGCCCTGCCCGGCCTGGGCATCGACGGTGGCCGGCGGCCCGTACTCGCCTTCCTTCAGCCGCACGCACATCAGCACGCACGCGATGCCGAAGAACAGGCCGATGCCGAGGAAGACCTCGCGCAGGTGGTGTTCGGTGAGGCGGAAGATCCACAGATTGAACAGGATGCCCGCGCCGAGGCTGACGATGCGGAATCCCGCGTAGAAGCGACCGAGGATGGGACGGGGCACGATGTCGTTCACGAGGCCCGCGTACAGCGCCAGGGTGACGAGCGCGAGGCCCTCGAACACGGTCCACAGCACGCAGAACCACGCCAGCACGCAGGCATCGACGCCGGGCGACGCGGCACCCAGCAACGCATCGGTGCCGCGGCCGATGGCCGTGCAGTTGCCGAGTGCGACGAAGACGAGCGCGGCGACGGGCGTGACGCCGACGAGGAACGGCAAGCGGCGTCCCCAGCGGCTGCGGAAGCGGTCGGAGCGGAAGCCGACGATGGGCACGAGCACGCTGCCCAGCAGCGCCGGCAGCGCCGAGACGAGCACGGCGATCATCGTATCGCTGGCGTGGTGCTGACGCAGCAATTCCATGACGCCCGGGATGGCCGAGCGGTCGCGCAGGGCGATGGCGAACTCGCCGAACAACAGCCAGAACAGGACAATGCCCAGCCCCGCCGCCGTGTAGCGCAGCGTGCCGGCGGCGTAGGCGCTTTTGTCTTCCAACATGGACGCGTTTCCCACTAACAAGAGCTAAAGCATCGCCTCAGCTTGAAGAAACTGCAAGCTTTTTTCGGCATCGGTGCCGAGCAGGCAAAAAAAAGACCTGCCGTCCTCGGCAGGCCGAACGCGGGCCCGAAGGCCCCCGAAGGAGAGAATCAGTGGCCGGCGGCGCCCAGGCGCGCCATTTCCGCCGCCGCCAGCAGCACGGCGCCCACGCCGAAATGCGCCGTCGAATCGCGGTCGACGACCTGGCCGGGAACCGCGCGGTCGCCGATGGGCTGCACATAGCCGACCTTGCCGTCCGGCTGGATCGCGACGTGCGTCAGGTAATGCCAGCCCTTCAGCGCCGTCGGCAGGTAGTCTGTACGGTCGAGCACACCGTTGTTGATACCCCACAGCATGCCGTAGGTGAAGAACGCGGTGCCGCTCGTCTCCGGACCGGGCGAGTGGGCCGGGTCGATCAGGCTGCGCGTCCAATATCCGTCCGGGGCCTGGATCGACCGCAGCGTCTGCGCCATCTCGCGGAAGCGATCCTCGAACAGCGCGCGGTACGGATCGTCGCGCGGCAGGTCCGCCAGCACCTTCGCGAGCGCGGCGAACACCCAGCCGTCGCCCCGCGCCCAAAAATCCTTCTTGCCGTTGACGCTCTTGTGCTGCGGGTAGACGTAGCGTGCATCGCGGTAGTACAGGTGCGCGTCGGCGTCGTACATCAAGCCGTTCGAATACTGGAAATAGTCGACCATCTTGTCCAGGTAGCGCCGGTCGCCCGTCAACCGGTACATCTTCGTCATCACGGGCATGACCATGTACAGGCCGTCCGCCCACCACCAGTAATCGACGCGCTCCGTGCCGATCTCGTAGCCCATCACCTCGCGCGCGCGCGCCACGCGGCGCGGGTCCTGCGGGCCAAGGCGGTACAGGTCGAGGTACGTCTGGAAGCAGACCTGCCAGTCGCCGAACAGCACGTGATCGTCCGTCTCGCCGTACGTGAGCTTCCACTCGGTCTTGTTGTCGGACTTCGCGCCGCGCCAGCCGTTGTACTCGGCCCACCGTTCGGAATACTGGCGGTACGCCTCGTTGCCCGTGACCTCGTACGCGGCGATATTCCCCGTGTGGTAGACGGCCACGTTCCAGAACGCCCACTCCGTCGCCGGCGTCGTGCGCTGCCAATGGCCGTTCACCTTGTCGATGACGGCCAGCGCCTCGGCCCGCGACGGCACCGTCGCGGCCTGCTCCTGCGCCGGCACGGATGCGTGGCTCCCCAGGTCGGCGCAGCCACCCAGCAGCAGCAACCCACCCGCCAGCACGCCCGCCATCACTCGCTTGTTCATTTGACTCCTTCAGGTTTCGGTTCATGCCGCCAGCGCGACGGCCAGGTCGCCTGCGGCGAGCGGCTGCGTCGACGCGAGCCGGATGCGATACAACGCCTCACCCCATTCGCGCCGCAGGCCAGGGTCGGCGAGGTCGATACGCTCGACGTCCGCGCGCAGCACGCCCGCGTCGAAGCGCAGGTTCACCGTGCGGCCGCCGGCCACCGGCAGCGCGAGCATGCCGTCCTGCGCGGGCTCGGGCCGGCGCGGCGTCATGAAGACGAGTGTCACCGGCGCGGGCCTGGTCAGCGCGAACGTCTCGCGCAGGCTGATCGTGCCGGCTCCTCGGTCAAGCGCGACGGCGCGCGTCCACGTCCGGATCCCTGCCTCGGGACCGAACGCCGTGGCCAGTTCCATCGTCATGCCGGTGTGCGCGGTGTCGTCGTCGACGCGCACCCGGCTCGCCCGGTCGTGCGCATCGCGCCCACGCTCCATCTGCCCGTCCACGAGCGGCAGGTTGTGAAACGCGGACTGCATGGTCCAGATCGTGTAGCGGTCCTTGCCGAACGTCTTCGCCGTATACGCTTCGACACCCGGATCGACGAACACGGGCAACCCATCGTGGAAGACGATGAAGCTGCCGGAATCGTGGTGCCCGTGGCTGCGCGCGTTCGACGCGGCCTGCGCGGCGAGGAAGAAGCCCAGCGCCGATCCGTCCTTCGCCCGCGCCGTCATCAGGCCGAGGGCCGGATACCACGCCGCGCGCGGCAACGCGTCGCGGCCTGGCGTCGACCGCATCCGCGCGACTTCCATCACGTCGGCCAGGTCGCGGGCGAGCCGGCCCTGGTCGGACAACGTGATGCCTCGCGCGCCCGCACGGAACGCGCCGAACGCGGCCAGGCCGGCATCGCCGGTGGCGCGGCCGAAGCGGTGCAGCAGCGCCGGCGAGTGATGGACCTGCGCGTGCGCGTCGCCGTAGTTCACGAACCAGTCGCCCGCCACGTGCACGTCCAGCACGTAATGGCCCATGCGCCGCACGAACGGATCGCTGGTGAGACGCACGGCGCCCGCCAGCGCCGAGTCGAGCGCCATCAGGCAATCGAGGTAGGGCCCGGCGGACATCGTCCAGTAGCTGGGCCCCTCCTCGCACGCGCCGTCGTCCGAATAATCTTCCAGGAAGCGATCGAGGCAGCCGCAGATCTTCAACGTGGCGCCGATGCGGCGTTCCGGGTCCGGCTCCAGCAGCAGGTTCGCCTCCAGCCAGCTGGACGCGATCCACGACGTCCAGTTGTTCAGCGGTTCCTTGCGGTCCTCCAGTCCCATCCACTTGAAGTCGTCGCGCTGCCAGCCCGGATCGAGGAGGCGGCGCTGCACTTCCGCCGCGATGCGCAGGGGCAGCAACGGCGACACGGCTCGGAGCTGCGTGCCCACGAGATAGTGGACGTAAGCCAGCGTCACGCCCGTCTCCGCCGCGAACAGGTCGATGACGGGTTCCGCCGCGTCGGGCAGTCCGGCGCCGCGCTTCTGCATGCCGCTGTGGGCCGGCAGGCCCCAGAACGTTTCCTCGCACACGGACCAAGCGCCGTCCGCGATCGCGTGCAGATAGCGGCCCTGCCCTTGCACGCATTCGGCCAGCACGAGGCCGGCCAGGCGGCTGCGCCTGTCGAAGTAGCGCTGTTCGTAATGCGTGCGATTGCCGTTTTCCGCAAACTCCAGGAACAGGCTCGCGGACAGCTGGGGCCATTCCGTGCCCAGCCACGCGTCGGCCCGGGCGATCAGCGCCGCGGCCACGTCGGCCGGCACCTGCGCCCACGCGGTGCGGTCATCCGCCTGCGGATACGGACGCCAGGCGGATGCCGGCAGCAGGTGGCGCCTGAGCAGGGCTTCGTCGACGACGGTGCGCAGGTAGCGCTTGGGCACGCGCGCCGGCTGTGCCGCACCGGCCGCCGCATCCGGCGCGGCCGCGAGCGGGACGGCGGTACCCGGACGCGGGGCACCCAGTGCGGCCAGCGCGCCGAAGCCGCGGGCCAGCGCCTCCCTTCGGTTCATGTCGTCTCCATGGTGGTCGTGTCCGGCTTCGCGTTCTTGCCGGGTGAGACAACGTTACCATTCGACTCAGCAAATGACAATAGCTTTTCGATCAAGAAGATGGTCGAAGCAGAGGAGGACTGCAGGTGGTAACGATGCCATGGCGGCACCGCGGCCGCCGGCTACGCCGCCGGAGCAGGCCCCGTGGACTCGCGCACGACGAGACGCGCCGGCAATTCGATGCGGAAGCCCTCGGCACGGCCGCTGCGCATCGCGTCGACGAGTTCCGCGACGGCCCGCACGGCGATCTCGTTCAGCGGCTGGCGCACGGTCGTCAGCTTGGGGTGCACGACGGCCGCGCGGATCACGTCGTCGAAACCGACCACGGACACGTCGTCCGGCACCTTCATGCCGGCGCTGGAGATGGCGTCCATCGCGCCGAATGCCATCGCGTCGTTGGCGGCGAAGATGGCGGTGGGCGGCGCGGGCAGTTTCAACAGCGCCTGCGTCTGCTCGAAGCCGCTGGCGTCGTTGAAGTCGCCCTGGCGCACGTAGGCGGGTTCGATGGCGATGCCCGCGGCGCGCAGCGCATCCTCGTAGCCGCGCTGGCGCTCCTCGCTCTGGCCCGTGAACGACGTGCCGGCAATGAACGCGATGCGGCGGTGGCCCAGTCCCAGCAAATGGTCCACGGCGCTCTTCGCCGCGAGGCGGTTGGAGCCGAGGACGACGGGCAGGTCGATGGAACGGGCGGCGAAGCTCACAAGCACGCAGGGCGCGTGCGCCCGTTCCAGCTTGACGAGCAGGCCGTCGTTCGCATCAGGCAGGATCAGGAGAAGGCCGTCGCACAGCTTGCGCAGCATCTCGGCCGTGCCGGCGCGGCGCGCGTCGTCGAAGTGGTCGGCGTTGAAGACGATGAGGTCGAAGCCGAGGCGCCGGGCTTCGTCGTTAATGGCGGACAGGAGCTCGTGCATGACGAGCGAGCGGAAGCCGTTGACGAAGACGCCGATCAGGCTCGAATTCCCGCCCCGCATCTTCTGCGCGATCATGTCCGGCGTATAGTCCAGCTTCGCGGCCGCCGCGAGGACGCGTTCGCGCGTCTCCTTCGCCACCCGGCCCACGCCGCGCAGCGCGCGCGACGCCGTGATCAACGACACGCCCGCCTCTTCGGCCACTTCCGTCAACGTACTGGTTTTGCCCATCCCGATTCCGCTCCCCCGCCCCGCGGGCGCACGGGTTCAACGTTACCTCATTGATGTCGAACAGGCAAGGCCAGCCGGCGCTGCGGGCGATGTCGGTCGCGTCCATGGCGACTTACCGGTCCTGCGGCAGCACGAGCCGCTGCTCGCCCTCGTCCAGCACGAACACGGCGAGCAACGTGGCAGGCTTGTCGGGGCTGGGGTTGCGGGTCACGACGTGGCGGGCGCCGGGGGCCTCGTACCACGTCTCGCCCGTCCGGTACACGCGCGGCGGCTCGGCGTCGACGGCACTGACGATTTCGCCGGACAGCACCTGCGCGTAGATGAACGCGGAGCGCGGATGCGTGTGCGGCGGCGCGGCGGCGCCCGGCGGGAACGTGACCTCCAGCGCGACGAGCGCCTTGCCGGGGACGTTCGGCAGCGCCCGTTGGAACAGCGGCTTCACCGTCTCCTGGCCCGCGCCCTGCTCCGGCTCGTGCGCGTGCGCGGAGGCAGCGGCCAGCGCGACGGCAGCGGCGAACAACATCGATTTCATCGCCGTCTCCTCAACGCGCCGCGGCCACGGCGGCTGGCTGCGCGCGGAAGCTGATGGCCATCCGGTTGTACGCGTTCATCAGGCCGATCGCAATCGTCAGGTCGGCCAGCTGCTGCTGGTCGAACACGGTGGCGACCGCCTCGTACTCGGCGTCCGGCACGCCCGTGTCGGCCACGCGGGTCACCGTCTCGGCCCAGGCAAGCGCCGCACGCTCGCTCTTGTCGAACAACGAGCCGGCCTCGCGCCACGCGGGCACGAGGACGAGCTTGTCGACGGTGACGCCTGCCTTCAACAGGTCGCGCGAATGCATGTCGATGCAGTACGCGCAGCCGTTGATCTGCGAGACGCGCAGATACACGAGGTCGACGAGCACCTTCGGCAAGCCGCAGTTGAGGATGTGGCCATAGACGCCGCCGAGTGCCTTCATGCCGGCCGGGGTGGCGGCGTTGTAATCCATACGCTGTGTCATTCGTGATCTCCTGTCTGAAGCGGCATCGCTCATGCCGCAGGAAGATCATGCGCTTCCGGGTGACCAAAAAACAGGGCCAAGTTTGATCACTTTTAATGTACCATCGGCCATGACCTCCCTGCCGATCGGCCTCGACCGGGCCAAGAAGACACCGCTCGCGACGCAAATTTACGCCGCGATCCGCGCCGCGATCGAGTCCGGCCAGATCGCGCCCGATGCGAAGCTGCCGTCGTGGCGCGACCTCGCCGCGCAACTGGGCGTCTCGCGCGGCACCGTGCGCCTCGCCTACGAACGTCTCGTCGACGAGCAACTCGCACAAAGCTTCGGCGCCGCCGGCACGCGCGTCGCCGACCGCCCCGCCGCGTCGCCCGCGCTCGCGCTCGCGCCGGACGCGGCACCGATGCCCGAACTGTTCCACGCGTTCGGCGCGAAGCCGCTGGCGTTCCAGATGGGCGTGCCCGCGCAGGATGCATTCCCCTACAAGCTGTGGTCGCGGTTGATGACGCGCGCCGCGCGGCAGACGGCCGCTGCGCCCGTCGGCTACCCCGATCCACGCGGCGATCCGGAATTGCGGCGCGAAGTGGCGGCCTACCTCGGCATCGCGCGCGGCATCCATGCGCACGCGTCCCAGGTCTTCATCACGGCGGGTTTTGCTGGCGCCCTCGGGCTCGTGCTGCGCGCACTGGAACTCGGCGGCAAGCGCGCGTGGTTCGAGGATCCCGGCTTCCCGCTGACCCGCACGGCGCTGGCGCTGGGCGGCATGACCGTCGCGGCCGTCCCCGTCGACGCCGAAGGACTGGACGTGGCTGCCGGCATCCGCATGGCGCCCGATGCGGCGCTGGCAGTCGTGACGCCGGGCCAGCAGGCGCCGCTCGGGATGACGATGTCGCTCGCACGGCGGCACGCGCTGCTCGACTGGGCCGGCGCCCACGGCGCGTGGGTCGTCGAGGACGATTACCTGAGCGAGCTGCAACTGGAAGGCCGGGCCGCGCCGGCGCTCGCCTCGCTCGACCACGGCGGCCGCGTGCTGCACATCGGTACGTTCAGCAAGACGATCAGCCCCGCGCTGCGCCTGGGCTTCCTCGTCGTGCCGATGGCGCTCGCGCGGCGCGTCGGCGACGTCGCCGCGTGCCTGGCGCCGGCACCGGGCGCAACGGCCCAGCGCGCCGTCGCCGGCTTCCTGCGCGACGGGCACTACCTGCGCCACCTGCGCCGCATGAAACGGTTGTATGCGGCGCGACGTGCCGCGCTGCTGCGCTGTCTGCACGACGAAGCCGCGGACGCGCTCGACGTGCAGGCGACGGCCGGAATGGCCGTCGTGACCCGCTTGCGCGGACACTCCTCCGACGTCGACGTGGCCGCGCGGGCGCTGGGGGCTAGCATGGCGCCCGTGCCGCTGTCGCCGTGGTACGTGCATGCGCACGGCGCGAACGGCTTGCTGCTGGGCGTGACGAATGCCGACGGGCGCCAGCTCGCGGCGGATTGCCGCAAGCTGGCGGCGCTGGTGCGCGAGGGGAACGGCTAGACCGTCAGTCCATATGGAAGACGGGTTCCATCATCGCCCAGTGCTCGCCTTCCGCGCGGCTCGCGAGCGGCGCCTGGCACGGGCTGCAGAACGTCCACCAGCGCTGCGTTTCCGGATCGGCCGCGATGTGGCGCATGTCGGCCTCGAAGTCCGTGCCGTGATATTCCCAGTAACCGAACATCACGTTTTCCGGCTCGCGCAGGAAGATCGTGTAGTTGCGCACGTTCGCTTCCGCGAGCCGCGCGAGCACCGCCGGCCAGACGGCTGCGTGCAGCGCTTTGTATTCCGCGATCTTTTCCGGCACGATGCCGATCATCATTCCCATTCTTTGCACAGGTTCGCTCCTTCAGTCGATACGATAAAAACGCCGGGCATTGCGCCCGAAGATGGCGTGCCGGTCCGCCTCGGCAAGGCCGGCCAGCAGCGCGTTGCTGGCGGCGATCCAGGCAGCGTAGTCGGACGCGAGGTCCAGCACGGGCCAGTCGCTGCCCCAGATGAGGCGTTGCGGCCCGAAGCAGGCCAGCAGGTGGTCGACGTACGGACGCAGGCGCGGGACGTCCCAGCCGGCGCCCGCTTCCGTGACGAGACCCGACATCTTGCAATGCACGCGCGGCAGCGCGGCCAGGTGCGCCATGTCGTCGCGCCACGGGTCCGCCACGCCCGCCGCGATCAACGGCTTCGCGGCGTGGTCGATCACGATCGGGAGGTCGGGGTGGCGTTCGGCGAACGCACGCAGCGCGCGCAGGTGGCGCGGCAGGACGAGGGCGTCGAACGACAGGCCGTGATGGACCATCGCCTGCACGGCCGGTGCCAGCGCGGGGTCGTCGATCCAGCCGTCGTCCGGCAAGTCCTGCAGCATCGGGCGCAAGCCCTTGAGCAGCGGGTCGGCGGCCAACGCCGCGATGCGCGCGGGCGCGTCGGGCGCCTTCATGTCGACCCAGCCGACGACGCCGCCGATGAACGGATGACGGCGCGCCAGGTCGAGCATGAAGTGCGTGTCGTCCTCGTTGGGCATCGACTGCACGAGCACGGTCTTCGCCACGCCGTGCTGCGCGAGCAGCGGCACCAGGTCGGCGGGCAGGAAGTCGCGGTAGATGGGAGCCAGTTCCGGCGGCGGCCAGGCGCCGTTGCGGTCGGCCAGGCGCCAGAAGTGCTGGTGGGCGTCGACGAGCATCATGCGCCCCCCTTCGCCGGCTGCGCCGTCAGGCCGGATGCGCCTTCATTTCGCGCACGCGGATCGCCTGCAGCAACGAGCTGCGCGCGGAATTCAGGTGGATGCGCATCGCCTCGCGCGCCCCCGCGACGTCGCGCCGCGCCAGCGCGCGCAGGATGTCCAGGTGCTCGTGCACCGCGTACTCGTTGCGCACCATTTCCTGCGACTTGTCCCACTGGTAGTGGTAGTGGAACACCAGCGACACGAGGTCGAAGAAGCCCTGCGCGAAGCGGTTGTGCAGGCGTCCCATCAGGAACGCGTGGAAGTCGCGGTCGAGCGCCGGAAAATCCTTGTGGTGCGTGGGCATCACGGATCCCAGCCGCTCGTGCCGCGCGATGAGCTGCTGCAGCTCCGCGAACGCCGGATCGTCCGCCGGCAGCGCGGCGAAGTTGTCGATGGCGGCGAACTCGAACATCTGCCGTACGTCGGCCAGTTCCATGGCGAACGAGCGGTCGAACGCGCACAGGCGCCAGCCGCCGCGCGGCTTCTTCTCGATCAGGCCCGAATGCGAAAAGCCGATCAGGAACTCGCGCACGCTGATGGTGCTCGTGCCCGCCGCGCGCGCCAGCTCCGTTTCCGAGAACTCGGCGCCGGGCGGCAGGTCGCTGTGGTAAATCCTGTCCATCAGCACTTCGCGGATGCGGTCGGCGCCCGTCCGCAATTCGTCCAGGTCGAAGTAGTCCCCGCGCTCCGGCTTGCGCAGCAGCCTGCGCTCCTTCATGTCGCTGATCAGGCCCCGTTCGTGGAAGTGCGTCAGCGCACTGCGCACGGCCGTGCGGCTGCCCTCGCCCAGTTCGGCCATGTGCTGCTCCGTCGGCAACGCGTCGCCGACCGCCACGTGGCTGGCAATATGCTGCAGCAGCAGGTTCGCGCTGCGCTTGAAGATGGTGGGTGGTCTGGCCATGTAGTCTGGATGCAGCCGCGTTCGCGGTCAGTCCGTGTCGACAATCCGTCATTCTAACGGATGTGGGAGTCAATGCGGCAAGCGGCGCCATTCAAACCTCGACGATGGCCTTGATGACGCCGCTGGCGGGGTCCATCCACTGCGGCAGCACATCGACGAATTCGTCCAGGGTGGTGCGGTGCGTGTTCATCGCACGCGTCGGCACGAGCCCCGCCTTCATCGCCGCCAGCACCTCGCGGAAGTCTTCCACGGTCGCGTTGCGGCTGCCCAGCAGCGTCGTTTCGCGCTTGTGGAACTCGGGGTCGGAAAACGAGATCCGCTCCGGCACGATCGACACGAGCACGTAGGTGCCGCCGTGCGCGACGAAGTCCAGGCCCCGCTCCATTGCCTTGATGTTGCCGGTGGCATCGAACACGGCGTCAAAGAAATCGCCGCCCGTGACGGCCTGCAGCGCCTCGCGGTCGCCATCGCCCACCGTCACCACGTGCGCCACCTGCAGCGCATCCTTGCAGAAGGCCAGGCGATCGGCGCGCGCATCCAGCACGGTCACCTCGGCGCCGCGCAACTTGGCGAACAGCGCCACCGCCACCCCGATCGGACCCGCACCGACGACGAGCACGCGCTGCCCCGCCGCGACGGCCGCGCGGCGCACCGCGTGCATGCCGATCGCGAGGAATTCCAGCATCGCGGCGTCGTCGAGCGAGATGCCTTCCGTCTTCAGGACGAACTGCGCCGGAATGGCGAGGTACTCGGCCATGCCGCCGTCGCGGTGCACGCCCAGCACCTGGATGCGCGTGCAGCAGTTCGTCTTGCCCTTGCGGCACGCGACGCATTCGCCGCACGAGAGGTATGGCATGACGAACACCTGGTCGCCGGCCGCGAGGCCGGATCCGGCCGGCGCCGTGACGATCTCGCCGGACAGCTCGTGCCCCATCACGCGCGGGTATTGCAGGAACGGCTGGGTGCCGCGGAAGATATGCATGTCCGTGCCGCACACGCCGATGCGCCGCACGCGCAGCAGCACGTCGCCCTCACCTGCCGTGGGGATCGGTACCTGCCCAAGACGCAGTTCGCCGGGGGCCGCGCATACGACACTTTTCATCTGACTCATTGTTGTTTGCCTTCTCGGTTGGTCATCGGCCGCCGCGGGCAAGAGACAGCCCGCGCGCGGCGCATTGTATTCTATAAATTTAAAACACTTTTGGCCGCGATGCAAACATGAATACGCTCGACGAGGGATTTGGGGCCGTCGCTGGCGTTATGCAAACCGCCAGCGCCGTGAATGAAATTTACTGAGCGGCCGCCGCTCAGGCGAGGCAGGCGGGCCCGATGTCGCGCACGGACTGCACGCCCGTGAGCACCATGCTCGTGCGGATATCCTTTTCCAGGATGGCGAGCAGGTTGCGCACGCCGGCGGCGCCGTGCGTCGCGAGCGCGTAGATGAAGGCGCGGCCGATCAGCACGCCGTCCGCGCCGAGCGCCAGCAGGCGCACGACGTCCAGGCCCGTGCGCACGCCGGAGTCGGCGAAGATGGTCAGGTCGCCCTTCACCGCCTCCGCGATGGCGGGCAGCGCCCTGGCCGTCGACAGCGCGCCGTCGAGCTGGCGCCCGCCGTGGTTCGACACGACGATGCCGTCCGCACCGAAGGCCTTCGCGTCGCGCGCGTCGTCCGCGTCGAGGATGCCCTTGATGACCATCGGGCCTTTCCACTCGTCGCGGATCCACTGCAGGTCGCTCCAGCTGATGCCGGGATCGAAGTTGGCGGCTAGCCAGCCGATGTAGTCGGCGAGGCCCGTCGGATTGCCGCGATAGGCCGAGATGTTGCCCAGGTCGTGCGGCTTGCCGAGCACACCCACGTCCAGCGCCCAGCGCGGATGCAGCATCGCTTGCAGCACGCGGCGCAGCGGGCCGTTGCGGCCGCTCATGCCTGAATGGGCGTCGCGGTAGCGGGCGCCCGGCACCGGCATGTCGACGGTGAACACGAGCGTGTCGATGTTCAGCTCGCGCGCGCGGCGCAGGTAGTCGCGCATGAAGCCACGGTCCTTCAGGACGTACAGCTGGCACCACAGTGGTTGCGACGACTGCGCCGCCACCTCGGCCAGCGGACACACGGACACGGTCGACTGGATGAACGGGATGTTGCGCTCGGCCGCCACACGCGCTGCCTGCACTTCGCCGCGGCGTGCATACATGCCGGCCAGGCCGATCGGGGCCAGCGCCAGCGGTAGGTCGCGCTTCACGCCGAACCACTCGGTGGACAAATCCAGCGTCTCGGAACCCTTCAGCACGCGCTGGCGCAGGCTGACGGCTTGCAGGTCGTCGACGTTGGCGCGCAAGGTGGTCTCGGTGCCCGAGCCGCCATCGAGGTAGTGGAACAGGAACGGCGGCAACCGGCGCCGCGCGGCTTCGCGGTAGTCGGTTGCGGAAGAAATGATCATGGTCGGCTTACGTGTTCAGGGTGATGAAGCCCCCGTCGATCGGATAATCGGTACCCGTGATGAAGGCCGCCTCGTTGCTGCACAAGTATAGCGCGAGCGCCGCCACCTCTGCCGGCGTCGCCATGCGGCCGATGGGCTGCGTCTTCGACAGCTGGGCGAACATCTCCGCCTCGCGGCCCGGATAATTCCGCGCGAGGAAACCGTCGACGAACGGCGTGTGCACGCGGCCCGGCGAGATCGAATTGCAGCGGATGCCGTCCTGCAGGTAGTCCTTCGCGACCGACAAGGTCATTGCCATCACGGCGCCTTTCGCCGTCGAATACGCGAAGCGCTCCTTGATGCCCACCCACGCGGCGACGGACGCCATATTGACGATGACGCCGCCACCGTTCGCGCGCAACTGCGGGATCGCGGCGTGCAGGCAGTTGTAGACACCCTTGACGTTGACGCTCATGACGCGGTCGAAGTCTTCCTCGCTCGTGTCGTCGGCCTTGCCGATGTGGGCGATGCCGGCATTGTTGACGAGGATGTCGATGGGACCGACCCGTTCCATCAGCGCCTTGACGTCGGCCTGGCGCGACACGTCGCACGCATGGCCGATGGCCTGGCCGCCCTGCGCATGGATCTCTTCGACGACGCCAGCGCTCGCGGCCTCGTTCAGGTCGACGACGTGGACCACCGCGCCACGTTCGGCGAACAAGGTGGCGATGGCCTTGCCGATGCCGCTGCCGCCGCCCGTGACGACGGCTTTCTTGTCATTCAATTCAAACACGCTTCGTGGCTCCCATGGAAGTTTGCGCGGCGATGCTGGCGGCGCGGCTGTCCTGGCGCAGCGACGCGCGCGCGAACCACGCGACGACGACGTAGCACACCAGCGGCACGGCGTAGCCGAACTGCACGTTGTCGGTGCGGTCGCTGATGAAGCCGAACAGCGGCGGCAGCAGCGCGCCGCCGACGATCGACATGATGATGAGGCCACTGCCCATGTCGGCATGCTGGCCGGCGCCGTTCAGGCCCAGCGAGAAAATGGTGGGGAACATGATCGACATGAAGAACGCGATGCCGATCACGGCGGCGATGCAGACAAAGCCCTGCGCGAACATCGCGACCGCGGCGAGGACGATGCACGCCAGCGCGTACATCCACAACAGGCGCGCGGGCGCCACGATGCGCATCATCGCGGTGCCGACGAAGCGGCCGACCATGAACGCCACGCCATAACCCAGGCCCAGGTAGTCGGCAGCCCTCACGGCCGACACGCCGGCCGCCTTCGTCGCGTACAGGATGAAGAAGCTGGACACGCACACCTGCGCGCCGACGTAGAAGAATTGCGCGATGGCGCCGCGGCGGATCGACGGCACGCCCAGCGCCTGGCCGATCGTGCTCTTGGCCGGCGCGGCGTGGCCCTGCGCGTGCGTGCCGACTTCCGGCAGCTTGATGAAGTAGAACACGATGGCCATGGCGAGGATGACGAGGCCCAGCACCATATATGGGCCCTTCACGCTGGCCGCTTCCATCGCGAGCGCCGCGTGGCGCGCCGCCTCGGGCATCGTGGCCAGTTGCGCGTCGTCCGCGCCATGCACGAGGATCAGGCGCGCGCCGATGAGCGGCGCCACCGTCGTGGCCAGGCCGTTGAACGACTGGGCCAGGTTGAGGCGCTGCGCGGCCTTGTCCGGGCTGCCCAGCAACGTCATGTACGGATTCGCCGCCGTCTCCAGGATCGTCAGGCCGCAGGCGATGGTGAACAGCGCCCCCAGGAACACGACGTACAGCTGCGTGTTCGCGGCCGGCACGAACATGAACGAGCCGATCGCGAACAGCATCAGGCCCGTGATGATGCCTGCACGGTAGCCCGCCCTGCGGATCAGCATCCCCGCCGGCAGCGCCATCACGAAGTAGGCGATGAACACGGCCGAATCCACCAGCGACGACTGCAGCACCGACAGGCTGAACGACCGCCGCAGGTGCGGGATCAGGATCGGATCGAGGTTATGGACGAATCCCCACATGAAAAACAGGGAGGTGACCATCACGAGGGAAAACCGGTACTGGCGCGAGGATGAATCGTTCATGTCTGCAAAGTCTCCGTGTCGGCGCTCGCGGCGCCTGTGTGTTTGTTTTGCCGCCGGCCGCTCAGCCGTCGATCAGTGCCTCGTTCCAGGCGTGGACCGTCTGCGCCTGTTCGCCCAGCCCGGCGATGCCCAGCTTCATGCGGTCGCCCGGTTCCAGGTAGACCGGGTCCGGCTTCTGGCCGAGGCCCACGCCCGGCGGCGTGCCCGTGCTGATCACGTCGCCCGGCTGCAGGGTCATGAAACGGCTGATGTAGCTGACCAGGTGCGCGACGGTGAACACCATCGTGCGCGTATTGCCCGTCTGGTAGCGCTTGCCGTTCACTTCCAGCCACATGTCCAGGTTTTGCGGATCGGGCACTTCGTCCTTCGTCACGAGCCACGGACCGACGGGACCGAACGTGTCGCAGCCCTTGCCCTTGTCCCACTGGCCGCCCCGCTCCAGCTGGTACTCGCGCTCGGACAGGTCGTTCACGACGCAATAGCCGGCGACGTAGTCGAGGGCGCTGGCTTCGTCGACGTAGCGCGCGCGCTTGCCGATCACGACGCCCAGCTCCACTTCCCAGTCGCTCTTGACGGAGCCGCGCGGCAGCACGACGGCGTCGTTGCAGCCGATGATGGAACTCGTGGCCTTCGTGAACAGCACCGGCTCGGCCGGTACGGCCATCCCCGATTCGGCCGCGTGGTCGGAGTAATTCAGGCCCACGCAAATCAGTTTGCCGATGTCGGCGACGACCGGCGCATAGCGGACCGGTTGCTCGACGGCCGGCAGGCGGCTCGGGTCGACGTCGGCCAGGCGCGTCAGTGCGCCGGCGGCCAGCTGGGCAGAGGTCAGGTCGGGCAGCACGCCGGACAGGTCGCGGATCACGCCGTTGGCGTCCATCAGGCCAGGTTTCTCGGCGCCCTTCGGGCCGAATCGCAGCAATTTCATGTCATTCCTTCGGTACGGGTTGCATTGAATGGTGAAACGTTACGGCGCCGGCACCGGCGCGGCCGCGTCCAGCAGGCCGGCGCGCCTCAAGGCGCCCCACAGTCCGGCGGGCAGCGGCTGGCCGAACCACGCCGCGTTCTGGCGCAGCTGGGCGGGATGCTGGGCGCCGGGGATGCACGACACGACGGCCGGATGGGCCATCGGGAATTGCAACGCGGCGGCCTGCAGCGGCACGTCGAACTCGCGGCACACGGCCGCGAGGGCCTGCACGCGCTCGACGACGGCGCGCGGCGCGTCCTCGTAATTGAATTTGTTGGTGCCGGCGAGGATGCCGGAATTGAACGGGCCGCCGATCACGACACCAGTCCCCGCGCGCGCGCAGCGGTCCATCAGCGGCGCGAGCGATGCCTGTTCCAGCAAGGTATAGCGCCCCGCCAGCAGCACGCAGTCGAGCGCGCACACGTCCAGCGCTTCTGCCACGACTTCCCACTCGTTGACACCGAGGCCGAACGCCTTGATCGCGCCCTCGGCGCGCAACTGCTCGAGCGCGCGGAAACCGCCGCCCTCCGTCAGCTGGTTCCAGTAATGGGCGTGCCGATCGCCATGGGTGACGCGGCCGATGTCGTGCACGTACAGGATGTCGACGCGGTCCATCCCCAGGCGCTGCAGGCTGTCCTCGTGCGAGCGCATCACGGCGTCGTACGTGTAGTCGTATTGAGGACGGAACGGCAGCGGCGCGGCCCAGCCGCACTCGCCCGGCCGCACGCCGGGGTCGGGACGCATCAGGCGGCCGACCTTCGTGCTGATCACGTACGCGTCGCGCGCACGCCCGCGCAGCGCCGCGCCGAGCCGGTGCTCGGACAAGGTGAAACCGTAATACGGCGCCGTGTCGAAATAGCGGATGCCGAGGTCCCATGCGGCGTCGACGAGCGCCAGCGCATCGAGCTCCGTCATCGGATCGTACAGGCCGCCCAGCTGGGCGCAGCCGAGGCCCAGCGCCGTGACGGGGAGGCCGCCGTGCGGCAGGCGCCGCGCTTGCGTGACGTCCATGTCAAGCCACCTTCAACGGCAGGCAGCCCGGCCCGATCGGCTCGAACTGCTTGTAGGTCAGGATGAATTCCTGGTGGCCCAGGTCTTCCGATTTCGTGCGCTCGCCATTCGCCACGCGGGCGATGAGGTCGACGATCTCGCTGCCGACGTCGTCGATGCTGGCGAGACCCGCGAGGATGCGGCCGGCGTTGACGTCCATGTCTTCCGCGAGCCGTTCGTACGTGGCGGGGTTCGCGCACACCTTTATGACGGGCGAGATCGCGGAGCCGACGACGGAACCGCGTCCCGTCGTGAACAGGGTGACGTGCGCACCGCACGCGATCAGCTCCACGATTTCCGCGTTGTCCGAGATGTTCGGGAAACCGAAGCGCGGCTCGCCGTCCGGCACGACGTCCAGCAGATACAGGCCGCCGGTGGGCGGCAGGTCGCCCGGTTTCAGGATGCCGCTGATGGGCGACGCGCCGCTCTTCGCGTACGCGCCCAGCGATTTCTCTTCCAGCGTCGTCAAACCGCCGTCCGCATTGCCGGGCGCGAAGCTGCCGTGGCCCATGATCGTGTAGTAGCGCGACGCCTTTTCGACCGTGCGCACGATCTCGTCGCCCAGTTCCGGCGTCACCGCGCGGCGCTTCATGTGGAATTCGCAGCCGACCAGCTCCCCGGTTTCCTCGAACACGCAGGCGGTGCCGGCCGCGATCAACTGGTCGAACGCCGCGCCGACGGCGGGATTCGCCGTGATGCCGCTCGTGCTGTCCGACCCGCCGCAGATCGTGGCGACGATCAATTCGTCGACCCGCATCGGCACGCGTTCCTGGCGCGCCAGGTCTTCCACGGCCCACTGCACCCACTCGACGCCCCGGTTGATGCCGCTGCGCGTGCCGCCGACGTCCTGGATCGTGACCGTGTGGACGGGCCGGCCGCTGTCGGCGACGGCTTGCGCGAGGCCGCCCTTGTCGAAGCTCTCGCAGCCGAGCGACACGAGCAGCGCGGCCCCGACGTTCGGGTGGGTCAGCACGCTGCGCATGATCTTGTCGGCGTATTCGTTCGGATAGCAGCCGGGGAAGCCGATCAGGTGCACCTCCTGGCCGGGAAACGCATTGACGATCAGCCGCGCGACGTGGTGGGCGCATTCGACGAGGTAGGCGACGACGACGACGTTGCGGATGCCCTTGCGCCCGTCCGCGCGCGGATAGCCCGTCAGGGCGATGTTGGCGAGATCGGTGGAGGTGGTCATGATGCTTTGCTTCCGATGAAGTGGTGGCCGTCCTGGTCCAGCGTGTACGTCGGGATGTAGTCGCTTTCCAGGTTGTGCGTGTGGATGTGCGCGCCGATGGCGATGGGCGCCGTCGCGGTGCCGATGATGGCGCCGTAGCGCAGGATTTTCTCGCCGGGCGCCAGATCGCGGCGCGCGACCTTGTGGCCCATCCGGACGTCGCCCGGCAGGCTCACGCTGCGGTCGTCGATCGCGACGACGTCGCCGGCCTTGAGGTCGACGCGCGCGATGAGGCAGTTATCCTCGCGCGACATGAGCAGCAGGTGGCCGGCGTGGCCCTGCGCAGGGGTGGTGCTGGACATGACGATCCTTTGTTGATGACTTCAGTTCGTCACGAATTGTATTCTATAAATTCAAAACATACGACCATTTGCTTCGCTGCAGTGCAGCAAACGGGCGACACTTACAACAGCTCAGGCGCCGCCCCCGAGTTCCTGGGCGAGGCCGAGGAGGATGCCTTCCGGGCCGCGGATATAGCAGAGCCGATACACGTTCGCATAGTCGACCACGTCGCCGACGAGTTCCATGCCGTGCGGGCGCAGGCGCGCGAGCGTATCGTCGAGGTCGTCCACGGCGAACATCACGCGCAGGTAACCGAGGGCGTTCACGGGCGCGCGGCGGTGGTCGTCGGCCACCGGCGGCGCGATGAAGCGGGACAGCTCGAGCCGGCTGTGACCGTCCGGCGTGCGCATCATGGCGATCTCGACGCGCTGGCCGTGCACACCGGTGATGCGGCCCGCCCACTCGCCGTCGATCGGCGCGCGTCCTTCCAGCTCGAGGCCGAGTTCCTTGAAAAACGCGATGGCGCCATCGAGATCCTCGACGACGATGCCGACGTTGTCCAACCGTTTCACTGCCATGATGTCTCCTTGCGTTCCCGTCCGGCGCGCGGCGCCGTCAATGTTGACTGGATTGGCGGCGCTGCAGCACGTAGCGCAGTTCGTTCATCGCCTTCCTGTCGGCGGGGTCGATCTCCAGGCACCGACGGTACATGGCCTCGGCCTCGTCGAGCTTGGCCAATTCGACGAGTACGAATCCCTTGCCGCGCAGCGCCCTGCCCAGCTCCGCATTATTGTGCTCCTTGTCCACGGATTCTTCCGCCACTTTAGCGGACGCATCGAACGCTGCAAGGGCTTCGTCCCAATTTTTTTCGCGCGCATACAGCTCAGCGAGTTCGGAACGGTAATGCGCTTCCCGGGGCGCCAGCTGGACGGCCCGCTCGAGCGCCGCGCGGGCCTCGCCGATGCGGCCCAGCTCGATCAGCGCATACCCGCGCAGGAAGTACGCATCGCACCACGCGGGGCCGTACACGCTGGCGGGGGTCCCGTCCTTGGTGGCCTGCAGCAGATAGACGAGGTATTCCGCCGGGCTGCGGGCGCAGTACGCGAGGTCCGTCTTGTCCTTGCGCAGCGCCTCGAAGTGCGCGATCACCTTGTCGACGCCGTCGATCGCCTCGGCCGGCTTGCCCTGCTGCAGCAGCCGGGCCGCGGCGTCCACCTGTTGCTGCTGTTCCGCTTCGGCGGCGCGTGCGGATGCCGCTGGCGGATTGTCGGTGCCGGCGTGGGACGGCACCGCTTGGCAGAGCAGGATGCTGGCGGCGAGGAGATGGTGCAGGCGCAAGATTGGAGTCCTTGGTCGTGATGGGTGGATGAGTGCTGCGGGCGAGCCGATGCGGCCGGGTGTGACGGCCTAACAATACGCCACCATATCACTCCGCCCGACCGGAAATACTCACGCATTATCACGAAGACGACCGTTCCGCCGCCGCAGCCTCCGCCAATGCGACGAACGCATCCACGAGCGGCCCGCCCCCTTCCGCGTGACGCGCGAGAAGCATCGCCGTCGTCGCCTCCGGGTCGGCCAGCGGCCTGTACACGATCCCGTCCATATGGATACCTTCGAACGAGCTCGGCAGCAGCGAGATCCCGCAGCCGGCGGCGACGAGGCCGATGATCGTCGACGGCTCGCCCGCCTCCATCGCGATGTCGGGCGTGAAGCCCGCGGCGCGGCACAGGTCGAAGATCTGGTGATAAATGCCCGTGCCCGCATCCTTCGGGAACACGACGAAAGCCTGGCCGGCCAGGTCTTTCACGGCGATCGACTTCTTGCGCGCCAGCGGCGAACCCGCCGGCAGCACGAGCCGCAGCGGGTCGCGGCGCAGCATCGTCAGCGCCACCGACCGCGGCAGCGGCATGGAGGCCGGGCGGACGAAGCCGACGTCCAGCTCGCGCGCCTCGATGCGCGTCAGCTGCGGCTGCGTGGCGACCTCGTGGAACGTCAGCAGCACGTCGGGGTAGCGCTGGCGGTAGCGCCGCACGACGTTCGCGAACAGCGGCGTGAACGGCGTCGAGAACGTGAACCCCACCCGCAGCTCGCCCGCCTCGCCCAGGTGCGCGCGCCGGGCCGTTTCTTTCGCCTGGTCGGACAACGCCAGCACGCGCCGCGCGTCGGCCAGGAACAGCCGGCCCGCTTCCGTCAGCAGCACGCGCCGCTTGTTGCGCTCGAATAGCCGAGCACCGATCTCGTGTTCCAGCGCCTGGATCTGCTGGCTCAGCGGCGGCTGGCCGATGTGCAGCCGTTCCGCGGCCCGCGTGAAGCTCAGCTCTTCCGCGACGGCCACGAAGTAACGCAAGTGCCTGAGTTCCATGTTATCTGTTTAAGCGATAAGTAACGCCACAAATATATATTGGACACATAGTTCGTGCAATCCTACGATGGGACCTCGCACTGCTTCCACCGTCCCGCCGCCATGTCCAGCCTTCCCGCCTCGCCGCCCTCGTACCGCAGCACCAACCGCGCCCTGTTCTTCGGCGGTTTTTCCTGCTTCGCCCTGCTGTACAGCGTGCAGCCGCTGCTGCCGTTGCTGGCGCAGGAATTCGCGCTGACACCCGCGCAAAGCAGCCTGTCGCTGTCGCTGTCGACCGCGGCGCTGGCCGTGTCGCTGCTGTTCTCGTCGGTGCTGTCCGACCGCGTCGGGCGCAAGCCGATGATGGTCGCCGCGCTCGTCGTGTCCGGCCTGATGAGCGTGCTGTCGGCGTTCGCGCAGAGCTACACGCAGCTGCTCGTCGCACGCACCTTGCTGGGCCTTGCGATGGGCGGCATGCCCGCCGTCGCGATGGCCTATCTGAGCGAGGAGATCGAGCCGGCCGCCCTCGGGGCGTCGATGGGACTGTACATCAGCGGCAACGCGTTCGGCGGGATGGCCGGACGGATGCTGGCAGCCGTCCTGTCCGATTTCTTCTCGTGGCGCGTCGCCGTGGGCGTGCTCGGTGTCATGGGCCTGCTGGGCGCCGCCGAATTCTGGCGCAGCCTGCCGGCATCAACCCGCTTCCGGCCGTCGTCCGGCGGCATCGCGGCGATGCTGCACGGCCTGCGCCGCCACCTCGGCGACGATGGGCTGCCGTGGCTGTTCGCGCTGTCGTTCCTGTTGATGGGATGCTTCGTCAGCGCCTACAACTTCATCGGCTTTCGCCTGCTCGGCGCGCCGTTCGGGCTGCGCCAGAGCGTCGTCGGCGGCATCTCGCTGCTGTACCTGCTGGGGATCTTCAGCGCCACGTGGGCCGGGCGCCGCGCCGACCGCCTGGGCCGGCGCCACGTGCTGTGGACCGTGATGGCGTTCATGGTCGCGGGCCTGCTGCTGACCTTGTCCCACAACGTGGTCCTCATCGTCGCGGGCATGGCCATCTACACGTTCGGCTTCTTCGCCTCGCATTCGATCGCCAGCAGCTGGGTGGGCCGGCGCGCCCGCACGCAGCAGGCCCTTGCCTCCGCGCTGTACCTGTGCTGCTACTACCTCGGCTCCAGCGTCGTCGGGTGGGCGAGCGGCATCCTGTGGGCGCATGGCGGCTGGGGCGGCGTCGTGGCGCTGCTGGGTGTCCTGCTCGGCGCGGCGATGCTGATCTCGCTGCGGCTGCGCACATTGGCGCCCGTGCCTCAGGCGTGGTCGCCCGCCTGATGCGCGAACCAGCTGCCCTTCGCCAGCATGCTCTCGTGGTGGCCGTGGCCCGCCGCAATCGTCGGAAACAGTTCTCGGCCTGCGCCACGACGCGGGCCGGCTCCCCCGGCCCCGCCGAGTTTCGTCATCGCTGACATCTCCGCAATACTTGCGATTAGGCAACATCCGCCATACACTGGGCCATCCTGACAGCGCGGGCCGACGCGCTCGCGCTGCTCCGAACACGACTGTTCTCACTGGGGCCCATCGATGAAAATTGCGCTATCCCTGTTGCTACTCCTGAGCATTCCGTACGCCCAAGCGGGCAACGACCGTGTGATGAAGGAATTCGTCCGCCGCACCGGCGTCACGTACGTGACGGAGAAAGAACTGCTCGACAGCTGCGATGGCGCGCAGCGATCGATGACCTGGTGCGCCGAATACCATTTCATCGAGCGGGACCTGGAACTGAACGATGCCTATCGCGACCTGAAGAACAATCTCGACGAGCGCGACCTGAACAAGCTCGTCGCAGCCCAGCGTGCGTGGATCGCCTTCCGCGATCGCGACTGCGCGTTTTCCGCGTCCGACGTCGAGGGCGGCAGCATGCACCCGATGGTGGTATCGATCTGCAAGCAGGAGATGACGGAAGACCGCATCGGCGAGTTGAAGCATTACGCCGCCTGCACGAGCGTGCGCGGGACCTGTCCCCCGCGCCACCCCCGCTGACGCCTTATTTGCCCGGCTGGTACAGCTGGTCGAACGTGCCGCCGTCCGCGAAGTGCGTCTTCTGCGCCTTCGTCCAGCCGCCGAACACGTCGTTGATGGTGAACAGGCTCACTTTCGGGAACTGCGCCGCATATTTTTGTGCGACCTGCGCATTGATCGGCCGATAGTAGTTCTTCGCGATGATGTCCTGGCCCTCGTCCGTGTACAGGAATTGCAGGTACGCTTCCGCCACCTTGCGCGTGCCGCGCTTGTCGACGACCTTGTCGACAACGGCCACAGGCGGCTCGGCCAGGATGCTCTGCTTCGGCGCGACGATCTCGAACTTGTCCGGGCCCAGTTCCTTGATGGCGAGGATCGCTTCGTTTTCCCACGCGATCAGCACGTCGCCGATGCCGCGCTCGACGAACGTGGTCGTCGCGCCGCGGGCGCCGGAATCGAGGACGGGCACGTTCTTGAACAGTTTCGCCACGTAGTCGCGCGCCTTCGCTTCGCTGCCGCCCGGCTGCTTCAGCGCGTTGCCCCACGCGGCCAGGTAGTTCCAGCGCGCGCCGCCCGACGTCTTCGGATTCGGCGTGATCACCTGCACGCCCGGCTTGATCAGGTCGTTCCAGTCATGGATGCCTTTCGGGTTGCCTTTGCGGACGAGGAACACGATCGTCGAGTTGTACGGCGAGCTGTTGTGCTGCAGGCGCTTCTGCCAATCCTTGGCGACGAGGCCGCGCTCGGCGATCTCGTCGATGTCCCATGCGAGCGCCAGCGTCACGACGTCCGCTTGCAGGCCGTCGATCACGGACCGCGCCTGCTTGCCCGAGCCGCCGTGCGACGCCTTGAACGTGACGTTGTCGCCCGTCTGCGCCTTCCACTTCGCGGCGAACGCCTTGCCCACGTCCTGGTACAGCTCGCGCGTGGGGTCGTACGACACGTTCAGCAGGGTGACGTCGGCCGCATGCACGGTCGGGGCAACGAGGGCGATGGCCAGGGTGGCCTGGATCAGTTTTTTTACCAGCATCTTGTTCTCTCTTCAGGGTTCGGAAGCCACAGCGTAAGCACGGCGGACCGGAATGCGAACGAATACTTTCGGTCTTGCTTATCCGGTTTCTTCATATCGCGAGAGCGGCGTCGTCACGGGATTTCGTGCACCGGCTGACGGATTTCGCGATGGAAGAGCGATCGCGGGCGGGCGCACAATCATCCGCGGTGACTTTTCGATAGATTTGCGACCGAAGTCATTACCGGCACGGAGACGCCGGGACACTCCTTCATCCGACGAAAGCGAGAACAAAATGAAACTGCTTGCATCCACGGGCGTGACGATGGCCCTGCTGGCGGCGTTCGGCACGGCGACCATGTCCGACGCCGCGGCCGCGCCGACCTATACCTGGAGTAACGTGAAGATCGGCGGCTCGGGCTACGTCGACGGCATGCTCGCCCACCCGGGCCAGAAAGGCCTGTTCTACGCCAAGACGGACGTCGGCGGCGCCTACCGCTACGACGCCGCGACGAGCACGTGGATCGCATTGAACGACTGGCTGCCGCCCAGCCTCGGCTACGCGATGGGCGTCGACACGATTGCCATCGATCCGAACAATACCAGCAAGTTCTACATGATCGGCGGCGGCGGGTACGGCGACGGCAGCCAGAAAGGCATCTTCATGGCCTCGAACGACCAGGGCCGCACGTTCACCACGCTGGCGCTGCCGTTTTCGACGGGCGGCAACGAATACGGACGCCAGGTCGGCGAGCGCCTGCAGGTCGATCCGAACAACGGCAACATCCTGTTCTACGGCACCGGCAACTCGACGGCGAACGCGTCGACCAACGGCATCTGGAAGAGCACGGACGGCGGCGCGCATTGGAGCCGGCTGCCGAACTTCAACGTCCTGACGAGCGACGGCACGGGCGCCGGCGTCGCCTTCATCGCCTTCCACAAGGGGTCGGGCACGAACGGCAATGCGACGCCGATCCTCTACGCCGGCGTGAACACGCAGTCGGCCGCGAACGCGCGCAACACGATCTACAAGAGCAGCGACGGCGGCAATTCGTGGACGCCGCTGTGGAGCTCCGCAGGCACCGGCTTGTTCCCGCAGCGCGGCCAGATCGGCCCGGACGGCTATCTTTACGTGACGTTCTCGCGCGCGGCCACGTGGCAAGGCAATAACTATGGGCCCGGCGGCCTGGTCGACGGCGAGGTCTGGAAGATCAACGTGCAGAGCGGCCAGGACCAGTGGACCAGCATCACGCCGCCCGGCGCCGCGAGTCCCAAGCCGTACGGCTTCGCGGGCCTGTCGGTGGATCCGTGGCGCCCGGGCTGGCTGACCGTGAACACGATCGACTGGTACGCGTGGAACGGTGCCCAGGTCGAGACCATGTACCGCACGACGGACGGCGGCGCCACGTGGACCGACATCCTGCCGCACGCCAGCTTCGACACGAGCGCGGCCCCGTGGAATGCGACCAACGGCCCGGTCACCGACTTCGGCAACTGGGGCGGCTCTCTGCTCGACCCGTACGACGTCAACCACGCCTTCGTCAGCTTCGGCGGTGGTATCTGGGAGACGAAGAACCTGACGGCGGCCAGCACCAACTGGGCCTATGGCGAGAACGGCGTCGAGGAGACGGCCATCCTCGACCTTAAATCGCCTGTGCCCAACGTGTGGAACGCGTATCCCGTGCTGAGCGGCGCCGGCGATATCTGCGGCTTCGTGCATTACGACGTCAAGACCGCGCCGCCCAACACGTTCACCGGGCCATCCTGCAAGGACACCGATTCGCTCGACTACGCGCGCACCGACTCCCGGCTCGTGGTCCGCGTCGGCAACGGCGGCAGCTCGGCGCTCGGCGCCGTCTCCTACAACGGCGGCTACAGCTGGAACGCGTTCGGCAGCAATGGCCCGTCGACCCAGGGTGGTGGTTATGTCGCGATATCGACGGACACCAGCACGAACCCCGCCACGACGTCCATCATCTGGTCGACGTGGGATGCGCCGACCGTGCGCTCGACGGACATGGGCAACTCGTGGCAGACGATCGGGGTCCCGCAATCCGCGCTGATCACCGCGGACGGCGCCGATCCGACCGTGTTCTACGCGTACGACCGCCAGCCTGGCATCCTCTATCTCAGCAACAACCGGGGCGCCAGCTGGTGGACGGCGAACTCCAGCACCAGCACGAACGGCATTCCGACATGGTCCGATAAACTCGTAACGCCCGTCGGCGTCGCGGGTGACGTGTGGCTCGTGAACTGGCAAGGCCTGTACCACAACCGCGACTGGGGCCGCGGCGCCTGGACCAAGCTGGCCAACGTGAGCGCGGCGAAAGGACTGGGCTTCGGCAAGGCGGCGGCCGGCGCCACGTATCCGGCAATGTACCTGTCCGGCACCGTGGGCGGCGTGCAAGGTATCTTCCGCTCCACCGACATGGGCGCGAACTGGATCCGCATCGACGACGCCCAGCACCAGTACGGCGCCTCGTCGGTGATCACGGGCGATCCGAAGGTCTTCGGCACCGTCTACATCGGTGCGCGCGGGCTGGTGGTCGGCACGTCGACCCAGTAAGCCGAAACGCAGCGCGCACCGCTGCCCACCCCCAGCTCCCCGTCTTGCGGCCGCCCTCCGGCGGCCGCGCAAATCCTCCGGTTCGCACAACGGTGCGTCGCCCCATGGCCCGCGCGTGCTAGATTTCGGATCGGGCGCGACCAGGCTGCGGGGTTTATTCAATGAAGATAATTCTCGGCGTAATTGGGCTAAGCGGTGCGCTCGCCACCGGCTGTGTGCACGCGCAGGCGACGGCGGCCGACCGCATCCCGGACACGATGGAAGCCCGGGTGCAAGCCTGCACCGGCTGCCACGGCGCCCAGGGCCGCGGCGTGGAAAACGTGTATTTCCCGCGGCTCGCGGGCAAGCCGGCCGGCTATCTGTACAACCAGCTGGTGGCATTCCGCGACGGCCGGCGCAAGTACGTGCCGATGAACTACCTGCTCGCCTACCTGCCCGACGCCTACCTGATGCGCATGGCCGAACACTTCGCCGCGCTGAACCCGCCGCCCCTCGTGCAGCCCGCCGTCAAGCGCTCGCCGGATCAAGTGCGCGACGGGCAACGCATCGTGACGCAGGGCATCCCCGCCAAGAAGATCCCCGCGTGCATCACATGCCACGGCGCCGAACTGGGCGGCCGTGAACCCGGCATCCCCGGCCTCCTGGGCCTGCGCGCCGATTACGTCAGCGCGCAGCTGGGCGCCTGGCGCTTCGGTGTGCGCACGGCGCTGGCGCCGGACTGCATGCAGTTCGTCGCGTCCAGCCTGTCGGAGCCGGAAGTCGCGGCCGTGGCCGCCTATCTGGCCTCGCTGCCCGTCACGACGGCCCGTCCGCTGCGCCAGCCCGGCATGCGCCTGCCGCTCGCGTGCGGCAGCCAGCCGCAGAAAGGAGGCCAGCCATGAGCACGCGTACCCTGCTGCGCAACGCCGTCGTCGCGGCCGGCCTGCTGATGGTGCTCGCCACAGCCGCACGGGCCCCGCTGCGCGCGCAGACGAGCGCCGCGAAGGCGCCGGCGCAGCCATCCGTCGTCGATCGGGGCCGCTACCTCGCGCAGGCGGGCGACTGCATCGCCTGCCACACGATCCCGGGCGCGAAGATTTTTTCCGGCAACCGGCCGATGCCGACGCCGTTCGGCACGCTGTACTCGCCCAACATCACGCCCGACCGCGAGACGGGCATCGGCAGCTGGAGCGCGGACGACTTCTACACGATGATGCACACGGGCCGCTCCCCGAAGGGCTATCTGCTGTATCCGGCGATGCCGTACGCGTCGTACACGAAGGTCACGCGGGCCGACAGCGACGCCATCTTCGCCTACCTGCGTTCCGTGCCGCCCGTGCGCCAGGCGTCGCGCGAGCACGACCTGCGCTTCCCCTACAACAACCGCGCGCTGCTGATTGGCTGGCGCACGCTGTACTTCCAGGAAGGCGAATACCAGCCGGACCGCAGCCAGTCCGTCGAGTGGAACCGCGGCGCCTACCTCGTGCAGGGCCTGGGCCACTGCGCGATGTGCCACACGCCGATCAATGCGCTGGGCGGCTCGTCGCAGGAAAAGGCGTTCCAGGGCGGCCTGATCCCCATGCAGAACTGGTATGCGCCGTCGCTGACGTCGAACCGCGAGGCGGGCCTGGGCAACTGGGCGCTGCAGGACATCGTCGACCTGCTGCAGAAAGGCGTGTCGAACCGCGGCACCGTCTATGGCCCGATGGCCGAAGTCACGTTCAACAGCCTGCAGTTCATGAGCGACGACGACGTCCGCGCGATGGCCGTCTACCTGAAAAGCCTGCCGGCCGACCAGGGTCCCGCGTCCGATCCGGCCGAGGGCCCGCTGCGGGCCGACGTCAACCAGGCGTACTCGGAAGGCCGGCGCATCTACGCGGCGCGGTGCGCGTCGTGCCACGGCGCCGAGGGCCGCGGCAAACTGCCGCACTATCCGCCGCTGGCGCGCAACCAGTCGATCGGCATGAGCTCCGCCGTGAATCCGATCCGCATGGTGCTCAACGGCGGCTATCCGCCCGGAACACGACGCAATCCGATGCCGTACGGGATGCCGCCGTTCGCGCAGGAATTGAACGACAACGAGATCGCATCGGTGGTGACGTTCATCCGCACCGCCTGGGGCAACCGGGGCGCGCCCGTCACGGCGCGCGAAGTCAACGAACTGCGCTCGGCCACGGTCGAGTGAAGGGGGAGCCATGTTTCTGGAACCGACCGACCCACACCTCGACAGCCCCGAACTGCAGCGCCGCGTCGACGCGATCGTCGCGCGCGGCCCCGGCGGCGCGTTCGCCCTGGCCGGCATCGCCGTGGCGATCGTGATGGCGATCTGGCTCGCCTTCTACTTCCTCGTGTTCGTCGTGCGCGGAGGCGACTGACATGGCGGGCACCGACGACACGGCCGGGAGCAGCCACGACGTCGCGGCGGCCGCGGAGGCGCGCTGGGCGTGGATCGTGGGCGGCATCATCGCCTTCCTCGTCGCGATGATGGCCTACATGAGCCTGCATTGGGCCGCGATGCCTCCGGTGCGCATGGAAACCATCGACCCGACCACCCTGCACATCGCCGGCGAATTCGTCGAGACGAACCTCGGGTCCGCCGCGGAATCCGACGGCTCCGTCACCGTGCGCGTGCTGGCGAACCAGTATTCGTTCACGCCGCAATGCCTCGTCGTGCCCGCCAACACGTGGCTGCGTTTCCGCGGCACGGCGGCCGACGTCGTGCACGGCTTTTCCATCAGCCACAGCAACGTGAACATGATGCTGATCCCCGGTTACGTCTCGAACTTCCGGACGCGCTTCGAGCAGCCGGGCGAGCACGTGATGCCCTGCCACGAGTTCTGCGGCAACGGCCACGCCGCCATGTGGGCCCACGTGCAGGTGATCCCGCCCGACGAATTCCTGCGCCGTGCCCGGTCCCAGCCGGGAAGGAGGTTGAGCTGTGTTCAGTAACGCATCCCGCCGGCTCGTGCTGGCCCACTTCTGGGTGGCGTTCGCCGCCTTCTTCGTCGCGCTGGTGCTGGGCGAATGGCAGATGGTCATCCGCAGCCCGCTGCGCGACTGGATCGTGAACCCCGAACTGTACTACCGCTCCGTCACGGCGCACGGCTCCGCGATGGGTTACGTATTCCCCACGCTGGTCGCGATGGGCTTCGGGTACGCCATCGTCGACCTGGCGCTGAAGCAGCCGCTCGCGGGCCGGCGCTGGGCCTGGGCCGGCTTCGCCCTCGTCGTCCTCGGCACCGTCGTCGCGATGGTGCCCGTCGCAGCGGGCAAGGCGTCCGTGCTGTACACGTTCTATCCGCCGCTGATCGCGCACGCCGCGTACTACATCGGCATCGTGCTCGTCGTCCTCGGCTCGTGGATCTGGGTCGCGCTGATGTCCGTGAACCTGCGCGTGTGGAAGAAGGCGCATCCCGGCGAAGCCGTGCCGCTGGCGATGTTCGCCAACCTGGCGGGCGCGTACCTGTGGGCCTGGACGTCGGTCGGCGCCGCCGTCGAGATCCTGTTCCTGATCCTCCCCGTGGCGCTCGGCTTCAAGTCCACGATCGACGCTGGCCTCGCCCGCGTGTTCTTTTCCTGGACCCTGCACGCGATCGTCTACTTCTGGCTGATGCCCGCCTACATCGCGTTCTACACGCTCGTGCCGCGCGCGATCGGCGGTCGGCTGTACAGCGACGCGATGGCGCGCATCTCGTTCGTGCTGTTCCTCGTGTTCTCGATGCCGATCGGGATCCACCACCTGTTCCAGGACCCGCAGGTGGGCGCCGGCGTGAAGTTCCTGCATGCCGTGTTCACGGCGATGGTCTCGGTACCCACGCTGCTCACGGTGTTCACGATCACGGCGTCGGTCGAGATCGCGGGCCGCCTGCGCGGCGGCACGGGGGCGCTGGGCTGGGTCAAGGCGCTGCCCTGGCACAACCCGATGATGCTGGCCGTCGCGTTCTCGTTCATCCTGCTGGGCTTCGGCGGCGCCGGTGGCCTCATCAACATGAGCTACCAGCTCGACTTCGCCGTCCACAACACGCAGTGGATCACGGGGCACTTCCACCTGATCTTCGCGGGCGCCATCGTCATCATGTACTTCGCCGTCGCCTACGACCTGTGGCCGCACCTGACGGGCCGCGCGCTCGTCCACGGCGGCATGATGAAGGCCCAGCTGTGGCTGTGGTTCCTCGGCATGATCATCCTCACGTTCCCGTGGCACGTCGTGGGCGTGATGGGCATGCCGCGCCGCATGGCCTATTTCGACTACACGAATCCCGAGATCGCGCCGCAGGCCATCACCGTCATCCTCAGCGCCATCGGCGGGCTGATGCTCGTCGTGTCGGGCGTGCTGTTCCTGCTCGTGCTGCTGGGCGGCCACCGGGCGGCCACCGTCGACCTGCCGGAATTCCGCTTCAGCCAGCCCGTGCACGCCGTCGCGCGCGTGCCCGTCGCCCTGAACGGCTACGCGCTGTGGCTCGCGCTGATGATCGGCCTGTCGCTCGTCAACTACGGCTACCCGATCGCGCAGCTCGTCGGGTTGAAGCAGACGTCGGTGCCCGCCGTCCCGATCGGAGGCACGCCATGAACGAGCCGCTGTTTTCGCCGAAGAACCGCTGGTTCACGGTCAGCGTGGCGGCCGTCGTCGCGATCGCCGTCGCCGCCGCCGCGATCGGCTTCGTGTGGCTGCCGCGCGCCCACGCGCGCGCTGCGGTGGCCTCGCTGTGGGATTCGATCTGCAGCGCGGCCGGCGCACCCGCGCCGTACCGCAGTCCCGGCCTGCCAGAGGAAAAGGCCGTGTTCCCGACGACCGTCATCGTCGCCAGCGAATTCACGGGCCCCATCGACAACGTCGCCGTCGGCCGCGGGGCCACGCTGGCCCTGCAATGCAGCATGTGCCACGGCGCGCGCGGCACGGCGACGGTGGGCACGAACACGCCGCACCTGGCGGGCCAGCCGCCGTCGTCCACCTACAAGCAGCTCGTCGATTTCAAGTCCGGGCACCGGCCCAGCGCCATCATGCAGCCGCTGGCGACCAATTTGTCCGACCAGGACATGCGCGACCTGGCCGCGTTCTATTCGCAACAGGTGCGCGAGTCGCTGACGGGACATGCGGGTATCAAGGTCGACGTGCCGCGCATCGCCAGCAACGGCTCGCCGATGCGCAACGTGGGGGCGTGCGCGACCTGCCACAGTCCCGGCGTCGCACGCGCCGCGACACCGATCCTCGACGGCCTGCCGCAGGCCTACCTCGTCGACCAGCTGAAGGCGTTCAAGTCGGGGCGGCGGGCGAACGACATCAACCAGCAGATGCGCAACGCGGCGCATGGCTTGACCGATGCGGAAATCGACGTGCTGGCGAAGTATTACGCGAGCCGGTAACGGCCGGCACGCCGGCTCACACCGTGCGCGAGTACTGCATCCGCTGCAGCGGCACGGCCGGCGGCTTGCCAAAATAGTCGTCGAACACCATGCACACGTTGCGGATCAACAGGCGCCCTTTCGCACTGACCTCGATGCGGTCCGGCGTCAGCGTGAGCAGGCCGTCCCGTTCGAGTTCGGCGAGCCGCGCCAGTTCGGACGCGAGCTTCGCTGCCGCGTCCACGTCCCAGCGCGCCGACAGTGCCGGCAGGTCGAGCGCGAAGTCGCACATCAGGCGCTGGATCACGTCACGCCGCAGCAGGTCGTCGGCGGACAGCACAAGGCCGCGCGTCACGGGAAGCTCGCCCCGGTCGATGCGCGAATAGTAGGGCTCGAGCGACTTCTCGTTCTGCGCATACGTGCCGTTCACGGCGCTGATCGCGGACACGCCGCACGCGACCATGTCGACTTCCGCATGCGTCGAATAGCCCTGGAAATTGCGGTGCAAGGTGCCGTCGCGCTGTGCGCGCGCGAGTTCGTCGTCCGGCTTGGCGAAATGATCCATGCCGATGTACACATAGCCCGCGGCGCACAACCGCCCGATGCACAGCCCGAGCATCGCCAGCTTCGTGGCGCCGTCCGGCAGGTCCTCGTCGCGGATCAGCTTCTGCGACTTGAACAGCTGCGGCATGTGCGCGTAGTTGTAGACGGAGATGCGGTCCGGCGACGCGGCGATCACCTTGTCGAGCGTCGCGGACATCGTGGCCACGTTCTGCAGCGGCAGGCCGTAGATCAGGTCGATGCTGATCGAACGGAAGCCGGCGTCGCGCGCGGCGCTGATCGCGTCGCGCGTCAGCGCTTCCGGCTGGAGGCGGTTGACGGCGCGCTGCACGTCCTCGTCGAAGTCCTGCACACCGAGCGACAGCCGGTTGAAGCCCTGGCGCCGCAACGTGCGGATACGCGCGCCGTCGACCGTGCGCGGATCGATCTCGATGGAGAATTCGCCCGTGTCGTCTGGCGCGAACGCGAAGCGGCTGCGCAGGTGGCCCAGCAGGTCGCCCATCTGGGCATCGTCGAGGTAAGTCGGCGTGCCGCCGCCGAAGTGCAGCTGTTCGACGAGGGCGTCCTCCGCGAACAGCGCGGCCTGCATATCGATCTCGCGCATCAGGTAGCCGAGGTATTTCACGGCCTTCGTGCGGTCGTGCGTGATGATCTTGTTGCAGGCGCAGTAATAGCACAGCGACTCGCAGAACGGGATGTGCACGTACAGCGACAGCGGCTTGCCTGGCCGCGCGGCGGCGGCCAGGTCGGCGGCGCCGAAGCCCGGCGTGAAGCGGTCGGCCGTCGGATACGACGTGTAGCGGGGCCCGCGCTGGCTCATGCGGGCGATCAGTTCGGGATCGAATTCGATGGTGGGATGCATGGTGGTTCCAGTGACGGTTCAGCCTTCGCGCCCGTCCGGGCGGGCGGCCGACAGGTAAGGCACGTAGACGGCGAGGTAGGCGAGGAAGGCGGCGCTCCAGCACGCGGTGGCGAGCACGAGGCAGGCCATGCGCCACGAAGGCAGCACCGCCGCGGCGAAACGGAACACGACGGCCAGTTGCACGAGCACGAACATCGCGAACTCGCCGCGGCCGGCCTTCAACGGGCGGCCCGTGTGGCCCAGCGCCGTGCGGGTGATCATGCCGATGATCAGCCCGGCCAGCGCGCCCACGGTCACCACGTGCAGCGCCGCGCTGCCGGAGACGACGCCGTACTGCGCGAGCGCCAGCAGGACGAAGCCGAGCGGGATCCAGAAGTAGGACAGGTGCAGGATCCACAACAGCGGATTGCGCCACGTGCGCCACGGCTGCCAGCCGATCAGGCGCGCGGCCTGGCCGACGCCGGCGAACAGCGCGAGGCTGGCCGTCAAGGGCGCCGGCAGGCCGGCCGTCCACGCGACGCCGGCGAGCACCGTGAGGATCAACGCCCACTTGTCGCGACGGGCGTCCTGCACGGGCTGTGTCCCAGGCGCCCCGTTGCGGGTGAACATGGGGATCACGCGGCCGCCGATGACGATCTCGATCACGACGATCAGCATGATGGCCCCGTGCACGGGCGTCAAAGGGTCGAGCGCGGCCCAGTGCAGCGCGGCCGCGTGGTAGCACGCGTTCGCGAGCGTCAACAGGCCAAGCAGACCCACGAGGAACATATTGCGCATATTGCCCGACAGCTTGAACACGCGGTACAGCGGATACGCGGCGATGGGCAGGAATGCGATGTCGACGGCCGCCGCGACGACGGGCGGCGCCGCGACCATCGCGATCCGGCCCGCGATCCAGACGCCGGCGATGGCGGCCAGCGCGCGGCCGCGCGGGGTCCACATTTTCGTCCAGTTGTAGCCGGCCGTGTACAGGAAGCCGACGACGACGGCCAGCGCGAAGCCGAACACCATCTCGTGCATGTGCCAGAACATGTCGATGCGCGCCGGCAGCGGCCACCCGGCCTGCGCCGCGACCCACGCCGGCACGGACACCGCGGCGAACGCGGCGGCCAGCAGGTAGAACGGCCGGAACCCCAGCGCGAACAGGGCGCGGTTGCCACCCGGTGCCGGGGACGGGCGGGCTTCTTCGATGGTCATGAGGGCCATGCTGGCTCCTTGAAAAAAGTGGTATTTCCGTTGCATGTTAAGCGTCGCGCGGACACGCGACAATCGGCCAAAGTGACTAGCCCGCACGGCCGATCGACGGTACCGACGGCCTTTCCTAAACTGGGTCAAGCTTTTCAAATTTAAGCTGCATTCCATATGCAACTAATACCGGAAAGCCTCCACAATGCGGTCCAGGCGCTTCACGGCGTCACCGTTCAACCACCAGTGAAGGAACACAAGCCATGCACGCGACACGCAGACTCTGGACCTGGCTGGCGATCATCTGTGTACTCTCCTTTGCCACGCTCTTGTTCGTGGGCCGGGAAATCTACCTGAAGGCGCCGCCGATCCCCATCGTCAAGGACACCAGCGGCACCGTCCTCTATACCGCAGACCAGGTCACGCTCGGCCAGCAGGCCTGGTTGTCCGCCGGCGGCCAGCAGCTGGGCACCGTCTGGGGCCACGGCAGCTACGTCGCCCCGGACTGGTCGGCCGACTGGCTGCACCGCGAGGCGCTCGCCCTGCAGGACGGCTACGCCCTGCGCGACCACGGCCAACGCTATGCACAGCTCGACGCCGGCCAGCGCGGCCGCATCGACGCCCTCGTCAAGGAGGAACTGCGCCGCAACACGTATGACGCCGCCACCAACACGCTCGTCGTGTCGGGCGACCGCGCCAGCGCGATCCGCGCCGTCGCCGCGCACTACGCGGGCCTGTTCGGCAACGATCCGAAGCTGGACAAGCTGCGCGAACAGTATGCGATGGCAAACGGCTCGCTGCCGGACGCCGACCAGCGCGCCGCGCTGACCGGCTTCTTCTTCTGGTCCGCCTGGGCCGCGGCGACCGACCGTCCGGGCGAACCGGGCCTGTCGTACACGAGCAACTGGCCGCACGAGCCGCTGGTCGGCAACACGCCGACCACGGGCGCCGGCATCTGGTCGATCGCCAGCATCATCCTCATGATCGGGGCGATCGCCGGCATGGTGCTGTTCCACTCCGCGCAGCCCGAAGAAGGCGACCCGCAGCCGCCGAAGGACGACCCGCTGTTCAAGCTGAAGGCCACGCCGTCGATGAAGGCAACGCGCAAATACTTCGCCGTCGTCGTCGCTCTGATCCTCGCGCAGGTCGGCATGGGCGTCATCACGGCGCACTATTCGGTCGAAGGCCACAGCTTCTTCGGTATCCCGCTCGGCGACATCCTGCCGTTCACGATCAGCCGCACCATCCACACGCAGTTCGCCGTGCTGTGGATCGCCACCGCGTGGCTCGCCACGGGCCTGTACATCGCGCCGGCCATCTCGGGCCACGAGCCGCGCTTCCAGGCGCTGGGGGTGAACGTGCTGTTCTACGCGCTGCTGTTCATCGTCGCCGGCTCCACCGCCTGCGGCTGGCTCGGCACCTTGCAGCACCGCGGCATCGACTTCAGCTTCTGGCTCGGCAACCAGGGCCTGGAATTCACGAGCATGGGCCGCATCTGGCAATACCTGCTGTTCGTCGGCCTGCTGTTCTGGGCCTTCCTGCTGGGCCGCGGCCTGTGGCCTGCGTTGCGGAAGCCGTCGGAAAGCCGCGGCCTGATCGCCATGGTGTTCCTGGCCGCCGTCTGCATCGGCGGGTTCTACGCCACGTCGCTGACCTGGGGCCAGCACACGCACTACTCGATGGTCGAGTACTGGAGATGGTGGCTCGTGCACCTGTGGGTCGAAGGCTTCTTCGAAGTGTTCGCCACCGCCGTCATCGCGCTGCTGTTCACCCGCCTGGGCCTGATCCGCGCCGCCACCGCCAACACGGCCATCGTGCTCGAGACCATCGTGTTCCTGTTCGGCGGCATCCTGGGCACCTTGCACCACCTGTACTTCACGGGCACCCCGACGGCCGTGATTGCGATCGGCGCCATGTTCTCCGCGCTGGAAGTCGTGCCGCTGTCGATGATCGGCATCGAGGCCTACCGCAACTACCAGCGCACGAAGGCAGCGCCGTGGGTGGCGAGCTACCGCTGGGCGATCCTGTGCTTCATCGCCGTCGGCTTCTGGAACACGGTGGGCGCCGGCCTGCTGGGCTTCTCGATCAACACCCCGATCGCGCTGTACTACATGCAGGGCCTGAACATGACGGCCGCCCACGGCCACGCCGCCCTCTTTGGCGTGTACGGCATGCTGGGCATCGGCCTGATGCTGTTCTGCCTGCGCGGCCTGACCGACCGCCTCGCGTGGTCCGACGCCCTGCTCAAGCCGATGTTCTGGCTGCTGAACATCGGCCTCGCGATGATGGTGTTCATGGCCCTCGTCCCGGCCGGCATCTACCAGGCCTGGGCCAGCGTCTCGCGCGGCATGTGGTTCGCCCGTTCACCGGAAGTGATCCACTCCGCGTTCATGGAAAACATGGTGTGGCTGCGCGTGCCCGGTGACATCGTGTTCGCGCTGGGCACCCTGTGCCTCGCCCTGTTCGTGCTGCGCGTGCTGCGCCGGCCGGCCCGTCCCGTCGAGGTGCCGATCGAGATCGGCGGCCGACTCGCCGCCAAGGCCGCCCGTCCCACCACGAAGGCCTGAACCCGCGGGCGCCGCCGCCACCCGGCGCGGCGCCCGCCGCATTCGCATCGGAGCGATCATGCGTCTCACCGAACACACCGATTACGCGCTGCGCCTCCTCATGTACCTGGGGAGTCACTGCGGGCGCCTCGCCACCACCGGCGAAGTCGCCACGCTGCACGGCATGTCCCACCACCACCTCACCAAGGTCGTCAACGAGCTGGGTCATGCCGGCTTCGTCGAGACCGTCCGCGGCCGCAGCGGCGGCATCCGCCTGGCGCGCCCGGCCGCCGACATCATGGTCGGCGACGTCGTGCGCCACACGGAGCCGGATTTCCACGTCGTCGCCTGCCTCGACGGCCGCGCGCGCGCGTGCCCGCTGGCCCCCGCGTGCGTGCTCAAAGGCGCGCTGTGCGACGCCACGGAACGTTTCCTCGAATCGCTCGACGGCATCGCGCTGTCTTCGCTCATCGCCCAATCATGAACAACCCTCCCCTGCTCGACGTGCGCGCGCTGCCCGCGCCGGAACCGATGGAACGCGTGCTGGAGGCGCTCGACAATCTCCCGGACGGCGCCGAACTCGCCGTGCTGCTGGCACGCGAACCGCATCCGCTGTACGGCATCCTCGCGCGCATGGGCTATCGCTGGCGCTCCGCGTGGCAGGACGACGGCTGCCTCGTCGCCATCGCGCGGGACACCTGATGCGGCGCGCGCTCGACTACGCGCACATGCCCCCGCCCGGCCTGCCGCTGGGCTTTCTTGTCGTCGCGCCGTGGTTCGGCGTCGTGGCCGGCCTGGTGGCCGCGTGGTACGGCGGCGCCGTCTTTGCCTCGCGCTGGAATCCGGCCACGCTGGCCGTCGTTCACTTCCTCACGCTCGGCTTCCTCACGATGACGATGGCCGGCTCGCTGCTGCAGATCCTGCCCGCCGTCGCCGGCCTGCCACTGCGCTGTCCGCTGCGCCTCGCCGTCTGGATCTGCCCACTGCTGGGCGCCGGCGGCACATTGCTCGCTGCGGGCTTCCTGTCCGGCCGGCCGATCCTCTTCGCAATCGCTTGGGCCCTGCTCGCCGGCGCGTTCGCGCTGCTGTTCACCTGCCTTGTCCCCACGTTATGCCAGCGCACCCTCGCCATGCCGGCCGTCGCGCACATCGTCGCCGGCATGCGCGGCGCCGTCGCCGTGCTGGCGGTGTGCATCGCGGCGGGCCTCGCGCTGGCCGCGTGGCTCGCCGGTGGCCCCGCCGTTCCGGTCCCGCCACTCGTCGACAGTCACGCGGCGCTGGGCTTCGCAGGCTGGGTCGCGCCGCTCGTGATGGCCGTCGGCTTCCAGGTGATCCCCATGTTCCAGGGGACCGATCCATTTTCCGCGGCCGCGCGCCGCTGCGTACCGCTGCTCTTTCTCGCGCTGGCGGCGTGGGTCGCCGGCCGCTGGCTGGACGCCGGCTGGCGCACGGCCGCCGCGCTGGCGGGCGCGCTCGTCGCGACGGCGTGGGCGCTGCAGGCGTGCGCGCTGCTGCTGGGACGCGCACGGACGCGGTCCGCACCGGGCACGGCGCACTGGCTGCTCTCCCTCGCGTCGCTCGTGGCCGCCGCGTGGCTGTTCGCGTGGCCGGGCGAACCGTCGGACGCGCGCACCGTCGCCGTCGGCGCCTTCTTCCTGGCCGGCTTCGCGATGACGGCGGTCCACGGCATGCTGTACCGGATCGTGCCGTTCCTCGTCTGGCACCACCTGCGCGAGCACGCACCGCCCGGCACACGGCTGCCGAAGTTCGCGGATCTGATCGGGCCGCAACGCCAACGCGCGCAGTGGTGGTGGCACGGCGCCGCCGTCGTAGCGGCGCTCGGCGCGTGCGTCTATGCGCCGCTCGCACCGGGTGCCGGTCTACTGCTGGCGGCGGCCAGCGTGCGCGTCGGCCTCGACGTCGGGGCGCCCGTCCTGCGTCACCGCCGCGCATTAAGGTTTGACGGGCGCGGATAACCTCCCGAACGGCCCGTCGCGACGATTCGATGAACAACTGACGCGGGCGCTGCAGCCGATTGACAAGGCGGCCGTGCCGGCTGCATGCTTGTCATGCGATTTTCGAGGATTTTGACTTACATCAACGATCTGCAATCGGCCGCGCCGGTAAGGTGGGCATATGGACAAACTCAAGCAGAATCTCGCCCCCGGCCCGGCCACCTTGCCCGCCGCCCCGTGCCCTCCAGCCTGCCCCGACATCGAACCGCCTACCGTGACGGACCGCATGCTGCATGCGGCGCTCGGACGGATGACGTCCGGCATCTCGCCCGCCGCGCTGGCGCTGGCCTGGACCGACTGGACCTTGCACCTCGCGCTATCGCCCGGCAAATGGGCGCGGCTGTCGGAAAAGGCGCTGCGCAAGGCGGGCCGCTTCGGCGACTACGCCGCGCGCGCCGCGACGGCGGACGCGCAGCCGTGCATCGCGCCGCTGTCGCAGGACCGCCGCTTCAGCGGCGAAGCGTGGCAGCAATGGCCGTTCAACGTCATCCACCAGGGGTTCCTGCTGAACCAGCAGTGGTGGCACAACGTCACGACGGGCATCGGCGGCGTGTCGCCGCACCACGAGCAGGTCGTGTCGTTCGTCGCGCGCCAGCTGCTGGACATCGTCTCGCCCGTGAACTTCGTCGCGACGAACCCGGACGTGCTGCAGGCAACCGTCGAACAGGGCGGCATGAACTTCGTGCACGGCGCGGCCCACCTCGCGGACGACTGGTGGCGCATGCTGACGGAGCGCCCGCCGGCCGGTGCCGAGAATTTCGTCCCCGGCCGCCAGGTCGCCGTCACGCCGGGCCGCGTCGTGCTGCGCAACCGCCTGATGGAACTGATCCAGTACGCGCCCACGACACCCGACGTGCATGCGGAGCCCGTGCTGATCGTACCGGCGTGGATCATGAAGTACTACATCCTCGACCTGTCTCCGCGGAACTCGCTCGTGAAATACCTCGTCGACCGCGGCCACACGGTCTTCATGGTCTCGTGGCACAACCCCGGCGAGGCCGACCGCGACCTCGGCATGGACGACTACCTGCGCCTGGGCGTGCTGGCCGCGCTGGACGCCGTGAGCGCCATCGTGCCCGACCAGCCGATCCATGCGGCCGGCTACTGCCTGGGGGGCACGCTGCTCGCGATCGCCGCGGCCTATCTCGCGCGCCGGCGCGACGAGCGCCTCCACTCGCTGACGCTGCTGGCCGCGCAGACGGACTTCACGGAAGCGGGCGAGCTGTCGCTGTTCATCGACGACAGCGAGTTGGACTATCTGGAAGACATCATGTGGCACCAGGGTTACCTGCAGACGCGCCAGATGGCCGGCGCGTTCCAGCTGCTGCGGTCCAACGACCTCGTATGGTCGCGCATCGTCAACGATTACCTGCTCGGCCAGCGCCAGCCCCTGACCGACCTGATGGCGTGGAACGCGGACGCGACCCGCATGCCCTACCGCATGCACAGCGAATACCTGCGCCGCCTGTTCCTGAAGAACGACCTGTTCGAAGGCCGCTACCGCGTCGACGACCGCCCCGTCGTGCTGGCCGACATCCGCGCGCCCATGTTCGTCGTCGCCACCGAGGCCGACCACGTGGCGCCGTGGAAGTCCGTCTACAAGATCAATCTCGTGGCCGGCGCCGACGTCACGTTCGTGCTCACGAGCGGCGGCCACAATGCCGGCATCGTCAGCGAACCGGGCCACCGCGGCCGCCGCTTCCGCATGGCGCGCCGCACGAACGGCGACCCCTACCTGGCGCCGGACGACTGGGTCGCCGCGACGCCCACGCGCGACGGCTCGTGGTGGCACGCATGGGCCGACTGGCTCGCGGCCGCGAGCAACGGCCGCACGGCGCCGCCAGCGCTGGGCGCACCGGACCAGGGTTACGCGCCGCTGGACGCGGCGCCCGGCCGCTACGTGCTCGAACGCTGACAACGCTGACCTTGCCGCATTCACCGGAGATTTTCATGCAGAACGCACTCATCGACCTGCGCGGCAAGCGCGGTCTCATCCTCGGCATCGCCAACGAACGGAGCATCGCCTACGGTTGCGCGCGCGTCATGGCCGCCTGCGGCGCCGAACTCGCCGTGACTTACCTGAACGCCGACGCCGGACCCCATGTGCGTCCCCTGGCGGAAGCCTTGCGCTGTCCGCTCGTCCTGCCCTGCGACGTGCGCGAGCCGGGCCAGCTGGAAGCCGTGTTCGACACGGTGGGCAGGACGTGGGGCGGCATCGACTTCGTCCTCCACGCGATCGCCTACGCGCCGACGGCCGACCTGCACGGCCGCGTCACCGATTGTTCCGCCGCGGGTTTCGCCCTCGCGATGGACGTGTCGTGCCACTCGTTCATCCGCTGCGCGAAGCTCGCCGAGCCCCTGATGCTGCACGGCGGCAGCCTGCTCACGTTCACGTTCTACGGCGGCGAGAAGGTCGTCCCGCACTACAACCTGATGGGCCCAGTGAAGGCCGCGCTGGAAGCGTCCGTGCGCGTGCTGGCCGCGGAACTGGGCAGCCGCCGCATCCGCGTGAACGCCGTGTCGCCGGGCCCCCTGGGCACGCGCGCCGCGTCGGGCCTCGACCACTTCGACGAGCTGCTGGGCGATGCGTGGACGCGCGCGCCGGAACACATGCTGGCCCGGATCGACGACGTGGGCAACATGGCGGCCTTCCTCGCCAGCGACGCGGCGCGTCTCGTGACGGGCAACATCGAATTCGTCGACGCCGGCTACCACGTGATGGGCTGACCGATGGATACGATCGAAAACCGCACGTTCGACGAACTGAAGGTCGGCGACAGCGCCAGCCTCGCGCGCACGCTCACACGCGCCGACATCGAGCTGTTCGCCGTCATGTCGGGCGACGTGAACCCCGCCCACCTGGACGACGAATACGCGCGCAGCGACATGTTCCACAAGGTGATCGCACATGGCATGTGGAGCGGTGCATTGATCTCCACGGTGCTCGGCACCCAGCTGCCCGGCCCCGGCACGATCTACCTCGGCCAGTCGTTGCGTTTCCTGAAACCGGTAGGGCTCGGCGACACCGTCACCGTCACGCTCACGGTCGCGCGCCTTGACCCGGAAAAACGCCGCGTCGCACTGGACTGCGTCGTCACGAACCAGGACGGCCAGCAGGTCGCGGCCGGCACGGCCGACGTCATCGCGCCGGCCGAGAAGGTCGCACGGCCGCGCGTCGCGCTGCCCGAAGTGCGCCTGCGCGAACGCGGTGGCCGCTACCGCGCGCTGCTGCAGGCCGCGACGGACGTCCCGCGCGTACGCACGGCCGTCGTGCACCCCGTCGACACGGTATCGCTGCTTGGCTTCGTCGAAGCGGCGCGCGAAGGCTTGATCGAGCCCGTGCTCGTCGGACCGGAAGCGAAGATCCGCCAGGCGGCCGCGCATGCGAACGTGGACCTGACGCCGTACCGCATCGTGCCGACGGAGCACAGCCACGCGGCGGCCGACGCGGCGGTGGCGCTGGCACGCTCGGGCGACGTGGGGGCGATCATGAAGGGCGCACTGCACACGGACGAATTGATGCACGCCGTCGTCGCGAAGGACACGGGCTTGCGCACGGGCCGCCGCATCAGCCACGTGTTCGCGATGGACGTCCCCACCTACCCCCGTCCGCTGTTCATCACGGACGCCGCGATCAACGTCTACCCGACACTGGAGGACAAGCGCGACATCGTGCAGAACGCGGTCGACCTCGCGCACGCCCTCGGCATGGCGGCACCCCGCGTGGCGATCCTGTCCGCACTCGAAACTGTGTCCACGAAAATCGCGTCGACGATCGAGGCGGCCGCGCTGTGCAAGATGGCGGAGCGCGGCCAGATCGAGGGCGCCATCGTCGACGGGCCGATGGCGTTCGACCTGGCAGTATCGGCGGAGGCGGCGCAGACGAAAGGGTTCGTGTCGCCCGTCGCCGGGCAGGCCGACATCCTCGTCGTGCCGGACCTCGAGGCGGGCAATATGCTGGCGAAACAGCTCGAATACCTGGCCGAAGCACAGGTCGCGGGCATCGTGCTCGGCGCGCGTGTGCCGATCATCCTCACGAGCCGTGCGGACGGACCGCTGGCCCGGCTCGCGTCGTGCGCGTTGGCGGCCCTGCTCGTACGCAAGAGCGGCGCACCGGCCGTGATCGGATCGCCATGAGCCGCGGCTTCGCCTGTTTCAATGCCGGCTCGTCCAGCATCAAGTTCGCCGTCTACGAAGAACGCGGCGCGGACCTCGTGGCGACGGGGCGCGGGGAGATCGACGGCGGCGACGCCTGCACGCGCCTGCTCGCGTGGGCGCCGGACGGCACGCCCGTCCAGGACACGGCGCTGCCCGCACACGCGGACCACGGCGCCCAGCTCGGCGCGGCCGTCGAGTGGATCGAGAGCCACCTCGCGCCGGCGCGCCTTGCGGCGATCGGCCACCGCGTCGTCCACGGCGGCAATGCCCACGCGGGCCCGGCCCTCGTCACCCCCGCGCTGCTCGAAGTACTCGCGGCGCTGGCCCCACTGGCGCCGCTGCACCAGCCGCACAACCTGGACGCGATCGCCGCGATGGCGCACCTGCATCCGGGCCTGCCGCAAGTCGCCTGCTTCGACACGGCGTTCCATCTCGCCAACCCGCGCGTCGCCCGGCTGTATGCGCTGCCACGCGCGCTCGCCGACGAAGGCCTGCTGCGCTACGGCTTCCACGGGCTGTCGTACCGCCACATCGCCGACGTGCTGCCCGCGCTGGAGCCGCGCGCGCGCGGCCGCGTCGTCGTCGCCCACCTCGGCAGCGGCGCCAGCATGTGTGCAATGATCGAGGGCCGCAGCGTCGCCACGTCGATGGGATTTTCCGCCCTCGACGGCCTGCCGATGGCCACGCGCTGCGGCAGCATCGACCCCGGCCTCGTGCTGCACCTGCTGCGATCGAAGCACCTCGACGCGAACGGGCTGGAACACATGCTGTACCGCGACAGCGGCCTGCTGGGCCTGTCCGGCGTCAGCGGCGACATGCGCGCGCTGCTGGCCAGCGACGATGCTGCCGCGCGCGAGGCGGTCGACGTGTTCGTGTACCGCATCGCGCGCGAACTGGGCTCGCTGGCCGCGGCGGCCGGGGGGCTGGACGTGCTCGTGTTCACGGGCGGCATCGGCGAGCATGCGGCCGAGATCCGCGCGTGCGTCTGCGCGCAGGCCGCGTGGCTCGGCGTGCGCATCGATCCGGACGAGAACCTGGCAGGCGGCCCGCGCCTGCATGCGGCCGACAGCGCCGTCGCCGTGTGGGCGCTACCCGCGGACGAGGAAAGCGTGATCGCCCGCGAGACCCGGGCCGTCGTGGACGGCTACCCTTCGTAGGCGCGCAGCCCGGCCGCGTCGACGATCTCGATCTCGCGCCCGGCCACGCGCACGAGCTCACGCCGCGCCAGGTCGTGCAGCACGCGCGAAAAATACTCGGGCGTGATGTTCAGGCGCGACGCGACGAGGCGCTTGCTGACGGACAGCCGCACCGTCGCGCCGGACGTGGGCGCATCCTTCAGCAGGTAGTCGACGACGCGCTGGCCGCCCGTGTGCAACGTGTACGACTCCACGTCCGCCACGAGGCCGTGCAGGCGCCGGCTCATCCCGGCCAGCATGCGGCGGGCAAACGCGGGGCTGCGTTCCAACTCGGCGAAGATGGCATCCTTGCCGACGTGGAGCAGCAGACAATCGTCCAGCGCCGTCGCCGTCACGAAATACGGCTTGTCCATGAACATGACGGCCTCGCCGAACGTCTTGCCCGGCCCCAGGATCTCGATGACTTTCTCCTGGCCCTGTGCCGAGACAAACGCCAGTTTCACCTGCCCGTACAGGATCGTGTGGAAACCGAGACACGGGTCGCCGCGCCGGACGATGTGGCGGCCGCGCTCCACGTGGCGCTCCACCGCGGCCGCGCCGACGGCGCGCAATTCGTCGTCGCCGAGGTCGGAAAACAGCGGCAGGCGGCGCAGGAAGGTGCAAGGGTCGATGGCGGGCACGGGGCGCTCCGGTGGCGGATGGGGGAATACCCTTATTGTCGCAAGGGTCGTCCGCGCAGGCGATACGCCGGAATGACTAGGCCGCGTACGCCGTCGTGCCGACTGCCGCGCGCGCGTGCCTTGCCTACAATCGGCACATTCCCCTCGTCACGGACCGACCATGCAACTCGCCGATTTTTCCGATTTCCTCGCCGCCGCACGCACCCAGCCCGAGGCGCAGCGTCTTCTTTTCGTGTTCGCCGTCGCGGAACTGCCGCAGGCGCACAGCCCGGGCCAGGCCCGGCGCTTCGAGGAAGGACGCGGCGGCGCGCTGGCGCCCGTCATGTGCGTCGACAAGGGGCTCGACGAACTCGATGGCTTCGCCGCGCTCGCCGAGGAGTCGCGCGCGACGGGCCAGCCATGGGACATGGTCTTCGTCGCCGCGCTGGCGGGAGAGCAAGGCGCCGCGCCGCAGCCGGCCGGCATCGAGCGTGGCCTGAAGATGATGATCGACGCCGTACACCGTGGCGCCATCGAACGCTTCCTCGCGTTCGATACGCAAGGCGACGCCGTGCGATTTGCTTGAACGGGTTTAAGGCGGCGCGGTCGCTCGCTCTCTAAGCTGGCTGGGTTACCGTTCGCATCCCAGCCATGACCTCCACCTCCGCTCCCGCCTCCCCTCTTCTCGAACTCGTCTGTCCCGCCGGCAGCCTGCCGGCCCTCAAGGCCGCCGTCGACAACGGCGCCGACTGCGTCTACCTCGGCTTTCGCGACGCCACCAATGCCCGCAACTTCGCGGGCCTCAATTTCGGCGAAGACGCCATCCTCGAAGGCATACGCTATGCCCATGCGCGCGGGCGCAAGGTCTTCCTTGCGTTGAACACCTATCCGCAACCCTGTGCGGACGACCTGTGGCGGCGTGCCCTCGACCGCGCGGCCACGCACGGCATCGACGCGGTCATCCTCGCCGACCCTGGCCTGATGGAGTACGCGGCACGTGTGCATCCCGCGCTGCGCCTGCACCTCTCCGTGCAGGGCTCCGCCACGAACGTGGACGCCATCGCGTTCTACCACCGCCACTTCGGCATCGCCCGCGCCGTGCTGCCGCGCGTGCTGTCGCTGGCGCAGGTCGAGCAGGTGATCGCGAACACGCCCGTGGAGATCGAAGTGTTCGGCTTCGGCAGCCTGTGCGTGATGGCGGAAGGACGCTGCCAGCTGTCGTCGTACGCCACGGGCGAGTCGCCGAACACGCACGGCGTGTGCTCGCCAGCGAAGGCCGTGCGCTGGCAGCGCACGCCGCGCGCGCTGGAGGCGCGCCTGTACGACGTGCTGATCGACCGCTACGAAGACGGCGAGCAGGCCGGCTATCCCACCTTGTGCAAGGGCCGCTTCGTCGTCGACGGCGAAACCTATTACGCCATCGAGGAACCGGCGAGCCTGAACACGCTCGAAATCCTGCCGAAGCTCCTCGCGGCGGGCGCCCGCGCCGTCAAGATCGAAGGCCGCCAACGCAGCCCCGCCTACGTGGCGCAAGTCACGGGCGTGTGGCGCGCCGCCATCGACAGTTGCCTCGCCGAGCGCCAGCGCTACGTCGTCAAGCGCGACTGGATGGCCCTGCTCGACAACGTGGCCGAGGGCAGCCAGCACACGCTCGGCGCCTACCACCGCCCCTGGAAATGACCCCGCACCGAAAGACCACCATGAAGATTGCCCTCGGGCCCCTGCAATACTACTGGCCGCGCGACACGGTGTTCGCGTTCTACGACGCGATGGCCGCCACACCCGTCGACATCGTCTATCTCGGCGAAACCGTCTGCTCGCGCCGCCACGAGCTGCGCCAGTCCGACTGGCTCGCGCTGGCGGACCGCCTGGCCGCCGCCGGCAAGGAGGTCGTGCTGTCGACCCAGGTGCTGATCGAGTCCGGTCCCGACCTGTCCGTGCTGCGCCGCATCGCCGGCAACGGCCGCTACCTCGTGGAGGCGAACGACATGGGGGCCGTGCACTGCGTCGACGGCCGCCCGTTCGTCGCGGGCCCGCACCTGAACGTGTACAACCCCGCGACGCTCGCCCTGCTCGCGCGCGCGGGCGCCACGCGCTGGGTGATGCCGCTGGAGATGTCCGCGACCGGCCTCGCGGCGATGCACGCGGCGCTGCCGACCGGCCTCGTGGAGACGGAAGTGTTCGCGTACGGCCGCCTGCCGCTCGCGTTTTCCGCGCGCTGCTTCACGGCACGCCAGCGCAACCTGCCGAAGGACGACTGCCGCTTCAGCTGTCTCGAGCATCCGGACGGCCTGCTGCTCGAGACCCAGGACAAGCGCCCGTTCCTCGTCCTGAACGGCATCCAGACGCAATCGGCGAAGGTCTACAACCTCGTCGACGAACTGCCTGCGATGCGCGACATGGGCGTGGCCGTCGCGCGCCTCAGCCCCCAGTCGGCCCACATGGCGGACATCGTCGGCATCGTGCGCGACGTGCTGGCGGGTACGCTGCCGGGACCTGCGGCGCGGCGCCGCCTGGAAGCGCTGCAGCCCGCGGAAGCCTGCAACGGCTTCTGGCACGGCCGCCCGGGACTCGACGATGCCGCCGCGTGAAGGGAGCGCCGCGATGAAAGACATTCCTCCGTTCCGCGTGCCGGCACCGCTGCGCCACGTCCTGTCCCTGCTGCCGGGCCGGCCCGGCGCCCGGCTGTTCGCCGCCGGCCTCAACACCGTGCTCGCGCCACACGTCGATGCGGACGCGCGCCAGGCGCTCGAAGGCCGGCGCCTGCGCCTGTCCGTGCTCGACGCGGGTCTCACGTTCGACGCCGTGTGGCGCGGCCGTGCGTTCGCCGCGGCCCACGGTCCGGGCGAACCGGAGCTCGTGATCGCGGCCACCTTGTACGACCTGGGGCGCCTCGCGACGCGCAAGGAAGATCCGGACACGCTGTTCTTCAGCCGCCGGCTCGTCATGGAGGGCGATACGGAGCTGGGCCTGCTCATCAAGAATACGCTTGACGCCATCGACGGCCCGCTGTTCGACCGGCTGCGTCCGCGCCGCCGCACCTGCTGAAAGGAGGCCCGCGATGGGCAAGGACCGATCCGTATTCCCCCTCGTGTATTCCTGCTCCGGCTGTTCCAGCGCGGCGCAGATGGCCAACCACATCGCGCTCGAACTGGACCGGCGCGGCGTCGCCGGGATGTCGTGCATCGCCGGCGTCGGCGGCGACGTGCCGTCGCTCGTCAAGCTGGCCAAGTCCGGCCGGCCCGTCGTCGCCGTGGACGGCTGCCCGCTCGCGTGCGCGCGCAACTGCCTCGCGCGACATGGCGTCGTACCCGACCGGCACTGGCAGCTCGGCGAGCACGGCGTGCGCAAGCGCTACCACATGCAGTTCGACCCTGACCAGGCCGAGGCGCTCACGCAGCAGGTGGCCGAGCAGGTGGCCGCACTCGCGCCGGAGCACACCGACCTTCAACCAGTTTAGTAAAGCCTGACCACCACCGAGACAACGATGAACGCAAACGACACCCTGTTTTCCACGCCGATGCCGCCGCAGGAGGTATCCGTCGACGTACTGTCCGAAAAATACGCGAAGGGCGACGAGACGACGGTCGCGCACGTGCGCGCCCGCGTGGCCCGCGCGCTGGCCGCCCACGAAACCGAGGCGCTGCGCCTCGAGATGGAGCAGCGCTTCCTGTGGGCGCAGGACCACGGCTTCGTGCCGGCCGGCCGCATCAACTCCGCGGCCGGCCGAGGAATGAAGGCGACGTTGATGAACTGTTTCGTGCAGCCCGTCGGCGATGCCATCAGCGGCCGCGTCGACGGTGTGCCCGGCATCTACGGTGCCGTCGCGGAAAGTGCCGAGACCATGCGCCGCGGCGGCGGCGTCGGCTACGACTTCAGTGCCATCCGTCCCGCCGGAAGCCTCGTGAAAGGCACGCAGTCGCGTGCGTCCGGCCCCGTGTCGTACATGGCCGTGTTCGACGCGTCGTGCCGCACCGTCGAATCGGCCGGCGCCCGCCGCGGCGCCCAGATGGGCGTACTGCGGATCGACCACCCCGACATCGAAGCCTTCGTCGCCGCCAAGGACAACGGCGCCTTCAGCAATTTCAACCTGTCCGTCGGCGTCACGGACGCGTTCATGCGCGCCGTGCTGGACGACGGACCGTTCGACCTCGTGCACGCGGCCGAGCCGGGGCCGGGCGCGCACACGGACAGCGCGTGGCCCCGCCCGGACGGCACCTGGGTCTACCGCACGGTGCGCGCACGCGACTTGTGGGACAAGGTGATCCGCTCCACCTACGACCACGCGGAACCGGGCGTGCTGTTCCTCGACCGTATCAACGGCGAGAACAACCTGCACTACGCCGAAACGCTGGCTGCCACGAACCCGTGCGGCGAACAGCCGCTGCCGCCGTACGGCTGCTGCGACCTCGGGTCGCTCGACCTGACGCGCTTCGTGCGCCGCCCGTTCACGGCGGAGGCCAGCTTCGACTTCGACACGATGCGCGAAGTGGCCGCGGTCGGCGTGCGCATGCTCGACCTGGCGCTCGACGCCACCGAGTGGCCGCTCCCGCAGCAGGCCGAGGAAGGCCGCAACAAGCGCCGCGTCGGCATGGGGTTCCTGGGCCTGGGCAGTGCCCTCGTCATGCTGGGCCTGCGCTACGACGCCGACGAAGGGCGCGCGTTCGCGGCCGACGTGGCGCGCGAGCTGCGTGATGCCGCGTACGGCGCGTCGGTCGAGCTGGCGCGCGAAAAAGGCGCATTCCCCCTGTTCGACGCGGAGCGCTACCTGGACGGCGCATTCGCGCGCCGCCTGCCGGACGCACTGCGCGAACGCATTGCGACGTACGGCATCCGCAATTCGCACCTGCTGTCGATCGCGCCCACAGGCACGATCGCGCTGGCGTTCGCGGACAATGCGTCGAACGGCATCGAGCCCGCGTTCTCGTGGACGTACCAGCGCAAGAAGCGCATGCCCGACGACAGCACCCGTACGTACGAAGTGGCGGACCACGCGTGGCGCCTGTACCGCCACCTGGGCCACGACGTGGGCGCGGATGCCCTGCCCCGGCACTTCGTCACGGCGCTGGAGATGGCCGCGCACGACCACCTGCGCATGATGGCGGCCGTCCAGCCTTACGTGGACGGGGCGATCTCGAAGACGGTGAACGTGCCCGCCGACTATCCGTACGAGGATTTCAAGGACCTGTACACGGACGCCTGGCTGGCGGGCCTCAAGGGCCTCGCGACGTACCGCCCGAACGACGTCACGGGCAGCGTGCTGAGCGTGGCCCCGGCGCCGACGGCCGAGGAAGCGGACGAGGATGACGACGACGACCCGCTGCGCAAGCGCTTCGAGAGCCGTCCGCCAGGCGAGCTGGAATCGGTCACGTCGAAAGTCGAGTACACGACGCAGGAAGGCAAGAAGACCGTGTACCTGACGATCAGCTTCATGCGCGTCGAGGGACGCCTGCGCGGCCGCACCGTCGCGATCGAGCGGCCGTTCGAGTTCTTCATGCCCGCGAACCAGCGCAGCGAAGGCCAGCAATGGATCACGTCGACGATGCGCCTGCTGTCGCTCGCGGCGCGCGCCGGCGGCTCCGTCGCGAAGGCGCTGGCGGACATGCGCGCCGTCGTGTGGGAGAAAGGCCCCGTGCGCTGCGGCCACCTGACGCGTGCCGATGGCGTACAGGTCCCGGTCTACCACGATTCCGAAGTCGCGGCGATCGCGTACATGCTGCAGCAGATGCTGATCAAGCGCGGCTTCCTGGAAGCGTACGGCAACCAGGTCCCCGTCGAGCGCCTGGACCGGCTGCTCGCCCTGCGCGGGACCGCGCAAGCGCTGCCGGACGCGCCCGCGCCGGCGCCGGCGGGAACGGCCGCCAAGTGCCCGGAATGCGGGGCGCGCGCGTTGCACAAGGTCGACGGCTGCACCCGCTGCACGGCGTGCCATTACCTGGGCGGCTGCGCGTGACGTCGTAAAACCTGAAACCGGTTCAAGGACAGGCCGCCCCGCGCGGCCTAATCTGGAGGTGTACCAACCAACGACAGATCGCAAAGGAGCATCATGCAACACGAATTCGAGTTTTCCGCCCCCCTGGCCTTCGCCGACGTCGAACGCCTCACCAGCGCCCTTTGCAGCGTGCCCGGCGTGCGGGGCGTCGACCTCACGCCCGGCGGCCGCCAGATGCACGTGGAGTTCGACGAGGGCGCCACGTCGACACAGGCCATCACCGCCGCCATGGCGGGTGCGGGTTACGCCGAGGCCCGCGCCGAGCGCGAGGAACGTTCCGGCTGCTGCGGCGGGTGCTGCGGTGGCTGACGTCATGGGCGCCGACCGCTGCGTGCGGCGCCACGCGCGGCTCGCCGCGGTCATGACGGCGCCAATGGCCCTGATGCCCGCCGTACTGGCCTGGCAGGAATGGGCGGCGGGCGACCGGCTCGCCACCTGGGCCGGTGCCGGCGTCGCCGCGCTCGCGATGGCCGGCGCCGTCGCCGGCATCGATGCGCTGATGCGCCGGCACGGCGCCTAGTCCGAAAGAACTACCCGGCGTCCTCCGTCATGCCGACTGTCAGGGCGCCTCCCGCCCCCTACAATCGGAACCAACCACTTCACGGAGAACCGTCATGTTGCGCGACCGCTACGGCCGAACGATCGAATACCTGCGCCTGTCCGTGACCGATCGCTGCGACCTGCGCTGCACGTATTGCATGCCGACGGGCTTCAAGGGCTTCGAGGAGCCGGCCGACTGGCTCACGTTCGACGAGATCGAGCGCCTGCTGCGCGCGTTCGCCCGCCTGGGCACGCGCCGCATCCGCCTCACGGGCGGCGAACCGCTGCTGCGGCGCCACGTCACCGACCTCGCCGGCCGCATCGCCGCCATCGACGGCGTCACGGACCTGTCGCTGTCGACCAATGCCACGCAGCTACGGCGCCATGCGGCCGCGCTGCGCGGGGCCGGTGTCTCCCGCATCAACGTCAGCCTCGACACGCTGGACCGCGCCTGCATGCAGGCCATCACGGGACGCGACAGCCACACACAAGTCATGGACGGCATCATGGCCGCCAGGGACGCGGGGTTCGATCCCATCAAGATCAATATGGTGGCGATGCGCGGCGTGAACGACGGCGAGATCGACCGCATGGCCGAGTTCTGCATCGAGCACGGCTTCGTGCTGCGCCTGATCGAGGTGATGCCCATGGGTGCCACGGGCCGCAACTCGGCCTACCTGGACCTGCAGCCCGTGCAGGCACGCCTGCGCGACCGGTTCGACCTCGTCCCGCAGGCGCTGGAACTGGGCGGCGGGCCCGCGCGCTATCTCGCCACGCGCGACGGCAAGAGCAGCATCGGCTTCATCACGCCGCTGTCGCAGCATTTCTGCGCCACCTGCAACCGCGTGCGCCTGTCCGTCGACGGCACCTTGTACCTGTGCCTGGGGCAGGAAGAGAAATTCGAATTCCGGCCGCTGCTGCGCGGCGGCGCCAGCGACGCGGAGCTGGAAGCGGCGATCCGCCAGGCCATCGAACTCAAGCCGCACAAGCACGATTTCATGGCGCAGCCGGAAAAGATCGTCCGCTTCATGTCGCAGACGGGAGGCTGACGTGCACGACATCGAGCAATTCATCCGCGGTTTCGCGCAGTTCCAGCAGCGGCTCATGGACGAGCCAATCGCGCGCGCGACCCAGCGTCCGCCCGCACCGCCGCGCAACCGCCCGGTCCCGCCTCCCGCCAAGCCAGCCGGCAGCCGCTCATGACCCACGACAGCGCCAGCCCCGACTACCCGCCGATCCCCGGCCACCTGCGCCTGTCGACCCGGATCGCGGGCGCGCTCGTCGGCTTCCTGCTGCTGGCGCTGACCGCCATCGGCACCACGTTGTGGCTGTCGTGGCAGCTGGAGGGGTCGGCCGCCGCCATCAACGAGACGGGCAGCGTGCGCAAGCAGGAATATCGGCTCGCGATGCTGCTCGGCCGCGACGTGGGCGCGCCCGGCGGCACGTATGCCCGCGACGCGCGTGCCCAGATCGCGTCGATCGACGCCACGCTGGCGCTGATCGCGCGCGGCGACCCGCAGCGCCCTCTCGGCCTGCCGCCGACGGCCGCCATCCGCACGGGCTTCGACCTGGCCACCCTGCGCTGGCAGCGCGAGCTGCGCCCGCTTGCGCTGCAGGTGCTGCAGGCCCGCGGCGACGACCGGCTGCCGCCGCTGCGCCGATTCCTCGCCAGTGTCGACGACTACGTGGGCCAGATCGACACGATCGTCGGCCTGATCGAGCGCGACAACGAGGTGCGCACGTTCTGGCTGCGCGCGTCGCAGCTCGCGCTGATGGCGCTCGCGATGGGCGGCACGGTGGCGCTCGTGTACCTGATGTTCAGCCTCATCGTCGACCCCGTCGAGCGGCTGCACGCGGGGATGCGCAGCATGGCCGACACGGATTTCGGCGTCCGGCTGGACGTGGCAAGCCGCGACGAGTTCGGCCAACTGGCGACCGGGTTCAATCACATGGCCGATCGGCTCGAGCAAGTCTACGGCAGCCTGGAAGACAAGGTGCGCGACAAGACGGCCGCGCTGGAAGACCAGAACCGCGAACTGGCGCTGCTGTACGACGGCGCCGCCTTCCTGCAGGTACGCCAGACGCTCGAACCGATGTGCGAGGGTTTCATCGAGCGCATCATGCGCTACTTCGGCGCCGACGGCGCCTCGGTGCGCCTGATCGAGCCCACGAACGACAAGGTGCACCTCGTCGTCCACGTGGGGCTGTCCGAGGAGATGGTCCGCGCGGAGCGCTGCATGCCCGTCGGCGACTGCCTGTGCGGCGAGGCTGCGCAAGGCCGCCACCCCGTCGTCCGCCTGCTGCGCGCGGTGCCTGACGCGGCGGCGTCGCGCTGCGCGCAGGAGGGCTTCGCCACCGTGTCCGTATTCCAGATCTTCGCGCAAGACCAGCACCTCGGCGTGTTCAGCCTGCATTTCCGGACCGAAAAAAGTTTTAACGAACGGGAAACGGCACTGCTTGAAACGCTGGGCCGGCTGCTGGGCACCGGGATCGAGAACATGCGGCTGGCGGCACGCGAGCGCGAGATGGCCATCTCGGAAGAGCGGAACATGGTGGCGCGCGGGCTGCACGACAGCATCGCGCAAGGCCTGAACTTCCTGAACCTGCAGGTGCAGATGCTGGAAAAATCGCTGCACGACGGCGACAGGCAGGAGGCGGCCGAGATCGTGCCGATGCTGCGCGCGGGCGTGCAGGAAAGCTACGAGGACGTGCGCGAACTGCTGCAGAATTTCCGCAGCCGGCTCGAAGAGGATGATCTCAACAGCGCGCTGCGCAAGGCCGTGCGCAAGTTCCGCGCCCAGACGGGTGTCGACGCGACCTTTGCCGCGGACGGCAGCGGCGGCCCGCCGTTCGCGCGCGAAGACCAGTTGCAGATCCTGTTCATCGTGCAGGAAGCGCTGTCGAACATCCGTAAGCATGCGCAGGCCGGCAAGGTGCTCGTCCGCGTCCGCGACGGCCAAGACTTTTCCCTATCGATCAGCGATAATGGCGTCGGGTTCGATTCCGATGCCGTGCCCGCCGCGGGCGACAGCCACGTGGGGCTGCACATCATGCGCGAACGTGCCCGGCACATCAACGCCGACCTGGCCATCGATTCCGGGCGCGGCACCGGCACCACCGTCCGCCTGCACGTCCCGAGCGCGCAGCGGCGGGCTGCCTGACATCGATTGGAGCATGGCATGGAAGACACCCGCGAGCCGATCAGCGTGCTGCTGGTCGACGATCACACGTTGTTCCGCAGCGGCGTACGCTCGCTGCTGCAGCGCAATCCGCGTTTCGCCGTCGTCGGCGAGGCGTCGGACGGCATCGACGGCGTGAAACGGGCGATGCAACTGAAGCCGGACGTGATCCTGCTCGACCTGCACATGCCGGGCATGACGGGCGTGGAAACGCTCGAACTGATCCTGCAGGGCTGGCCCGAAGCGGCCGTCATCATGCTCACCGTGTCCGAGGAAGGCGACGACCTGGCGAACGCGCTGCATGCGGGCGCGCGCGGCTACCTGATCAAGAACATCGACGCCGACTACCTGCAGCGCGCCATCGAGCGGGCGGCCGCCGGCGAATCCGTGCTGGCCGAGTCGATGGCCGCCAAGCTCGTGGCGCAATTGCAGAAGCAGCGCGAGCCGAAGGCGCCGGCGCCGCCGTCCGACCTCGACAAGCTGACGCCGCGCGAGCGCGAGATTCTCGCCTGCCTCGCGCGCGGCGAAAGCAACAAGCTGATCGCGCGCGTGCTCGACCTCGCGGAGAGCACGGTCAAGATCCACGTGCAGAACATCCTCAAGAAGCTCGGGTTGTCCAGCCGCGTGCAGGCGGCCGTGTTCGCGGTCGAGCAGGGGTTGGGCAGCAACCCCGATCGGCAAACCTGAACGGCCGCCTCGCGTAGGGTGGACGGCTGCGCCGTCCACGCGGCGATTGTTGACGGTTGCGGTATCGCGAACGAAAGCGAAGCCCGTGCGTTCCTTCGTTCAGGGGTTCGACGGATCCAGCGACACGTATCACCGCGTGGACGGCCGAGCCGTCCACCCTACCGCAATGCGTCTAACGCATCCTTGGCTTCATCGTAGGCAGCCGTCAGCGCGGCCAACTCCTGCTGCGCATCCTCGAAGTTCTCCGCCTTCCCCATCAACTCGAGATTCGTGCACGGCACCCGCATCCGGTTCGCCCCGACGAAGTCGATGCTCGACAACAGGTAGTGCGCGGTGGCCGCCAGCAGCTGGCCGTCCCGCTCGCGCACGGCGTGCGCGAGCTTGTGCAGCAGCTGCGGCACCTCGCCCACGAACGCGTCGACCACGTCCTCCAGCAGTGCCGCGCCGTCGTCGATCGCCCGCAACTGGCCGATGCGGCCCTCGTCCAGCACGGCATCGCCGCGCCGGCGCGCCGCCACGTGCGCGTGCGCTTGCGCGAGGGCCCGTTCCAGCACGTCCATCTCGATCGGCTTCGGCACGTAGTCGTTCATGCCGGCATCCAGGCAGCGTTCGCGGTCGCCCGGCATCGCGTTGGCCGTCATCGCGATGATGTACGGGGCGTTCGCGCCGCGGAAGCGCGCGCGCAGGCGGCGCGTCGCTTCCAGGCCGTCCATGTCCGGCATCTGCATGTCCATCAGGATCACCGGATAGTCCTGGCGTTCGAGCGCCGCGACGGCTTCCAGACCGTTGCCGACGACGTCCGCGCGGTACCCCAGATGGCGCAGCAACTGGCGAATGACCTTCTGGTTGATCGTATTGTCCTCGGCGACGAGGATCGCGGCGTCCGCATCGGCCGGCGCGGCGCGGGGTGCCGGACGCGCGGGCCGGGCCGCGGCCTGGCGCTCGCCCAATACCTGCTGCAGCGCTTCCAGCAGCGCCGCCGGCTTGATCGGCTTGCTCAGCCAAGCGGAGAATTCGCGCACCGCCTCGCCGTCCGCCCCGTGCGGGCGCTGGCCGACGGACGTCAGCAGCACAAGCGGCAACGTGGCCCGGTCGCGGTGCTTGCGCACCTCGGCAGCCAGGCGGGCGCCGTCCATGTCGGGCATCTGCATGTCGAGCACGGCGACGTCGAACGGATGCCCGTCGCGCACGAGGTCCAGCGCCTCGATGGCGGACGCCGCGGCCAGCGGCTGCATGCCCCACGACAGCGCCTGCTTCATCAGGATGCGGCGGTTGGTGGCGTTGTCGTCGACGATCAGGATGCGCCGTCCGCGCACGGTGGCCGCGCGGTCGCGCAGCACATGCTCGGCCAGCTGGTCGTCGAACGCGTCGGCGACGATGGCCGCGCTGAACGTGGAGCCCCGTCCCGGCTCGCTGTCGACCGTCAGGCCGCCGCCCATCATCTCCGCGAGCCGCCGGCTGATCGTCAGGCCCAGGCCCGTGCCGCCGTATTTACGCGTCGTCGACGGGTCGACCTGCGTGAACGACTGGAAGATGTCGCCGAGGCGGTGCGGCGGGATGCCGATGCCCGTGTCGCGCACGGCGAACACGAGCCGGTGGCCGCCTTCCGCGCGCGGCGTGCCCGACACCGTGACGACCACTTCGCCGTGGGGCGTGAACTTGATGGCGTTCGACAGCAGGTTCACGAGGATCTGGCGCAGCCGCGTCGCGTCGGCGAGGATCGTCGCGGGCACGCCCGGTTCGATCATGTACGCGAGGTCGAGCTTCTTCTCGCTCGCGCTGGGCGCCAGCAGGTCCAGGGCTTCCTCGACGCAGCGGCGCACCTCGAACGCGTGGCGCTCCAGGTCGAGCCGCCCCACTTCCAGCTTCGAATAGTCGAGCAGGTCGTTGATGATCGATAGCAGCGCCTCGCTGCTGGAGCGGATCGTCTCCGTGTAGTCGCGCTGTTCGTCGTCGATGTCCGTGTGCAGCAGGAGGCTCGTCATGCCGATGACGGCGTTCAGCGGCGTGCGGATCTCGTGGCTCATATTCGCAAGGAACATGCTCTTGGCCTGCATGGCCGCCTCCGCGCGGTCGCGCGCCAGTTCCAGCTCGCGTTCATAGGCCTTGCGCTCGGAGATGTCCTGCAGGATCGCCGTGAGGATCACGCGGCCGCCGGCCGCGGATTTCGAGATCGTCGCCTCGGCGGGAAATTCGCTGCCGTCCTTGCGCACCGCGTGGATCGTACCCCGTTCGCCCATCCGCCGCGCCGTGCGCGCCCCATGCTGGAATCCGGCGACGCGTTCCGCGTGGCCGGGGCGGAAGCGTTCCGGCATCAGCATCGCGAGGTCGTGCCCGATCACTTCCGCCGCCGTCCAGCCGAACACACGCTCCGCCCCCTTGTTGAACAGGATGATGCGCTGCGCCTCGTCCGTGCAGATGACGGCGTTTTCCGCGATGTCGACGATGTTGCTGAGTTGTTCCGGGCTGAGGGTGTGCGTCATGGGTCGGGTCCGAACTGCTGATCGATAGCCGCCATCGTACACGGTTGTGCCAGTGCGGTGGGGCGTTCCTACGCCTTTGTGACTAGCCGGGCTACGCCGCTTGCCCATCCGTCCATACCCCTCCGGCCAATGGTCGGGCGCGCCCGCGGCACGTACGCTTCAGGCATCGATAGTGCGATTTCAAGGAGAACAATATGAGCACCGATAGACGCCCCATCGCGGTCCTCGCCAGCAGCACGTTCGCATTCACGATCTGCTTCGCGATCTGGATGATGTTCGCCGTGCTGGGCATCCCCATCAAGGCGAAGCTGGGCCTGAACGAAACGGAATTCGGCCTGCTCGTCGCCACCCCGGTGCTGAGCGGCGCCCTCGTGCGCGTCCCGCTGGGCATCTGGACCGACCGCTACGGCGGCCGCATCGTGTTCTTCACGCTGATGCTGGCCTGCGCACTGCCCATCTGGCTGATCAGCTATGCCACGCGGTACTGGCACTTCCTCGTGCTCGGGCTGTTCGTCGGCCTCGCCGGAGGCTCCTTTTCCGTCGGGACGCCGTACGTCGCGCGCTGGTTCGGCAAGGACCGCCGCGGCCTCGCGATGGGCATCTTCGGCGCCGGCAATTCCGGCTCCGCGCTGACCAAATTCGCGGCGCCCGCCATCATCGCGGCCCTCGGCTGGCAGGGGCTGCCGAAAGTGTATGCCGTCGCCATGGTCGCCACCGCCCTGCTGTTCTGGTTCGGCACCTATTCCGACCCGGCGCACAAATCGGCATCGGGCGAAAGCTTCGCGGCGCAGATGCGCGTGCTGAAGGATCCGCGCGTGTGGCGCTACTGCCAGTACTACTCCGTCGTGTTCGGCGGCTACGTGGCGCTGGCGCTGTGGATGACCAAGTACTACGTGGGCGAATACGGTTTCGGCCTGAAGGAAGCCGCGCTGCTGGCCGCGTGCTTCTCGCTGCCCGGCGGCGTGCTGCGCGCGCTGGGCGGCTGGATCTCGGACAAATTCGGCGCCCACAAGGTCACGTGGTCCGTGATGTGGGTGTGCTGGGTGTGCTTCTTCATCCTGTCGTATCCCCAGACGACGATGTCCATCGCGACCGTCAAGGGCCCCATGGACCTGCACATCGGCCTCGGCCCCGTCGTCTTCACGTTACTGCTGTTCGTCGTCGGCGTCGCCATGGCGATCGGCAAGGCATCCGTATTCCGCTTCATCGCCGACGACTACAGCGACAACATCGGCGCCGTCTCAGGTGTCGTCGGGCTGGCCGGCGGCCTCGGGGGCTTCATCCTGCCGATCATGTTCGGTGCCATCGTCGACCTGACCGGAATCCGTTCCAGCTCCTTCATGCTGCTGTACGGGACCGTGTGCGTCTCGCTCGTCTGGATGCACTTCTCGTTCAAGCCGCAAACCACATCGCCTGTCGCCGCACCGGTCACGCCATTGCGCAAGGCTGCCTGATCCAACTTTAATAATCACAGGAGAATATCGTGAGCCGTTATCTCATCTCGACCTGGGAACCCGAGGTTCCCGCTTTCTGGCACAGTCGCGGCAAGCCCACCGCCAGCCGCAACCTCTGGATATCGATCCCCGCGCTGATGCTGGCGTTCTCGATCTGGATGGTGTGGAGCGTCGTCGTCGTCAACCTGCCGTCGATCGGCTTCAAGTACAGCACGAACCAGCTGTTCTGGCTCGCCGCCGTGCCGGGCCTGTCCGGCGCGACCCTGCGCATCTTCTATTCGTTCATGGTGCCGATCTTCGGCGGCCGCAAATGGACGGCCATCTCCACCGCATCGCTGCTGATCCCCGCAGTGGGCATCGGGCTCGCCGTGCAGGACCCGAACACGAGCTATCCCACGATGCTCGTGCTGTCGCTGCTGTGCGGCTTCGGCGGCGGCAACTTCGCCTCGTCGATGGCCAACATCAGCTTCTTCTATCCAAAGGCGATGAAAGGCTACGCGCTCGGCATGAACGCGGGCCTGGGCAATCTCGGCGTCTCCGCCGTGCAGTTCGTCGTCCCGCTCGTGATCACGTTCGCCCTGTTCGGCGGCGAGCCGCAAGCGTGGGCCAAGGCCGGCCATACCAAGCAGATGTGGCTGCAGAACGCGGGCTTCGTGTGGGTCCCGTTCATCGTCGTGAGCACCCTGGCCGCCTGGTTCGGCATGAACGACCTGGCATCGGCGAAGGCGTCGTTCGCCGAGCAGGCCGTGATCTTCAAGCGCAAGCACAACTGGCTCATGTGCTGGCTGTACGTGGGCACGTTCGGCTCGTTCATCGGCTACTCGGCCGCATTCCCCCTGCTGACCAGCACCCTGTTCCCGCAAGTGAACCCGCTGCAGTACGCGTTCGTCGGTCCCCTCGTCAGCGCCCTCGCGCGCGTGGGCGGCGGTTATGTATCCGACAAGCTGGGCGGCGCCCGCGTCACCGTGTGGACGTTCGTCGCGATGATCGCGGCCGTGCTGGGCGTGCTGCACTTCCTCCATGCAGGCAGCTTTGCCGGCTTCTTCGGCATGTTCCTGATCCTGTTCGCCTGCACCGGCGTGGGCAACGCGTCGACGTTCCGCATGATCCCCGTGATCTTCCTGACCTTGCACCAGCGCGCCGCGAAAGGCCAGTCGGAAGGCGCGCAAGCGCAGGCGGTCGCCAGCGCGAACAAGGAAGCGGCCGCCGTGCTGGGCTTCACGTCGGCGATCGCGGCCTATGGCGCCTTCTTCATCCCGAAGAGCTACGGTACCTCGATCGCCCTGACCGGGAGCGCCGACGCCGCCCTGTGGTGCTTCATCGGCTTCTACGTCACCTGCATCGCCGTCACGTGGTGGTTCTATGCCCGCAAGGGCGCTGAGATCACCTGCTGACTAGTCACAAAGGAGTAGCCCGGCTACTCCGTAATCGGGGCCGGCACCGCCTTCCAGCGAATGTTCAATACCCGGGCCGGCCCCTAGACTGAACACAGCTGCACACCGAACATCAAGAGCGCGCTGCGGCGCGCCGTTGGAGAAACCATGAGTCACTTTTTGGACCGCCTGAAATTTTTCGGCAAAACGGGCGAGACGTTTTCGAACGGCCACGGTGCCGTCGTCAACGAAGACCGCACCTGGGAAAAGGCCTACCGCCAGCGCTGGCAGCACGACAAGATCGTGCGCTCGACGCACGGCGTGAACTGCACGGGGTCGTGCAGCTGGAAGGTCTACGTCAAGAACGGCCTGATCACCTGGGAAACCCAGCAGACCGACTACCCGCGCACCCGTCCCGACCTGCCGAACCATGAACCCCGCGGCTGCCCGCGCGGTGCCAGCTACTCGTGGTACGTCTACTCGGCGCAGCGCGTCAAGCATCCGATGGTACGCGGCCGCCTGATGCAGCTGTGGCGCGAAGCGCGCGCCACGCGCGACCCCGTCGCCGCGTGGGACTACATCACGAACGATCCGCAGAAAGCGGCCAGCTACAAGTCCGTGCGCGGCCAGGGCGGCTTCGTGCGCGCCAAGTGGGACGAGGTCAACGAGATCATCGCGGCCGCCAACGCCTACACGATCGGCAAATACGGCCCGGACCGCATCATCGGTTTCTCGCCGATCCCCGCCATGTCGATGGTCAGCTATGCGGCCGGCACGCGCTACCTGAGCCTCATCGGCGGCGTCGCCATGAGCTTCTACGACTGGTACTGTGACCTGCCGCCTTCGAGCCCGCAGGTTTGGGGGGAGCAGACGGACGTGCCGGAATCGGCCGACTGGTACAACTCGACCTACCTGATGGTCTGGGGCTCGAACGTGCCGATGACCCGCACCCCGGACGCCCACTTCTACACGGAAGTCCGCTACAAGGGCACGAAGACCGTGGCCGTGTCGTCCGACTTCGGCGAAATGGCCAAGTTCGGTGACATCTGGCTCGCCCCGAAGCAGGGCACGGACGCGGCGTTGGCCATGGCCATGGGCCACGTGATCCTGAAGGAATTCCACGCCACCGGCAAATCGGCGTACTTCCGCGACTACGCCAAGCAGTACACCGACTTCCCGATGCTGGTCATGCTGAAGGAACGCGACGGCACGCTGGTCCCCGACTACTTCCTGCGCGCCTCGCACCTCGCGAACAACCTCGACGAGACGAACAACCCGGAATGGAAGACGCTCGTCATCGACGAAGCGACCGGCAAGATCGTCGCACCGAGCGGTTCGATCGGCTTCCGCTGGGGCGAGTCCGGCAAATGGAACCTGGAACAGAAGGAAGGTGCCACCCGCAATCCGATCGATCCGCAACTGTCGCTGCTGGATCACCACGACCGCATCGTCCCCGTCGGCTTCCCCTACTTCGGCGGCAAGGATGCGGACGATCTCCTGCTGCGCAACGTCCCGGTGAAATCCATCACGCTGGCCGACGGCACCACCGCGCTCGTCACCACCGTGTACGACCTGTCGATGGCGAACTACGGCGTCGACCGCGGCATCTGCCCGAACGCGGCGAAGAGCTATGACGACGACGTCCCGTACACGCCCGCCTGGCAAGTGAAGCACACGGGTGTGAAGGCGGCCGACGTCGTCACCGTCGCGCGCGAATTCGCCGACAACGCGGACCGCACGCGCGGCAAGTCGATGGTGATCGTCGGCGCGGCACTGAACCACTGGTACCACATGGACATGACGTACCGCGGCATCATCAACATCCTCATGATGTGCGGTTGCGTGGGCCAGAGCGGCGGCGGGTGGGCGCATTACGTGGGCCAGGAAAAGCTGCGCCCGCAGACCGGCTGGACCCCGCTCGCGTTCGCGCTGGACTGGAACCGCCCGATGCGCCAGATGAACGGCACGTCGTTCTTCTATGCCCACACGAGCCAGTGGCGCCACGAAAAACTGCACACGTCCGAGATCCTGTGCCCGACCGCCGACGGCAAGCTGGAAGAGATGGCACTGATCGACTTCAACGCCAAGGCCGAGCGCATGGGCTGGCTGCCGTCCGCGCCGCAACTGGAAACGAACCCGCTGGACGTCGTGCGTGCGGCCGAAGCGGCCGACCAGGATCCGGCGCAGTACGCGGTCGAGCAGATCAAGGCCGGCAAGCTGAATTTCTCGTGCGACGATCCGGACAATCCCGCGAACTTCCCGCGCAATATGTTCGTGTGGCGTTCCAACATCCTGGGCAGTTCCGGCAAGGGCCACGAATACTTCCTGAAATACCTGCTGGGCACCCAGAACGCGCTGATGAGCGACGAAGACGCCTGCGTCAAGCCCCGCGACGTCAAGGTGCGCCCTGCCGCCGAGGGCAAGCTGGACCTGCTCGTCGTGCTGGACTTCCGCATGTCGACGACCTGCCTGTACGGCGACATCGTGCTCCCGACGGCGACCTGGTACGAGAAGGACGACCTGAACACGTCCGACATGCACCCGTTCATCCACCCGCTGTCGGAAGCCGTGCAGCCGCTGTGGGAAGCCAAGTCGGACTGGGAAATCTACAAGGGCATCGCGGCCAAGCTGTCCGAGATCGGCGGCGCCCACCTGGGCACCCGCAAGGACCTGATCCTCACGCCGCTGCTGCACGACACCCCGGGCGAACTCGGTCAGCCGTTCGATCCGAAGGACTGGCGCCTCGGCGAATGCGAGCCGATCCCGGGCAAGACGATGCCCTCGATGATGGTTGTGGAACGCAACTACCGCGACATCCACAAGAAGTTCACGTCCATCGGCCCGCTGCTGGAAAAAGTGGGCAACGGCGGCAAGGGCATCGACTGGAAGACGGCGCATGAAGTGGACGTGCTGCGCGGCCTGAACCGCACCGTGCTGGAAGAAGGCGTGTCGCAGGGCCAGCCCCGGCTGGACACGGCGATCGATGCGGCCGAAATGATCCTCACCCTGGCGCCGGAAACGAACGGCCACGTGGCGGTGAAGGCATGGGAAGCCCTGTCGAAGATCACGGGCCGCGACCACACGCACCTCGCGATCCCGCGCGAGCACGACAGCATCCGCTTCCGCGACGTGCAGGCGCAGCCGAGAAAAATCATCTCGTCGCCCACGTGGTCGGGCCTGGAAAGCGAGGAAGTCAGCTACAACGCGGGCTACACCAACGTGCATGAAATGATCCCCTGGCGCACGCTGACGGGCCGCCAACAGTTTTACCAGGACCACGTCTGGATGCGCGACTTCGGCGAGGGACTGTGCGTGTACAAAGCCGCGATCAACACCAAGACGACGGAAGCGATCATGAATCGCCGGCCGAACGGGAACAAGGAACTGGCGCTGAACTGGATCACCCCGCACCAGAAATGGGGCATCCACTCCACGTACTCCGACAACCTGCGCATGCTGACCTTGTCGCGCGGCGGCCCGCACGTGTGGCTGTCCGAGACCGACGCGAAGGCCGCGGGTATCGAGGACAACGACTGGATCGAGGTGTTCAACGTGAACGGCACCCTGACGGCCCGCGCCGTCGTGAGCCAGCGCGTCCCGGAAGGCATGACGCTCATGTACCACGCCCAGGAAAAGATCGTCAACGTGCCGGGTGCGGAAATGTCGAAGAAGCGCGGCGGCATCCACAACTCGGTGACGCGCACGGTGACCAAGCCGACCCACATGATCGGCGGCTACGCCCAGCTGTCGTACGGCTTCAACTACTACGGCACGGTGGGCTCGAACCGCGACGAATTCGTCGTCGTGCGCAAGATGCGCGACGTGAACTGGATGGAAGGCGCCCGCGACGAATCGCGTCCGAACGGCGACCAGCTGCCGGCGCGCCCTGCCCCGGCGAAGCCCGCAGGTGCGCCGAAACGCGAAACGGAAGAACGCGAACCCGCGCTGGCACGCGTCACCCCGAAGGGTGCTTGAGAGAATAACGAGGTCACAAAATGAAAATCAGAGCACAGATCGGCATGGTGCTGAACCTGGACAAATGCATCGGCTGCCATACCTGCTCGGTGACGTGCAAGAACGTGTGGACGAGCCGCGATGGCGTGGAATACGCGTGGTTCAACAACGTCGAGACGAAGCCCGGCATCGGCTATCCGAAGGAATGGGAAAACCAGGACAAGTGGAACGGCGGCTGGAAACGCAAGGCGGACGGCAAGATCGAACCGCGCCAGGGCAGCCGTTTGAAGATCCTGGCGAACATCTTCGCCAACCCGAACCTGCCGCAGATCGACGAGTACTACGAGCCGTTCACGTACGACTACGAGCGCCTGCAGAACGCGCCGCTGTCCGAGACGCCGCCGACGGCCCGCCCGATCTCCGTCCTGACCGGCAAGAAGATGGACAAGATCGAATGGGGCCCGAACTGGGAAGACGACCTGGGTGGCGAATTCGCCAAGCGCAGCAAGGACAAACTGTTCGACAACGTGCAGAAGGAGATGTACTCGACGTTCGAGAACACCTTCATGATGTACCTGCCGCGCCTGTGCGAGCACTGCCTGAACCCGACGTGCGTCGCATCGTGCCCGTCCGGTTCCGTGTACAAGCGCGAGGACGACGGCATCGTGCTGATCGACCAGGACAAGTGCCGTGGCTGGCGCATGTGCATCTCCGGCTGCCCGTACAAGAAGATCTACTACAACTGGTCGTCCGGCAAAGCCGAGAAGTGCACGTTCTGCTATCCGCGCATCGAGGCGGGCCAGCCGACCGTGTGCTCGGAAACCTGCGTGGGCCGCATCCGCTACCTGGGCGTGCTGCTGTACGACGCCGACAAGATCGAAGCCGCCGCATCCGTCGCCGACGAACAGGATCTGTACGAGGCGCAGCTCGGCCTGTTCCTCGATCCGCACGACCCGGCGGTGATCGCGGAAGCCCGCCGCCAGGGCATCCCGGACGCCTGGCTGGAATCCGCGAAGCGCTCGCCCGTCTACAAGATGGCCGTCGAATGGAAGATCGCGTTCCCGCTGCACCCGGAATACCGGACCTTGCCGATGGTGTGGTACATCCCGCCGCTGTCGCCGATCCAGGCCGCGGCGGAATCCGGCAAGATGGGGATGAACGGCATCCTGCCGGACACGCAGAGCCTGCGCATCCCCGTGCGCTACCTGGCGAACCTGCTCACGGCCGGCAAGGAAGCGCCCGTCTTGCACGCGCTGGACCGCATGCTCGCGATGCGCGCGTACATGCGGGCCAAGTCGGTCGACAAGACCGAGAACCTGGACGTGCTGAAGCAGGTGGGCCTCACGAAGGCCGTCGTGGAAGACATGTACCACATCATGGCCATCGCGAATTACGAAGACCGCTTCGTGATCCCCAGCAGCCATAAGGAGATGGCCGAGGACAGCTTCAACGAGAAGGGTTCGTGCGGCTTCTCGTTCGGGAACGGCTGCTCGGACGGCACGAGCGACGCTTCGCTGTTCGGCAAGAAGAAGCAGGGTTCGACGATCTTCGTCTCGATGCCGAAATCGCGCAAGAAGCAAGAAACGGAAGGAGCTTGAGATGATCCATTACCGCATCCTGTCCACGCTGCTGCTGTATCCGGAGGGCGACCTCATCGCCGCCCTGCCGGAACTGGAAGCGGGCCTGATTCCGCAGATGCGCGTCCGCGTGGCGCCATTGCTGATCCACCTGGCCGAGAACGACCTGATCACCTTGCAGCAGGAATACGTGCAGACGTTCGACCGCACGCCGTCGCACTCGCTGCACCTGTTCGAGCACATCCACGGCGAATCGCGCGACCGCGGCCAGGCCATGGTCGACCTGATGGAAGAGTACAAGAAGCACGGCTTGCAGATGCAGGGCGACGAGCTGCCGGACTTCGTGCCGCTGTTCCTCGAATTCCTGTCGCAGCTGGACGATGAAACGGAAGCGGGCCGCCTGCTGGGCGACGCCGTCCACGTGCTCGCCCACATCGGCCACAAGCTGGCGGCGAACGGCAGCCCGTATGCCTGCGTGTTCGCCGTGCTGGAAGCGTTGTCGCCGGTGGCGGCCGAGGAACTGTCCGAGCCGCCGATCAAGGACATGGACGAGGCGCTGGAAACGTTCGGCCCCGGTGCGGATGGCGTCGAACCGCTGCTGAAGTCGCAGGCAGGTGGACCGCAACCGGTCAATTTTTACCCGCGCGGCACGCGTCCTGCCGTCGCTGCGGCACACTTGGAGGAGGCATCGTGAACTATATAAATCAATTCCTGTTCGGGATTTACCCGTACATCGCGCTCGCGATCTTCCTGCTCGGGAGCCTGATCCGCTTCGACCGCGAGCAATACACGTGGCGTTCGGAGTCGACGCAAGTGCTGCACACGGGCCAGCTGCGCCTGGGCAGCATCCTGTTCCACGTCGGGATCATCGGCCTGCTCGGCGGCCACGCCGTCGGCCTGCTGACGCCCGTGTGGGTGTGGGACACGCTCGGTGTCACGCACGGCGCCAAGCAGATGTTCGCGATGGCCGCCGGCGGCGTGATGGGCGCCTTGTGCCTCGTCGGCATCCTGCTGCTGCTCGCGCGCCGCCTCGGCAACACCCGCCTGCGCACGGCGACGACGTTCAAGGACAAGATCGTGCTGCTGTGGATCCTGGGCACCCTGCTGCTCGGCCTCTCGTCCATCTTCGTGTCGGCGGGCCACCTGGACGGCCATGTGATGGTCCTGCTGATGACGTGGGCCCAGCACATCGTGACGTTCCGCGGCGACGCCGCCAGCTTCATCCTCGACGCGCCGCTCGTGTTCAAGCTGCATCTGTTCATGGGGATGTCGCTGTTCGTCATCTTCCCGTTCACCCGCCTCGTCCACATCTGGAGCGGTTTCGGGGCCGTCACCTACCTGGGCCGCGCTTTCCAGCTGGTCCGCCCGCGCTAAGGAGCCACCATGGGACTCGCCGTCAACGGCGTCGACATCGACGACCGCCAGATCGAACAGGAACTGCAGCACCACCAGGGTGCCGCCAACCCGCTGAAGCAGGCCGTGCACGAAGTCGTGCTCCGCACGGTGCTGCTGCAGGAGGCGGACCGCCTCGGCATCGCGGGTAGCGACGATGACGCGCGCATCGAGGCGCTGCTGACGCAGGAAGTCAGCGTGCCGCAGGCCGACGAGGCGGCCTGCCTCACGTACTACCGCAACCATCCGGACAAGTTCACGCGCGGCGCGATGGTCGAGGCGCGCCACATCCTGTTCCAGGTGACGCCGACCGTGCCGCTGGACCTCGTGCGCGAGACAGCCGAAGGCATCCTCGCGGCGCTGCGGGCGGCGCCGGAACGCTTCGGCGACCTGGCCGCGCAGTATTCGAACTGCCCGTCAAGCGCCGTGGGCGGGAGCCTCGGGCAGCTGAACCGGGGCGACTGCGTGCCGGAATTCGACGACGTGCTGTTCCGCCTCGGCGCGAACGAGTTCGCGCCGCGCCCCATCGAGACGCGCTTCGGCCTGCACATCGTGCAGGTGCTGCGCCGCCTCGACGGGTCGCTGCTGCCGTTCGAGGTGGTGAAATCGCAGATCGCGGCATGGCTCGCCACGGCCGCGCTGCAGCGGGGCGTCCATCAATACCTGCAGATCCTCGTTGGCCGCGCCCGCATCGAGGGCGTCGTGCTCGACGGGGCCGCGTCACCCCTCGTGCAGTAAGCCCGTCAGGGCCGGCGCGCAGAATCCGTGTGCGACATCGACACGGTGTGCGCGCCGGGCAGATCGGCGCCGGGCGCCGTCCACAACTGGAAGCACCAGAACGCCGCGACGGCGAGCAGCAAGGCCGCCGCGACGTCCCGGCGCGACCCGGGCACGGCGTCCGCGGGTTGCCCGTCCTTGTAGCCGTTGATCATGGCACCGACGAGATTCTCGCGATGCAGCCGGCTGGAGACGACGACGGCGACGACGTGCAGTCCCACCAACGCCAGCATCACGTTGGCAATCCCTTCATGCAGTTCTTCCAGCGCGTCGCCGCCCAACTCGCGATACGTCGCCCAACCCGTGATGACCGTCAGCACGGTCAGCACCAGCAGCGCAACGACGGCCAGCGCGCCGGCCGGGTTGTGGCCCGTGTGGTGCTCCGGCTGGCCGCGCACGACGCTGCGCAGATAACGCAGCGCGGCGCCGGGACCGCGCACGAAGTCCGTGAAGCGGGCGTGCCGCGTGCCGATGAAACCCCACACGATGCGGAACGCGACGAGCCCCGCCATCGTGTAGCCGAGCGTGACGTGGACGAGCCGCCAATGATCTTCCTCGGCGGTGAGATAGGCGCCCGCGAAACTCAGCACCATCAGCCAGTGGAACACCCGGGTCGGCGCATCCCACACGAGGACGCGCTGGTTCGATGAAGTCGTCATGGCGTGGACGCCTTACCTGCCCGCGGCGCCTTGCACGCCAGTGGCCAAAGTCTCGAGCCGGGCCATGTCGAGGATTTCCAGTTCGCGGCGATCGAGCCGGATCAGCCGCTGTTCGCGAAAGCGGGCCAGCAGGCGGCTCACCGTCTCGAGCGTGAGGCCCAGGTAGCGCGCCATGTCGTCGCGCGACATGCGCAGCTGGAAGCGGCGCGGCGAAAAGCCCCGCATCGCGTAGCGCCCCGACAAATTCAACAACAGGCTCGCGAGGCGTTCGTCGGCGCGCAGGATACCAAGCACGCGGATCGCCGACTGGTCGCGCAGAATCTCCTGGCTCATCGTGCGGTGGAAATGCTCCATCACTTGCGGCAGCTCGACCATCAGGGCCTGCAGGCGCGCGTAGGGGATCTCGCACACTTCGCTGTCTTCCAGCGCAGTCGCCGTGCTCGCGTGCTCGCCGTTGCCGATCGCATCGATACCGAGCATGTCGCCGGCCATCTGGAACCCGGTGACATAACGCTCGCCCCGGTAGTCGCTGCGACTCGTCATGAAATGGCCGAAGCGCACGGCGAACAGGTTGCCGAACGGCTGGCCCGCGCGGAACAGCACGTCGCCGCGCACCAGGCGCCGCCGGCACCCGATCGCACTTTCGACCCGCGCAAGATCGCGTTCACTCAACCCCAACGGCAGGCACAAGGTCCGGTAGGCACAGCGGCCGCATTTGCCGCCCTCGTCGGCCTGGCCGCCGCCCGATTTGCCCGCCGGAGCGATCCGGAATACCTGTGCGTCCATCTTTTTTCCTCGCATGTCGTTATCAAGCACGCAAGGAGTATCGGACGGGATCGGGCACCCGGCCAGCGCGTATTCCGTCAAGCGGGGGTCGGTGCGCCTTGACGGCGCATGTAGGGGTTCCCCTACTGGATGATACGGTGCTCGAGCGCGTAGCGCGTCAGCTCCGCATTGCTCGACATGCCCATCTTGTCGAGGATGCGGGCGCGGTACGTCGTCACCGTGTTCGGACTCAGATGCAGCTTCTCGCCGATCTGCACCAGGGGCTCGCCCAGCGCGATCAGCTTGAACACTTCGAGTTCGCGGTTGGACAAGGCCTCGTGCCCCGCCGCCGCCGCGTCGCCGCTCACGAGCGACGCCAGCTTTTCGACCAGCGACGGGCTCACGTACTTGCGGCCGCCGGCCGCGCGGCGCACGGCGTCGACCAGCACCGCGGTCGGCGCGTCCTTGGTGAGGTAGCCCGCGGCGCCCTGCTTCAGCGCGCGCACGGCATAGATCTCTTCCGCATAAGTACTCAGGATCAGCACGGCCATGCCGGGATAATCGTTGTGGAGGTGGCGCAGCAGGTCCAGGCCGTTCATGCCCGGCATCGTGATGTCGAGCAGCGCGACGTCGAACGCTTCCTGGCGCAGCAGCACGAGTGCCTGCTGGGCGTCGGCGGCCTCGCCCGCCACGTCGATGTCGGCGGCCGTGCCCAGCATCAGGCGCACGCCGTTGCGCGCGATCGCGTGGTCGTCGACGAGGAGCACGCGGATGCGGTCAGACGACATCGTGCTCTCCCACCGGGACGCTGAGCGTGACGACGGTGCCGCCGCCGGGGCGTGGGGCCAAGGTCAGGTCGCCGCCGAGGCTGCGTGACCGTTCCTGCATGCCGAGGATGCCCCAGGACGGGCCGTCCGCATTGCCGCCGTCCGCGCCGTAGCCGCAACCGTCGTCCTCGATCGTGATGCGCAGGCGCCCCGCGTCGATCCCGGCGCGCAGCGCGACCGTCTTGGCGCGCGCATGGCGCTGGACGTTCGTCATCGCCTCCTGCACGATCCGGAACAGCATGATGCTGCGGTCCGCGTCGATGACGAGGGCCGCCGCCGCGGGCGCGATCTCGCACGTGCACGCGAGGCCGGAGCGCTGCGCGACCTGGCCCGCATACCATTCGAGGCTCGCCCAGATGCCCAGCTGATCCAGCACGCTGGGACGCAGGTCGACGATCACGCGCCGCACCGTGTCGATGGCTTCCTGCGCGAGCACGGCGGTCTCCCCGAGCAACGGATCGGGCGCCTGGCCCGCCTGCGCGCAGCGCTCCGCGACGACGGAGATATACGCCTTGATGCCCGTGAGGAGGCCGCCCAATTCGTCGTGGATCTCGCGCGCGATCCGCTGGCGCTCGCCCTCGCGGATCCGTTCCTGGTGCGCGGCCAGCTCGCGCAGCGGCGCCTTCAGGTCGTGCGACACGACGTAGGCAAAATTGCCCAGTTCCTCGTTGGCGGCGCGCAGTTCCTGCAACAGCAGCGCGGCCTGGCGCTCCGCTTCCTTGCGCGCCGTGATGTCGCGCACGAGTCCCGTGAACATGCGCGACTGCCCGATGTGCATCTCGGTGACGGCCAGTTCGAGCGGGAAGACGGTGCCGTCGCGGCGCAGGCCGAACACTTCGCGTCCCTTGCCGATGATGCGCCGCTCGCCCGTGCGCAGATAGTTGCGCAGGTAGCCGTCGTGGCGCTCGCGGTCCGGCGACGGCATCAAGGTGGCGACGTTGCGTCCGACCAGTTCCGCTTCAGTCCAGCCGAACATGCGCTCGGCGGCCGGGTTCACGCGCTCGATGAGGCCCCGTTCGTCGATCGTGAGGATGCCGTCCGCCGCCGTCTCGAACACGGCGCGCATGCGCGCTTCGCTGTCGCGCAGCGCCTGTTCGGCGCCGAGCCGCGCGCGCAGGTCGTGCACCGTCGCCAAGGTCAGCCGCACGCCGTCCGCCTCCAGCTGCGCCAGGCTGACCTCGACGGGCACGTCGTTGCCGTCCCGGTCGATCGCCGTGAAACGGCCCTCGCCCATCGCGCGCGCGGCGCCGCTCATGGCGCGCCGCACGGCATGGCGCGCACGCGCGGCCGGCGGCACGAGGATCTCGACCGGCTCCCCGACGAGCTCGTCCAGCGGCCAGCCGAACAACGCGGCCAGCGGGGCGTTCGCACGCACGATGACGCCGGCGGCATCGCACACGAGCATCGGATCGCGCGCGGCCGCCAGCAGCCAGTCGAGCCGCATATGAATCGGTTCGGCATCCATGGGCACCGGTGTCAATACTTGAACTTGGTCATCATAGCGGCCAATCTGCGCGATATCAAAGCCAACGGGCCGCTATTCGCGAGAAACGCCAATAACTCAGGTATTTTTGATCTGCATCAACTGCACTGCGGACGCCGGCGCCGGACAGGCATACATTGGCGTCGAAGGCATTATCCGCCAACGATCAACGTTCCTGAAAGGACCTCACCATGTACAAGACCATCGTCGTCCACGTCGACGGCAGCCCCCTCCAGCACGCCCGGCTGCGCGCTGCGGCCCGGCTCGCCGAGGACCATGGCGCGCACGTCGTCGGCAGCGCCACGACGGGCATGTCGTGGCGTGCATTCGCCGTGCTGGCCGGTAATATGGGGGCACCGGCGATGCCCACCAGCGACTTTCAGGCCTTCCGGGACGCCGCCAGCGCCTGCCTCGACGCGTTCGCCGTCGAGGCGGGTCGCCTGGGGCTGCCTTCCGTCGAGCTGCGCCTCGTCGAAGACGACCCGCGCTACGCGCTGCTGCTACAGTCGCGCTATGCCGACCTGACGGTGCTCAGCCAGGACACGGCGGCCGGCACCGACGTGCGCGTGCGCGGGCTGCCGGAACAGGTCGCGCTGCACGGCGCGCGGCCCGTGCTCGTCGTGCCGGAAGCCTATTCCGGTGCGCCCATCCCCGGCACCGCCGTGATCGGCTGGGACGGCAGCATGCAGGCCATCCGCGCGATCCAAGGCGCGATGCCCCTGCTGCAGCGCGCGGAGAGCGTCAAGCTGGTGCTGGTCAATCCGGACACGCTGTCCGAACTGCACGGCGAGGAGCCGGGCGCGGACATGGCGCTGTACCTGGCCCGCCACGACGTGCAGGTCGACGTCGTCGTGGAGCACACGCGCGCGACCCAGGGCGACGCGCTGCTGTCGGTCGCGCGCTCGACGGGTGCCGGCCTGCTGGTGACCGGCGCCTACGGCCACAGCCGCTACCGCGAGTGGGTGCTGGGCGGCGTGACCCGCGAACTGCTGGAGCGCGCGCCGATCCCGTTGCTGCTCGCGCACTGACGGCCTCGCGCACGGCCGCGCCCGCCCCATGAGCGAACCGGACGCCGTCGCCGCCCACGCCGGCCTGGCGTCCAGCGAGGCCGCGCGCCGGCTCGCGGCGGACGGCCCGAACACGCTGCCGGATGCCCGGCCGCACGGCTGGCGCACGATCCTCGCTGGCGTCGCGCGCGAGCCGATGTTCGTGCTGCTGCTGGGCGCCGCGCTGCTGTACCTGGCGCTGGGCGAGGCGCGCGAAAGCATCTTCCTGGCGGCGATGGTCGTGCTCACGCTGGGCCTGACGCTGTACCAGGAAGGCCGCACGGAGCGCGCGCTGCAGGCGCTGCGCGACCTCGGCGCGCCCGCCGCCACCGTCATCCGCGATGGCGCGCGCATGCGCGTGCCCGCCACCGACCTCGTCGCCGGCGAGCTGCTCGTGCTGGCCGAAGGCGACCGCGTGCCCGCCGACGCGTTCCTCGTCGAGGCCGGCGCCATGCTCGTCGACGAATCGCTGCTCACCGGGGAGTCCGTCCCGGTCGGGAAGCGCTACGGCGAGGATGCCGGCGACCGCCCCGCGCCGGGCGGCAACGACGTGTCCTGGGTGTTCGCCGGTACGCTCGTCGTCCAGGGCGACGGCATGGCCCGCATCCACGCCACCGGCGCGCGGACGGAGCTGGGCCGGATCGGCACCGCGCTCGCGCGCATCCGCCCGCCCGAAGGCGCGTTGCAGCGCCAGACCCGCGTGCTCGCGCGCCGGATGGCCGTCCTCGGCTTTGCCGTGAGCGGTGCACTCGTCGCGCTGCTGGTCCTGCGCGGCGGCGGCTGGCTGCAGGCGTTGCTGGCCGGGCTCGCGCTGTCGATGTCGGTGCTGCCGGAAGAATTCCCCGTCATCCTCACCGTGTTCCCCGCCATCGGCGCGTGGCGCCTCGCGCGCAGCCGCGTGCTGACGCGGCGCCTGGCCGCGATCGAGATCCTCGGCTCGACGTCCGTGCTGTGCGTCGACAAGACGGGCACCCTGACGGAAAACCGGATGGCGCTGCAGGCGTTGTGGCGCGACGGCGTCCGCCACGACCTGGCCCGGCAGCCCCTGCTCCCCGATGACTTGCGCGAGCTGCTCGACGTCGCTGTCCTGGCGAGCAAGCCGCATTCGCCCGATCCGATGGAGCAGGCGCAGCGCCACGCCGCGTCTGCCCAACCGGCGCGTCCCGTGCGCGCGGGCGCTCCGCTGCACGAGTACGGATTGATCCCGGGCCGGCCCGCCCTGATCCGCATCTGGAGCCGCGCCGACGGCCCGATGGCGGCGGCAAAAGGCGCGCCCGAAACCATCATCGGCCTGTGCCGCGATGCGGCGGACGGGCGCGCACTGCGGGCCGCCGCGGCGATGGCGCAGGAAGGCTTGCGCGTGCTCGGCGTGGCCGTCGCGGACCACGTTGCGCCGCCGTGGCCGGACGATCCGGCGCAGCTGTCGTTCCGCCTGCTGGGCCTCGTCGGCCTGGCCGACCCTCTGCGCGCGGACATTCCCGACGCCGTCGCCGCCTGCCGCGCCGCCGGCGTGCGTGTGCTGATGATCACGGGCGACCATCCGGAGACGGCGCGCGCCATCGCCCGCCAGGCCGGCCTCGCCGACGGTGCCGTGCTGACCGGCGTCGACATCGCCGGCCTGGATCCGGCCGCGCTGACGGACCGCCTCGCGCGCACGAGCGTATGCGCGCGTACGGTGCCCACGCAGAAGCTCGACATCGTGCGCGCCCTGCAGTGCAGCGGGCAGGTCGTCGCGATGACGGGCGACGGGGTCAACGACGCGCCCGCGCTGCGCGCTGCGGACGTCGGGGTCGCGATGGGCGCGCGCGGCACGGATGTCGCGCGCGAGGCGGCCGAGCTGACCTTGCTGGACGACCGGTTCGGCGCGCTCGTGCCCGCGCTGGCCGCAGGACGGCGCATCTTCAGCAATATGCGCAAGGCGATGGCCTACGTGACGTCGATCCACGTGCCGATCGCCGTGCTCGCGCTGTTGCCGCCGCTGCTGGGCTGGCCCATCCTGCTGGATCCGGTGCATATCGTCTTCCTGCAACTACTGATCGACCCTGCCTGCTCGATCGCATTCGAGAGCGAACAGGCCGACCCGGACCTGATGCGCAAGCCGCCGCGCCCCCGCGACGCCCCGCTGTTCGGCCGGCGCGCCATCGCGGCGGCGCTGCTGCGCGGGCTGTGGGCCGCGCTGCTGCTGGCCGGATGCTACGGCTGGGCGCTGGCCTCGCTGCCGGAAGACGAGGCACGCGCGACCGCATTTTGCGCCCTCATCCTGTGCAACCTCGGCCTGCTGCTGGCCAGCCGCGAACGGGGCGGGCCGCTCGCCGCGCTGCGCGTGCCCAATCCGCTGCTCGCGGCGGTCGGCATCGGCGGCGTGCTGCTGCTGGCGCTGTCGTTGACCGTACCGGGCCTGGCTGCGCTGCTGCGCATGGCGGCGCCGCCGCCCGCGTGGCTGGCCGTGGCAGGGCTGACCGCGGTCGTGATGCTGGCCGGTGTGCAGGCGGTGCAGCGCCGCGTCTCATGAGCCCTTCGCGCCGAGCCGCCGCATGTCCGTGCACCAGCGCTCCACCTGCGCCGGCGTCAGCGTCGCCGCGCCGCCCACGAGTGTCGTGCGCACGGGTGCGATGCCGGAGAAGCCGAGGATGTTGCGGCGCATGAGGCGCACGCTGTGTGCGCCGTAGAACCAGCGGTAGAACGGCGCCGGCATCCCCATCGTGACGACGAGGCGCGCGCTCCGGCCGCGCAGCAGGCCCGCACGCAACGGGTCGCGGGCGGCCGGATCGATCGCGAAACCGGGACGGGCCACCTGCTCGAGAAAGCCCTTGAGCATCGCGGGCATGTCGCCCAGCCACAGCGGGTAGAAGAACACGAGGTGCTGCGCCTGCCGGATCCGGTCCTGGGCCGCAGCCACCTCGGGGCTGGCGGGCGCGTGTTGCCACTCGTCGGGGCTGGTCAACAGGGGCAGGTGCAGGCGCGCCGGCTCGAGCGTCGCGACCGTGTGCCCGGCCGCGCGCGCCCCGTCCGCGTAAGCTTGGGCCAGCGCGTGGCACAGGTGCGGGCGCCCGCAGTCGGGGTGGCCCTGGATGACGAGGATGGGGACGTGCATGATGTGGCTCCCGGTGCGGTTCGCGATACCTCATGCTAGTCGTCGCGCAGGCCTGCCTGAGCCGACAATCCAGGAAAATTTTGACCGAGATCAGAATTGCCGATAATCGTCGTGCTAACGGTCGCTGGCTCCGCCATGCGAAGCCGCGCCATGTCGGCTTGCTTTTGGCGTTTTTGATCGCCATCAAGGATTTATGCGCCGCGTACGCCGACACTGGTTTGCAACGACCACGTCCCCGAGGCCACCATGACGTCATCCGCAAGCCAACGCCACGTCCAGCCGGCCGCGGCGATGCCGGGCCGCATACGCCGGACACTCGCCAGCCGGATCAGGCACCTCGCGGACAGCGCGGACGCCGATTTCGCCCGCGCGTTCCCCGCGCTCGTGACCGCCGTCGACGCCGCCTTCCGGCGCGAAGAATCCGTCCTCGCGCGCTTCGGCTACCGGCGCCTGCCGGAATGCCGCGCCGAGAACGCCGTCATCCTGTGGGCGTTGCGTCAGGTCGCGCCGATGGTCGAGCAAGGCTGCGTCGAGGCGGGCCGGCAAGCGGTGGCGGCACTGGACGGCATCCTCCTGATGCAGCGCCTGGGGAATGCGCTGGCCGCCGTGCGCGTGCGCTGGCGGCAGATACGGTCCGGCCGGCGCCGTCCCCTGCCGCGGCAAGGTGTTTCCAACGGCGCGTGATGCATCAAGGCGGGCTTACCGTCGCGCGGCCTGCGCACGCAGGGCCTCGACGAACTGCGCCAGATCGCCCTCGGCAACGTCCGATACCGCCGCATAATTCATCGTGCCGTCGCTCCACCGCACCAGGTGATAGCCCTGCGCTTGCGTCGCCGCGGCTGCCGCCACCCTGTCGGCGCCGGGCCAGACGTACAAATTGATCGGGTGGCGATTGCGGCGGTAGACGAGGACCGCGACATTGCGCCCGTCGAGGTAATCGAGCCTGCCGCCGATCAGCGGAAAGCCCTGCTGCGCCAGATCGATCACGGGCGGCGCGTAATCCAGCTTGCCGAGGAACCACGGTTTCACGGTGTGCTGGTCGGTCGACGCGACGTCCGCCAGATGGTCCACCTGCAGCGAGCGCACGTGGCTCGCCACCAGCTCCCCGGTCAGGGCCGGGCCGGCCGACGGAGCGCGATACAGGCTGACACCCCAGCCCAGCGCCAGCGACGCGGCCAGCGCCGTCATCGCGCGCGGCCACCAGACTTGCCACGCGGCCCGGCGGGCATGGGGCGGCGCGTTCTTCGGCAAGGATGCCAGGATGCGCGTGCGCAGCGCGGCGGGCGTATCGACGTACGCGTCCCCCGCGCGCACCCGGGCGCCGACGGCGCGCTGCGCGGCGATCTCGCGGCGGCACGCGTCGCACGTGCGCAGGTGGCGCTCCACCGCGAGCGCGTCGACGATGCCGAGCTCCCGGTCGACATAAGCGGGCAACAGTTGCTGAATCTCGTCGTGGTCCATCATTCCCCCTCCGCACCCAGGCGCTGCGCCAGCAGCTTGCGGCCGCGTCCCAGTCGCGACATCACGGTGCCGATCGGAATATCGACGATCGCCGCGATCTCCTTGTACGACAATTCCTCCAGCTCGCGCAGCACGACGACCTCGCGGAATTCCAGCGGCAGCGCCGCGAGCGCCTCGTGCACGATGCGGTCGCAATCCTTGTGCATCAACAGCGCTTCCGGACTCTCGTGCACGCGGTCCGGCTGCGCGTCGCCGACGCCGTCGACGCTGTGCAGCGCCTCGTCGAACGCCGTCTTCGGCCGCGCGGCGTCCGCGCGGCAGCCCGTGTAAAACGTGTTGCGGACGATGCACAGCAGCCATACCCGCCCGTCGCCGCCGCGAAAGCCTGCAAAAAACCGGAAGGCCCGCAGCATGGCCTCCTGCACGAGGTCCTGCGCATCCGGACGGTTGCGCGTCAACCAGCATGCAAGGTTGAACGCCGAGTTCAGGTGGGGCAGAATCACGTCTCGAAATTGCTCTTCTGGTGTTGGTACGGCCATACCCATCCTTCCGGTTTCCATTCCGTAGAGACTGCGGCAGCTCCGATTTTATTCCCGACCGGGGAAGTTTAGTCGCAACCAGGGAATAAACGGCGGGTCGCCGCGGTATACACGCCAACGATCGCGTGATCGTGACATAGGGAGGCGGGATCATGAACCAGACTATCGACAGACGCACTTTCCTCGGCCTTGCCGGACTGGCGGGCGTGGCCTACGCATCGGGCCTCGCGGGCTGCGCGAGCGTACCGGGAACGAACCCGGACTTTTATTTCGTCCAACTGTCCGACGCCCACTGGGGCTTCGAGGGGCCGCCCAACCCGGACGCGCGGGGCACCCTGCCCAAAGCGGTAGCGGCCGTGAATGCGCTCGAGCCACCGCCCGATTTCATCGTTTTCACGGGCGACCTCACGCACACGACGGACGACCCGGCCGAGCGCCGCCGGCGGATGGGCGAATTCAAGACCATCGTGGACGGCCTGCGCGTGCGGGACGTCCACTTCATGCCGGGAGAACACGATGCCTCGCTCGACCACGGCGCGGCGTTCCAGGAATTCTTCGGCAGCACGCACTACACCTTCGACCACAAGGGCGTGCATTTCATCGTGCTGGACAACGTCTCCGATCCCGCCGGGAAGATCGGCGACGCACAGCTGGCCTGGCTCGCCGCGGACCTCGGCAAGACGGACCCTGCGCGTCCGATCGTCGTGTTCACCCACCGTCCGCTGTTCGACCTGTATCCGCAATGGGATTGGGCGACCCGCGATGGCGCGGCGGCAGTCGACCTCTTGATGGCGCATCCGCACGTGACGGTCTTCTACGGCCACATTCACCAGGAAAACCACCACATGACGGGCCATATCGCGCACCACGCGGCGCGCTCGCTGATCTTTCCCCTGCCCGCACCGGGATCGCAGCCGAAGCGCACGCCCGTCCCGTGGGACGACGCGCATCCGTACCGGGGCCTCGGCTACCGCGAGGTCGAGGCGCGGCATCGCGGCGAAGACTATGCGCTGCAGGAACTGCCCGTCACGCGAGGTGCATCATGATGCCCGACGTACGCAGGCGCCTGCTCCTCCTCGCCGCGGCGGCCGGCGCCTGCGGCATGCTGGCGCCGGCGCTGGCGACGCCGCCCCGCGTCATCCAGGTACGCGCCCGGCGCTTCGTGTTTGAACCCGCCACCATCCGCGTCGCGCGCGGCGAAGCCGTCGTCTTCGAATTCACGTCGCTGGACGTCCCCATGGGTTTCAACCTGCCGGACTTCGGCGTACGCAGCGACATCCTGCCCGGCGCGACGTCGCGGCTGCCGCTCACGCCCGACAAGAGCGGCCAGTTCACGTTCAGTTGCGACATCTTCTGCGGGTCGGGACATGAAACGATGAGCGGTGTGCTGGTCGTGGGCTGAACCTGGACGCGGCCGGGCGCGGGCGCGAATCGGATGGATTCATGGCGATCCTTGCGATGGCTTTCGCGCCGAATTTCACGATGCTCGCGTTCTCGGCCTTCGTCGACGCGCTGCGCCTCGCGCTTTCGAATAAAGTGCCGTGTTTCCTGGACAGTCAAACCACAGCCGCGCTGAACGACTCGGGCCGTCCCGCAAGCAGCTGAGACAGCCGTTGAAGCCCTGCCCGCAAGCGTTCACGGTCCTTGATGCTGCCCAAGGAGATCCGGATCGCATTCACGGAGCCGTCACCGGTCGCGAAGACCTCCGCCGGCGTGACCGCGATGCCCTCGCCATCGGCCGCGCGCGCAAGTTGCGAAGACGTCCAATACGCCGGCAACTCGAGCCATACATGCAGGCCGTCGCCTGCGCCGCTGTACCGCCCCGCCATGATATCGCGAGCCATCCGGTGGCGCAGGCATGCCTCCTTGCGTACGCCCTCCAGCAGTCGGTCGGCGGAACCGTCGAGGATCCACTGCGTGGCCAGCGCCGCCGTCAGCGGAGCGACCATCAGTGCGAATGACCTGAGCGCGACCAGGAAACGTTCGCGTTCATGCGGGTCGCGCACGAGCACGAACGCGACACGCAGGCCTGGTGTCAGGCATTTCGACAAGGTCGAGATGTAGATCACCCGTTCCGGGGCAAACGTGGCGATGGGCGGCGGCGGCGCATCCGCGAGGAGCCAGTAGGGATCGTCCTCGACGATGCGCACATCGCAACGCTGCGCGATGCCGGCGAGCTCCCTGCGCCGTCGTTCCGGCATGGTGGCGGCCGTCGGGTTCTGCAACGTCGGATTGAGATAGACCAGCCCCGGCTTGTGCCGCCGGCACGCTTCCTCGAGCATGTCCGGCACCATCCCGTGCTTGTCCGCTTCCACCGCAATGAGGTGCCGGCCGAACTGGGTCGCGGCGGCACGCAGGCCGGGATACGTCGTCGGCTCCGCCAGGATGACATCGCCCGGCTGCGTCAGCGCGAGAATCGATGCGGCGATCGCCGCTTGCGCACCCGGACAGACAACGACATGTCGCGGGTCCAGTTGCCCATACATCGGCGCGAGCCATTGGGCGCCGGCCTTGCGGTCGGCGTCGCTGCCCCCGCCCAGGTGATAAGTCATCAGCAAGTCATTGTCTGCCCTCATCAGGACTTGCGACAAACCTTGTCGTAACATGTCGTCGAAATCCACGCCGTCCGGCGGTGGCGGCGTGTTCATGCTCAGGTCGAGGACCGACGTGAACTCGACTTTCGGCGCCGCGACATATGTCCCGCGGGCGCCGCGGCCTTCCAGCAGGTTGCGGCGCCTGGCTTCGTCGTAGGCGCGCGTGATGGTCGTCAGGTCGACGTCCAGCTGCGCCGCCAATTGGCGCTGCGGCGGCAGACGATCCCCCGGCTTCAACGATCCTTCCACCACCGCCGCCTGCAACGCATCCGCAATCTGCAGGAAGCGTGGTCCGCCGTGCGCGGCCAGTCGGGGCAACCACAGCGGCGAACGTTCATCTTGTATGGTTTTCAACTGGGACATTTTGTCTCGATGTATGGAGATTGCTTCTGGGTAGAATGCCTCAGAACGTGCAGCAACACCATCCTCGCATGGCAGCCGGCTGGTGGGCCCCACGATCGTCAATGTCGAGTCATCACCTGGAAATACACACAAACATGGACTGGTTTCCCATCGTCTTCGGTACGTTCAAGGGTCTCGTGTTAATCACGGGTATGTTCTTCGCCGTCAAATGGCATTACGACCAAGGGAAGAAGGGTAAGGTACGAGAGATGCGCGCCGTGCTGCGCGCGGCCGGTATGGTGACCGCAGTGTTCATGCTTGCGCTCGTCGGCCTGGTGTTCGTCACGTTCGCGCTGGGCAGAACGCTCGGCATGGACTTGTCGTTCTCGTGATTCGCCGGGCATCCGGCCCGCAGCGGGGCCGAATGCCTCCTCGGCATCGCGTGCGCGGCAGGGCGGGTTACCCCGCCGTCCCCGCCGCTTCCACGCCGATGTCGATGTCCTCAAGGCGCGTGCCTTTCGTCTCGACGAAGTAGCGCGACACGACGAACAGCTGCGCGAGCATCGCCAGCGCGAACAGGACGAACGGCAGTCCCGTCGAATGCGCCGCCATCGTCGGGAACACGCCGGCGACGATGGCATCCATCAGCCAATGCGTCGACGCGCCCAGGCTCTGGCCGCGCGCCCTCACCTCGGTCGGAAAGATCTCGGCGATGTACACCCAGATCACGGCGCCCTGCGAGAACGCGAACGCCGCGATGAACAGGATCAGGGCCCACAGAAGCATGTCCTTGTGCGTGCCGCTCCACTGGATCCAGGCCGTCGCCGCCAACGCGACCACCATCCCGACCGATCCCACCATCAGCAGCGTCTTGCGTCCCACGCGGTCGATGACGGTCAGTGCCAGCAGCGTGAACGCGAGGTTGGTGGCGCCGATCATCACCGATTGCAGGTCCGCCGACATCTTGCCGAAACCGGCGGCGGCGAAGATGTCGTTCGCGTAGTAGAGGATCGCGTTGATGCCCGACAGCTGGTTGAACGCCGCAATCGCGAACGCAAGCAGCATCGGCTTGCGGTAGCGGCGCCATGACAGCGTCGAACCGGCGGCAATGTGGCCGCGCGCATAGCTGGCCAGTTCGCCGGCGACGTCGGCGGCGCCGATCTCGCGCAGCACCTGCTCCGCCTCGCCCGCCCTGCCCTTGGCCGCCAGCCAGCGCGGGCTGTTGGGAATGACGAACAACAGGCCGAACAACAGCAGCGAAGGCAGCCCCGCCACGCCGAACTTCCAGCGCCACTCGTCGGGGCCCAGTGCCGCCAGGCCGACGAGGTAATTGCTCAGGTACGCGACGAGGATGCCCAGCACGATGTTGAACTGGAACGCGCCGACCAGCATGCCGCGCCGGTGGGCGGGCGCGATCTCCGCCAGGTAGATCGGCGCCAGCACCGACGACGCACCGATGGCGATCCCGCCCAGCACCCTGGCGGCGATCAGCACCGCGAGGCTGGGCGCGAACAGGCAGCCCAGCGCCGACACCACGTACAGCGCGGCGATGGCGCGCAGGCAGTTGCGCGCGCCGAAGCGGTCTCCCGGCCGCCCCGCGAACAGGGCGCCCAGCAAGGTGCCCCACAGCGCGCTCGACACCGTCATGCCCAGGCCTCCGGGATCGAGCTGGAATGCCTGCGTGAGGCCTTGCGTCGTGCCGGCGATGACCGCCGTGTCGAACCCGAACAACAACCCCGCCAGGCCACCGACCAGCGTTCCTTTGACAAGCGTATTCATTGCACATCCTTCCAGATCGAATTCAAGGACCAGACGTCGAGGTCACGCACGGCGGCGTCGCCGTCCACGCCGAACAGGCTGACCGCGGCCGGCCCCGCTGGGGGAAACACCTGATCGGTCAGCACCGTTTCGCCCTCGCCGGCGAACACCGTCACCGAGCCGCGGTCGACGAGGACACGCAGCGGCAGCTCCCCATCGCGCAGGACGGCGGGCGCCGCATGCCGCGCCGCGAACTGCGGATGAAAACGTGCTTCGCCCGCATGCGTGCGGTCCACGTACACGGCGCGCTGCGCGGCGTCGTAGCCGATTTCGGTGTATGCGGACGTTCCGGCCGTCCCCAGGCGGATGCCGGAGCGGGCCGCGGTGCCCGGCTGCAGGCGCATCCGCACTTCCAGCGGCGCGTTCGCGGCGCCGTTCAGCGAAACGGGCTGAACGCCCGGCGCGATGGCGCGCGCCGGTACGCTGTACAGCAGGCCGCTGCGCAGTGCCTGCACTTGCGCGAGCGGCTGCTGCACGAGCTTGACCTGGCCGTCCAAGGTGCGCAGGCCGAGTTCGCGCGGCAGCGACTGGGCGCTGCGCCAGGGGGCCGTCGGTACCGTGCCCGCGTAATCCCAGTTGTTCATCCAGCCCACGAGCAGGCGGCGATTGCCCGGCGCATCGTTGTACGTCACGCCGGCGTAGAAGTCGGCGCCGTAGTCGAGCCAGCGGGCGTCGTCGGACGCGACGTTCCGGTCGCGGGTGAAGGTCTTGCCGTCGAAGTCGCCGACGAAGTACTGCATGCCCGATCCGCCCGCCGGTCCGCCGGGATTGATGCTGACGATGAGGACCCACCGGCGGCGCGCAGGGTCGCCGTCGACCGGGAGCTCGACGAGGTCGGGACACTCCCACACGCCGCCGGCCGCCCCGGCCGGGCCGAATTCGCCCGTCCACTCCCAGTGGATCAGGTCGCGCGAGCTGTAGAACAAGGCCTTGTGCCGCTGCGCCGCCACGGTCGCCAATACCCACTTGTGTTCCGGCTCGTACCAGAACACCTTCGGGTCGCGGAAGTCGCGGTACTCGGCCGCGTAGGGTCCCGGCGGTTCCGGAATCACCGGATTGCCGGCGTACTGCGTCCACGTGCGGCCGCGATCGAGGCTGTACGCGAGCGACTGCGCCTGCGTCCCCGCGCGAATGGGCTTGCCGTTCAGCGTGCGCGCCTGCGGGAACACGGCCGTGTACATGGCGACCATGGCCGGATTGCCCGGTTTGCCGAAGCCGCTCGTATTCGCATGGTCGACCACGGCACTGCCGGAAAAGAACATCTGGGTGATCTCGCCCCCGGCGTCCTTTTCGACGGGCAGCGCGAGGGGCAGCTCGGTCCAGTGCAGCAGATCGGCACTGACCGCGTGGCCCCAGGACATGTCGCCCCACGTGTCCTTGTTCGGATTGTATTGGTAGAACAGGTGGTATTCGCCGTCGTGGTACACGAGGCCGTTCGGGTCGTTCATCCAGTTGCGCTGCGGAGAAAACGACAGCTGCGGACGAAAGGGTTCGTCGCGGACCGGCGCGGGGTCGTGCGGCCCGCTGGCACAACCGGCGCACAGCAGCGCCGCGCCGATGGTCAAAAGAGAGAGTCGGAATGTCAAAGCCACAGGGATTTCCTTGTTGTTGTCGAACACGGGCAGGCGCAAGCCGGCCGAGCCGGCTGGCTGCCCATGGTTCAGGAGTCGGCGACTCAGAAACGATACGTAACGCTGGCGCGGATCGTGCGGCCGAACAGCGGTCGTGCGATGCCGCGGTTGCGCGTGCCGTCCGGCGACAGCAGGTCGGAGAACAGCGGATCGCCTTCCGTGAACGACAGCTGGTTCGTCAGGTTGGCCACGTGCAGCTGCGCCATCCAGCGCGACGAGATCTGGTACTGAGCACCCGCGTTGATGATGTGGTACGCGGGCAGCAAGGTCACATTGGTGTCGGTGGCCTCCGAGAAGCGGTCGCCCACGTACTGGTACTGCCCGTACACGGTCAGCGGAATGCCGGTCGCCGCCAGCAGGTCGTACGACGGCTGGAAGTTGGCCATCACCTTCGCCAGGCGCCGCGGACGGCGGCCGTCTTCGCTGATCTGCACGTAGTGGTAGCCCGTGATCACGCCCTGCGGATCCTTGTCCTCCTGCGTGATCTGGTAGCGCGCACCCTCGACCTTCGGATCCTGCGCCACGACGTTGCCCTTCAACTCCAGCCCTTCGATCATGCGCGGACGGAAGGACAGTTCGATCTCGGTGCCGACGTTGCGCACGCCGCGCTTGTACAACTGGACCACGTCCGGGCACGAATTGATCTGCGTGACGCCGCCGAGTGCCAGGCAAGAGGACGACTGGAAGTCCTTGTAGATGTTCACGGCGCTGCGCGGCGAGAACTTGTTATAGAACAGTGCGACGGATGCGCCGAATTCCCGCGTCAGGTAGCGCAGGCCCGTCTCGTACTGGCGGATGTGCTCGACGGCGCTGAGCTCGACGGGCTTGCCGTTCGCGACCACGGCACCCGCGGTGCTCAGGTCGTTCAGGTCGCCGAGGCTCGGCAGGCGGAACGAATACGACGCCAGCGCGTACACGGCGAGCGGCCGGCTGATGCTGTAGTTACCGCCGAGCGACCAGCCGATCCCGTGGTACGTCTTGTTCAGCAGATTCGGCTGTCCGGGGAACTGGATCTCGTTGTCCGCCACCGTGTCCTGCGTCGAACCGACCACCACGTTCGACGGGGTCAGGTCGACCGACGTGTTGCGGTCGCGACGATCGACGTTCGCCCGCACGTCCTGCCAGCGCACGCCGGCATCAATTTTGAGCTTGCCCTGCAGCGTCTCCCAGTGGTCCAGCAGATAGGCTGCGTGGCCGTCCGCCTTGATGTGGCTGACGAACCCGAACCAGCCGGGCAGGATCGCACCGCCCGTCGTCAGCGAAGGACCCACCTGGTTACCGGCGGCGTCAACCGCCGTCAGGTCGACCAGGCGTGCGTTGGGAGCACTTTCGGAAACGAGCAGACCGGCCTGGAAGTTCGGATCGTACGTGTAATGGCTGCGGTACACGCCGAACGTGAGATCGTGCGTGCCGACCAGGTTGAACGTCTTCTGTCCCTTCAGGTCGAGCACTGTGCTGGCCGCGTCGGTATCGGCGACGAACGGCGTCAGGAAGTTCAGAAGCGCGCCCGGCGCCACGCGCGAACCGTCGTTCACGTAGGTGCCGACCACACCGACGGCCTTCGCGTATTTCGCCACGAAGTCTTCGCGGCTGATGTTGGCGAATTGCGCGCAGGCGTTGGTCGACGGCACGTTGAAATAGCCGATCAGCTTGGCGTTGTTCAAGTTGCAGCTCAAGGCCGCGCCGTGCGCCGGCGAGATCACGTCATTCTGCAGGCGCGCGGTCAGGAACGAAGTCGCCGTTGCCGTATCGTTGCCGGTGAAGACGGAATTGAAACCGCTGCTGCCGCCCGTGTGGCGCAGGCCGGCAGAGACCTTCAGGCCCGAATCGAAGTCATGGCCCAGCTTCAAGGTGAACATCTTGAAGTCCGGATGGATGCCATCGGCCTGGTCGATCGTGCGGGTACCGTATTCGCCGATCATGTTGAAGCGGCGGTTGTAGGGCGAGGCCGTCGTTCCGTGCGCGAAGTCGATGCCCAGCGGCTGGATGGTGTCCTGGCTAAGCACCGTCGGATTGGCCGGCGTGCCGGACTGGGTAAAACGCGGCACCGAGATCGGCAGGTTCTGATAGAACGCCGTGCGGTCGTTGATCACGAGAGCATCCACGCGCGCCGTCGTCTTGCGGTCGTCGCTCGTGTAGACGAGGTTGCCGCGGATCTGGCCACCGCGATCCGCCGTGTAGCCCGTGTCGCGGATACCGTGGCTCCTGCGGTAGTAGCCGCCGACGGCGCCCGCAAGGTTTTTGGTCAGCGGACCCGAGACGAACGCGTCCTGGCGGATGAAACCGTAATCCGCGTATTCCAGCTTGTAGCCGCCTTCGAGACGGTCGCCGCCCGTGCGCGTGATGTGGTTGATGGTCGCACCGAGGCCGTTCGAGTACAGGATGCCGCCAGGGCCGCCCTTCACGGCCTCCACGCTGTCCGTCATCAGGTCGTCGCGGACGAACACGTCGTTGTTCAAGAACGGCGCTTCCGGCTCTTCGTACGCGGGCAGGCCGTCGATCAGCTGCGGCGCGAAGCGGAAGCCGCCGACCACGGGCAGCCCACGCACCGTGATGTTGTTGCTGGCCTCGCCGGCCGTGCTGCCCTCCGCATAGATGCCCGGCAGGTTGCCCAGCAGGTCGGCGGTACTCATCGGCGCCAGGCGCTGGATATCGTCGGCGCTCAGCGTGTTGATCGAGAACGTCGCGTTCTTCTTCGTCGTCGTCCGGGTCACGCCCGTCACGATGACGACGTTGTTCGGCTCGTCGGCCTTGGGCGCGGTCTGCGTGGCGGCCGGCGGCTGGTCCGGCGCGGCGCCGGCCTGCTGCTGGGCGAACGCGAGGGCGGGTGCCAGCGCGATGACGAGGGCGGCCGAGCGGCCGATATAGGGGGTGAGCGAGTAGCGCATTTGTAATCTCCTGTTTGATATTGACTTCTTTGACTTCGTTTTTCCAGCTGCCGGTCTCGTGAACCGGATGTCCATCGTTGTCATTTCTTGTGAAAAAATAGATGGATCAAGGTTGCGGCATGTCCAGCGCCTCGGCGTCGGCCAGCTCGCTCGTGTACGGCAAGTCCGCGCCACGGCGCGAACACGTGATGGCGGCGGCGCGCGCGGCGAACCGCAACGCCTCCACCAGTTCGTCCTGCGCGAGGCCTTCCACGGCGCGCCGTGTGAGCTTGCCGGCGCGCTGCAGCCAGGCCAGCAGGCCGGCCTGGAACGTGTCGCCCGCACCCACCGTGTCCACGACGGCGACGGGGACGGCGGGCACTTCCACCGCCAGCTGCGACCGCGTGACCGCGACGACGCCCCGCTCGCCCCAGGTCACGACGACGAGCGCCACGCCCGCCTCCAGCGACTCGGCGATGAACGTGTCGACGCGCATGCCCGGATACAGCGCGTGGATGTCTTCCTCGCTGACCTTCAGCACGTCGGCTCGACGTTGCATCCAGCGCACGGACTCGCGCCACGCGTCGACGTCGGGCGCGATCGTCAGGCGCACGTTCGGGTCATAGACGATCAGGCTGCGGCCACGCTGCCGTTCGACCAGCGCACGCAGGCTGGACGCGACCGGCTCGACGACCATGCAGTACGAGCCCACGTGGATGGCCTGCGCGTCCGCGGGCACGCGCGCGAGGTCCGCCAGGTTCACCGCGCGCTCCGCCGTGCCGCTGCCATAGAACGTGTAGACGGGCACGCCGCGGTCGTCGACGCCGACCAGCACGAGCGCGGTCGGTGCGTCGGGGCGCGGCGCCGCGGCCAGGTCAACGCCCTCGGCCGCGAGGGCCGCGTGCAGCCGGCGCCCGAACATGTCGCGCGACAGGCCGCCGAAGAACGACGCCTTCCCGCCCAGCCGTGCCAGCCCGGTCGCCAGGTTGAACGGCGAACCGCCCTGGCACGCGGACAGGTCGACGGATGCCGCCCGCTCGCCCGCCGCGAACACATCGAACAACGCTTCACCACACACGACGATCATGCTTCCTCCATCACACTGTTGATTGATTTGTTTTCCATCCGCGCACCGTCGGTTCCGAACACGTGAATCGCATCGGCCACCGGGGCGACGGCCCAGGCGCTGCCCGGTGCCGGCGGCGCGTCCTTGGTCGAGACGACGAGCGCCCGCGCCAATCCGGGCACGTCGAGGTGCACATGCGATTCCGCGCCGAGCCGCTCGACGAGGGCGACGATGCCGCGAATCGGGCCGCCGCCATCCGGCGCAAGGTGCTCGGGACGCAGGCCGACGGTCACTTTGCCGGCCGCACCCACGCCATCCCACGCCAGCGCCACGTCGCCCAGCGCCAGCCGGCCCTGCGCATCGAGCGTGCCCTCGACGAGGTTCATCTTCGGCATGCCGATGAAACCGGCCACGAACACGTTGGAGGGCCGCTCGTACAACGTCATCGGCGTACCGATCTGCTGCACGCCCGTCGGTCCCAGCACGACGATTCGGTCGGCCAGGGTCATCGCCTCGACCTGGTCGTGGGTCACGTACACCATCGTCGCGGCCAGTTGCTTGTGCAGGCGCGCGATCTCGACGCGCATGTCGGCCCGCAGCGCGGCGTCCAGGTTCGACAGGGGTTCGTCGAACAGGAAGGCGCGCGGCTTGCGCACGATGGCGCGGCCGATCGCCACGCGCTGGCGCTGCCCGCCCGACAACTGCGGCGGCTTGCGGTCGAGCAGGTGGTCGAGCTGGAGCATCCGCGCAACCGTGCGCACGGATGCGTCGATGTCCTTCTTCGGCACGCGCGCCAGGCGCAAGCCGAAGGCGATGTTCTCGAACACGCTCATGTGCGCATACAGCGCGTAGCTCTGGAACACCATCGCCAGCCCCCGTTGCGCGGGCGGCGTCTCGTTGACTCGCGCGCCGTCGATGCGGATCTCGCCGGCGCTGATCTCTTCCAGTCCCGCGATCATGCGCAGCACCGTCGATTTGCCGCAGCCCGACGGCCCGACCAGTACGACGAACTCGCCGTCCGCGATCGAGAACGAGATGTTCTCCAGGATCCGGTTAGCGCTCTTGCCCGCGTAGGTCTTGCCCACACCGGCCAACGTGATCGATGCCATCGCTCGTCCTCCCGTCACCGCTGCGCCGGCACGACCGGCTTGCCGTCCAGCGCGCCCATGCGCCATACGCGCAGCCGCACGACGCGGTCGCCGGATGCCGCGATCAACCCCAGGCCCGTCGCATCCGGCCGCGACGGATACATGCGGCTCGTGATGCTCTTGCGTTCGTTGAGATAGGCCTCGACCATCGAGCGGTCCAGGAAGACGCGCAGGCGCAGGTGCTCGCCGCGCAGGTCGAACGGGCCGCCCTGCACGCCGTGCGAACGCGCACCGGCGTCGAGCGTCGTGTGCGTACGGTCGACCTCGAAGCGCTGGCGCGCGGCGTCGACGACGAGGTCCGTGTGCTCGGCGTCGTCCGGCGTCTTGCGCACGACCAGTCCGCGCCGCGCCCCATCGCCGGGCGCCGGTGCGAGTTCCAGCTCCACTTCCAGCAGGTCGCCTTCGATCCGGGCCAGCCGGGCCGCGGCGGCGGCGGGCGTCGCGTCGGCCATGTCCAGCAACAGGTCCTGGCGCAGGGTCTTGACCTCGTCGATGGGGGCCAGCCGCAAGTCGTCGTCCGGGCCGATCGCGAGCGTCACCGGCAGGCCGGCATTGTGGGCCCAGCCGCTGGCCCATTCATCCTGCGCGCTGCGTTCGCCCTGCGTGATCGAGAAGACGATGGTGCGCCCGGTGCGCGGATCGACGAAGCCGCTGGGGCCGGAAAAATGGTGATCGCCCAGGTCGAACACGCGCGGGGCGTCGCTGTCCGGGATGAAGCGTGCCGTGGCCTTGTCGAACACGCCGATCCAGTAATACACCTGCGCCTTCACGTCCGTGAGGAACACATGGCGCGGACGACCGTCGGTGCCCTTCCCGATCGGCAGCAGCACGGGCAGTTCGAACGTGCTCTCGAAGCCGGGATGGCGCGTCGCGTCGAGCGTGAACAGCGGGCCGCGGTAACGCCAGTGGACGAGATCGGACGACTCGTGGACGAACGCCACGCCGCTGCCGCCCGGCACCCGCGACCCGACGAGCTCGAACCAGCGGTCGCCGGCGTCGTCGCGGAATACGAACGGGTCACGGAAGTCGCGCGCGTGGCCGGGGCCGGGCGGCGGCTCGGTCACCGGCAGCGGATACTTCGTCCAGCGCCGCAAGTCGGGGTCGGCGGGATCGAACGGGCGCGCGAGTCCGACGCGTTCGGGGACGGGCGCCTTGTCGTTCCCGGCCGTGAAGAACAGCACCGGCGTACCGTCCTTCGCATGCGTGGCACTGCCGGACCAGATGCCGTCCGGTGCCAGCGTGTCGTCTTCCGGCGCCAGCGCGATGGGCAGCTCGCGCCAGTGCACCATGTCCGGGCTGACCCAATGTCCCCAATGGATCTGGTGCCAGATGGGGCCGAACGGGTTCTTCTGGAAGAACAGGTGGTAGCGGCCGTCCTGGTAGAACGGCGCATGCGGTTCGTTCATCCAGCCGGAATCCGGCAGCGCGTGGTATTGCGGACGATGACGGTCGCCGGCAAACGTGGACCGAGAGATCGTCACGTCGGCCTGCGTCAGCATCGGCGCCTTGCCGCGATGGGCCGCCAGGTCGGCGCGCACGTGGCGCGCAATGTCCTCGCCCGTCGCGGCGCCGGCTTCGATGCGGACCTCGTCCATCAGGCCGAGGAAGGTATTCAGCTGGAACACGCCGGCCTCGATGCGCGGCTGCGAATGGCGGCCGATCGTCAGCGTCCGCGGCGGCAACGAGAACACGCCCGCCGCCGGACCGGTGCCGCTCGCCACCTGTTCGCCGTCTAGGTACAACCGGACCTCGCGCCCGCGCGGCTCGTACGTCGCCGCCACGTGCGACCACGCGTCCTTCGGCAGCTTGCGGTCGCTGACGCGCAGGTCGAACACGGAGTCGCGGAACCCCAGCTTGATACCCCAGGTGCCGAAGCGGTACATGCCGAATGCGAAGCCGGTATTCGTCGCCTCGTCGAACTGGCTCAGGAAGGCGGAGTATTGGCCACCGTCGCCCCATTCGAACGCGTGCGGCGCCACCCATGCACTCATCGTCCAGCCGGCGCCGGCCTGCGCGCCGGTCAGGCCAGGGGCCGTGATGTCGGTCGAATACCCGTCGAACAGCAGGCAGCCGCCGCGGATGCAGGCGCCGGCCGGGCGCCAGAGCGGGTCGGAATCCGGTTTGAAACGCGCGTGGTTGAAGACGAAGTGGACGGGATCATGGCGGCCCGAGACCGCCTCCTTCGCCTGGCTGCCGCGCTGCTCGTCGAGCGTCCAGGCGGCGATGTCGGTGCCGGCCGCGGCGTGGCCCGCCACGAGCAGCGCCAGCATCCACGCCGGGGTCACACTGCGCCGGCAGCGCCGGCTTGTCTGGTTGAAGCGAATCACGGTGTCTCCTTGTCGTTGTCGTCGGTCCGGTCGTCGCGCCGGCTTGCGGATGTCCATCGTTGTCATCCAGGGGTCGAAAATTCGTCGAGACGGTATCGACCCTGTTCGAACCGCAGCGGGATCGGGTCGCTGATCTGGCCGACGAAGCGGCCGTCCGGTCCCGTGTCGAGGAAGGCCATCAGGCAGTCCCGTCCCGTCAGCGGGTCGCGCAGGATCTTGCCCGCGTAGCGCTTGCACGGCACCGCGCCATCGAGGAATCCTGCGGCGGGCCGCCAGGGCCCCAGCGGGCGGTCGGCCACGAGGTAGTGCGTGCCGGAGACGCCGCCGTCCTGGCCGGCGCGCTGCGCCTCGGACCAGTGCTCGCGCACATTGCAGAACGTGCAGAACCACTGGCCGTCGCGCTCGAACACCTGCGGCACTTCGAGCTGGCCGTAATGGCCGCCGTCGTACACGGGCGCAGTCGCCTCCCAGTGCACGAGGTCGGACGAGACGGCGTGGCCGATCACGCCCCGCTCGTACCTGGGGCCGTCGTTGCGGCGGGCCGTGAAGAACATGTGATACACGCCGTCGATCCTGTCGGGCAGGACCCACGGATCGCGCAGAGCACGATCGTGCCAGCGCCCTGCGGCGTGCTCCTCGTAGAACCGTTCGTCGAGGTCCAGCGCGAGGCCGTCGCCGACACGGGTCCATGCACCGTGAATGCTGTCCGACGTGGCGTGGCCGATGCGCTGGCGCAGGCCGTTCTCGGCGCGGCAGGTGCCTGTGTAGAACAAGTGGTAGCGGCCTTCGGCACGGATCACGGAACCGGTCCATGTCGTGAAATCGTCCCACGCGCCCGGCGCACCCGGACCGAACACGGTACCCCGGTAGTCCCACTGTCTCAGGTCACGCGACACGGCGTGGCCAATGGAGACGTTCCAGTGGCGCAGGTCCGGATCGCCGATGGCGCGGTCGGCCTGCAGCATGAACAGGTGCTGCTCATCGCCTTCCGCGAAGTGCCAGAAGTCCCAGATGTATTTGTCGTCGAGTTTGAGTGTCATGATGATGAGTCGATTCAGCCCTTGATGCCGGCACCCGCCACCGAGGCGACGAACTGGCGTTGGAACGCGAGGAAGACGGCCAGCACGGGCAGCGTGACCACGGACGCGTAAGCCATGATCTGGCCCCAGGAATTGGAACGTCCGAAGAACTGCTGGATGCCCGGCTGCACGGGGCGCGCCGCTGCGCCCTGCACGACCATGATCGGCCACAGGTACTGGTTCCATGCGGCGATGAACAGCACGATCGCGGCCGTCGCGATCACCGGGCGGCTGTTGGGCAGGATGATCCGGAAGAACAGGGTCCACGGTCCGGCGCCATCCATCTTCGCTGCCTCGTCCAGTTCGCGCGGGATGTCACGGAAAAACTGGTAGAACAGGAAGACGCAGAAGGCATTGGCAAGGAACGGGATGATCTGCACCTGCAGGCTGTTGAACCAGCCGATATGCCACGTCAGCGCGCCCTGCTCGAGGCCCGGCCACGGCAGCCGCGCCACGAGCGACAGCAGCGGAATCGCGATGACTTCGAACGGGATGATCATCAGCGCGACGATCACGGCCAGCACCGCCCTGCGGCCGCGCCAGCGCATGCGGCTCAAGGAAAACGCGAGCATGCTGTTGACCAGCACGCCGCCCACGACGACGCACGCCGCGATGATGGTCGAGTTGAGCAGGAACAGCGGCAAATTGCTGCGCTCGAAGATGGCCGTGTAATTGGCCATCGACCAGCCGGCGTCGGGAATGAACGCGGACCAGCTCGTGAGGTTGGCGAAGATGGCATCGTCGCGCTTGAACGACGAGGCGAACATGAACAGCAGCGGCGCCGCGAACACGATGCCGAGCAGGCACATGACGGCGAACAGCAGCAGTGTGCGGATCGATGGCTTCATTCGTTCCCGCCTTTCGCGACGAGGACATGCTGCAGCACGGAGACCAGCAGCACGATGCCGAAGAAGACCATGGCGATCGTCGACCCATAGCCGATGTCCTGCTGGCGGAAACCCGTGCGCACCGCGTGGTAGACGACGGTCGTCGTCGAGTCGAGCGGCCCGCCCTGCGTCATCACGTCGACCTGGGTGAACAGGCCGAACGCCAGCAGCAAGGTGGACACGATCACGAACACGATCGTGTTGCGCAGCCCCGGCAAGGTCACGTGCACGAAGCGTTGCCACGCGTTCGCGCCCATCAGGGTCGCCGCCTCGTACAGCTCCGGCGAGATCGACTGCAGGCCGGCGAGGAACACGAGCATCTGGAATCCCGCGCCCTGCCAGGCCGACATGATGGCGATGGCGGGCAGCGCATGACGGCTGTCGCCCAGCCAGTCCGGCCCGACGTTCGGATCGCCCGTGACGGCGCGCAGCAGCTCGTTGATCATGCCGCGGTCCGTATTCAGCATGAACGACCACACGATGGACGCCACGACCATCGACGTGACGACGGGCGCGAAATACACGGTGCGGAAAAAGATGCGTCCCGCGATGCGCTGGTTGACCAGCAGCGCGAGGCCGAGCGCGCCGCCGCACTGCAGCGGCAATACCAGCAGCGCGAACAGGAAGGTATTGATGAGGGAACGGTAGAACAACGGATCCGTCGCCGCCAGCACGACCCTGAGCTCTCCGAGCTGGAACTGCCACGCCGGCCGATAATCGGCGAGGCCCGGGCGCGCGCGGCGCGTCTGGCGCCACGTGGGAAAGCGCACGCCCTCCTCGTCGCGCAGCGTCGCGCCGGCCGGATCGCGCAGGGGCTCGACGTCGACGACTTTCAACGCCAGCAGGCGCGCATAGTTCTCGAGCCCGACGTACCGCGTCGGCTCCGGCGACACGAGCCGGTGATTGGTGAACGTGACGGCGGCCGCGAGTAGCAGCGGCAGCAGGATGAAGACGCCGAATAGCAGCAACGCCGGACCGGCGAAGCTGGCGATCGCCAACGGATGGTCGCGGCCGAGTATCGTCTTCATTTGCTGGCCACCGCTTTGTGCCGGCTGAAGCCATAGCCGTCGTTGCGGGCGATATCGTGTTCGATCGTCTCGACCGCCTCGTCCATCGCCTCGGCCGCATCCTTGCCGGCCCGCAGATCCCCCATGGCTTTTTCGAATGCCGCCGAGATGGCCGGATAGGCCGGTGTCGCGGGCCGCGGCGTCGCGTAGCGTGCCGCGAAGTCGAAATAGACACGCCAGTCGCCACCCGGCCGGTAGTGCTTCGTGAGCGCAGCGGCGCTCGCCGTGACCGGCACCAGGCCGGTCAGGCGCGAGAACTCGGCCATCTCTTTGGCCGACAACACGTGCGCGAGAAACGCGGCGGCGCCCGCGGGATAAGGGCAACTGCTCGAGATGGCCCATTGCCAGGATGCCGCACCGACCCTGGGCCCATGACCGAAATCGGGCGGCGGCATGACGACGAGATCGTCGCCGAAACGCTCGCTGTATTCGCGCGCCATCCACGACCCCGTGTACTGGATCAGCGAGCGCCCCTGCTCGAAGCTCTTCTCGTCGGCGGGGTTCCGTTCAGCGAGCCGGTCCTTGAACAGGCGGCCGTAGTAGCGGGCGACACCGACGGCCGCATCGCTGTTGAGCACACCGTCGACGCGCAGGTAGTTGCCGCGGTCGATGAGGTCCGCCCCGGCACTCTCGAGCCATGGCGAAAACGCATAACTGAACCACTCGCCGGTCGCCTTGCCGTTCAAGTCGAGCGGATAGCGGTAGTGGCCGGAACGCTTGACCTTCGCCAGGATGTCGTAGAGTTCGCGCGCCGAGTAAGGCTGGTCGATGGTCGCGACGCGCACGCCTTCGGCCTTCAGTGCCGAACGGCGCGCGAACAGCGCCAGCACGACGTCGAACTGGCCCACGCTGTACAGGCGTCCCTGGTACGTGCCGCGCCCGCCGGGCAGCAAAGGGTCGACGACCGACGCCGGCAACAGGCGATCCAGAGGCCGGATATTGCCGGCCCAGGCGAAGTTCGGCACGGCCGGCTGGTCGATCGTCATCACGCACGGCAGGTGGCCTACGAGGGACGCCGCCGTGATCGATTCCGTGTACGTTCCTTGCGGGATCGTCTCGACGACGACCTTCCATCGATCCTGGGCGCGGTTGAACCGGTCGACCATGTTCCGGCTCGCGACCATTTCGGCGTCGCCGGTATCGTGGCGCCACATCGTGATCTCGACGGGCGCCGCCAGCGCCCGCGACGCCAGCATGGCGAGGACCGGAAGCAGCGCCCGTTTCATCACTTGCCCGCCTTCCGCGGCGCCGTCACGGTGCCGCGCAGCACGGCGCGGCACGGCACGCGCAGGACGGTCGCATCCTGGTCCGCACCGAGCGCCCTGCGCGCGGCGATCGCGCCGATCTCGCGGTACGGCAAGGTGACGGTCGTCAGGCCGGGATCCGATGCTTCCGACAGCAGGCGGAAATCGTCGAAGCCGACGACGGAGATGTCTTCCGGCACGCGAATGCCGCGCCGCTGCAAGGTGAAGATGACGCGGATCGCCATCTTGTCGTTACCGCACAGGATGGCGGTGGGACGGTCGTCCGTCGCGAACAGACACTCCAGGCGGTCCTTCAAATGCGTGAACTCGTCTTCGTCGGGCGTGGTGCCGTGCAGCAGCCAGGCTTCGTTCGGCTGTACCCCGTATTCCCGCATCGCGCGACGGAAGCCCTGCATGCGCAGCGTCGTCGCCACCATGCCGTCGGTGAGTTGCAGGAACGCGATCTTGCGGTGGCCGGCCTGCAGCACGGCCTCCACCGCGGCGTAGCCACCGCCCTCGTCGTCCGGCACGACTTGCGCGAACCGGGGCGCTTCCTCGAAGCAGTTGGCCAGCACGGCCGGCGTCTGGCCCAGCGTCTCGTTCACGGTCACGACGCGGTGGAACGTGGTCGCGAAGATGATGGCTTCGACACGGCGCGTCCGCATGTCCGCCACGAGGCGGCTCGCGACCTGCGGCTGTCCGCCCGTCTCGCCGATGATGAGCATCTTGCCCTGTTCCTCGCAGACCGACTGGATGCCCTTGATGATCTCGGACGAATCCGGCGTGGTGGTCAGCCTGTCCGCGATGACGGCCACGAGATCGGTCGGCCGGCCGCGCAGCATGCGAGCCGCTGCCGACGGCGCGAAGTCGAGCGCCTGCATGGCTTGCTCGATGCGCTTGCGCGTCTTTTCCGACACGCTGCTCGCGTCGTTCAGCACGCGCGACACGGTCTTGATCGATACGCCGGCTTTTTCGGCGACATCGTGAATGGTCGACACCTCGTCTCCTTGGCCTGGGCCTTCCGGTCGGTTCAATCCGGTCCGGCGTGAGGTGCCGTCGCAGATTGTCCAACGTTGTCATTGATCGAGATGCTATCGGCTTTTTGCGCGGAGGTCAACAACCAGGACCGTCGCATCGGCTGATCTGTGAAGCGGCACGAGTTTGGCAGCCGCCCGCCAGCCGCAACACCTGTCAGGGGTGCATGGCATGAGCACTTTACGTTGAAAGTGAACGGTGAGCGGAAATCCATTTCCGCTGAGCCCCGATCACCGTTGCCGGGATTAACGAGCTCACCGCAATTTCGGAGGCATTTGACTGGAGGGGACACAGGACTTCATGCAACTACTCTAAAAAGAGGATGTAGGAAAGATGTTAGTTCGGTAAACTTCATCCGGCCACTCTCTAAAGGAGAACGTCATGCTTATTGCTGAGCATAACAAAACAGTGCGTTCACGATTTAGCATACAAAATTTACTATCGCGCCAAGCTCCACAAGTCGAAATAAAACAGATCGAGATGGCCTTTTTAGCGTCGACGAAAAATCTTGCTGCCGGGCTCCTCGCAGTTTTAGTCATTTTCTCCGGAATTCTGAACATTCCGTCACCGAAGGAAAATAAAGAAATTCTTCCCTACGCAATAAGTTGGGCGTTCACCTTGACATTTTTTTTGATGCGCGGAATTTATCTTACAAAAGCCTTTATGCATAGAACGTTATCCGATGAAGAAAAACTTCATTTTGGACGCCGTTTGGCAGCCAACGGGGCAATTGCCGGATTTTTATGGGGTGGTTCGTCCTT
>NZ_JANUGW010000016.1 GCF_024753285.1 Massilia pinisoli | reverse complement strand
CGGCCTCCGCCCACCGAATAACCGCATGATGCTGGCGATCAGGTACCGCGCTTCCCGCGCGCCGCCTCTTCCGCCTTGCGCGCCGCCTTCTCGGCCGCGATGCGCGCCTTCTCTTCCATCTCGATGCGGTGCCGCTCGAGCGCCTCGGCGCGGCTCTGCGGGGTTTCCAGGCTGATGCGGCCCAGTGCGCCCTGGCGATAATCCTGCAGCAGCACGTGCGCCGCCTTTTCGTAGTCGTAGTCGCCCCCGCGCACGCGGAACGCGCGGCGTTGCGCGACGCCTTCGATCACGCCGAAACCGTCCAGGCCCTCGGTCTTGACGCCGTAGCGCGCGGTCAGCAGGTGCGGATAGCGCTGCAGCAGCAAGGTGCCCAGGTATTCCGCGACCTCTTCCTCGATGACGGCGTTCGTGCCGATCGCGTGGCTGGCCGCCAGCATCAGGCCGTCGCTTTCCATCTCGATCTTCGGCCACAGCATGCCCGGCGTGTCGACGAGCACCGTGAACTTGTCCAGGTAGAGCTTTTGCTGGGACTTCGTGACGGCCGGCTCGTCGCCGACCTTCGCCACGCGCTTTTTCAACAGCGCGTTCATCAACGTGGACTTGCCCACGTTCGGAATGCCCATGATCATGATGCGCAACGGTTTCGTCGGCACGCCCCGGTGCGGCGCCAGCGCCTTGCACAGGTCGGGAAGGCGCGCCACGTCGGACGGCTTCTTCGTCGTCATCGGGTACGCGGTGACGCCGTCCTGCGCGTCATACCACGCGGCCCAGGCCGCGGTAGCGGCGGGGTCGGCGAGGTCGGTCTTGTTCAGCACCTTCAGGCAGGGACGCTGGCGGAACTTGCGCAACTCCTCGACCATCGGATTGCTGCTCGCCTCGGGCAGGCGGGCGTCCAGGACCTCGATGACCACGTCCGTGTTTTCCATCTGTTCCGCGGCCTGCTTGCGGGCGGCGGCCATGTGGCCTGGGAACCATTGAATCGACATGCTAAACCTTCAAATCTGCGTGCAACCCTCTATTTTACGCTAATTCCGGCGTATTGACGGGCAACGCAGAGACTCCCGCTCAGCGTGTCGCGGGGATGCACTCGCTGGGTGGCGGCGGCGCGGCCGGGTCGAACGCGGTCAGTCGGGCCCGCGCTTCGCGCACGTCCTTGCCGTATTCGGTCAGGTAGCGCGACCGTTCCTCGCTCTGCCATTCGGCGTCGGAATAGCTTTTCGATGCGTGCGCGGCGGCCGTGAGCACCTTGCCCTGCAGGCGCGGCAGCAGCGCGCGGTCGGGGTCCGTGTTTTCCTTCAGCAGGTAGCCGTCGACGTCGCGCAAGGTCAACGGTGCGACGGGCGCCTCGTCGCGCAGCAGCTTGCCGAACATCGTCAGCCTGACGTCGTTCGGGCCCGGGCCCAGGACGTCGTTGAAGGTCAGCAGCGCGACCGGTCGGCCGCGGGCGTCGTCGACGCGGCCGTTGACGATGTAGCGGCCCGGGATGCGCACGTCGAGCGGCAGGTGGAACACGAGCGAGCCCTCCTCGACGGCTTCGCGCGGCGGCCCCGCCCACGTGCCCGGCAGCTCCGGCGTGTAGATGACGTCGAACTGCACGACGCCGCTCTTGCCGCCCGCGTTGTAGCGCACTTCCGTGCGGATGGTGCCGTTGAACGACGCGAGGCCCGTCTGCGCGGGTGCGAGCACGCCGGCGAAGGCGCCATCGTTCGGGACCGGGTCGGCACCCGTGCCGTCGTCGACGAACGGTACGGACACCTGCGGCGTCGTGCGCGTGCCGCGGTACGTGATGCCTTCCGCGATGGCGCGCGTGATCACAAGGGGCAGCGTGTTGCCGTCGGCGTCGACGGCGCGCAGCGAGAACGCCACCGATTCGCCTGACGCCATGTAGACGCGCGACTGCGACGTCTGCAGCTGGATGCGGCCATCGGTGCCGCCGCCGTCCGCGTGCATCGCGTTCATCGACGTGACCGGGTCGTTCGGGCGGTTCTGGTCCGGGTTTTCCGTCATCGGGCGCGACCCGACCGGGTACTGGCTCGCCGTGCGGTAGCTGCAATACGTGTGGTCGGTCAGCTGCACGTTCTCGACGAGCACCCGGCGCTGGGCCACGCGGTCGCCCGGCGGCGGTGGCGCGCCGCCGGCCTGCACGGGCCCGAAGAAATGCGGCGCGCCCGGCGCGGCCGGCCGGGCGTTGGCTACGACAGGCGCGGGCGCGTCGCCCTGCATGGCGCTCCACGCGAGCAGCGCCACGACGGCGACGGCCGCCGCGCCCAGCGCCACGGCGCGCAGACGGGGCCGTGGCGGGCTGGATGGCCGCGGCGCGCGCGGCCGGTCAGGCGGACCGCTAGAGGGCACTGTTCACCATCGCGTTGCGCACGACGGACACGATGCCTTCCCAGTTGCCGTTCGTGTAGTGGTTGTACGACTCGCTGTCGTCGCGGAACGATACGGAGTGGTAGCTCCATTTCAGGCTGCCGCCCTCGTTGGCCGCGGTCCCGAGCGTCAGGTCGTTGCAGAACCAGTCGCTGGGATTGCAGTACGAGCCGCCGGAACTGCCGGACACGCCGCCCGAGCTGTGGTACGCGACGGCCTCGTCATCCTGGCCGGGCAGGATGCCGGAATACGCCGTGCCCTTGGCGGCCGCGTACATGTAGAACCAGATGCCGCGCGTATCGTTGTGGTTGTACATGGCCCTCGCCGTCGTCGTCTTGAGGTCTTGCGTCAGCGGGTCGGAGACGGCCCACGAGCCGTAGTCGGCCAGTTCGGAACCACCGCCCGCGCCGGACGCGGCGCGCACCCACTTGATGTTCCATCCGGTCTGCGACGTGCCGTCGCTGTTGCCGCACACGCCCGACGAATTCGGCGCCGCGTTCTTTTTCTGGCGCGCCGAGCCGCCGTAGTTGGCGAGCGTGTAGCCCAGCATCAGGTCGCCCGCGCTGTGCGTCGCGATATAGCACCAGTTGGCGCCGGTGCAGAAGCAGTCGAGGGCGTCGCGGATGTGATAGCTCTGCGAGGCGATGCTGTTGTAGCCGTCCCAGTTGACGGCCTTCTTGTTGACGCCGGCCGCCGTGGATGCGGGGCCCCAGTACGTGAAGCTGTTGTAGTCGCCGATCGTGCCGCCGCCCGTGCGGCCGTTGATCCACAGCGTGTAGTTCGTCGCCGATGCCATCCCTGTGATCCCGAGCAGGCACAGCGCCATCAGCCAGCGCATCAGTTTCATCTCTCCTCCGTTGTCGTTATGTCGTCGTGCGGTTCGATGTCGCGGCTGCGGACCGGGCTTGTGGCCAACGATACGCAGCCGATCCAATGTAGGACCGCGGGAACGGAGTGTCAATTGCGGCAGGAGCCAAGCGGGTGGCTCCTGCGGCAACGATGCGATGCGGCCGTGGCGCCGCGCTAGTAGGCGCTGTTCACCATCGCGCCGCGCACGACGGACACGATGCCTCCCCAGTTGCCGTTCGTGTAGTGGTTGTACGACTCGCCGTCGTCGCGGAACGAGACGGAGTGATAGCTCCACTTCAAGCTGCCACCCTGGTTGGCGGCGGTGCCGAGCGTCAGGTCGTTGCAGAACCAGTCGCTGGGATTGCAGAAGGCGCCGCCGGAACTGCCTGAGACGCCGCCCGCGCTGTGGTAGGCGACGACCTCGTCGTCCTGGCCGGGAAGGATGGCGGAATACGCCGCGCCGCGCGCGCCCGCGTACATGTAGAACCAGATGCCGCGCGTGACGTTGTGGTTGTACATGGCGCGCGCCGTCGTCGTCTTGAGGTCTTGCGTCAAGGGGTCGGAGACGGCCCACGAGCCGTAGTCGGCCAGTTCAGAGCCGCCGGCCGCACCGGCCGCCGCGCGCACCCACTTGATGTTCCAGCCGGTCTGCGACGTGCCGTCGCTGTTGCCGCAGATGCCCGACGAATTCGGCGCGGGATTCTTCTTCATGCGCGCCGAGCCGCCGTAGTTGGCGAGCACGTAGCCCAGCATCAGGTCGCCCGCGCTGTGCGTCGCGATATAGCACCAGTTGTTGCCGGTGCAGAAGCAGTCGAGGGCGTAACGGATGCGGTAGTTCTGCGTGGCGATGCTGTTGTAGCCGTCCCAGTTGACGGCCTTCTTGTTGACGCCGGCCGCCGCGGATGCGGGGCCCCAGTAGGTAAAGCTGTCGTAGTTGCCGATGGTGCCGCCGCCGTTGCGGCCGTTGATCCACAGCGTGTAGTTCGTCGCCGATGCCAGGCCCGTGATCGCGAGCAGGCACAGCGCTGTCAGCCAGCGCATCAGTTTCATCTCTCCCTCCGTCTCCGTCGTCTGGTTCGATGTTGCCGCTGCTTCCAGCGCTTGCGGCAGCCGATCCAATGTAGGACGGCGGGATGGAGGTGTCAATTGCCGGGGGAGCTGAAAACCCGACGCCGGGACGACAAAACAACTCGACCGAAGCGATACGCTAGTCGATGTCGGCAAGCGCCTTGACGTGCGCGACGACGCTGCGGCCCAGCGCCGACAGCGCATAGCCGCCTTCGAGGCAGCTGACGATGCGTCCGCCCGCGTACAGGCGCGCGACGTCGGCGATCTGGTGCGTGATCCACGCGTAGTCCGCCTCGACGAGCGCCATGTTCCCCATGTCGTCTTCCTTGTGGGCGTCGAAGCCGGCCGAGAAGAAGATCATCTGCGGGCGGAACGCGTGCAGCGCCGGCAGCCATTGCTCGGCGACGAGCTTGCGCACGACGTCGCCGCCGCTGTACGCGGGCACGGGGACGTTGACGCACGTGGCCGTGATCGGTTCCGGCTCCGTGTACGGATAGAACGGGTGCTGGAAGAAGCTGGCCATCAGCACGCGCGGATCGTCCTTGAACGACTCGGCCGTGCCGTTGCCGTGGTGGACGTCGAAATCGATGATCGCGACGCGTTCGAGCCCGTGCACATCGAGCGCGCGCCGGGCGGCGATGGCGACGTTGTTGAACAGGCAGAAGCCCATCGCCTCCGACGGCCGCGCGTGGTGGCCCGGCGGCCGCACGGCGCAGAACGCGTTATTGATCGTGCCCGCGACGACGGCATCCGTCGCGGCGACGGCGGCGCCCGCGGCGCGCAGGGCGGCGCGGTAGCTGTCCTTGCACAGCAAGGTGTCGCCGTCGAGCGGATAGAGTTCGCCCGGCGCCGTCGGCAGGTTGTCGCGCACGCGGTCGAGCGCGTCCTGCGTGTGGTTGCGCAGGATGTCGGCCTCGTCCGCGAGGGGCGCGCTGACGCGCTCGACGAGGCCGTCCAGGCGCGCGAGGATCAACTGGTCCTCGATGGCGCGCAGGCGCTCGGGGCATTCCGGATGCCAGCTGCCCATCTGGTGCAGGGAACAGTCCGGGTGGCTGTAAATGGCTGTGCTCATGGTCTTGATTGCGCGTGGCGCTCATCCGTGACGCGTGCCCGCCCGTTCTCGCATAGAATCGATGGGAAAGGCATGTTGACGCAGGCATACGGATGGCTAACAGCGCTAATCTACCATGCCTGCCCGCCGTGCCGCCCCGAACGACCACCGGAAGCCATCCATGTTCAACAAATTGCATGCCGCCGCGCGCCAGGTCAGCCAGATCGTGGTCGGCAAGGACCAGCAGGTCCGCCTCGCCGTCGCCTGTCTGCTGGCCGGCGGCCACCTGCTCATCGACGACGTGCCCGGCGTCGGCAAGACCACGCTCGCGCACGCGCTGGCGCTGGCGCTGGGCCTGCGGTTCAACCGCGTCCAGTTCACGAGCGACCTGCTGCCGGCCGACGTCGCGGGCATCTCCGTCTACGAGCGCGAAAAGAACGGCTTCGTGTTCCACCCGGGGCCGATCTTCACGCAGGTGCTGCTCGCCGACGAGATCAACCGCGCGACCCCGAAGACGCAATCGGGCCTGCTGGAGGCAATGGAAGAGCGCCAGGTCACGGCGGACGGCGTCACTCGTGCGCTGCCGGAACCGTTCTTCGTCATCGCGACGCAGAACCCGGCACACCAGGTCGGCACGTTCCCCCTGCCGGAATCGCAGCTGGACCGCTTCCTGATGTGCCTGTCGCTGGGCTATCCGGACCCCGCCGCCGAGCGCGCCCTGCTGATGGGCGAGGACCGCCGCGCCATGCTGAAGACCATCGAACCGGTGATGCGCCCGGAAGAACTCGTCGATGCCCAGCGCTCGCTGCGCGCGATCCACGCGTCCGGCGCCCTCGTCGACTACCTGCAGGCCCTGGCGCAGGCGTCGCGCTCGGGCAAGCTGTTCGCGGAAGGGCTGTCGCCGCGCGCCGTGCTGGCGCTGCTGCAGGCCGCGCGCGCCTGGGCCGCGCTGGAAGGCCGCGACCACGTGATCCCGGAAGACGTGCAGACCCTGCTCGTGCCCGTGTGCGCGCACCGCCTGCGGCCGCTGCGGTCGGCGCAGGGCGTGGCGATGGCGAGCCGCGATCTCGTTCTCCAGCTGCAGAAATCGGTCCCCTTATGACATGGCGCACGCAGCCGGCACGATGACGCGACCGCGCGGATGGCTGGACCGCAAGCGCGCCCTGTGGCGCGCGCGCACGACGGCACGCGACGCGGGCAGCGTGTTCCTCAGCCAGCGGCGCGTGTACATTCTCCCGACGCGTGCGGGGCTGGGCTTTGCCGCGCTGCTGCTCGTGCTGCTGGTCGGCTCCGTCAACTACAACCTCGGCCTCGGCTTCGGCCTCACGTTCGTCGCCGGCGCGTGCGCCGTGGTCGACATGGTACAGACGACGCGCAACCTGGCCGGCCTCGTGCTCAGCGCCGGCCGCGCGCCCGCCGTGTTCGCCGGCGAGGACGCGCCGTTCGAACTGCGCGTCGAGAATCCGACGCGCCTCGCCCGCTACGCCGTCTGGATCGATGTCGAGCACGTCGCCGAACCGCGCCAGGCCGTCGACGTGACGGCCGGCGCCACCACGGCGCTCGTACTGCGCGCGTCCACGCAGGCGCGCGGCTGGATGCGCGCGCCGCGCGTGCGCCTGTCCACGCAATTCCCGCTGGGCCTGTTCCGCGCGTGGAGCTGGTGGCAGCCGGACAGCCGCGCCCTCGTCTACCCGTTCCCCGAGCAGGACGCCCCGCCGTTGCCGATGCTGGGCCGTCCAAGCCCGGACGGTGCCGGCAGCACGGGCAGCGACGATTTCGCGGGTGTGCGCAACTACCAGCCGGGCGACGCGCTGCGCCACCTCGCATGGCGCCAGATCGCCCGGCTCGACCCGGCGCTGGGCGGACCGCTCGTCACCAAGCATTTCGAGGGCGGCACCGTCGACGATCTCGAGCTCGACTTCGACGCGCTGCCCCCGCACCTCGACGTCGAACTGCGCCTCGCCCGGATGACCCGCTGGGTGCTGGAAGCGGAGCAGCGCGCGCTGCCGTACGCGTTCCGCCTGGGCCGCATCCGCTACGACACGGGCCTCGGCACGGCGCACGAAGCCGCGTGCCTGCGCGCACTGGCGCTGTACGGCATCGCGGAGGACGCCGCATGAGATTCGCGTTGCCGGCGCCGCTGTCGCGCGACAAGCAGGATACGCTGCTGCTCGTCGCCGCGAGCCTGCTCGTGCTGGTGCCGCACGCGGCGCACCTGCCGGCGTGGGTCAGTGCGCTGTGCGGTGCGACGCTGGCCTGGCGCGCCGGCGTCACGTTGCTGGGCCGGCGGCTGCCATCGAACCTCGTCCTCGTACCGATTGCGGCGGCCGCGATGGCGGGCGTACTGCGCGAGTACCACACGCTGCTGGGGCGCGACGCGGGTGTCGCGATGCTCGTGCTGCTCGTCGCCTTCAAGATGCTGGAGATGCATGCGCGGCGCGACCTGTTCGTCGTCGTGTTCCTCTGCTACTTCCTCGTGCTGACGAATTTCTTTTATTCGCAGTCGATCCCGACGGCCATGCTGATGCTCGCCTCGATCGTTGCGCTGCTGGCCACGCAGCTGTCGTTCCAGCTGACGGGCGCCGTCCCGCCGCTGCGCACGCGGCTGTGGATGGGTGCGAAGGTGCTGGCGCTCGCGCTGCCGCTGGCCGGCGCCGCGTTCGTCCTGTTCCCCCGCATCGAAGGCCCGCTGTGGGGCATGCCGGACGATGCGCACGCGTCCCGGACGGGCTTGTCGGACACGATGGCGCCCGGCCAGATGTCGGACCTGGCGCAGTCGGAAGACGTCGCGTTCCGCGTGAAATTCGACGGCCCCGTGCCGCCGCAACCGCAGCTGTACTGGCGCGGCCCCGTGCTGGGCGACTACGACGGCCGCACGTGGACGCGCGTGCTCCCGTCGCAGCACGCGGAGCCGCTGTCGCTGTCCGTGGGCGGCAAGCCCGTCGGCTACGAAGTCACGCTGGAAGCGTCCAACACGCGCTGGCTGTTCGCGCTCGAGATGCCGCGCGCGCTGCCCGAGCTGCCGGGCCGCGGTGTCGGCCTGTCGGACGAGCTGGAATTCCAGGCGCTGGCGCCGATCTCGGACCGCGTGCGCTACCACCTCGCTTCCTACGTCCACTACAGCCTGCAGCCGCAAGCGACGGCCGTCGACGGACGCTGGCTGAGCCTGCCCTACGGCGTCGATCCGCGCGCCCGCGCGGCCGGCCAGGCGCTGACGGCCGAGCCCGATCCGGCGCGCCGCGTGGCGGCCGTGCTGCGCCGGTTTGCGCGCGACGGCTTCGTCTACACGCTGCACCCGCCGCTGCTGCCGGGCCCCGACTCCATCGACGATTTCCTGTACGGCACGCGCGCCGGCTTTTGCGAGCACTATGCGGGGGCCTTCGTGTTCCTGATGCGTGCGGCCGGCGTGCCGGCGCGCGTCGTGACGGGCTACCAGGGCGGCGACTTGAATCCCATCGACGGCTACCTCACCGTGCGCCAATCCGATGCCCACGCGTGGGCCGAGGTGTGGCTGCCGCGCCGCGGCTGGGTTCGCGTCGACCCGACGGCCGCCGTGGCGCCGGGGCGCGTGGAACACAGCCTCGCGCGGGCGCTGCCGCCGATGGTGCCGTTCGGCCTCGACGGTCTGGCCGGACTGCTGCAACCCGATCCCGGCTCGCTGCTGGGCCGGATCCGCTACGCGATCGGCGCCGTCAACAATGGCTGGAACCAGTGGGTGCTGAATTACACGCCGCAGCGCCAGCAGCGCCTCGTCGATCGCTTGCAGGAAGGATTGTCCCATTGGCAAAGCCTGGCGCTGCTGACCATGCTCTGTGCGCTGTTGTTTCTGGTCAGAAAATTCTCGCAGCGGCGAAAAGCCGACCCGGTCGATGCGCTATACTCGATGCTGTGCCAGCGCCTCGGCCAGCTGGGCCTGCCGCGCGCGCCGGACGAAGGTCCGACGGCGTACGCGGGCCGCCTCGATGGCGCCGGCCTGGCGCCTGAACCGAGCGCGGCAGCAGCGGAATTCCTGCGCCGCTACAGCGCTTACCGCTACGGACCGCAGAGTCCGGGCACCGGCCTCGTTCCCATCCTGAGAGATTTGCTGTCCCGAGTTCGATGAAATCCTTCGTTCCATTGCTGCTAGCCCTGGCCGTCGGCGCCGAGGGAGCGGCGGATGCGGTCGCCGCATCCTCGTTGCACCATACCCATGCCGCCAAGGCGAAATCCGCCACGGCCGCCAAGTCCTCCAAGTCCGCCAAGACAAAGACATCGCGCAAGGCCGCCAAGGTCGTCTCTGCGCCCGCCCGCCCGACGATCGACTACGACGGCGAGGCCGTCAACTTCGGCGAGTGGCAGGCCGTGCGCGACTTCGAGGACGACATGGTCACGCGCAACGGCTTCGACCGCGCGACCATCGAGGACGTGATCCGGCGCGCGCGCTTCCTCGATTCCGCAGTCCATCTCGTGAAACCGGCGCCGCCAGGCAAGCCGAAGAACTGGCGCGCGTACAGCGACCGCTTCATCGAGCCGATCCGCGTCAATGCGGGCGTGCGCTTCTGGAACGAGAACGCGGACGCCCTCGCGCGCGCGGAGGCCACGTATGGCGTGCCGGCCGAAATCATCGCCGGCATCCTCGGCGTGGAAACGATCTACGGGCGCGACACGGGACGCTTCCGCGTCGTCGACGTGCTGACCACCCTCGCCTTCGCCTATCCGGAAGCGCCGAATCGCCAGGATCGCATGGCGTTCTTCCGCGGCGAACTGGAAAGCACGCTGTTGTTGGCACGTAAGGAACACATCGATCCGTTTTCGCTGCTGGGCTCGTTTGCGGGCGCCGTCGGCATGCCGCAATTCATGCCGAGCAGTATCTTGAAGTACGGCGTGGACTTCGACGGCGACGGCATGGTCGACTTGCGCGGCTCCGCGCAGGATGCGATCGGCAGCGTCGCGAACTTCCTCGTCCAGCACGGCTGGGATCGCAACAGCACGGGCCCGGCCGTCTTCCCGGCCGACGTGGCGCCCAGCCTCGCGTGGCAAGGGCTCGTCGGCGGCCTCGAAGCCCGCTACCGTCCGACCGACCTGGACGGCGCCGGCGTCGCCACGCGCACCCCGTTGCCGGACGGGCGACTGTACGGTCTCGTCGATTTACAAAATGGCGGCGACCCGACGGAGTATTGGGTAGTGAATGCTAACTTTTTTGCTATCACTAAATACAACCGCAGTTATTTCTATGCCATGTCCGTCGTCGAACTGGGCCGCGCCGTCCGATTGGCGCGCGCAATGTAGTGCTCAGAGCAACAACTTTGTATCAGTTTGTAACAGCATTGTCATAAATACGGTCGAGTTCATGACGTCGTGACAATGTTATACTCCCCCGGGGTATCGTCGTTTCCGCTTGACAGTTCTTCTAGGAAACAGCCGCTCTGCCCCGATACCCCCTCACAAGTTGTCATTCCACCACTCAATTCCTAATCGTGCGTCGGCGCATCGATAATTGCTTTACACTTAAGTTTAAATAAAAAACAATTATCTTCGCGGTGAGTTTGTGAGAGAATTGCATTGAGGCTATTGTTGTGATTGAACAACGGACCCAACAAAAGCCCCGGATTTTATTGCTCTTAAGTACTAAATTTGAAATTAGTTGTATAATTTAGTAGACACTTTCACATCCAGAAGGATCTGGACGTGCGCCGTGAGCCCCTGACGAACCCTCATAGGAATTGAATCATGACGAACCAAGTCGGTATCGATATGAACAGCGATTCGGAAAACGACGAACTGCTGCAATACAACCCGAATCGCCTGCTCGACACGCTGATCGAGAACCTGCGCCTGAAGAACGACGCAGCGCTGTCGCGCGCACTGGAAGTCGCGCCGCCGGTAATCTCGAAGATCCGCCACCACCGCCTGCCGGTCGGTGCCTCGCTGCTGATCCGCATGCACGAAGTGTCGGACCTGTCGATCCGTGACCTGCGCTACCTGATGGGCGACCGTCGTGCCAAGTTCCGCATCAGCGACAAGCAGTTCAAGCCGAAAGACAAGGACAGCGCAGGCGGCGCCGGCGCCGAGCAATGATCTGCATCACCCCGGACGGCGGCCATTGATGCCGCCGCACCGGAGCACGCGCACCTGAGTACGCGCACCTGAGTACGTTTTACTCCGCAGCGAATGCGGATCAAAGACCCAGCGCCACGCCCTCGCGCCGGGCACGATTCAAGCGGGGAACACGCCCGTCGACAAATAACGATCGCCGCGGTCGCAGACGATGAACACGATCGTCGCATTCTCGACCGTCTGCGAAATGCGTAACGCGATTTCGCAGGCGCCGGCCGCGGAAATACCGCAGAAAATGCCCTCTTCGGCCGCCAGGCGGCGCGCCATCTGTTCAGCCGCGGCCTGCGTCACGTTTTCCACCTGGTCGATGCGCGACTTGTCGAAGATCTTCGGCAGGTACGCTTCCGGCCACTTGCGGATGCCGGGGATCGACGATCCCTCTTCCGGCTGCGCGCCGACGATCCGGATGCCCTCGTTCTTCTCCTTCAGGTAGCGCGACACGCCCATGATCGTGCCGGTCGTGCCCATCGCGCTGACGAAGTGCGTGACGCGGCCTTCCGTGTCGCGCCAGATTTCCGGCCCGGTCGTCTCGTAGTGGGCGCGCGGATTGTCCTGGTTGCCGAACTGGTCGAGGATGATGCCCTGGCCGTCGCGCTGCATCTGCTCGGCCAGGTCGCGCGCGTATTCCATGCCGCCCGTCTTCGGCGTCAGGATGATCTGGGCGCCGTACGCTGCCATGCTCTGGCGGCGCTCCACCGACAGGTTGTCCGGCATCAGCAGCACCATCTTGTAGCCGCGGATCGCGGCCGCCATCGCCAGCGCGATGCCCGTGTTGCCGCTCGTCGCTTCGATCAGCGTGTCGCCCGGCTTGATCTGACCGCGCGCCTCGGCGCCGCGCAGCATCGACATCGCGGCGCGGTCCTTCACGGAGCCCGCCGGGTTGTTGCCTTCGAGCTTGCCGAGGATGATGTTGTTGCGGGCCGCCGCTTCCGGCCCGGGGATGCGCACCAGTTGCACCAGCGGGGTATTGCCGATCGTGTCTTCGATGGTCTTGTATGCCATTGCCTACTCTTTTGCGAACGCGAAAGCGCCATTCTAATCCGAGTTGGAACACCGCGTATGGGGCTGGACCGGTGTCGGCAATAAAATACTTTTGTACAAAACAAAAACCCCGCACGCGGCGGGGTTCGGATCGTGCAAGGCGCCGGTCAGCTGGCCGACTTGCCCGCCTCCGGCTTGGCCTTCATGTCGGCCGGTTTGGCGCCCATCTTGGCCGGCTTGGCGGCCTTCATGTCGGTCTTGTCGGCCTTGGGTGCCGTTGCCGTCATCGGTGCGCCTTCCTTCGACTGGCCATTCACCTGCAGGCCGGCTTTCGACAGCTGGGTCGCGCGCTTGTCGGCGACGCCTTTCACGCGTTTCTGGAAATCGGCCCAGTCCTTGAACGGACCGGCCTTGGTGCGCTCGTCGATGATCGTCTTCGACATGGCCGGGCCGACGCCCTTGACCGAGTCCAGCGCGGCGGCATCGGCCTTGTTGACGTCGACCTGGGCGAACGCAAAGCCCATCGAGGCCACCAGCGTGGCGACTGCAAGCAACAGCTTCTTGATCATCTCGTTTCTCCGTTATCTTTGGGTGGCTGCCTGGGATGGCCGCCTGGTGCCATAACGGATGGGAGCGGCATTGCGTTGACGACGTGATTTGTGTCGACGCAATGCCCGATGATCACGCGTGGCCGTCCTCCTTGCGCCGCTGGGCGAACAACTCGTCGCGGGTGACGGTGGCCGTGCCCAGCTTGCCGACGACGATGCCGCCCGCGCGGTTCGCCGTCGCCAGCGCTTCCGGCAGCGGCGCGCCCGCGCCCAGCATGGCGGCCATCGTCGCGATGACGGTGTCGCCGGCGCCCGAGACATCGAACACCTCGCGCGCGTCCGCGTGGACGTGCAGCACCTCGTTCGCCGTGTACAGGCTCATGCCCTCTTCCGAGCGGGTGAGCAGCAGCGCTTCCAGGCCGAGATCCTCGCGGAGCTTCTGGGCCTTTTCCGTCAGCTGCTCTTCCGTCTTCCAGCTGCCGACGATGCGCTTGAGTTCCGACTTGTTCGGCGTGAGCATCGTGGCGCCCGCATACGGCGTGAAATCGTCGCCCTTCGGATCGACCATGACGGTCTTGCCGGCCGCGCGCGCGGCGCGGATCATCTCGGCCACGTTCACGAGGCTGCCCTTGTTGTAGTCGGACAGGATGATCACGTCGTAGTCGGGCAGCAGCGCCTTGAATTGCGTGAGCTTGTCGCGCAGGATCGTTTCCGTGGGCGCCTCTTCGAAGTCGATGCGCACCATCTGCTGCTGGCGTCCGATGACGCGCAGCTTGATGATGGTGGAGATCGCCTCGTCGCGCTTCAGATAGCTGTGGATGCTGGATTCGCGCAGGATCTTCTCGACCTGGTCGCCGGCTTCGTCGGCACCGACGACACCCAGCAGGCCGCAATGCGTGCCGAGGGCCGCCGCGTTGCGGGCCACGTTGGCGGCACCGCCCAGGCGCTCCTCGCGGCGCTCGATGCGCACGACGGGCACCGGCGCTTCTGGAGAGATGCGCGACACGTCGCCGAACCAGTAGCGGTCGAGCATGACGTCGCCCACGACGAGCAGGCGCACGCTGTCCAGCTTCGGGGCTTCGGCGTGGCGGTAGCTGTCGGTCGGCAGCAGGCGGCTTGGAATCGTACCGGTCATGCGCGCCTCACTTGCCCGTCAAAACGGAACGGCCGATGCCGTGATATTCGATGCCCAGGCCCGTCATCAGCGGCGGCTCGAACAGGTTGCGGCCATCGATGATCACCGGGTGCTTCAGGCGCGCCTTGATCTGTTCGAAGTCGGGGCTGCGGAACGCCTTCCACTCGGTCACGATCACGAGGGCTTCCGCACCATCCAGCGTGTCCATCGGCGTCGCCTTGAAGGCGACGCGCGCCAGCTGGTCGGCGGAGAGGTCGAGCGCCAGCACGCGCTGCGCTTCTTCCATCGCGACGGGATCGTGCACGGCGACACTGGCGCCCCGCTCGATCAATTCCTTCAGCAGCACGCGCGACGGCGCCTCGCGCATGTCGTCCGTGTTCGGCTTGAATGCGAGGCCCCAGACGGCGAATTTCATGCCCGTCAGGTCTTCGCCGAAGCGCTGCACGACCTTGCGGCCCAGCACCTGCTTCTGGCGGTCGTTGACGGCTTCCACGGCGCGCAGAATGAGCAGTTCCTGGTCGTACTGGCGTGCCGTGCGCTCGAGCGCCTGCACGTCTTTCGGGAAGCACGAGCCGCCGTAGCCGGCGCCCGCGTACAGGAAGCTGTGGCCGATGCGCGGGTCGGAACCGATGCCGTGGCGGACGGCTTCGATGTCGGCGCCCACCTGGTCGGCCAGGTTCGCCAGTTCGTTCATGAACGAGATGCGCGTCGCGAGCATCGCGTTGGCGGCGTACTTCGTGAACTCGGCCGAGCGCACGTCCATCCAGTACACGCGCTCGTGGTTGCGGTTGAACGGCGCGTACAGCAGCTTCATGACGTCGCGCGCGCGCAGGCCCGCGGGGGTGTCGTCGGTGCCGATCACGATGCGGTCCGGGCGCATGAAGTCTTCGACGGCAGCGCCTTCCTTCAGGAACTCGGGGTTCGACACGACGGCGAATTCCATGCTCCCCTCGCCGCGCGCATGGAGTTCCTCACGCACTGCCGCCGCGACGCGATCGGCCGTGCCGACCGGCACCGTGGACTTGTCGACGATGACCTTGTAGCCGGTCATGTGGCGGCCGATGTTGCGGGCGGCGGCCAGCACGTATTGCAGGTCGGCGGAACCATCTTCGTCCGGCGGCGTGCCGACGGCGATGAATTGCAGCTGGCCGTGCGCGACGCTGGCCGCGACGTCCGTCGAGAACTGCAGGCGGCCAGCCGCGCGGTTGCGCGCGACGACTTCTTCCAGGCCCGGTTCGTGGATAGGGATGCCGCCGTTGTTCAGCAGGTCGATCTTGCGTTGGTCGACGTCGAGACAAAAGACGTCGTTGCCGAGTTCCGCCAGGCAGGCGCCCGTGACGAGGCCGACATAGCCGGTGCCGATAATCGTAATCTTCATGGTCAGTTTCTAAGCTTAGTTCATCACATTCAGTTCTTCGGTGCGGCGCGGTGGGTAAGTCTCCCATTTGCTGCACCCCGGGCATTGCCAGTAATACTGACGCGCCTTGAAGCCGCAGTGGCTGCACTGGTAGCGCGCCAGCTTCTGCGTATAGCCGTGCACCAGGTTCTTCACCATCGACAGCTCTTCCCACACGTTGGCCGGCGCGTCCATCAGGCGCGCTTCCAGCAGCTTGTCGAGGCCCAGCAACGTCGGGTTGCGGCGCAGTTCTTCGACCACCAGCTGTTTGGCAGCCTCCACGCCGTTGAGTTCAATGACGGCCTTGAAGACGACCTCGATCAGATCAATCGACGACGCTTCTTCGAGATAGGAGCGCAGCAGGTTCACGCCTTCCTGCGGGCGGCCGACGGCGCGGTAGCCATCCATCAGGCGCGTCGCGACGAGGGCCGCGTGCGGCACGCTTTGCTGCTCCACGCGGCGCCACGTCTTCAGCGCGCCTTCGATGTCGCCTTCGGCCTTGAGGGCGTCGCCGCACAACATCGTCGCGCGCACGCTCTTGCGGTCGGTCTGCAGGGCCTTGTCCAGCAGCGACTTCGCTTCGTCAGAGTGCATGTGCACGAGGGCGTCCTGCGCCAGTTCGCAATAGAACTGGGCGATTTCCTTGTGGTACGCGCCGGCGCCCGATTCCATCAGGCCCTCGGCGGCGGCGATCGCGCGGCGCCATTCCTTCTCGCGCTGGAAGATCTCCAGCAGCGCGCGCCGCGCCTGCACGCCGTACGGCGTGTCGACGAGCAGGTTGAACGTTTCCTCGGCGCGGTCCAGCAGGCCCGCTTTCAGGTAGTCCATGCCAAGTTCGTACTGCGCGTGCACCTGCTGCTCGATCGGCAGGTCCGGGCGCGACAGCAGGTTCTGGTGGACGCGAATCGCCCGCTCCGTCTCGCCGCGGCGGCGGAACAGGTTACCCAGCGCGAAGTGCATGTCGGCCGTCTCCGGGTCGAGCTTGACGATCTCGATGAACGCGTCGATGGCCTTGTCCGGCTGCTCGTTGAGGAGGAAGTTCAGGCCCTTGAAATAGCCGCGCGGGAGGCTGCGCGATTCGGAGACGAGTTGCTTGATGTCGACGCGGGCGGCGATCCAGCCGAGGGCAAAAAAGACGGGGATGCCGAGCAGCCACCAGATTTCAAATTCCATATGTTGTTCTTATTGATGATCTTGTATTACGTTCAGCGCGGCGTGACGCCATCCGGCTGCGGCGCGTTGGCGGCGGTGCCGGCCGCGCTCTGCAGGGCCTGGATCGTGTGCTTGTGCCGCGAGCTTTCGCGGCGGTGGCGGAACACGGTCGGCGTTACGGCCAGGATGCCGAGGAAAGCGCCGGCGATGAAGAACGCCAGCAGCATCAGCACCAGCGGCCCCCGCACCTCGTAGTTCAGGAAGAAGTGCAGGTCGACCTGGTGCGTGTTCTTCAAGGCGAAGCTGAAGAACAGGACGAACAGCAGGCAACCGACGATGGTGGAGACGAGTTTCATCAGCAGGTCCCGAGTGGAAAGACGGCAAAGGCGCAGTGTCGCATATTTGAAACGATATTCCTAGAACGGCCGGCCCGGCCGTTGTGCGCGTGCGGCGTGATTATACGTGGGTTGCCCGGATGGCATCCGGGCTGCAATGCGTCGTTACATTTATCAAAAAAAACGGCGCCCTCGCGGACGCCGTTTTTGAATCTGTCGCAGACGAATCAGTCTTCGATGATCGGCTGCCCGACCATCGCATCCACCCGCTCGCGCAACTGCTTGCCCGGTTTGAAGTGGGGCACCCGTTTTTCGGGCACCATCACCTTGTCGCCGGACTTCGGGTTGCGGCCGATGCGAGGCGGCCGGCTGTTCAGGGCAAAGCTGCCGAAACCGCGGATCTCGATGCGCTGGCCGCTCGAGAGAGCATTGGTCATCGCGTCGAGAATGGTCTTGACGGCAAACTCGGCGTCTTTTGCCACCAGCTGAGAATAGCGCTCGGCCAGGCGGTTGATCAGCTCGGACTTGGTCATCTGCTTAGCTTCCGAAAAGGATTGAACCTTTGCTTAGTTCTTGTTGTCGAACTTGGCCTTCAGCAGAGCGCCCAGCGACGTGGTGCCGGTTGCTGCGCTGTTGTCCGAAGCCAGCTTCTGCATGGCTTCCTGGGTTTCGGCGTTGTCCTTGGCCTTGATCGACAGCTGGATGCTGCGTGCCTTGCGGTCGATGTTGATGACCAGGGCTTCGACCTTGTCGCCCACTTTCAGGTGGGTGCCGGCATCTTCCACGCGGTCGCGGGCGATTTCCGAAGCGCGCAGGTAGCCTTCGACTTCGTCGTTCAGCGCGATCACGGCGCCTTTCGGCTCAACCGACTTCACGGTGCCGGTGACCAGGGTGCCCTTGTCGTTCAGCGAAGCGAAGTTGTTGAACGGGTCGCCTTCCAGCTGCTTGACGCCCAGCGAGACACGCTCGCGCTCGACGTCGATCGCCAGCACGACGGCTTCCAGCTCGTCGCCCTTCTTGAAGCGACGGACGGCTTCTTCGCCGGCTTCCGTCCACGACAGGTCGGACAGGTGCACCAGACCGTCGATGTTGCCCGGCAGGCCGATGAACACGCCGAAGTCGGTGATCGACTTGATCAGACCTTTGACCTTGTCGCCCTTCTTGTGAGTCATGCCGAAATCGTCCCACGGATTCGCCTTGCACTGCTTCATGCCCAGCGAGATACGGCGACGCTCTTCGTCGATTTCCAGAACCATGACTTCGACTTCGTCGCCCAGCTGGACAACCTTGTTCGGGGCCACGTTCTTGTTGGTCCAGTCCATTTCCGAGACGTGCACCAGGCCTTCGATGCCCTGCTCGACTTCCACGAACGCACCGTAGTCGGTCAGGTTCGTGACCTTGCCGAACAGGCGGGTGCCTTGCGGGTAGCGACGCGACAGGCCGGTCCACGGATCGTCGCCCAGTTGCTTGACGCCCAGCGAGACGCGGTTCTTTTCTTGATCGTACTTGAGGACCTTGGCGGTGATCTCTTGACCAACCGACAGGACTTCCGACGGGTGACGCACACGACGCCATGCCAGGTCGGTGATGTGCAGCAGGCCGTCGATGCCGCCCAGGTCGACGAACGCACCGTAGTCGGTGATGTTCTTGACGACGCCGGTCACGACCGTGCCTTCTTTCAGCGTTTCCATCAGCTTCGCACGCTCTTCGCCCATCGATGCTTCGATGACGGCGCGACGCGACAGCACGACGTTGTTACGCTTGCGATCCAGCTTGATGACCTTGAATTCCAGGGTTTTGCCCTCGAACGGGGTCGTGTCCTTGACCGGACGGGTGTCGACCAGCGAACCCGGCAGGAATGCGCGGATGCCGTTGGTCAGGACGGTCAGGCCGCCTTTGACTTTACCGTTGACGGTACCGGTGACGATCTCGCCCGATTCCATTGCTTTTTCCAGAGCCAGCCACGAAGCCAGGCGCTTGGCCTTGTCGCGCGACAGGATGGTATCGCCGAAACCGTTTTCCAGCGATTCGATGGCCACGGAAACGAAGTCACCCACGTTGACTTCCAGTTCGCCCTGGTCATTCTTGAATTCTTCGATGGGGATGAAAGCTTCCGACTTCAGGCCGGCGTTGACGATCACGAAGTTGTGATCCAGACGCACGACTTCGGCGGAGATGACTTCGCCCGAACGCATGTCTTGACGGGCCAGCGACTCTTCGAAGAGTGCTGCGAAGCTTTCCATACCGGTATCTTGATTTGCTGCAGTAGCCATAAGTTTTGAGATGTTAGCCAGCAGACCGGCCATATGCGATCTGAACTGGGTCAAGTTGAACCACACCCGCGGCAACACGCCCCGGGCACCAAAAACGCGCCGTTCGCACGGCGCGCGCTGCATCCCCTCGACGACGGGGACTTATTCTTGTTCAGGGGTGTGCGTACCAGGCCAGCACCTGTTCGACGGCTTCGTCCGCCGTCATCTGCGAGGTATCGAGGATACGCGCCCCTTCGGCCGGCATCAGCGGTGCCACGGCGCGCTGCGTATCGCGCGCGTCGCGGGACTGCAAATCCGCCAGCAGATCGTCCATATTAGCAGAAAATCCTTTGCCAATCAATTGCTTATATCTGCGTTGCGCACGTGCCTCAACACTTGCTGTCAGGAACACCTTCAGCTGTGCGCTGGGAAAGATCACGGTGCCCATGTCGCGCCCGTCGGCCACGAGGCCCGGCGTCTGGCGGAAGCTGAGCTGCAAGCCGTACAACGCCTGGCGCACGCCGGGCAGCGCCGCGATCTTCGACGCCGTGTTGCCGACTTCTTCCTCGCGGATGGCGTTGCTCACCTCTTCCGTGCCGAGGTAGACGTGGCCGCCGTGGAAGCGGATGGTCAGGTGTTCGGCGACCTTGGCGAGCGCATGCTCGTCGCGCAGGTCGGTACCGCGGCGCAGCGCGGACAAGGCGGTCAGGCGGTACAGGGCGCCGGAATCCAGCAGGTGGAAACCCAGCCGGTCGGCGACCTTGTGGGCCACCGTGCCTTTGCCCGAGGCGGTCGGGCCGTCAATCGTAATGACGGGAATGTTCGTGTTCGGCATTGTGAATCTTTATTTGATGCGATTTGCACAGTGTACATGGACGCGTGGACGGCAGAGCCGTCCACCCTACCCGTCACCGCAACGTGGCCTGCGCGCTCTCGGCAAACGCGGGCTGGGCGTTATCCCTGAACGTCGAGCGTGGGGTGGACGGGTTCCCCGTCCACGCGTTCAACCAACGTATGACACCGAGCAACCCGTTCAGGATAAATCGTGTTGAGCGATCCCGGAAAACGTTTCGAAATAATCGGGGAACGTCTTGGCCACGCACTTGGGATCGTTGATGCGCATGGCGTTGCCGCGCCGCGCCGCGCCATCGAGCGACGCCAGCGAGAAGCACATCGCCATCCGGTGGTCGTCGTAGGTGTCGATCGTCGCCGGCGACAGCGTCTCCGGCGGCGTCACGCGGATGTAGTCCGGGCCCTCCTCCACCGTCGCGCCAACCTTGCGCAGCTCCGTCGCCATCGCGGCCAGGCGGTCCGTCTCCTTCACGCGCCAGCTGGCGATGTTGCGCAAGGTGCTCGTGCCATCCGCGTACAGCGCGGCGACGGCGATCGTCATCGCGGCGTCCGGGATGTGGTTGAAGTCCGCGTCGATCGCTTTCAACACGCCGTTCGACGTCGCTTCGATCCAGTTGTCGCCCTTCGTGATCGTCGCGCCCATCAGCGCCAGCGCATCGGCGAAGCGCACGTCGCCCTGGATCGAGTCCTTGCCGACGCCTTCCACGCGCACGGGACCGCCCGCGATGGCGCCCGCGGCCAGGAAGTACGACGCGGACGACGCATCGCCCTCGACGTGGATGCTGCCCGGGCTGCGATAGGTCTGGCCCGGCTGCACGGTGAACGAGGCCCAGCCGTCCTGGCCGACCGTCACGCCGAAGCGGCGCATCAGGTTCAAGGTGATCTCGATGTAGGGCTTGGAAATCAGCTCGCCGACGACCTCGATCGTCACGGGGTGCGACACGGCCATCAGCGGCGCAGCCATCAACAGCGCGGTGAGGAACTGGCTCGACACGTTGCCGCGCACGGCGATGCGGTCCGGCTGCACCTTGCCCGCGCGGATGTGCAGCGGCGGATAGCCCGGATTGCCCGTGTATTCGATGCTGGCGCCGACGGCGTTCAGCGCGTCGACGAGGTCGCCGATCGGACGCTCGTGCATGCGCTCGACGCCGTGCAACGTGTAGTCGCCGCCGATCACGGCCAGCGCCGCCGTCAGCGGACGGATCGCGGTACCGGCATTCCCCATGAACAGGTCGGCCTGCGCAACAGGCAGCTTGCCGCCGGCGCCGTGCACGACGTGCGTGCGCTCGTCCTTCTGTTCCCACTGGATGCCGAGTTTGCGCAGCGCGTCCAGCATGACGGTGGTGTCGTCCGACGCGAGCAGGTCGTGGATCGTGGTCGTCCCTTCGGACAGCGCGGCCAGCAGCAAGGTGCGGTTCGAGATGCTCTTCGAGCCCGGCAGGCGTACGGTGCCTTGCACGCGCATCACGGGTTCGAGGTCGATATGCTGCGGATAGATTTTAGCTTGTGTCATTTTCCAGATTCCTGATCGGGTGCCGGCGGTTTTTCCGCGGCCTCGATCGCTTCGATCCACGCGCGGCGGGCGCGCTGGGCGTTGGCGTACGTCGCCTCCAGCGCGGCCCCGTCGTTGGCGGCGAGCCGCGCGCGAAGGTGTGTCAATTGAGCGAGATACGCGTCCAGTTCGCCGAGCAGCGCGTCGCGGTTCGCGAGGGTGATGTCGCGCCACATTTCCGGAGAACTCCCGGCGATGCGGGTGAAGTCGCGGAAGCCGCTGGCGGCGTACTGGAACAGCAGGTCCGCGTGCGGCTTGCCCGCGATGTCGTCGACGAGCGCGTACGCGAGCAGGTGCGGCAAGTGGCTGACGGCCGCGAACACCTTGTCGTGTTCTTCCGCCGTGAGCTGGTGGATCACGGCGCCGCACGTGCGCCACGCGGCGGCCACCTTGTCGATGGCCTCCGGTGTATTTTCCGGCAGCGGCGCCAGCACCGTCTTCTTGCCGCGGTACAGGTCGGGGATCGCCGCGTCCGGGCCGTTCGATTCGCGGCCGGCGATCGGGTGGCCCGGCACGAATTGCGCGATCTTGTCACCCAGCGCCGCGCGCGCGGCCACCACGACGTCGGACTTGGTGCTGCCCGCGTCCGTGACGATCGTCTGCGGCTCCAGGTAAGGCAGCAGCGACGACAAGATCGGCCCCGTCTGCGCGACGGGCGCCGCCAGCAGCACGAGGTCCGCGCCGCGCAGCGCATCCTGCGGCGACGATGCCGCTTCGTCGATGATCCCGAGCTCGCGCGCACGCGCCAGCGCCTGCGCGGAGCGCCCGAGGCCCACGACGTGGCCGACGGCGCCGGCCGCCTTCAGCCCCAGCGCGAACGAGCCGCCAATGAGGCCGACGCCGACGATGACGACTTTCGTGAACATCAGCCGAGGGCCTTCTTCAAGGCCTCAACGAAGCGCGCATTTTCTTCCGGCAGGCCGATCGAGATGCGCAGCCACTGCGGCAGGCCGTACGCGCCGACCGGACGCACGATCACGCCCTGCTTCAGCAGCGCGACGTTCACGCGCGCGCCGGCGTCATCGTCCTCGCCCACTTTCACGAGCACGAAGTTGCCGTGCGACGGCACGTATTCGAGGCCGAGTTCTTCGAACGCTTGGGTCAATTGCTGGTAGCCGGCGCGGTTGTTTTCGAAGCCCTTCTGCAGGAATGCTTTATCGTTCAGCGCCGCGATGGCGGCGGCCTGCGCGAGCGAATTCACGTTGAACGGCTGGCGGATGCGGTTCATCAGGTCCGTCACGGCCGGCTGTGCGATGGCGAAACCGACGCGCAGGCCAGCGAGCCCATAGGCCTTCGAGAACGTGCGCGAGACGATCAGGTTCGGGTATTTGCGCACCCACTGCGTCGACTCGAACTGGTCCTTCGGTTCCAGGTATTCGTTGTACGCCTCGTCCAGCACGACGACGACGGACGACGGCACCTTGGCGAGGAACGCTTCGATCTCCGCTGCCGGGATGAACGTGCCCGTCGGGTTGTTCGGGTTGGCGATGTAGACGAGGCGGGTGTCCGGGTCGATGGCATCGGCCATCGCGTCGAGGTCGTGGCCGTAGGCCTTCGCCGGCACCACGATGCCGCGCGCACCGACGCCTTGCGTCGCCAGCGCGTACACGGCAAACGAGTACTGCGAGTAGACGACGGCCTGGCCCTTCTGCACGAATGCGTGGGCGGCGATCTCGAGGATGTCGTTGGAGCCGTTGCCGAGCGTGATCCAGTCGGCCGGCACGTCGTAGCGCTTGGCCAGCGCGGCCTTCAGCTCGAAGCCGTTGGCGTCCGGGTAGCGTCCGAGTTCCGCCGCGGCGGCGGCCATTGCGGCCTTCGCCGATTCGGGCACGCCGAACGGGTTTTCGTTGGACGCCAGTTTCACGATATTGGCTTCATCGAGGCCGAACTCGCGGGCGACTTCGGAAATGGGTTTGCCGGCCTGGTAAGGGGCGATGGCGCGGACGTAATCGGGACCGAATTGCGACATGGGATTCTCTTGGCTGAACGTGTGGATGGATTCGTGACTCACAGGCCGACGGGGTACGACCCCAGCACCTTGAAGAAGGCGGCGTTGTCCTTGAGTTCTTCGAGCGCGCGGCCGACGGCGGCATCGCCGATGTGGCCCTCGACGTCGACGTAGAAGTAGTACTCCCACGTGCCGATGCGCGCGGGGCGCGATTCGAAGCGCGTCATCGACACGCCGTGTTTCGCGAGCGGCGCGAGCAGGCTGTAGACGGCGCCGGCCTTGTTCGGCACCGCGAGCACGATCGACGTGCGGTCCTTGCCCGACGGGCCCGTGGCCTGGCTGCCGATGATCAGGAAGCGCGTGCGGTTGTGCGGGTCGTCCTGGATGTGCGCCTGCACGACGCCCAGCTTGTACTGCTCGCCCGCCATCTCGCTGGCGATCGCGGCGACGGTCGGATCCTGGCTCGCCAGCACCGCGGCTTCCGCGTTCGACGCGACGGCGCGCCGCTCGATGCCCGGATGATGCAGGTTGAGCCATACCTGGCATTGCGCAAGTGCCTGCGAATGGGCACAGACGACCTTCACGCCGTCCATCGTGCCCGTCTTCGTCATAAGGCTGTGGTGCACGGGGATCGACACTTCGCCGCTGATGATGGTCGTCGTCGCGAGCATCAGGTCGAGCGTGCGGTTGATGGCGCCCTCGGACGAGTTCTCGACGGGGACGACGCCGTAGTCGGCGGTGCCGGCCTCCGTGGCGCGGAACACTTCGTCGATCGACACGCACGGCAGTCCTTCGACGGCGCTGCCGAACTGCTGGAACACGGCCTGTTCGCTGAACGTGCCGGTGGGGCCGAGGAAGGCGACCGTCACGCGCTTTTCCAGCGCGCGGCACGACGACATGATCTCGCGGAAGATGGTCTGCACGTCCTGGTTCTTCAGCGGGCCCGGGTTGCGCTCGGCCACGCCGCGCAGCACCTGCGCTTCGCGTTCGGGGCGGAACACGGGAGCGTTCGTCTCGGCCTTCACGTGGCCGACTTCCTGCGCGACCTTGCCGCGCCGGGAGAGGAGTTCGAGGATTTGCGCGTCGATCGCATCGATCTGTTCGCGCAGGGGTTTGAGTTTGTCTGTCATTGTCTGCTCATTGGGTACCGTTCACGGTAGGGTGGACGGCTCGGCCGTCCACGCGTTCATGTGGCGCGAAACCGGACGCGCGGCATGCATGTGCCGGTTGGACGCGTGGACGGGGGACCCGTCCACCCTACGGCCGGGCTAACGGCCCGCGAACTCGTTCAAATAATCGACCAGGGCTTGCACACCCTCGATCGGCATCGCGTTGTAGATCGATGCCCGCATACCGCCGACGGACTTGTGGCCCTTCAGTTGCAGCAGGCCGCGCGCTTTGGCGCCGGCCAGGAATTGTTCGTTCAACGACTCATCGCGCAGGTAGAACGGTACGTTCATGCGCGAGCGATATTCGGGCGCCACACGATTCTGGTAGAAGTCGTCGGCGTCCAGCGCCGCGTACAGCAGGCGCGCTTTTTCGATGTTGCGGCGTTCCATCTCGGCCACGCCGCCCAGTTTTTTCAGGTGCGCGAACACGAGGCCCGCGATATAGATCGCATACGTCGGCGGCGTGTTCAGCATCGAGTCCGCCTCGGCCACGGCGCGCCAGTTGAACACGCCCGGGCAGATCGGCAGCGCGTGGTCGAGGAGGTCGTCGCGCACGATCGTGATCGTCAGGCCCGCCGGGCCGATGTTCTTCTGCGCGCCGGCGAAGATCACGCCGTACTTCGACACGTCGATCTGGCGCGACAGGATGTGCGACGACATGTCGACGACGAGCGGCGTATCGCCCTGCACCGTCGGCACGTAATCGATCTCGACGCCGTCGATGGTCTCGTTCGTGCACACGTGCAGGTACGCGGCGTCCGCGCTGAGCTTCCACGTTTCCTGCGGCGGCACCGTCGTGAAGTGGCTCGCCTCGCCCGACGCCGCGACGTTCACGTTCGCGTAGCGGCGCGCTTCCTTCAGCGACTTGCCGGACCACGAACCCGTGTGGACGAAGTCGATCGTCGCCGGCTGGGGTTTGCGGCCCAGCATGTTCAGCGGGATGATGGCGTTCTGGCCAAGGCCCCCGCCCTGCATGAACAAGACCTTGTAGTTCGCGGGTACGCCCAGCAGTTCGCGGAAATCGGCCTCGGCCTGCTTCGCGATCGAAATGAATTCGGGGCCGCGATGGCTCATTTCCATCACGGACATGCCGCTACCGTGCCAGTCGAGCATTTCCTCGGCCGCCTGGCGCAGGACTTCCTTCGGCAGGACGGCGGGGCCGGCGGAGAAGTTGTACACGTGGGTCATCGCCTGCTCCTCACTTGCCCGTGATGCTTTGCGCAGTCTGCGCCATCATCTTCTGGATCCGCGGCATCATGATGCGGTTGCTGATCTCCATGCTGCGGCTCATCAGCGTGGGCATATTGGCCAGCATCTTCTGTCCGAGCGGCGACGCGTAAAACGCGGACAGCTGGTGGATCTCGTCCAGCGTGTAGGTTTCGGCGTATAGCGGCACCATCTCGGTCATCATCTCGTCGACGAGGCTCGGGTCGGTCAGCATCTCGTGCACTTGCGCGGTCACGGTCGGCAGGACCTTCTCCAGCTTCTTGCGCATCTCGGCTTTCTTGGCGGCGTTCAAGGTCGCATCGCCGTCGACCATCGCGTTCAGCGACGCGGCGATCTGGGTCGGCATATTCTGGTCCGCTTGCTTCAGCGACGCCAGCATCACATCACGCAGCTTCAGCGACGCCATCATCTCCTTGGTGGCGGCGACGACGGCCGGGTCGGCGGACGGCATCGACGTCGCGGCGAACGCGGCGGGAGAGCAGGTGACGACGAGGGCGGAGGCGATGGCGGCGAATGATTTCTTCACGAATATCCTTGATTGATGGCTGGTGCGGGGGCTTGCAATCCCGGCATGACAATGCGGGTTCCTCGATTTTCGCACGAAACTTGCAAAAAATCCTCAACCCTGCCATTTGCCGGGGTGACGGCGCCGAGCAGAAACTGAACGTAAGCGCCATTTCCACAGAAAAATTGTTCGAAAAAGTGCTCTGACCCCGAATTTTCGAAAAGTGCTCTGACCCCGACTTCGATAAAAAAAACCGCCGGCATTGGAACGCGCGGCGGTTTCGTGGGGCGGGCCCGGCTTATTCCGGCGCCGGCTCCAGTTCCGTTTCCTCGAGGTCCGTCTCGACGACGCGCTGCAGGCCCGACAACCGCGTGCCGTCCTCCACCGCGATCAAGGTGACGCCTTGCGTGGCGCGGCCCATCTCGCGGATCTCCGCGACGCGGGTGCGGATCAGCACGCCGCCCGTCGTGATCAACATGATCTCGTCCGTCTGGTCGACCAGCGTCGCAGCGACGACCTTGCCGTTGCGCTCGGACGTCTGGATCGCGATCATGCCCTTCGTGCCGCGGCCATGACGGGTGTACTCCGTGATCGGGGTGCGCTTGCCGAAGCCGTTCTCGGTCGCCGTCAGCACGGACTGCTGCTCGTTCTCGGCGACCAGCAGCGCGATCACGTTCTGGCCTTCTTCCAGGTTCATGCCGCGCACGCCGCGTGCCGTACGGCCCATCGGGCGCACGTCGTTCTCGTCGAAGCGCACGGCCTTGCCGGCGTCGGAGAACAGCATCACGTCGTGCTTGCCGTCCGTGAGGGCGGCGCCGATCAGGAAGTCGCCCTCGTCCAGGTCGACGGCGATGATGCCTGCCTTGCGCGGGTTCGAGAAATCGCGCAGCGGCGTCTTCTTGACGGTCCCGAGGCTCGTCGACATGAACACGTAATGGTCTTCCGGGAACGTCGAGTTCTCGCCCGACAGCGGCAGGATCACCGTGATCTTCTCGCCGTCCTGCAGCGGGAACATGTTGACGATCGGCTTGCCGCGCGAGTTGCGCGAACCCTGCGGCACTTCCCACACCTTCAGCCAGTACATCCGGCCGCGGTTGCTGAAGCACAGCATGTAGTCGTGCGTGTTGGCGATGAACAGCTGGTCGATCCAGTCCTCGTCCTTCGTCGCCATCGCCTGCTTGCCGCGGCCGCCGCGCTTCTGCGCACGGTATTCGGAAATCGGCTGCGACTTCATGTAACCCGTGTGCGACAAGGTGACCACCATGTCCTGCGGCGTGATCAGGTCTTCCGTTTCCAGGTCGGACGCGTTGTGCTCGATGGCGGAGCGGCGGGTGTCCTTGCCGTTGTCCGCGTAGTCGGATTTGATCTGCGCCATCTCGTCGACGATGATGCTCGTGACGCGCTCGGGCTTGGCCAGGATGTCGAGCAGGTCGGCGATGTGCAGCATCACTTCCTTGTACTCGTTGACGATCTTGTCCTGCTCGAGACCCGTCAGGCGCTGCAGGCGCATCTGCAGGATTTCCTGGGCCTGCTCGTCCGACAGCTTGTACAGACCGTCGGTCTGCATGCCGTAGTGCTTGGGCAAGTGCTCCGGACGGAATGCCTCGATGCCGCCGGAGGCGCCGAGCTCGGTGCGGTTCAACATCTCGCGCACGAGGGACGAATCCCACGCGCGCGCCATCAGTTCCGTCTTCGCGACGGGCGGCGTCGGCGCGGCCTTGATGATCGCGATGAAGTCGTCGATGTTCGCCAGCGCGACCGCGAGGCCTTCCAGCATGTGGCCGCGTTCGCGTGCCTTGCGCAGCTCGAACACGGTGCGGCGCGTGACCACTTCGCGGCGGTGCGACAGGAAGCACTCCAGCATCTGCTTCAGGTTCAGCAGCTTCGGCTGACCGTTGACGAGGGCCACCATGTTCATGCCGAACGTATCCTGCAGCTGCGTCTGCTTGTACAGGTTGTTCAGCACGACTTCCGGCACTTCGCCGCGCTTCAGCTCGATGACGACGCGCATGCCCGATTTGTCGGACTCGTCGCGGATGTCGGAAATGCCTTCCAGCTTCTTGTCGCGCACGTTCTCGGCGATGCGCTCCAGCAGCGATTTCTTGTTGACCTGGTATGGCAGCTCGTCGACGATGATCGCGATGCGGCCGCCGTCCTTGCCATATTCCTCGAAGTGCGTCTTGGCGCGCATCACGACGCGGCCGCGGCCGGTGCGGTAGCCGTCGCGCACGCCCGAGACGCCGTAGATGATGCCGGCCGTCGGGAAGTCCGGCGCCGGGATCAGTTCGATCAACTCGTCGATCGTGCAGTCCGGATTGCGCAGCACGTGCATCGCGCCGCTGATCACTTCCGACAGATTGTGCGGCGGGATATTCGTCGCCATGCCCACTGCGATACCGGACGAGCCGTTGATCAAGAGGTTCGGGATTTTCGTCGGCAGGACGGTCGGTTCTTTTTCCTTGCCGTCATAGTTCGGCTGGAAGTCGACGGTATCCTTGTCGATGTCGGCCAGCAGTTCGTTCGAAATCTTGTCGAGACGGCACTCGGTGTAACGCATCGCCGCGGCGGAGTCGCCGTCGATCGAGCCGAAGTTGCCCTGGCCGTCCACCAGCGTGTAGCGCAGCGAGAAGTCCTGGGCCATGCGGACCAGGGTGTCGTAGATCGACGCATCGCCGTGCGGGTGGTACTTACCCATCGTGTCGCCGACCACGCGCGCGCACTTGAGGTAAGGACGGTTCCACACGTTGTTCATCTCGTGCATCGCGTAGAGCACGCGGCGGTGCACGGGCTTCAAGCCGTCGCGCACGTCCGGCAGAGCACGGCCCACGATCACGCTCATGGCGTAATCGAGGTAGCTCTTGCGCATCTCTTCTTCCAGGGAAATTGGAACTGTTTCTTTTGCGAATTGATCCATTGTGCGGGTCGACGCCTTCAAGCTAAAAATTGGAATTCCAAGCCCATGATTTTACCACGCCGGCCCTAGCAGCAGAGCATTTTGGCCGCAAGCAAGGTTGATAGCAAAGTGGCACAATTGCCCCTCTGACACATGCCTGTCATAAACCTTCGTCAAGCTTGCATGCACTTGCCGACACCTTGTTGCGCAGAAACAACGCGACAAATACCATGCACTGCAATTGGTCAGCCACCGGTCGTGCGGATGTGGCGTATGTGGCAAAATGGCCGAGACGTTAATTGCTTGTTTCACAATGCGGAACTGACGTGCTGTCTCGAGTGTTAATATTATGCTCACGTCGTATTGCCTCAAGGCAGTTTCGCTGCTAGAAGATTTTACCGAAAGGAATAAATAAGATGAATAAATTGGCAACCCTCGTATTCGCAGCTACGGCCGCGATGGCGGGCAGCGCATCCGCGCAGAGCGCACCTCCGTATGCGCCCCTGACCACCGATATCAAGGCGCCGACGCCGTACAGCGCTTACGTGCAGGATGCCCGTGGCGTCATCGCTCGCAACCCGTTCGGCCTGTGCTGGCGTACCGGTTACTGGACCCCGGCCGACGCGGTCCCGGGCTGCGACGCGCCGCTGTGCGTGGAACCCGAGCACCTGGAGAACGGCAAGTGCGTCGCACCGCCGCCTCCGCCGCCGCCTGCCGCTCCGGCACCTGCCCCGGCTCCGGCCCCGGCACCGGCTCCGGTCCCGACCTCGGAAAAAGTGAGCTACTCGGCTGACGCCTTCTTCGACTTCGACAAGGCCGTGCTGAAGCCGGCTGGCAAGGCATCGCTGGACGACCTGGTCGGCAAGCTGAAAGACATCAACCTGGAAGTCATCATCGCCGTCGGTCACACCGACTCGGTCGGTACCGATGCGTACAACCAGAAGCTGTCCGTTCGCCGCGCACAGGCCGTCAAGGCCTACCTGCAGAGCAAGGGCGTCGAAGCAAGCCGCGTCTACACCGAAGGCAAGGGTGAGAAGCAGCCGGTCGCCGACAACAAGACCGCCGCCGGCCGTGCGAAGAACCGCCGCGTGGAAATCGAAGTCGTCGGTACCCGCAGCAACCAGCAGTAAATAATCGGCGGCTTGACGCCTGAACAACCCCGCTTCGGCGGGGTTTTTTTATGCCTGTCGGAAGTGTTTCCTCACAGGCGCTTTTTTTCGCAAACCCAGCCGTACCCGCTACCCATTTCCGCTATCATTCCGTCCTATGACTACGACGACCAATGCCGATCCGTTAGAGATCCAGAAGTTCAGTGAGCTGGCCCACCGCTGGTGGGACCCGACGTCCGAATTCCGTCCGCTGCACGACATCAACCCGTTGCGCCTGGAATGGATCAACGCGCGCGTGCCGCTGGCTGGCAAGAACGTCATCGACATCGGCTGCGGCGGCGGCATCCTGGCCGAATCCATGGCGCGCAAGGGCGCTAAGGTCACCGGCATCGACTTGTCGAAAAAAGCATTGAAAGTGGCGGACCTACACAGCCTGGAATCGGGCGTGGACGTGCGTTACAAGCTGATCGCGGCGGAAGACATGGCTGCGGAAGAACCCGGCCAGTTCGACGTCGTCACGTGCATGGAAATGCTGGAACACGTGCCGGACCCGGCCGCCATCGTGCGCGCCGCGGCGACCCTCGTCAAACCGGGCGGCCGCGTGTTCTTCTCGACGTTGAACCGCAACGTCAAATCGTACCTGTTCGCCGTCGTAGGCGCAGAATACGTGCTGCGCATGCTGCCGCGCGGCACCCACGACTACGCCAAATTCATCACGCCGGCAGAATTGTCGAATTTCGTGCGCGACGCCGGCCTCGTCGTCGACGGGCTGAAGGGCCTGACGTACAACCCGCTGACCAAGATCTACTCGCTGAACCAGGACACCGACGTCAACTACATGGTCGCCTGCAGCAAACCGCTCTGACTATTCGCCCCATGACTTTTTCTTCTGCCCTGCCGGCGCCGCGCGCCGTCCTGTTCGACCTCGACGGCACGCTGGCCGACACCGCGCCTGACCTCGCGGCCGCCGTCAACTGGATGCGCACGGAGCGCGGCCTGGAGCCCACGCCGTACGCGCTGCTGCGCCCGACCGCATCGGCTGGCGCGCGCGGCATGATCGGCGCCGCCTTCGGCCTCGCCCCGGGCGACGAGGGCTACGAAGAATTGCGCGTGCAATGGTTCGAGCGCTACCAGTCGGCGATGGCCGTGCACACGACCTTGTTCGACGGCATCGCCGACCTGCTAGATGGCATCGTGGCGGCCGGCATGAACTGGGGCATCGTCACCAACAAACCGGCGCGCTTCACCGACCCGCTCGTGCCGCAGATCGGCCTGGCGCACGCCGGCTGTGTGATCTCGGGCGACACGACGCCGCACGCGAAACCGCACCCTGCCCCGCTGCTGGAAGCGGCGCGCCGCCTGGAGCTCGACCCGGCGCACTGCTGGTACGTGGGCGACGACCTGCGCGACATCGAAGCGGGCCGCGCGGCCGGCATGGTCACCGTCGCGTGCGCGTGGGGCTATTGCGGTTCCATCGCCCCCGTCACCTGGGGTGCCGATTATCTGCTCGAGACGCCGCGCGACTTGCTGCAGTTGCTGCGGGAACTTGCGGAAGCGTCGCGCGCGGCCGCCTGAATCGGTTGCGGTCCACGCATCGCGCGCATGGGCGCGATGACTCCTTCCTCTTGATTGGCTGCCGGCTTGGTTCTGATGCTGGCAGCCATGACCTCTCTGCTGTGCCGACCGGTGCGTCGCTGATCGTGGCGGCCTTGCCGTGGTCATATGCGCCCCCGGTCGGTTAGTTGCATACTGCCCCTGCGGCAGTGCTTCTGCCGGTTAGACCGCCAGGCGGACTCGTCATCGCTGCCGCACGCCGGCAAGTTTCCCACTTACATATCTTTACGATTGATACAGTGCACTGTCTATCTCTCCGCAATGCCTCTGAGTAATCTACAGCCATACGACAACAACGTCTCAGGAGCAAACAAATGGAAACGACCAAGACCACTTCCCGCATCCACCCGCTGACGGCAGCTGCCGCAGTGTCCGTCATCGTCGTCAGCCTGGCGGGCACCGCCGCGATCACCGGCCTCCTGCCGAGCTCGCACAGCGCACCTGAGGCGGGCGCAAACACGGCCCAGGTGAACCCGGCCTACGCCGGCGCCCCGACCGCCGCACCGGCCCTGCCGATGGCCGCCGAAGCGCCGCAAGGCACGCAGCCGCAGCAAGCCGCGTATGCCCAGCCGGCAACCGGCGCGTACGCCCAGCCGGCCGTCGCCAGCGCCCAGCCGGCCCCGGTCGTGATCAAGGAAACCGTGATCAAGGAAGTGCCTGCGAAACCGGTGCATCACACCGTGCACCACGCGAACACGAGCTACGCACAGAACGAGTCGCCGTCGTACCGTGAACCGGCCTATCGCGAACCGGCACAGCGTCCGGCACCGCAGCCGAACTACGTCGCGATCGGCACGGGCGCCGTCGTGGGCGGCCTCCTCGGCAACCAGGTCGGCAGCGGCAACGGCCGCAAGCTGGCAACGGTGGCCGGCATGATCGGCGGCGGCATGCTGGGCAACCAGATCGCCAACCAGAGCCAGAACCAGGGCCGTTGATCGACAGAGCTTGATTCTCCGCACCTCGCACCCATATCGGGTGTGAGGGCGCATCCTGGCTCTCCGTTCATGGGTCGATTGCGGTACAATGAACGTCTCTATCTGGGGGCGACCTGGTTTCGACGTGGGTTGCAAAGCAGAACAGGGCATACCGAGGACTGGTTACCTCGTAAATACATCCAGAAATCAATAACTGCAAACGATAACTCGTACGCACTCGCAGCCTAATCGCTGCTAGCTCTACACCACCTCGCCTCTGGGGTGTGCCGCAAGGCAAGTAGAGTCATTTACAGAGGCTAGGACTCAACCGGGTTACTTGGTTGCTTCCGAAATTTTAGGTAACTCGCTTGGTCGAAGGGTGCACGTCCCCGTCGTCTAAGTTAAATTAATTGACAGTGCTAAGTATGTAGAACTGTCTGTAGAGTGCTTGCGGACGAGGGTTCGATTCCCTCCGCCTCCACCAGTATTCAAAATCAAAGCCCGGCTCGCGCAAGCGAGCCGGGCTTTGTTTTTGAATACCTCTCTTGCAGACCGTGGAATCGAATCCTCGTCCTGCACGGACGAGGGGCGAGCCGGGGTTTCGAGCTGCGCAGCAGCGAGCCGGCGAGCGGCCTTGCGCATGCAGGCGCAAGGCCGCTCCGATTCGCCCGTTCAAGGAAAATCGCGCGGCGTTTTTTGCCTTGACCTCCACCAATATGTAAAAACAAAGCCCTGCCGGCGCAAGCCGGCGGGGCTTTGTTTTGTACGATTACGCATGCGGGCAGACGCGATACTGGCCCGTTCACGTCAACGCAGTTTCCACATTGCGCATCAACCAGTGATAACGGAATGCGTCGGCGATACTCGCGCACAAGGCCTCGTCGTCCCAAGGTTTCGTGTGGAACCGGAACACGGCACCGCTATTGGTCGCTTCGATGATCGCGTCGACCGCCGTGTAGCCCGACAACATGATCCGGATAATCTGCGGGTGTATCTGCTTGACGCGTGACAGGAATTCGATGCCCATCATGCCGGGCATGCGCTGGTCGGAGATGACAACCTGGACGTCGTTCAAGGCAAGCAAGCTCAACCCTTCCTCTCCGCTTTCCGCGTGCAAGACCCGATAGCCCTGGCGGCGCAGAAGTCGGCGCAATGCCGCGCTGACGCTAGGGTCGTCGTCAACGAGCAGCACCGTCCGCACCTGTTCGTCAGGACGCGCCGCAGGCAGCACACGCTCCTCGCTCAGCAATTGTTCGAATTCCGCAGCCGGTACCGGACGGCTGAAATAGTAGCCCTGGATCTGATCACAACGGTAGGTCGTCAGATAGCTCAGCTGCTCCTGGGTTTCCACGCCTTCCGCGATGACTTGCAATTGCAGGCTTTGGGCAAGCGAAATGATGGACCGCGCGATTGCCGCCGCGTCCGGATCGGTGGTGACGTCCCTGACGAATGACTTGTCGATCTTCAGCACATCGATCGGGAAGCGTTTCAGATACGACAGGCTGGAGTAGCCGGTGCCGAAGTCGTCCAGTGACAGCTGTACGCCGAGCCCCTTCAGCGCATTCATCGTGGCGAGTGCCTGGTCGATGTCGGTCATCACCAGGCCCTCCGTCAACTCGATGTCCAGGTAGCGTGCGGCGAGCCCTGATTCCGCCAGGACCCCTGTCACGACCTCGATCAGATCCGGCTGGTAGAACTGCTTGCCCGACAGATTGACACCGACACGCAGGCCGTCCCAGCCGGCGCTATGCCAACGCTTGGCGTCCGCGCACGCGGTCCGCAATACCCACGTGCCAATCGGGACGATCTGCCCGGTTTGTTCCGCCAGGTCGATGAACCGGTCGGGCGGAATCATGCCGAGCTCGGGATGCGCCCATCGCAGCAGGGCTTCCACGCCGACGATCCGCCCGGTGCGCACGTCGACTTGCGGCTGATAATGCAACAGCAATTCGCCCTGCTGGACGGCATGCCGCAGGTCGCCCTCGAGTCGCAGGCGTTCCATCGCGCGCGCTTTCATCGACGCCGTATAAAACTGTAACTCACCACCGCCCGCTTCCTTGGCGCGCTGCATCGCGATGTGGGCATTCTTGATCAACGCGTTCGCCGTATCGCCGTCAGCCGGGAATACCGATAACCCGGACGTGCAGCTCAGGAAATGCACATGCTCGCCTACGTTGATCGGTTCGCCCAGGGTGGCCATGATACGCTGGACTGCATGGATCGCGGCGTGCTCGTCGGGTACGTCGGCCAGCACCAGCACAAATTCATCGCCACCGGTCCGCGCGGCCGTATCGTTCGGCCCCAATGCCGCCCTCAAGCGGGCCGCTGTCTCTTGCAGGACCAGGTCGCCGGCTTCGTGGCCCAGCGTTTCGTTGACCACGGCGAAGCGGTCGAGATCGATACAGACAAGCCAGGCCTGCTCGCCCCGGCCCATGGCGCGCGCCATCGTCTGACTCGTCCTTTCGCAAAGCAAATTACGGTTGGCAAGTCCCGTCAGGGTGTCGTAATTCGACTGATATTCGAGCAGGTCCTCGCTTGCGCGGGCCTTGCGTTCAATGTGAAGTCGTTCCACCGCGATGCTTACCGTGTGGACGCACAGACCAAGAATCTCCATTTCGCCTTGATCGGGCACACGTCCGGTTGCCGTGAACACCGCGAGTGTACCGAGCAACCGATCTTGACCAGAGCGAATCGCATACCACCAGCACGCGCGGTCCCCATGGCGTGCAGCGGAATCGTGCGCACCAGTCCAGCTCGGATCGTCCCCCACGTCGGCGACGAACACCGGCCCTGCTTGCAGCCGTGCGCGCCGATCGGGCGGCAATACCGCGTCAACATCGAATTCTTCCAGGATGCCGCGTAACGGAGCCGGAAGACTTGGCGCGACCACGCTTTCGAAGGCGGCACCGTCCGCGCCCAGCAACATCACGGCACATTGCATGGCATGCCCGGACGATTCGACGATCCTGGTCGCCAGTTCCAGGAGCTCGGGCAACGGCGCACCCAGTGCCATCCGTTCCAGCAATTTCATCTGCTCGTTCTTGAACGTCTGCAGGCGCCGGCTTGCGCTGATATCGCGGCAATATACCGCAAGCCCTTCCGATGACGGATACGCGCGAACCTTGAACCATCGATTCAGTGGCGGGAAGTAAATATCAAACTCGACGGTACAGTGTTCACGGATGGCTCTCCGGAATTCGGTATTGGCGATCCCGCCGACGAGATCCGGATATTCGTCCCATAAGACGCATCCAAGCAATTGCGCACGATCACGCTCAAGCAGGCGCTCGGTTTCCTTGTTGACATACGTGAATTTCCAGTCCAGATCGACTGTAAGGAACGCTTCCGTGATGCTTTCGAGCGTCGTGCCGAGACGGTGGGCCAACCTGCGGATTTCGTCATTCGCCAACCGCGTGTCGTGATTGTCGGTGGTGGTGCCGTACCATTTTACGATCGTGCCGTATTCGTCCCGGATCGGTATGGCACGCGCCTGATGCCAGCGATAGCTCCCGTCGGCGCTACGGAATACGCGATATTCGGTCTCGAAGATAGTGCCCGAGCGAACCGCGGCCTCCCAGATGGACAGCGTCTGAGCAACGTCATCCGGGTGCAGTATCGTGACCCAGTTCTCAGCATTGATGTCGTCGACCAGACCAGTGTAGGCACGCACCCAACTGTTGGCGTAATCGATACCGCCGTCGGCGTTGGCCGTCCATACGATTTGCGGCATTGCATCGGCAAGCTGGTGGAAACGCTGTTCGCTTTGAAACAGGGCCTGCGCGGCGTGCATCTGCTCCACCTGATGAAGCGCCTCTTCCTGCAGCTTACGGTCCGTCAGGTCGGTATGGGTGCCGATCACCCGCACTGCCTGTCCATCCGCATCGGTACCGATGACCATGCCGCGACTGAAGATCCAGCGCCAGCTCCCGTCCTTCGCCCGCATGCGATATTCCATCGCCAATGTCGGCATCAGCCCGGCGATCAATTTGGCGGTCGCGTCGAGAACCCGTCCACGGTCCTCCGGATGGATCAGGTTTTCCCACTGTTTCCCGGTCCGGATCTCGTCGTCGTCATAGCCAAGCATCTCACGCCAGCGGTGAGAAAAGTACACCGTATCGGTCCGACCATCCCAATCCCAGACGCCATCGCCCGCGCCTTCGAGCGCGTATTTCCAGCGAAACTCGCTTTCCTCGAGAGCGACGCGGGCGCGGGCACGGTCGCGCAGTCCGGTCAGCACACTATAGCTGACCAGGACAATCAGAATGGACAGCCCATATGCACCGGTCAACACCAGATTCCGTTGCCGGATATAGGGTTCGAGAATTTCATCACGGCTGCGGCCGACCGCCACCCCCAGGGCCTTCAGCGGCAATACGCGCCAGGCGTAGAGCCGAACGACACCGTCGATCTGCGAGGCACGCGAATACATCAGTGTTTCCGTGCCTATCGCGCCAAAGTCCGGCATCGTCCGCAACATGTTGGGCGGCTCGGACGACACTGCCGGCTCGCGCGCGACGAAGATGCCGTCCTCGCGAACAAGGGCGACCGTCCCGTGCTGGCCAAGTTGAAGCTTCCCCGAAAACCGGGTGAAGTATTCCGGGGCCACCGACAACACGATCACGCCGGCGAAACGATTCCCGGCGGCAAGCAATGGACGGGTAAACTGGACACTTCCCCGTCCGGACACCCGGCCCTTGACCGGGCGGCTGACGAACAGTTTGTCGATTCCGCCAAGATGGGTGCGAAAGTGCTCGCGGTCGCTTAAATCGAGCCTCGGCGCGGAGCGGTCCACGCTCGAATACGCCAGATGCCCCGCGGCGTCGATGATACTTACCTGAAATGCCACAGGTCTTTCGAGAATTGCCTGACGCTTGTGGACATAGTCATCAAACCTGTCCGGGGCGTCGAGCCAACGTTCGCGCAGGTCGATCACCGTCAGGTCGATCGCATTGATGGAAGAATTGACTTCTTCCGCGAACAGACGCGCGATGTTATTGCTGTCCTCGGCGGCCTCCGCCAAAGTTTTCTCATATGTACCGTGTAACGACACTATCACGAGAGCCCATAGGCAAGGCAAGATAACTGCCGCTATCAGGACGAGTTGTCCAGGCAACGGAAGTCTGTGAAAAACGCGCAGCGGCAGGGCGATCGATTTGGAGCTCACTCAGCGACCTTCTTATCCAGAGGGGCGTCGCCGGCGCAAGACCGCACGATACCGTTAGATAGTCTTTGGCGGGACCGGCGCTCTCCACGACGGCCGCGGCGCACCTCCAGTCAGCCCGCCAAAATCGGCTTACATTTTACATTGATTCCCAAGGGAAACATAAATGTATTTCCAGAAAGAACTAAAATGTCGCATTTTTGCTCAATATCAGCCTTGCACATATCGGCGACTACAATCGGGCAGCGAGGTTCCGCCTGATCGATCACCGCTTCACCGTCGAGCTATCCGGCGATCGTCAGCTCACGATAAAAATACGTCGTATGACACAATCCGCCCTCCGGCAACAACGCAAACCCCGGCACGACACCCAGCCGCGTCCACCCCATGCGCGCGTACAACCGCTCGGCATCCTGGCTGGCCGTATCGAGCACGAGCAACGTCTTGCCGGAAGCGCGCGCCTCGCGCTCCGCCGCGTCCATCAGCGCCGCGCCGACACCCTGCTTGCGCGCGCGGCGCATCACGAGCATCTTGCACAAATCGGCCCGATGCGGCTGGTTGTCCGGCATCGCCAGCACGAGGTGGACGGTGCCGACGATGCCGTACTCGTCCTCGGCCACGAGCAGCACGCGCCGTCCGGCCTCGACGTCGGCAGCGAGCCCGCGCCACCACGCGAGCGCCTGGCTCAACGTGAACGGATGCATGAACCCGACGGATGCGCCTCCCTCGACGCAGTCGAACAGCACGGCGGCGAGCCCTTCGATGTCCGGATCGGTCAGGTTCGACAGACGACGTACGCGACAACTCATGATCAGCTCCTGGCGAGTGTGGTGAGGACGACGGCGTACCGTGCCGGCACGTCCCCGGGGTTGTGGAAGGAATTCGGTGCGTCGAGGGGCACCGCGAGGCAGTCGCCTGTCTCCAGCAGGTACGACTCGGCGCCGTACGTCACCTCCATCCGGCCTTCGAGGATCCAGATCTGCTGCAGCACGGCGGGCGTGCGTGCGCCCGCCTCGTACGTCACGCGCGCATGCGGCGGAAACGTGACGTCGACGATACGCGTCGGCGATTGGAAGCCTTCTGGCGAGACATTGCGCCGCAGATAGCCCGAATGCGGGTCCTGCCACACGACCTGGTCGGCGAAACGCGCGACGGGTTCGGTCTTGGATGCGGGGTCGTCGAACAGCGACGCGAGCGGCACGCCGAGGCCGGCTGCGAGCTTGTCCAGCACGACGGCAGTCGGGCTCGTTTCGCCACGCTCGATCAGCGACAGCATCGACCGGCTGACGCCGCACTGGTTCGACAGCGCGTCCAGCGACAGGCCGCGCTCGCTGCGCAGCAGGCGCACTTGTTGGGCGATACGCCCGTTGACGGAGGAGTCATCTTTCATAGTGGAGACATTCTCCAATATGAAAGATCATCCGTCAACTATCCTGGATTACACATCCAGTAAGATGGACAGCCTCAGGACGTCGGCCCCGTATCCGTCCCCGACGCGACGAGTAATTCCTTCAGCAACATGGTGTTAAAGGCCGGCAGATCGTCGGGCTTGCGGCTGGTGACGAGCCGCGCGTCCAGCACGACTTCCTCGTCCGTCCACTCGGCGCCCGCATTCGTGAGGTCGCGCTTGAGGCTGGGCCAGCTCGTCAGGTGCTTGCCCGTGGCGATGCCAGCGTCGATCAATGTCCAGGCACCATGGCAGATGGCCGCGACCATCTTGTCCTCCGCATCGAAATCGCGGATGAAGTCGATCGCTTCCTTGCTCATGCGCAGTTGATCCGGATTCGCGACCCCGCCAGGCAGCACGAGGCCGTCGAAGTCGGCCGGCTTTGCGTCCCCCACGTTCATCTCGACCTTGAAGCGGTCGGCCGGCTGCATGTGATTGAAGCCCTGCACTTCGTCGCCCGCGGCCTTGGGCGCCAGCAGGACGACGGTCGCGCCCTGCTCTTCCAGGAAGGAACGGGGGCTCGTGTATTCGATTTGTTCGACGCCATCCGTCATCAGCATGGCGACGCGCTTGCCTTGCAAGGGCCTGCTGGAAACTTGTTCCATATAAACTCCTTTGGGTCGAACGCATAAAGACGATCAACCATTCTAGGCATCGCGCGCACGCGGCGTCGCACGGCGCGGGGCGTAAAAAGACGCCGGCGCTGAGGCGGCGCCGGCGTCGGTGCGGAGCGCGGCAGATCGATCAGTGCTTCGTCTGGCCGGCCGATTGCAGCTCGCTCAGCAGGGCTTGGTTGAAGGCCGGGATGTCGTCCGGCTTGCGGCTCGTGACGAGCTTGCCGTCGACGACGACCGGCTCATCGGTCCATTCCGCGCCGGCATTTTGCAAGTCGAGCTGCAACGTGGGCCAGCTCGTGACGTGCTTGCCCGTGACGAGGTCGGCGTCGATCAGCGTCCACGGACCGTGGCAGATGGCGGCGATCGGCTTGTCTTCGCGGCCGAATGCGCGGATGAACGTGATGGCTTCCATCGACAGGCGCAGCTGGTCGGGATTGGCAACACCACCCGGCAGCACGAGCGCATCGAAGTCGGCCGGGCGCGCGTCGCGCACGTCCAGTTCGACCTTGAACTTGTCGGCCGGGGTCAGGTGATTGAAGCCCTGGATCTCGTCGCCCGTGGGCTTCGGCGACACGAGCGTCACCTGGGCGCCTTGCTGTTCGAGGAACCCGCGCGGGCCCGTGTATTCGACTTGCTCGACGCCATCCGTCATGAGGATGGCAACCCGTTTGCCCTGCAGGGCCTGGTTCTTACCTTGTTGCATGTAACCTCCTTGTCAGCGTTTAGCAAAGCTAAGCAGGAAGCCGATTGTAGATTCGCGCGGCCGGACGCGGCGCGCGCCACTGGTCAGCCCGACAGGGCCTGCCACACCATCCAGATGTTCGCGCTGGAGATCACGACGAACAGGAACCACGACAACACCGTCGTCCACCACACGTTGACGAACTGCCCCATCAGGTCGCGCCGCCCCGTCAGGCGGATCAGCGGGTACATGGCGAAAGGCAATTGCAGGCTCAACACGACCTGGCTGCCGACGAGCATCTTGCCGATCGCATGATCGCCCAGCGTCAGCACGCCGATCATCGCCGGCCCCAGCGCGAGCGCGCGCGTGAGCAGCCGGCGCTGCCAGCACGGGATCTTCAGTTTCAGGAAGCCTTCCATGATGACCTGGCCAGCGATGGTCCCGGTGAACGTGGAACTCTGGCCGGACGCGAGCAGCGCGAGGCCGAACAAGACCGCCGCGGCCGCGGTGCCGGCCACCGGGGCCAGCAGATAATAGGCCTGGTCGATGCCCATCACGTTGCCGCCGCCCGGCTTGTAGAACGCGGCGCCCGCGAGCACGAGGATCGCGCCGTTGATGAACAGGGCCAGCAGCAGCGACACGATGGTGTCGATACGCGACAGCTTGATCGCCTCCGCGAGGCGCGCGCCGCCTTCGTTGAGGTCGTGGCGCATGATGCGCGTCTGCACGACGGACGAGTGCAGGTACAGGTTGTGCGGCATGACGGTCGCGCCGAGGATGCCGATGGCGAGGTACAGGGCGTCGCGCTGGCGCAGCTTGTCCAGCGACGGCACGAGGCCCGCCACCACGGCGCGCGGGTCCGGATCGACGAGGAACAGTTCGACGAACAGGCACACGGCGATCGTCAGGATGAGGCCCAACACGATGGCTTCCAGCTGGCGGAACCCTTTGCTTTTCAAGCCCAGCACGATGATGGTGTCGAGGGCCGTCAGCGCCACGCCGACCGGCAGCGACAGGCCCAGCAGCAGCTTGAACGCGAGCGCGCAACCGAGCACCTCGGCGAGGTCGCACGCGATGATCGACAGTTCCGCGAACGCCCACAGCCCCTTCGCATGCACGGGCGAATATTGCTCGCGGCAATGGACGGCGAGATCTTTTCCGGTGACGATGCCCAGCCGCATGCTCAGGCATTGCAGCACGATCGCCGCCAGGCTCGACAGGACGACGACGAACAGCAGGTCGTAGCCGAACTGCGAGCCGCCCTGGATCGCCGTGGCCCAGTTGCCCGGGTCCATATATCCGACCGACACGAGCAGGCCGGGGCCGGCATAGCGCAGGATTTTTTTCCACAGCGGATCGTTCTCCGGCACGTTGACGGTGCCGGCAACTTCCGAGGGACAAAATGGTGCGCTGGCGTTGGACGGTAATTTGAGCATACGCGGCAAGATAACACGGGCCTTGCCGCGCACGCCGTGCTCCACCCGAGCTCGCCGAAACGCCGGCGCACGAGGCACCGGCACGGAGGTCAGCCGATGCCCGGGTCGACGCCGAGCACACGCAGGCGCGCGCGCAGGCGGCGGATTTCCTCGCCCAGGTCGACGACGAGCGCGGCGAGGTCCTCGTTGGCGTCGAAGTCGCGCTCGACGCTCAGCAGCCGCCGGGCGCGGACGAGGTCGCCGCTGCGGAAACGCCAGCTCGTCACCTGCACGCTCGTCTCGCCGCCCAGCACGCCCGCGTGCACGTGGCGCACGACCCAGTCGGGCTCCACGTTGCAGGCACGCGCCAGTTCGTCGAGGGTCAGCGCCACGTCCTCCAGCAGCACGCCGGTGAGAATGTCGTCATGCATCGTTCAAGCTCCTATGCGTTCGCGGGGATTGAAGGCAAGGTCGCGCGCCATCGCCTCGTACAGCTCGCGCGCACGGTCGCTGGTCGCGGGCGGCAACACCACGTTCAGCAGCAGGTACAGATCGCCCGGCGTCTTGGCCGGGATGCCGCGTCCTTTCAAGCGCAGCTTGCGCCCGTTCTGCGATCCGGGCGGCACCGTCACCTCGACCGTGCCCGACGGCGTGGGCACGGAGATCGTCGCCCCCAACGCGGCCTCCCACGGCGTGATGGGCACGTCCTGGTAGACGTTCGTGCCTTCGACGCGCTGGCGCGGGTCGGGGTTCAGCTGGATTTCCAGGTACAGGTCGCCGGCCGGCCCGCCGCCGAAGCCCGGATGGCCTTGCCCCCGCATGCGCAGCTGCTGGCCCGGTGTCACGCCTTTCGGGATGTTCACGGACAGGGTCTTGTCCTGCATGGTCGCGTGGCCTTGCGCGTCATGCTGCGGCACACGCAGGCTGATCGTGCGCGTGGCCCCCTGGTAGGCGTCGCGCAGGTCGATGGCGATGGCGGCGTGGATGTCTTCGCCGGGCATCTGGAAGCCGCCGCCGCCCGCGTGCGCGCCCCCGCGCGAGCGCCGGCCCACGTGGGCGAACAGGTCGTTGAAGAAATCGTCCCCGCCGGTGCCGCCGAAATCGAATTGCGTGCCCCAGTCCGGCGGCGGCTGGAAGCCCTGGCCGGGACGGTGCCCGCGGCCCAGCTCGTCGTAGGCGGCCCGCTTTTCCGGGTCGCCCAGCACGTCGTAGGCTTCGTTGATTTCCTTGGTCTTCGCGTCCGCGTCCTTGTGCTTGCTGACGTCGGGGTGGTATTGCCGCACGAGTTTGCGGTAGGCCTTCTTGATCTCGTCCTGGGTCGCCGTCTTCTCGACACCAAGGGCCTGGTAGTAGTCCTTGTATTCCACGAGCTTGCTCCTGGATCGGTTGGATATTGAATGACCCGTACGTTGTGGCGGGGGGCTTGCTTTTCAATTACTACCTGGCGCGTCCCGTCCGATTGTACTAGCGCGCCGCGCCCGGTTTCGCACCGTTGAGCGTGAGTTGGGCTCCGGAAAGCATGCGCTTGTCTCCTGACGCCATGGTGTGCCGTTTGATGCATGCATATGAGAGGCCTAGCATCGGACATCACACATCAATAACGACTTGGAGACAACAATGCACACAACTCGCTCGAGATTCCTCCTCGCCGCCGCCATGCTGTCCGCCATGGCCGCCAGCGCCGCCGCCGCGCAGACGACGAGCTTTGCCAGCAGCTACAACGGCGCCAGCACGGCCGGCGGGTCGTGTTCGATGAGCTACAGCATCGCCGGCGCGGAACCGTCCGGGACGGGGCCGTATCCCGTGTTTATCTACATGGTCGGCACGAGCGAGACCTACAACAACGCGGCCGCGATGGCTGCCGTGAACGATATGGCAAGCAAGGGCTATATCGCGGCCACCGTCGACTATGCGGAATCGCAGTTCGGCACGTGCTCCGTGCTGAGCGCCAAGTCGAGCTGCATCTTCAACCCGAACAGCACGTTGAGCGCCGTGTCGCAGCTGTGCTCGCGCGCGAAGGCCGATTGCAGCAAGGGCATCGTCGTGGGCGGCTTCAGCCAGGGCTCCATCCTCGCGCTGCTGGCCAAGAACTACGACGCGCGCGTGCAGGCCGCGTACGGCATCGGCATGAGCAATGTGTATTCGGTGTACGACCTGTCGTCCTGCGTCTCGAACGGCAACCGCACCTTGCCGAGCGACCGGTTGCGCGCCGTCGACGGCGAACGGGACAATTTCGCAGGCGGGTCGCAGTCCGCCGTGCAGACCTCGCTGCAGAACGTCACGGGCCAGAAATGCGCGGCCGGTTCCTACGCCTGCATGAACAGCAATAACAGCGGCTGGATCATCGTCAAGAACAGCCAGGTCGCAGACGGCTCGGCCGACCACTGCTATATGCGCGCATCCGGCGACTGCTTCGGCAGCCAGAACAGCCTGGACAGCAACTGGAACAACGGCACGGCGAGCTGGGCCAAGGACCCGAACCTGCAGTGGCTCACGAACTTCACGACCAAATAAAGGTTCGTGACCCACGCTTGACCCAGGCCTCATTACGCACATGTGGCCGTCATTAGCATTTCAACCAGTATCCGGCCATGAACGGCAGTGCTAGATTCCTCGTGTTGTCGTTCGTCCAACAAGGAGGAAATGATGGTGAGCAAATGGGTCAAGCGCACGAGCATCGCGTTGGCGGCACTCGCCCTGCTGGGTGTCGCCACGGCCGGGGTCGGCAAGGTGCTCGGTGAACGCAAGATGGCACGCAGCATCGCGTTGCAGGTGCGGCCGCTGGACATCGTGCCCGACGGCGCCCGCGTCGACCACGGGCGCTACCTGTACAACACGCGCGGCTGCGCCGAGTGCCACGGCGCGGACGGTGCCGGCAAGACCGTCGTACGCGACGGCGGCATGCTCGTCGTCGCCCCGAACATCACGGCCGGGCCCAACGGCGCGACGGCGCATTACCGCGACATCGACTGGGTGCGCACCGTGCGCCACGGCGTCAAGCCGAACGGCAATCCCGTCATGGTGATGCCCAGCGAGGACTACAGCCGCCTCAGCGATGAAGACATGGCAGCCCTCGTCGCCTACCTCAAGCAAATGCGTCCCGTGCCGGGCGTGAGGGCCGTCATCGACGTGCCCGTGCCCGCCAAGGCGCTGTACGCGTTCGGCGTCATCAAGGACGCGTCCGAAAAAATCGACCACACGCTGGCCCCGCCGCGGGCCGTGCCGGCCGCCGTCACGCCCGCGTATGGCGCCTACGTCGCCGCGACGTGCATCGGCTGCCACGGCGCGGATCTCGCCGGCGGCCGCATTCCCGGCGCACCGCCCGCGTGGCCGCCCGCCGCCCGGCTCGCGCCCGGCAAGGGTAGCGCGCTGAACCGCTATCCGACGCCGGACGCATTCATCGCGATGTTTAAGACGGGCCACCGCCCGGACGGCAGCGCGATCAGTCCCGTGATGCCGTTCGGCTCGCTCAGGCAGATGAACGAGACGGACATACGGGCGCTGTACGCCTACCTGAAATCCGTGCCGGAGCCGACCTTGGCTCAGCGCTGAGACGCCCGCGCGCGCGCCGACGTGCGCCTCATGCGCGGGTCGCGCGTGCAGGTCGCACGGGGCTGCCGATTCCTCAGTAAAATGATCGGTTTCCCAAGCAAACCGATCATGACGCCCAACCCGACCCGCACCGGCGCCCGCGCGGCGCATCCCGTCCGCACCGAGATCGCCACGCTGTGGCGGCTGTCCTGGCCCATGCTCGTGGGCCAGCTGGCGACCGTCGGCATGGGCGTGGCGGACGTCGCCATGACAGGCCACGTCAGCGCGGCGGAACTGGCCGCCGTGTCGCTCGGCACGTCCGTGTGGTCGATCATCCTCGTCACCGTGATGGGCATCATGATGGCCGTGAACTCCGTCGTGTCGCACGAGATGGGCGCCGCGCGCTTCGACCGCATCTCGCACTCGGTGCGCGAGTCGTTGTGGATGGGTGTCGGCGTTGGCGTCGCGGGCTCGCTCGCCGCGAACCTGTGCACGCTCGTGTTCGATCACATCGGCCTCGACGCGGCCGTGGCGGGACGCGCCGCGACCTTTCTCCACATCCTCAGTGCCGGGATGCCCGCGTTCGCCTGTTACCGCGCGCTGTACGGCTACACGACGAGCATCAACGAGACGAAGCCCATCATGGTCATCGCCGTGTGCGGCCTGCTGTACAACATCGTCATGAACTGGCTGTTCATCTTCGGCAAGTTCGGCCTGCCCAAGCTGGGCGCGCTCGGCTGCGCCGTATCGACGGCGACCGGCCTGTGGCTGATGCTGGCCGCGATGGTCATCTGGATCAAGGTGTCGCCGGTATATCGCCAGACGTATCCGTTCACCCGCTGGGAAGGGCCGAACTGGAAAGAGATCGGCAGCATGCTGCGGCTGGGCCTGCCCATCGGCGTCACCTATTTTGCCGAGGTCAGCGCGTTCGGCATCATCAGCCTGCTCGTCGCGCGCTTCGGCGTGATCGAAGTGTCGGCGCACCAGATCGCGCTGAACTTCGTGTCGCTCGTGTTCATGGTGCCGCTGAGTTTCGGCATCGGCGCGCTCACGCGCGTGGGCCAGGCGATGGGCGAAGGCAATCCCGTGCGGGCGCGTTTCGTCGCGTGGGTCGGCACGGGCATGTGCATCGCGTTCGGGCTGATCTCCGCCCTCTGCATCGCCGTGTTCCGCTGGCAGATCGCCGCGATGTACACGTCGGACGCGGCCGTGCAGGCCACGTGCGTGATGCTGCTGCTGTTCGCCGCGCTGTTCCAGCTGTCCGATGCGACGCAGGTCGCGGCCGCGTCCGCGATCCGCGGCTACAAGGTGACGCGCTCGCCGATGGTCATCCAGATGATCGCGTTCTGGGGCGTCGCCCTGCCCGTCGGCTGGATCCTCGGCCTGGCGCCGAGCTGGTTCCCGTGGTCGCCCGGCAAGCCGATGGCCGCGACGGGATTCTGGATCGGTCTCGTGCTCGGGCTGACCGTGGCTGCCGTGCTGCTCGCGTGGAGCTTGCACCAGCTGTCGAAGCTGCGCGTGCGCGACGTGGCGCATGTGCCCGTGACGGAGACGCCATGAGACGCGTGCTGTTCATCTGCACACAGAACCGGCTGCGCAGTCCGACGGCCGAACACGTGTTCGCTTCATGGCCCGATATCGCAACGGATTCGGCCGGCCTGGGCAACGATGCCGACGTGCCGCTGTCGCCGGAACAGATCGCCTGGGCGGACCTCATCTTCGTGATGGAAAAAGTGCACCGGAATCGCCTTGGCCAGCGCTTCAGGCACCACCTGAACGGCAAGCGCGTGATCTGCCTCGACATTCCGGACGAGTACGAGTACATGCAGCCGGAGCTGGTCAGGCTGCTCGAAGCCAAGGTCGGCCCGTACCTGCGCTGAAGGATCTGCAAGACGAAAAAAAGCCGATGGACGGGGAATCCATCGGCGTAACCCTAGGAGAGAGTTTCATCCTATTGTCGGCATTGGGGCGCCGACGAATTGATCATAGTGCATGGGATCGATTGCATACATTACAGTTCATCCATCATTGACAGCCATCTCCCCGCTGTCGTTACAGCGTTTCCGGGACGACTCTGGTATCGTTCCGCCGTTGCACAAACCCATTCCTAAAAACACTACCCAAAACCCATGCGCCTTCTTCTCTGCCTTTTAGCCGCATTGTCGGCCGTTCCCGCATCGGCGGAACGGCTGACGCTGGACCGTATCCACGCCGACCCGGCGTTGTCCGGTCCGGGCGTCCGCAGCCTGCGCGTCTCGCCCGACGGCGAACGCGTGACCTTCCTGCGCGGACGCACCGACAACCAGTTCCAGCTGGACCTGTGGGAATTCAACATGAAGGACAAGACCACGCACCGCCTGGTCGACTCCAAGCAGTTGGTCCCGAACGAGAACCTGTCGCTGGAAGAAAAGGCGCGGCGCGAACGTGCGCGCACGGCGAGCCTGTCCGGCATCCTGAGCTATAGCTGGTCGCCCAGCGGCAAGCAGTTGCTCGTCCCCATCGCGGGCGACCTGTACCTCGTCGACGTGAACAAGCCGGAAGCGGCGCGCAAGGTCGCGTCGGGCAACGTCGGCGATCCGAAGATTTCGCCGAAGGGCCGCTACGTCTCGTACGTGCGCGACCAGAACCTGTTCGTCATCGACCTGACGACGGGCCAGGAACGCCAGCTGACGACCGATGGCAAAGGTACTGTGCACAATGGCGAAGCGGAATTCGTCGCGCAGGAAGAGATGGACCAGCAGACCGGCTATTACTGGGCGCCGGACGATTCCGCCATCGCGTACCGCCACTACGACGAGGCGCAGGTGCCCGTCGCGCGCCGTTTCGAGATCTTCGCCGACCGCACGGAAGTCATCGACCAGCGCTACCCGGCCGCGGGCGCGAAGAACGTGCTGATCGACCTGATGATCGTGAACCCGGCGACGGGCGCGCAAAAGCAGGTCGACCTCGGTCCGGCCAAGGACATCTACCTCGTGCGCGCCGACTTCAGCGCGGACGGCAAGACGCTCGTCTACCAGCGCCAGTCGCGCGACCAGAAGCGCCTGGACCTCGTCGCCGTCGACGCGGCCACGCTCGCGCAGCGCCCGCTGCTGACCGAGACATCGAAGACGTGGGTCAGCATCCACGACGACCTGCGCTTCCTGAACCGCCAGAACGCCTTCATCTGGGCGTCCGAGCGCAGCGGCCGCAAGCACCTGTACCTGTACGATATGTCGGGCAAGCTGCTGCATCCGATCTCGAGCGGCGAATGGGGTGTCGACAACATCCTCGCCGTCGACGAGCAGGCCGGCAAGGTGTATGTCGCATCGAACAAGGACGCCGTCGTCGACAAGCAGGCGTACGCGCTGAACCTGGACGGCAGCAATGCCGCCAAGCCCGCGCGGTTAACGAAGCAGGACGGCTGGCACGAAGACGTGTTCGCCCGCAACGGCAAGATCTTCGTGGACACGTTCTCCGATCCGAACACGCCGCCGCAAGTGTCGATCCGCCGCGCGGACGGCACGATGGTCGAGTGGCTCGAGCATAACGAGCTGAACGCGTCGCACCCGTACGCGAAATACGTGACGGACCACCTGCCGACGGAATACGGCACGATCAAGGCGCACGACGGCCAGACGCTGTACTACTCGATGATCAAGCCCGCAAACTTCGACGCGAGCAAGCGCTACCCCGTGTTCCTGTTCACGTACGGCGGCCCGCATTCGCAGCGCGTCACGCGCCAGTGGGGCAATCTGTTCAACCAGTACATGGCGCAGCAGGGCTTCGTCGTGTTCGTGCTGGACAACCGCGGCTCGTCGCGGCGCGAGCGCGCGTTCACCGACGTCATCTACGGCGACCTCGGCGCGCACGAAGTCGAGGATCAGCTGACGGGCATCGACTGGCTCGCGCAGCAGAGCTTCGTCGATCCGAAGCGCGTGGGCGTGTTCGGCTGGAGCTATGGCGGGTTCATGACGTTGCGCCTGCTGGAAGCGGGCTCAAGCAAGATCGCGATGGGTGTGGCAGTGGCGCCCGTGACGGACTGGTCGCTGTACGACACGCACTACACGGAACAGTTCGTGGGCGCGACGCCGCAGGCCGACCCGGCCGCGTACGAACGCAGCGGCGTATTCGCGCACCTGGACGGCTTGAAGTCGCCGCTGCTGCTCGTGCACGGCATGGCCGACGACAACGTGCTGTTCACGAACTCGACGCGCCTGATCGACGCGCTCGTCAACCGCAACGTGCGGTTCGAGCTGATGACATATCCCGGCGCCAAGCACGGCATTTCGTCGCGTGCGGGACAGCGCCACGTGTACGGGCTGATCGACGCGTTCTTCAAGAAGAACCTGGGCGGGACGGCGCCGAACTGAGTCGTCGCGTCAATGAAAACGGCCGCGCAATGCATCGCATGCGCGGCCGTTTTGTTTGGTACCGAAACGCATGGTGGGCACGGGGTGCCCACCCTACGACGCCGTAGGGTGGGCGGCCTCCGCCCACCATGCCCGCGCTACCGCACTGTCAGCGATTGCCCTTGTTGATCGCGTCGCGCAGATCGCCAGCCTTTTCCTGCACCTTGCCTTCGACTTGCTTGGACAGGCCCTTGGCTTGCTGCTCGCTGCTGCCGACCACCTTGCCGACTTCCTCTTGCACCTTGCCGCCGATGTCCTTGGCTTTGCCTTTGATTTGGTCCTCGTTCATGTCCGTATCTCCTTGTAGGTAAGACCGCCTGCTGAATCAAGCGGGATGCATTCAGGTTAATTGCATGCCGATCTTCATTCTGTACGCAACCTAACAGAGTGGCTTGCGCCAGACGCTGGCCAGCCAGGGCTGCTGGTCGCGCGGCAATCCTTCTGGCCGGTAATAGTGGCGCAGCGGCACGAAACCGGCCGCGACGACGTAGCGTTCCCACGCCGCGTAATCGTGGAAGCAGCCGTAGCGCGGGCCGTTCCAGCCCTCTTCGTTATGGCCGCGCGGGTTCGAGCTGAACAGCACGCCGCCCGGCTTCAACGTCGCGTTGAGTTCGTTCAGCACTTTCGGCAGCACGTCGCGCGGGACGTGGAAAAGCGACGCGTTCGCGAACACGCCATCGAACGTGGCGTCCGGCAAGTGCAGGTCGATGAAGTTCTGCTGCCACACCTCGCAGCCGCTGTACTCGCGCGCCATCTCGACGAAGCGTGCGCTGCCGTCCAGGCCGACGGCATGGTGGCCCAGCGCGGCGAACGTCTTGAGGTCGCGGCCCGGGCCGCAGCCGAAGTCGAGGATCGCGTACGGCGCCGGCGCCTCGATCGCGGTCAGCAGTGCCTCGATGTTCTGGCTGACGTCGTGGTCGATGGTGCCGGCAAAGAAACGGCGCGCGTTGTCGTCGTAATGGTGCAGCGTGCGCTGCGTGATGTCTTCGTAGTCGTCGTCGATCATGGCGGGGAGGTCGAAGTGAGCATGGACGATGCGCCGGCGGACGTCGAGATAATGCTGTTTCATGAGCAAAAACCACGATGAAAGATGCCAGGTCATTCTAGTCCGGGCATCTTCCATGCCGGCGCAGCTTACCCACGGGACATAAGCTGCCCCATCAGCGCAGGCTTACCAGACGCGCACACGCTCGTCCGGCGGCAGGTACAGCGCCTGGCCCGGCTGCACGTCGAACGCCTTGTACCACGCGTCCAGGTTGCGCACGGTGGCGGTGCGGTAGCGCGGCGGCGCGTGGCCGTCCGTCAGGATGCCGCGCCGCTCGGCCTCCTCGCGCGCCTTCGTGCGCCAGCTCTGCGCATAGCCGGTGAAGAACTGGCGGTCAGTCTCTTGTGTCGCATTCTTGCCGGCGGCCGCGCGGTAGGCGTCGTACGACGCTTCCAGACCCGCCAAGTCCGCGAGGTTCTCGGACAGCGTGAGCTGGCCGTTGACGGCGAGGTCCTGGTACGGCTTATACGCGTTGTACTGCTCGACGAGCTTGTGCGACGCGGCCTTGAAGTGCTCCATGTCTTCCTTCGTCCACCAGTCGCGCAGGCGGCCCTGGGCGTCGAATTGCGAGCCCTGGTCGTCGAAGCTGTGGCTGATCTCGTGGCCGATGATGGCGCCGATCGCGCCATAGTTGACGGCGTCCGGCGCCTTCGGATCGAAGAACGGCGGCTGCAGGATGGCGGCCGGGAAGTTCAGCGCGTTCTGCAGCGGCAGGTTGACGGCGTTGACGAGCTGCGGCGGCATCGACCATTCGGTGCGGTCCGGCTTCGTGTGCAGCTTCGCCAGTTCCTGCCCCATGTGGAACGCCTCGGCGCGCAACGCGTTGCCGAACGCATCTTTCGGGTCGACCTTCAGGCCCACATACGATTTCCACTTGTCCGGGTAGCCAACGCCGACGTACAAGGTCTTCAGCTTTTCCTTCGCCTGCGCGCGCGTAGCGGGGGCCATCCAGTCGAGCTTGTCGATGCGCTTGCCGAACGCCGTCACGATGTTCGCGACCATCCGCTGCAACTGCGCCTTGTTCTCGGCCGGGAAGTATTTCGCGACGTAAAGCTTGCCGACCGCTTCATCCATCGCCTCGTTCGTGGCGCCCAGCGCCCGCTTCCACCGCACGGATTGCTGCGGCGTGCCGGACAGTGCCTTGCCGTAGAAGTCGAAACGCTGGTCGGCGAACGCCTTCGGCAGCACGTTTGCCATGCGGTTGATGGTGTGGAACGCGAGATAGTCCTTCCACGTGGCGAGATCCGTCTTGTCGACGAGGGCCGCCTCGCCCTTCACGGCCGACGGGTGCCAGACGATGAACTTGTCCTGGTCGGACAGGTGCGCGGCCTTGAAGAACGCGTCCCATTCGATGCCCGGCGCGTTGGTAGGGAAGTCCTTGCGCGTCCACGTGTTGTCGGCCTTCAGCACGTCGGCCGAGTCGGCGCGGGTGGTGTGCGTGTTGGCGATGTCGACCTCGAGCGCGAAGATCTTCGCGGCGCGCGCGTCGGCGTCGGCGTCCGTCGTCGCGTAGCCGGCCAGTTTCAGCATCGCGGCGATGTGTTTTTGATATTGTGTGCGCAGGCCCGCCATGCGCTCGTTGTTGTCGAGATAATACGCACGGTCCGGCATGCCCAGGCCGCCCTGCAGCAGGTACGGCCAGTTGTGCGCCGGATCGTGCAGGCCGGGCGACACCCACAGCCCGAAGATGTTTTCGGTCGCAAAATGCGTATTGTTCAGCGGATCGACGTCCGCGCGCACGGACGCGCCCAGCACGCGCACGAGGCCGGCCTTGTCCTTGATGGCGGCGATCTGCGCCAGTTCGGGCTTCAGCGGCGCGGCGCCGCGCGCCTCGATCGCGGCCTCGTCCATATAGGCGTTGAAGTAATCCGCGACCTTGCGCGCTTCCGGGCCGGCCTTCTTGTCCGCGCCGACCGCCTCGATCAGCTTGACGATGCGCTGGTTCGTGTCTTCCGCCAGGTTGTCCATGGCGCCCCAGCGGCTGCGGTCCTCGGGGATGGTCGTTTTGGCAAGCCAATCCTTGTTGGCCCAGGCGAAGAAATCGTCGCCGGGGCGCGGCGCGGCCTGGGCGGTCCCGGCCGGTGCGGCCGCGGGCGGGGTCTGCCCGGATGCTTCCGCGCCCGTGGTAACGAGGGCGGTTCCGCACAGCACGAGGGCAATGGCGGTCTTGATCGGAGTCCTGCTGAGTTTCATGATGTCCCTTTATTGTTCAGGTTCGTCGGTCTCGTCGTGGCACGCGCCGGCATGGCAGCACGCGCCGGCAAGCACTATAGCGCGCCGTCCGAAAAAAAATTTCAAAAAAATCTTTCGAAAACCCTAAAGTTCCCCAAAACGCTGCCGTAAAAGGCAGACAACCGGTAATCCGGCCGGTGTGGTCACCCTGGTGGAGCGCAGTCATGACGTCCAACGAAGTCCTCGCAATGTACGAAAACATCGCCGCATTGAGCAGCCGCATGGCAGTGGCCGCGCGCGAAGGGGATTGGGACGGCCTGGCCCGCCTGGAAACGCAGTGCGCCCTGCAGGCGAGCGCGGCGAAGAGCGGCGTGCCGCCGCTGGCCGGCGTCGAGCGCAAGCGCAAGATCGACCTGCTCAAGCAGATCATGGCCAACGACCGCGCCGTGCGCGACATCACGGAACCGTGGATGGGCCAGCTCGACCGCGCGCTGAGCCCGGCTCACTGATCCGCCGCCACGCCAGCCGAAGCCCCTCGACCACGGTCCTGGGGCTTTTTGCTTTCTAGCTTGCCTCTGCCGCATGCGCCGCCTGCGCCGCCTGGATGCCGTCCAGGTTCCCTTCGATCCACGCCACCACCTCGCCGACCTTGCGGCCGATGCCCTCGCCCAGCGGCGTCAGCCGGTAGTCCACGTGCGGCGGCGCGACCGGGTGCGCGATGCGCTGCACGAAACCGTCCTGTTCCAGCCACTGCAGGGTCTGGCCCAGCATCTTTTCGCTGATGCCGCCCACCTTGCGGCGCAATTCGCCGAAGCGCTGCGGGCCGTCCAGCAAGGCGACGAGCAGCAGCACGCCCCAGCGGCTCGTCACGTGCTTCAGCACGTCGCGCGACGGGCAGTATTCGGAAAACAGGTCGGCACGCGGCGCGCGCGCCGGCGAGGCGTCGCTCATGTCCCCTCCTCATCGATCGGATGAAGCACCATGGTAGCGATAACCCGGGCATGGGGCCAACGCACCAAGCAACCGCGCGACCGCCAAACAAAAACCCGCGCAGCGACGGGGTCGTCTGCGCGGGTTGTTTAGTTCGTCGTGGCGACCCGTCGTGGACGTTCCGCCGGAATTGGGGGAGAGCGAGCACCAGGCATCCCCTGGCGTCGCCTCTTGCCGGTTGCCTCCGGCGTCCACCTGCCACTGCCGGCAGGCGAACCGCTTCCGGTCCCAGGCGCTTCCTCAGCGATAGTCCGGTCCCGCGCCACGCTATCGGTGGTGGCTGCGGCGGACCCTGGGCCGTTTCATGAGCTTTGATCTGTGATCAAAAGATCATTGAAACAGAGTATAACGCAAAAATCGGACTTGTGTAGACGACTTGTGCGCCGAACTTGAACGTGTTCAAGGATCAGTCCAGCGTCGGTTCGGCGGCCTGTTGCGCGCGGGGTTCAAGCGCATCCGGCTGCGTCTTCCCGGCACGCGCCGCGAAGCGCGCCCTCAGCCTGGCGAGGGGACCTGCGCCACCGCCGCCCGCACCGGCGCGGCGCCGGCGGACGACGACGAACGCCCCTGCCCCGCCCAGCGCCAGCACACCGGCGACGGCGGCGATCCAGCCCCATGGCAGGCCGTCATCGGGCGGCGGCGCTTTCGGCGCGTGCGCCACGAGCGGCTTGATCGAATGGATGGGGCGCGGGCCCGCCGGCACGACGGGCTTCACCGGCGTGGGCGGGACGGCCGCGGCCGGCTTGGGCGCGTCCGGTGCGGGCTTGGCGTCCTTGGCCGGCTCGGGTTTGGCGCCGTCCGGATGCGCCGGCGCGGGCTTGGCGGGCTCGGGCTTGGCGACCGCCGGATGAGCCGATGCGTTCTTGGCCGACTCGACCTTGGCGCCGTCCGGATGCGCCTGCGCGGCCTTGGCTGCCTCGGGCTTGGCGACGTCCGCGTGTGCCTGCACGTCCTTGGCCGGCTCGCCCTTGGCACCACCGTCCTTGCGCTCGAGCCCGGCCGGCGGCTTCACGCCGACCGGCGCCGTCAGCGCCACCTGCAGCTTCTTCATCCGGTCCTCGACCTGGCCCAGCCGGGCGCGCAATTCGTCGTTCTTCGCGCCGAGCGCCGCGCAGGCCTGGGCTTCCGCGGCGGGTCGCGCGCACGTGGCCGGATGGGCGTCCGGCTGCGCCACCGGCAGTGCGGGCGCCTTGGCGGCCGGCGCCGGATGCGGGCGTCGCACCGGCGGCCGGGGCGCGGCGGGCACGGCGGCCCCTTCGACGGCGGCAGTTGCAGCGGCAGCGGCGCGCGCCGCACGGGCCCGCTCGACCTGGGCCAGCAGCACGGCATCCGGCACCGGTGCGGACAGCGGTGCCGGTGCAGCCACGCGCGCCGGCGCGGGCGCGGGCGCGGGAGGCGGTGCCGGCGTGGGATCGGGCGTCAGCCACAGCGTGGCCAACCGCACGGCGCGCTGCCCCTTGTCGACGAGTTCCAGGTACAGGTGCACGTGGTCCGCATCGACGGGGCGCAGCGACGTCACGTGCAGGAACTGGCGGCCGTCGCGCCGCATCACGGACAGGTTCAGGCTGGCCAGCACGGGCGGCACGGCGATGCCGGCGCCGTTGTAGACCTCCGGGCTGGCCACGCGCACCTGCACGGGCGTGGCGGGATCGTCGAGCAAGGTCAGCTCCACGTCGGCCACGAGCGGCTGGCCGATGTGCGACGACACGCGCGGATCGCCCAGCTCGGCCGCGTGGGCAGAAACGAACGCGGCGAGGGAGAGACTGCAGAGGATAAGGCGTGTGCGGCGGGCCATGGCGTGGGAGCGTGGAAAATTGAGGCTTCTGCGTCGTTAACGACCGTTGCGGTACACTCTTTAATTCCATTGTCAAACCAACAGGACACATCCATGGAAAACCGGATCGAGAAGGACAGCTTCGGCCCCATCGAGGTACCGAACGGCCATCTGTGGGGCGCGCAGACGCAGCGCTCGCTGCACCATTTCCACATCTCGAGCGAGACGATGCCGCCCGAGCTGGTCGCCGCGCTGGCGCAGGTGAAGCGGGCCGCGGCCGCCGTCAACCGCTCGCTCGGCAAGCTTCCGCAGGACAAGGCCGACGCCATCATCCGCGCCGCCGACGAAGTGCTGGAAGGGCGCCATCCGGCAGAATTCCCGCTGTCCGTCTGGCAGACGGGCTCCGGCACGCAGAGCAACATGAACATGAACGAGGTGCTCGCCAACCGCGCGTCCGAACTGCTCGGCGGCGAACGGGGCGAGGCGCGCCTGCTCCATCCGAACGACCACGTCAACATGGGGCAGTCGTCGAACGACATGTTCCCGACCGCGATGCACGTGGCGGCCGCACTGGCCGTCGCCAAGGACGTGGTGCCCGCGCTGGCGAAGCTGCGCGGCACGCTGGAAGCCAAATCGCGCGATTTCGCCGACATCGTCAAGATCGGCCGCACCCACTTGCAGGATGCGACGCCGCTGACCTTGGGCCAGGAATTCTCCGGCTACGTGGCGCAACTCGAATTCGCCGAGCACGCGATCAAGAACACCCTGCCCGGCCTGCTGCTGCTGGCCGCCGGCGGCACGGCAGTCGGCACGGGGCTGAACGCGCATCCGGAATTCGCCAACCGCATCGCGGCCGAGATCTCGTCGCGCACGGGCCTGCAATTCAAGTCGGCGCCGAACAAGTTCATGGCGCTCGCCGGCCACGACGCGATGGTGCTGGCGCACGGCGCGCTCAAGACCTTGGCCACCGCGCTGATGAAGATCGCCAACGACGTGCGCTGGATGGCGTCCGGCCCCCGCTCCGGCCTGGGCGAGATCACGATCCCGGAAAACGAGCCGGGCAGCTCGATCATGCCGGGCAAGGTGAACCCCACGCAGTGCGAGGCGCTGACGATGCTGTGCTGCCAGGTGTTCGGCAACGACGTCGCCCTCACCGTCGGCGGCGCGCAGGGCAATTTCGAATTGAACGTGTTCAAGCCGATGATCGCCCACAACTTCCTGCAGAGCGCACGCCTGCTGGCAGACGGCATGCGCTCGTTCGACGAGCATTGCGCCCGCGGCATCGAGCCGAACCGCAAGCGCATCGGCGAGCTGATGGAGCAATCGCTGATGCTGGTGACGGCGCTGGCCCCGCATATCGGGTATGATCGCGCCGCGCAGATCGCCAAGACGGCCCAGCACGACGGGCTGACCTTGCGCCAGGCCGCGCTGCAGTCGGGCTTCGTCGACGAGGCGCAGTTCGACCAGTGGATCGTGCCCATCGAGATGACGCGGCCGAGCCCGGACTGACGGCGCCGCATGGCCATCGAACGTCGTCCCCGCCCGCGCGGGGGCGGCGTTGTTTTTTTTCCAGGTGTTGTCTAAACAGACACAACAGTACGACACCGATTGTTATCCAGGGATAGAATGATGCAAACAACAACTTTTGAACTGACATCGGAGTTCATCGAGCTGAACCAGCTGCTGAAACTGGTCGGCGTGGTGGACAGCGGCGGCGCCGGTAAGCACGTCGTGGCCAGCGGCGACGTGTCGGTCGATGGGAAGCAGGAACTGCGCAAGACGGCCAAGATCCGCGCGGGCCAGGTCGTGACCTTGGGCGACATCCGGATCCAGGTGCGCTGAAGCGTTGCCGCGCGGCCTGCAAGGTCGCGGTGGGTAAGCCGTCCCCGACGGTGCGGGTTGACGTTTGCGCGCTGACAAACTTGGGCAGTCCCCCTTCTCTATATTGAAGTCGTAAATTCGGCTAAAGGTGAGGAAGATGGAAACCCCGGAACCAAGCTCCATGACGCAGCAGCGCCTCATCGGCGACCTGCGCCTCGTCATCGAAAACGCGGAAGAGCTGCTCAAGAATACCGACCATTACACCGGTGTCGTATACCAGAACGCCCGCGCCAAATTGGCGGTGGCGCTCACGGCCGCCAACGAGGAACTGGCCCGCTTCGAGGAAGAACAGCTGAACCGGATGATGGAAGCGACGCACGCGGCGAACGAGCTGCACCACGACCGCACCGGCGAAGAACGCATCCTGCGCGCCTTCTACCACTGACGGCACGGCGGCCCCGCGGCGCCGCCTTCACCGCTCCGTCACGATTCTCCTCACGATTCCCCCATCCAGCCAGCGCCGCAGGTGCGCGGCCACATCGAAGTCCCCGTCCACGTCGAACGCCGCGTCGAGCGCCGCGCCGAACGTGCCACCGTGCGCGAGACATGCGAGCGCCGCGTATTCCGCCGCGCTGATCGCCTCCACCGTCACGGCGACGCGCGCGCGCAGCACGAGCGCGTGCGTGTCCGCCCGCAGCGCGTCCGGAAACGCGGGCCCGCCGTCCTGGTGCGCGCGCCACAGCGCCACCGTGGCCCACGGCGACGCGTGCAACCGCAGCGCCGGATGCAGCACGGCGCGCGCGGCCTCGAACGCATCGGGTGCGAGGCCCGCGACGGTCGGCGCCGGGCCGTCGTCATCGGGGGCGAACCACGCCTCGTGCACGCACCACTCGAGCCGCGCGACGTCCGGCAGGTACGGGTGGTCGGCGGCCGGCGGGAAGCCGGCGAGGAAATCGGGTAATTCGGCACCGAAACGGTTCAGGTCCGGGTCGCGTGCGGGATGCGCGCGGCCGAAGACGCCAGCCAGCGCGTCGAAGAAGTCGTCGCCCACGAGCCGGCGCAGCACGGGATACGCGGACGCCAGCGCACGCGTCCAATGCGCGGCGAGATTGCCCCGGTAGATGCCGACGCGGCGCGCATCGCCCTTCAACAGCGGCACGAGCGCCATGTCGCCGGCCGCATCGAACAGCGCGACGCCGAACGCTTGCTGGATCGTGTCCAGGTCGGCGCGCGGCGCCGGGTCGACGGTGATGATGAGGTCTCCGCCGGCACCCTGCCCCGCCGTGGCAGCCGCGATCGTGTCCGCGCGCGCCGCCTCGTCCAGCAGCACGGCGAGCGGCGGCAGGTCCGTGTCCCATTCGACGAGCGTGGGCACGGCGCCGAAGCGGGCCAGCGCGGCGCGGTACAGGTCCCACACGGGTGGCGCGACCTTGGCGCCGTGGTGGTCGATCACGCCGTCCGCCGTGACGAGGTGGCCGCCCAGGTGGATCTCGCCCACGCTCGCGCGCGGCAGTGCCTCGATGGCGGCGTACGGATCCTCGCCGTGGTTGCGCTCGTTGACATACAGGTTGTTCACGTCCAGCAGCACGCCGCATCCGGTGCGGCGCGCGAGTTCGGCGAGGAACTGGGCCTCGCTCATCGCATCCGCCGCGAAGCGCACATAGGTGGAGACGTTTTCGACGAGGATCCGACGTTTGATGGCATCCTGCACGCGCATGACGCGCGTCGCGACGAGGTCCAGCGCGGCGCCGTCCAGCGGCAGCGGCAGCAGGTCGTTCAGTTGGCGGTCGCGCAGCGCGCCCCAGGCGAGATGTTCGGAGACGAGGGCCGGTTCGATGGCCGCCACGAGCGCGGCGACGCGGGCCAGGTGGTCGTCGGAAAAGCCGTGCACGGAACCGAGGCCGAGGCCCACGCCGTGCAAGCCGACGGGATAGTCGCGCCGCACCGCGCGCAGCACGTGCCAGTCGTGGCCGCCCCGAGCGATAAAATTTTCCGTGTGCACCTCGACCCAGCCGACGGCCGGTTTGTCGTCGAGGAAGGCGCGGTAGTGCGGCGCCCGCAGGCCGATGCCGGCGCCTTGCGCGGGCCGGTCAGCGGCGGCCATGACGGCTTACTTGTCCTTCTTCTTCGGCGGCGTCAGCTTGCCGCCCGCTTTTTCGCACGTGCCCTTCGGAACGAATTTCCAATCGCCCGGCTCGTTGTCCGACTTCGCCAGGCCGGCGCAGCCATGGGTGGCGCTGCCACAATCGTTCTGGCCGGCCTTCGCCACGCCATAGCATTTTTCTTCGGCGCCGGACTGCGCATCCATCTGGCCGGCGGCCGATGCCTGGGCGGCGCAGACGCTCGCGAGCGCGGCGGCGATCAGGGCTTGTCGTTTATTCATGGGTTTCTCCGAATGATGGTGCGTACATGCACTACGGCAAGCATTCTAGCGCGGCCGGGCAGGATGCGGGAAAGTGTACGCCGGCCGGGGCGGCCGTTGGCGGCTGCGCGCGGGACGCTTTGGGTCGCCGCTGCACAGCCCGTTGGTGGCGGCTGAGCGGATTGTCGTTGTGTGGCCGCCCCCGTCTGCCGGGTACTGCGCCGATAACGCGGGGCGCGGCGATTCCGTTGACGTGCGCGTCAGGCCGTCGTGTTGACGTGGTTGCCCAGGTGCGGCGGCAGGTTCGGCGCGGGCGACGCGGCCTGCACGGCTTCCAGCAGCTGGGTCGCCTGGGCGGCCTCGATGTCCTGCGCTTTCTTCAGCACCGCGACGGCGACGTCCTGGCGGGTGCCCGTGTCGGCGATGCTGGTGGCGAGCTTGGCAATACCCATGACGTCCATATGTGCTCCTGTGGTGGTCTCGACGGTCGGCCGGGCGCCGAGTGCGCCCGTACAGCCGGTCATCTCCATTAACGGCAGGATCGTCGCGGACTTTAGGCCGGCAGGCGATGGAATTGACAGATCCAGCGCAAGACGGCGTCCCGGTCTTCCAGGTCCAGCCACGCGACATGCGCCGCGAGCCCGTCCGGCCGTGCCGCGGTGGACGCGACGGCGACGATGTGCGGATCGTCCGGAAACATCGGCGGCTTGCCGACTTCCGGCCGGTACACCTCCAGCTTCGGCAGCGGCTCCCATTTATAGCCTTCGACGAGCGTCAGGTCGGCCGGTGCGAGGCGCGCCAGGTGCTCGGCCAGCGGGGGCTCGGCGGCTCCGCGCAGCTCGCGCATGATCGCGACGCGGTACGGCGACGCGATCATCACCTCGGCTGCGCCGGCCGCGCGCAGGCGGGCGCTGTCCTTGTGCGGCGGCTCCAGCATGATGTCGTGGTGGCTGTGCTTGACGACGTTGACCCGCAGCCCCGCCGCCGCCAGCCGGCCGACGAGCCAGGTCAGCAAGGTCGTCTTGCCGCTGCCGGACCAGCCGATGACGCCCAGCACGGGGCCGCGGCCGCCGGCCTCAGTAGACGACACGGTAGCGCAGGCCCCGGTAGTTCATGACGGCCGCCTTGGGCAGCAGCTTTTCCAGCACGAGACCGGGCGCGACTTCCTCGCCCTCGTGGCGCAGCGTCTTGTCGACCAGCAGCAGGCGGTCCGCCGGATTCGCGGAATACATATAGCCGCCGAACGTCACGCGGGGGATGTCGCGCTGCTGGGCCTCCGGCAGCTGCTGCAGGAACGGCAGGCTGTCCTCGGGAGCAGGTTTGGCGGCGGCCTGCGCGGGGGGCGCCGGACGCGCCGCCGCCGGCTCGGGCGCGCGTGCGGGGGCGACGGCAACCTGCGCAGGTACGGCTGCTGCCGGACGCGCTGCTGCAGGCGCGGCGGCGGCCTGCGCCGGGGCGGTCGGTGCCGGAACGGCGGGCGCGCTCGGCGCCGGCCGCGCGACCGCAGGCTCGGTCACGCGTCCGGGTACGGGTACAGCGGCGGTCTGCGCCACCGATGCGGGCGCCGCCGGGACCTGCGCCGGGGCGATCGACGGCTCGGCCACGCGCGCGGGCGCGGGCGCATTGGCGGACACTGGCGCTGGCGCGGACGCGGGCGGCACGCTCACCTGCAGCGCATCCGGCGCGCGGACGGGCGCCGGCGTGGGCGTGCGGGCGGCATCGAGCCGCGCTGCCGGTGCCGCCGTGGGCGCCTGGCGCCACACGAGCAGCGCGCCCGCGACGACGACGAGCGCCCCTGCGCCGAGGCCGACGAGCAGCGGCTTGCGGCCGCCCGCCGCGCGCGCGGGCGCCACGGGCGCGGCCTGCTGCGCGTGGATCGTCGGCGCATTGCCGAGCTGGCGTTCGGCCTGGGCCTTCTTCAGGGCTTCGAGGATGTAGGACATGTCATTTTCCCGTGGCTGCCAAGAGGCGCGGCTCGGCGACGCCGGAGAGCTGGTTCAGCCGCATATAGGTGCGCGGGCCGGCCAGACCGTCCGCCTTCAGGTTCTGCTTCACCTGGAACGCGCGCAGCAGGCGCCGCGTCGGCTCGTCCAGGGCCTGGCCCGGCGGCGGGGCCGCGTGCTTGCCGTCGAGTTCCGCGAGCCGGGTCGCGATCCAGTCGACGTCCGGCCCGCTGTCGCCCGGCCCCACCTGGTCGCGGAAACCGCGCGGCACCTTCCACAACGTCGTGTAGTCGCCGTCCAGCCGGGTCGCCAGCGCGCCGAGGCTCACGATATGTGGCCGGCCGTCGATGGTGAGTGTGGCGTTCGTGTCGTCGATGCCGGTGAGCACGGCGTAGCCGAGCCGCTGGCCGTCGTGCAGGCCGATGATCGCGGGCCGGTCGAGCAGGCGCAGTTCGTACAGGCCGCCGTGGCCCTGGTAGCAGCGCAGGCCCAGGCGCGGCGCGCCGTCGCACGGGGCGCCCGCCGGCAACTGCTGCCCCCACAGCGCACCCAGCGCGCGCAATGCCTCGTCCTGCGTGCCGAGCGCCAGCGGTTGCGCGGACGGGTCGGCCAGCGCGACGGCCGGTGCCGGCTTGGCGGGCGCCTTCACGGCGACGGGCGCGGCCGGCGGTGCGGCGCCGTGCGGCACGGCCTGCCACGCGGCCGCGCTGAGCGCCGCGCCGGCCAGCACGCCGCCGGCCACGAACGGCCAGCGCAACGGGGGACGGGGGGCGCCGGCGGCGGCCGCGGCGTCGCCCGCGAACACTTCACGCGCGGCGCGGCGCAGGATCTTGGCCGTCACCTCGCGGCTGTTCTCGACGTAGGCGCCGAGCAGCGCGCGGTCGCACAGCAGGTTGATGCGGCGCGGCACGCCATCCGTCAGGCGGTGGATCAACGGCGCCAGCGCGGACGGGATCGGCGCCGCGCCCTGTACGCCCGCGACTGCCAGGCGGTGCGCGACGTAGGCATCCGTCTCGGCGGCCGACAGCGGGCCCAGGTGGTAGCGGGCGATCACGCGCTGGGCCAATTGCTCCAGCTCCGGCCGCGCGAGCATGGCGCGCAGTTCCGGCTGGCCGATGAGGATGATCTGCAGCAGCTTGCGCTCGCTCGTCTCGAGGTTCGTCAGGAGGCGCAACTGCTCCAATACCTGGGCCGACAGATTCTGCGCCTCGTCGATCACGAGCACGTTGTTGTGGCCGCGCGCGTGGCTGTCGAGCAGGTACGCGTTGATCGCGTCGACATAGGCCTTCACGCCGCCGCCCGCCGCGACGTCGATGCGGAATTCGTCGCAGATCGTCTGCAGCAGTTCTTCGACCGTCAGTTTCGGATTGAAGATGTACGCGAGGCGGCAATCGTCCGGCACCTGCTCGATGAAGCAGCGGCAGACGGTCGTCTTGCCGGCGCCGATCTCGCCCGTGAGCAGCACGAAACCGCCGCCGCTCTTGACGCCGTACAGCAGGTGCGCAAGCGCCTCGCGGTGACGCTCGCTCATGAACAGGTAACGCGGATCGGGCGCGATCGAGAACGGCGCCTGCTTCAGATGAAAATAATGTGTGTACATACCAATACCAAAGGCTTACCGGCGCGGCGGCAGCGGTTTGAACTTCGCGCAGTATATTTTGCTTTGGGCATTGTAGTAGGCGATCGTGCTGCCGGGGGTGGATATCCGCAATGGGTAGGCCGATGCGTCGGCCGCCACGTGGCGCACGCCGGCCGCCTTGCGGACCGCCTGTTCCAGTTCGTCCGGCGGCACGTCGGCGACGGCGCCCACGAACACCCACTCGCTCGTGTCGTCGCTGACCATCACTTCCGTCACGGGCGCGCCCCACAGCGTCGCCTCGCCCGTGCGGAACCAGTACGCGCCGCCCGTGTGCTTGTACGGCGCGCCGAAATGGGTCGTCAGCCAGGAATAAAAATACGCGTTGTCGAGATGGTCGTGGCACAGCAGCGCCGCGCCGATGACGGGGCCGAACGTGGATGGCTGCTTGTCCTGCGTCTGCGCACACGCCGGCCCGGCGAGAGACAACGCCAGCGCAAGCACGCCGGCAAACCGGCGCAGCGGCGTCACAGCTTGGACAGCCATGCCCGGTTGGCGGCGATCTTCGCCTTCACCGAAGCCGGCAGCGCTTCGTAGCAGCCGGGATGCTGCTTGAGGGCGTGCTCGCGCACTTCCTTTTCCAGGCCGTTGACGATGAATACATAAACGGCGGCACCGTCCGCATTCTTGCGCGTGCCCATGTAGCGGATCACTGTGTTCTCCTTGACGAGCATCCATTATGACATTCGGCCCCCGTTCCGGCCACGGGTCAGCTTGCGGCGGCGCGCCCGGACGGGCGAACGCGGCGGCGCGGCCGGCTGCGCCGTTGTGCTCGAGCCACATTCACGGCGGGACGTCTCGGCGGGGCGATGCCGCGTGGACAAACTGTCATGTTCGGCTCGGCCGTGCGCGGGCCCGGCGGCCTATAATCGCCGCCATGACGACCGCCCGCCTTCTTCCCTGCCTGTTCGCGCTCATGGTCGGCGCCGCGTCTGCCGCACCGGCCGCCGCGCCGCGGCTGTGGAAAGCCACACGCACCGCCCCCGAACACGGTACCACCGTGCTGTACGTGCTGGCAGCAACCTCGGTCGGCCTGCCCGTCGAGTTCGACGGCTATTACACACGCGCTGTGCTGCCTGCGCTGCGGGCGTCGAGCACGCTGTCCGTCGAGGGCGTGGGCGACGGCGACGAGGCGCCGCCCGACTTCGACGCCAATCCAGGCTGCGACCTGCGCCAGCTCGACGAAGCCGGCATCGCCCGGCTGAACGACCTGCGCCAGCGCATCCTCACGCTCACCTTGCAAGCCGACATGGCGCGCCGCGATGCCCTCGACGTCAAGGCGCTGGCGCAGGCGCCCGACCCCGACACGCAGGCACGCTCATGGGCGCGCCTGATCGAGATGAGCGACGAGTTCACGCTGCTGCAGTTCGCGCGCGACCAGGCGGCCGCGCTGGCGGCCGGCCGCAAGACCGAAGGGGCCGCGGCCGAGGCGCCGCGCGGCAGCGTGGCGGCGGCACTCATCCGCGCGCGGCCCGACATCGCCGTGCACGACATCGACGACCGCACGGGCATGATGCGCGCCTACTGCGCGTCCGGCCCGCGCCGCACGTTGCTGCTGCAGGACGTCGTCGACAACGCCGCCGAGCCGGCGGCCCGCGCCATCCCCCGGCTGACGCACGACTTCGACGCGTTGCTGCGCAACCGCACGCCCGCCGCGGGCGGCACGTTCGCGCGCCTGGCGCCGCTGGACGCGGGCCTCGTCTGCGCGCGCAATCGCGACTGGGTCCGGCGCATCAACGCGCTGGCCGACGGCGGGACGCATTTCTACGTCGTCCCCGTGCGCAACCTGTTCGCGGCGAAGCACGACGGGGCCGATTGCGGCGGCCTGCTGGCCGACCTCGAACAGGCCGGCTATACGGTCGCGCCGGTGAAGTAGAGCGGGCCGCCGTCCGCCCCCTCTTTTCCGCAGCCTGTTCCACGGATTCGCGCGTTCGTCGAACGGCGGCTGCGCGCCGACGGTGCCTGTCGTATCGTGCAGTCTCCCGGCGCTGCCGCACGAGAACGACGACACCATGAAGACCGCCCTCAAGCTCACCCTCCTCGCCGCCGCGCTCGCGGCCGGTGCCATCGCCACGGCACCCGTCTCGTACGCCGGGCCGCAAGACGCAAGCTCCGCCGTCGCGACGGAACGCCGCCCCGTCGCCGCCTTCAGCGCGATCGAGCTGGCGGGGCCGTACCACGTCGTCATCGACGCGCAGGCGCAGCCGGCACTGGAACTGAGCGGCGAGCGCCAGCAACTGGCCGAGGTCGAGACCCTCGTGCGCGGCGACACGCTCTTCGTGCGGCCCGTGCAGCGCAACGGTTTCTCCTTCAGCTTCGGCAAGCGCCGCGAGACCGTCACCGTGCGCATCGGCGCGGCCGGCCTGAAACGCCTGGCGACCGCGGGCAGCGGCGACGTCGAGGTCGACCATCTCGGCGGCGATCGTTTCACGCTGGCCGACACGGGACCGGGCGACGTGCGCGCGAGCGGCGCCGTGCGACAGCTGGCCGTGACGGCAAGCGGCAGCGGCGACCTGGACCTGACACGCGTGAAGGCGGCCGACGTCGACCTCACGATGAACGGTCCGGGCGACGTGCGGCTCGCGGGCGTGGGCAATACGTTGGCCGTGCAGAGCGGCGGTGCCGGCGACCTGGAAGCGGACGGCCTGCGCGTCGCGAAGGCCACGGTGCGCATGCACGGCCCGGGCGGCGTCAAGTTGTCCGGCACGAGCCGCGACCTGGACCTCGAGATGTCCGGCGCGGGCGACTTCGAAGGCTGCGCGCTGGCCGTCGACGGCGCGCGCAGCGTGCAGCACGGCCCCGGCCAGGCATGCATCGCGGGCAATCTGCGCCGCCTCGACGCGGAAGTGGACGGCTCCGGCGACCTGGCCGTGCGCGGCCTGCAGGCGAGCGCCGCGCAACTGCGCATGAACGGACCGGGCAACGTGACACTCGCGGGCTCCGTGGGCGACCTCACCGTGGAGATCGGCGGCTCGGGCGACCTCGACGCCGCGAACCTCAAGACGAACAAGGCGACCGTGCGCAGCCACGGTCCGGGTGGTGTCAAGCTGGCGCAGGTATCCGACACGCTGGACGCGGACCTGCACGGCTCCGGCGGCATCGACGCGCACCTTGCGGCCAAGCGCCTGCTGCTGCGCATGGGCGGCCCGGGCGACGCGCACGTCGACGGCACCGTGGCGCAAGTCGACGCGCAGTTGTCCGGCTCCGGCAGCATGGATGGCCGCGGCCTGACGGCGACCCACGCGGACATCGTCGTGCACGGGCCGGGCACGGCCAGCGTCAACGTCGACGACCGCGGCCGCACCGCGGCGAAGACAGTGGGCCGCGGCCAGCTGCTGCTGGTCGACCGCAGCGGGCCGCACGCGGGCCGGTGACGGCGGAGCGCACCATGCCGTCCGCCCTCGCCCGCCTGGCGCGTCGCATGACACTCCGCCTGGTGCCGCGCGCCCAGTCCGGCATCCGCACGTTCCCGGACGGCTTCGCAACCAGGGACGTCGTCGTGCCGTGGGACGACGTCTCGCGCGTGCTGGCCTTTCCCGGCGAAGGCGGCATGCGCATCGAAGTGCGGGCGTCGCACCTCGAGGAAGCCGTCGTGCTGGCGCAGACGCAGCCCGGCTTCGACGCGTTCGTGCGCATGGCCGACCGCCGCCTCACCTTCCCGCTCGCGTGGTGGGAAGGCTTGCCGCGCGCGCGCCGCGTCGTGCTGTTCGAAGCTGGTCTGCATGAAGTGCCGGCGTGCGGCGAACACGCTGCGGCGCGTACGGCGAACGGGTGAGCGGATGCGCGTCCGGCTGTGCTAATGTAGCGGCCGACCCGACCAGCCAAGGACGCCTCCCGATGATGCCACTCGCTGTCCGCCGCGCGCCGCGCTTCCCTCTACTTCTCGCCGCGCTGGCACTCGCCGGCCTCGCGCACGCGCAGGTGGCGCCGCCCGCACCGCAATATCCCGCGCTGCCTACCGAGACCCCGGCCGAATTCACCGCGCCGAACGCGGGCTTCAACTACGTGAAGCGCACGGTGCTGATCCCCATGCGCGACGGCACGAAGCTCAACACCATCATCATCGTGCCGAACGGCGTGCAGAACGCGCCGATCCTGTTGACGCGCACGCCGTACGATGCGTCCAGCCTCGTGAACCACGCGGACAGTTCGGACCTCGAGACGATCCTGACGGGCTACGACAACGCGGCCGACGTCATCGCCGAAGAGGGCTATATCCGCGTCGTGCAGGACGTGCGCGGCAAGTACGGGTCGGAAGGCGACTACGTGATGAACCGCCCGCTGCACGGGCCGCTGAACCCGACGCCCGTCGACCACTCGACGGACACGTGGGACACGATCGAATGGCTGACGAAGAACGTGCCGGAGACGAACGGCCGCGTGGGCATCATCGGCATCTCGTACGACGGCTTCCTGCCGCTGATGGCGCTCGTGCATCCGCATCCCGCGCTGAAGGTCGCCGTGCCGATGAACCCGATGGTCGATGGCTGGATGGGCGACGACTGGTTCCACAATGGCGCCTTCCGGCAGATCAATATGTCGTACATCCTCGAGCAGGTCGTCACGCGCGCCAACACGGTCAAGTGGCCCATCACGAACTACGACGACTACGACATGTACATGCGCGCGGGTTCCGCGGGCGCGCTGGCGCGCGAGCGCGGGCTGGAACAGAGCGGCTTCTGGAACAAGGTCGTCGCGCATCCCGCCTACGACGACTTCTGGCGCCAGCAGGCGATGGACCGCATCCTCGCCGGCGAACCCGTCACGGTGCCCACGTTGCTCGTGCACAGCCTGTGGGACGCGGAAGACATCTACGGCGCCATCGCCGTGTGGAAGGCGATCAAGCCGCACGATACCGACAACAAGGTGTTCCTGTCGCTGGGCCCATGGTCGCACGGCGGCGCGATCGGCGACGGCAGCTCGCTGGGCACCCTGAAGTTCGGCAGCGACACGGCGCTGACCTGGCGCCAGCAAGTGCTGAAACCGTTCCTTGCGCGCTACCTGAAGGGCGACGCATCCGTGCCCGCGATTCCCACGGTGACGGCGTTCGAGACGGGCACGAACAAGTGGCGCAACCTGGCCGCGTGGCCCGCAGGGTGTACGTCCGGCTGCGCCATCGAACCCGTCGCGCTGCACCTGACCGCCGGGCAGAAGGCCGTGCTCGGGGGCGCGGCGGATGCGAAAGGCTACGACGAATACGTGTCCGATCCGGCGAAGCCCGTGCCGTTCCGCCAGCGCCCGATCCCGCCGTACGGCTACGATGAAACGAAGGGCCAGACGTGGCCACGCTGGCTCGCCGACGACCAGCGCGAGGCGTCAGGCCGCACGGACGTCGCGACGTTCGTGTCCGACGTGCTGACGGCGCCCGTGAAAATCAGCGGCGAGCCGGTCGCCCACCTCGTCGCGTCGACGAGCGGCACGGATTCCGACTGGGTCGTCAAGCTGATCGACGTGTACCCGGACCAGGTGGGGTCGCAACCGGCGATGGGCGGCTATCAGCTGATGGTCGCGGGCGACATCTTCCGCGGCCGCTACCGCGAAGGTTTCGACAAGCCGAAGGCGCTCGCGCCGAACAAGGCGCTGGCGTACCGCTTTGGCCTGCCGACAGCCAACCACGTGTTCCTGCCGGGCCACCGCATCATGGTGCAGGTGCAATCGAGCTGGTTCCCGCTGTACGACCGCAATCCGCAGACGTTCGTGCCCAACATCTTCTTCGCGCAGCCGGGCGACTACAGGAAGGCCACGCAGCGCGTCTACCACAGCAGCTACGTCGAACTGCCGCTCGTGCGGGCCGCGCGATGATGGGTGGCGCGCATCGCTTATAATCGGTTTTTCCGAAGAAATCCTTCCAGATACTTCGCTTTTTCAAGATCCGTCATTGCCCTATCCTTCGCCTTGACAACGGCCCGCCGGGCCGCGATTCTTGTGTTAACGATGAGAGATACGACCATGAAACGGATCCTGCTTTTCCTTGCCACCAACCTCGCCATCATGCTCGTGCTGGGCATCACGGCGAGCCTGCTCGGTGTCGACCGCTACCTGACGGCCAAGGGCCTGAACCTGGGCGCCCTGCTCGTCTTCGCCGGCCTGATGGGCTTCGGCGGCGCATTCATCTCGCTGTGGCTGTCGAAACCCATCGCGAAGTGGACCACGGGCGCGCGCGTGATCGCGCAGCCGGCCAACGCCACCGAACGCTGGCTGCTCGACACCGTCGCGAAACAAGCCGGCCGCGCCGGCATCCCGATGCCGGAAGTGGCGATCTACGAGGGCGCGCCGAACGCGTTCGCCACGGGCGCGACGAAGAACGCGTCGCTCGTCGCCGTGTCGACGGGGCTGCTGCAATCGATGACGCATGACGAAGTGGAAGCCGTGCTGGCGCACGAAGTGGCGCACGTGGCGAACGGCGACATGGTGACGCTCACCTTGATCCAGGGCGTCGTGAACACGTTCGTGATCTTCCTGGCGCGCGTCGTCGCGTACTTCGTCGACCAGTTCCTGCGCCGCGACGGCGACGAGGCGCGCGGTCCCGGCATCGCATTCACGATCACGTCCGTCGTGTGCGACCTGCTGTTCGGCCTCGTGGCCAGCATCATCGTCGCGTGGTTCTCGCGCAAGCGCGAATACCGCGCCGACCGCGGCGCCGCGCAGATCATGGGCACGCCGCGTCCGATGATCGCCGCGCTGCAGCGCCTGAACGGCATCGCGCACGCCGACCTGCCGAAGAACCTGGCCGCATCGGGCATCGCAGGCGGCGGCGTGCTCGCGCTGTTCAGCAGCCACCCCTCGTGCGAAGACCGCATCGCGGCCTTGCAACACGCATGACGGACCGGCGCGCAACGCGACTCGTGGTGCCCGCGCTGTTCGCGCTGGCGCTGGCCTTCCTCCTGCAACACTTCCTCGGCGCGCTGGCGTGGGCCGGCCTGCTCGCCGTCATCACGTGGCCCGGCCACGTGCGCCTGCAGGCCCGCGGCTGGCCGCCTTTCGCCAGCGCGGCCTGCCTCGTGGGCCTGTTGATCCTCGGGTTCGTGGCGCCGTCGCTGGTGCTGCTCAATACACTGGGCGGCGAACTGGCCGGCGTGCAGCGCCTGCTCGCGCGCGCGAACGAGATCGGCTTGCCGGCGCCGGCGTGGCTCGCCCGGCTGCCCCTCGTCGCGGAACACGCGATCGCGTGGTGGAACGACCACCTGGCGCTGCCCGGCGGCTTGAACCGCCTCGTCGGCAGCGCCGCCGGCGACTTCGCCCCGCACCTGACGGGCGCCGCGCGCCTGTGGGGCTCGACGATTCTCGCCAACGCGCTATACCTCTTCCTCGCGCTGCTCACCTTGTTCGTGCTGTACCTGCACGGTCCCGCCGCCATCCACCACGTCGACACGGCCGGCATGCGCGCGCTGCCGCGCCAGTACCCGATGCTGCGCCGCGTGTTCCCGCTGTCCGTGCGCGGCACGGCACTGGGCCTCGTCTCCGTCGCGATCCTCGAAGGCTGCGTGCTGGGCGGCGCCTACTTCATCGCGGGCGCGCCGGCACCGGCGCTGCTCGGTGTGCTGACGGGCTACCTGGCGCTCGTGCCGGGCGGCGCGCCGCTGTCGTTCACGCTCGTCTCGCTGCTGCTGCTGGGCCAGGGCCATTCCGGCGCGGCGCTCGGGTTGTTCTGCTGGGGCGCGTTCGAGCTGTTCATGGTCGACAAATTCATCCGCCCGAAACTCATCGGCCGGCGCGTCAACCTGCCGTTTCTCGCCGTGCTGTTCGGCCTGCTCGGCGGCGTGTCCACGCTGGGCGTGATCGGCCTGTTCGTGGGCCCGTTCATGATGGCGATCCTGTTCGAATGGCTGCGCGGCGATGATATCGACAATACCGCATTCAATACCAATTTCAGCTCTCCGGGGGATGAAGCTCTTAGAGAAAACCAGACCAGTTTGGCCTCACCCGCTCAGCGCGACAATACCACTTAAATACCTGTTGACAAGCCTATCCGTGCTGCCTATAGTGCCCTGACCTTCCCGGCACAGCACTCAATATGATCGACTATCTCATCGGCGTCGACGGCGGCGGCACCGGCACCCGCGTGCGCATCGCCCGCCGCGCGCCTGGCGGCGCCGTCGAACTGGCGCAAGGCGCCGGCGGCCCTTCCGGCCTGGGCCTCGGCATCGCCCGCGCCTGGGTTGCCGTCCAAGACGCCGTCGCGCAAGCGTTCGCCGCGGCCGGCATCGAACGACCTTCCCTCGACCGCATCGCGATCGGCCTGGGCCTCGCCGGCGTACACAATCGCCAGTGGGCCAAAGAATTCGAAGATGCCGACCCTGGCTATGCCGCGCTGCGGCTCGAAACGGACGCGTTCACGACCTTGATGGGCGCACACGGCGGCCGCCCCGGCGCCATCGTCGCCATCGGCACGGGCAGCGTGGGCGAAGTGTTGCAGACCGACGGCACGCGGCGCGAAGTCGGCGGCTGGGGCTTCCCCGCCGGCGACGAAGCGAGCGGCGGCTGGATCGGCCTCGCGGCCATCAACCACATCGAGCAGGTACTGGACGGACGGCGCGCACACAGCGCGTTCGCGGCCGACGTCATCGACGCATGCGGCGGCCACCGCGCCGCCATCCAGGTCTGGCTCGGCCAGGCCACGCAGACGGCATATGCCACGCTCGCGCCGCTCGTACTGAAGCATGCGGATGACCCGGCCGCGCGCGCCATCCTGACGAAAGCAGGCGAGGAAGCGGCCGCCATCGCGCGCGCGCTCGACCCGGACGGCAGTCTCCCGCTGGCGCTGTGCGGCGGCCTTGGTGCCGCGCTGCGCGACTGGCTCCCGGCCGCGCTCGCGGCCCGTGCCCGCGCGCCCGAAGGCGATTCGGCACGCGGCGCGCTGAACATGATCGAGCTGCACGTCGCGGCATGAAAGGATTCACTATGCAAGGCAATATCCTGACACCGGACGGCTGGATCCGCGGGCGGCTCGTCATCGACGATGGCGGCGCGACGATCGCCGCCATCGAAGGCGACGCGGCCCATCCGTCATCGAACACGGACGACTACATCCTGCCCGGCTTCATCGACCTGCACGTGCACGGCGGCGCCGGACGCGACATGATGGAAGGCGGCGACGCGCCGCACGTGATCGCCCGGCTGCACGCGCGGCACGGCACGACGAGCCTCCTCGCCACGACGATGACGGCACCGCTCGACGACATCGACCGGGCCCTCACCGCCATCGGCACGGCGTGCGAACAGCGCGGCAAGGGCGAGGCGCGCATCCTTGGCGTGCACCTGGAAGGCCCGTACATCAATTCGGGCAAACTCGGTGCGCAGCCGCCGTTCGCGCGCGAAGCGACGATGGAAGAAGTCGAGCGTTTCCACGCGCAGGCACCGATGCGCCTCATCACCGTGGCACCCGAGGTCGACGGGCACCTCGCGCTCGTGCGCCAGATGACGGACGCCGGCATCCGCGTGCAGATCGGCCACACGAACGGCAGCTATGACGACGGCGTGCGTGCGCTGGAACAAGGCGCGGCCGGCTTCACGCACCTGTTCAATGCGATGCCGGGCCTGCACCACCGCGATCCCGGCATGGTGGGCGCCGCGCTCGCGCATGCGCAGTACGCGGAGATCATCCCGGACCTGTTGCACGTGCACCCGGGCGCGATCCGCACGGCGCTGCGCTGCATTCCGAACCTGTACTGCGTGACGGATTCGACGGCCGCCGCCGGCATGCCGGACGGCCAGTACATGCTGGGCCGCCAGGTCGTCCACAAATGCATGGGCGGCGTGCGCCTCGCGGACGGCACGCTGGCCGGCAGCACCTTGACGATGGACCAGGCGCTGCGCAACCTCGTCTCGATCGGCCTCGATCTGGCCGATGCCGCGCGGCGCGTGTCGACGAACGCGGCCGACTACCTGGGCGAAACGCGCCGCGGCCGCCTGGCGCCGGCCTGCTTCGCCGACGTCGTCGTGCTGGGGCGCGACCTCAAACTGAAAGCCGTTTATATCGAAGGAGAAGCGTGTGACCTCGCTGATGCTTGAAGAAGCCGTGTCCGCGGCCGACTGCGTCGCCCTGCAGCTGGCCAACGACGCCGACCGCTACGCGGCACTGGGCCACCGCCTGCGCAGCACATCCTTCCACAACGCGGTGACGGTGGCGCGCGGCAGTTCGGACCACGCGTCGAGCTACCTCGCCTACCTGATCATGGCGCGCATGGGCCGCCTCGTGACGTCGCTGCCGATGTCGCTCGTCACGTTGTACAAGGCGCCGCTGCAGGCCGCCGGCCTGCTTGCCGTATCGATCTCGCAGTCGGGCCAGAGCCCGGACGTCGTCGAACCGATCCGCTATTTCCGCGCGGGCGGCGCGACGACGGTGGCGCTCGTGAACGACATCGATTCGCCGCTGGCCCACGAGGCGGAATGGGCGCTGCCGCTGCGTGCCGGGAAGGAGCAGAGCGTCGCCGCGACGAAGAGCTTCATCGCGAGCCTGACCGCGGGGGCGCGCCTCGTCGCGGAGTGGCAGCAGGACGACGAATTGAAGGCGGGCCTCGCCGCCCTGCCCGACGCGCTGCGCCGTGCCGTGCAGACTGACTGGTCGGCCGCGCTCGAGGTGCTGACCCCGGCGCGCAACATCATGGTCGTGGGCCGCGGCATCAGCTTCCCCATCGCGCTGGAAGCGGCGCTGAAATTCAAGGAGACGTCCGCGCTGCAGGCCGAGGCGTTTTCCGGCGCCGAGATCAAGCACGGCCCGATGGCCTTGATCGACGAAGGCTATCCGCTCTTGATCTTCGCCACGCGCGGCCCCGCGCAGGCGGGCCTCGTCGCGCTGGCCGACGAGATGCGCGGCCGCGGCGCGCGCGTGCTGCTGGCCGCGCCGGCCGACGTGCCGTCGCGCGACCTTGACCTGCCCGTCGCGGGCTGCCCGGACCTCGACCCGATCGTCGCGATCGCCGCGTTCTACGTGATGGCGGCGCACCTGTCGGAAGCGCGCGGACTCGATCCGGACAAGCCGCGCCACCTGAACAAAGTCACGAAGACACACTGACCGCACTGACACGCTGATGCACACGAACGACTTACGCCAACTGGCCGGCCGGCTGATGATGATCCGGCTGTTCGGCACGGAACTCGATACGGCCACCGCCGATTTCATCCGCGCCAACCGCATCCGCGGCGCGTGCCTGTTCCGCCAGAACATGACGGACGCGGCGCAACTGACGCGTTTTACCGGCGACCTGAAAGACGCGATGGGCGCCGAAGCGCTGATCGCGCTCGACCAGGAAGGTGGCGCCGTCGTGCGCGCGCTGTGGGTGCCGCCGCCGCCGTCCGCGATGGCGCTGGGCGCCGCGGGCGATGCGAACCTCGCGCGCGACGTGGGCGCCGCGGTCGCGCGCGCGATCCGCGCGCTGGGCTTCAATTGGAACTTCGCGCCCGTGCTGGACCTGAACAACAATCCGCAAAACCCCGTCATCGCCGAGCGCTCGTTCGGCGCCGATCCGGAGCAAGCGACCAAGCTGGCGCTCGCATGGATGGCCGGCAGCGAGAGCGAAGGCGTGGCGTGCTGCGTGAAGCACTTCCCCGGCCATGGCGACACGCACGTCGACTCGCACCGCGACCTGCCCACCGTGGACAAACCCTTGCCGGACCTTACGCGCTTCGAATTCGCGCCGTTCCGCGCGGCGGCGCCGCATGCGCCCGCCGTGATGACGGCGCACATCGTGTATCCGGCGCTCGACGGGGACAATCCGGCCACGATGTCGCGCGCGATCCTGCACGACCTCTTGCGCACGCAGTGGGGTTATGAAGGCGTGATCATCACGGACGGCATGGACATGCACGCGATCGCACACCGCTACCGCGCGGGCGACGCGGCCGTGAACGCGCTGGTCGCGGGCGCCGACATGGTCATGGCCATCGGCAACCGCGAGACGCAGGAGGAGACGGTCGATGCGATCGCCGCCGCCATCGCGGACGGCCGCTTGCCGCTGGCCGGCGTCCATGCCCGCCTCGAACGCCTCGACCGGCTCGCACGAGCACATCCGGCCGGTGCGGTGCCGTACACCACCGATGCCGCCGACCGCGCGCTGATGGCGCAGGCGTGGCGCCGGGCGCTGACGGCGCGCGGCACTCTGGAACGTCCCGCGCCGGGTGCCAAGGTGCGCCTCGTCGCGCGCCAGGACGTCGTCAGCGACGGCGTGTCGGAAGCCGGAGTGCCGGCCGGCGCCATCGCCGCGATGCTCGGGCAGTTGTTCGACGTCGACCTCGTGACGTTCGCCGACGCGGAAACGTTCGACTGGGGCACACTGCCCGACGATGGGCGCTTCACGATCCTCGCGTCGACCTCGCGCCGCCGCTACGGCCCGCACGCCCGCGCGACGTGGACCCCGGACCTGCACCTCGCGCTGTGGAACCCGTACCAGGCCCTCGACTTCGCGGCACCCGCGCTGCTGACGTACGGCTTCGCGCCGCCCGCGCTGGATGCCGTGCGTGCATGGCTGACCGGCGACATCGCGGCGACGGGCCACTGCCCCGTGCCGGGCTTTTAGCGATGGCGGGTAACGACATGTAACGCCGCATACGGACACCGCACGGCTGGGGCACAATTGTCACGTCCGTCAACAGTTTGTGGGACAATGCACGCTTTGTCCGACATCGGCATCCGGCACCGTCGCCATATGTATTTCACGTCATTAAGAGAGGATTTTTCAATGTCCCAATTCCGTTTCGCCCGCCTTGCCATGATGCTGGCCGCCCTTGGCCTGAACGCGGCACCGGCCCTGATGCACAGCGCGTCGGCGCAGGACAAGAATGCACCGGCCGCCGCGCCGAAGCCCGACTCGGTCCGTCCCGAGCTGTACAAGCTGCTCGACCCGGCCCAGATCAAGCCGCTGATGGATGCAAAGAATTACGCGGAAGTGCAGAACCGCGTCACGCAGGCCGAAGCTTTCCCGGACAAGACGCCGTACGAAACCTATGTGCTGAACCGCATGAAGTTGTCGCTGGGCTCGACGACGGGCAACGACCAGATGGCAATGAGCGCGCTGGAAGCGATCCTCGCGTCGGGCAAGCTGCCGGAAGCGGACAAGCCCAACTTCACGCAAGCGCTGGCCACGATGTACTACAACGCCAAGAACTATCCGAAGGCGATCGAGCTGTACAAGCAGATCCAGGCCAGCGGCAAAGCATCCGACCAGGTCAACTCGGCACTGATCCGTTCCTACTACCTGAGCGGCGACTACGCGTCCGCACTGAAGGCCCAGGAGCCCGTGCTGCAGGCCGCGGAACAGGCCGGCAAGACGCCGTCGCAGGAAGACCTGCGCCTGTACGCATCGGCCGCGAACAAGGTCAAGGATGACGCCGCCTACCTGCGCGGCCTGGAGCAATTGGCCGCGTACTACCCGAACGACGATTTCTGGACCGACCTGATCAGCCGCGGCATCGTGCGCAGGCCGGGCTTCCAGGACGCCAGCATCCCCGACGTGCTGCGCCTGCAATTCGCCGCCGTCAAGCAGATGTCGTCCGACTCATACACGGAACTGGCCGAGCTGGCCATGAAAGACGGCTTCCCGACCGAAGCGAAGAGAGTCGTCGACGCTGGCTTCGCGGCCGGCGTGCTGGGCACGGGCAGCGGCGCCGCCAAGGACCGCCAGCTGCGCGACCGCGCCACGAAGGAAGCGGCAAGCGACGCCAAGAACATCGCCGCGGGCGAAGCGGGTGCCGCCAAGGCCAAGACCGGCGCCGGCCTCGTCAACCTGGGCTGGGCATACGTCACGATGGACCAGTACGACAAGGGCATCGGCTTTATCCAACAGGGTATCGCGAAGGGCAGCCTGAAGTCACCGGACGAAGCGAAGCTGCGCCTGGGCATGGCTTACGCCAAGGCTGGCCAGAAGGACAAGGCCATCCAGACGTTCCAGGAAGTGAAGGCGGGCGGCGGCCTGTCGGACACGGCCAAGTACTGGATCCTGCTGCTGAACCACCCGACGGGCGCCACGGCAGCCAAGTAATCCCATACCGCCGGATCTTCCCGGCCCAAAGGCGGCGCGCACCGACGGTTCGCGCCGCTTTTTTTCGTCTATGTTAATTGCCGTACGGGCAGCGCCGAGTCCGCGGCCGATAATCGCCGCAACTCTTCCAGAAAGGGCCGGCCATGACGACCGTACGCAAGGGACAGGCTCCCGCGAAACTGAACCGAGACGAATTCCACCTCGTGTTCACGCGCGACTTCTACGACCCCGCCTACCGGGCCGTCGCGCGGGAACTGGCGGCCGTCGAGGAAGTCGCGTGGCAGGCCTACGTCGATTCGCACAAGGCGCCCGTCACCGTGAAGGCGGGCCCCGGTTTCGCCGATCCGGACTACGACCTGTCCGTCGAATGGAAAGAGACGCACGACCGCCTGCTGGCCGCCGAGGCACATCAGAAGGACCCGGCCACGCGCAGCCGCGTGCTCGTGATCAATGGCGCGGCCCGCAACGACGGCAGCTGCCCCGGCGAAATCTCGAAGACATGGCGCCTCGCCAAGCTGTGCGAAGCCGTGCTGGCGGCCGAGGGCATCGAGACGGACCTGCTCGACCTGTCGCTCATCATCTCCGACTACGATCGCCACATCCACCCGTGCAAGGCCTGCGTGTCGACGGCGATGCCGCTGTGCCACTGGCCGTGCAGCTGCTACCCGAACCATTCGCTGAACCAGGAAAACGACTGGATGAACGAGATCTACGAGCGCTGGGTGGCCGCGCACGGGATCATCATCGTGACGCCCGTCTACTGGTACCAGTCACCGTCGATACTGAAACTGATGATCGACCGGCTCGTGTGCGCGGACGGCGGCAATCCCGATCCGACGTCCACGCACGGCAAGAAGGCGGAGGAAGCGAAGGCGCTGGAAGAACACTGGCATTATCCGAAGCACCTGGCCGGCCGCATCTACGGCGTCGTCGTACACGGCGACGTGGCAGGTATCGAATCGACGCGGCGCTCGCTGTCCGACTGGCTCGACTGGATGGGTCTCATCGACGCGGGCCCCGTCGCCCAGCTCGACCGCTACGTCGGCTATTACGAGTCGTATGCGGACAGCCACGACACGCTGGACAAGGACACGGCGTTCCAGGAGGAGGTGCGCAACGTCGCGCGCGCCGTGTCGGCCGCCGTCGCGGCCGTGCGCGCAGGCAAGCTGGTGCAGCCGGATCGCAAGGTCGTCAATCCGCGGCCGAAATGAGCGGGCCAGTCCGGCGCGGAAGGACCGCCTTCACCAGCGGTCTTTAGTTGGCGCTTTTTTGGCGCTTTTTTGGCGCGGTTTTGGTACTATCGCGGCATCGTTCGCCCCACATACCCACCGCATGTCCGACCTCGCGCAGTTGATGCAGCAACTCTCCGCCACGAGCAATCTGCCGCTGTACCAGCAATTGCAGCGCGCCCTGCGCGATGCGATCGAACGCGGCATCTACGGGCCGGCGGAGGCTCTGCCGGCCGAGCGCCAGCTGGCGGCGGAACTGGACATCTCGCGCATCACCGTGCGCAAGGCCATCGACGGCCTCGTCGAGGAAGGCCTGCTCGTGCGTCGCGCCGGCTCCGGCAACTTCATCAACACGCGCATCGAAAAGAACTTTGCCAAGCTGACGTCGTTCTCGGAAGACATGCGCTCGCGCGGACGCACCCCGCGCAGCGTGTGGCTCAAACGGTCGGAAGGCCAGGTGACGCCGGAAGAAGCGCTGCGCCTCGGCCTGTCGCCGGGCGCCGCCGTCTACCGCTTCAACCGCATCCGCTACGCCGACGACATGCCGATGTGCCTGGAATACGCGACCATCGCCGCGTCCGCCCTGCCCTCGCTGGACGCGGTGGACGTGTCGATGTACGAAGCGCTGGAAGCGAACGGCAAGCGGCCCGTGCGCGCGCTGCAGCGCCTGTCCGCACTGTTGCTGAACGCCGAGCAGGCGAAGCTGTTGCAATCGAAGGAAGGCGACGCGGGCCTGTGTGTGGAACGGCTGGGCTTCCTGCCGGACGGCCAGGCCGTGGAATTCTGCCGCTCGTACTTCCGCGGCGACATGTACGACTTCGTGGCCGAGCTGAGTGCCGGCTGATTCACTTTTTAAAACAACAACACCATGACGAACCTGACCTACGAAGCCTACCTGGACGAAGTCGCCACCTTGCTGACCGAACTCTACGACCTCGACGACGCCACCGCCATCAAGCTCGTCGTCGACGCGCAGGCCGCCGAGTATTTTTCGCCGCACGACGACCATCCTGACATGCGCACGCTCACGCGCGCACGCGAGGATGCCGTGGCGCTGTACAAGGCGCGCCAGGCGCGCGTGGGTACGCAGGCGAAGCAGCAGCGGGCGACGAGCCGGAAGCGCAAATAAAGAACGACATGCCGGCGGCGCGGTCCAAAAAATCTCGCGTAGAACCCCGTCTCAGATCGCAGTCAAACCACCATCGATGGCAAGCTGGTGCCCCGTCACGAACGACGCCTGCTCCGAGCACAGCCACAACGCCGCGCTGGCAATCTCGGACGGATCGGCGATGCGCCCCATCGGGTGGGCCGACTTGAGCTTCTTGTCGCGCCCTGGCTCGCGCTCGAGCGCGCGCGCGAGCATCGGGGTCTTCACGGCGCCCGGGCAGATGCTGTTGATGCGGATGCCATCCTTCGCGTATTCGACGGCCGCGCTCTTCGTCAGGCCGACCACGGCGTGCTTCGAGGCGGAATAGATGGCGCGATGCGGCGCAGCCACGAGGCCGCCGGCATCGGCGATGTTGACGATCACGCCACCGCCTTCCTGCTTGAGCATCTGGCGCAGCTGGCTCTTCATGCACAGCCACACGCCCTTGACGTTGACGCCCATGATGCGGTCGAACTGGTCGTCCTCGCCCTCGGCCAGCGGCAGGTATTCCTCTTCGACTGCCGCACCGTTCACGGCGCAGTCGACGCGGCCGTAGTGACCGACCGCCTTCTCGATCAGCGCTTCGACATCTGCCGCGACCGTGACGTTGGCCTTCACGAACAGCGCCTTGCCGCCCGCCTCGACGATCAGCGCCGCCGTCATATGGCCGCCATCGACGGCCGTGTCGGCGATGACGACGCAGGCGCCCGCGCGCCCGAATGCGAGCGCCATCGCGCGGCCGATGCCGCTGGCGCCACCCGTTACCAGCACAACCTTGCCTGCATACGAGATGCCGCCCGGTGTCTGCTTGGTCATGCCCTTCATCATGCTTCCTTTACAATGGCTTTACGCAATCTTCGCTTCCTGCGAGAAATACTGCGTTGAAGCAACATGATAGCGCCCGTCTCGGGCATTGACCAAGTTTCTCAGCACGTCGACCGCTTCATGAACGGCCGAGTGTTGCAATCAGGGTGCAGCTTTGGCTTTCGCCTTGTCGCCGGCCATGACGACGGACATCTTCGCCGGGTCGACGGCCTTGCGGAACGCCGCGTTCAACTGAGGCAAGGTGACGGCCATCAAACGTTTTTCGAACTCGGCCGACCATTCGAACGTGCGGCCGCGGTACAGGTACGACGTCCAGCCCGCCGCCAGCGCGCCATCGTCCGCACGATTCTGGATCCGTTGTTGCATCAGACCCGACTTCGCGCCGGCGAGTTCCGCCGCCGTGAAGCCATCCTTGAGCGCGCGCATGAGTTCCGCCCGGACGGCCGCATCGACCTTCGCCAGGTTCTGCGGCGCCGCGATGGCATTGATCGCGAACATGCCCGCACGGTCGAGGTCACCGGCCGCCAGGTTCGAGCCGACGCCATACGACAAGCCGTCCTTCTGGCGCACGCGGTCCATCAGGCGCGAGCGCAGCCCGCCCCCGCCGAAGATGTAATCGGCCAGCATCAGGGCCGGATAGTCAGGATCCTCGACGTTCAGGTCGACGTTGATGCGCGCCGCGTAGTAGCCATTTTCCTTGTCCGCCGTGTTGAGGAATTCATGGATCGGCGCGATGTCGCCGTTCTTGCGCAGCACAGGGGCCACGTGCATCGGGGCTTTCCACTGGCCGAACAATTGATCGACGAGGGGTGCGATCGCCTGGGCGTCGAAATCGCCGACGATGGCCATCTCGGCCGGCACCGTGCCGTAATAGTCGCGGTGGAAGGCCTTGACCTGATCCACGGTGGCGGTCTTGAGGTCGGCCAAATCTTCGTCGAGGGTCGTTTCGTGGCGGACATCGCCCTTCGGATAGATGTCGAAATGCTCATTCAGCGCGCGCGACGCGACGCTGGTCGGCTCGCTGCGGCTCGACTCCAGGCCCACGATCGATTGCTGGCGCAGCTGTTCGAATTCGCTGGCCGGGAACGTGGCTTCGTGGAGGACGTGGGCGACGAGCTTCAGTGCTTCCGGCAAATTCTCGCGCGTCGTCTGGAAATGCGTGAGGCTGCCGGAAATCTTGAGCTTGTCGAACGCGTCCGCCAATTGCACGCGGTCGTATTTCGACGTGCCGCGCATCAGCATCGCGGCCGTCAGGCCGGGCAGCGCGCCCTTGCCGAACAAGTTCTGTTCGTCGCCGATGTGCTGGCGCAGGTCGACGGTGACGGTCTGGCCGCGGTTCTTTTTCGCCAGCAGCGCCAGCTTCACGCCGCCGGCCGTCGTCAACGTCGTGCGCTTCATGATGTTGGCCTGGCTCGGATCGAAATCCTCGGCCGTCAACGTGGACGCCTGCGGCTTGAAATCCTTCAGCACACTCTGCACGCTGGGCGCGGGCGGAACGACGGCGCGTTCCGGATGGTCGTCCGGAATGAATTCGCCCGTGACGCGATTATCGCGCTTGAAATAGCGGCCCGCCGCGGCGGCGACCTCGGCCGACGTGATCTTGTTAACGCGGTCGCGTCCGACGAAAAACAGGCGCCAGTCGCCGAGCGCGATCACTTCCGACAGCGCGAGGCCCACCTGTTGCGGATCGTTCAGGCTGCGCTCGAATTCGTTCAGGAAGCTGCGCTTCGTGCGCTCCATTTCTTCCGGCGTCGGCGGATGCTGGGCGAATTCCTCGACGGCCTTCGTCAGCGCGGCGCGCACGGGTTCGAGCGGCGCATCCTTCTTGACGACGGCGCCGACGTATTGCAGGCCCGGCGCATATCCCGTCTGGCCGTAGGCGAATACCTGGCTGGCCTGCCCCGACTCCACGAGCAGCTTGTGCAGGCGGCCCGTGGGCGCGTCACCGAGAATGGTTGAAGCGAAGCTCAACGCGTCGCTGTCGTCGTGCAGGCCGGACGGCACCTTGTAGCCGAGCTCGACGATCTGCACGTCGCCCTTGCGGCGCACGGTGAACGTGCGCTCGCCGTCCTGCGTGGGTTCGACGGTCCAGAACTCCGGCAACGTGCGCTTGGGTTTCGGAACGACGCCAAACAGCCGGTTGATCGACAACAGCGTCTTCGCGGGATCGAACTTGCCCGCGACGAGCAGCACGGCGTTATCCGGCTGGTAATACGTGCGATAAAAATTCTGCAGATTGGCGATGCGGACGTTTTCGATATCGCTTTTGTTGCCGATCGTCGCGCGGCCGTACGCGTGCCAGTCGTACGCGACGCTTTGCATGCGCTTGGACAGCACGGCGCCCGGCGAGTTCTCGCCGTTCTCGTACTCGTTGCGCACGACCGTCATTTCCGAATCGAGGTCCTTCTTTGCGATATTGGAATGCGTCATGCGGTCCGCTTCCATGGCCAGCGCCCACTGCAGATTGTCGTCGGATGCCTGGAACACTTCGTAGTAGTTCGTGCGGTCGAGCGACGTCGTGCCGTTGAACTGCATGCCGCGGTCCTGGAACTGGCGCGTGATGTCCGGATGCTTCGGGCTGCCCTTGAACATCATGTGTTCCAGCAGGTGGGCCATGCCCGTCTCGCCGTAGTTCTCGTGGCGCGAGCCGACGAGGTACGTGACGTTGACGGTGACGGTGGGACGCGACGAATCGGGGAACAGCAGCACCTTCAAGCCGTTCGGCAGGCGGTATTCCGTGATGCCTTCGACCGACGGCCCCTGCACGACGCCCTTGGGCAAGTCGAAGGCCTGGGCACCACCGGCCGCGATGAAGGTGAGGCCGCCAACGACCGCATAAGCGGCCACGCCGCGCTGGAAAAACGTCAAGCTCATGTCACTCCGTCCGTAAGGTCCACGTTATCGGGACGCGCCACGGCCGAGGGGCCTGGCGCGGCCGCGGGACATGGTAACAGACGGTGGCTTAGGCTAGGCTTACCTGATGGACATTTACATCGTCGACCGTCAACGCTGCAATGGCTTTCGCATCCTCGTCGTCAAGGACCACGTTCAGATCATCGTCATCGCTGGGCATGGTGACTCCTATGTTCAGGCACTCCGACCTGCTGCGGTACGTCTGCCTGACCCTCCTGACTCGGCACGCCAGGCAATGCCAACCGTCGACATCACGAATACTAGGAACAGGGCTTGTGCAGCAAACGAAGCAAGGTCGAAGCCGTATCGCATTCCAACCCAAGCATTGATCACGACATCGCACACGATGATGGCAGTCGCGAGACCCAGTCCGAGTATGGGCTTGGTCATCAATAAGATGACAGCGAGCGCGTCAACAAATGTCAGTGCAGTCCAGAAAACGCAGACAAACGCGGGCAACCCACCATAGTCCCAATCGAAACCATGCGCGGCGACTATCCTCGCATGATTGAAGGACGCGCCAGCAAGACAAATGGCATAGATAAAGCGTATCAAGAAAGATGAATTTCGCATGGCCTTCACAAGTCCTTCCTCATTTTCCAGACACGACTGGCAGCTTCTGAGTGGTTTGACGCCCACGACCGCTCTCGCCCCACCCCGACGATTCAACTCGGCACAGCAACCCCGGCTAATCGTTTCCGCCCCATTCGACCTGCAGGCTACGCAAACAGGGCAGCGTATTCAGATACCCGATGTTCGTCGATTCCGTGTGCCTGCTCGATGTAGAGCTGGTGTTGGCTCGGCAGAAGGAAAACATCTGGCCGGGTAGCCGGACCGGTCAAACGCATTTCCGCATGTAAGCCGAGCGAGCCACCGGCCGTCGGGATGTCATTAGCGATTCGCGCAGCGAAAGGCGGCTCGTGTACTTGGTCGTCCGAGTCCCACAGTTCGTAGACTCGCTCAAACGTCGCCTGAGTGACTTCAACCCATAACCCAATGCAGTATGGTGTGTCGCGAAACTCGACAGGCAGAGGCAGCAGCGCACGGATGAAAAACCGCTTCCGTTCGATGACACATAAATCGTTATCTTCTCGAACGAGGCGACCCCGTTCCTCTGCAGAGAGTCGCGCCACGTCATCAGGGCGACGAAAAGTCAATTCCATGTCTTTCAATGGATGCTCTTGACCGCATTTGGAACAAATCAAGGTAACGTCTCTTTCATGAGTTGATGAAGCAGCCCACAGCGGCCAAAGACCAGCGCTTGTTCAAGTATCCGCTCCTGGGCGAACCCGGTCACTTGGTTGCTGCTCCGCCTTACCTCGAGAACGCATGAGCGAAACGAGAATCCACGAGGTCAGTGTCAGGAGTGGCCAAGCCACCATGAACGCGCCGTGGGCCAGTCCCCAACTGTGAAAGACTGGCCAGTTCATGATCCCGAATAGCCACCCGAGTGGAAACATCAGGGCAAACCCAAGGACTATCGAAATTAGAAGAAGCATGATTGACCTCCATCGTCGAGCGGCCGTTCTTGGCCGAACCCGGCAGTGCGCGTGCAGCAGTCAGGACGTTTGACTATGTCACATCCGCATCGTTGCACGGCATTCTTACCGCAGCAAACGGGGGGGCATATCACTCTCGTGAAGATCAACGCATGAGCACACGCCCGAACATCGCATCGGTGCTCGGCTTAGGCACGACCTTCGGATCGAACACGAAGCGGCAGGACTGTACATAGGCCGCCAACTGGTCGGCTGTGGCGGTGTCCAGCGAACCGCCTTCCGATTTGACGCCATACGGTTGCCCGGCGGCGTCAACCAGGAAACGTATCTTCAGGCCGCGCTCGTCGCTCGATTGGTCATCGAAGAGCTTCAGGCCAGCAAAGGTTTGCGACGCTTGGCAGCTGTCCGTCACCAGCGCCGGATGCGCCTCATGCCGATCCAGGCTCCAAACGTATTGCAGCGGATAGGTCTTACCCTGAAACGCAGCAATTTGCTCGGGAGGAAACGCGCAGCTTGACGCGAACGCCACCGTTGCATCGTCGAGCAAGCGCCAGCCACTGGACTTAGTCACCGTCACGTCGACCATCCGCCCCTCGGGCGATATCGTGTAGCGCAGGGTGGTTTTGCCCTCGAGCTCGTAGCGTAGCGCTTCTTTCGGGTATTCGGGTTTCGCGCAGTACTGCGGGGCGACAGGAGGATACTTTTGCGCCGGCGCCGCGGCCGACGGCAACGAGGTGGCGGCGAGAATAAGGACGGAGGCGACGCTAGCGGGATAGTTCTTCATGGCCTAGCAATATGTGAGGACGGGCACATGATATCGCTTAAGCGCACAGGAAAATTCTCCAATTCTCACGTCGCCATCCATTGATTGACGACGGCAGACCTGCTGCCATGGCCCGTGTCGAATGCATCAGGAACAGCTCTTCATCATAAAGCGCCGTGTCATCGCTGTAACCTCGACTTACCAGAAAAGCAATGCGGGCCGTACACTGATCCTTACGAACGGCCGGGTTCGGCCAGCAGCAGACGATCGCGTTCGATTCTCCGGATACCTGTTCTACATCGAAAAGAGACAAGTCATGAGTTTGTCATTCCACATCGACTACGACGGCAGGTGCGAGGATGCGTTTAATTTTTATGCGGCACACCTCGGCGGTGAAATCGGCACGATGCTGAAAGTTGCAGATTCTCCTATCGCGGTCTCATTATCGGCGCTTCACAATCACTGCCGCGTACGCCGCTCGTGCTGCTGCTGATAGGGACTGATGCGCGCCAGATCTTCCATCTCCTCGGCCAGGAAGCCGAGCAGGTCGTCCGCGCTGACGATGCCGACGAGGCGCCCGCCCTCGCCCACGACGGGCACGCGGCGGATGCCGCGCAGGCGCATGCGTTCGATGATGACGTTGACGTCGTCGTGCTCGTCGGCCGTGAGCAGGTCGTCCGTCATGATGTCGCCGACCTGCAGCCCGTTCGGGTCGAGGCCGAGGGCGACGACGGACACGACGATATCCCGGTCCGTGACGATGCCCGCCGGCGTGCGCTGGCTGTCGGTATCGTCGACGACGACGATGTCGCCCACGTGGTGTTTGCGCATGAGGAAGGCCGCACCCTGCACGCTTTCGTCGCGCGCGCAGCAGATGGTGTCGACCGTACAGAGTTTTCCGACTTCCATGGCCAGCTCCAACGTCAGATGCTTACGCTATCCTTGGAGCATAGTCGCAGGTTAGCGACAAATCAAACCTGCGCGGCGATCAGGCTTTCTTTTCGTTGGCGGGCGGCACGAAGCAGGCTTCGACGACTTGCAGGTCGTTGTCCTTGGCGAAATTGCACACGAAGTGGTAAGCGAGCGGTTCGATACTTTTGAGGGCGTTGTTCACGACGACGGCCTTGACGCCGTTGACGACGGTCGGGTGCACGTAGGGGGAGAATTTCAGGTGGGCGTTCGGACCGCCGCTGCCCGCCGGCCGGAAGCACGACATGACGCCGCACAGACGCTCGGCCCAGTCACTCGGGCGGAATTGCCTGCCCTTACTTGTCACGCCGAGAATGAAGAATTCGTCGGCGCCTTTCCCGGTTTGCGGTGAGTCGGCCATAGTGCGGCTTCTGAAACAAAGGCGTGGATGAGAACAACCCGACTATTATATCTTATAGAAGACTTGCGGACGAGCCCTTCGTGCCAGCCCGTGCTGGCACGCCAAAGATCATCAGCCGAGCAGGACGGCGCCGGACAGCAGCAGCAGGAGCAGCATCCATAATAACAGCGCGCGCCAGACCAGGCCGACCGTGCTTTGCAGTGCGCGCACGTTCGGCTCGTCGCCGGGGAGCATGTCGTCCTCGCCGGCGGACAGGTCGACGATCGCCGCGTCCGCAGGCAGCACGCGCGGCGCCGTCTCGGCCGGCGTGCCCAGGCGCACGCCCATGGCGCCACCGCCCGCGGCGAGGATGATCCCTTTCGATTCGTCCACCCACCGGTTGGCGAAATTGCGCCAGGCATAGATCGCGTCCTCGAAATTGCCGACGACGGCGAACGCGATCGCCGTCAGGCGCACGGGAATCCAGTCGATCCAGTAGAACGCGCGGGCGGCGAACTGACCGAACGCTTCGTTGCGCATGTGGTCCGGCTCGTTCCACGCGCGCGCGAGGTATTCCGACACGCGGTACATGACGGCGCAGGCGGGCCCGAGGGGCATCAGGAACCAGAAGAACACGCCGAACACATTGCGGTGCGTCGTGATCAGGGATTTTTCGACGGCGATGCGGGCGATCTCGGTGGCGTCCATGCCGACCGTGTCCAGCTTCGTCCACTCGGCGAGCAAGGTACGGGCCGTCGCCTCGTCGCCCGCGTTGAGGGCGAACTGGATCGACGTGAAGTAATGGCTGTAGTGGCGGAAACCGAGCGTCAGGTAGACGATCAGCACGTTCCAGGCGAACTTGGCGAACACGAACTGGTAATGGTCCAGGACGCCATAGATCACGGCCGTCGGCAGCATCAGCGCGGCCATCATCAGGAACCAGCCCAGCCGGCCATGGCTCGCCTGGCCCGCATTGCACCAGCCCTCGATGCGCATGGCGAGGCGCTTGATCTCGGCGTAGATCTGGTTATCCGCGCGCAGCGGCTTCAGCTGTTCGATCAGCAGCGCGCACAGAATGGAGAAAAAAGTCATGCACGGTCCTTTGTCGTTGTTGCCTTACTTCATTGCCCGCTACGATAGCGCAGAGACCGGCGCGAGTCCATGCCCGATCAGGCGCGCAGCAGATGAAATAAGTTGCGAAGCATACCTGCCGTCGCGCCCCAGATGAAGAAGCGTTCGTACGGCATCGCGTAGAAGCTGCGCCGGCCGCCGCCGTCGGGCAGCTCGAACGACATGCGCTGGTGGTTCATGCCGTCCATCAGGAACCGCAACGGCACTTCGAAGATGTCGGCCACTTCGTTCGATTCGGCCGTGAGGTCGAACGGCGGCGCGACGAGGCCCACGACCGGGGTGACGACATAGGCTGACGCCGTGACGTGGTCGGGCAGCACGCCGATGATCTCGATGTGGCGGCGCGACAGGCCGATCTCCTCCTCCGTTTCGCGCAACGCGGTTTCGATCGGCGAGGAATCGAGCTCTTCGGCGCCGCCGCCGGGGAAGCTGACCTGGCCCGCGTGGTTGGTCAGGTGTTCGGTACGCTGGGTCAGCAGCACGGTCAGGCCGTCAGGCCGGCGCACGAGGGGGATCAGGACGGCCGCACGGCGCAGCACGGGAAAGCGCTGGCGCATGTCTTCCGGCAATTCCGGCTCCCACAGCGGCGGATGCGCAAGGCGCGCGCGCAGCCAGGCGGCATCCAGGCGGTCGGCCGGCACCGCCGGCTCGCCGGCGATCGCGTCGACGGGCAGGCGCTTGGGATCGATGTGCAGTTTTGCCAAGGCTCTCTCCAAAAGAAAAAGGCATCCGCCTGGATGCCTTTTCCCTATCGCAATTGCTATTACTTTGCAGCAGCAGCTTTGCGGGTCGGCAGTTTCTCTTTGATACGTGCCGATTTGCCCGAACGCTCGCGCAGGTAGTACAGCTTCGCACGACGCACGTCACCGCGACGCTTGACTTCGATCGAAGCGATCAGCGGCGAGTACAGCTGGAACGTACGCTCCACGCCTTCGCCCGACGAGATCTTGCGAACGATGAAGTTCGAGTTCAGGCCGCGGTTACGACGCGAGATGACGACGCCTTCGTATGCCTGGGCGCGCTTGCGGTTGCCTTCGACGACGTTGACGTTGACGACAACGGTGTCGCCCGGTGCGAAATCAGGGATGTTGCGGCCGAGGCGCGCAATCTCTTCTTGCTCGAGTTGCTGGATCAGATCCATTTGTAGACTCCTTATACCATCTTGCCGGCGCGTTCGATGCCCGGTAGAGGATGGGGTTAAACATGCGAATAGCCTTGCGGTTATTCGCCTTTATTCCGCAACCAAGGTTGCGAGAAACTGCTCGTCGGCCTTCGTCAGCAGACCGGCGCTGCGCGCCTTGTCCAGCAGATCGGGCCGTTTCTTCGCGGTCGCCTCCAGCATCCGCTGGCGGCGCCACTTCATGATCTCGGCGTGGTTGCCGCCCATCAGCACGGGCGGCACGGCCACGCCTTCATAGACTTCCGGACGCGTGTAATGCGGCGAATCCAGCAAGCCGTTGACAAAACTGTCTTCGACGGCGGACGCGTCATCGCCCAGCACACCGGGCAGATGCCGCACCACGGCATCCATCAGCGCCATCGCGGGCAACTCCCCGCCGGACAACACGAAATCGCCCAGCGAAATTTCCTCGTCGACAACACGGTCCAGCAGGCGCTGGTCGACCGCTTCGTAGCGTCCGCACAGCACGACGAGACCGGGCTCGTCCTTCAAGTCCATCACGCGCGCATGCGTCAGCGGCTTGCCTTGCGGCGACATGAACACGACTCTCGGCGCAGGCAGGCCCATCTCGACCTGGCGCTGCTTCGCCGCGTTGATCGTCGCCTCGAGGGGCTTGGCCAGCATCACCATGCCGGGGCCGCCGCCATACGGGCGATCGTCCACGGTGCGGTGGCGGTCGGTCGTGAAATCGCGCGGATTCCAGATCGACAGGTTCCACAAGCCCTGCTCGTGCGCGCGCCGGGTCACGCCCGACTGCGTCAATGCGGCAAACATTTCGGGAAACAAGCTCACGACGTCAAACTGCATCGAGACCTCGCTTCAGGCGGACGGGATCAATAATCCAGACCCCAGTCCAGGGTAATCAGTCTGGCTTGCAGGTCGACCGTCTTGACGTACTGGTCCACGAACGGCACGAGCCGCTCCGGCGCTTTCACGTCGGGAGCGGCGTTCGGATCGGGCACGGGCGTGATCCGCAGAATGGACTGCGCGCCATTGTGCATCATGTCGGTCACCTTGCCGAGCGCTTCGCCCTGCAGGTTCACCGTCTCCAACCCGATCAGGTCGGTCCAGTAATACTCGTCTTCCGGCAGCGCCGGAAAGTCCGCCCGCGACACCTGCACCGTGGCACCTTTCAGGGCCTCGGCGCCTTCGCGGTCGGTCACGTCGACCAGCGTGGCCGTCACGTCGCCGCTGTGGTACTTCGCGTTCCGCACCTCGACGGGACGCAGCGACGGCTTGTCGAGCCACCAGGTTTTGATGTTCAGCAGCGCATCCGCATCCATCGAATACGGTGCGACGCGAATGCCACCCCGGATCCCGTAGGCGCCGGTGATGTGGCCGACCTGGATCAGGTCGTCAGGCGCGGTCGCGCCCGGATGTGCTGCCGAATCAGTCAAACCTTTACAACCTCGAATTAAGCAGCAGCCTTTTGCGACGAGATCAGGCGAGCAACGGTCGGCGACAGTTGTGCGCCAACGCCTTGCCAGTACGACAGGCGGTCAGCGGTGATGTTCAGGCCGACTTCTTTGCCCGAAGCCATCGGGTTGTAGTAACCGATGCGCTCGATGAAACGGCCGTCGCGGCGATTGCGCGAGTCGGTTGCAACGATGTTGTAGAACGGGCGCTTCTTGGCACCACCACGAGCTAAACGAATAACGACCATAATATTTCCAAAAAATTGTGCTGGACGGAGAAAGCCGACGATTATAGCGCGCCCTACCTCGCATCAGCAAGCGTTTACATAAAAACCAAGAACGCGGGGCGCGCAGTCCCGGCCGAATCCAAGATTATCGCCGATTTCGGGCCACTCCGCCACTGTGCGGCCCCGTTCTCCCTGCGGAATTGCGCATTGCGACCGCGTACTTGCCCCCGTGGACACCCGGAGCGCGAAAGCGCGTGCCACATACCCCGTTTTGGACGATACTGATGGCTTTCCTTTCAACAAGAACGCGATGTCGCAGCACAAGAACAAGACTCTCGCCACCTCCCTCGCCTTCCTGCTCGGCGGCATCGGCGCGCACCGTTTCTACCTCAAGGGCAGCGTCGACCGCATCGGCCTGCTGCACGTCTGCAGCCTCCCCGTGGCCGGCCTCGTGTACGGGCTCGGGCACGCGCCGAATCCGTTCTGGGTGCTGCTCCCGATCATCGTATCGTGCGTCGCCGGCTTCATCGAGGCCCTGGTCATCGGGCTCACGCCGGACGAGAAGTGGGATGCCCGCTACAACGCCGGCTCGGGGCGCCAGTCTTCGTCGCACTGGTTCGTGATCCTGCTCGTCGTGCTCACGATGCTGGTCGGCGCGACGGTGCTCATCGCCACGATCTCACGCATGTTCGACCTGCTGTACACGGGCGGCGCCTACGGCTGATCCCGCCGCGCCATGAAAAAAGCGGCCCGCAGGCCGCTTTCAATGCATCGTATGGATCGCCGTCAGAACTGCTCGACGTCCAGCGCCAGCACGCCCGCGCTGCCGTCCACGATCGCGTGGCGCAGGCCATCCGCCTGCGACAGGATGTGGTCGGCGAAGAAGCGTGCCGTCGCGATCTTGGCGCGGTAGAACGCCGCGTCGCCATCGCCGGCAGCCAGCTTGTTGCGGGCCACGAGGGCCGCGCGCGCCATCTGCCAGCCGCCCAGCACGACACCGGCCAGCTTCAGGTACACGACGCTGCCCGCGAACACGGCGCGCGGGTCGGCTTTCGTGTTCGCCACGACGTAGTCGACGACCGCTTCCAGCGCCGCGCTGCCCGCCACCAGTTGCGTGCGGATCGCGGCGAGGTCGGCATCCTGCGCGTCCGCCAGCTGCGCCTCGGTCGCGCGGACTTGCGCCAGGATAGCCTTCGCCACGGCGCCGCCGTCGCGCACCGTCTTGCGGCCCACGAGGTCGTTCGCCTGGATCGCCGTCGTGCCTTCGTAGATGGTCAGGATCTTCGCGTCGCGATAGTGCTGCGCGGCGCCCGTCTCTTCGATGAAACCCATGCCGCCATGGACCTGCACGCCGTCGCGCGCGACGTTCTCGCTCATCTCCGTCGACCAGCCCTTGATCACCGGCACGAGGTATTCGTACAGTGCCAGGTTGGTCTTGCGCGTCGCCTCGTCCGGGTGGCTGTGTGCCAGGTCGGACAGGCCGGCACCGACGTACGCCAGCGCGCGTGCCGCCTCCGTCTGCGCACGCATCGACATCAGCATGCGGCGCACGTCCGGGTGGTTGATGATGGCGACGGGGCCGCTGGAACCTTCGACGGCGCGCGACTGCACGCGCTCCTTCGCGAACGCGACGGCCTGCTGGTAGGCGCGCTCGGCCAGGCCGATACCCTGCATGCCGACGCCGAAACGCGCGGCATTCATCATGATGAACATGTATTCGAGGCCGCGGTTCTCTTCGCCGACCAGCGTGCCGATCGCGCCGCCATGGTCGCCGAACTGCAGCACGGCGGTCGGGCTCGCCTTGATGCCCAGCTTGTGTTCGATGGAGACGCAGTGCACGTCGTTGCGCTCGCCCAGCGAGCCGTCGGCGTTCACGTGGAACTTCGGCACGATGAACAGCGAGATGCCCTTCACGCCCGCGGGCGCGTCCGGCGTGCGCGCGAGGACGAGGTGGATGATGTTCTCCGCCATGTCGTGCTCGCCATACGTGATGAAGATCTTGGTGCCGAAGACCTTGTACGTGCCGTCGCCCTGCGGCACGGCGCGCGTGCGCACGGCGGCGAGGTCGGAACCGGCTTGCGGCTCCGTCAGGTTCATCGTGCCCGTCCACTTGCCGGAGATCAGCGGCTCGATGAAGCGCGTCTTCTGTTCGTCTGTGCCGGCCGTCAGCAGCGCCTCGATGGCGCCGTCCGTCAGCAGGCCGACGAGCGCGAACGCGATGTTCGACGCATTCAGCATCTCGATGCACGGCGTGGCGACGAGCTTCGGCAAGCCCTGGCCGCCAAATTCGGCCGGGTGCTGCACGCCTTGCCAGCCGGCATCCGCGAAGCTCCTGAACGCTTCCTTGAAACCTTTCGACGTTGTGACTTGGCCGTCGTGCCAGTAGCTCGGCTCCTTGTCGCCCGGGTGGTTCAGCGGGGCGACGACTTCGCCGCAGAATTTCGCGTTCTCTTCCAGCACGGCCTCGACGGTGTCGGGGGTCGCGTCTTCGCAGCCGGGCAGCTGGTTGATCTCGGACAGATTGGCCAGTTCGTTCATCACGAACAGCATGTCTTTCAGGGGGGCGTTGTAGCTCACCGCGGTCTCCTAGTTTCTCTTTACGTAAACGTCAATCTCAAGTCGCAAAAAAGGCGGGAACCCACAGCCAGCAACGGCAAACGCCGGTTAAACGCTACAGACTCGGGTTCCCGCCTTCGCGGGAGTGGATCAGCCCAGTTCCTTGACCAGGGCAGGCACGACCTCGAACAGGTCGCCGACGATGCCGTAATCGGCCACCGAGAAGATCGGCGCTTCCGGATCCTTGTTGATGGCGACGATGGTCTTCGAATCCTTCATGCCGGCCAGGTGCTGGATCGCGCCCGAGATACCGACGGCGATGTACAGCTGCGGCGCGACGATCTTGCCCGTCTGGCCGACCTGCCAGTCGTTCGGCACGTAGCCGGCGTCGACGGCGGCGCGCGATGCGCCCATGGCGGCGCCCAGCTTGTCGGCCAACGGCTCCAGGATCTTGAAGTTGTCGCCCGAGCCCATGCCGCGGCCGCCAGAAACAACAACCTTGGCGCCGGTCAGTTCCGGACGGTCCGACTTGGCCACTTCGCGGCCCACGAAGCTCGACTTGCCGGAGTCGGCGACGGCGGCGACCGTCTCGACGGCGGCCGAACCACCTTCGGCGGCGGCCGCATCGAAGCCGGTGCCGCGCACGGTGATGACCTTCACCTTATCCGTCGACTGCACGGTGGCGATGGCGTTGCCGGCGTAGATCGGACGCTCGAACGTGTCGGGCGAATCGACCTTGGTGATTTCCGAGATCTGTGCGACGTCCAGCTTGGCGGCGACGCGCGGCAGCACGTTCTTGCCGAAGGCCGAAGCCGGCGCCAGGATGTGCGAGTAGTTACCGGCGACGGCAAGAATCTGCTCGGCGACGTTCTCGGCAAGGCCGTCGGCGAATTGCGCGGCGTCGGCGACCAGCACTTTCGACACACCGGCGACCTTGGCGGCCGCTTCCGCGACGGCGCCGCAACCGCTGCCGGCGACGAGGATGTGCACGTCACCGCCGCATTGCGCGGCCGCGGTGACGGTGTTCAGGGTGACAGCCTTCAGGTGGGCGTTGTCGTGTTCAGCAATGACGAGTGCGACCATGGATGAAATTCCTTAATTAGATGACTTTAGCTTCGGTGCGCAGCTTCGCAACCAGGGTCGCCACGTCGGGCACTTTGACGCCGGCCGAACGCTTGGCCGGCTCGGCGACCTTGACGGTCTTCAGGCGCGGCGTGACGTCGACACCGAGGTCTTCCGGCTTGACGGTCGTCAGCGGTTTTTTCTTCGCCTTCATGATGTTCGGCAAGGTGACGTAGCGCGGCTCGTTCAGGCGCAGGTCGGTGGTGACGATGGCCGGCAAGGTCAGTTGCACGGTTTCCAGGCCGCCGTCCACTTCGCGGGTCACGGTGACCTTGCCGTCTTCCAGCACGACCTTCGATGCGAACGTCGCTTGCGGCCAGCCCAGCAGCGCGGCCAGCATCTGACCGGTCTGGTTCGAATCGTCGTCGATCGCCTGCTTGCCCAGGATGATCAATTGCGGCTGCTCTTCCACGGCCAGCGCTTTCAGCACCTTGGCGACGCCCAGCGGCTCGATCTCGGCAGCGGTCTCCACCAGCACGCCGCGGTCGGCGCCGATCGCCATCGCGGTGCGCAGGGTTTCCTGGGCCTGGGCCACGCCGCAGGTCACGGCAACGATCTCGGTGACCTTGCCGGCTTCCTTCAGGCGCGTGGCTTCTTCCACCGCGATCTCGTCGAACGGGTTCATCGACATTTTGACGTTGGCGATATCGACGCCACTGCCGTCGGACTTGACGCGGACCTTGACGTTGTAGTCGACCACGCGTTTGACGGGTACCAGGACTTTCATATTGGGCCTTTGGAAAATGGGGTGAAGACTAAAGACTAAAAATGATCCGAATTATAAAAGCAAATGTCGTTCAGGTCAGAATTAAAGCACGATCGTGCGTTTTTCGGCTAGAGGAAATACCCTAATCGTGATGTGTTGTGCGTGTTGGGGTTTCCTGAAGAACAGGCTATGGGGTTGCCCGGCGAACCGGGCCATCGGTGGAAAGCGGTGTTACTTGCGGCGGAGCCAGAACGTGAATTCGCCGTTGGTGTGGGTATGTGCCAGCAAGGCGTTGCCGGTCTGCTTGGCAAATGCCTGGAAATCGCGTACCGAACCGGTGTCGGTGGCGACGATGCGCAGTACCTCCCCGCTCGCCAGTTCGGCAAGCGCCTTCTTGGCCTTAAGAATCGGCAAGGGGCAGTTCAAGCCACGCGCATCCAGGTCCTTCTGGACCTCGATGGTGCCGGTGTCGATCATGGTTTCGCTCATCGATTGCCTGCTGGTTGGTAGGGCACGTGACCCCATAGTACTCCAATTACCCCATTATGACGCGCCGCACCAAAATTTGGTATCGGTGTTGCGATGTAACAACGGCAATAACTTGACAGGCGGACAGAGATGCGCGACGCATGACCGAAAGAAAGGGATGACCCGTGGATCGCTTGTCAGCGGGCCCTGGACTTGATGCGCCATGCGTTCAACATGACCTACCGTTGACCCTGCTCAAACTTCGCTCGATTCGTGCTCTTGTTGAATGCGTGGGCGGAAAATCCGCCCACGCTACCGTGACGCAGGCGGCGCTCGTTACGCGGACACGCGCTCGCCAACCCAGCCAGCGACGCCAGCCAGTGCCTGCGGCAGTGCGGCAGGATCCGTACCGCCGGCCTGCGCCATGTCCGGACGGCCGCCGCCCTTGCCGCCCACCTGCTTGGCGACGAAGTTGACGAGATCGCCCGCCTTGACCTTGCCGGTGGCATCGGCCGTGACGCCGGCAATCAGGCTGACCTTGCCGTCCGCCACCGACGCCAGCACGATGGCCGCCGTCTTGAGCTTGTCCTTCAGCTTGTCCATCGTTTCGCGGAGGCTCCCCACGTCGGCGCCTTCCATCGTGGCGGCCAGCACCTTGATGCCGTTCACGTCGATGGCCTGCGTCACCAGCTCGTCGCCCTGCCCCGCGGCCAGCTTCGACTTCAGCGCGGCGATTTCCTTCTCGAGCGACTTGACCTGGTCCTGCACTTGCGAGATACGCGACGGCAGCTCGTCCGGGCTCGTCTTCAGCGCGCCTGCCGCTTCGTTCAGCTTGCGGTTGATCGACTGCACGAGCGCCAGCGCGCCCTCGCCCGTCACGGCTTCCACGCGGCGGATGCCGGCGGCCACGCCCGACTCGGACACGATCTTGAACAGGCCGATGTCGCCCGTGCGGGTGACGTGCACGCCGCCGCACAGCTCTTTTGACGAGCCGATGTCCAGCACGCGCACCGTGTCGCCGTATTTCTCGCCGAACAGGGCCATGGCGCCATGCTTGATCGCGTCGTCCATCGACATGTGGTGCGCCTGCGTCGCGTGGTTCTGCAGGATCTCGGCGTTGACGATCTGCTCGACTTTCGCGATTTCCTCGGCCGTCAGCGGCGCGTTGTGGCTGAAGTCGAAGCGCGTCTTGTCCGGGTCGACCAGCGAGCCCTTCTGCTGCACGTGGCCGCCCAGCACTTCGCGCAGCGCCTTGTGCATCAGGTGCGTGGCCGAGTGATTGCGGATGGTGCGGGCGCGTTTGACTTCATCGACTTGCGCGTCGACCATGTCGCCCACTTTCAGCGAGCCCGACTGCAGCACGCCATGGTGGCCGAACACCTCGGCCTGGATCTTCAGCGTGTCTTCCACTTCGAACACGCCGCCGGCCGATTTCAGCAGGCCCTTGTCGCCCACCTGGCCGCCGGATTCGGCGTAGAACGGGGTCGTGTCCAGCACGACGATGCCGTCCTGGCCGGCCTTCAGCTCCTGCACCGGAGCGCCGCCCGCGTACAGCGCGAGCACGCGGCTGTTGTGCGCGAGGGCGTCGTAGCCGACGAACGTCGTCTTCTCGCCCGAGTACTCGACGTTGGCGGCCATCTTGAACTTGCCGGCGGCGCGGGCGGTTTTCTTCTGCTGCTCCATGGCGGCAGCGAAACCTTCCTCGTCAAGCTTGACGCCGCGCTCGCGGCAGATGTCCGCGGTCAGGTCCAGCGGGAAGCCGTACGTGTCGTACAGGGTGAACGCGGTGGCGCCGTCCAGGTTCTTCGGATCCTTCGCGAGCTGCGCTTCCAGGATCTTCATGCCGTGCTCGAGGGTTTCGCCGAAGCGCTCTTCCTCGGCCTTCAAGGTCTGCATGACGCGCTGTTTCGCCTCGTGCAGTTCCGGATACGCGGCGCCCATTTCGATGTCCAGGTCGTCGACGAGCTTGTAGAAGAACGGCTTCGTCTGCCCCAATTTGTGGCCGTGGCGCAGCGCGCGGCGGATGATGCGGCGCAAGACGTAGCCGTGGCCTTCGCTGCTCGGGATGATGCCGTCGACGATCATGAAGCTCGCCGCGCGGATATGGTCGGCGATCACTTTCAGCGAATTGTTCGCGAGGTCCGTCGCGCCCGTCTCGCGGGCGGCGGCGCGGATCAGATTCTGGAACAGGTCGATCTCGTAGTTCGAGTGCACATGCTGCAGCACGGCGGCCAGGCGCTCGAGGCCCATGCCGGTGTCGATCGACGGCTTCGGCAGCGGGGTCAGCACGCCGGCTTCATCGCGGTTGAACTGCATGAACACGAGGTTCCAGATCTCGATGAAGCGGTCGCCGTCTTCTTCCGGCGAGCCCGGAGGACCACCCCAGATTTCCGGACCGTGGTCGTAGAAGATTTCCGTGCACGGACCGCACGGGCCCGTGTCGGCCATCTGCCAGAAGTTGTCGGATGCGTAGCGCGCGCCCTTGTTGTCGCCGATGCGGATGATGCGCTCCGTCGGCACGCCGATTTCGTTGGCCCAGATGCCGTAGGCTTCGTCGTCTTCGAAGTAGACGGTGATCGTCAGCTTTTCCGCCGGCAGGTTATAGACCTTGGTCAGCAGCTCCCAGGCAAAGTGGATGGCGTCGCGCTTGAAATAGTCGCCGAAGCTGAAGTTGCCCAGCATTTCGAAGAACGTGTGGTGACGCGCCGTGTAGCCGACGTTCTCCAGGTCGTTGTGCTTGCCGCCGGCGCGCACGCAGCGCTGCACGGTGGTGGCGCGCTTGTACGGACGCGTATCCAGGCCCAGGAACACGTCCTTGAACTGCACCATGCCGCTGTTGGTCAACAACATCGTCGGGTCGTTGCCCGGCACGAGCGGGCTGGAGCGGACGATCGTGTGGCCTTTGGACTCAAAGAACTTGAGAAACTTTTCGCGAATTTCGGTGGATTTCATGTCGTAGGGGCGGATTTAGGCAGCTTGCTATATAAAGAAAATCGATTATAGCGTGCTATCGGCGGTAAACGGCAATGCTGATTCAGCGCAGCAGCGCGAGCACCGCCCGCGGCTCCCCGTTGGCCTGGCTCAGCATGGCCGATGCCGCCTGCTGCAGGATCTGGGCGCGCGTCAGCCGGACCGCGGTCCCGGCATAGTCGGCGTCCTCGATGCGGCTGCGCGCCGCTTCCAGGCTCATCGACGTGGTCTGGTTGGTGTTAGCCGCCGCGTCCATGCGGTTGCTGTAGGCGCCCACCTGCACGCGCTGCGCGGTGACGGACGCGAGCGCGTCGTCGATGCGCATCAGCGCCACCGCGGGGTTATGCAGGTCCAGGTCGGCGAGGCCCAGCGCGCTCGCGTTCATGGCCCCGAACTCCATGTCGACGAGGTCGCCGGCGCCCGCCCCGACCTGGATCTGCACCCGACGCTTGGGTGGCTCCGCGTCACCGATGTCCGGATAGTCGACCTTGAAGTTTCGCAGCGGCTGGGCCGGCGTGCCGGCGCCGGATGGGGGAACGACGCTGCGCGCGTCGCGCGACGGTCCGCCGTCCGCGTCGAGGCCGCCGATCGCGCCCGTGTCGGCGTTCGTCAGGTTCATGTTCCCGATGAAGCTGGCGCCATCGGCCGCGAAATCCGCCATGAAATCGGCGGTGTTCTGGTACTTCCCGCCCGTGACCGCGTTCAGCGCCGTATCCAGATTGGCGGCCTGGTGGGCATGCAGGTACGTCATCAGACCCTTCATGCCGCCATCGACGCCCATCGCCTTCAGCCGGCTGTGCAGGTAGCGCGATGCGACGTAGCCGCCTTCGTAGCTGAAGCCGCCGCCCGTGATCGTGTCGACGATGCCCTGCGCCGTCTGGCCGCCCGCGAGCGCACCCGCCACGCGCTCGTCCGCGCCATGGATCAGCTCGGCGGTGCCTTCGATGAACCATTGCGGAAAACTGAAACTGGTCGAACGCAGCATGATCGCGTGCACCATCTCGTGTGCGACGACGCGGTCGTCGAAGACGGGGCCGGCACCGCCGTCCGGCGTGCTGATATTGCTGAAATCGGCCATGTCGACGTTCAGCGTGATGGCGCTGCCCGGCGCCGTCGACCCCGTGACGGATGCGAGCACGCCGCTCTGGCCGTCCGTCGTGTCGAGGTTGATCTTCAACGTCACGCCGTCGCCCTGCAGGCCGTAGTACTGCTGGACCATGTCTTCGGCGGCGCTGAGCCAGCCGGCCCTGAGACTGCCCAGCACGGCACGCTTTTTCTCGTCCACGTTACCGCTCCGGGACTCTTGCGAAAAGATGGCCTGGTGATTGAACGACGCGCCATTGCCGGTCAACGTGATCTGGGACAGGATCTGGTTCGCTTCGTCCTGCAGCGTATCGCGGTCGCTGGCCGTGTACGACCCGTTGCCGGACGCCACCGCCAGTTCACGCAGGCGCTGCAGGCCGTCGTTGATGTTCGACAACGCGCTGTCCGCCACCTGCAGCATCGACGTCGTGTCGTTGATACTGCGCATGGCCTCGCGCATCCCCGTCACCTGCGACTTCATGCGACTTGTGATGGCCTGGCCGGCCGGATCGTCCGCGGCGCTCGCGATGCTGACGCCCGAACTGAGGCGCGAGACGAGGCGCGTCACCTCGTTCGTGTGCTCCGCCAGCTGGCGCTGGGCGTTCAGGGACAGAAAATTATTGTTGATCGAAAGTGACATAAGGCCGTAACCGGGAGCCGAATGTCATTAACGACAAGACATTACAATTCTTGAGACAAAATTTTGTCTTTTAGGAAAAATCAGGCCCGATGAGGTCGATCCGGTCCGTGCACAATCCGTCCACGCCCCAGCCGAACAACTCGCGTGCGCGGGCAGGCTCGTTGACGGTGTAGCAGAACAGCCCGAGGCCGGCGGCTTTCACCTGCGCCGCGGCGGCCGCTGTCAGCCGCTTGTGGTCGGTATGGATGGCGACGGCGTCCAGTGCGCGTGCGCGTGCTTCCCAGTCGGGTGGGATCGAGGACGTCAGCCAGGCGCGCGGCACGGCCGGCGCGGCGTCCCTTGCCGCTGCCAGCGCTTCCTCGCTGAACGACGACAGCAACGGTGCCCGCTCCACCCTGCCCTCGGCCAGCTCGTCGGCGAACATCGCCGCCGCCAGCCGGGCGACAACGGTGCCCGTCTGCGCGTCGTGACCGGGCACGGGCTTGATCTCGATGTTCATCCACACGCCGTGCGCCTTGCAGTACTGCGCGAATTCCACGAACAGCGGCACCGGTTCGCCCGCGTAGTCCGGCCCGAACCAGGCGCCGGCGTCGCGCGCGGCCAGGTCGAGCGCATCGAGGTCGGCCACCGATCCCCTGCCGGCCACCGTGCGGCCCAACTTGGGGTCGTGCAGGACGACGGGCACGCCGTCGCGCGCCAGCATGACGTCGAATTCGATGGCGCGGAATCCGGCTTCCATGCCGCGCCGCACGCCGGCCAGCGTGTTTTCCGGCGCCAGCGTGCCGCCGCCGCGGTGCGCCAGGATCCTGGGATAAGGCCACATGGTGACTCCTCGTGAACGGTGATCAGGCCGCGGCGGGCGCGAGCGCACGGGCCAGCCAGCACAGGCCGGCGAGATTGACGCCGACCGTGAGCCAGAACCAGTGCCGGAATGGCCTCTTGACGGTCTTGTGGCGCAGCCATTGCTGCGCCAGCAAAGCGCCCGGCCAGCCACCGGCGAGCCCCAGCAGCAGCAAGTGACGCTCGGGCGTGCGCCGGTCGCCACGCCGCGCTGCCGCCTTGTCGAACGCGTACAGCGCGAAACATCCGACGCTGGCCAGCGTGTACGCGCACCCCACGGCCGACGGCAGGCCCAACGCCAGCGCGGCGTAGGCATACAGAGCAAGGAACAGCAGCAAAGGCAGGTAGACCATGGCGCCAGCTTACGCGCCGGCGCAGTGAGTGTCCACTTGGCAATTGCGGGAGGCCAGACTTCCCCGCTATCCCGGTCCGTTAGTGAACGTACGGAGCGATTCCGCGCGAAGGCCTACGCTTGCCCTCCGACGTCAACGCGGGAGAACATCATGAGTTTTAATTTGGGCAATTTGGGCAATCTGGGTAACGTGTTGCAGCAATACCTGGGCGGGGCGAATCCGAACGTCAACCCGGCACAGGCCGAGAACGATTTCGACCAGGTGACACAGAGCGTACCACGCGCCACCGTCGCGCAAGGGGTGACGCAGGCACTGCGCTCGGAGCAGACGCCGCCGTTCGCGCAGATGGTCAGTCATTTGTTCAGCAACGGCAATCCCGACCAGCGCGCCGGCATGCTGAACCAGCTGCTGGCCAATATCGGCCCGTCCGTCTTGTCGTCCGTGGCCGGAGGCGCGCTCGGCAACCTGATGGGCGCCGACCAGGCCCGCGTGACGCCGGAACAGGCGAACCAGGTGTCGTCGGACCAGGTGCAGGAACTGGCCGCCAAGGCCGAGCAGCAGAACCCGGGCGTCGTCGAACGCATGGGCGACTTCTATGCCGAACACCCGACCCTCGTCAAGGCCATCGGCGGCGCCGCGCTGGCGATCGCGCTCGGCCACATGGCGCAGGGCATGCAGCGCCATTGAGCGCTTCCGTCAATCATCGAGAAGGAATCGACATGGGTATCCTGAGCAATATCTTCCACAAGATCTTCCCGTCCTCGCAAGGGGCCGCGCAAAACAGCAGCCAGGCGGCGCCGGGCGCCCAGCAACGGGCGCCGCAACCGACGCCGGCGCCCGCCTCGCAGCCCGCGCAGCAGCCGCAAGCCGCGCCTGCGGCCGCGCCGATGCAGCGGGTCGACGTGGAAGCCGTGCTGAACGGCATGCAGCAGCAATCCGGCCAACAACTGAACTGGCGCACGTCGATCGTCGACCTGCTGAAGCTGCTCGGCCTCGATTCCAGCCTGCAGGCGCGCAAGGAACTGGCGGCCGAACTGCATTACACGGGCGATACCAATGACTCGGCCAGCATGAACATCTGGCTGCACCGCCAGGTCATGAACAAGCTCGCTGAAAACGGCGGCAAGGTGCCGGCCGACCTGAAGGACTAGTCCGCCAGGCTGACGTTGGCCCGCGTCCCGCACGAGAAGCAATAGCGCGTGAACGCGTTCTTGCGCGTGTTGCACGCGGGGCAGCGGTCGAACAGGCCGATGCCGCAGTGCGGGCAATGGGCCAGCTGCTCGTCCTTGTAGTTCGTGGCGCGCTCGCACGACGGGCACACGCCCTTCCCGATACGCTCCATCACGACGTCGTAGCGCATCGTCGTGCGGCGTTGCGCGTCGGGCAGCGCTTCCGCCTCCTTCTGGCGCGCCAGCCACGCGTGCAGCCAGCGGATCGCGTAGCGGCCCACGACCACTGTCACGGCGATGCCCACGCCGTAGCGCACATAGCCGCCGTAGCTGGGGAGGTACGGCACCAGCTCGACGAAGAACGCGAACAGCGCGAAGAAGATGAAACCCCACGTGAACGGCCAGTACGTGCCACTGCGCTTGTACTTGAACAGCGCGCCCGCCACGAGCAACAGCGGCAACGTGACGGCCAAGCGGATCAGGAATACCTTGCGCGCGGCCCGCCGTTCGGCCTCGAATTCGGCCTGGCGCGCCGGCTGCAGCAGCGCCTCGTACGCGGCGTCGGCCTTTTCCTGCGCCTGCTTCGCATCGAGCGCGACCTGTTCCTGTACTTCGACCGCCGCGAGCGCCGTGCGTTCCGCCGCGACGAGCTTGTCGAGCTCGCGGTTGCGCGCGATCAGCTCTTCGTCCTGGTCCGGCCGCGCCGTCGCGTGCCGCGTCGCGATCCAGTTGTCGAATGCATCGCGTGCACTCTTCGTGTTGGCCTGCGCCACGCGGTGCTTCTGCTGCGCCTGTTCGAGGGCGGTCTCGGCCTCCGCGCTGGCCTTCTGCGCCTCGCGCGATGCGGCCTGCAGAGGCCCCGCCTTGGCCGGATCGAGGAAGTGCTCCGCAGCCGGCACCGGCGCGAGATAGATGATGTTGTCGACGACCTGGTTGCCCAGGCCGATCAGGAATCCGGCAAACACGAACGCGACGAGCCACAACGCCCGGCGCATCCATTGTTCGGTCCAACGCAAGCCCTTGCCCATGAACGGCTCCTCCATCGATGGCGAAAGCGGCAGCTTGCCATCAATACACGAGCCGGGCCAGAAGAAATCGCAAGGCGGGTGCCTTGCGCTACCTCACGTCGCGTAGCTTGCTACCCGATGCGGATCAGAAGTACGACAGACCGAGTGCCTTGCGCACTTCGTCCGTCGTGCGCGCCGCCACGTCGCGTGCCTTCATCGTGCCGTCCTTGAGAATCTGCATGACTTGTCCCTTGTCCTTGGCCAATTCCTCGCGGCGGGCGCGGATCGGGGCGAGCATGTCCTGCAGGATGCCTTCCAGGCGCTTCTTGACGACGGAGTCGCCCAGGCCGCCGCGCACGTAATGCGCCTTCATCTCGGCCAGGCCCGCCTTGTCGGTGTCGAACGCGTCCAGGTACAGGAACGCGACGTTGCCTTCCAGGTGGCCGGGGTCCGACACCTTCAGGTGCAGCGGGTCCGTGTAGACCATCTTGACCGCGGCGCGGATCTCGTCTGCGGACGCGCCGAGGTTGATCGTGTTGCCCAGCGACTTGCTCATCTTGGCCTTGCCGTCGATGCCCGGCAGGCGCCCCACTTCCGGCACGATGGCCTTGCACTCGACGAGGATGTCGCGGCCAGCGTTGCGGTTGAACTTGCGCACGATTTCGTTGCACTGCTCGATCATCGGGATCTGGTCTTCGCCGACCGGGACGATGGTCGCCTTGAACGCGCTGATGTCGGCGGCCTGACTCGCGGGGTACGTGAGGAAGCCGGCGGGGATGTCGCGCTCGAAGCCGCGCATGATGATTTCCTGCTTGACGGTCGGGTTGCGCTCGAGGCGGGCGACGGTCACGAGGTTCAGGTAGTAGAACGTCAGCTCGGCCAGTTCCGGAATCTGCGACTGGATCAGGATCGTCGACTTGGCCGGGTCGATCCCTACGGCAAGGTAATCGAGCGCCACCTCGATCACGTTCCGGTGTACCTTACCAATATCATCCATATTGTCCGTGAGCGCCTGGGCGTCCGCGAGCATGATGAACTGGCGATATTCGTCCTGGTAAGTGACGCGATTGCGCAGGCTGCCGACGAAATGGCCGAGGTGGAGCGGCCCGGTGGGGCGGTCGCCGGTCAGGATGATGGGCGTGGTAGCGGTAGGGGTTTGCAGACTCATCGAGTTTTCCTTGGGTGTTTAACCGCCCTTGCCTCGATCCTGCCGCGCCAACAAAAACGCCACCTTGGAATCGAGGCGGCGTTCGGAGTACCAATCCAGTCACTGGCCGCGCGCAATCAGCGGCGCCACCAGGTGAGAACAGGATGTGGATACGAAAAATTCATGGATGGCATGGTTGCAGGTTGACGCGCCGCTGTCAACCGCCACCGCTCGAAAGCCAAACGCTTCCCCGACTTTTTTGCCAGTTCGGAGCCATGCTGGATTTTTTGTTGTCATAAAACTAACTTGTGGTGATTTATGAATTCTACGAAGAGCACGAACAGCCACGCCCGCCCCCTGGAGTTATGGGGCGGCCTCGAATGCACCGTCAACCGCGTCCGCGACGACTATTACCACCAGCTCGACCGTAACGGCCACGCCAACAGGCTGGACGACATCGACCGCTTCGCCTCCCTTGGCATCCGCGCCATCCGCTACCCCGTGCTGTGGGAACGCACGGCACCGGACGGCATCGCCTCCGCCGACTGGACCTGGGCCGACGCCCGTCTGAACGCGTTGCGCGCGCACGGCATCACGCCGATCGCCGGGCTGATCCACCACGGCAGCGGCCCGCGCCACACGAGCCTCGTCGACCCCGCATTCGCCGGCCAGCTGGCCGAATACGCCGGCGCCGTCGCCGCGCGCTATCCGTGGATCGAGTACTACACCCCTGTCAACGAACCCTGCACGACGGCACGTTTCGCCGGCCTGTACGGCGTGTGGTACCCGCACGGCCGCGACGACCGCACGTTCGTGCAAGCCCTGCTGAATCAGTGCCGCGCCGTCGTGCTCGCGATGCGCGCGATCCGCGCCGTCAATCCGAATGCGAAACTCGTGCAAACGGACGACCTCGGCAAGACGTACAGCACGCCGGAGATGGCCACGGTGGCCGAGTTCTACAACGAGCGTCGCTGGCTCGCGTGGGACCTGTTGTGCGGCATGGTCGGCCCGGACCACCCGCTGTGGACATACCTGACGAAGACCGGCATCGCGGCGGAAGAATTCCTGTGGTTCCGCGACAATCCGTGCCCGCCGGACGTCATCGGCGTCAATTACTACGTCACGAGCGAGCGCTGGCTCGATCACCGCCCCGACCGCTATCCGCCGCACCACCGCGGCATGGCCGACGGCATCCCGTGCGCCGACATCGAGGCGTCGCGCGCGCTCGCGACGCCGACGGCCGGCATCGCCCCGCTGCTGCACGAAATCTGGGACCGGTACCACATCCCGCTCGCCGTCACGGAAGCCCACATCGACGCGAACCGCGAAGACCAGCTGCGCTGGCTGCTGGAAATCTGGGAGGCGGCGAAGGAAGTGCGCAAGGCCGGTGTCGACCTGCGCGCCGTCACCGTGTGGTCGCTGCTCGGCTCGTTCGACTGGAACAGCCTCGTCACGCAGAACCGCGGCTATTACGAGCCGGGCCCGTTCGACGTGCGCGCGCCCGAACCGCGCGCGACCGCGGTCGCGCGCATGATGCGCGAGCTGTCGGCCGGCACGCCGCTGTCGCACCCCGTGCTGCGCGGCCAGGGCTGGTGGCGCCGGCCGGGCCGCTGGCTGTGCCAGCCGGTCGCCACGCCGGATGCGCTGACGTCCATCACCGCGGACGGCCACACGCTCGTCGGCAAGGACCCTGCACCCATCCTCATCACCGGTGCGACCGGTACCTTGGGCCGCGCGTTCGCCCGCATCTGCCGCAAGCGCAACCTCGCCTTCCGCCTGCTGTCGCGCCAGGACATGGACATCACGGACCCGGCGTCCGTCGACCGCGCGCTGGACAAATATCGACCGTGGGCCGTCGTCAACACGGCCGGCTACGTGCGCGTCGACGATGCCGAGCGCGATGCCGAGCGTTGCTTCCGCGAGAACGCGATCGGCCCCGCCATCCTCGCGGCCGCGTGCGCGCGCCACGGCGTGCACCTGACGACGTTTTCCAGCGACCTCGTGTTCGACGGCGCCCTCGACCGGCCTTACGTCGAGAGCGACACGGTCGCCCCGCTCAACGTCTATGGCCGCAGCAAGGCGGAGGCCGAGCTGCGCGTGCAGGATAAACATCCGGGCGCCCTCGTCGTGCGCACGAGCGCGTTCTTCGGTCCGTGGGACAAGTACAACTTCGTCACCCTCGCGCTGCAGGCGCTCGAACGGGGCGAGCCGTTCCGCGCCGCGCGCGACATGGCCGTGTCGCCGACGTACGTGCCCGACCTCGTGCACGCCTGCCTCGACCTCGCGATCGACGGCGAGTGCGGCGTCCGGCACCTCGCAAACGTCGGCACCTTGACGTGGGCGGAACTGGCGGAGCGCGCGGCCGCGCAGGCGGGCGTGGACGCGAGCCGGCTCGAAGCGATTCCCGGGGACGCCTGCGGCTTCACGGCGGCCCGGCCCCGCTGCACGGGGCTGCACAGCGAACGGGGCATCCTGCTGCCGGGGCTGGATCATGCGCTCGCCCGCTACCTGGAGCTGCGCAACGAGGTCGACCAGGAGATGGAGGAGTTGATTCTCATGGCGGAGAGCCGGCAGGCGTAATGTCGGCACATGGTGGGCACGGGTGCCCACCCTACGACCATATTGATGCCGTAGGGTGGGCTCCCCGAGCCCACCAAACGCATGCGAGCCGCGAACGTCTACAATTGGCCGGTCGTCATCCACCGAGGCCATCCCGTGCAAGAGCAACACGCCTTCCCCTTCCTGCGCGAAATCCTGCTGTTCCTCGCCCTTGCCGGCATCCTGATCCCCCTGCTGCAGCGCCTGCGCATCAACCAGGTGCTGGGCTTCCTCGCCGTCGGCGCCCTGCTCGGCCCGTTCGGTCTCGGGCGCATGGCACAGGACGTGCCGCCGCTGGGCCTGTTCACGTTCCCGAACAACGACAACGTCGCGATGCTCGCGGAGCTGGGCGTGCTGTTCCTGATGTTCATGATCGGCCTGGAGCTCTCCGCCGCCCGCCTGTGGGCCATGCGGCGCTGGGTGTTTGGGACCGGGAGCGCGCAAGTGCTGCTGTGCGCCGCGCTGATCGGCGGCGCAGCGTATGTCCTCGTCGACGGGCGCATCGACGCGGCGCTCGTGCTGGGCCTCGTGCTGTCGCTGTCGTCGACGGCCGTCGTGATGCAGCTGCTGGCCGAGAGCCAGCGCACGGCGAGCCCGCTCGGCCAGGCCGCGTTCGCCGTGCTGATGCTGCAGGACCTCGCCGTCGTGCCGATCCTGATCCTCGTCGAGGCATTGAGCAAGCACGGCACCGCGGGCGACACGAACGTGGCCATCGTCGCCCTGCTCGCGATGGCGAAGGCTGCGATCGCCATTGCCCTCATCTACCTCGTCGGCGGCAAGGTCGTGCACCCGCTGTTCCGCGCGTTTGCACGTCATCGCCAGCCGGACGTGTTCATGGCCCTGATCCTGCTGTCGACGTTCGGCATCGCGGGCCTGTTCGCATTGGCCGGCCTGTCGATGGCGCTGGGCGCGCTGATCGCCGGCCTGCTGCTCGCGGAGACGGAATTCAAGCACGAGGTCGAGCTGATGGTCGAACCGTTCAAGGGCCTGCTCATGGGCCTGTTCTTCATGACCGTCGGCATGGGCATGGACGCGCTCCAGATCGTGCACGCCCCGTTGTGGCTCGCCTGCGCCGTGCTGGGGCTCGTGACACTGAAGGGCCTCGTCATCGCGCCGCTGCTGCGCATCTCCGGCCTGCCGTGGGGCCGCGCGATCGAAGGCGGCCTGCTGCTGGGCCAGGGCGGCGAATTCGCGTTCATCGTCATCGGCTACGCGGTCGCATCGAAGCTGCTGGACGGCGCCCTCGGCGCACGCGTGATGCTCGCCGTCGGCCTGTCGCTGTTCATCACGCCGCTGCTCGCGCGGCTCGGACACGCGATCGGCGAACGGTGGGCCGAACGTGCGCGTACCGAGCAGGCGCGGCATGACGAGGGCGAACTGGACGAAGCGCGCGGCCGCGTGATCATCGCCGGCTTCGGGCGCGTGGGACAGCAGCTGGCCAAGCTCCTCACCGCGCAGAACATCCCGTACGTCGCGTTCGAGAACAATGCGAAGCTCGTGTCGCAGCTGCACGCGGCCGGGGTGCCCGTCTACTTCGGCAACGCGTCGCGGTCCGAACTGCTGCGCCGCGTCCATGCGGCGGATGCGCCTGCGATCGTGCTGACGATGGACCATCCGACGTCGGCACTGCAGGCCGTGCGCGGCATCCGGCGCGAATTCCCGGAGGTGCGCCTGTACGCGCGCTCGCGCGACGAGAAGCATGCGCGCGCCCTCAAGAAGGCCGGTGCCGACGTCGTCGTGCCGGAAACGCTGGAAGCGAGCCTGCAGCTGTCGGCGTTCGTGCTCGAAGGGATGGGCCTCGACGAGCGCATCGTCGACGACATCGTCGACCGCGAACGCGACCAGTTCGCGGCCGCCCTCGACGACACCCCGGGCCACGTATAATCCGCGCCGGGAACAACCAACAATCGGAGACCAGATGGCATTCCATCCGAACGGACCCCACGAAGGTCCGGACCATCGCCTGCAAGGGGCACTCGGCCACATCCGCGTGCTCGACCTGTCGCGCGTGCTGGCAGGGCCTTGGTGCTCGCAAAACCTCGCCGACCTCGGCGCCGACGTCATCAAGATCGAGCGCCCCGGCGCCGGCGACGACACGCGCGCGTGGGGCCCGCCGTACGCCCCCGACGCCGCCGGCCATCCGACGACGGAAGCCGCGTACTACCTGTCGGCGAACCGCGGCAAGCGTTCGGTGACGGTCGACATCGCCAGCGACCGGGGCCAGGCGCTGCTGCGCGAGCTGGTGCGCCAGTGCGACGTCGTGATCGAGAACTTCAAGGTCGGCCACCTCAAGCGCTACGGCCTCGACTACGACACGCTGAAGGCGATCAAGCCCGACCTCGTGTACTGCTCCATCACGGGCTTCGGCCAGGACGGCCCGTACGCGCACCGTGCCGGCTACGACTTCCTGATCCAGGGCATGGGCGGACTGATGTCCGTGACGGGCGAGCGCGACGACCTGCCCGGTGGCGGCCCGCAAAAAGTCGGCGTGGCGCTGACGGACCTGATGACCGGCATGTACGCGACCGTCGCCGTGCTCGCTGCCCTCACCCACCGCGACCGCACGGGCGAAGGCCAGCACATCGACATGGCGCTGCTCGACACGCAGGTCGCGATGCTGGCAAACGTCGGCAGCAATTACCTGAACAGCGGCAAGCGGCCCAAGCGCTGGGGCAATGCGCACGCGAACATCGTGCCGTACCAGACGTTCGCCTGCAGCGACGGCCACATCATCGTCGCCGCCGGCAACGACGGGCAGTACCAGAAATTCGTCGACGCGGGCGGCCGGCCCGAACTGGCACGCGACCCACGCTTCGCCACGAACCCGCTGCGCGTGCAGAACCGCGACGTGCTCGTGCCGCTTCTCGCCGACATGGTCCGCGAGCGTCCGCGCGACGAATGGATCGCCATGCTGGAAGCCGTGGGCGTGCCATGCGGACCCATCAACGATCTGGACGAGGTGTTCGCGAACGAGCAGGTGCGCGCACGCGGCATGGAGATCGCGCTGCCGCATCCGACGGCCGGCGCCGTGAAGCTCGTGCGCAGCCCGATGCGCATGTCCGCGACACCTGCCACGAGCGACAAGGCGCCGCCGCTGCTGGGCGAGCACACGGACGACGTCCTGCGCACGATGCTGGGCAAGTCCGACGAGGAGATCGCTGCCCTGCGCGCGGGCGGCGTCGTCTAGTACCGCCTTTATCACCACTGCACGCCGCCGGCCTCGCATGCCGAGCGGCGTATACGCCTCTTTCCCTTCCTTCACGCCTGCCCGCCGCGGCATACCGCCGAGGCCTTTCACTGCCATTTCGTCATCATCAAATTTTGATGAAGATCGCATCAAAAAAATACTTGAAACCTGCGCGAGACGGTCTATAGTGAAGTCGTACGAGCGATCGTGCCGCTGACAGCAACGGTGCTGGCAGTGAAATGGAAAGGACAAGTATGGGAAATGTAACGCTGCTTATTTCGGCCTCAAGCCGAATATGAATCAGAAGTAACCTCTGCTGCGACATGCACAACATGTCGATTGCCTTGCAACAGCCCTTTACCTTGGCAGTGCGTTGTAGCCGTATTAACGCGTGTGCTCCAGAAGCTGTTGAATGTTGCAGGCAAATGAACAGGTAAAGTGGCAAAGCTTCTGGTGTGCCCCTCCCTACGCAAAGGGCCGCCATGAAGAAGAAGTACGAAGTGAAGGCTGGTGACGACTTCGACGTGATCAACGTTACTGTAAAAGGTAAGACCGAAGGCGTTGTCGTTACCGTGAACGTCAACAAGTCTTCTGAGAAGAAGGGAGAGCCCGCACGTTGGGACTGGAAAGTTGTAGCCGTAATGGCTGCGGCCGTACTGGTTTTCTCCTCAGGGGCATACGCCGCAATCTCCAAGGATTACACCATCTTCGATCAAGTGATGGATGTGGTCGCAAGCGGATTGCAGCATGCATTCGAGAAAAGTGATGCTGCCGAAAAAGCCGACAAAAACGACGCGGGTACAACTTGAATTACCGGAACGTTCGTATGAACGCCTCAACTCCTTGAAGGAGAAAACCGAGGCCGCTTCCTATGCGGAAGTGTTAAAGAACGCCCTGCGCTTATACGAAAGCCTGATAAGCCAGGTCGATGCCGGAAAGCGCCTGTATCTCAAGGACGCTACAGGCAATCTGATCGAATACGAAGTCTTTGTTTGAGTTGCCCTGCCCCGCCGGAAGCGGTAGGGCAACTCCTTGCCTACTTACATTGCTGCGTTGACAACAAACGTCGTCGCATGGATCATGGCGTGTCGAATGACTTTCGAGACTGCGCCATGATCCCCGCCCGCATCCTGCTCGTCCTCGCCGCGTCCGCCTGCGCACCCGCACTGGCGCAAGAGACATCCGCCTGGATCGGCGCGCCGGATTGCCGCCTCGCCCCTGTCGAACCCGCACCCGCGCAAGCGCCGTCCTGGCACGGCGGCTGCAAGAACGGGGTCGCCGACGGCAAAGGCACATTGGAATGGCAAAGTGCCTCCGGCAAACGCTATCGCCTGGAAGCGGTGCTGGCCGCCGGCCAGGTGCAAGGCGAAGGCACGCTGCACTATCCGGATGGCGCGCAATACATCGGCACTCTCAGGAACGGCATCCCGGACGGCCGCGGCTATTTCCGGAACGCGGACGGCGACCAATACGAAGGCGAAGTACGGATGGGCGAGGGCAACGGCAAGGCCGAACTGTTGTACGCCAACGGGAACGATTACAACGGCGAATTCAAGAACGGCAAGCGCGATGGATTCGGTGTCATGACGTGGACTCTCGGCGGCCGCTACGAAGGCGGCTGGAAAGACGACAAGCCCCATGGTCCGGGCAAGATCGTCTACGCAGGCAACACGGGACGCGAGGTGGCCGTGCAGGACGGACGGGATCCGGCACGGAAACGCGGCGCTGAATCCAGCAAAACGTACACGGTCAAGGAAGATCAAGCTGATACCGGGACGTGGATCCGGCGCGACATTGCCTACCGCATTCCGGTACCGCCCGATCTTGGCTTCAAGGAGTTGTCGCCGGAGCAGCAGGCGGAAGTCGCCAGCTGGTATCCCGCACTCGCCCCAGGCGACGAGCCGCCTTATCCGGTCAATGGTCCGGCCGAGTTCTACAAGGCGATGTCCCACGTCGTACGCAAGACGGGCATGAAGGGGGATATCACCGTGTACGTGCTGGTTGGCGCGGACGGCAAGGTGCGCAGCGTTACCGCAGTCGGCCTTGACGATGCCGAAGTGCGCAAAATTATCGCCACCGCTGCCGGCCTCGTCCAATACAAACCGGCCGTCTGCGCCGGGCATCCGTGCGACATGGCTTACCCTTATCGCCTCGGGCTCGAGGTGAAACATTGACCGCCACGGCCCGCGCCACGGCGGCCACGCACGTCAGTGCAGCTTGTGCTTCAGGTCCGACAGCTCCGCGTGCACGCGGGTGACGGCCGCTTCCAGGTGAGCCGGCATCGTCGGCAGCGAGCGGCTGATGCGCTTGGCTTCGTCGCCCATGTCTTCCAGGTTGTCCACGCATTGCTGGATGCGCCGCTGGTCGTTCGACTGCATGACGCTCTGCGCCTGCTTGGCTTCGCGCGACAGTTTGTCGATCACGTTGCGGATTTCGTCCGGTGCGTCGCCGGCCTGCTTGCAGGCCTGCTCGGCTTCCTGGATGGTTTGCTGAATATGAGTGAATCGCTGCTGGATTTCGTTTGCTTGCAACATGACGTACTCCTTGCATTGATGGCTCGTGTCCGCATCCGACTGGAGATGCGGGGCTGGAGCGCAATGGTAGTCCTGTTGGGAGTCGGGGGGCGCACGAACCGTATTGACGAGTTCGGCGCCTCGCTCACGAAATGCCGGATTTGATGATTCAAGCGATTAAGGATACTCGGCATCGAGCTCGGAGCCCGCGTAGTTCTCGAGTTCCACGAACAATTCCTTCAGCGGCACCTTGGCCGCGATGTTCTGCAGCAGGAGGCTGTGGCGGTAGCTGTCGATGCGGTCGGCGACGACGGCCCGGTGCGGCGCCGGGATGTGTTCCAGCAGCGCGGCCCAGCCCGCCTCGAAATCGGGCTTGCCCTTGCGGACGGCCTGCACGAAGCGTTCGAATTCCTTCTGCCCCGTGCGCGCGACGACGCGCCCGCTGCCTTCGATGCCGAAGACGATCGCGAGCGCGATGACGCCTTCCGCGTTCAGGTCCGGATCGTTGACGGGGCCTTCCCAGTGATGCCGGCGCAGCCATTGCGCGGCGCGCACGACGGCCTGCACGTCCTGGCGCTGCTTCAACTGGCCAAGATACCGTTCGTAGCCGGACCACGTCTCGCCCGGGTCGGCTGTGCAGATATCGACGAACAATTCCTTCAAGCGGCGCTGCGCGTACACGGGGTCGTTGTCGAATTCGCCGACGAGCGTGTCTTCCGGCAGCGCCGCCAGTTCGCGGATCAGCCGGAAGCCTTGCTGGAACACGAATTCCGCACCCTCCTCCAGCAGTACGTCCAGCGCGTCCAGGTCGCCCTGTTCGTCGTCGGTCTCGACCAGATGCTCCAGGCCCAGCGACACGCCGCCGATGGTCAGCAGCTGCGCGCGCTGGATGCCTTCGGCCGTGCGGTCGTTGGTGAACTTCTCGGCCACCATCGCCGTGATGCCGGCGAGTTCGTCGGCGAGGCCGGCGGCCTCGTCGGCAGTGGCGTGCTCGGCGAGCAGCCGGATCGCGCGGATCAGCCGCGGCAGTTTTTCGATGACGATTGCGGGCAGCATCGTGGTAGCGCGCTCCGTCACGAGAAGATGTCCGTGCCGATGCTGCGGCGGCCGCTGCGGCGCGGCATGCTGCGCACGGACGGCACCTGCTTGCGCAGGCGGTACAAGAGTTCGCGCGTGCCGCGCTGCTGGAAGTCCGTTTCCTCGTCCGGATCGTCCGGCAGCTCGACGTCAGCGAGGTCGGCCGTGTTGCGGTAGTCCGGGAACAGTTCCAGCAGCGAGCGCTGCCAGCCGTCCTCGCTGGCCTTGGCCAGGTCGACGGCGAGCGGCACGATGTCGCTGTCGGAGGTCGTGTGCACGTTGATGTGCGGGCCGCGCACGTTGATCTCGCCGGCCACTTCGAGGATCTCGCGCGGCGCCAGCGACCACACGATGGCGAACGCCGTCGCGCCGTAGTCCGTGGCCGACGCCTCGGCCAGCAGCTCGTGGCGGCGGTCTTCGTCGTCCGTCGCGTAGACGACGCCGTGGATGTGGTTGAACAGGTTCTCGGCGATGCGCTCGGGATCGTCCTCGATCATGTCGTCCGGCCACGTGGCGGCCAGGTACGCGAGGCTCTCGGCCCATGCCTTCGGCGGCACGAGCAAGGTGGCCAGCGACGTCTTGGCGCCGTCGAAACCGGCGAGGTGCAGCGCCGTCACCTGCGGCGGCAAGGTGGACAGCACCTCGGCCACGGCATAGTCGCCATGCTCGTCGGCGGCCTGCGACAGCGCCTCCTCGGCGTGCTGCAGCGAGCCGGCCAGCACGAGGTCGCCGACCTGCTTGGTCAGCGCGGGCAGGTTGGATTTGTTGTCGTCGCTCATTCGCGGTCACCTCCATCCTGGTCGAACAACTGGGTGAAGTCGTCGCCGGCGGCCGACTCGTCGAGCTCGTCGTCGTCGCCTTCGTCATCCTTCGCGAGCTGGTCGAGCGACTGGTCGTCGTCTTCCCAGCGGGCCTGGTTCTTGTACAGGAACGCCGTCACGATGGCCTGGCGCGCCAGTTCCGGATGGTTGTCGCAGATGGCGGCATACATCGCGCGGCCCTCGTCGTCGCCGTCGCAGTTGGCCATGGCAAAGACCTTGGCCGGGTCACCGCCTTCGTAGTCGTAGGCTTCGCGGATCAGGCCCTTCGGATCGGTGAAGCGGATGCGGTCGACGAGCGCGAACGCCATCAGGTTGACGTCGTCCAGCCCGTCGCCGTTCGCGTATTCCGAGACGAGGGCCTGCACCATCATGTCGTAGTTCTTGCGGTTGGGCGGGTCGCCCAGCGTGCCCTCGATCTGTCCTTCCAGTTCGCGCGACTGGAAGGCGAACTCCGGATGTACTTTTTTCATGTCTGACTCGTATTCTGGTGGGTGTTCAGGCGGCCACGTTCACGCCGTTCAGGGCGAACAGGGAGCGCCACAGTTCGAACGCCTCCGCTTCCGCGTCGAGGACGATGCGGTGGTTCACGCTCTGGTCGTATTCCGCGCGCTTGACCGGGTCGGCCAGGACTTCATAAGCCTTCGTGACGGCCTTGAAACGCGCCTCCGCGCCCGGCGCCTGGTTGCGGTCCGGGTGGTAGCGCATCGCGAGCGAACGGTAGACCTTCTTGATGTCGTCGTCGCTGGCATTCGGCGCGACGCCGAGGATCGCGTATAAATTTTCCACTTGGAACTCTCCGGCTGTGGCCGAAAAAACATTAAACCGAGATTATCCTATAGAAAGCGCCAACTTGACAGGCCGCAGACGACGATGCCTCCCCAGTATGCGGATGGCCCCACGCGCGGACAGTGCGCTTGACCACATAGCGGCCCCGATGCCGCTTCTACGGTAAAATGCCGGGAATCATTCCCATCCAACACGGCTTCATGAGTAACGAGAAAAACACCACGACGGCCACCCCGTCGCCGAATTTCGTCCGCGCGATCGTCGAATCGGACATCGCCTCAGGTACCCACGCGCGTGCCGACATGCCGTCCGTGATCACGCGCTTCCCGCCGGAGCCGAACGGCTACCTGCACGTGGGCCATGCCAAATCGATCTGCCTGAACTTCGGCCTCGCACGCGACTACCAGGGCCGCTGCCACCTCCGTTTTGACGACACGAACCCGGAAAAGGAAGACCAGGAATACGTCGACACGATCATGGACAGCGTCAAGTGGCTGGGCTTCACGTGGGAGCAAGGCGGTCAGGAATACCTGCACTACGCCAGCGACTACTTCGACCAGCTGTACGCGATGGCCGAATACCTGATCCAGAACGGTAAAGCTTACGTCGACAGCCAGAGCGCCGAGGACATGTCGAAGAACCGCGGCAACTTCGGCACGCCGGGCACGAACTCGCCGTTCCGCAACCGCCCCGCCTCCGAATCGCTGCAGATCTTCCGCGACATGAAGGCCGGCAAGTACAAGGACGGCGAACACGTGCTGCGCGCGAAGATGAGCGAAGACGCGATGTCGTCCCCCATCATGACGAACCGCGACCCCGCGCTGTACCGCATCCGTCACGCGCACCACCACCGCACGGGCGACAACTGGTGCATCTACCCGATGTACGACTACACGCACCCGATCTCGGACGCGCTGGAAAACATCACGCACTCGCTGTGCACCCTGGAATTCCAGGACCACCGCCCGTTCTACGACTGGCTCGTCGACACGCTGGCCGACGGCGGCTTCTTCGAGCGCCCCGTGCCGCGCCAGTACGAATTCGCGCGCCTGAACCTGACGTACGTCGTCACCTCCAAGCGCAAGCTGCGCCAGCTGGTCGATACGGGCGTCGTGAACGGCTGGGACGATCCGCGCATGCCCACGATCGTCGGCCTGCGCCGCCGCGGCTACACGCCGGAATCCATCCAGCTGTTCTGCGAGCGCATCGGCGTCTCGAAGGCGGACGGCTGGATCGACATGAGCACCCTGGAAGGCTCCCTGCGCGACGACCTCGACCCGAAGGCCCCGCGCGCCGTCGCCGTGCTGCGTCCGCTGAAACTCGTCGTCGACAACTTCCCGGAAGGCGAGACGGTCGACTGCAGCGCCCCCGTCCATCCGCACCATCCGGAATGGGGCACCCGTTCGTTCCCGTTCTCGCGTGAACTGTGGATCGAGCAGGAAGACTTCATGGAAGTGCCGACCAAGGGCTACCACCGCTTCACCCCGCCCATCGACGACAAGCCGGGCTCGCGCGTGCGCCTGAAGTACGGCTTCGTGGCAGAGTGCACCGGGTTCGACAAGGATGCGGACGGCAACGTCACCGCCGTGCACGTGAACTATTTCCCGGACTCGAAATCGGGCACGCCGGGCGCGGACACGTACAAGGTCAAGGGCAATATCACGTGGGTCAGCGCCACTCACGCGCTGGAAGCCGAGGTGCGCCTGTACGACCGCCTGTTCCTCGACCCGCAACCGGACGGCGGCGGCAAGGATTTCATGAGCGTGCTGAACCCGAACGCACTGGAAACCGTCACCGCCTACCTGGAGCCGGGCCTGGCCCAGGCCGCGCCGGACCAGCGCTTCCAGTTCGAGCGCCACGGCTATTTCGTCGCCGACCGTGTCGACTCCACGCCGGGCAAGCCCGTGTTCAACCGCGTGACGACGCTCAAGGACAGCTGGGGCAAATAAGACGGTCCCAATTGATCTAGCACAAGCCCGGCTCAATCCATGAGCCGGGCTTTTTTTTTACAATTTTGTCCTATCGGCAACCCTTCAAACTGCTAGGTCCATCCCGCGCGCGACGCGAGTAAGTTGCAATTTGTCAACTTTGCTCCGCCGGAGAGGTCCGGCGCCACCTTCGGAAAAACCATGCCCCCGGTTCTGCGCGACGCATTTTCCGTCACCCGGTTCTCGTTCTGGACGGGGGTGCTGCTGTCGTCCGTCATCGGCAGCGTGGCGTACGTGGTCACCCAGCGCTCGATCGAAAACAACGCACAGGAACGCTTCGTCAACCACGCGAAGTATGCGCAGAGCGTCATCAGCGTCCGGATCAAATCCTATACCGACGTGCTGCGCACGGCCGGCAGCATGATCCAGAGCACCGATGTCCTGAGCCACCGCAAGTTCCACGAGTATGTCAGCGGGTTGAACCTCGCGCGCAACTACCCGGCCATCGATTCGATCAATTTCGCGATCCTCGTCACGGACGCGCAGCGCGACGTGTTCCTCGCCGAATTGCGCACGGAAATGCGGGACGTCGTGCACCTGGCGGCTCCACTGGACATCAGCCCGCCGGGCAGGCGTCCGTCCTACTTGGTCGTGTCGTACATCGAGCCGGACCTGTCGACACCCGGCCACTACGGCACCGACCTGGCGGCCAACCGCTATTTCAGCCGCCAGCTGGACGAGTCGCGCGACCACGGCACGTTGTATGCGTCCGGCACGCCGATCCTCGCGCTGTCCGGGCCCAACGACACGCACCTGGGCATGCGCATGCCGATCTATCGCATCGGCGCCGCGCCCGTCACGGCCGAACAACGCCGTGCGGCGTACACTGGCTCGCTCGGCATCGCGTTCAGCGTTCCGAAACTGCTGCATGGCGTGATGGACGAGGTCCCGATCCGGGGACTGCGCATGACGCTGTACGACATCGGCCCGGGGCTCGACGCCCGTGGCCGCGATACCGCGGGGCTGCCGCGCACCTTGTTCGACAGCCTGGGCACGCACGTCGATCCGGCCCCGGCGCCGGCGGCCGGCGCGGACACGTTTTCCGTGACGCTCCCCCTCGACTTCAACGGCCGCACGTGGAAGACGACCTACTCGGCGCCGAAGGCCTCGCTGTACACGGAATTCGACACGTATTACCCGAAGCTGATGATGGGGTTCGGCTTCCTCGGCTCGATCCTGCTGTACGCGCTGCTGCAGACGCTGACGTCGTCGCGCCGCGCCGCCCTCGCGCTCGCGCAGGAGATGACGAGCGAACTGCGCGAAAGCCAGAGCAAGCTGCAACTGTCGCACCAGAAGCTCAGGCGCCTGGCCGACCACGCCTACCAGATCAAGGAAATGGAGCGCAAGCGCATCGCGCGCGAGATCCACGACGACCTCGGCCAGAGCCTGCTCGCGCTGCGCATCGAGGCCGAACTGCTGGCCGGACGCACGCAAGGCACGCACAGCCACCTGCACAAGCGCGCCCGCGCCACGCTGCTGCAGATCGACACGACGATCAAGAGCGTGCGCCAGATCATCAACGACCTGCGTCCGACGGTGCTCGACCTGGGCCTGTCGGCGGCGGTCGAGTGGCAGGTCAACCAGTTCCAGCGCCGCACGGGCATCCAGTGCGACATCCAGGACGACCACGGCGAGATCGCCCTGCCCGACCACTGCGCGACGGCGTTCTTCCGCATCCTGCAGGAGTCGCTGACGAACATCGTGCGGCACGCGAACGCGACGCGCGTGAAGGTGGAGTTGCGCCTGAACGGCGGCTGGCTGTCGCTGACGGTGCGCGACAACGGTTGCGGCCTCCCGCCGGGCGGGCGCAACAAATATGGATCGTTCGGCCTCGTCGGCATCGAAGAGCGCATCGTGATCCTCGGCGGCACCTGCGCCGTGTTCAGCGAGCCGGACGGCGGCACCACGGTGACCGTGTCCGCGCCCGTCATTGGACAACAGGACCAGCCTGCACATTCGCCTCTCGAGCAAGGCACGGGCTCTTCCGTCATCTGATCCACCTCCTCGTACCGTCCCCATCGCTTATCCCCGTTGGATAGGGCCTACCCGATCTTTCGCATTTTGCATATCCACTTAGGCAACAAATGTTGTTTCTTTGATAAATATCAATAACTTAAGGAATTGCCTCATCTACATTGATCACATGTAAGACACATCCACAAATCGCGTCAGAAGTTGCCGGATGTCATCATGTGCTTTAAGGAAATGTTGTTCGCAGGCAGTCGCTTCACCACAAACCATAACTAGGGAAAGCTGTACTTTTAACTACACATAATGAGGATAATCATGAACGCCAACGACCTGTTCAACTCCGTGATGCAACTCGACCTGGAACCGATCAAGACGAAGCTGATGCACGGCCCGTCCGGCGAAGGCTGGAGCCTGGAAAAAGCCAATGCCGTCGAAAAGGAATACCGCCGTTTCCTGTGCCTGATGAAGCTGTATCCGGACGAGGACACGGCACCGCTGGTCGACGTCGACACGTTCTGGCATTACCACATCCTCGACACGATGAAATACGCCGCCGACTGCGAGCAGGCGTTCGGCTACTTCCTGCACCACTATCCGTACGTCGGCATGGGCGACGAAGACGACGAGCAATTCCGCCTCGACAGCGGCGACCGCATGCGCGAACTGTACGAAGCCACGTTCGGCGATGCTTACCCGGGTGCGCTGGCCGCGCCGGCCGCGGACGACGCAGCGCGCGACGGCCAGATCGCGACGACTGCCGTCGCCGCCTACTGCGCGAGCCCACGCGTCGAGGCGGCTTACTGCGCGAGCCCGCGTATCGATACGGCTTATTGCGCCAGCCCACGCATAAAAGCGCAAGCCCGCACCGGCGAAGGCGCGACGTCTGCAACCGCCTACTGTGCCAGCCCCCGGACCAAAACCGCATACTGCGCCAGCCCACGTGTCGAAGCGGCTTATTGCGCCAGCCCGCGTGTCACGGCACAGGCCCGCACCGGCGAAGGCGCGATGTCTGCGACTGCCTACTGCGCCAGCCCGAGGACCAAAACCGGCTACTGCGCCAGCCCACGCGTCGAAGCGGCTTATTGCGCCAGCCCACGCATCAAGGCACTGGCCCGCACCGGCGAAGGCGCGACGTCTGCGACCGCATACTGCGCCAGCCCGCGTACCGAAACGGCCTACTGCGCCAGCCCGCGCATAAAAGCGCAAGCCCTCACCGGCGAAGGCGCGACGTCTGCAACCGCCTACTGCGCCAGCCCGCGTACCAAAACCGCCTACTGCGCCAGCCCACGTGTCGAAGCGGCTTATTGCGCCAGCCCACGCATCAAGGCACTGGCCCGCACCGGCGAAGGCGCGACGTCTGCAACCGCCTACTGCGCCAGCCCGCGTACCAAAACTGCCTACTGCGCCAGCCCACGCGTCGAAGCGGCGTATTGCGCCAGCCCACGCGTCAAGACGCAAGCCCGCAACAGCGAGCGCGCCGTGTCGGCGACCGCCTACTGCGCCAGCCCCCGCACCGAAACGGCATACTGCGCGAGCCCGCGTACGAGGGCCGAGGCAAGCGTGGCCGCGTGATTCGATCCGGGGTGCCGCGGCATCCCGTCCCCTCCGCGCGGGCGATTCCGCCCGCGCCATACGATCCGCCCGTATCCCGGACGGATTTATTCGTTTACGATCATGTCTTGAAGCAGCGCAAAGCCATTCTTTCGGCTGTAGGAACAACTCTTCGAACTGCTAGGTCCGTCAGGCACCCAAGCCAAGTAATTTCAACAAATTAACAATGCATAACGGCGCTGCCGCAACACACCCTTGGAAAACGCACTCATGGCGACGACACTGAGAGACGCATTTTCGGTCACCCGGTTCTCGTTCTGGGCCGGCGCCCTGCTGTCGTCGCTCGTCGGCAGCCTCTTGTACATGGTCACGGCCCATTCGATCGAAGGCGACGCCGAGGCGCGGTTCGTCAATCACGCGAAGCACGCGCAAAGCGTCATCAGCGTCCGGCTCAAGTCGTACACGGACCTCCTCCGTGCGGCAGGCAGCATGCTGCAAAGCTCGGACATCATGACGCACCGCCGCTTCCACGAATACGTGCGCGGGTTGGAATTGCCGCGCAATTATCCGGCCATCGACAGCATGAATTTCGCCGCCTACGTCACGGAAGCCGACCGGGCCGCGTTCATGGACGACCTGCGCGAGGAAATGCGGCGCCACCTCGGCAGCGATGCGCAACTCGACATCTCCCCGCCGGGCATCCGCAAGGACTATTTGCCGATCGCCTATTTCGAACCCGATCCGGACAAGCCCGCGCTGTACGGCATCGACTTGTTGACGAATCGCTACTTCAGCAAGCAGCTGATGGATGCGCGCGACAACGGCACGCTGTACGCCGCCGGCACGCCGATCCCCGCGCTGTCCACGCCGAACAACATCTACCTGGGGATGCGCACGCCGGTGTACCACTTCGGCATGCCGCTCGACACGGTGGAAGAGCGCCGCGCAGCCTACGTGGGCTCGCTCGGCATCGCCTTCAATATGCCGAAGCTGCTGCACGGCGTCATCGACGAGATCCCGATTTCCGGCCTGCGCATGACGCTGTACGACATCGGCTCCGGCGTGGACGTGAACGGGCACGATGCGTCCGGTCACCCGCAGGCGCTGTTCGACAGCCGGGGCACGCACGCGGACCCGACGCCGGCGCTCGACAGCGGCGACGACGTCTTCACGACGACGCTGCCGCTGAACTTCAACGGCCGTCCGTGGAAGACCGTCTACAGCGTCCGCAAGGCGTCGCTGTACACGGAATTCGACACGTATTATCCGAAGCTGATGATGGGGTTCGGCTTCCTCGGCTCGATCCTGCTGTACGCGCTGCTGCACACGCTGACGTCGTCGCGCCGCGCCGCCCTCGCGCTCGCGCAGGAGATGACGAGCGAACTGCGCGAAAGCCAGAGCAAGTTGCAGCTGTCGCACCAGAAGCTCAGGCGCCTGGCCGACCACGCCTACCAGATCAAGGAAATGGAGCGCAAGCGCATCGCGCGCGAGATCCACGACGACCTCGGCCAGAGCCTGCTCGCGCTGCGCATCGAGGCCGAACTGCTGGCCGGACGCACGCAAGGCACGCACAGCCACCTGCACAAGCGCGCCCGCGCCACGCTGCTGCAGATCGACACGACGATCAAGAGCGTGCGCCAGATCATCAACGACCTGCGTCCGACGGTGCTCGACCTGGGCCTGTCGGCGGCGGTCGAGTGGCAGGTCAACCAGTTCCAGCGCCGCACGGGCATCCAGTGCGACATCCAGGACGACCACGGCGAGATCGCCCTGCCCGACCACTGCGCGACGGCGTTCTTCCGCATCCTGCAGGAGTCGCTGACGAACATCGTGCGGCACGCGAACGCGACGCGCGTGAAGGTGGAGTTGCGCCTGAACGGCGGCTGGCTGTCGCTGACGGTGCGCGACAACGGTTGCGGCCTCCCGCCGGGCGGGCGCAACAAATATGGATCGTTCGGCCTCGTCGGCATCGAAGAGCGCATCGTGATCCTGGGCGGCACCTGCGCCGTGTTCAGCGAGCCGGACGGAGGCACGACGGTGACCGTGTCCGCACCTGTCATCGGCGGCCCGGAACAGCCGGTGCTCGACCTGATGGAACGCGGATCAAGCTCGTCAGTTATTTGATCTCTATCAAGCCTGATGCTCTATTTATCCCTCGCGGATGCGGCCTACTATGCCGATTTGGTATCGCCTAGCGGGCTAAGCAATAAATGTTGTTTCTTTGATAAATATCAATAAGACCCTCGATTGCCTCGTCTACATTGAGCACGTGTAAGACAAATCCGCGAATCCACCAAGGATTTGCCGAATGTCATCGTGCGCTCCACGGAAATGTTGTTCGCCCGCAGCCAATCCACCGCACAAACCAACACCAGGGATAGCAGTACTTTAACCAAACATATGAGGATGACTATGAACGCAAACGACCTGTTCAACTCCGTGATGCAACTCGACCTGGAACCGATCAAGACGAAGCTGATGCACGGCCCCTCCGGCGAAGGCTGGAGCCTGGAAAAAACCAATGCCGTCGAAAAGGAATACCGTCGTTTCCTGTGCTTGATGAAAATGTATCCGGACGAGGACACGGCACCGTTGGTCGACGTCGACACGTTCTGGCATTACCACATCCTCGACACGATGAAATACGCCGCCGACTGCGAAAAAGCCTTCGGCTACTTCCTGCACCACTACCCGTATGTCGGCATGGGCGACGAAGACGACCAGCAGTTCCGCCTCGACAGCGGCGACCGCATGCGCGAACTGTACGAAGCCACGTTCGGCGACGCCTACCCGGGCACGGTCGCCGCGGCCGAAGCGGCATCGGACGGCGTAGCCACTGCATTCTGCGCCGGTCCGCGTCCGAGTTCGGACGTCGCGTTCTGCGCCGGCCCGCGCCCGAGTTCCGATGTCGCCTTCTGCGCCGGTCCGCGTCCGTCGGTCAATGCCGCCGCAAAGGGCACCGACACTGCGTTCTGCGCAGGCCCGCGCCCGAGTTCCGATGTCGCCTTCTGCGCCGGTCCGCGTCCGTCGGTCAATGCCGCCGCAAAGGGCACCGACACTGCGTTCTGCGCAGGTCCGCGCCCGAGTTCCGATGTCGCCTTCTGCGCCGGTCCGCGCCCGTCGGTCAATGCCGCCGCAAAGGGCACCGACACTGCGTTCTGCGCAGGCCCGCGCCCGAGTTCCGATGTCGCCTTCTGTGCCGGTCCGCGTCCGTCGGTGAAGACCGCCGCAAAGGGCACCGACACCGCGTTCTGCGCCGGACCGCGTCCGAGCTCCGACGTCGCCTTCTGCGCCGGTCCACGCCCGTCGATCAAGACCGCCGCAAAGGGCACGGACACCGCGTTCTGCGCCGGACCGCGTCCGAGTTCCGATGTCGCCTTCTGCGCTGGCCCGCGTCCATCGGTCAAGACCGCCGCAAAGGGCACCGACACCGCGTTCTGCGCCGGACCGCGTCCGAGCATGAACGTCGCATTCTGCGCCGGTCCGCGTCCGTCGGTCAGCGCAGCCTGAGGCAACGGGCCGGCCACGTCCGGCAGCTTGTCCCGGCGCCGTCGACTCCCTCATGGGGCGGCGCCGGCCTGATCCGCCCACCTGGGCGGATTTTTTTCGTGGGATCAGATCGGGCTGGACAGCGCGCCCTCGGCCCTGAGCATCAGCGCGCGCAGCTCGCGGATGCTGTAGTCGGACACCTCGTGCATGCGCAGCAGCAGCGTGGCGCCGATCGGCAGCGTGTTGTGGCGGATCTTGCTGATGACGGGCGGCGCCACTTCCAGCACGCGCGACAGCGCGGCGTCGTTCTTCAGCCTGAGCTTGTTGATGATGGCATCGAGCACCCGGTTCGGGTCATACTCGGCGCCCTCCGGGATCCTTCTGATGGGCATAGGTCGTCCTTCGGCATGAGCCAGTTTCGGGAAATTGATTCTTTATATGATGGTCACTCTACGGCGACCCCGAATGATACATGGCCCTGTTGCGAAATGCTTAAGCCGCCCTTATGCAGACGTTGCGGACGTCGCGCGGGCCAGTGCCGCGACCGTCTCTTCCACGCGCGGGTGCAGCAGGCGCGCCCGCAATTCCGTCACGAGGCGGCGATTGTCCAGCTGGCGCGATTCCGACATGAAGGACAGCAGCATCGGCGACACGGCCTGTTCCAGGTCGGCCCGCGCCAGCCGCGGTGGCCGGGGCAGGCCGAAGGCATCCGCCACGACGTCGAAATAATCGCCCATCTTGAGGCGGCTGTCGTCCGACGCGTTGTAGACGCGCCCCGGCCGCGCGCGGAACAGCGCCAGCGCGCACAGGCGGGCGAGGTCGTCCGCGTGGATGTGGTTCGTGTAGACGTCGTCCTCGCGCGCGAGCGCGGGTGTGCCCCGCTGCAGGCGCTCGATGGGCAGGCGGTCCGCCGCATAGATGCCGGGCGCGCGCAGGATCGCCACCTTGCCGCCGCTCGCCACGGCCCAGGCGCGCAGCACGCGTTCCGCGTCGACGCGCCGGCGCGCCCTCGCGTTGCGCGGCGCGACGGGCGTCGTTTCGGGCGTCGCCGCACCGCCGCGGTCGCCGTAGACGCCCGTGGTGCTGACATAAACGACCCCTGCGCCGTCGGGTAGAATGGCGGTCAAATTGCGCGTGCGCACATCGAGCGCACCGTCCGGCGGCGGGGGCGCCAGGTGCACGACCCGCTGCGCCAGGCCGGCCAGGCGCTTCAGCGTTGCGGGCCGGTCGAGGTCGGCCACGACGGGCACCGCGCCCGCGGCGCGCAGTGCCGCGCAGCGCGCCGGCTGGCTCGTCACGGCAAACACGCGAAAACGCTCACGCACCAGCGGCAGCAGGCGCATGCCGACATCGCCGCAGCCCACGATCAGCAGGCGCGGCTTGTTGAACCCGATTTTGTTTTTTGTATTCATTCCGAGGATTGTATGACGTTTCAGATCACTGTCCAGCCCAGCGGCCATCACTACGACTGCGACGCCGACGAAACCGTGCTCGCGGCCGCGATCCGCTCCGGCATCGGCCTGCCCTACGGCTGCAAGAACGGCGCCTGCGGTTCCTGCAAGGGCAAGGTCGTCGAAGGGACGATCCACCACAAGCCACATCAGGCGCGCGCCCTGTCCGAGCAGGAAAAACTGCAGGGCTTTGCGCTGATGTGCTGCGCCGTGCCCGAAGGCGATCTCGTGATCGAAGCGCGCGAAGTGGGCGGCAGCAGCGAATACCCCATCCGCAAGATGCCCACGCGCGTCATCGCCATCCGCCGCGCCGCGCCGGACGTGGCCATCATCACCTTGCAGCTGCCAGCCAACGAAGCCCTCGCCTACCGCGCCGGCCAGTACATCGAATTCATGCTCAAGGACGGCAAGCGCCGCGCCTACAGCATCGCGAGCGCGCCGTCGCTGGGCGGCCCCATCGAACTGCACATCCGCCATCTGCCGGGCGGCGTGTTCACCGACCACGTCTTCTCGACGATGAAGGAGCGCGACATCCTGCGGTTCGAAGGTCCGCTGGGCACGTTCTTCCTGCGCGAGGAGTCCAGCAAGCCGATCGTGCTGCTGGCGTCGGGCACCGGCTTCGCGCCCGTCAAGGCGCTCGTCGAGCACATGATCCACCTGAAGTCCGAGCGCCCCGTGTCGCTGTACTGGGGCGGACGCCGCCCGCAGGACCTGTACATGCACGACCTGTGCGAGCAATGGGCGCGCGAGCTGCCGGATTTCACGTACGTGCCCGTCATCTCGGACGCGCTGCCGGAAGACGCCTGGACCGGACGTACGGGCTTCGTCCACGCGGCCGTCATGCAGGACGTTCCCGACCTGTCGAACCACCAGGTGTATGCGTGCGGCGCGCCGATCATGGTCGACTCCGCGCGACGCGACTACGTGGACCGCTGCGGCCTGCCGGCCGACGAGTTCTACGCCGACGCCTTCACGACGGAAGCCGACCTGGCCCAGCCCTGACGGTCCTCCGGGCACGCACGATATGCAGATTCGATTCCTGTATATCTCGACAAGGATTTGCGGTATGTTCCCGTTTGCCCCGGCCGCACCGGCCGGTTCCCAAACAAGAAAGGGTCAACACCATGCATAAGACGCTACGCCGTGCCCCTGTCCTGCTCGCCATGTCCGCCGCCCTGCTGGCGGGCGTCCTCCCCGCCCATGCGGCCGACCCGGCCGGCAACAAGTGGCAATCCGTCCTCGCCAGCCCGCTGCGCAGCGACGAAGACCGCAAGGCCGACGAACACCGCAAGACGGGCGAATTCCTGTCGTTCGCAGAAGTGAAGCCGGGCATGAAGGCGCTCGACGTCGCGTCGGGCGGTGGCGCCACCGCCACGCTGCTGGCGGCCGCCGTCGGCAGCAAGGGCGAAGTCTGGGCCCAGAATCCCAAGGCGAATCCGAAGCTGGAACAGCGCCTTGGTCAGTCCACCTTGCCGAACCTGCACGCCGTCGTGGCGGACTTCAATGACCCGGTCCCGAAAGGCACGCCGCCGCTGGACCTCATCACGATCAACATGTCGTACCACGACATCGCGAACACCCCGACCGACCGCGCCGCGATGAACAAGCGCCTGTACGACGCGCTGAAGCCGGGCGGCCATCTGGTCATCGTCGACAACGCGGCCAAGAAGGGCGCGGGCCTCACCGCCACCAAGACGCTGCACCGCATCGACGAGGACACGGTCGTCGACGAGGTGACGAAGGCCGGCTTCAAGGTCGACGCCAAGAGCGACTACCTGCGCGCCCCGTCCGACCCGCGCGAGAAGCCGTTCTTCGAGATGAACGGCGCACCGGACGACAAGTTCGCGGTCCGCTTCGTCAAGAAGTAAGCACGCCATGTCGGTAGGGTGGACGGCTTGCCGTCCACGCGGTGATACGCGCAATTCAATGCGTCGCGTCCGTGCCGATGTCCGTTGAACGCGTGGACGGGAGACCCGTCCACCCTACGTAATGAGCGGCGCCCTTGAACATCGGGCACAATGGAGGTTGGCATTCCTGCCTTATCCTCACTTCAACCTATGTCCGTGTTTTCCCCGACAGGCCGCCTCGCGGTCCTGCGCAACCGTAACGTTTCGTTCTACCTGTCCTCGCGCTTCCTCGGCACGCTCGCCGTCCAGATGCAGAGCGTGGCCATCGGCTGGCAGGTCTACCAGATCACCCACAGCCTGTTCGACCTCGGCCTCATCGGCCTCGCCCAGTTCGCGCCGTTCCTTCTGCTGATCCTGTGGGCGGGCCACGTGGCCGACACGCACAACCGCCGCAAGATCATCCTCGCGTGCATGAGCACGCAGTTGCTGTGCAGCCTGCTGCTCGCCGCGTTCACGCTGTCCGGCAGCACGACCGTGTGGCCCGTCTATGCCGTGCTCGTGCTGTTCGGCAGCGCGCGCGCCTTCATGCAGCCCGCTTCGCAGGCCGTGCTGCGCAACCTCGTGTCCACGCAGGACTTCTCGCAGGCCGTGGCATTGAGTTCGTCCACGTTCCAGGTGTCCGTCATCGCCGGCCCCGTGCTGGGCGGCCTGCTGTACGTGTTCGGGCCGAACGTCGTGTATGCCGTGTCGAGCACCCTGCTGGTCGTGGCCGTGCTGCTGATGGCCGGCACGAAGAGCGCACCGCAGGCGCGCAACAAGGCGCCCGTCAGCTGGCACACGCTGCTCGAGGGCCTGCGCTTCGTGTGGTCGCGGCCGATCGTGCTGGGCGCCATCTCGCTCGACCTGTTCGCCGTGCTGTTCGGCGGCGCCACCGCCCTGCTGCCCGCGTACGCGCACGACGTGCTGCAGGCCGGCCCGACGAGCCTCGGCCTGCTGCGCACGGCCCCCGGCGCGGGCGCCACGATCTGCTCGATCGCGCTGGCGTTCTGGCCCATCACGCGCAAGGTCGGCGCGTGGATGTTCGGCGGCGTCGCCCTGTTCGGCGCGGCCACCGTGACGATGGGCCTGACGACGAGCTTCCACGTCGCCCTCGTCGCCCTGTTCCTGCTGGGCGCCGGCGACATGATCAGCGTGTACATCCGCCACCTCCTCGTCCAGTACGAGACGCCGGACGAGATCCGCGGCCGCGTCAGCGCCGTGAACGCCGTGTTCATCGGCGCCTCCAACGAACTGGGTGAGTTCGAGTCCGGCCTCACCGCGAGCTGGCTCGGCCTCGTGCGCGCGATCGTGTTCGGCGGCGTCGCCACTCTGGTCGTCACGGGCACGTGGATGAAGCTGTTCCCCGTGCTGTCGCGCATGGACCGCTTCCCGCACCACGACACCGACCCGGCCGCCGCGACGGCAAAGGCAGGATGATGGACAAGCCCTTCCGGCACGACGCGCGCCCGCCGAAGGAGCCCGGCTTCCTCGTGCGCTTCATCCGCAGCCGTCCTTACCTGCTCGGCGCCTCGCTGCTGGGCGTCGTCGTCGGCATTCTCGTCCCGGGCCATTACAGCGACGTGCGCCGCTCGCTGATCGGCTGGAACAGCGGCGTGTGGCCGTACCTGCTGACGATGACGTGGACGATGTTCCGCGCCGATCACAGCCGCGTGCGCGCCATCGCGGAGCGGCAGGACGAACGGGGCGGCGCGGTGCTGGGCGCCGTCATCGTCGGCGCGATCCTGTCCGTGTACGCCATCGTGACGGAGCTCGCGAACATGAAGGAAGCGTCGGAGCACGTGAAGGCGCTGCACTACGGGTTCACGGCGCTGACCGTGATCGGCTCGTGGCTGCTGGTTGGCGTCATGTACTGCTTGCACTACGCGCATATCTACTACACGGCCGACAAGCACACGCTGCCGCTGGAATTCCCCGACAAGCACACGCAGCCGAACTACTGGGACTTCCTGTACTTCTCGTTCACGCTGTCCGTCGCCGTCCAGACGTCGGACGTGACGATCAAGACGCGCGCGATGCGCAAGCTGGTGCTGGGCCATTGCGTGCTCGCGTTCTTCTTCAACCTGATCATCCTCGGCCTGTCGGTGAACATCGCGGCCAGCCTCATCAACACCTGAAGGCGTGCGGAACGCCCGCTTTTCCGCGGAGCGGGTAACATCGATGCAAATGTGTTCACTTTTGGAGGAGTTTATGGAAGTTAATGTCAACACCGACAACACCATCCAGCGCCACCAGGGCCTCGACGAGCGCGTCCGCACGCAGGTCGAGGAAGCGATTGCCCGGTTCGGCGACCACGTGCGCCGCGTCGACGTCCACCTCTCGAACGAAAACAAGGAAAAGCACGAGGACGGCAGCAACTACTGCATGATGGAAGCGCTCGTATCCGGCTATGCGCCCGTCGTCGTGCACGCGCATGGGGATAACCTGGCGCAGTCGATCGCGGGCGCCGTCACCAAGCTCAAGCGCGCCCTGGACAGCGCCATCGGCCGCCTGAACGACAAGAACAAGCGCGAACCGCTGCCCGTCGACGCCCTGTCCGACAAGGACCTCACGAGCGATTCCTGATCGCCCCTTCGGCCCGGCGCCGCGCCGGGCCTGCGCTTCAGCCCGTCCCTTCGACCATCGCGCGCACCGTGCGCAGATAGCGCAGCCCGGCCAGCGCCCGGCTGCCGTACCACGACATCATCTCGCCATCGACGAGCAGCACGGGAATCCCCAGCTGCCGTTCCAGCGCGTCCGCATGCGCCTCCGTGAAGCGGTAGGGCTCCGTCGACAGCAGCACGGCGTCGAGGCCGGCGACGAGGTCCTGCGACCACGCAAAGCGCGGATAGCGGTCCGGGCCCAGGTCCGGCACGTGCCAGCCCAGCTCGGACAGCATCGCGGCGATGTACGTCCCGTCCGATACCGTCATCCACGGATCCTGCCAGATGCAGTACAGCACCGTGCGCGCGGGTGCGGGCGGCAGCGCGCGCAAGGCCGCGTACTCGGCCTCGAAGTCGGCGCACCAGCGCGCGGCGGCATCTTCCGCGCCGAAGATGCCGCCCATCAGCCGCGCCAGATGCACGTTGTCGCGCGGCGCGTTCGGGTGCGTGACGACGACGTGCGGCACGAATGCCGCGAGCTTGTCGACGGTCGGCTTTTCGTTTTCGTCCATGTTGACGACGACGTGCGTGGGCGCGAGCCGGCGGATCTTCTCGACGTTGACGTCCTTCGTGCCCCCGACCTTGGGGATGGCCGCGACGACGTCGCGCGGATGGACGCAGAAGCCGGTGCGGCCGACGAGCTTGCCGGCCAGGCCGAGGTCGCACAGCAGTTCGGTGATCGACGGGACGAGGCACACGATGCGCGCATCGGGCGCGGGCGCGTGCCGTGTGCCGAGCGCGTCGGTCAGGATCGGATCGATAGCGGTAGTCATGTCGCCATTGAAACACTGTTGTTTATCGGCGCCAAGCGTCGCCTTGGTGTTTCGTTCAGGTATCATGCGAGGCTGTCAATATAAGTTGTTGCCCAGAAGTTTTACATTCCATGATTGTGTCCGGCACATTCGGTGCGTCCTCGTACAGCATCCGCGACCTGCAGCTCTTCCGCGACGCCGACGGCCCCGCCGTCGCGCAGGCGCTCGCCGCGTGCCGGCTCGTGCGGCTGCCGCGCGGCGAGGCGCTCGAGGACGGCCTGCGCGCCCGCCTGTACATCCTGCTCGCGGGCAGCCTCGCCGTGGAGGCCGCGCTGGGCGAAGGCAATGTCGACCGCATCCTGCCCGGCGAAAGCGTGGGCGAGCAATCCGTGCTGGACGATGCCGCCAACCTGGACGCCATCGTCGCGCTGGAAGACAGCGAACTCCTGGTGATCGAGCCCGACCTCGTGTGGCAACTGATCGAGAGCCACAACGGCGTGGCGCGCAACCTGCTGCGGCTGCTGTCGTTCCGCATCCGCGCGACGAACGCGCGCCTGCGCCGCCGCCAGAAACTGGGCGAGTTCTACCGCCAGCTGTCGCTCAACGACGCCCTCACGGGCCTGTACAACCGCGCCTGGCTGAACGACGCGCTGCCAAAGCTCGTCGCCCGTGCGCGCCAGGAAAACGGTCCGCTGTCGCTCGTGATGATCGACCTCGACCACTTCAAGCGCTTCAACGACACGCACGGCCACATGGCGGGCGATGCTGCCCTGGTTGCTGCCGCCGGCGTGATCCGCGCGGGACTGCGCCCCACCGATTTCGCCGTGCGCTACGGCGGCGAGGAGATGATGGCGATCCTGCCGGCCACGCCGCAGGCCCAGGCCGTCGTGGTGGCGGAGCGCCTGTGCGCGCGCATGCGCGAGACCATCGTGTTCGACGACATGCGCCTGCGGCTGCCGCACATTACCGGCTCGTTCGGCGTCGCCACCTTGGTCGCCGGCCAGGACGAACGGGGCCTCATCGAGGCGGCCGACGCGGCGCTGTACCGCGCCAAGGAAGCGGGCCGCGACCGGATCGGTACCTGAACCCCGCATTTGGTTCCGCACGCCGGATTGAGCCGGTGCTAGGCCATGCGAATCATGCAAGTTAGAATGGCACGTCGTCACTGATCAGCGCCGTCCGGCATCACAATGAGCAACCACACCTTCCTCTGGCACGATTACGAAACGTTCGGCGCGGAACCGCGGCGCGATCGTCCCGCGCAGTTCGCCGCGATCCGCACGGATGCCGACCTCAACGAGATCGGCGAACCGATCATGCTGTATTGCCAGCCGGCGCCCGACTACCTGCCCGATCCGCAAGCGTGCCTGATCACCGGCATCACGCCGCAGCACTGCCTGGAGCACGGCGTGCCCGAGCACGAATTCGCGGCCACCATCTGCGCCGCGTTTTCCGAGCCGGGCACGATCGGCGTCGGCTACAACACGATCCGCTTCGACGACGAAGTCACGCGCTTCCTGCTGTGGCGCAACCTCATGGACCCGTATGCGCGCGAATGGCAGAACGGCTGCGGCCGCTGGGACATGCTCGACGTCGTGCGCATGGCCTACGCGCTCCGTCCGGACGGCATCACGTGGCCCCGCCACGACGACGGCCGCCCCAGCTTCAAGCTCGAGCACCTCACGCGCGACAACGGCCTCGTGCACGACGCCGCGCACGATGCGCTGTCCGACGTGCGCGCCACCATCGCGCTGGCGCGCCTGCTGCGCAGCAAGCAACCGAAACTGTTCGACTACTGCCTCGAGCTGCGCCGCAAGGACAAGGTCGCGGAACAGATGGGCCTGCACCTCGACCGCGCGCTGCGCCAGCCGTTCCTGCACGTGTCGGGCATGTTCCCGGCCGAGCGCGGCTGCCTCTCGATGGTGTGGCCGCTCGCCACGCACCCGACGAACAAGAACGAAGTGCTCGTATGGGATTGCCGCCACGATCCGTCCGAACTGTTCAACCTGAACGTCGAGACGATCCGCCAGCGCCTGTTCACGCGCGCCGCCGAGATGCCGGACGGGATGACGCGCCTGCCGATCAAGAGCGTGCACCTGAACAAGTCGCCCATGCTGGTCGGTAACCTGAAAACGCTGAGCACGCAGATGGCGGCACGGTGGGAACTCGACGTCGAACAATGCCTCGCGCACGCGCGCGTGGCAGCAAGCGGGCCCGACATGGCGGCCGTGTGGCAGAAGGTGTTCCAGCGCGAGGCGAATCCCGCTGCCGTCGACGTCGACGAAGACCTGTACGGCGGCTTCGTGTCGAACGGCGACCGCCGCCGGTTGGAGTCCTTGCGGACGGAAACGCCGCCGAAGCTGGCGGCGCTGCGCCCGTCGTTCGAGGACGAGCGCCTGTCGCACCTGCTGTTCCGCTACCGCGCCCGCAACTTCCCGCACACGCTGGCCGAGGAAGAGCAGCAGACGTGGGAAGACCACCGCGCCGCGCGCCTGTTCGACGGCGCCGGCGGCGCGCGCACGATCGACCAGCTGTTCGCGGAGATCGACGCGCTGTCCGAGACGGCGGATGAGCGTGCCGAGGAAATCCTGGGCGCGCTGTATGATTACGCGGAGATGATCGCACCGAGCCGGTACTGACGTATGCCCGTCGCGGTCACGTAGGGTGGGCGGCCCTCCGCCCACGCGCAACGCCAACAAACCGCACACGTCACGCGTGGGCTCGGAGAGCCCACCCTACGAGAAGCGCAAAACGGGTATCGTTTTCCCACCACTTCCCTTCAGATGCCCGGCGCATTCCGTTCCCTCAGAAGCTACAACTACCGTCTCTGGGCCGCCGGTTGCCTGGTCTCCAACGTCGGCACCTGGATGCAGCGCACGGCACAGGACTGGCTCGTGCTCACCGAGCTGACGCACCATAACGCATCGGCCGTCGGCACCGTGATGGCCCTGCAATTCGGTCCGCAACTTCTGCTGCTGCCCTGGACCGGCTGGGTCGCCGACCACGTCGACCAGCGCAAGCTCATGATGGTCACGCAGGCCGCGATGGGCCTGCTCGCGCTGGCGCTGGGCGTCATGACGATCGCCGGCGTCGTCGTGCTGTGGCATGTGTACGTGTTCGCCTTCCTGTTCGGCTGCGCGGCCGCGTTCGATGCGCCCGTGCGCCAGACGTTCGTCGCGCAGCTCGTCGACGATGCCGAGCTGCCCAACGCGGTCGCACTCAATTCGACGTCGTTCAACGCCGCGAGGATGGTCGGCCCCGCCGCCGCCGGCCTGTTGATCGCCGGCGTCGGCACCGGGTGGGCGTTCCTCGTCAACGGGCTGTCGTACGTGGCCGTGCTGTGCTCGCTGGCGTGGCTGCGCAAGGACGAGCTGCACCCGCATCCCCGCGCGCATGGCAGCGCGGGCGGGCGCGGGATGCTGAACGGGCTGCGCTACGTCGCGCGGCGGCCGGACCTGATCGCACTGCTGGTCATGCTGTTCCTGATCGCCACGTTCGGCCTGAACTTCCCGATCTTCATCGGCACGATGGCCGTGTCCGTGTTCCATACGGATGCGCGCGGGTACAGCCTGCTGTCGTCGACGATGGCCGTCGGGAGCGTGGTCGGCGCCCTGCTCGCCGCGAGCCGCGAACGCACGCAGTTCAGCACCCTCGTCGTGGGGGCCGGCGTGTTCGGCGTCGGCTGCGCGCTGGCGGCCGTGTCACCGGGGTATTTCTGGTTTGCGGCGGCATTGGCGCTGACGGGCGTCGCGGGCCTCACGTTCACGAACACGTCGAACAGCCTGATCCAGCTGTCCACCGAACCCGCGATGCGCGGCCGCGTGATGGCCTTGCGGCTCGGCATTGCACTGGGTACGACGCCGATCGGGGCGCCCATCGTCGGCTGGGTGGCGGACCACGCCGGCCCGCGCTGGGCGCTGGGGGTCGCCGCCGCGTCCGGCGTCGCGGCGCTGGCGGTCGGGCTGCGCTATCTGGCGTCGGCCCGGCAGCGCAGTGCTACTCAGCCGCGGTAGCGGTTGATCGCGTCCCGCGTCTCGCGTGCCACGCGGCGCGCGGCCGCGGCGAAGTCCTCGCCGGCTTGCGGCTGCGCGTAGAGGATGGCGCGCGAGGAATTGATCATCATGCCCGTGCCGGACGCCGTGCGGCCCGAGTTGACCGTCGCCTCGATGTCGCCGCCCTGCGCGCCGATGCCCGGCACGAGCAGCGGCATGTCGCCCACGATGGCGCGCACCTGCGCGAGTTCTTCCGGGAACGTCGCGCCCACGACGAGGGCGCACTGGCCGTTTTTATTCCACTTTTCCGCGACGAGGCGGGCCACGTGCTGGTACAGCGGCTGCCCGTCCACGTCCAGGAATTGCAGGTCGGAGCCGCCCGCGTTGGACGTACGGCACAGCACGATCACGCCGCGGTCTTTCCACTCCATGTACGGCTCGACGGAATCGAACCCCATGTACGGGTTGACGGTGACGGCGTCGGCGCCGTAGCGGTCGAACGCTTCGCGGGCGTACTGGTGGGCGGTGGCGCCGATGTCGCCGCGCTTGGCGTCCAGCACGAGCGGGATGTGCGGGTATTTGTCACGCAGGTAGCGGCAGATCGCTTCCAGCTGGTCTTCCGCGCCGAGGGCGGCGAAATAGGCGATCTGCGGTTTGAAGGCGCAGGCGAGGTCGGCCGTCGCGTCGATGATGGCCTTGCAGAACTCCACGATGCCGTCCGGGCGTCCCTGCAGGTGCGCGGGGAAGCGGGCCGTGTCCGGGTCGAGCCCCACGCACAGCAGGGAATCGTTGCGGACCCAGGCGGCGTTGAGTTTGTCGATGAAGTTCATGGCGGCCTCTCTGATCTGATTGCAAACCCGCTATTGTAGCGCCCTGCCCGGGCCGTATCGCCAATACCATGTCATTTCAGGTATATTTTGGCTATTCGACAACTTGTTACGGATCGCCAGATGAAACCATCCTTGTTCACGCGTTATGTCGGCTTGCTGCTGGCCGCCGTGCTGGCCGCCACGCTGCTGTCGGGCTGCGGCTACAACCAGTTCCAGGCCAAGGACGAGGCCACGAAAGCCGCCTGGGCGGAGGTCGTCAACCAGTACCAGCGCCGGGCCGACCTGATTCCGAACCTGGTGAACACGGTCAAGGGCTATGCGACGCACGAAAAGGATACGCTGGAAGCCGTCACGCGGGCGCGCGCGGCCGCGACCAGCTTCCAGATCACGCCGGAAGTGCTGAACAATCCGGAAGCCTTCCAGAAATTCCAGCAGGTGCAGGGTGAGCTGTCGAGCGCGCTGTCGCGCCTGATGGCCGTGTCGGAAAACTATCCGCAGCTGAAGGCCGACGCCAGCTTCCGCGACCTGCAATCGCAGCTCGAGGGCACGGAGAACCGCATCACGGTCGCCCGCCAGCGCTATATCGCGGCCGTCCAGGACTACAACATCACGGTGCGCAGCTTCCCGACCAACCTGACGGCGATGATGTTCGGCTACCAGGCCAAGCCGTCGTTCACGGTCGAGAACGAGAAAGCCATCTCGACGGCGCCGACCGTCAACTTCGGCAAATAAGGCCATGCCATGACCACTCTGCCGCGCGTGCTGTGGGCCTTCATGCTGACCTTGCTGCTGGCTTGCTCGGCGCATGCGCAGGGACAATTCAAACCGGTGCCGGCGCTCCGTGCGCGCGTCACCGACGAGATCGGCATGCTGACGCCGGACCAGCGCCAGAAACTGGAAGGCGTGCTGGCCGACTACGAGGCAAAGACGGGCAGCCAGATCGCCGTGCTGCTCGTGTCGTCGACGGAGCCGGAAGCCATCGAGCAATACGGCATCCGCGTGGCGGACGCGTGGAAGCTGGGCCGCAAGGGCGTCGACGACGGCGTGCTCCTGATCGTCGCGAAGGACAATCCGAAGGCGCTGCGGCGCCTGCGCATCGAGGCGGGCCGTGGCGTGCAGGGCGTGCTCACGGATGCGCAGTCGAAACGCATCCTGGAAGACACGATCGCCCCGCACTTCCGCCAGCAGGACTGGTACGGCGGTCTTGTCGCCGGTGTCGGCGCCATCGCCACCTTGCTCAACCAGGAAAAATTTCCCGCGCCGCAGGCGCAAACGCAGGCACCGGCCGCGCAGGATGACGAGGGCGGTCCCGGCGTCGTCGTCACTATCTTCATGCTGATCGTCGGCATCGCCCTCGTCCGCTCGATCTTCCGTCCGCGCCGCACGCGCCTGATGCAGCCGGGCTATCCGGGCACCGGCGGCTGGGGCAGCGGCGCCACCGGCTTCATCCTCGGCAACATCCTGGCCAACGCGGCCCACCAGCACGACGACGACCGTTGGCGCGGCGGCGGCTTTTCCGGCGGCTTCTCGGATGGCGGCGGTGGCGGGTTCTCCGGCGGCGGAGGCGGCAGCTTCGATGGCGGCGGCGCCTCGGGAGACTGGTGATGGACGAACCGAGCCGCCTGCGGCGCACGCTGCGCCACCTGTTCAGCACCCGTAACGAAGCGGAGCGCGCGTTTCCGCAGGATGCCCTGACCGCGATCACGGAAGCCATCACGGCCGGCGAGCAGACGCATCGCGGCGAGGTCCGGCTGATCGTCGAGAAGGGCCTGCCCCTGTCGCTGGCCTGGGCCGGCGTGACGAACCGCCAGCGCGCCATCGCCCTGTTCGCCGACTACGGCATCTGGGACACCGAAGACAATTGCGGCGTCCTGATCTACGTTAACCTCGCTGACCGCAAGGTCGATATCATTGCCGACCGCGGCATCGACCGGAGGATAGCCCCCGCCACGTGGCAGGCCGTGTGCGACACGATGACGCGCGGCTTCGCCCGCGGTGAATTCCGCGCGGCCACGCTGGGCGCCATCGCCCAGGTGAACCAGCTGCTGCGCAGCCATTTCCCGTCGGGCGGCGCGCGGCCCAATGAATTGCCGGACCAGCCGGTGATGCTGTGAACGACGGGCCGCTACAATGGCGGCCTTTTCTTTTCATTGCAGCAGCGAGGACACCATGAAACTCACCGACAAAGTCGCCATCGTCACCGGAGCCGCGCAGGGCATCGGGCTCGCGTGTGCGGAACGCCTCGTGCGCGAGGGCGCGCGCGTGATGCTCACCGACGTGCGGCCGGACGGCGCGGCGGCCGCGTCGGCGCTGGGCGATGCCGCTCGCTTCGTCCAGGCCGACGTGAGCATGAAGGCCGACGTCGATGCGCTGGTGGCGGCCACGCTGGCCGCGTTCGGCCGCATCGACATCCTCGTCAACAACGCCGGCGTGACGCATGCCGCCGATTTCCTCGACCTGGACGAGGACGATTTCGACCGCGTCCTGCGCATCAACCTGAAGTCGATGTTCCTGTGCAGCCAGGCCGTCGCCCGCGAGATGGTGAAGCGCCAGGACACGCAACGGGGCGGCTGCATCATCAATATGTCGAGCGTGAACGCGGAGCTCGCGATTCCGAACCAAGTGCCGTACGTCGTGTCCAAGGGCGGCGTGAACCAGCTCACGCGCGTGGCCTCGATCAGCCTGGCCCAGTACGGCATCCGCGTGAACGCGATCGGCCCGGGCACGATCCTGACGGAACTCGCTAAGCAGGCCGTGCTGGCCGGCCCGGAAGCGCGCCACAAGATCCTGTCGCGCACGCCGCTGGGCCGCTGCGGCGAGCCGGAGGAGATCGCCGGCATCGCCGCCTTCCTCGCCAGCGACGACGCGTCGTACATCACGGGCCAGACCTTGTACGCGGACGGCGGCCGCATGGCGCTGAACTACACCGTGCCCGTCAAGGATTGAAGGTCAGCTCAACCATTATCAGCGCAGGTGATGACAGGTATTGAAATTCATCATTGGACGTATATATCGCGCCGCAACATAATGGCACCTGTCTCCACTATTCTCCTCCAAGAAAATAGTTTGAAGCCCGCTCAACCAGCGGGCTTTTTTTTGCCTCGATGGACCCATCCCATCTGCAAACGTTCCCATAACAATGACGGACCTTTGATTTGTGTCATGGTCAAGTCACATTGTGTCCCTATACTAGGTCCATCTGCATACACGCAACCGATATGCGTGATCGCAGAAGGTGTGTCGCGAGCGGCACACCGCACCGGATTCTGCGTCTCTTGGCCCGATCTTGGGTTGTGCCCGTCTGTCACAAGGCGGGCATTTTTTTGTTCCGTATTCTTATTGTCGCGTCTGCCACGCACCGCACAATTCTTTGTTGTTGTGCTTGAACCATCTTCAGATTCCGCTATGATGAAACTTGCACCTCGCGATGTCACAGTCGCGTGGGGACGAGACTATCCACCACGGAATGGAGCCAGTCCAATGACTTTACCTGTACCTGAGACGAGGTCGCCCCCCGAGCAACAACCGCATCCAGGCCGGCGGCGCCACGCGGAACCGGATGATTGCCTGGTTCTCAGCGAGCTCAACCCGCGCATGGTGATCGACCATCTCGACGATGAAGGCCAACCCCTTCAAGTCATGACCTTCGGCACCGTCCGCGAAATCTGCCCCAAATGCCAGAGCGGCCACCTGAAACTGGTCCTGCGCCAGTCGGCCGTCCGCATGGCCCACCTGTTCTGCGCCGACTGCGCCAGCTGCTTCGACGCCCACTACCCGGACGGCGCACCGGCCCTCACGATCTGACGCCGGCCGTCCATGACGCCCCGCCCGCCACACCGGCCGGCGGGTGCAAGGACACGACACACATGGTAAGGTGAGCCTTTTTCCGCTTCGCCGACCATGACGACGTACCTGTTTTCTCTGCTGCGCAGCCCGCGCGCACGCGTGCTGTGCCTCGCGGCCGCCACCTTGATGTACCTGACCATCATCACGACCGGGAACATCCCCGGCGCACGGGCCGACATCGGCACCTATGCGCCGGGACCGGTGCTGCACTCGATCGCCTATGCCGTGCTCGCTGCGCTGTGGTTCGTCGGCAGCGCGGGCAGCCCGCTGGCGCGCGCGGGCAAGGCCGTGCTGGCCGTCGCCGTGATGGGCGCTTGCGACGAGTTCATCCAGAGCTTCTTCCCCTACCGCGGCGCCGACGTGCGCGACTGGGCCGTCGACGTCGCCGCAGCCGCCGTCACCAGCACCGTGCTGGCCCGGCTGGCGTCGCGCACGACCGTCGACGCGACGCGCTGAACGCCGCGGCGCCACACCGCACAAATCGTCAGGAGTTTGACGTGGCTCATGCTCAACGGGACGCAGTTGAACGCCGATACCGAACAGGCCTCTTACCCAAGTGGCACGCGGCATCGTCACTCACCTACCATCCCATCAGAAGGAGTTGATCATGAAGCAAAAACACCAGAGCATTTGCCTGGCGGGCTTGCTGGCGCTCGCGGTCGGGCTGTCCGCGTGCAGTGCCTGGCGCGGCGGCACCGGCAGCAGCGGCAGCAGCGGCAGCGCCGGCGAAACGGGCAGCAGCGGCACGGCCACCGGGACGGCGAACAGCGGCGGCATGGCGGGCACCGGCGGCGGCACCGGATCGGCCGGCTCCCGCAGCTGGGGTGGCGGCACCGGCAGTTCCGGGTCGTCCGGCAATTCGGGCACCGCGGGCAGCTCGAGCGGTTACGACAGCGCGAGCGCGTCGGGCAGCACCGGCATGATGCAGAACCAGGGCGCCAGCACGACGCCCATGAGTCCCAACGCCACCGTCGCTTCCATCGAAGTCATGCCCCGCTCCAGCAGTTCCGCCACCGAAGGCAATGCGGGCGCCAGCGCTGCGATGGGGAGCAGCACGGGCGGCGCCACCGGTAGTTCTGCCGACCGCATCTATCGCGTCACGCTGCGCATGGACGACGGCAGCACACAGATCGTGACGCAGCAGACGACGCCGGACTTCCGCACCGGCGACCGCGTCAGCCTGGCGGGCGGCATGATCCAGCACTGAGCCCGCCCTACTCCGCTCCGACCTGTTGCGCGCGCGTGCGCTTCGCGCGCACGATGTCCGCACCGCGCTTGCCGGCCAGCAGCGCGTGGTCGGAGTTGTAGTACTCCCACTCGCTGTAACGGCCGACGAGCGTGATGTCGAACTGCTTCAGCCAGGCCTTGCACGTCTCGACGTTGCGTGCGCGCTCGTGGTCGTACAGCACATAGGCGTACGGCATGTCGACCTGGTGCGCGGCGAGGATCGTATCGCCGTCCAGGATCATGCCCACCTTGCGGCAATCGTCGATGGCACGCGCGATCAGCGCGTCGCCGTCGACGGGCAACGGCTTGTATGGCGAGTACGAGATCTCGCATGTGAAGCCGAAGCCGCCGGACGGATTGCAGCCGGGGCTCGCATTGCCCTGCACGAAGATGCGGTGGAAGATCGTGTCTTCCGGATAGTAGATCCAGTGCTTGTCCGTGGCGACGCGGTCGATGCCGATGTTCACGCAGCGGATCGACACGTGGCGCAGGCCTTTCGCGGCGGCCTTCACGGCGGCCGGCGCCTCGTCGCCGATGGCCTTCACGAGTTCCGGCAGCGGCATCGTGGAGATCAGGTCGTCGTAGCGGAAGCGGCGGCCGTCGCGCAGCGCGACGATGTGCTCGCGCGGCAGCACCTGCACGACGTCGGCATTCAGTTCGATCTTGCCCTTGATGTGAGGCAGGAAGCCGTTCATCAGCGCCTGGAAGCCGCCCTTCAGCGGATAGCCGAAGCGGGCGTTCGGGCCCAGCGGCTTCGGCGACGGCTCCAGCGCGCCCTGGATGATTTCCTCGAGGTTCGGCAGCGGCACGCGGCCGCCGAGCCAGGACGTTTCCATCTCGGCCAGCGGCACCGTCCAGATCTTGCGGTTGTACGGGATCGCGAAGTGTTTCGCGATGCCCTTGCCCCAGACCTTGTAAATGAATTGCTCGAAATTCTTCACCTCGCCCTTCACGGCGCGATCGGTGTTGCACACGTCCGTCGTGCCGTCGGCGCAGCAATCGTCGACGGCTTGCGCGGCCGCCGTCTTCGCCTCCGCGCTTTCGTAGCGGGCTTCGATGGCGCCCATGATGCATTCGGTGATGACCTTAGGCGGCAGGCCGTACAGCGCGCCCTGGAACGGATAGCGGGTGTACACGCCCTTGCTGTAGACCCATGCCTCGCGGTTCTGCCAGTGCACGTTGTCGCCCAGCAGCACCTCATACATCTTGAGGACGTACGGGTCGTTGGAAAACATGATGTGCCCGGCGTGGTCGAACGTGAAGCCGTTGTCCTCGATGGAGCGGCACCAGCCGCCGACGGTCTCGTTACGGTCCAGCAGCAGCGTATCGGCATCGAGGTGGTACGCGGCCGACAGGCCCGTCGGCCCGCCGCCGATGACGATCGTGCCCACGTGCGGCTCGTGCGCGCGCAACGGATTCACTTTCGAGCCGCGCCGGGCGTCGCTACGCAACGACGCGGCGGCCGCATCGTCCGCGCCGTCGAGGCCGCGTGGTGTGGCGCGCCGGTCCGTGTGCGGCGGCGCCGTGTCGATCAGCTCGCGCATGCGCGCGGTCGTGTTGTCCCACGACGTGGCGGACACGACGGCCCGCATCGCATCGACCATGCGGCGACGCTGTTCCGGGGTCTGCGCCAGGGCCGCTTCGCACGCGGCGATGAACTCGTCGGCGGTAGACGCGATGGCGACCACGTGGCCGTACGGGTTGGCCACGTCCGCGATCGGCGTGCTGACGATCGGCAGCTGGGCCGCCATGTATTCGAGCACCTTGGTCGGGCTGATGTATTTCGTCGCCTCGTTGATGGCGAACGGCATCAGGCACACGTCCCAGCCGGCCAGCAGGTCGGGCAGCGCGCCGTACGGCTGCTGGCCCAGGTAGTGGATGTTGGACCGGCGCGGCAGGCGCTCCGGGTCGATCTTGACGACCGGTCCGGCCAGCACGACCTGCCACTCGGGATGGCTGGCCGCGACGGCATCCACGAGGTCCGGATCGAAGCGCTCGTCCAGCACGCCGTAGAAGCCGAGGCGCGGATGCGGGATGGCATCCTGCTGCGGATGCGCGCGCGAGCGGTCCAGCGCCTGCTGGAAATGCACGACGTCGACGCTTGACGAGAAACAATGGACGTTCGGGTGGCGGTGGCGCTTCGCCTCGTACAGGCTGGGGCCGCCGGCGAACACGAGGTCGGCGATGGAGAGCAGCGCGCTTTCACGCTGCAGCAATTGCTTGGGTGGATTCCTGAACGCGGCCAGTTCATCCATGCAGTCGTACACGACGAGAGCGGGCCGCAGCGATTGCAGAAGCGGCAGCGCCATCGGCGTGTAGAACCATGCGACGACTTCCTCTCCCGGTGGTGCCAGGTGCGCGACCATCGGCTGCAGCAGCCGCAACTGCTCGTCGTGGAAGCCGTTGGCCTGGATGGGGGTGTGGGCGCGGCACACGGTCACGTTCGGGGCCGGACTGGACCGCTCCATGAACGGTGCGCCATCGTCGAACACCGGTTCCTCGACGAACAGGACCGGGTAGTGGTGTGCCAGACGTGACAGCAGATGCTGCGGCCGCTGGAACACGAAGTCCCAGCGCAGGTGGCTGAAAACGACGATCGTAGGCATGACGGGCTCCTTGTCGCCCATGGCGGGCGGTCGGTTGATCGGTGGCGTGGACCAGGCCGACCGCCCCTGCGGGCGAGCGAACCCGTCCACAGCGCGGCCATGCATGGCAGCGCTGCGATGGGGCGGGCGCCCTGAGGGTGCCGTGCTCGCGTCGGGGTTCGGAGCCCCGGGCAGCGGTTACGCCTGGCCCGGTTTGTCTCCCTCCTCTTCCACGTCCTTGGGTTCGAGGGCGACGTTGCGCGTGGCCGCGCTGATCACTTCGAAAGGCAGCTTGGGTGTACGGTCCGCGTTGAGCAGGCCGTTCGCTTCCTGGAACGTGTCGGCGAACTGGGTATAGCAGAAGCCGCTGAACATGAAGGTCTCGTTGACCACCTTCAGCAGGCGTTGGTACAGCGCGTGATAACTCTCGGCCGTATGGGCACGGGTATAGCCCCACGTGCCGTCTTCCGGCGTCGCGTTCGGGTCGAATGCGATGCCGCCGAATTCGGTGAGCACGATGGGCTGGCCGCGGTGCGGGAAGCCGTCCAAGGTGAGGATGCGTCCGCCGGGACGGCGTTGATCGAACAGCGTGCGCACGGGGTCGCTGACCTCGTAGCGCGCCTTCAGCTTCTCGGGGTTGCAGTCATAGTCGTGGATGCCCAGGATGTCGGTCGCGGACGCTTCCCAGCCGTCGTTGCCGATCACGGGGCGCGTCGAATCGAGCGTGCGCGTGAGGTGGTACAAGGCCTCGACGGCGTTGCGATGTGCCTGCGTCAATGTCAGGTTCGGCACGCCCCACGACTCGTTGAACGGCACCCACACGATGATGCACGGGTGACTGTAGTCGCGCTCGATGGCCTCCGTCCATTCCTTGACCATCCGGGTGATCGCGCGCGGGGCGAAGCGATAAGCCGATGGCATCTCTTCCCACACGAGCAGGCCCAGCTTGTCGGCCCAGTACAGGTAGCGCGGGTCCTCGATCTTCTGGTGCTTGCGCACGCCGTTGAAGCCCATCAGCTTGGCCAGTTCGACGTCGCGCTTCAGGTGCTCGTCGGACGGGGCCGTCATGAACGACTCGGTCCAGTAACCCTGGTCCAGCACGAGGCGCAGCGGATACGGGCGGCCGTTCAGCAGCAGGCGGTCGCGGTTGATGTGGAACGAGCGCAGCGCCGTGTACGACTTCACGTGGTCGACGATGGTGTCGCCACAGCGCAGGATGACCTCCGCGTCCAGCAACGTGGGACGTTCGGGGCTCCACAGCAACTCGTTGCGGGAATCGTCGATGCCGGGGTCGGACAGCGCGATCTTGCGGTTCGCCTCGCCGGCCAGCAGCTTGTAGTTATCGTCCGCCAGCAATTGCTTGCCGTGCCAGATCTTGACCTCGACGAACATGTCTTCCTGGATGTCGCCGCCGGCAAAGACTTCGCAACCAATCTCGAAGGTTTCGAACAGCGGCGTCCAGCGCACGGTCTGGATGAACGTACGCGCCACCTGCTCGATCCACACGGTCTGCCAGATACCGGTCGTGCGCGGGTACCAGATCGAGTGCGGCTCCAGCAGCCAGTCCTGCTTGCCGCGTGGCTTCGCGAGGTCGGCCGGGTCGTCCTCGACGAACACGGTCACCGTCTGCTTGCCGTGGGTATTCAGCGCGGACGTGATGTCGGCACGGAACGGCGTGTGGCCGCCCTCGTGCTCGGCCACGAGCTGGCCGTTGACCCACACGCGCGCAAGGTAATCGACGGCGCCGAAGTGCAGAATGACGCGGCTCTCCGACGGCATCAGCTCGAAGTCGCGCTCGTACCAGCAGAAGCGGTGGAAGCCGGTGTCCTGGATGCCGGACATCTCCGTCTCGGGCGCGAACGGCACGTTGATCTCGTGGGTCCAGCCGGTCACGCCATCCGGCATCTTGTTGACAAGCTCGTCGTCGAAACGGAAGCGCCATTTACCGTTCAGGTTGATCCAATTGTCGCGGACCAGCTGCGGGCGGGGATACTCAAACTGGCTCATTGTTTTCCTTTCCTTGGGTCGGGACCGGGATCAGGATGCGTCCCTGGCGTCCAGCTTTGTTGTAGGTGGAGAGTGCAGTTTCCGCTGCCTGTCTTGCCTGGCCGGCGCGGCAAAGAGCCACGGTAGCGCCGCCGAAGCCGGCACCGGTCAGGCGTGTACCGAGCACGCCCGGGGCGGCGCGCAACGCGGCCACCAGCTGGTCGAGCTCGGGAATCGAAACTTCGTAGTCGTCGCGCAGGCTTTCGTGCGACGCGTTCATCAGTGCGCCGAAGCGTTCGGGCGACACGCCCTTGGCCGCTTCCAGCACGCGCAAGTCTTCCAGCACGACGTGGCGCGCGCGCCGGCGCAGCGGCTCGGGCAGGCTCTCGACGGCCGCCGGATCGGTCACGTCGCGCAAGGCCTTCACGCCCAGCTTGCGCGACGCTTCCTCGCATTCGGCGCGGCGTTCGTTGTACTTGCTGGCCGCGAGCGTGCGCGGCACGCCGGAGTCGACGACGATCAGCTCCGTCCCCGCCGGCATCGGCACGAGGCGGTGTTCCAACGTGCGGGCGTCGATGAACAGCATGTTGCGCTCGTCGCACAGGCTCGACGCCATCTGGTCCATGATGCCGCAGTTGACCCGCGCGTATTCGATCTCGGCGCGCTGCGCGATCTGCGCGAGCTTCACGTCGTCCAGCGCGAAGCCGAGCAGGTTGCGCATGGCGCGCAGCATCGCCACTTCCAGGGCGGCCGACGACGACAGGCCGGAGCCGACGGGCAGATTCGTCGTCACGAACACGCGCAGCGGTGGCACCGTGACGCCCGTCGCTTCCACGAGGCGGATGCAGCCTTCGATATAGCTGCCGAAACCTTGCGGCGCACTGCCGCCCTTCGCCGCAAACGTCACGTTGCCGTCGAGGGTGCCGGAATACAGGTGGTGCTGGTCGTCGTGGCTGCGCGCGAGCGCGACGGAAGTCGCCTGCGGCGTCGCGACGGGCAGCATGTAGCCGTCGTTGTAGTCCGTGTGCTCGCCCAGCAGGTTGACGCGGCCTGGCGCCGATGCGTGCGCCTCCGGGGCACCGCCGAAGAAGGTCTCGGGATCGTTCATGTCACCTCCAGCCATGTGGGCCGCGCGCGGCCCTGGATTGTCGTCGTCGGCCAGTCCGCGCCCAGCGTCACGTTCTCCAGCCCGTTCGCGCCGAGCAGGAACGTGTCTTCGACCTTCATGCCCGCGAAGCTCGGATTGAGCGCGAACGCCATCCCCGTCTCGATGCCGGTGGCGATGCTGGGGCTGGCGACGATCTCGCGCGCCGCATAGCCCGCGATGCCGCCCTGGTGGTGCTCGCGGATCGCGTCCGGCCGGTCGACGTGGCGGTACGCGGCTTCCAGTGCGTGGTACACGGCGGCCAGCGACTGTCCCGGACGCACGGCGTCGAGCCCCGTCGCTTCGACCTGCAGCAGGTCGGCCTCCGCATTGCGCTCGTCGTCGGACAGCGGCCCGAACGCGACGGCGCGCGACAGGCTCGCGACGAGGCCATGGCGGCGCGCACAGAACACGAGCATCGCGCGCGCGCCGAGCGGTTCGTGTGTCGGCACGGGATGGCGGAACGCCTGCAAGCGGCGCGCGCCCGCGGCCAGCACGAGCGCGGGCTGGATGCCGCGCCGCCACAACGCCTGGGCGCCCGCCGCGGCTAATTCGAGTTCCGTCCATTCCGGGCGCGCAGCACGCAGCGTCTCCGCCATCGCGGCGCCCGCTTCCTGGCCCAGTGCGCGGTAGCGGTCCTGCTCGGACGGCAGCAACACCATGCGGCGCAGGCGCAGGCTCGCGGGCAGCGCCGACTCGCTGTTGCCGTTATTGCTGCGCGGCCGGTCGGACAGGACGGCGCCTCCGCGTGCCGCGCCCAGCACATAGGTGTCGTGCAGGTCCGTCTCGGCCCACGGCGCGATGTGGAACGTGAAGCCGGCCGGGACGTGCTCGATGCGCAGGCGTTCGGCCTCGATGGCGTCCGTCAGGATCACGGCCTCGTCGCGCGTGACCAGCACCTCGCCGACGCCACAATCGGCCGCCAGCAGCACGGACGCGTCACCGCCCGCCGTCGCCCACGCGAACCAGTCGATGCCGCGCAGGCGGACGGCACCGGCGCCCGTCTCGGCCAGCGCGGCGCGCAGCAGCGCGAGCTTGTCGGCCACCTCGGCGGCGCGGACGTCGGGCAGCGCGCTCATGCCGCGGCCTCCAGCCGCACGTCGACCTGCTGCAGTTCGTACGCCGTCGTCTCGGGCAACACGTCCATCGCGAACATGCCGGCGCCGAGCTCCGTGCCGGCCAGGTATTTCAACCGGTCGCGCGTGCGGTACGGCGGATAGAACTGGCAGTGCAGCTGCGTCTCCGGGTGGTCGGCGCCGTCCGTCGGCGCCTGGTACCACGTCATCAGATACGGGAACGGGCGCTCCCACAGGCAGTCGAACTTCAGCAGCACCGTCTTCAGCGCGCAGGCGAGGCTCTTGCGCTGTGCCGGCGCGAGCGACGCGAAGTCCTGGCAGGGCGCCGTCGGCATCACCCACACCTCGTACGGGTAGCGGGCGCACGCGGGCACGAACGCGATCGCGTGCTCGTCCTCGAACACGACGCGCTTGCCGTCGTCAGACTCGGCACGCGCCATGTCCGTCAGAAGGTTCGTGCCGTGCTGCAGGAAGTACTCGCGCTCCTGCGCCAGCTGGCGCGCGGGCACCGGTGGCACGAACGGGTACGCGTAGATCTGGCCGTGCGGATGGTGCAACGTGACGCCCACCTCGGCGCCGCGGTTCTCGAACGGCAGCACGTACTGGATGTGGTGCTGGCCGCCCATGCGGCGCGTGCGGTCGCCCCACACTTCCAGCAGCAATTCGATGCGCGTCAGCGGCAGGCGGGAGAGCGCCGTCTGCGGGTCCTGCGTGAACACGACCACCTCGCATTTGCCGTTCGCGGGCGCCGTCGGCACGGTGAGTGTCGGCGGCTCGTGCGCATCGAGCGCGAGCGAAGGAAAACGGTTGTCGAACACGGCGATCTCGTAGTCGCCGGCCGGCATTTCGGTGGGGTGGTCGGGGTCGCGCGTGGGTGCCAGCGGGTTGTACTGCGGCGGCGGCTGATACGTGCGGTTCTGCCGGAACGCGGCATACGTGACCCACTCGCCGCGCAGCGGATGCCAGCGCAGGTGCGGGTTGGCGTGCTGCGGCTCGGCGAACGGACTCGTCGCGACGATGCCTTCCGGGATCGGCCGGCCGCTGTACAACGTCATCTGTCTTCCGTCAGGTTTTATCAGGTCTTGGCTGTGCATGGCATCGAAGGTTGGTAACCGGTCGCCGTCAGGCCTGATCCTATCATGCAGTTTTCGCCACATTTTCTGGGGGTCAGGTCTAGCTTTTCCGACAATCAACGGGGCGCACGGGAGCGTCCAGCGCGGCCCTGGCCCGGCCTGCTGTCTCTCCTAGGGAAACGCCTTCGCAGAGGGATTTTTCCCCTATGAAGACCAAGTCGACGTAGGCTCAAACCTACAAAACTTATGGAAGGATTTACACTTTTCGGCGAGAAGACGACCTACATGACGGCCGAGCGGCCAATGGCGTGTTGCACCCCCGCGGGCGGCCGCGGCCGGGGTCGAAATGTGTCTTGGGGAAGGAAGGATGCGGGCACGTCAACCGTGCCCGCAGAGGAGGTTTATTTGGCAAGCTCGGCCAGCACGGCCGTGTACATCTCGAGGTTCAGCAGCAACTGTTTGGTCGTGATGAACTCGTGTTCGGAATGGCCCGTGTAGACCGTGTGCGGCATCGCCGGGCCGAAGCTGACGGCATGCGGGAACAGGCGCGAATTCGTGCCGCCGCCGATGGCGATCGGCTTCGCATCCTTGATGCCGGTGAAGTACGAGAACGTCTTCATCAGCACGGGCAATTGCGGCGCGTCCTGCTGGACCCACGGGTCGCCGATCTGCATCTTCACGTCCGCCGGCTGCACGTGCGCGCCCTGCCATTGCGCGAGCGCGGCATTGATCTCGTTCGTCAGCTGCTCGGCCGTCTTTCCCTGCGGGCGGCGGATGTTGATCGCCACTTCGATGCCGCCGTCGTCGTGCTGGCGGATCACCGTCGGCGCGAACGTCATCGGGCCCATGAATGCGTCGCGGTAGGCGATGCTGCCGAACTTCTCGCCGAAGTAGCCGGTACCCACCATCTCGTTGAGGAAGTTGACGAGCGCGCCGGCGGTCGTGTCCGGCCACGGCTGCACGGCCAGCGCATCGGCCAGCATGCTGATGGCGTTGACGCCGTCTTCCGGCTTCGACGAGTGTGCCGACAGGCCCTTGCCCGTGACGACGAGGTCATGGTCCTTCCACTCGAACTGGTAGTGCATGCCCGTCTGCTTGCCGGCGCGCGCGCGGATCTGCGCTTCCAGTTCGGGCGTCGCGTTGGCGACCGTCGCTTGCGCGTCTTCCGGAATCTGGCTGCCGAAGAAGCCGCCCTTGAATGCCTTCACGTACGGCGCCGTCGCGGGGGCCGGCGCGGCCGCCTTCGGCATCGTGACGGCCAAGGTGCCGTAGCCCTTCTCCGCCGTCACGGCCGGGTACTCGGCGTCGAGCGTGATGTTCATCTGCGGCAGCGTGTGCGTCTTCATGAACGCTTCCAGCGGACCCCAGTCCGATTCCTCGGCCATGTAGACGTACAGTTCGATGCGCTTGGACAGCGGCACGTGCATGTCCTTCAGCGACTTCATCGCATATAGCGCGGTGGCGATGGGGCCCTTGTCGTCCTCGGCGCCGCGCGCCAGCAGGCGGCCCGGCTCGCTCGTGCGGTCCAGTTCGAACGGCGACTTCTTCCATTTGGTGGGGTCGACGGGCTGCACGTCGCCGTGCGCGACGAGGCCCACGCGATCGTCACTCTTGCCCAGGCCGACGACGGCCACGCAGCCGTAGTCCGCGAAGTCCAGGCCCAGCCGGTCCGCTTCCTGGTGCAGATAGGTCTTGAACGCCTGGTGGCGCGGGTTGCGTTCGCACGGGATGTCTTTGTCGGCCACCGTGTTGTAGCTGACGAGCTTCGCGAGCGTGTCGACGACGTCGTCACGGTAGGCGGTGACGGCGTGCTTGGCCGCCTTGATCGCGGTGCTGCTCGGTACGGCCGGGGCGGCGGTCGGCGCGCCCATCGCGCCGGCTGCCCAGGCGAGGCTGATGGCCGCCGCCAGGTTGCGTGCGCAAGTCTTCTTGGTCATTGTCTTGTCTCCATGATTGCAAATGCGCAACGAGTCTAGCAGGGTTGCGCAAACGGCGCTGGCGACCTCCCCTCCCGCAATCCGTTATCGTATCGGCGACCCATTCAAAGGAAACGAACATGACGTACAAGATCATCCGCAGAGTCCACCCCGCGCTGCGCGACGACATCGGCGACCTCATCACGCAGCGTCCCGTGCCGGGCCCGCATCTCGACCAGGTCGACCCCTTCCTGTTCCTCAACCATCATGGTCCGCAGGTCTATCCGCCGCATAACCACGGCCTGCCGTTCGGGCCGCATCCGCACCGCGGCTTCGAGACCGTCACGTTCATCCTCGACGGCCTGCTCGCGCATCGCGACAGCGCGGGCCACGAAAGCGTGATCGGCCCCGGCGGCGTGCAATGGATGACGGCCGGCCGCGGCATCGTGCACGCGGAAGTGTCGCCGCGCGAATTCATGGAACGCGGCGGGCCGCTCGAGATCCTGCAGCTGTGGGTCAACCTGCCGGCCGCGCTGAAGATGACGGCGCCCCGCTACATCGGACTGCAGCGCGACGACATTCCCGTCGTGGACGATGGCGCCGGCGTGCGCGTGCACCTCGTGTCGGGCACGCATGGCGGCGTGACGGGGCCCATAAAATCGCTGACGGGCGTGTCGCTGTGCACGGTGGAGATGAAGGCGGGCAGCCGCCTGCACGTGGATGGCCTGCTGGACCGCAACGTGTTCCTGTACGTCGTGCGCGGCGTGATCGAGTGCAGCCCGGAGACGGTCAGCGCGTTCCACCTGGCCGAGTTCGAACCGGCGGGCGACGAACTGGAGATCCGCGCCGACCACGACAGCATCCTGCTGCTGGGCCATGCGTTCCCGCTGCGCGAACCGGTCGTGGCGCACGGGCCGTTCGTGATGAACACGCGCGCGGAGATCCAGCAGGCGATCGTCGATTATCAGGCGGGACGCTTCGGCGCGCCAATCTGACATGCGGCCCGTGCGCGCCGCGGTGAAAGGTGCCGGCCCGGACCGCATCGGCCAGGCCGGCCGTGTTCTGCGCGAGGCATCAGCGCGCCGCCTGGTCGACGACGACCTCGACCGCGTACGGCACCCGGTCGAACGCGACGCGGGTACCCGTGTCGCGCGTGACGAACTTCGTCGCGCCGACGGGGATCAGTTCTTCGTGCTTGCCGTCCAGGTCGACGAACAGCTTGTTCATCTTGTTCGTCACCGTGATCGTGCGGCCGTCGGACAGCTCGAACGAACCGCGCATGTGCTCGGCGTCGCCCTTGCTCAGGTAGGTGTGCGCGGCCTTGACCTGCACCGAGGCGAGGTTGCCGGCGGCCACGGCCGGCGGGATGGACGAGTCGGCAAACGCGGACAAAGAGATGGTGGCGGCGCCGATGAAAGCCAGGACGGGTGCGATACGCATGATTGCTCCGGAATCAAGATACGAAATATAGAATGGACCACTGCCTCGCTCTCAAAACAATCGCCGAGCGCTTGACGGTCCTGCCGTTTTTCATATCGCCGCATCGATAATGTGCGGCGAGTGATGACAGTGTAGGAAGGCCCGGGCGCAGCGTCATCGGCGAAGGGCCGAACCGTCGAAAAGGCAGGATGAACGGTCGAAAATCCGCCCCGAATTGCTGCGAGTGCATATAGTTTTTGACAACGTTCAAGCCGTCTTCGGGGCGCGCCGCGCGGCCGATATCCGTTAGAGTGTCGGCTTCGGAACGCCCATCCAAGCGAAGGAGAAGACCGATGCATCCAGTCCCCCTGGTCGCCACGACGCGTGGCTATCCGCCCGGTGGCGACACTGCCGGCGGCTATGCGGTCGAGAACATTCACTACGGGTCGATCGCCGTCGTCGACGTGGCCGGCCGGCTGCTGTGGTCGGCCGGCGATCCCGACTTCATGACGTTCACCCGCTCCGCGCTGAAGCCGTTCCAGGCGCTGCCGTTCGTGCTCGACGACGGCCCGGCGCGCTTCGGCCTGTCGCGGGCCGAACTCGCGCTGCTGTGCGCCAGTCACTCGGGCGAGGAAAAACACCTCGTGGGCGTGACGGCTATCCTCGACAAGATCGGCCTCGACGAAACGCACCTCGCCTGCGGCTGCGCGGCGCCGCTGTACTACGACGCCGCGGGCCTGCCCGTACCGGCCGAACGGCGCTGGCGCACGGTCCACCACAATTGCTCGGGCAAGCACAGCGGCTTCCTCGCGTGGTGCCGGCTGCACGGCGCGCCCACCGAAGGCTACGTCGACCCGGGCCACCCGCTGCAGCGCGCGATCCGCGCGACGTTGGCCGAATGCGTGCAGATGGCCGAGGACACGCTGCCGATGGGCATCGACGGCTGCTCGGCGCCGAACTACGCGATGCCGCTCGCGCGCCTCGCGCACCTGTACGCGCGCCTCGCGCAGCCGGGACCGGACGCGCGCCTGGGCAGCGCGCTGGGCGACCTGTTCGACGCGATGACGGCGCACCCGGACATGGTGTCGGGCGATGCGCGCACGGACCTCGCGTGGATGCAGGCCGGCGGCGGCGACTGGGTGGCGAAGATTGGCGCAGATGCCGTGCAGGCCATCGGCATCCGCTCGGCCGGCCTCGGCATCGCGATCAAGGTGGCGGACGGCGCTCCGCGCGCGCTGCACCCGGCCACGTTCGCCGTGCTCGACCAGCTGGGCCTGCTGGACGACAGACGCCGTGCGCACCTCGAACCGTACCGCGCGCCGCCGATCAAGAACGCGCGCGGCATCGTCGCGGGCGACGTGCATGCCGTGTTCACCTTGGAGAAACCGGACTCGCCGATCTGAAGCGGCGGAATTGGGGTCAGAGCACGGTTTGCCGCAAATTCAGGGCAGCGTGCTCTGACCCCGAATCGTCAGCCGCTTGCGCGGTTTGTTTCCATGAATTAAACTCGATAGATACCTATCTATTTCATGCCTAATGATGAGTCACCTACCTGAAGCCTCCGCCGAACGCTTCTCGGCCGCGCTGCACACGAGCTCGCGGCTGTGGCGGCTGGCGCTGGACAAGCGCCTCAAGCACCTCGGCATCGGCCAATCCGGCTGGGTCACGATCGCGATGATCGCCAAGTCGGCCGAGCCGATGTCGCAGCGGGCGCTGGCCGACCTGGTCGGCGTCGAGGGACCGTCGATGGTGTCGATGCTGGACCGGCTGGAGCGCGACGGCTTCGTCACGCGCGCGCCCTCCCCCACGGACCGCCGCGTCAAGCTCGTGCACCTGACGGACGCCGGCCGCACCGTGTACGCCGAAGTGATGAAGGAGGCCACCGCATTCCGCGCCGACCTGCTGGCCGACGTCGACCCCGCCGCGCTGGCCGCCGCCACCACGTTGCTGGAAACGCTGCGCAAGCGCATCGAGGACGCCCTGTGAGCACGGCCGCAGCGGCGCCGCCGGGCCGCCCGATCAACCGCACCATGATCACGATCTCGATCATGCTGGCGACGATCATCCAGGCCCTCGACGGCACCATCGCCAACGTGGCGCTGCCGCACATGCAGGGGTCGCTGTCGGCATCGCAGGACCAGATCACGTGGGTGCTGACGTCGTTCATCGTGGCAGCCGCCATCGCGACGCCGCTGAACGGCTGGCTCGTCGACCGCTTCGGCCTGAAGCGCGTGTTCCTCGTCTCCGTCGCCGGATTCACCGCCGCCTCCGTGCTCTGCGGGATCTCGGCCACGCTGACGGAAATCGTGGTCGCGCGCATGCTGCAAGGCGTGTTCGGTGCGGCGCTCGTGCCGCTGTCGCAGTCCGTCCTCCTCGACATCAATCCGCGCGAAAAGCATGGCTCCGCGATGGCCGTGTGGGGCATGGGCGTGATGATCGGCCCGATCCTCGGCCCCACCCTGGGCGGCTGGCTGACGGACAGCTACAGCTGGCGCTGGGTCTTCTTCATCAACGTGCCGATCGGCGCCCTCGCGTTCTGGGGCATCTGGCGCTACATCCATCACGTCGATCCGGCGCGCCGCATCCGTTTCGACACGTTCGGCTTCGTCACCTTGTCCGTCGCCATCGGTGCGCTGCAGATGCTGCTCGACCGCGGCGAACAGAACGACTGGTTCGCGTCCACGGAGACGTGGGTCGAACTGATCCTGACGACACTGGCCTTCGCCTACTTCATCGGCCACACGCTGACGCGTCCGGCGGGCCAGTCGTTCGTCGACTTCCGCCTGCTGAAGAACGCCAACTACGTCACGGGCCTGCTGCTGATCTTCATCGTGGGCATGGTGCTGTTCGCGACGCGCGCGCTGATGCCGACGATGCTGCAAGGCCTGATGGGCTATCCCGCCAAGCTCGCGGGCCTCGTGACGGCGCCGTCGGGCCTCGGCACGATGGCCGCGATGATGATCGTCGGGCGCCTGACGGGCAAGGTCGATTTCCGGCTGCTGCTGGGCGTCGGCTTCGCCATCACGGCGTTCTCGCTGTGGCAGATGATGCATTACACGCTCGTGCTGTCGCAGTCCGACATCGTGTGGCCCGGCGTGATCCAGGGCGTGGGCCTGGGCCTCGTGTTCGTGCCGCTGTCGGCCGCCACGTTCGCCACGTTGTCGCCGCAGATGCGCGCGGAAGGCACGGCGCTGTACAGCCTCGTGCGCAATATCGGCTCGTCGATCGGCATCGCGCTCGTCCAGGCCCTCCTCGTGCGCAACACGCAGATCGCGCATGCCTCGCTGGCCACACAGATCAATCCCGCCAACCCGGCCGTGCACGATCCAATGAGCCTGTACGACATGGCGACGCAGGCCGGCCCCGCCCTCATCAACGGCGAGATCACGCGCCAGGCATCGATGATCGCGTACGTCGACGACTACCGCCTGATGATGCTCTTGACCCTGGCCGTGATCCCGATGTTGCTCTTGATCCGCCCGCCCAAGGCCGCCGCCGCGCCCGCGCGGGTGGACCACGCGGCCCTCGAATAACCGAAAGACCCCAACGTGCGACACATCCGATTTCTTCCCATCGCGGCCGCGGCGCTGGCGCTGCTGTCTGGCTGCATCAGCGTCCCGCCGGACACCGACAAAGCGCACGGTCCCGACGTCGCGCATGCGCAGCACGCCGCGAGCATCCGGCTGCCGGCCGACGCGTGGCCCGCGGAACAGTGGTGGCTCGACTACCACGACCCGCAGCTGAACGCGCTCGTCGCGCGCGCCCTGCGCGACAGCCCGACTCTGGCAGTGGCCGCCGCGCGCGTCGCGAGCGCGCGCGCCGCATTTGGCGTGGCGGCGGCCAACGAAGGCGCCCGCGTCGACCTCGCCTCAAGCCTGAACCGCCAGCGCTATTCGTCGAACGGCTTCTTCCCGCCACCGATCGGGGGCGCGTGGTTCAACGATGCGAACGTCGCGCTGCGCGCGTCGTACGACGTCGACTGGTGGGGCAAGCACCGCGCGCTGATCGCGGCCGCGCTGGGCGAGACGAATGCGGCCGCCGCGGAAGCCGCGCAGGCCCGCCAGGTGCTGGCGGCGTCCGTCGTGCAAAGCTATCTGCGCCTGCAGATGCTGTGGGCGCGCCAGGACAACACGAATGCCCTCGTCGCCCTGCAGCGCGACCTCGTCGCGGATCGCAAGGCGCGCATGGCCCATGGCCTCGTCAGCGTGGATGCCCTGCAGACGGCCGAGCAGGACCTCGCGGGCCTGCAGGAACAGGCGGCACGCTACGATACGGACGCCGCGCGCGAGCGCGAAGGCTTGCGCGCGCTGATCGGCGGCGACGCCACGGCATTGAACGACCTCGCACGCTTCCAGCCCGCACCGGCCATCGATGCCGTGCCGCGCGAACTCGGCATGGAGCTGCTCGCGCGCAGGCCCGACCTGCAGGCCGCGCGCTGGCGCGTGGAGGCGCAGCTGGGACGTGTGGCCGCCAGCGAAGCGGCGTTCCGGCCCGACATCAATCTCGCGGCCGTCATCGGCCTCGATGCGACGTCGCTGGGCAAGCTGCTGCGCTACCCGAGCCGCACGCCGCTGCTGGGCGCCACGCTCGACCTCCCGCTGTTCGACAGCGGCCGCCTGCACGCCCAGCTGGGCCAGGCGCGCAGCAGCCGCGACGAACTGCTGGCCGAGTACAACGAGGCCGTGCTCGACGCCGTGCGCGACGTCGCGCGCGAAGCGGCCACGTTGCAAGGCATCGCCAAGGAAGCGGAGGCGCACGCCGCCACGACGGCCGCAAGCCGCAAGCTGGCGGCGAACGCGGAGGCCCGAATGGCGCGTGGCCTGGCGGACCGCGCCGCCGTGCTGCAGGCGAGACAGGCCGTGCTGCGCCAGCGCGACGTCGACCTGCAACTGACGGATGCACGCCTGCAAACCCAGGTCGCCCTCGTGAAAGCGCTCGGCGGCGGCTATCACGCGACTGCGCACGCCCTCACCCAATCGGACACCAAGTAAAACCATGAGCACCGACACCCAACCGAACAACAAGAAACGCCGCATCGTCCTGGCCGGCATCACGGCCGCCTTCCTCGCCGCCGGCGCGGCCTACGCAGCCTATTACGCATTGGTCCTGTCCAAGCGCGTCGAGACGGACAACGCCTATGTCGGCGGCAACCTCGTGAACGTGTCGTCGCAGGTGACGGGCAGCGTCGTCGAGATCCGCGCCGACGAGACCCAGCTCGTGCAGGCCGGTATGGAAATCGTCCGGCTCGACCCGTCCGATGCGGAAGTCGCGCTCGCGCAGGCCGAGGCCCGGCTGGGCACCGCGGTGCGCCAGCAGCGCGAGCGCTACACGAGCGTCGCGCAGTACGAGGCCGTCGTCGAGCAGCGCCGCGTGGAGTTGAAGGCGAAGCAGGAAGACCTGGCGCGCCGGGCACCGCTGGCGGCCGACAACGTCGTCTCCGGCGAGGACGTCGCGCATGCCCGTCGCGCTGTCGACGATGCGAAGGCCGCGTTGGACGTCGCGCAGAAGCAGCTGGCCGCGGCACGCGTGACGGTGGCCGGCGTCGCTCCCGCCGAGCACCCGAACGTGCTGGCCGCGAAGGCCGACTATCTGGCCGCATGGCTCGCCGCGCGCCGCAACGCCATCGTGGCGCCGGTGACGGGCTATGTCGCGAAGCGCAGCGTGCAGGTGGGCAGCCGCATCGCACCGGGCGCGCCGCTGCTGTCGATCGTGCCGCTGGACCAGCTGTGGGTCGACGCCAACTTCAAGGAATCGGAGCTGCGCGACATCCGTGTGGGCCAGGCCGCGACGATCGAGGCCGACATCTACGGCAGCAAGGTGGTCTACCACGGCAAGGTCGTGGGCCTCGGCGCGGGCACCGGCAGCGCGTTCTCGCTGCTGCCGGCGCAGAACGCGACGGGCAACTGGATCAAGGTCGTGCAGCGGGTGCCCGTGCGCATCTCGCTCGATCCGAAGGAGCTGGCCGCGCATCCGCTGCGCGTGGGGCTGTCGGCCACCGTCGACGTGGACATCAGCCACCCGGGCGGCGGCGCGCTCGGCACCGTGGCGCCGCCGGCGCCGGCGTATGCGACGACGGTGCTCAACCAGCCGTTGCAGCAGGCGCAGGCGGCCACCGATGCGATCGTCGCGAAAAACATGGCCAATTAAGCCCGTGCGGCTACTTGTGCCGTTTTTCGTAGGGTGGGCGGCC
>NZ_JANUGW010000015.1 GCF_024753285.1 Massilia pinisoli | reverse complement strand
CCCATAGCAGTCATTCACCGGTCGACTTTAAAGATCTATCAACCTGAATCTGCTCAAGGTAGCGAACCAGTCCCTTATAAAGACTGCTGTCTTCGATTGAAAATACATCACTTAAACTGGGCTCGCGAATCCGTGCGGCGTTGTAGATGAGCTGCCCCAACCGTAGATCGGGCTCAAGTGTCCATACTTCGCGCAGCAGTTCCAGTACCTCGTCAATTCTGGCAGGATCGCGCATTGTGGGGATTCCCTTAGGGGTTAAAAATCCAGTGGCCGCTTCTGGCCGTCATCGGCCGGCCAGCTCAGCATAGCAAGCCGAACATCAGACGGTCAGGAACGGCCGTAGTCGGGCCAGTCGGCAAAGAAAAAATCACGCAGTGTCACGACCGGCAGGAACCGACCGAGAGCGCTTATTGAAGGCGGATGGCATAGTCGAAAACCCAGGTGCGGCGGATTTCGATGACGTCATACTGGCGCGCCAGCGAGGGCGAGAACGCCCCATAGGGTGCTTGGCTGGCAATGACCTTGCGTATGGCATCGTCGAGAGCCGGAACGCCGCTCGACACTTCAAACGTCACCTTCTCCACGGAACCGTCAGCGCGCACCGCAATCGTCACGGTGGGTTGTGTATGCGGCTGCTTGAGCAGCTCACGCACCATGTCGATCGTCATGTTCAGCTCGATTTTCCGGCTCATCGCGTCTGCGTACAACACCAGATCCCCGTCCGGGTCCGCACGGCCGAACATCCATCGCCGACGCAGGCTGCTCGCAGTCGGCAACGGCGAGTTCGCCTGGCGGTTCACCGCGTTTTCGCGTTGCGCCCGTTCGAGGTCGAGTTGCTTGCCGATCTGACGTAGCCGCTCTTCGCGCGCCGATTCCTCTGCGGCGCGCTCAGCCAGTACCTGTTCCTTTTTCGCGAGTTCCTGCCGTGCCGCCTCTTGCCGTGCTGCCTCTTGCCGTGCTTCCTCTTGCCGTGCTTCCTCTTGCCGTGCTTCCTCTTGCCGTGCCGCCTCTTGCCGTGCCGCCTCTTGCCGTGCCGCCTCTTGCCGTGCTGCATCTTGCCGTGCCGCCTCTTGCCGGACCTCTTCCTGCCGTGCTTCTTCCCGCTTTGCAGCTTCCCGTCCGGCGAGCTCCTGCTGCGCGGCTTCCTGACGTGCCGCATCAATACGGGCTGCCTGCTGCCGCGCTTGTTCCTGCTTTGCGGCTTCCAGACGGGCCGTTTCAACATCGGCGGCCTGCTGTCGCGCGGTCTCCTGCTTCAGCGCTTCTTCCTTCGCCAGCTCCTGTTTTGCCGCTTCTTGCCTAACCAACTCTTGTCTTGCCTCTTCCTGCTTCGCTTCCAACTTCGCAAGCTCTTGCTTGGCTGCCTCGGTCCTTGTCGCTTCCTGCTGTGCCTCCTGCTCAGCCAATGCCGCTTCGCGCCGCAGCTCTTCCTGCCGCCGTGCTTCACGTTGAGTGTTGGCGAGAATCTCCACTTGCCGCGCCCGCTCTACGTCGGCAGGTACCTGCTCTTCGGCCTGTGCTGATGGCTCCGGCTGCTCGATCGGCTTCATCACAAGTCCTTCCGCTTTCCTGAACTCTCTGGGTTCGGAAGGCAGGCTTTTTGGAGGGACCACGTTGGCGATCACCTTGTGCGCCACGACGGGCGCCGACGCCAACTCTGTTGGGGCCGGGCGAAGGTGTGACGAGGGAGTCGCAACTTCACTGACGGGCTCGCGCACTGGAGCGGGAGGGGCCGGCACTTGCGGTAATGGCGGCGCCAGTCGGACATGTAGCCCGTCTGCGCGAAGTCGTCGCGCTTCCCAAAAAAAGGTGAAACCCGGCATCCCCAACGATTGCCCGCCGAGCGAAATGCTCAACAAGAACGCATGCGCCAGCAAAGACAACAACAATGCTGTGGTTGATCGCCGATATGTGCCCTGTGCTGTCGAAGCAGTTATCAAATGTAAGCCTTGTGCAGGTCCAGTGAATGCAGTCCCCGATTTTACATACTCGATAATTCAAGCGATAGGACAGCGGCCGCGGTCGAGCCAGCATAGCATGCTGCCGGACAGACGAACTCTCGGACTGTCACGACAGGCTGCTAGTCGCTGCAGACGTTCGGAACGGCTCAGTGTAGGACCTTGTTGCTCTGACGACAAGAAGGGCTTTTGTTACGCGCTCTTTAGTCATTTGATTCGCGTTCTTTATACGCCGACAACAGGTTCGCCATCCTCTTCGTAAATGCGCCTCGCTGCGGTACCGGCAGGATATCCAGCATGACTTCGGATGGCCGGCACAACCGAAGCCGACTGCCGTCACCACGAACGGACGGTTAATCGGGATCGAGCCGGCGAACATCGCATTGATCAGCTGCTCAACTTCTCAGATTGTCATATGCCAATCTTAAAGATTCTTTTATTAATGGCTTTGGCGAGGGGGCGAAGCGGCTCGGGTGTCAGTTTTCGGAAGGCTCTGATCAAGACAGGATCTTGCTTTCTATTGACACGTGTTAGATAAAGGCTCGGATGCACACAATTCAAAAAATTAAGATTCTTTAAAGGGTGTCTTCCTTTGCTAATAAGGCTTCGGTAAAGATCGGAATTTTCTTTTACATAGAGAAAAGTGTTCTGTTGATACCAGTAAGGAATTTCGCTGTCTCCCCAAAATTTTTCTCTGAATAAGTCAAAGGGAAAATAACCTTTCTGACAGAATTTTTCAGCCCAATAAGTGTGCGGCTGCTCGTTGATATGATTCGTGCCGCCTTGTTCGGTATAAGCAGCCCCGAACAAGATAGCATCGGAAAGATTTGTCAGAGATTGCACGAATTGATCCGCCGACGCCGGCGCTAAATGTTCGGCAACCTCTACAGACATTGCCAAGTCAAATCGATCGAACTCAGGTACCTTGATTGGCAGATTTAGATCCTTCGGAAAGAAGCGAATGGACTGGTCAGCCATATTTGCTTGACTATTCCATTCCCCGTCGATTCCGACGAGTAAAGTTGAGCCAATCTCACCAAATGCTTTCAGCCAGGTGCCTCTGCCGCACCCGATGTCGATAACGCTGTCGGGCTTGTAAATCGACAGCAATTCCGAGACATATCTTTTTCCGCTTCGATAGGAGCCATCCATCTGCCCCCTGTAAAAGTCTTCATCGTAAAAGCCAGCATGTTTTTTCATCAAATCGCTCACGTTTGTCTGTTTAGGCCAATCGTTCCACACCCGTTGCAGGTGCCAGATTTCTATGATGACGCTCAATTAGCTGTCGAGTTCAGTTGCTAGGCGAACAGACTGAGACGCCTGTCGTTCTCCCTCGATGAGGGCAAGAGTTAGTCCACCTCAATCCTACCAACTTCGGAGCGCAGCCGGTGCGCGTAAAGAATACACCGACCGGAAGCCAACGACAGCCCCGGATGGTGAATGGTGTCGTGACGGATTGGTTCAACTTGGTGTCATCGTGGTAAGCAACTGGTTTTCCAGACATATTAAATTCCCACTGGAAAATGCGAAAAATTGTCATAAGATTGTTGTAAAACTACCCTTCACACGTTGTCAGAATGCGGCATACTGGTCCTTTGCCGTGGCCGGCGTGCATCCATTCCCAGGCAGTACGGCAACTTTGCGGGGCGTCTTTTTTGCCCCGTGCGGACCGCGCCAAGCGCGCGCCGTCCGTCATCTGCTTGTCATTAAAATAGTCGACTTTGCACGGCGGCGCAGACCGCCGGGAGCGGCCATTGACCAGGGATTGCATGAGCGAGGATTATGAAGACCACGGTAACTCCCAGCCTGACCTTCCTCACGGGTGGCGGCCAGATGGCTGCGCGCATCGCCCAACGCGACTGGCGCGCGACGCCGCTCGGACCCATCGAAGACTGGCCCGCCGCCCTGCGCACGGCACTCGGCCTCACGTTGAATTCCCGCTTCCCCTCGCTGCTCGCGTGGGGGCCGGACCTGATCAGTTTTCATAACGACGCGTACACACCGCTGCTCGGCGACAAGGCCGCGCTGGGCCTGCCGTTCGGCACCGTGTGGCCGGAAGTGTGGGACACGGTCGGCCCCATCGCCGCGAAGGCCTATGCCGGCGAGGCCAGCTATTACGAGGACATGCCCGTGCTGATGGAGCGTCACGGCTACCCGGAGCAGGCCTGGTTCACGTTCTCGTGCAGTCCCGTGCGCGACGACGACGGCACAGTCGGCGGCATCCTGTGCACGGTGACGGAGACGACGGGCAAGGTACGCGCGCTCGCGACGCTGCGCCAGAAGGAAGATACGCTGCGGCGGCTGAATGACGCCTTGACGCACCAGGTCGCCGCGCACGCGAGCGACCGCGAACGGCTGTGGCGCATTTCGCCCGACGTGATGTGCGCGGCGTCGCTGGCCACGGGCCGCTTCCTCACCGTGAACCCGGCGTTCACGGCATCGTTCGGCTGGACGGCGGAAGAGGCGACGACGCGCCCGTTCCTGGAACTCGTGTACCCGGAAGACCGCGACGACGTGCTGGACAAGATGCACCTGCTGGCCGCCGGCACGCCACTCGTCGGCTATGAAGTGCGGGTGCAGCACAAGGACGGCTCGTACCGCTGGGTGTCCTGGACCATTTCGCCGGAAGGCGAGCTGCTGTACGGCGTCGCGCGCGACATCACGGCGGAAAAGCACCAGGCCGACGCGCTGCGCCAGGCCGAGGAAGCACTGCGCCAGGCGCAGAAGATGGAAGCCGTGGGCCAGCTGACGGGCGGCCTCGCGCACGATTTCAACAATATGCTGGCTGGCGTCACGGGCCACCTGGAACTGATGAAGCTGCGGCTGCGCATGGGCCAGACCGGCGACCTGCCCACGCGCATCGACGCCGCCCTCGGCGTGACGCAGCGCGCCGCGGCGCTCACGCACCGGCTGCTGGCGTTCTCGCGCCGGCAGGCGCTCGATCCGAAGCCGACCAGCGTCAACGCGCTCGTGATGTCGATGACGGACCTGATCGAGCGCGCGGCCGGCCCCGCCATCGCCGTGCGCACCCGGCTGGCGACGTCGCTGTGGACGACGTTGTGCGATCCGAACCAGCTGGAAAGCGCGCTGCTGAACCTCGCGAACAATGCGCGCGACGCGATGCCGGAAGGCGGCCTGCTCGTCATCGAGACGGAAAACGTCACCCTGACGCCCGCGCAGGCGCGCCGCCACGGCGATCTGCGGCCCGGCGAATACGTGCAGGTGAGCGTGCGCGACAACGGAGCAGGCATGGCGCCCGACGTCGTGGCGCGCGCGTTCGACCCGTTCTTCACGACCAAGCCGATGGGGCAGGGGACGGGCCTGGGCCTGTCGATGGTGTATGGCTTCGCGCACCAGTCCGGCGGCAACGTGCGCATCGAATCGCTGCCGGGGCAGGGCACGGAAGTCCGGCTGCTGCTGCCGCGCCACCTCGTCGAGACGGCGCCGGCGGCCGGCCAGGACGCCGAGCCGCCGCTGGCGGCGGGCACGCGCAAGGGTGTCGTGATGGTCGTCGACGACGAGGACGACATCCGCGCCGTGATGAGCGAAGTGCTGGAACTGCAGGGCTACACGGTGCTCGCCGCCTGCGATGCCCCGCAGGCACTGCGCCTGCTGAAGGAGACGCGGCCCGACATGCTCGTGACGGACGTAGGCCTGCCCAACGGCATGAATGGCCGCCAGTTGGCCGACCACGTGCGCACACAATGGCCGCAACTTCCGGTGCTGATGGTGACCGGTTATGCGGAAAGCACCGTCATGAAGAACGAGAAGCTGCCCGCGCAGATGGAGATCCTGACCAAGCCGTTCGCGATGAACGCGCTGGTGGACAAGGTCGGCGCCCTGCTGTGCCAGGGTCAGGGTGTCGAAGCGGGCACCGAAGCGGGCACGGAGACCGGCGCCGAAGCCGCCTGAGCGGCCTGGCGCCGGCCGGCATCAGGCGGCGAGGGGGCCGTCGATGCGGTCCGGGGTGACCAGTTCGCCGAACTGCACGGTCCGCGTCGCGATGTCGTGGTAGGCGCCGACGAGGCCCATCTCGCCGCGCGCGATGCGCTCGCGCAGGAAGGCGCTGCCCGCGATGATCTCGTCCAGTGAGTTCTCGATATTGCGGCGCGTGACTTGCTCCAGCATGGCCGGACCTGAAGGCGGATGCTGCGCACCGCACTGGCAATCGTCGATCGCCTTGCGGATCTTGCCGGTGATGGCGCCGACGCTGTGCCCTTTTTCGTTCTGCAGCGCGAGGCCGATGGCGCCGCAGCTCGAGTGGCCCTTCACGACGATCAGCTTGGCGCCCAGCTTGTGCGCGATTTCCAGGCTGCCGATGATCTCGCGGCTGATCACGTTGCCGGCGATGCGCACCGTCAGCAGGTCGCCGATACCCGCGTCGAAGATGATTTCCGGCGACGTGCGCGAATCGATGCAGTTGACGACGACGGCCATCGGATGCTGGCCGGACGTCGTCGCCTCGGCCTGGTGCAGGTAGTACTTGTTCGTCGTGCGGCCCGAGCGGAAGCGCTCGTTGCCGTCGCGCAGCAGTTGCAGCACGTCGTCGGGGCGCAGCTTCGTCTGCGTGTCGCGGTCGAGGGCGGGGACGAACTGGATCGGGTCCTGCAGGCGGTATTCGTCGCGCAGGCCGATGACGTTCAGGCGGACGTTGCGTTCGGCCGCCACGACGCGGTAGTCGTCGATAATTTCCAGCACGTCGTTGTCGATGTAGTCCGTGGCGGACGCGTCGATCAGCACGTTCGCGTTGGCGGGAATCTCCCATAGCGTGCTCTTGATCGTCGCCTTGTTCAGGAACGACACCTGGTTCGGCAATTCCATCTTGATGACGTCGCCGATGTGCAGGCGGTACTGCTCGATCGAGAAAGGATTGCGGAAATGGCTGCGCATCAGGTAGAACAGGCTGGCCGCGAGGCCGATCAGCACACCGGTCAGCAGGTCGGTCAGGACGATGGCGGCGACGGTGACGACGAACGGCACGAACTGCGACCAGCCCTTCTTGTACATGTCGCGGAACAGCGAGACCTTGGCCAGTTTGTAGCCCGTCACGATGAGGATGGCGGCCAGCGCCGCGAGCGGGATCAGGTTCAGCATCGGCGCAAGCACAAGCACACTGGCGAGCAGCAGGAGGCCGTGGATGACGCTCGAGGCCTTCGTCCGGTTGTCGTTCTGTACGTTGACGGAGCTGCGCACGATGACGGACGTGACCGGCAGGCCGCCCAGCAGCCCGGCGCAGATATTGCCGAGGCCTTGCGCGACGAGTTCGCGGTTCGGCGGCGTCTCGCGCTTGTGCGGGTCGAGCTTGTCGACGGCCTCGACGTTCAGCAGCGTTTCCAGCGATGCGACGATGGCGATCGTGACGCCGACGATCCACACGTCGCGATTCGTGAAATGGGCGAGGTCGGGCAATTGCAGGTAGGCGCCCAGATTATTCGTATCGACCGGTGGAATATCGACGAGGTGCGCGGGCGCGATGGCGAGTGCCGGGAAAAACTGCGCAAACGTCAGCTGCAGCGCGACGCCCAATACGACGACGAACAGCGGGGCGGGCAGCAATTTGACGTTTTTCAGCGGCGTCTTGTCCCAAACCACGAGCGCGAGCATCGACAGCAGCGCGATGATCAGCGCGCCCGGCGTAATGGCGGCGAATGCGTGCAGGATCGCCGAAAACGTATTTTCGCCATTGGCCTGGATAAATGACGATTCGTCCGCGCGGTTCGCGTCATAGCCGATCGCATGTGGCAGCTGTTTCAGGATCAATAAGATCCCGATCGCCGCGAGCAGTCCCCTGATGACGTTCGACGGAATGTAATTCGCGATGACGCCGGCGCGGGCGACGCCCATGATCAATTGGAGGGCGCCGGCAATGACGATTGCCGCGAGCAGGATCTCGAATGCGCCGAGTTTCGTGATCGACGCCAGCACGACGGCCGCCAGCCCGGCGGCGGGGCCGCTCACGCTCGTGTGCGAGCCGCTCGCGAGTCCGACGACGATGCCGCCGATAATGCCGGAAATAATCCCGGAAAACAGAGGGGCGCCCGATGCGAGGGCAATACCGAGACACAGGGGCAAGGCGACAAGAAACACTACTATGCCGGCCGGCAAATCGTACTTGAGGGTATTCGTAGTCATGGGAATCTCGCGGAAGAACGATGGTTGTCAGTCAGAATGCGACCGGCCCTTCGCGAATGGCGAATCAGCGTGGACGCATGGCGATATCGATTCGGCACCGGCGCGTGGCCGGTGAATCTCGAGACGGGGTAATGCACCGGTTTGATGCATTCCCAGAAAACAGATTGTTAAAACGATGGGCAAAAAATATAACACGCATTTTGCAAATGGGTCCAGCGTGCGCGCCACGACGTTACAATTCTTTCGAAAGAATAGATTTGAATAAAAGCGGTTTTATTCAGGTTATTTTTATTGCCGTGAATAATGCTGGATGGGTTATCCGATAAGCCCAACATGAAGGCGCGGAAAGGCGGGCGGCCGGCCGCTGGCACGGCCGGGCGATTGTGGGAGGCGCGTCACTCAGGTAGAATAGCTGGCTGCAATACGCAGAGTGTCGCCATAGTACAATGGATAGTACAAGGTCCTCCTAAGACTTAGATGCAGGTTCGATTCCTGCTGGCGACACCACCTTCACCGCTTCTCCAGCCGCATCAGGCGCGTCCCCTTCGGTACAATGCCTGCTTTCTCATTTCGCTCACACCATGGCTGTCATCTCCCTCACTTCCGCGCAACTGGCATTCGGCCACGTGGCGCTGCTCGACCATGCCGACTTCTCGCTGGAAGCCGGCGAGCGCGTCGGTCTCATCGGCCGCAACGGCACGGGCAAGTCCTCGCTGCTGAAGATCATCTCCGGCCGCTCGAAACTGGACGACGGCCTCCTCGTCATGCAGCAGAACGTCAAGATCGCGTACGTCGAGCAGGAGCCCGTGTTCGATCTCGCGATGACGGTGTTCGACGCCGTCGCCGCCGGCATGGGCGACCAGAAGGCGATGCTGGCCGAGTACGAGGCGCTGACGGGACAGTTCGGCCAGGGCAATGACGATGCCGTGATGGAGCGCATGCACGACCTGCAGGTGAAGCTCGACGCGACGGATGCGTGGAACCTCGGCAACCGCGTGGAGACCACGCTGGACCGCCTGGGCCTCGCGGGCGACGCGACGATGGGCACCTTGTCGGGCGGCATGCAGAAGCGCGTGGCGCTGGCCGTCGCGCTCGTGTCCGGTCCGGACGTGCTGCTGCTGGACGAGCCGACGAACCACCTGGACTTCACGTCGATCCAGTGGCTCGAAGGCCTGCTGCGCGAATTCCGCGGCTCCGTGCTGTTCATCACCCACGACCGCCGCTTCCTGGACAATGTCGCCACGCGCATCGTGGAACTCGACCGCGGTCGCCTGCTGTCGTTCCCCGGCAATTTCAGCAAGTACCAGGAACGCAAGCGCGAACTGCTCGCGATCGAGGAAGTGGAGAACGCCAAGTTCGACAAGGTGCTCGCACAGGAAGAAGTGTGGATCCGCAAGGGCGTGGAAGCCCGCCGCACCCGCAACGAAGGCCGCGTGCGCCGCCTGGAAGACTTGCGCCTGCAGCGCGCCGCGCGGCGCGACCAGCAGGGGCAGGTGCGCATCGACGTGGCGACGGGCGAGCGCTCGGGCAAGATCGTCGCGGAACTGGAAAACATTTCCAAGTCGTATGGCGAGAAGACCATCGTCAAGAACTTCACCGGCACGATCATGCGCGGTGACAAGGTCGGCCTGATCGGTCCGAACGGCGCGGGCAAGACGACGCTGTTGAAAATCATCCTCGGCGAACAGACCGTGGACGGCGGCACCGTCAAGCTGGGCACGCGCCTGAACGTCGCCTACTTCGACCAGATGCGCGCGCAACTGAACGAAGAGGCGACCCTCGCCGACACGATCGCGCCCGGCAGCGACTGGGTCGAGATCAACGGCCAGCGCAAGCACGTGATGAGCTATCTGGGCGACTTCCTGTTCGCACCGGAGCGCGCCCGCTCGCCCGTGAAATCGCTGTCCGGCGGCGAGCGCAACCGCCTGCTGCTGGCGCGCCTGTTCGCCAAGCCCGCGAACTGCCTCGTGCTGGACGAACCCACCAACGACCTCGACATCGACACCCTGGAATTGCTGGAAGAGCTGCTGACGGATTACACGGGCACCGTGTTCCTCGTCAGCCACGACCGTACGTTCCTCGATAACGTCGTCACGCAAGTCATCGTGTCCGAAGGGCAGGGCACGTGGCGCGAATTCGTCGGCGGCTACAGCGATTGGGAACGCGTGAAGAGTGCGCCGGCACCGGCACCTGCGCCGAAAGCGGCGCCCGCGAAGGCGGCGGAAGCGCCGCCGGCCGCGCCGGCTGCGGCCGCCAAGAAGGTCAAGCTGAGCTACAAGGAACAGCGCGAGCTGGAAGAGCTGCCGCAGCTGATCGCCACCCTCGAAGACGAGCAGTCCGCGATCACGGCGCAACTGAATGCCCCCGACTTCTACAAGACGAATCCCGCCGACGCGCGCCGCATCAATGCCCGTTACGCGGAAATCGAGGAACTGCTGCTCGACGCGCTCGAGCGCTGGGAACGCCTCGACGCGCGCGTCAAAGGCGAATAACCCGCACACCGGCATCGGCAAACTGCCGCGCAGGCGCGCGCCGCGTTCGGCCCGCTCGTCGTATATGTAATGCGGCGGGCTGGACACTCGCACGCGCGTGGTTTGTTGTCGATGAGGAATACGGTGTGAAGATCCTGATGGTATCGGAAGACCTGCCGGGCGCCCCGACGAGCGGGCTCGGCGCGCACGTGGTCACGCTGGCGAACGCGCTGCTCGACCAAGGGCATGTCGTCGACATCATGGGACGCAGCGAGCGCGTGCACGCAAGCGCCGCCGCCGACATGGGTTTTCACGGGCGCGTGCTGCCCGGTTTCGGCTTCGCGCATCCCGGCTGGAACGAGGCCCAGCTGGGCTTGTTCAATCCGGCCAAGCGGCCCTGGTTCGCGCGCCGCGTCGCGCAAGCGCTGATGCGCGCGGCGGACCAGTACGACGTCGTGCATTACCACGGCCACCTGCCGATGGTGGGCCGTTACGTGCCCGTGGGCGTGAACTTCGTCCAGACGCGCCACGACCAGGGCAGCGAATGCGTGACGCGGCTGCGCTTCAAGGAAGAACACGTGTGCGACACGCGCGACGTGCGCGATTGCGCCGCCTGCCTGCACCCGACACCGAATTCGCTGCGCCGCACCGTGTCCGGCCTCGCCGTCGGGCGCTACCGCTCGGGCGCCTCGGAGGCGTTCGCGCGGCACAAGACCATCTTCATCTCCGATTTCCTGCGCCGCGCATTCCTGCGCGCCGTGCCCGACGCCGACCTGTCGCGTGCGCGCGTGATCCACGACTTCGTCCCATACGCGCGGTTGCGCGACCACGCGGCCGCCCCCGGCGACGTCACGCCGGGTGATGTCCTGATCGCCGGCCGCATCGATGCGGGCAAGGGCATCGGCGAATTCCTCGCGCACGTGCAGGGCTGGCTGCCGCGCCACGCGACGGTGACCGTCGTCGGCGACGGGCCGCTGCGCCAGAGCCTCGAACGTCTTCACGCCGGTCCGCAGGTGCGCTTCCTCGGCCGGCGGCCGCACGACGACGTGATCGGCATGGCGGCGCGCAGCCACGTGCTGGTGATGCCGTCGCTGCTCGAGGAAGCGTGTCCCGCCACGGTGATGGAGGCCCTGGCACTGGGCAAGCCGTGCGTCGCCCTGGCGCGGGGCGGCACGCCCGAGCTGGCCGCCTACCAATACTACGACGGGCAGCTGCAACTGGCCGAGACCATGCCCCGCCTCGTGCAGCGCCTGGCCGACGTCCTCGGCCGCCCTCCGGTGAGGATGCCGCTGCCGGACACCTGTCCGCTGGACGTGTTCCAGGCCATTCCCCGGATCCTGGATTGTTATCGCGCCTGACGCGTGAAATGTTAAATCGGATCTTCGGCGCCGCCGGCGTCGCGCGGCGGGACGTACCGTACGTCATGTAATGCCTGGCCGACCTGTGATATTCTGTGTAACAATGTTGTAGAAACTAACAGAAACACCCCGAGCATCCTGCCTCGCCGCGTCGGCGGCACGTGCGCGCCATAGCGTGCGCACTGTCGACAATGCATCATGTATTATCGAAATATTGTCCAATTTGTAAGGGTGCATACCTTGTCACAACGACGCAAGACGATGATCCCAGGGGCGCGCGCGTGAAAGCGCCGGCGCCGCGGAGTCCGCTGGCCGGCGCTGCGCCCGAAGGCGCGCGCGGCGGTGGTCTCCGTGGTGCGCTGTCTGGCCACCGGCCCGGACGTCCAGCGCTTGCCCCCATCCTGCGCGACGGCCCTCCGGCCGCGGCGCACCGCGAACAGGCGCCCGCCAGCGCGCTTGCATCACTCCCGGGCGGCTCCGCCCTGCGCGACCGGCTGGCGGCACGTGCGCGCACATCCATCGAACAACAATACTCAACCGAGGTGGCGCGCGGGCGGCCGTCCGCGTGGCACCGTCACCAGGCGGGGACACAATGATGAGTGAAGCGACAGGGATGGTCTGGCTGGTCAACCGTTTGCGCTGCATGTCCGTGGCCGAAGTCGGCTACCGGATCCGGCGGGCCGCGGTCGCGCGCGTCGCCAAGCGCGTGCGCGCCCGCGCCGCGCCGCCGCTGCCGCATGCCCGCACGTTCAACGTCCAGGGCATCCCCACGCTGCCGCAGGCGGAGCGCGAGGCGCTGCTGGCCGACGCCGACAGCATCTGCGCCGGCCACGTCGTCCTGTTCGGCCACCGGCGCTTCGACGTCGGCATGCCGCCCGTGTGGAACCGCGATCCGGACAGCGGCGTCGTCGGCCCGAGCATCTACGGCGGCGACATCGCGACCGGGAACCGCGAGCAGGTCGGCGACATCCAGCACGTGTGGGAATTGAATCGGCACCTGCACCTCGTGCGCCTCGCGCAGGCCTGGGCGCTGACGCGCGACCCGGCCTGGCTGCACGCGCTGCACACGCAGCTGCGCAGCTGGCTCGACCAGTGCCCGCCGCTCGTGGGCCCTAATTGGACGAGCTCGCTGGAACTCGGCATCCGCCTCGTCAACTGGGGGCTCGTGTGGCAGCTGGTCGGCGGCGAGGGCAGCGACCTGTTCGCGGGCGAGGAGGGCGGACGCCTGCGCGCCGACTGGCTCGATTCGATCCACGCCCATTGCAGCGCGATCGCGCGCAACCTGTCGCGCCATTCGTCCGCCAATCACCATTTGATCGGCGAGCTGGCCGGGCTGTACGTGGGGGCGTCCGTGTGGCCGTGCTGGGATGCGTCCGGCGCGTGGCTGGAGCAGGCGCGGCGCGAACTGGAGCACGAGGCGCAGGTCCAGTTCTCGCGCGACGGCGTCAACCGCGAGCAGGCGTTCGCCTACCACGTGTTCGCGCTGGAGTGCCTGTTCGTCGCGGGCCTCGTCGGCCAGGCGTGCGACCACCCGTTCTCGCGCGCCTACTGGACGGCGTTGCAGCGCGCGCAGCGCTTTCTCCGTTCCGTGCGCGACGTGGGCGGCAACGTGCCGCGAGTGGGCGATACCGATGCCGGCCTCGCGTTCCGTCTCGACGCGCCCGGCGGCAACCGCATCGAGCAATTGCTGGCGCTCGGCGACGCCGTGCTGCACCGGCTCGCGCCCGCGCATCCTGGTGTGCGCTGGCTGCTGCACACGGTGCCCGGCAAGCGGCCGGAGGCAGACCCGCACGAGTCCGGGACGGGCTGGGCCTTCCCGGACGGCGGCTACCTGCTGTTCGGCTCGCACTTCGGCGAGCCCAACGAGATCAAGGGCATGGTTGATTGCGGACCGCTCGGCTACCTCGGCTTCGCCGCGCATGGCCACGCGGATGCGCTGGCGCTGACCTTGTCCATCGGCGGCGAGGAATGCCTCGTCGATCCCGGCTCGTATTCGTCGTGGCAGGAGCCGAAGTGGCGCGAGTATTTCCGCGGCACGTCGGCGCACAACACGGTGCGCATCGACGGGCTCGACCAGTCGGTGTCCGGCGGACGTTTCATGTGGCTGAAAAAGGCGAGGGCGTCGATCGAGCGCATGCCGCAGTCGCCGCACGAGTTCGATTTCCGCGGCGCGCACGACGGCTACGAGCGCCTGGCGGATCCGGTGCGGCACATGCGCAGCGTCCGCTACGACGCCGCGAGCGCCACGCTGATCGTGCGCGACGAGATCGCCGCGAAGAAGCACCACCAGTTCGAATTGTTCTGGCATTTCGCGCCCGGCCTGGACGTGCGGCTGAACAGTTCCGGCCTGCACGTACGGGGCAAACGCTTCACCTTGCAGATGCATGCGCACGGGGCGGACCTCAAACTGGAACTGGTGCGCGGCCACGAAAATCCGCCGCTCGGCTGGTATGCGGGGAGCGCGGAAAGCATGCAGCCGTGCGACGTGCTGAAGATCAGCGCCGTATCGTCCGCCGTCCCGGTCGAGTGCAAGTTTACAATAGCGTTTTTCTAACAGTGTTTTTCCATAACTAAACAAGGGATCGTTTTCTCATGCTTATCTATCTGGTCGCCGGCGCCCGCCCCAATTTCATGAAGATCGCGCCGATCGTGCGCGCGCTGCAGGCACGTCCGGATGCGCCCGCGTTCAAGATCATCCACACGGGCCAGCACTACGACCGCGAGATGAACGACGTGTTCTTCGAGGAGCTCGGCATCCCGCAGCCGGACGTGTTCATGGCCGCCGGCGGCGGCAGCCACGCCCAGCAGACGGCCAAGATCATGATCGGCTTCGAGGAACTGTGCCAGGGCGAGCGTCCGGATGCCGTGCTCGTCGTCGGTGACGTGAATTCCACGCTTGCATGCTCGATCGTCGCCAAGAAGCTCAACATCCCCGTCGCCCACGTCGAGGCAGGCCTGCGCAGCTTCGACATGGCGATGCCGGAAGAAATCAACCGCCTCGTCACGGACAGCATCTCCGACTGGTTCTTCGTCACGGAGCCTGCGGCCGTCGAGCACCTGCGCCGCGAAGGCAAGAAGGAAGAGGCGATCCACTATGTCGGCCACGTGATGGTCGACAACGTGCTGTACCAGGCCGACAAGCTGACGCGCACGGACACGTCCGGCTTCGAGACGAGCGCGTGGAAGACCGCGCGCCAGCAGGCCGGCCAGCGCTACGGCGTCGTCACCCTGCACCGTCCCAGCAACGTGGACGACGCGGCCATGTTCACGCGCATCGCCGGGGCGTTGAAGGACATCGCGGCGGACCTGCCGCTGATCTTCCCCGTGCATCCGCGCACCCGCGCGAACCTGGAGAAATTCGGCATCGACCTGGGCCCGAACATCACGCTGGCGGGCCCGCAGGCCTACATGGCGTTCCTGAACCTGTGGAAGGACGCGGCCGTCGTGCTGACGGACAGCGGCGGCCTGCAGGAAGAAACGACGGCGCTGGGCGTGCCGTGCGTAACGATCCGCGAGAACACGGAACGCCCCGTGACCGTGGACGAAGGTTCGAACGTCCTGGCCGGCACCGACCCGGCCGTGATCGTCGCCGAAGCACGGAAGATCCTGCGCGGCGAAGGCAAGCAGGGCCGCCGGCCGCACCTGTGGGACGGCCGTGCGGCGGAACGGATCGTGGACATCCTGACCAGGGAAGTCCGCGGCTGACGAGATAGATAAATAAGCGCAGGGCGCACGATAGCGTCCGCGAGGCAGCAGTACACCAAAACACCGACAGGGATGGCGCGGGCCCGATGCTCGCGCCGCTAAAAAACGATGCACGCCGGACCAGGGGTCAAGGCGGCAGCAACATTTTTTGAGAAAGAAGAACATTCATGAAGATTCTGGTTACTGGCGGCATGGGTTACATCGGTTCGCACACGGTCGTGGAACTGCAGAACGCCGGCCATGACGTGGTGGTGTACGACAACCTGTACAACGCGGTGCGCTCCGTGCAAGACCGCGTGCAAAAGATCACCGGCAAGCCGTTCGTCTTCGTCGAAGGCGACATCCGCGACCGCGCGGCGATGGAAGCCGTGTTCGGCGCGCACAAGATCGACGCCGTGATCCACTTCGCCGGCCTGAAGGCGGTCGGCGAATCGGTGGCGCAGCCGCTGCGCTACTACGACAACAACGTCTACGGCAGCGTGGCGCTGTTCGAGACGATGGCCAAGTTCGGTTGCAAGACCCTCGTGTTCTCGTCGTCGGCGACCGTCTACGGCGATCCGGCCTCGGTGCCGATCAAGGAGGATTTCCCGCTGTCGGCCACCAATCCGTATGGCCGCAGCAAGCTGATGATCGAAGACATCCTGCGCGACGTCTTCAAGGCCGAGCCCGACTGGCGCATCGCGCTGCTGCGCTATTTCAACCCGGTCGGCGCCCATGAAAGCGGCCTGATCGGCGAAGAGCCGAACGGCATCCCGAACAACCTCGTGCCGTACATCGCCCAGGTCGCCAACGGCCAGCGCGAGAAGCTGTCCGTCTACGGCGGCGACTATCCGACCCCGGACGGCACCGGCATGCGCGACTACATCCACGTCGTCGACCTGGCCGTCGGCCACGTGAAGACGCTGGACAAGCTTGGGCAGGCCGCAGGCCTGTACACGTACAACCTCGGCACCGGCAACGGCAACAGCGTGCTGGAAATGGTGCACGCGTTCGAGAAGGCGTGCGGCAAGCCGATTCCGTACCAGATCGTGGACCGTCGCCCAGGCGACATTGCCAAGTGCTACGCCGACCCGACGAAAGCGCGCGAGGAGCTGGGATGGACTGCGCAGCGTGACATCGCTCAGATGTGCGCCGATTCCTGGCGCTACCAAACTACCCCAAAATAAACGTATGAGGACCGAACCATGAAAGCGATGATTCTTGCAGCAGGCAAAGGTACGCGCGTACGTCCGCTCACTTACGACCTGCCGAAACCGATGATCCCCGTGCTGGGCAAGCCCGTGATGGCCTACCTGATCGAGCACCTGCGCAAGCACGGCGTGACGGAGATCATGGTGAACGTCAGCCATTTGCACGAGAAGATCGAGGAATACTTCGGCGAGGGCGAGCAATACGGCGTCCAGATCGGCTATTCGTTCGAGGGTTACACGAAGGAAGACGGCGAAGTCGTCGCGGTGCCGATCGGCTCGGCCGGCGGCATGAAGAAGATCCAGGAATTCGGCGGCTTCTTCGACGACACGACCATCGTCCTGTGCGGCGACGCGCTGATCGACCTCGACCTCAAGGCCGCGCTGGCGGAGCACCGCCGCAAGGGGGCCATGGCGTCCGTCATCACGAAGGAAGTCCCGTGGGACAAGGTGTCGAGCTATGGCGTCGTCGTGACCGACCAGAACGGCCGCATCACGCAATTCCAGGAAAAGCCGAAGCAGGAAGACGCGCTGTCGAATTTCATCAGCACGGGCATCTATCTGTTCGAGCCGGAAGTGATCGACCTGATCCCGTCGGGCGTGGAATTCGACATCGGTTCGCAGCTGTTCCCGCTGCTGGCGGAAAAGGGCATGCCGTTTTATGCCCAGGGCCGCCCGTTCAACTGGCTCGATATCGGCAGCGTGAGCGATTACTGGGAAGTACTGCAGAACGTGCTGACGGGTGAGGTCAATCATATGGACGTGCCGGGCATCCAGATCGAGCCCGGCCTGTGGACGGGCTTGAACACGAGCATCGACTGGCGGGGCACGACCATCAAGGGGCCCGTCTACATCGGCTCCGGGGTCAAGATCGAGGCCGGCGCGACGATCATCGGGCCCACGTGGATCGGCCATGGCAGCCATATCTGCGAGGGCGCCGAAGTCGTCCGCAGTGTGCTTTTCGAGTACACTCGCGTGCTGAACGACGTGACCCTGCATGAAATGATCGTGTTCAAGGACTACAGCATCGACCGGGCCGGCGAGATGAAGCACTCGTCCGAATACGGGTCGTCGGAGTGGCTGAACGCGCGCGATCGCCGCCGCAGCCGGCGCAAAGAACAAGCCGAAGAAACAGTCAAGGCAATCGAGAAAGTCAACGCATGAAAATTTACCCAGTCATCCTCTCCGGCGGCGCCGGTACCCGTTTGTGGCCGTTGTCGCGGGCCGTCATGCCCAAGCAGCTGCTGCCGCTCGTGACGGAGAAGACGATGCTGCAGGAAACCGCGCTGCGCGTGCGCGGCTGGCCGGGGTTGATGGCACCATTGATCGTGTGCGGCAACGAGCACCGCTTCCTCGTCGCCGAGCAGATGCGTGACGTCGGCATCACGCCGCACGGCATCCTGCTCGAGCCCACCGGCCGCAACACGGCCCCGGCCGTCGCGGCGGCCGCGCGCTTCCTGCACGCGCAGGATCCCGACGCAGTGATGCTTGTGCTGCCCGCAGACCACGTGATCGAGAAGAACGAAGCGTTCCGCATCGCCGTCGAGCGCGCCGCCGACCAGGTCGAGCAAGGCGGGCTCGCCACGTTCGGCATCGTGCCGAGCGCCCCGGAAACGGGCTATGGCTACATCCGCCGCGGCGAGCCGCTGCCGGGCTGCGACGATTGCTACAAGGTCGAGCGCTTCGTCGAAAAGCCCGACCGCGACACCGCGGCGAGCTTCGTCGCCGACGGCAGCTACTACTGGAACAGCGGTATGTTCATGTTCCGCGCCGACCGCTTCCTGGCCGAGATCGAACAGCATGCGCCCGCAATCGCCCAGGCAGCCGCCGGCGCCGTGCAGTCCGCGTACCGTGACCTCGACTTCTGCCGCCTGGACGAAGCCGCGTTCAGCGCGAGCCCGTCCGATTCGATCGACTACGCCGTGATGGAACACACGCGCGACGGCGTCGTCGTCGCGGCCGACATCGGCTGGAGCGACGTCGGTTCGTGGTCCGCGCTGGCCGACGTGCAGGAGAAGGACGCGAGCGGCAATGCCGTGCGCGGCGACGTCTACCTCGACAGCACGAGCAACTCGCTCGTGCGCGCCGAGAGCCGCATCGTGGCCGTCGTCGGCGTGAAGGACCTCGTCGTCGTGGAAACGCCCGACGCCGTGCTCGTCGCCCACAAGGACATGGTCCAGCGCGTGAAAAACGTCGTCGACCACCTGAAGGGCCACGAGCGCACGGAACACCTGTACCACACGAAGGTGTACCGTCCTTGGGGTTACTACGAGGGCATCGACGCGGGCGACCGCTTCCAGGTCAAGCGCATCTGCGTGAAGCCGGGCGAAAAGCTGTCGCTGCAGATGCACCACCACCGCGCCGAGCACTGGATCGTCGTGTCGGGCACGGCGCGCGTGACGTGCGGCGACAACGTCATGCTGCTGTCCGAGAACGAGTCCACGTATATCCCCATCGGCATGACGCACCGCCTGGAAAACCCGGGCAAGCTGCCGCTGCACCTCATCGAAGTGCAATCGGGCAGCTACCTCGGCGAGGACGACATCGTCCGCTTCGAGGACATCTACAAGCGCGCCTGACGACGTCAAGTCGCGCCGCCTCCCGCGTCCGCGCCCCGCGCGCGGACGCATCTCCCTTTGTCCTGTGGTTGCCGATTGGTTCGTTCGGACTAATCCGTGGTCATGATGTTGTCGTGTTACGCATTTAATATTCATTTGTTAAGTGTTTCATCGACAAAATCAGACCCTAGGACATCCCATGAAGCAACGCTCAGCTCATCACTCGCCCGGACGCATGACCGTGCTCGCGGCCCTGCTGGCCGGCCTGTCGGCACCCGTGTTCGCCGCACCCGGCGGCGTCGTCATCAGCCAGGTCTATGGCGGCGGCGGCAATTCCGGCGCCACCTACAAGAACGACTTCGTCGAACTGCTGAACACGGGCGACACCGCGGTCACCTTGAACGGCTGGAGCGTGCAATACGCGTCGAGCGCGGGCACCACGTGGCAGGTGACGAAGCTGCCGGCCAGCATCACGTTGGCCGCGGGCCAGTACTACCTCGTCCACGAAGCGGCGGGCAGCGGCGGCACGGATGCGCTGGTACCCGACACGGCCGGCACGATCGCGATGAGCGCGACGGCGGGCAAGGTCGCGCTCGTGAATTCGACGACGGCGCTGGCCGGTGCCAAGCCGGTCGACAACGTCGTCGACCTCGTCGGCTTCGGCGCGACCGCGAGCGCGTATGAAGGCTCCGGCCCGACGGCCGGGCCATCGAACACCTTGGCGGTCCTGCGCAAGAACAGCGGCTGCCTGGACAGCAACGACAACAGCAGCGACTTCGTGACGGGCGCCGCCGCGCCGCGCACCACGGCCAGCGACCGCGTGTCGTGCAGCGGCGTGGCGCTGCCGCAGCCGATCGTGCTGGCATGCCCCGGCAGCGTGGGCATCGACGTCGGCACCGGCACGACCGCGCCGCTGCAGGCGAGCGACGCCGACAGCATCGTCAACAGCGCCGTCATCAGCAAGGGCGCCATGGCCGGCATCAGCCTGACCGGCTTCGTGCCGGCAACGGTCGACAACCGGATGGCGACCGCGAGCCTCGTCATCGCCGCGAATCTCCCTGCCGGCACGTACCCGGTCGAGATCACGTTCGCCAACGACGCGAGCCAGAGCGCCAGCTGCACGGTCAACGTGGCCGTCACGGGCTCGTTGACGATCCCGCAGATCCAGGGCAGCGGCCTCACGAGCCCGTACGCGAACACGGTGCAGACGACGTCCGGCGTCATCACGAAGAAACTGGGCAGCGGCTTCTACATCCAGGACCCGCAAGGCGACGGCGACCCGAACACGTCGGACGCGATCTTCGTGTTCGGCTCGCCGGGCGCCGCCAACGAAGGCGACCTCGTGCGCGTGACGGGCACCGTGACGGAATACGCGCCGAACGGTTCGGCGCGCTCGTTCACGGAATTGAAGGACGTCAGCGCCGTCGCCGTGCTGGGCACCGGCAACACGATCACCCCGGTCAACATCGACCTGCCGACGGAGCTGAGCCACTACGAAGGCATGCTCGTGCGCTTCGCGAACCCGCTCACCGTCAACGGCAACAGCTACCTCGGAGACCGCGGCGAGCTGGTGCTGGCCAGCGGCCGCCGCGAGAGCCCGACGAACCGCTACCGCGCCGGCACGCCGGAAGCTAACGCGCAGATCGCCGCGAACGCGCAAAACATGGTGATCCTGGACGACGGCATCTTCACGGTGCCCGCGCACATTCCGTACCTCGCCGCCGACAAGACGGTGCGCGCCGGCGACACGGTGACGGACCTCGTCGGCGTGCTGGACTTCGGCGCCATCGGCGGTGGCGGCGGCTGGTACAAGCTTCAACCGACGGCAGCCCCGGTGATCAGCCGCACGAACCCACGCGAGGATGCGCCCGTCGTCGTCGCCGGCAACGTGCGCGTCGCCAGCGCCAACGTGCTGAACTTCTTCACGACGTTCACGGACGGCACGGATGCGTGGGGCCGCACGGGGCAGGGCTGCACCATCGGGAACTCGACGTCGAAGAGCAATTGCCGCGGCGCCGACAACATGACGGAATTCGTGCGCCAGCGCGACAAGATCGTCGACGAGCTGAAGGCGATGAACGCGGACGCCGTCGGCCTGATGGAAATCCAGAACAACGGCGACACCACGGTGGGTTATCTCGTCGATGCGCTGAACCAGGCGATCGGTGCGCCGACGCCGACCTACGCTTACGTGGCGAAGCCCGCCGCGACGGGCACGGACGCGATCCGCGTGGCGATGATCTACAAGCCGGCCGTGCTGACGCCGGTGGGCGGCGCGCTGTCGGACGGCGATGCCGTCAACAACCGCGCACCGATGGCGCAGACGTTCAAGGTGAATGCGAACGGCAGCAAGTTCTCGCTGATCGTTAACCACCTGAAATCGAAGGGGGGCTGCGGCGGCGCGGGCGCGGGCGACACGGACTCCGGTGACGGCCAGGGTTGCTGGAACGCGACGCGCATCCAGCAGGCCAAACGCCTGTTCAACTATTTCATCCCGACCGTCGTGGCGGCCGCCGGCGACCCGGACGTGCTGGCCGTCGGCGACTTCAACTCGTACGGCCACGAGGATCCGATCGCCTTCCTGACGGATAACGGCATGGTCAACGAACTGGAACGCTTCGTGCGCCCGAACGGCATGCCGTATTCGTTCGTGTTCGACGGCCAGAGCGGCTACCTCGACCACGCGCTGGCCAGCAGCAGCCTGAACCCGCAAGTGGCCGGCGTGGCGGAGTGGCACAACAATGCCGACGAGCCGGACGCCATCGACTACAACCTCGGTGACACGGCCGACGATCCGTACGTGAACAATCCGTTCCGCGCGTCGGACCACGACCCGGTCGTCGTGAGCCTGAACCTGGCGCCAGCGTACACGGACGTCACCGCGGGCGTGAAGATCGTGCCGGGCGTGCTGGGCTATAACCGCGTCACCGGGAAGTTCACTGGCAGCGTGTCGTTCACGAACACGGGCGGCACCGCGCTGTCCGGACCGCTGCAATATGTGCTGCAGGGCTTGCCGGCCGGCGTCACGCTCGACAACAAGAGCGGCGACTTCAACGGCGCGCCTTACGTCACGTTGCCGGGCGCGTCGCTGGCGCCGGGCGCGACCGTCAGCGTGGGCCTGACCTTCACCAACCCGTCGAAGACGAACATCACGTACACGTCGAAACTGTATTCCGGCACCTTTTGAAGATTGATTGAGAGAGCACCATGACGAACCTGAAAAAACTGATGTCCCGCGCACTGCTGGCGCTGACCCTGCTGGCCGGCACGACGGGCGCATACGCGAACCCGACCTACCACGTGGCCCTCGACACGTCGGCCGCGAGCGGCGACGGCTATATGCAGATCGACTTCCTGCCGTTCCTCACGAGCGACGTGCTGACGGCGACGATCAGCGGCCTCGACGGCGCCTTCACCGGCACGCCGGACCTCGCGAACGTCGTGCAGTCCGGCGGCGCGTACACGTTCAAGAGCGATGCGTTCTCGGAATTCTTCCAGTCCATCGTGCTTGGCGGCCAGTTTGGCTTCGACGTCACGTTCGGCGGCACGCCGCTCGACGGCGGCAGCACGAGCCTGACCGTCGACCTGTTGAACGCGGCCGGCGACTACCTGGCGTATCCCGCCGCGTCGATCAGCCTCGTGGCCGACCTGCCGCCCGCCATCGCGACCGATGCCGCCTTCGCCACCGTGAACCCGGTGCCGGAACCGGCCGACTGGATGCTCGTCGCGGCCGGGCTCGTCCTGCTGACCTGGACGCAGCGCCGCCGCCTGCGCTGACGCTTGACCCCCACGCGTCCGCCCGGGCGCGTGGGGGTACTTCCGCGCGGCAATATATTCGCTAAACATATTAATTCTTAATCGAAATTATATTGTTCAGCTGACTTTGCTTCGTGCATATTCGAGCCTGTTGTCACCGAGACAAACATGCCCAGGATATCGCGATGAGCGCACACGTCCTCGTGGTCGATCCCGACCCCGCCGTCCGCCAGCTGCTGGAATTGAACCTGACCCGCGCGGGCCACCGCGTGGACCTGTGCCCGGATGCCGAGTCCGCGCTCGCCGCGCTGGACGCCGGCATGCCCGACATGCTGCTGCTCGAATGGGACTTGCCGGGCGAATCGGGCGAGGCGCTGATCCGGCGCCTGCACGCGCAGCCGCGCACGCGCGAGCTGACGATCATCATGGTGTCGCAGCGGGCCGGGGAGCACGACAAGATCCTCGCGCTGGAATCGGGCGCCGACGACTATCTCACCAAGCCGTTCAATCCGCGCGAGCTGCTGGCGCGCATGCAGGCCGTGCTGCGCCGGCGCGCGCCGCACGTGTCCGTCGACGCCGTGCAGATGGCGGGCCTGCGCCTCGATCCGCACACGCAGCGGGTCGTGGCCGGGGCGCGCCAGGTGGCGCTGGGCCCCGTCGAATTCCGCCTGCTGAACTTCCTGATGCACCACCCGGAACGCGTGCACACGCGCTCGCAGCTGCTGGACCAGGTGTGGGGCCGCCATGCCGTGCTGGACGAGCGCACGGTGGACGCGCACGTGGGGCGGCTGCGCCATGCGCTGCAGCCGAGCGGCCACCAGGAGCACATCGAGACCGTGCGCGGCACCGGCTACCGCTTCGTCGCCTGGCATGCGCGCGCGGCCGCCTGGAGCGGCGCCGTCCAGCGCTGAACGCCAAGGTGGAACCCGTCGTCATCCTCAGCCGCCAGGAGCAGGAATACCTGCTGCGCGCCATCGAGCCCGGCTTGCGCGTGGCGAGCTTGCGCCAGTTCTTCCTGTGGACGCAGGGCCAGGTGCAGGCGCTGCTGCCGCACCATGTGCTCGTCTGCCTGCAGTTCGGCCCGGGCGGCGGCGTGACGCGCCTCGAATGCCTGCACGGCACCGTGCTCGACACGGCCGCGCAGCGCGCGCTGACGGATGCGGACGACGGCCTGGCGCTGCGCATCGCCCGCCACTGCATGCGGTCGGGACGCCTGCCGGCGCTGGCGGACTTCGGCGCGGCCGCGCCCGAGACGCTGGACGGATTCCGCGCCGAGGTGGCGCGGGCCGGTTTCGACAACGTGCTGGTGCACGGCACCGGGCCGACGAGTGCGGGCGGCAGCATGTTCGTGCTGTTCGGCCTGCCGCCACGGCCGGACGCGCGCCTCGGCTATTTCGCGGAACTCCTGCTGCCGCACCTGCACCTGGCGCTGTGCCGGCTGCCGGCGGCGCGCGACGCGGACGACGGGCGGCCGGCGCGGCCGCTCAGCGCGCGCGAGACGGAAATCGTCGGCTGGCTGCGGGCAGGGAAGAGCAATGACGAGATGGGGAGGCTGCTGGGGATCAGCGCACTGACCGTCAAGAACCATCTGCAGCGCATCTACCGCACGCTGGGCGTCAGCAACCGCGCGCATGCGCTGGCGCGCTGCATGGATCTGCGGCTGCTGGAGGATTGAGCGCGCCGCACGAGGATGTTGTTAAATCGGGCACAACCGAGTTAAAATTTTCGGAGAAGAAATTCGTTTGCGGTATTTTCAACCGACGAGCGTGGCATAAATGCATTGTCGCCATGACGGGGCCATGGTAGCCTTCACGCAAGGCTTTACATTAGAGCAATAGAGGAGTCGGTTGGATGTATCGTATGCAGAACCAGGGCACCGCCGCGCGGGTCCGCCAGGCAGGTTTCACCCTTCTTGAACTGTTGGTAGTTATCGTTATCATCGGTTTGCTGGCGGCTTACGTCGGCCCGAAATATTTCTCCCAGCTGGGCAAGTCGGAAGTCACCGTCGCGAAGGCGCAGATCGAAGCGTTCGAAAAATCGCTGGACACCTACCGCCTCGACGTGGGCCGCTATCCGACGACGGAAGAGGGCTTGAACGCGCTGCTGACGGCCCCGCCCGCGGTGACCGCCAAGTGGAACGGACCGTACCTGAAGAAGGGCGTCCCGCTCGATCCGTGGGGTCATCCGTACCAATACCGTGCGCCCGGCACCAAGAGCGAGTATGAAGTCCTGTCGCTCGGCAAGGACGGCCAGCCGGGCGGCGAGGGCGAGAACGCCGACATCACGTCGCAATAAGCCATTCAAGTCACCATGCAGTTCGCGGTCCGCACCCTCGCGCCCGACATGCGCATCGCCAGCGTAGTCGTCGACGCGCCGGATGAGGCGGACGCACGCCGCCAGGTCGAGGCGCGCGGCTTGTTCGTCAGCGCCATCGAGCCCGTGCACGCGCCGCTGCTGCGCCGCCAGCGCGGCGGCAAGCTGTCGCTCGTGTTGTTCAGCCAGGAGCTGCTCGCCCTGTTGACGGCCGGCCTCGGCATCGTCGAGGGTCTGGAAGCGCTGCTGGAAAAAGAGGCCAGCCCCGCCACGCGCGGCGTGCTGGAACGGCTGCTGGCCGGCCTGCGCGAGGGCAAGCGCCTGTCCGCCGTGATGGCCGCGCAGCCCGCGCTGTTCCCGCCGCTGTACGTGGGCATCGTGCGCGCGGCCGAAGGCACGAGCGACCTGCCGCGCGCGCTCGAACGCTACATCGAATACCAGCAGCGCATCGACACCGTGCGCGCGAAGGTCGTCAGCGCGTCGATCTACCCGGCGATCCTGCTGCTCGTGGGCGGCGGCGTGTCGATCTTCCTGATGTCGTACGTCGTGCCGCGCTTCGCCGAGGTGTACCAGGGCGCGGGCCGCAACCTGCCGTGGATGTCGCGCGTGATGCTCGAGTGGGGCCAGTTCGCGGGACGCCACGCGGGCGGCCTCCTGATCGGCTTCGTGGCCACGGTGACGCTCGCCGCGTGGGCCATCCGGCGCGCGCTGAAACGGGGTGGCGCCGCGCGTCTGCTGGCGAAGCTGCCCGGCATCGGCGAACGCGCCCGCATCTACGAACTCTCCCGGCTGTACCTCACGCTGGGCATGCTGAACGAAGGGGGCATCACGCTCGTGAACGCCATCGACACCGTGCAGGGCATGGTGTCGCCGGGCCTGGCCGGCGGCCTGAAGGCGGCGCGTGCGGCGATCGAGGCGGGGCGCCCGCTGTCGGACGCGTTCGAAGCGAACGGCTTGACGACGCCGATCTCGCTGCGCATGCTGCGCGTGGGCGAGCGCACGGGCGCGATGGGCACGATGCTCACGCGCTCGGCCGCGTTCTACGACGGCGAGATCGGGCGCTGGATCGACCGCTTCACGCGCACGTTCGAGCCCCTGTTGATGGCCGCGATCGGCCTCGTCGTCGGCGCCATCGTCGTGCTCCTGTACATGCCCATCTTCGACCTCGCGGGAGACATGTCGTGAACGCGCCCCTCGCCACCCTCGACGCCGCGCTGCTCGCCCGCGCGCGCGCGCAGAGCCGCCAGACGCGCCGCTCGCTCGTCGAAGAGCTGCAAGGCTTGTGCGGGCTGGAGCCGCGCGAGATCGTGGGCCTGCTGGCCGAACCGTTCGGCCTGTCCGTGATGGAAACGCCCGAGATGTTCGGCCAGCAGCCCGCGTTCGACCTGCTGCCGCTGGCGCAGGCGCTGGCGCGCCACTGCGTGCTGCTGCGCGACGACGCCAAGCATCTCACGGGCGTCATCGCCGATCCGTTCGACCTCGACCTGCAGACGTGGTTGCAGGCGCAGGCCTGCGCGACGGCGGCGGCGCCGCTGCATTTGCGGTTGGCGCTGCAGTCCGACATCCAGGCCTACCTCGGCAAGCACGAGGAATCCGCGCGCGCCGTCGACACGCTCGTCGGCGACAGCGGCGAGGGCCGCCGCGACGGCAAGAGCGCCACCGTGCTGTCGTTCGCCAGCGTGTCGGAAGCCGCAAGCCCCGCCGTCAAGCTCGTGAACTCCACGTTGTACGACGCTTTGAAGGCGGGCGCCTCCGACATCCACCTGGAAAGCACCGCGGGCGGCCTCGCCGTCAAGTACCGCGTGGACGGCGTGCTCGATCACGCGACGTCCGTCGGCGGCATCGAGCTGGCGGAGCACATCATCTCGCGCCTGAAGGTGCTGGCGGAACTGGACATCGCCGAGCGTCGCGTCCCGCAGGACGGCAGCTTCCGCGTGGAGTCGGCGGGGCGCGACATCGACCTGCGCGTGTCGATCATGCCCAGCATCCATGGCGAGGATGCCGTCATCCGTATCCTCGACAAGCGCGCGATGATCGAGGCCTATGGCTCGCTCACCCTGGAAGCGCTGGGGTTCGACGCGCCGTCGCTCGCGACGCTCAGGATGCTCGCGCAGGAAGCCTACGGCATGCTGCTCGTGACGGGGCCGACGGGTTCCGGCAAGACGACCACGTTGTACGCGGCGCTGACGGAAATCCACAACGGGCGCGAAAAGATCATCACGATCGAGGACCCCGTCGAATACCAGCTGCCGGGCATCCTGCAGATTCCCGTCAACGAAAAGAAGGGCCTGTCGTTCGCGAAGGGCCTGCGCTCGATCCTGCGCCACGACCCGGACAAGATCATGGTCGGCGAGATCCGCGACCGCGAGACGGCGGAGATCGCGGTGCAGTCGGCGCTGACGGGCCACCTCGTGCTGACGACCGTGCACGCCAACAACGTGTTCGACGTGTTCGGCCGCTTCACGCACATGGGCATCGACCCGTATGCGTTCGTGTCGGCACTGAACGGCATCTGGGCGCAGCGCCTGATCCGCATGAACTGCCCGCGCTGCGCCGTCCAGTACACGCCGGACGACGCGGAACTGACGTCCGCACACCTGACGCGCGCGGAGGTCCACGACTACCGGTTCATGCGCGGCGTCGGTTGCGGCGATTGCCGCGGCACCGGCTACAAGGGCCGCCGCTCGATTGCCGAGATCCTCACCTTGAACGACGAGATCCGCGAACTGATCGTCGACAAGCAGCCGATCCGCCGCATCAAGGCCGCCGCGGCCGCGAACGGCACGCGCAGCCTGCGCCTGGCGGCACTGGACCTCGTGCAGCGCGGCGCGACGACGATCGAGGAAATCCGGAGGGTCACGCTGCATGCTTAGTTCGTTCAAGTCCGGCTTCGGCCAGCAGCTGCGCATCGGTATCGCGCCGGACGCCCTCGCGCTCGTGCGCACGAGCATCTGGCCGCACGAGCGCGCGCGCCTGCTGGGCCAGGTCGCGGCGACGGGCGGCGACGCCGTGTCGCTCGGGGCCGCGCTCGGCATGCTGCTCGGCGAGCACGACGTGGCCGGCCTGCCGGCGACCGTCGTGCTGGCCGACGACCTCGTGCGCCTGTGGCAGGTGACGCCGCCGGAAGGCGCCACGCGCCTCGCCGACCTGGAAGGCGCGGCCGCGCTGCGCTACCAGTCGCTGTTCGGCGGCGGCCTCGCGGGGTGGGCCATGCGCGCCGACTGGGATGCGGCGCGCCCGTTCCTGGCGGCCGCACTGCCGCTGGCGCTGCTCGACCAGTTGACGGCGGCGGCGTCGAGCCAGCGCTTCAAGCTCGTCGAGATCGTGCCGCAATTCGTCGCGGCGATGAACCAGCACCGGCGCATCCGCCGCGCCGGCGCGTGGTTCGGCGTCGTGCATGGCGGCGTACTGTCCGTCGCCGCGTTCGACGGCGACCTGCTCGCGGCCGTGCGCACGGCGCCGATCCCGCCCGGTGCGGACCGCGACTGGCTCGAGGGCCACGTGGCGCGCGAAGCGCTGCGCGTCGGGCTGTCGCGGCCGGAGCGCCTGCAGATCTGCGGCCCCGCGCCGAATGGATGGGGGAGCAGCGCCGGCCGATTGAAATTCGCCTGCACCTTGTTCGAGGACGAGACGGACCCGCTGTGGCCCGACTGCGCACGGCTCGCGCTGACGGGGAGGGCGCCATGAGAAAAGTGCACATCGATTTCGCTCCGCCGAGCCTGCGCCGCGCGTGGTATCGCACGCCGCGCGGGACGTGGAGCTTGCTGGTCGTCGCGCTCGGGCTGGCGGGGCCGCTCGCCAGCACCGTCGCGCAATACCGCGGCCTGCAGCGTGCGGCCGCCGAGCGCCAGGCCCAGGTCGCGCGCACGCAGGCGCGCGCCGCCGCACGCGTGCCCGTCGCGGCGCCCGCGCGCGCCGTGCCGCCCGCGCAGGCCGGCGCCGTCAACACGGCCGTGCAGCAGCTGAACGTGCCGTGGCGCGGCCTGCACGACGCCGTCCAGGCGGCGACCCCCGCCACCATCGCGCTGCTGGCGCTGGAGCCGGACGCGAAGAAGAGCAGCGTGCGCATCACGGCGGAAGCGAAGAACAGCGACGACATGATCGCCTACGTCGAGGCGCTGCAACACATCGAGTGGTTCACGACCGTGCTGCTGGCGCGCCACGAGATCAACGAGCAGGACCCGAACCGTCCGATCCGCTTCCAGATCGACGCACAGTGGAGGCCCGCGCAATGAAAACGACGTTCGCCTCGCCCATGCTGCGCCTGCGGATCATGCTGCTGCGCGCCAATCCGATCATGGCGGCAGCCATCGTCGTACCGCTCGTCATGGCCGGCGCGCTGGCGTGGACCTTGCACGCCGTGTGGGCGATGGAGCGCGCGCAGGACGCGTACGCCGCGCAGGCGAAGCAGAAACCGCAGGCCGCCGCGACGCCGGTACCGGCTCCGGAAGCCGCGCCCGTGCAGGCTCCCGACAATCTCACCGCATTCTACGGCGCGCTGGGCGAGCGCCACGGCGCCGAGCAGCAGGTGCGCACCTTGTTCGCGCTCGCGGCGAAATCCGGTCTCGTGCTGCGCCAGGGCGAGTACAAGGCGGGCTTCGACCGCAATGCCCATGTCTACACGTACCAGGTGAACCTGCCGGTGAAGGGGACGTACCAGGCCATCTGGCAGTTCGCGATGGCGGCGCTGCGCGCGATTCCGTTCGCGTCGCTGGACGAGATCACCTTCCACCGCGACGCCATCGGCGACGCTAACGTGGAAGCGCGCCTGCGCCTGACCCTGTACCTGCGCGACGGCGCGCCGCAGCCATGAAGCCTCTCAAGCCGCGCCACGCGATCCTCGGCCTGGCCCTCGTCGGCGCGGGCTTGCTCGCCGCGTTCGGCGACCGGTCGCCGGCCGGCGGCATCGCGGAACCGGCCGAGCGCCCGGCCGCGCGTCCGTCCGCGAGCGCGGTGCTCGCGCGCACGCCCGCGCCTGCGTCCGCCCCCGTCGCGGCGCCGCCCGCGCCCGCGAAGCCAGGCGACGCGGTCTCCGCCCAGCCGGTGCTTGCCCTCGTGCCGCGCGACGTATTGATCGGCGACGGCGACGCCGCGTTCGGCCAGGGTGGCGCCGGTCCGTTCGCGCACCAGGACTGGACGCCGCCGCCGCCCCCACCGCCGCCACCGCAGCCCGCGCCACCGCCACCGCCGCCCACGGCGCCGCCGCTGCCGTTCACGTTCATCGGCAAGTCCGTCGGCAACGGCGCGTGGGAAGTCTATCTGGCGCGGGGCGATCGCACGTACGTCGTGCGCGAGAAGGGCGCGGTGATCGACGGCACGTACCGCGTCGAGTCCATCGCGCCGCCGGTGCTGACCCTGACCTACCTGCCGCTGAATCAGATTCAGCAGCTTAATATTGGAGTATTCGATTGATCGCTCGCCCAACGGCAGGCCGGATGCGCCGGTCTTCAATGCTGCCCACCATGCTGGCCCGCCGGCTGCTCCCGGCCGCGCTGGCCTTCCTGCTGGCCGGCTGCGCGGCACAGATGGCTTACCGCGAAGGGAATGAGCTCGTCGCGCAGGACAAGGTCGAGGCCGGGCTCACGAAATACCAGGAGGCGCTGGCCGCGGACCCCACCAACGTCGCGTACAAGACCGCGTTCCTGCGCGCGCGCGACGCCGCGACGAACCGCCTGCTGCCGCAGGCCGACCGTAACCTGGCCGACGGCAAGGCCGACCTGGCCGTGCAGGACTACCGGCGCGTGCTGGCGATCGACCCGCTGAACGAGCGCGCACGCGCGGGCCTGCGCCAGGTCGACGCCGACCGCCGCCACGGCGTGCTGATGACGGAGGCGCGCGCCGCCATCGAACGCAAGGACTACGAGGCGGCGAAGACGAAGCTGTCGGCGATCCTGACGGAGCGCCCCACGTACGACCCGGCGCGCGACCTGCTGGCCGTCGTGAACGAGAAGATCGAGGCCGCGTCGCCCGAGGCCGCGCTGACGGCCGCGTTCCGCTCGCCGATCAGCCTGGAATTCCGCGACGCGCCGTTGAAGCAGATCTTCGAAGTGATCGCGCGCCACTCGGGCCTCAACTTCTTGTTCGACAAGGACGTCAAGACCGACCAGCGCGCGTCGATCTTCCTGAAGAACAGCACGGTGGAAGCGGCCGTCTACTACCTCTTGATGACGAACCAGCTGGAACACCAGGTCATGGACGGCAACACGATCCTGATCTACCCGAACATCGCGGCCAAGCAGAAGGAATACCAGGAGATGACGGTGAAGACCTTCTACCTGGCAAACGCGGAAGCCAAGAACATCGCCAACACGTTGAAGACGATCCTGAAGTCGCGCGACGTGGTGGTGGACGAGAAGCTGAATCTCGTGATCCTGCGCGACACGCCGGAAGCGGTAAAAGTGGCGTCGCAGCTGGTCGCGCTGCAGGACGTGCCGGAGGCCGAGGTGATGCTGGACGTCGAGGTGCTCGAGGTGCAGCGCAACCGCCTGCTCGACCTGGGCATCGACTGGCCCACGAGCCTGGCGTTCACGCCGCTGCAGACGTCGACCGGCGCCGCGATCACCGTGGACCAGCTGCGCCACCTGAACGGCAAGACGATCGGCGTGACGGGTGTCGCCGGTTCCCTCACCGCGAGCAAGACGGACGGCGATTCCGACACCCTCGCCGCGCCCCGCATCCGCGTACGCAACAAGGAAAAGGCCAAGGTCGTCATCGGCGACAAGCTGCCGACGATCACGACGACCATTTCGTCGGGCGTGGGCGGCTTCGCGTCGGAGTCCGTGAACTACGTCGACGTTGGCCTGAAGCTGGACGTCGAGCCCACGGTGTACCTGAATAACGAAGTCGGCATCCGCATCTCGCTCGAGGTGAGCAACCTCGTGGACACCGTCACGACGAAGGGCGGCACGACGGCGTACCGCATCGGCACGCGGTCCGCGTCGACGATGCTGCAGCTGAAGGACGGCGAGAACCAGGTGCTGGCGGGCCTGATCAAGAACGAAGACCGGTCGAGCAGCACCAAGCTGCCCGGCATCGGCGACTTCCCCATCCTCGGCCGCTTGTTCGGCAGCCAGCAGGACACGCGCAACAAGACGGAAGTCGTGCTGTCGATCACGCCGCACCTGATCCGCAACGTGCAGCGCCCGCCGGCCTCGACGTCCGAATTCAGCGCCGGCACGGAGGCCAGCTTCCGGCGCCGCCCCGACTCGGGCGGGCGCGGGACGGTGCAGATGCCGGGGCAGGGTGTGCACGCGGCGCCGGGCGCGCGACCCGGCGCCGCGCCCGTCCCGAACGCGCCGGCGCCGCTGCCGGTGACGCCCGCGCCGCTGCCGGTGACGCCGGCGCCGGTGCCCGGGGCCGCCAATGCGCCGGGCGGGATGGTGCCTGCCACCAGCGTCGGCGGCACGGCCACGCTGCCGTCCGCGCCGCCGTCCGTGCCGCCGTCCGACCTGCCGGTGTCGCCGCCGGTCCAGATCACGCCGCTGCCGCCGCCGGATGTGACGCCGACACCGCAACCCGCACCGACGCCCGCTCCCGTGCCCGCGGCCCGCGCGGCCTTCCCGAACCAGCAATGAACGCACGGCGCCCGCGCGGCTTCACCCTGATCGAGCTGCTCGTCACCCTCGCGATCCTGGCCCTGCTCGGGACCTTGGTCGTGCCGGTGGCCCAGGTCGCGCTGCAGCGCCGCCACGAACAGGAGCTGCGTACCGCGCTGCGCGAGATCCGCGCCGCCATCGACGCGTACAAGAAGGCCGGCGACGAGGGCCGCGTCGCACGCGCGGCCGGCGCCAGCGGGTATCCGCCGAAACTGGAGGTGCTCGTCGACGGCGTGCCGGACCAGCGCAGCCCGAAGAAGGCGAAGATTTATTTTTTGCGCCGCCTGCCGCGCGACCCGTTCAACGGCAACGCCGACCTGAAGGACGCCGAGACGTGGGGCAAGCGCAGCTACGCGAGCGAGCCGGACGAGCCGAAGGAAGGGGACGACGTGTACGACGTCTACTCGACGTCAAGCAAGGTCGGGTTGAACGACATCCCCTACAGCCGCTGGTGAGCGCATGACTTCGACACCGACCATTACGCGCAAGCGGGGCTTCACCCTCATCGAACTGCTGGTGGTGCTGGGCATCGTGGCGTTGCTGCTGACGCTCGCGGTGCCGCGCTTCTTCCCGAAGATCGACAGCACGAAGGAGACGATCCTCGCGGAGAACCTGCGCAACACGCGCGCCGTGATCGACCAGTTCCACGGCGACACGGGGCGCTATCCCGACTCGCTGCAGCAGCTCGTCGACAAGCGCTACCTGGCGGCGCTGCCGTACGACCCGATCGCCGAGAGCGACGCGGCCTGGGTCGTCGTCCCGCCCGAGGGCGACGAGAAAGGCGGCGTGTACGACATCCACAGCGGCGCTCCGGGCAACGGCCGCAACGGCAAGCCGTATGCCGAGTGGTGACACGATGCGGGCGCGGCGCGACGGCGGATTTACCTATCTCGGCCTCATCATCCTCGTGGCGGTGATCGGCCTCGTCGGCGCGGCCACGCTGAAGATCGATGCGCTGCTGCGCCGCGCGCGGGCCGAGGAGGAGCTGCTGGCCATCGGCGCCGCGTTCGGCGAGGCACTGCGCACGTATGCGGAAGCGACGCCGAAGGGCCAGCCGGCGCAGCCGCCGTCGCTGAAGGAATTGTTGAAGGATCCGCGCTTTCCCGGCGTGCGGCGGCACCTGCGCAAGATCTTCGTGGACCCCATGACGGGCAAGGCCGAATGGGGCATCGTGTGGACGAACCCGGGCGACCGCAAGGGCGTCCTTGCCGTGTACAGCCTGTCGACGGCGAAGCCGCTGAAGATCGCAAATTTCGATGCGCGCTTCGCGGGGTTCGAGAACAAGGAGCACGTCTCGGACTGGAAGTTCGCGGCGATGGGGCAGACCGTCGTGCAAGGGCAGATGCTGGCGCAGCAGCCGTCGCTGTTCCAGCCGCAGCCGAACGGCACGCCGGCCGCACAACCGTCGCTGTTCCCGGCGCCCGGCAGCACGCTGTCCGATCCGGCGCGCCCGGCCGGCGGGCAGCCGATTGGGCCGGTCATGCCGCCACCGCCGGCGCCTCCGCCCGTTCCCGTCGAGCCGGCGCCCGCGGACGCGGCGCCCGCGCCGCCGCCGTCAGAAGCGTCCGGGGACGGCCGCGACGAGCGGGACGAGCCGCCGCCGGCGCAGGACGCCGGCCGCTAAACCCGACCCGTCACTTGGCGCGGCGCATGAAATGGCGCGGACGGAAGCCCAGCGCCAGCAGCGCGGCGAAATAGACGAGCGCGCTCGCGCCGATGATGAGGAACAGCGCGCCGGCGCGCAGCAGCGGATGGGCGCGCAGCGCGGCCCAGTCGAGCTGCGCCTGGCTGAACCACGCGACGGCGCCCATCAGCGCAACGGCAGCGACGACCTTCAGGAAGAACGGCAGCCAGCCGGCGTGCGGTACGTAGATGGCGCGCCGGCGCAGGCCCGTGAACAGGAAGCTCGCGTTGATGCAGGCGCCGAGGCCGATCGACAGCGCGAGACCCGTCACGCCCAGCACGGGCACGAACACGAGGTTCATCAGCTGCGTCGCGATCAGCACGCCGATGGCGATCTTCACAGGTGTGCGGATGTCCTGGCGCGCATAGAACGCGGGCGCGAGGATCTTGATGAGGATGATGCCGAGCAGGCCCGCCGCATAGGCCATCAGCGGCGCCGTGGCCGCGGTCACGGCATGCGCTTTGAAGGCACCGTAGTTGAACAGGGTGGCGATCAGCGGCTCGGCCAACGTGGCGAGGCCGACGGCGGCCGGCAGCGCGAGGAGAAATGTCAGGCGCAGGCCCCAGTCGAGCAGGGCCGAGTATTCGACCGGGTCGCCGTCCGCGTTCGCCTTCGACAGGCTGGGCAGCAGCACGGTGCCCAGCGCCACGCCCAGCATCCCGGTCGGGAATTCCATCAGCCGGTCCGCGTACTGCAGCACGGAGACGCTGCCGGCGCCGAGGCGCGACGCGATGTTCGTGTTGATGAGCAGGCTGATCTGGGCGGCCGACACGGCGAACACGGCGGGCCCCATCTTCTTGAGGATGCGGCGCACGCCGGGGTCGGCCAGGCCCGCGAGCGGGTTCAGCGACAGCCGGGGCAGCATGCCGATGCGCTGCAGCGCCGGGATCTGGATGCCGACCTGCAGCACGCCGCCGACCATCACCGCGACGGCCATCGAATAGATCGGCACGTCGAAATACTTCACCATGAATAGCGAAAAGAAGATCGACGACAGGTTCCACAGCACCGGCGTGAACGCGGGGATCTTGAATTCGCGCCAGGTGTTGAGGACGGCGCCCGCGAGCACGACGAACGACATGCACAGGATGTATGGGAACATCAGGCGGGTCATGACGACGCCGGCGTCGAATGCCGCGCCCTTCAGGCCGCTCGCGATCACGTACAGGACGATCGGGGCGCCGATGATGCCGAGGATGCTCGTTGCCAGCGTCGCCCACACGAGGGTGTTCGCGACGTGGTCGACGAGGGTGCGGGTGGCGGCGTCGCCTTTCTGGCTCTTGTACTCGGCCAGGATCGGCACGAAGGCTTGCGAGAACGCGCCTTCGCCGAACAGGCGGCGCAGCAGGTTCGGGAGGCGGAAGGCGATGTTGAAGGCGTCGGTATAATCGCTGGCGCCGAAGGCACGGGCAAACAGGGACTCACGCAACAGGCCGGTGATACGGGACAGCATCGTCATGCTCGAGATGGCTGCCAGGGTCTTGAGTAGGTTCATAGCCAGCGATTATAGCTGGGCTATTGCACAAAAACGAACCAGGATTTGCCCTACGATGAAACCTTCGCTATAATCGAGGGCTGTATTGAATTCTGTTAGCAGACACTCGTTTGGCAGGCACTGGAATGGGCCGGTTTGAATGTTTGCAAACGCAACTTGACCCCGATTAGGAAATTCCATGGCAAATACCGCACAAGCACGCAAGCGCGCTCGTCAAGCAGTCAAGCAAAACGCACACAACTCGGCCCAGCGCTCGACCCTGCGTACCGCAATCAAGGCCGTCCGCAAGGCCATCCAGGCTGGCGACAAGGCCGCCGCCTCGCAAATCTTCCAGCAGTCCGTGTCGACCATCGACAGCATCGCTGACAAGAAAATCATCCACAAGAACAAGGCCGCTCGCCACAAGAGCCGCCTGGCTGCCGCCATCAAGGCCCTGTCGGCTTAATCACCCGACGGCAACGCCCGCGCGACCGAGGTCGCGCGCCCGGCGTGGATGAAGAGCCCGCTCGACGCAAGTCCGGCGGGTTTTTTGTTGCCTTGAGCCAGGCAGGCATAAAAAAGGCAGCCCGCAGGCTGCCTGGATGGGCGGCGAAGCGCTTACTTCGCTGCTGCCGGTTCGGCCGAAGCGGCTTCGGCGGCGGCGGCCTTCTTGGCCTTCTTGTGGTGCTTCTTCATTTTCTTCGCGGGAGCGGCAGGCTGCTCGGCGGTGGTCGATGCTGCCGGAGCGGCAGCTGCCGGTGCCGCGGCCTGCGTGGCGGCGAAAGCGGAAACGGCGAACAGGGAAGCAACCAGGCCAGCGATCAGTTTGGACATTTCGGGTTCCTTTAAAGAAGATGGTGATCCACAACGGTGAATCTGTACCCTTAACGGTGGCCAAGAATTGCCGGTTGACAGGTTTTCTTCGCGCCTACATTAACTTTTCGAAAGGTTGATGTAAGTCAAACTCCTGAGCGCTTGCCGCCGACCTGCGCGGCGTCCACTTCCATCCACTCTCCCGGCATCAACGGATGCGTCGCCAGCGAATACGGCCCGATGCTCGAGCGCACGAGACGCAACGTCGGCAGCCCGACGGCCGCCGTCATCCGGCGTACCTGGCGGTTCTTGCCTTCCTCGAGCGTGATCGCGATCCAGCTGGTCGGTTTGTCCTGCCGCATGCGGATCGGGGGATTGCGGGGCCACAACCAGTCCGGTTCCGCGATCAGCGCTGCGCGGCACGGCTTCGTCGTGAAGTCGCCCAGGTCGATCGGGGCCTGCAGACGCGCAAGGCTGGCGCGGTCGGCGACGCCTTCCAGTTGCACGAGATAAGTCTTCGCTTCCTTGTGGTCGGGATGGGCGATCTGATGCTGCAGGCGGCCGTCGTCCGTGAGCAGCATCAAGCCTTCGCTGTCGGCGTCGAGGCGGCCGGCCGGGTAGATGTTCGGGATGTCGAGGTAGTCGGCGAGCGTGGGGCGTTCGTCCTCGCGTGAGAACTGGCACAGGACCTGGAAGGGTTTGTTGAACAGGATCAGAGACATGGGGGATAGTTTTTGGTGCATAATGTCGTGCCAGTGTTGCGTCTTAGACAAGACCGACGACCCGATCACTATTCTAATCTAATGGAGCCGGCAGACCTGGCGGCCCGCCAGGCGCCCACTTCGGAGAACATGATGGTTCAACATATCAAAGTACCTACCGATGGTCAAAAGATTACCGTCAACGCGGACTTCAGCCTGAACGTCCCCGATCAACCGATCATCCCGTTCATCGAAGGTGACGGCACGGGCGTCGACATCACGCCGGTGATGCGCAAGGTCGTCGACGCGGCCGTGGCCAAGGCCTACGGCGGCGATCGCAAGATCGCGTGGATGGAAGTGTTCGCGGGCGAGAAGTCGACGCAGGTCTACGGCCCGGACGTGTGGCTGCCGCCGGAAACGCTGGACGTCGTGCGCGAGTACGTCGTGTCGATCAAGGGCCCGCTGACGACGCCCGTCGGCGGCGGCATCCGCTCGCTGAACGTCGCGCTGCGCCAGGAGCTCGACCTGTACGTCTGCCTGCGCCCCGTGCGCTACTTCAACGGCGTGCCGTCGCCGCTGCGCGAGCCGCACAAGACCGACATGGTGATCTTCCGCGAGAACTCGGAAGACATCTACGCCGGCATCGAATGGGCGGCCGAGTCGCCCGAGGCAAAGAAGGTCATCGACTTCCTGACCCGCGAAATGGGCGTGCGCAAGATCCGCTTCCCGGACACGTCCGCGATCGGCATCAAGCCCGTGTCGCGCGAAGGCACCGAGCGTCTCGTGCGCAAGGCGCTCCAGTACGCGGTCGACAACGACAAGCCGTCCGTGACCCTGGTCCACAAGGGCAATATCATGAAGTACACGGAAGGCGGTTTCCGCGATTGGGGCTATGCGCTGGCGCAGCGGGAATTCGGCGCCGAGCTCGTCGACGGCGGTCCATGGTGCAAGTTCAAGAACCCGCGCACGGGCAAGGACATCGTCGTCAAGGATTCCATCGCCGACGCGTTCCTGCAGCAGATACTGCTGCGCCCGGCCGAGTACAGCGTGATCGCCACGCTGAACCTGAACGGCGACTACGTCTCGGACGCGCTGGCGGCCCAGGTCGGCGGCATCGGCATCGCGCCAGGCGCGAACATGTCCGACTCCGTCGCCATGTTCGAAGCGACGCACGGCACGGCGCCGAAGTACGCGGGCAAGGATTACGTGAACCCGGGTTCGCTGATCCTGTCGGCCGAGATGATGCTGCGCCACATGGGCTGGACGGAAGCGGCCGACCTCATCATCAGCTCGATGGAACGGGCGATCGCCTCGAAGCGCGTCACCTACGACTTCGCGCGCCTGATGGAAGGCGCGACGCAGGTGTCGTGCTCGGGCTTCGGCGACGTCATGATCGAGAATATGTAATTGCAAACGATTGATGCAAATCAAAAGCCCCGTTAATAGCGGGGCTTTTTCTTTTATCACTATATATAAGCGCACATACCGAGGCGGCGATAAGCGGGCTAAAGAATATAAGAGGGTGGACGTTTGATTTACCGCATGCAGATGTTTTGCGGCGCGGCAAACGATTGCACATATGCAAACTGAGCGCTACGGCGAGCGTCACGGCCGGGAGGAGGGGCGCCGAGGTGCCGCGCCGCACGCTGCTGCGCCTGGCGTAGAATGAAAAAAACCCCGCCGCAGCGGGGTCTTCTGCTTCCAGAGGGTGCTTACGCGCCGACGATGTTGGAAGCTTGCTTGCCTTTCGGGCCTTGCGTGACTTCGAATTGGACTTTTTGACCTTCTTTGAGGGTCTTAAAACCGTTCATATTGATTGCGGAGAAGTGCGCGAACAAATCTTCGCCGCCGTCATCAGGGGTGATGAAGCCAAAACCTTTGGAATCATTGAACCACTTCACAGTACCTGTTGCCATAAAATAACCTTCGATTAAAAACAAATCACACGAGCCATAAAAGCAAGAAGCTTCTTGCCCCCTCCTCAGCCTGCTCATTCTTATCAACAAGTACATAAGTACATGTCAATAACTGCATTGTTGGTGCAATAATCTTGTAAGTCAAGCGGTTTTGAACAGGTGTTGTGAAAATTTTCACAATCGCCTAAAAACAACCTCTTGATTTTGGCAATCGGACCGCCATCTGTGCTCCGGCTGGAAAACGCGTAAGATGAAAGCAACTGGGATTACCCTGAGGGTTAGTTTCCGCACACACGAAGATCGAAAGCAATTTAGAATACCCCTATGGCAACCAAGCAAGATACCGAACAGCTGCTGGAGCGGCAGACCGTCAAGCCACCCCCGTTGTATCAGGTGGCGTTGCTCAATGACGACTACACGCCGATGGAGTTCGTGGTCGCCATCATCCAGGAGTACTTCAACAAGGATCGCGAAACGGCCACGCAGATCATGCTTTCCGTACACCGTCATGGCAAGGGCGTGTGCGGCGTGTTTTCCAAAGATATAGCGTGTACCAAAGTGGAGTTTGTATTAACGCATGCGCGCAAGGCAGGCCACCCCCTGCAGTGCGTGATGGAGGAAGTATGATTGCGCAGGAACTGGAAGTATCTCTACATATGGCCTTTGTCGAAGCGCGGCAGGCTCGGCACGAGTTCATCACGGTCGAACACCTGCTGCTGGCGCTGCTCGACAATCCGTCGGCCGCTGAAGTCCTGCGTGCGTGCGCGGTCAACATCGAAGACCTGCGCAAGACCTTGACGAATTTCATCGGCGACAACACGCCGACCGTGCCCGGCACGGGCGAAGTCGACACTCAACCGACGCTGGGCTTCCAGCGCGTGATCCAGCGCGCGATCATGCACGTCCAGTCCGCGTCCAACGGCAAGAAGGAAGTGACGGGCGCGAACGTGCTCGTGGCGATCTTCGGCGAGAAGGACTCGCATGCCGTTTACTACCTGCACCAGCAGGGCGTGACCCGTCTCGACGTGGTCAATTTCATCTCGCACGGCGTCCGCAAGGACCAGCAGATCGACAGCCAGAAGGCGTCGGAAGGCGTGGAAGAGGCGCAGGTCGAAGGCCAGGCCAAGGAAAGCCCGCTGGATCAGTTCACCCAGAACTTGAACAAGGCTGCCGCCGATGGCCGCATCGATCCGCTGATCGGACGCGAAGAGGAAGTGGATCGCGTGATCCAGATCCTGTGCCGCCGCCGCAAGAACAATCCGCTCCTCGTGGGCGAGGCCGGTGTCGGCAAGACCGCGATCGCGGAAGGCCTGGCATGGCGCATCGTCCAGGAAGACGTGCCCGAGATCCTGCAGAATGCCGTCGTGTATTCGCTGGACATGGGCGCGCTGCTGGCCGGCACCAAGTACCGCGGCGACTTCGAGCAGCGCCTGAAGGCGGTGTTAAAGCAGCTCAAGGACACGCCGAACGGCATCCTGTTCATCGACGAGATCCACACGATCATCGGCGCCGGTTCCGCATCGGGCGGCACGCTGGACGCATCGAACCTGCTGAAGCCGGCCCTCGCGAACGGCCAGCTGAAGTGCATCGGCGCGACCACGTTCACGGAATTCCGCGGCGTGTTCGAGAAGGATCACGCTCTGAGCCGCCGCTTCCAGAAAGTGGACGTGAACGAGCCGTCGGTCGAGCAGACCGTGCAGATCCTGCGCGGCCTCAAGTCGCGCTTCGAAGAGCACCATGGCGTCAAGTATTCGGCGTCGGCCCTGTCGACCGCGGCCGAGCTCGCCGCGCGCTTCATCAATGACCGTCACCTGCCGGACAAGGCGATCGACGTGATCGACGAAGCGGGTGCCGCGCAGCGCGTGCTGCCGAAGTCGAAGCAGAAGAAGACCATCGGCAAGACCGAGATCGAGGACATCATCGCGAAGATCGCGCGGATTCCTCCGCAGACCGTCAACCAGGACGACCGCAGCAAGCTGCAGACCATCGACCGCGACCTGCGCAACGTCGTGTTCGGGCAAGACCCGGCCATCGATGCGCTGGCGTCCGCGATCAAGATGGCGCGCGCCGGCCTCGGCAAGCAGGACAAGCCGATCGGTTCGTTCCTGTTCTCCGGTCCGACCGGCGTCGGCAAGACGGAAGTCGCGAAGCAACTGGCGTTCATCCTCGGCATCGAGCTGGTGCGCTTCGACATGTCGGAATACATGGAGCGTCATGCCGTGTCGCGCCTGATCGGTGCGCCGCCGGGCTACGTCGGTTTCGACCAGGGTGGCCTGCTGACCGAGGCCATCACGAAGAAGCCGCATGCCGTGCTGCTGCTGGACGAGATCGAGAAGGCCCATCCGGACATCTTCAACATCCTGTTGCAGGTGATGGACCATGGCACCTTGACCGACAACAACGGCCGCAAGGCGGACTTCCGCAACGTGATCATCATCATGACCACGAACGCGGGCGCCGAAAGCCTGACCAAGCGCTCCGTCGGCTTCGTGGATTCGAAGGCGCAGGGCGACGAGATGGCCGACATCAAGCGCATGTTCACGCCGGAGTTCCGCAACCGGCTGGATGCGATCATCAGCTTCCGCGCGCTCGACGAGGACATCATCCTGCGCGTCGTGGACAAGTTCCTGATGCAGCTGGAAGAGCAGCTGCACGAGAAGAAGGTGGAAGCCATCTTCACCGAGAAACTGCGCAAGTTCCTCGCGAAGAAAGGTTTCGATCCGCAGATGGGCGCGCGGCCGATGTCGCGCCTCATCCAGGACATGATCCGCAAGGCGCTGGCCGACGAGCTGCTGTTCGGCCGTCTCGTGAACGGCGGTCGTGTGACGGTCGAGCTGAACGAGAAGGACGAGGTGTTCCTCGAGTTCCCGGAAGGCGACGTTCCGCCGCCGCCGGAGCCGGTCGAGACCGTTGAGATCGAATAAGCCGAATAAGCGATCGCCATCGCTGCACCGAAAGCCCGCCCCGTGCGGGCTTTCTTTTTTGTCATTGGCACGTAACAAAAGAATGCATGGCTGTCACATTCATTCATTTTGTTGTCACATGGCATTTCTATAATCGGTCGCATCCCTCTCTTCCGGACACGACCCCATGCGACTCGCCCACCTCCAGACCGGCACCAAGATCCTCGGCGCCTTTGCCGTGGTGTCTCTCGCCATCGTCATCATTTCCATCGTCGCGTTGTGGCGCATGCAGGCCGCCGACGCGATCACGAACGATCTCGTCAACGATAAGCTCGCCCGCCAGCAGCTGACGGCGGAACTGCAAGGCATCGCCCGGCTGAACGGCGTGCGCGCCGTGGCGATCGCCCGCAGCGATAGCCTGGAAGCGGGCGATTATTTCCAGGCCCAGCTCACGCAAGGCGACAAGAATGCCGCTGCCCTCGACGCGAAGCTGGCCGCATTGCCGTCCGCCCCCGCGGAGCGCGCGCTGATCGACGCGGCGGCCCAGCGCAAGGCCGCGTATCTCAAGATCCGCGCGCAGGTGTTCCAGGCCAAGGACCTCGGCAAGACGCAGGACGTCGAGCAGATGACGGCCGGCGAACTCGCGACGACGTTCGATGTCTACACGCACGCGCTCGACAGCTTGTTGGCCTGGCAGACGCGCGAGGCGCGCGCGCTGGCCGCAACGTCGGCGCACGCGTTCGCGCTGAGCCGCGTGCTCCTGCCGGCATTCGGCGCGGCGGCGCTCCTCATCGGCTGCGCGGCCGGGTGGCTGCTCACGCGCAGCATCGTGACGCCGCTGCAGCACGCCGTCGAACTCGCCGAGCGCGTCGCCGAGGGCGATTTGTCGGCCACCATCGACCACGCACGCGGCGACGAGATCGGCCGCCTGTTCGATGCGCTGAACCACATGACGGGCGGTGTGTCGGCGACAGTCGTCAAGGTGCTGGACAGCGCCCGCACGATCGACGACGCGTCGGCCGAGATCGCCGCCGGCAACCGCGACCTGTCGCACCGGACGGAGGAGCAGGCGCGCAATCTGCACGCCACGGTGCAGGCGATGTCCGAGCTGACGGAAGCCGTGGAGCAGAACCACGTCAACGCGCACGACGCCAACGCGCTCGCGCTCGCCGCGTCCGGCGTTGCGCAGCAGGGCGCGGGCGCCGTCGGGCAGATGGTCGAGCGCATGGAGACGATCCGCCAGTCCGCCGCGCGCATCGGCGACATCACGGCGATGATCGACGGGATCGCGTTTCAGACGAACATCCTGGCATTGAACGCGGCCGTCGAGGCGGCGCGCGCGGGCGCCGAAGGGCGCGGCTTTGCTGTCGTGGCGGCCGAAGTGCGCAGCCTGGCCCAGCATTCCGCGGCCGCGGCGAAAGAGATCAAGCAGCTGATCGGCGAATCGACGGGCGCCATCGAATCCGGTGCGGGCATCGCCAGCGCGGCCGGCGGCACGATGCGCGAGATCCTTGCGCGCGTGCGCGAAGTCGCCGACCTGCTGCATGCGATCGACGGCGCCAGCTCGGAGCAGGCGGCGGGCATCGCGCAGGTGCGTCGTGTGATCGCCGACATGGACGAGGCGACGCAGCAGAATGCGGCGATGGTCGAGCAGGCCGCGGCCGCGGCCGCCACGCTGCGCGCGCAGGCGGAGCAATTGACGGACGTCGTGTCCACGTTCCGCGTGCAAGGTGACGACGCCGGACGACCCGTGTTCGTCGCAGAATGCGAAAACGAGGAAGGCCTGGCGCTGCCAGCGCCGGCCTGGGCCTAGTCGTAGGGTGGGCTCAGGGAGCCCACCCTACAGGAGTCCGTGGGCACAGGATGGCGCCCCACAGGACTCCGTGGGCACCGGAGGGCACCCCGGAGGAGACGTTTTCAGATCGCGGCGAGCGCCCTTGCCAGGTCGGCGCGTTGATCGTCCACGTGCTCGATCCCGACCGACAGCCGGATCAGGCCATCGCCGATCCCGAGCCGCGCGCGCTGGTCCGCGGGAATCGTCGCATGCGTCATGATGGCCGGGTGCTCGATCAGGCTCTCGACGCCGCCCAGGCTTTCCGCCAAGGTGAAGATCTCGCATTTCTCGAGGAAGCGACGCGCGCCGGCGAGGTCGGTGTCGAGGTCGATGGAGATGATGCCGCCGTAGCCGTGCATCTGCCGCCGCGCCAGCTCGTGCTGCGGGTGCGACGCGAGGCCCGGATAGTAGACGTGCCGCACTTTTGGCTCGCTCGAGAGCCACTGCGCCAGGTCGAGCGCGTTGGCGTTGCTGCGTTCGATGCGCAGCGCCAGCGTCTTGATCCCGCGGAGGACGAGGAAACTGTCGAACGGTCCTTGGATGGCCCCGACGGCATTCTGGATGAAGCCGAGGCGCTCGCGCCACGCCTGCTGGTGCGGCTGGCCGCCGACGACGGCGACGCCGCCGATGACGTCCGAGTGGCCGTTCATGTACTTGGTCGTCGAGTGCACGACGATGTCGATGCCCAGTTCCAGCGGGCGCTGGTTGACGGGACTCGCGAACGTGTTGTCGCACACGGTCATCACGCCGCGCTCGCGGCACAGCTGCGCGATCGCGTGCAGGTCGGCCAGCTTGAGCATCGGGTTCGTCGGCGTCTCCACCCACACCATCTTCGTTTCCGGTCGCAGCGCGTTCGCCAGCGCCAGCGGGTCCGTCAGGTCGACGTACGTGAAATCGTGGCCGCTGCTGACGCGGCGCACGCGCTCGAACAGCCGGTAGGTGCCGCCGTACATGTCGTCGCCGGCGACGATGTGCGAGCCGGCCGGCAGCAGTTCCAGCACGGCCGCGATGGCGGCGAGGCCGGACGCGAACGCGTACGCGGCGCCGCCGCTCTCGAGGTCGGCCACGCAGCGCTCCAGCGCCCAGCGCGTGGGGTTGTGCGAGCGGCCGTAGTCCAGGCCCTTGTGCACGCCGGGGCTTTCCTGGGCAAAGGTCGACGTCGCGTAAATGGGCGGCATCACGGCGCCCGTGGCCGGATCGGGCGCCTGGCCGCCGTGGATGACGCGCGTGGCGATGTGGCGTTTGTTCGTGTCGTCTGGATGGGTCACGTCAGTGTCCTGCGCAGGTGGTTGAGAAGGTCGAAGCGGGTGATCAGGCCATAGAAATGATCGCCCTCGGCGATGACGGCGGTGAGGCCGCGGTCGAGGATGTCGCGCAGCTGCTGCATGCCGGCGGAGGGAGCCAACGTCTGGAGGTCGGACGTCATCGTACCGGAGACGGGCGCCTTGAAGTGTTCCCGGTCACTCGTCACGTGCAGCAGCAGGTCGGACTCGTCGATGAGGCCCACGAGCTTGCCCTTGTCGATGACAGGCATCTGCGCGAGGTCGGCGCTGCGCATGCGGTTGAACGCGGTCAGCAGCGTGTCGGTGGGCGACACCGTGATGACTTCGCCGTCGTCGAAGCGGCGCCCGATCAGGTCGCGCAGGTCGCCCGTGCGGGGACGGTGCAGCAGGCCCTGGTCGACCATCCAGCCGTCGCTGTACACCTTGGTGAGATAGCGCGTGCCCGTGTCGCAGACGAACGTCACGACGCGTTTCGGCGTCGTCTGTGCCCGGCAATAGCGCAGCGCGGCCGCGAGCAGTGTGCCCGTCGACGAGCCCGCGAGGATGCCTTCCTGGCGCAGCAGATCGCGCGCCGTGTTGAAGCTTTCCTCGTCGCTGATCGAATAGGCCGTCTTCACGCGCGACATGTCGGCGATCGAGGGGATGAAGTCTTCGCCGATGCCTTCCACGGCCCAGGAGCCGGACACCTCGCTGACCTTGCCCGTCTCGACGTACTCGGCGAGGATCGAGCCCTTCGGATCGGCCAGCACGAATTCCAGGTCGGGCTGCACGCGCGCGAAGAAGCGCGACAGGCCCGTCAACGTGCCCGACGAACCGACACCGACGACGATGGCGTCCAGCTCGTGGCGCATCTGGTCCCAGATTTCGGGCGCGGTGGTGGTTTCGTGCGCGGCGGGGTTCGCGGGATTGTTGAACTGGTCGGCGAACCAGGCGCCGGGGATCTCGCGCGCGAGCCGCGCAGCGTAGTCCTGGTAGTACTCGGGATGGCCCTTGCCGACGTCGGAGCGGGTGAGGTGGATCTCGGCGCCGAGCGCCTTCAGGTGCAGGATTTTTTCGGACGCCATCTTGTCGGGCACGACGAGCACGACCCGGTAGCCCTTGATCCGGGCGACGAGGGCGAGGCCCAGGCCCGTGTTGCCGGCCGTGGCCTCGACGACGGTGCCGCCCGGCTGCAGGCGGCCGTCGCGCTCCGCCGCCTCGATCATGGCGCGGCCCACGCGGTCCTTGATGGAGCCGCCGGGGTTCTGCGATTCGAGCTTCAGGAACAGGCGGCAGGGCCCCGTGTCGATGCGGGTGACTTCCACCATGGGGGTGTTGCCGATCAGGGAAAACAGTGCAGCTTGCGACAAGTCTTGCATAGTGCCTCCGTGCGGACGGGCGGCGCGGGCCTCGTGGGCGCCGCGTGCGAAAGCTGGCGCCGATCGGGCGCCAGGCCGTAGTAAAAAAATAATACTACGGCTTTTGGCGCGCGCGTGCGTTGGGGCGAATTAAGACGGGCTAGTTGCCCGCCTTTAATCTCCGCCACAACGTCGTGCGGCTGATGCCCAGGTGCCGCGCCGCCGCGTCGCGCTGGCCGTTGAAGCGCGCCAGCACGTCGGCCACGGTTTCCTGCGCCGGGGCGGCCGGCAGCACGGGCGCCGCGCCCAGTTCCGGCGCCACCGACAACAGGAACGCGGGCGTCAGCGCCTGCAGCGGTTCGGCTGCGAGGAACAGCGCGAGGCGTTCCATCACGTTGCGCAGTTCGCGCACATTGCCCGGCCACGCATACGCCGCCAGCTGCGGGCCGCACGCGGCGATTTCCGCAGCCAGGTTCGGATGCGGCCGTGCGCTCAGCGCGGCGAGGGCGTTCTTCAGCGCCCAGTCGGCGAGCGCGGGAATATCGCTGCGGCGCTCGCGCAGCGGGGGCAGGGCGAGGCGCAGCACGGCCAGGCGGTAGAACAGGTCGGCGCGGAACCGGCCCTCGCGCACGCGTGCCTCCAGGTCGCAGTGGGTGGCGCTGATCACGCGCACGTCGATGGGCACGGGGCGCGTGCCGCCCACGCGCATCACTTCGCGCTCCTCCAGCACGCGCAGCAGCCGCGTCTGCAGCGCGAGCGGCATCTCGCCGATCTCGTCGAGGAACAGGGTGCCGCCGTCGGCCGCCTCGAACAGTCCCGCATGACCGCCCCGGCGCGCGCCCGTGAACGCGCCTTCCTCGTGGCCGAACAATTCCGATTCCAGCAGCGACTCCGCGATCGCCCCGCAGTTGACGGCGACGAACGGCCGGTTCGCACCGCGACGCGGACTCTCGCGGTGGATGGCCTGGGCGACGAGTTCCTTGCCGCTGCCCGTCTCGCCCTGGATGAGGACCGTCGCGGGCGAGCGCCCGTACAGCACGACGGTCTGGCGCAGCCGTTCCATCGCGGGGGACTCCCCCCGTAGGTCGGCCAGGCCGCGGCGGGCGCGCCGGCTGTCGGCGGCCACCACGCGCCGTCCGCGGCCGCTCTCGAGCCGCGTCAGGCGCGCCATCTCGAGGGCGTCGTCGAACGCGCGCCGGATCGAATCGAGCGAGTACACGAACACGGTCTTGAGCCCCGCTTCCTCGGCCAGGTCGGTGATCAGCCCCGCGCCGACGACGACTTCCACGCCAGCCGCCTTCAGCTCGGCGATGCTGGCGCGGGCATCGTCTTCCGTCACATACGTGCGCTGCTCGACGGCGAGGCCGAACGTGGCCGCGAACTCGGCCAGTTCCGCCACGGGGCGCTGGTAGTGCACGAGGCCGATGCGCGGGGACAGGCGCCGCGCGCGCGACAGCGCCTGCATGACGTCGAAGCCGCTGGCTGTCGCCACGACGACCGGGACGGACACGCGTCCCTTCAGGTAGGCGGCCTGCGAGCCGGCCGCGATCACGACGTCGCAGTGCTCCGTCGCCATGCGTTCGCGGATGTGGCGGGCGGCCTCGTCGAAGCCCAGGTGCAGCGGTTCGATCTGCGCCAGGTGGTCGTATTCGGGGGTGATGTGGCGGAACAGGTCGGACAGGCGCGACACGGACACCGTCCAGATGACGGGCTTGCCGGCACCCTGGTCCGGCGCCGGAGCGGGTCGGTTCGGGTAACTCATGTTGCAAGTGTACCGCAACGTGCAACCGATGTTTCAATTTGGTTTCACGGTGAAATGGTTGGGCGCAAACATTTCCGCCAGCCGTAAGAATCGGGTAAGGCGACCGACATAGGATCGTTGCCATGCCGTCCACCTGAACGGTGATTATTAAAATGGAGACTAAAGTGGAAGATGAAATCGTCCAGCGGGTCAAAGCAGATCCGAACTACCACAAGCTCGTCAAGACGCGTTCCCGCTACGGCTGGACGCTGACGTGGCTCGTCATGATCGTGTACTACGGCTTCACGCTGCTGAACGCGTTCGACAAGCAGTTCATGGCCTCGAAAGTCGGGTCCGGCGTCATGTCCTGGGCCGTTCCGCTCGGCCTGTTCGTGATCCTGTTCACGATCGCCGTCACCGGCATCTACGTGCGCCGTGCCAACAGCGAATTCGACGCGCTGACCGACGCCATCCAACGCAACGCCGCGTCCGGCAAAGAAAAGGTACGCGCATGAAGAACTCTACCCTGATGAAGAGCGCCGCCGCCGCGGCGCTGCTGGCCGCGACCGGCGCCGTCCTCGCCTCCCCGGACCTGGGCCAGGCGCAAAAGCAGGCCACGAACTGGACCGCGATCTCGATGTTTGTCGTGTTCGTCGTCTTCACCCTGTTCATCACCAAGTGGGCCGCCAAGCGCACCCGCTCCGCCTCCGACTTCTACACGGCCGGCGGCGGCATCACCGGCTTCCAGAACGGCCTGGCGATCGCCGGCGACTACATGTCGGCCGCCTCGTTCCTGGGCATTTCCGCCGCCGTGTTCGCGAACGGCTTCGACGGCCTGATCTATGCGATCGGCTTCCTCGTCGGCTGGCCCGTCATCACGTTCCTGATGGCCGAGCGCCTGCGCAACCTGGGCCGCTTCACGTTCGCCGACGTGGCCGCCTACCGCTTCGCCCAGAAGCCCGTGCGCATGTTCGCGGCCTCCGGCACGCTGGTCACCGTGCTGTTCTACCTGATCGCGCAGATGGTCGGCGCCGGCCAGCTGATCAAGCTGCTGTTCGGCCTGGACTACTGGATGGCCGTCGTCATCGTGGGCGTGCTGATGATGGTCTACGTGCTGTTCGGCGGCATGACCGCGACGACGTGGGTGCAGATCATCAAGGCCGTGATGCTGCTGGGCGGCGCCACGTTCATGGCGTTCTCCGTGCTGGCCATGTACAACTTCAGCCCGGAAGCGCTGTTCGCCAAGGCCGTCGAAGTGCACAGCAAGCATGACGCGATCATGGGCCCGGGCGGCTTCATCAAGGATCCGATCTCCGGCATCTCGCTCGGCATGGCGCTGATGTTCGGCACGGCCGGCCTGCCGCACATCCTGATGCGCTTCTTCACGGTCCCGAGCGCCAAGGAAGCGCGCAAATCCGTGCTGTGGGCAACCACCTGGATCGGTTACTTCTACATCCTGACCTTCATCATCGGCTTCGGCGCGATCGTGCTGGTGAGCACCAACCCCGCGTTCAAGGATGCGGCCGGCAAACTGCTGGGCGGTAACAACATGGCGGCCGTGCACCTGGCGAACGCCGTCGGCGGCGACGTGTTCCTCGGCTTCATCTCGGCCGTCGCGTTCGCAACGATCCTCGCCGTCGTGGCGGGCCTGACCCTGTCGGGTGCCTCGGCCGTGTCGCACGACCTGTACGCCACGGTCATCAAGAAGGGCCAGCCGGCACCGGGCAGCGAACTGCGCGTGTCGAAGATCACGACCGTGTGCCTGGGCATCGCCGCCGTGCTGTTGGGTATCGTGTTCGAGAAGGTCAACGTCGCGTTCATGGTGTCGCTGGCATTCGCGATCGCCGCATCCGCGAACTTCCCGGTGCTGTTCATGTCGGTCCTGTGGAGCAAGTGCACGACCCGCGGCGCGACCGTGGGCGGCTTCCTGGGCCTGGCCACTGCCGTGATCCTGACCGTGCTCTCGAAGTCCGTGTGGGTCGACGTGTTCCACAACACGGCCGAGATCTTCCCGTACACCTCGCCGGCCCTGTTCTCGATGGCCGTCGGCTTCATCGGTGTCTGGCTGTTCTCGGTCACTGACAGCAGCCCGCGTGCTGCGATCGACAAGGCCGGCTACGAAGCGCAGGAAGTGCGTTCGGAAACCGGTATCGGTGCCGCCGGCGCGTCCGCGCACTGATCGCGCATCGACGCAAAGGTGGGCATGAGGCCCCGGCCTCGCTGCCCACCTTGCGTCCTCCACAAGAAACCCGCCGCGTGCGGGTTTTTTCATGCCCTGGCCGCGCTCGGCGAACGGCACTGGCCGCTTTCTGCAGACCGACAATCCCTGTTCGTTGTTTCGCCGGCTGTTTCAGATTGAAACGGCGTGCAACGTCTGACGGCCGTGCGCGCTTGCGCCGCGCACCCAAGTGCTTGAAAATCGGGGTTGTCCGCCTCGGAAGCCCACTGGCACGGTCCTTGCAAAACCTTGTGCCACACCCTCCGATTTGCTTCAAGAAAGGTAAGGACATGACCCAACACTCCGCCGGCGCCGCATTCCGCCAGGCCGTCCAGGACGAACATCCGCTGCAGGTGATCGGCGCCATCAACGCGAATCACGCGCTGCTCGCGAAGCGGGCCGGCTACCGCGCCATCTACCTGTCCGGCGGCGGCGTCGCAGCCGGGTCGCTGGGCCTGCCGGACCTCGGCATCTCGGGGCTCGAAGACGTCCTGATCGACGTGCGCCGCATCACGGACGTGTGCGACCTGCCGCTGCTCGTCGACATCGATACCGGATTCGGTTCGTCCGCATTCAACGTCGCGCGGACCGTCCGTTCGCTGATCAAGGCCGGCGCGGCCGCCTGCCACATCGAGGACCAGGTCGGCGCCAAGCGCTGCGGCCACCGTCCGGGCAAGGAGATCGTCAGCCAGGGCGAGATGGTCGACCGCGTGAAGGCGGCCGTCGACGCGCGTACGGACGACAACTTCGTCATCATGGCGCGCACGGATGCGCTCGCGGTCGAGGGCCTGGATAAAGCCGTCGAACGGGCCGTCGCGTGCGTGGGGGCGGGCGCCGACATGATCTTCCCGGAAGCCATCACGAGCCTGGAGATGTACGCGCAGTTCAAGCGTGCCGTGAAGGTGCCGATCCTCGCCAACATCACCGAATTCGGCGCGACGCCGCTGTTCACCGTGGACGAGCTGCGCGGCGCCGACGTCGACATCGTGCTGTACCCGCTCTCGGCATTTCGCGCGATGAACAAGGCCGCGGAAAACGTCTACGAGGCGATCCGCCGCGACGGCACGCAGAAGAACGTCGTCGATACGATGCAGACCCGCGCCGAGCTGTATGAGCGCATCGATTACCACAGCTATGAACAGAAGCTCGACGCGCTGTTCGCCCAGAACAAAGCCAAATGAAGCGAAATAAAAGGAGACTACGATGACCGATGTGAAGACCGATACCCCAACGTTCAAGCCGAAGAAATCCGTCGCCCTGTCCGGCGTCGCCGCCGGCAACACGGCGCTGTGCTCCGTGGGCCGTTCCGGCAACGACCTGCACTACCGCGGCTACGACATCCTGGACGTCGCCGACAACAGCGAGTTCGAGGAAATCGCCTACCTGCTCGTGCACGGCAAGCTGCCGAACAATGCGGAGCTGCGTGGCTACAAGGCGAAGCTGAAATCGCTGCGCGGCCTTCCGCAGGCGGTGAAAGCCGCGCTGGAAGCGCTGCCGGCCGGCGCGCATCCGATGGACGTGATGCGCACGGGCGTCTCGGTACTCGGCTGCGTGCTGCCGGAAAAAGACGACCACAACATCGCCGGCGCGCGCGACATCGCCGACCGCCTGATGGCGTCGTTCGGCTCGATGCTGCTGTACTGGTACCACTACAGCCACAACGGCAAACGCATCGACGTGGAGACGGACGACGATTCGATCGGCGGCCACTTCCTGCACCTGCTGCACGGCGCGAAGCCGTCCGACGAGTGGGTGAAGGCAATGCACACGTCGCTGATCCTGTACGCGGAACACGAGTTCAACGCGTCCACGTTCACGGGCCGCGTCATCGCCGGCACGGGCTCCGACATCTATTCCGCCATCACGGGCGCGATCGGCGCGCTGCGCGGTCCGAAGCACGGCGGCGCCAACGAAGCGGCGTTCGACATCCAGAAGCGCTACGAAAACGCGGACGAGGCGGAAGCGGACATCCGCAACCGCGTGGCGAACAAGGAAGTCGTGATCGGCTTCGGCCACCCGGTGTACACGATCTCGGACCCGCGCAACAAGGTGATCAAGGAGGTGGCGCGCACGTTGTCGCACGAAGCAGGCTCGATGAAGATGTTCGATATCGCCGAGCGCCTCGAATCCGTCATGTGGGAAGTGAAGAAGATGTTCCCGAATCTCGACTGGTTCTCGGCCGTCTCGTACCACATGATGGGCGTGCCGACGGCGATGTTCACGCCGCTGTTCGTCATCTCGCGCACGTCCGGCTGGTCGGCGCACGTCATCGAGCAGCGCATCGACAACAAGATCATCCGCCCGAGCGCGAACTACGTCGGCCCGGAAGACCTGCAGTTCGTGCCCCTCGCGGACCGCAAATGAAGATGGACGCCGGCGGCATCCACATCCGTCCCCTCGGCGCCGCGGACGTCGCGGCCTACCGCGCGCTGCGCCTGGAAAACCTGCGCGATTTCCAGTACGCGCACGGCCCCGCGTACGAAGACGCGCTCGCGCAATCGGAAACCTGGCATGCCGACCGGCTGGCGCTGCCCGACTACACGTGGTTCGGCGCGTTCGACGGCGACCTGCTCGCTGGCGTCATCTGCCTGTGCGCGAAGAAGGGCAGCCGGCTGCACCATTCGGCGATGCTGAGCAGCCTGATGGTCACGCGCAGCCACCAGCGCGCCGGTGTGGGGCGCCTGCTGACCGCGCACCTGATCGATCACGCCCGTTCGCTCGGCCACCTGCGCCGCCTGACCTTGAAGCTCATCGACGGCAACCTGCCCGCGCGGCGGCTGTACGACGCCTTCGGCTTCCAATCCTTCGGCGTCGAGCCGGACGCCATTTACCACGAGGGCGGGTACCGTGCGCTGCACCACCTGCACCTCTCTCTCGTTTCACAGGCAACGCCATGAACAGTCAATATCGCAAGCCCCTGCACGGCACGCAACTCCACTACTTCGACGCGCGCGCCGCCGTCGACGACATCCAGCCCGGCGCCTGGGACACCCTGCCGTACACGTCGCGCGTGCTGGCCGAAAACCTCGTGCGCCGCTGCGATCCCGTCGCGCTGGTGCCCTCGCTGAAGCAGCTCATCGAACGTAAGCGCGACCTCGATTTCCCCTGGTACCCCGCGCGCGTCGTCTGCCACGACATCCTCGGCCAGACGGCCCTCGTCGACCTGGCCGGCCTGCGCGACGCCATCGCGAAGGAGGGCGGCAACCCGGCACTCGTGAACCCGGTCGTGCCGACGCAGCTCGTCGTCGACCACTCGCTCGCCGTCGAATGCGGCGGCTTCGATCCGGACGCGTTCGAGAAAAACCGCGCCATCGAGGACCGCCGCAACGAAGACCGCTTCCACTTCATCGAATGGACGAAGAAGGCATTCGAGAACGTCGACGTGATCCCGCCGGGGAACGGCATCCTCCACCAGATCAACCTGGAGCGCATGAGCCCCGTCGTGCAGGTGAAGGACGGCGTCGCGTTCCCGGACACGCTCGTCGGCACCGACTCGCACACGCCAATGGTCGATGCGCTCGGCGTCATCGCGATCGGCGTCGGGGGTCTCGAAGCGGAAAGCGTCATGCTGGGCCGCGCGTCGTACATGCGCCTGCCGGACATCGTCGGCGTCGAATTGACGGGCAAGCCGCAACCGGGCATCACCGCGACCGACATCGTGCTGGCGCTGACGGAATTCCTGCGCAAGTCGAAGGTCGTGTCCGCGTACCTCGAGTTCTACGGCGAAGGCGCCGCGAACCTCACGCTGGGCGACCGCGCGACGATCTCAAACATGGCACCCGAATACGGTGCAACCGCCGCGATGTTCGCCATCGACGAGCAGACCATCAAGTACCTGAAGTTGACCGGACGCGACGACGAGCTCGTGAAGCTGGTCGAGCTGTATGCGAAGGAAACGGGGTTGTGGGCCGACACTTTGAAGAACGTGCAGTATGAGCGCACGCTCCGCTTCGACCTGTCCACCGTTGTGCGCAACATCGCCGGCCCGTCGAATCCGCACAAGCGCGTGCCGACGTCGGATCTGGCGCAGCACGGCATCACGGGCGTCGTCGAGAACGAGCCGGGCAAGATGCCTGACGGTGCCGTCATCATCGCCGCGATCACGAGCTGCACGAATACGAACAACCCGCGCAACATGGTCGCGGCGGGCCTCCTCGCGCGCAACGCGAACGCGCGCGGGCTCGCGCGCAAGCCGTGGGTGAAGTCGTCGCTCGCGCCGGGCTCCAAGACCGTGCCGATGTACCTCGACGAAGCAGGGCTGTTGCCGGAACTGGAACAACTGGGCTTCGGCGTCGTTGCCTTCGCCTGCACGACGTGTAATGGCATGTCCGGCGCGCTCGATCCGGCGATCCAGCAGGAGATCATCGACCGCGACCTGTACGCGACGGCGGTCCTGTCGGGCAACCGCAATTTCGACGGCCGCATCCACCCGTATGCGAAGCAGGCGTTCCTCGCGTCGCCGGCGCTCGTCGTCGCGTACGCGATCGCGGGCACGATCCGCTTCGACATCGAGAAGGACGTGCTGGGCGTCGACGCCGACGGCAAGCCGGTGCGGTTGGCCGACATCTGGCCGAGCGACGCGGAGATCGATGCCGTCGTCGAACGGGCCGTGAAGCCGCAGCAGTTCCGCAAGGTCTACGACATCATGTTCGCACGGCGCGAAGAGGGTGGTGAATCGGTCTCGCCGCTGTACGACTGGCGCCCGATGAGCACCTACATCCGCCGCCCGCCGTACTGGGAAGGCGCGCTCGCCGGAGAACGCACGCTGACGGGCATGCGGCCGCTGGCGGTCCTGGGCGACAACATCACGACGGACCACCTGTCGCCGTCGAACGCGATCATGGCCGACAGCGCCGCGGGCGAATACCTCGCGAAGATGGGACTGCCCGAAGAAGACTTCAATTCGTACGCGACGCACCGCGGCGACCACCTGACGGCGCAGCGCGCCACGTTCGCGAATCCCACGCTCAAGAACGAGATGGTGCGCAATACGGATGGCAGCGTGCGTGCCGGTTCGCTCGCGCGCATCGAGCCGGACGGCACGGTCACGCGCATGTGGGAAGCGATCGAGACGTACATGGAGCGCAAGCAGCCGCTGATCGTGATCGCGGGCGCCGACTATGGCCAGGGCTCGTCGCGCGACTGGGCCGCGAAAGGTGTGCGCCTCGCGGGTGTGGAAGCGATCGTGGCGGAAGGGTTCGAGCGCATCCACCGCACGAACCTCGTCGGCATGGGCGTGCTGCCGCTGGAATTCCAGGCGGGCACCACGCGTCTCACCCTGGGCATCGACGGTACGGAGACGTTCGACGTCGTGGGCGAGCGCACGCCGCGCGCTGCGTTGACGCTCGTGATCCATCGGCGCAATGGCGACACCGTCGAGGTGCCCGTGACCTGCCGTCTCGACACGGCCGAGGAAGTGTCGATCTACGAGGCGGGCGGGGTGCTGCAGCGGTTCGCGCAGGACTTCCTCGCGTCTTCCAAGGTCGCCGCATAACGTCGTGGTTGTTCATGCGCCGGTTGGACGCGTGGACGGCTCTGCCGTCCACGCGTTCGACGCACGTTTGAACACCGCGCGCATTCAACGAAAGACAAACACATGGCCCACGCACCCCAAATCAAGATCCCCGCCGTCTACATGCGCGGCGGGACGAGCAAAGGCGTCTTCTTCCGCCTGCAGGACCTGCCGCAAGCGGCGCAAGTCCCCGGCGAGGCGCGCGACAAGCTGCTGCTGCGCGTGATCGGCAGCCCCGACCCGTACGCCAAGCACATCGACGGCATGGGCGGCGCCACGTCCAGCACGAGCAAGACCGTCATCGTGGCGCCCAGTACGCGGCCCGGCCACGACGTCGACTATCTGTTCGGCCAGGTCGCCATCGACAAGCCGTTCGTCGACTGGAGCGGCAACTGCGGCAACCTGTCCGCCGCGGTCGGGCCGTACGCCATCGCCAACGGCTTCATCGATCCCGCCCGCATCCCGGACAACGGTATCGTCACCGTGCGCATCTGGCAGGCCAACATCAACAAGACGATCGTCGCCCACGTGCCCGTCACGAACGGCCAGGTGCAGGAGACGGGCGACTTCGAACTGGACGGCGTCACGTTCCCCGCGGCCGAAGTGCAGCTCGAATTCATGGACCCGGCCGCCGACGAGGGCGAGGGCGGCGGCGCGATGTTCCCGACCGGGAACCTGGTCGACGACCTCGAGGTACCCGGCGTCGGCACGCTGAAAGCCACGCTGATCAACGCCGGCATCCCGACCGTCTTCGTGAACGCGGCCGACATCGGCTACACGGGCATGGAACTGCAGGACGCCGTCAACGGCGACCCGAAGGCGCTGGCGATGTTCGAGACCATCCGCGCGTACGGCGCCATGCGCATGGGCCTCATCGCGCACGTGGAGGAGGCGGCGCGGCGCCAGCACACGCCGAAAGTCGCGTTCGTGGCGCCGCCGGCAGGCTATGTCGCGTCGAGCGGCAAGCGCGTGGAGGCGGACGACATCGACCTGCTCGTACGCGCGCTGTCGATGGGCAAGCTGCACCACGCGATGATGGGGACGGCGGCCGTCGCCATCGGCACGGCGGCCGCGATTCCGGGCACGCTCGTGAGCCTCGCCGCGGGCGGGCGCGCGCACGAGGCCGTGCGCTTCGGGCATCCGTCCGGCGTGCTGCGCGTGGGCGCCGAGGCGCGCCAGGACGGCGGCGACTGGGTCGTCACGAAGGCCGTCATGAGTCGTAGCGCACGCGTCCTGATGGAAGGCTGGGTGCGCGTGCCGGGTGACGCGTTCTGAACCGTTGTTGCCTAGCGTCATCCGCTGAATTTAGTGTTTCCAAACGATAAATTACGAACATTTTCAGCTATGATCCACCCAAAAATCGACAAATAGCCTTGTCAATAGGCTAGCCGGGAAGAGGGATGGATCGGGGAACGAACACACCGGCCTTGGTGGCCGAGGCGCTGGCATTGATTGCGGCGCCGGCTTGCGCCTGCGACGGCGAAGGCAGGATCTGGGCCGCGAACGCGGCGCTCGTCGAGCTGGCCGGCGGCGCCGTCGACGGGCGTGCGCTGGTGTCGCTGTTCTGCGCGCACACGGCGGCCGCGATGGCGGTCGAGATCCGCCTGTCGCTGGCCGGCGAGCGCCGCTGGGATGGCTTGCTCGACCGCGGCCTGCGCGGCCGTCCCGTCGAAGTGCGCGCGAAGCCGCTGCCGGCCGGTGGTGCCGTCTTCGTATTCGGCGACGTGCTCACGCTCGGCGACGGCCAGTCCGCGCTGCGCGGGCGCTTGCTGGAACAGGCTGCCGTCGTCGAGCATGCGCCGGTGGGCATCGCCGTCACGTTGCCCGACCTCGTCAAGTCGTGCAATCCGCGGATGGCCGGGATGCTCGGCTACACGCCGGAAGAACTGATCAACCATACCCCGGCGAAGGTCTTCGCCACGCGCGCCATGTACGAGGCGTTCATCGGCGAGGCCGTCCTCGTGCTGACGACGGGCAGCCTGTTCGAGAAGAGCGAAGTGCCGCTGCGCCGCCGCGACGGCAGCACGATCTGGTGCCGCATCCGCGCGAAGGCTGTCGACATGAGCGCGCGCGAGGCGGGCACGGTGTGGATCGTGGAAGACGTCACGGAGGCGCGCCAGGCGCTGACGGAGATCCAGGCCATCATGACGAATGCGTCGATCGGCATCTTCTTCACGCGCGAGCGCATCATCACGCGCTACAACGATTGCTTCGGCGCGATGTTCGGCTACGGGCCCGGCGAGGTGCTGGGCCAGCCGACGCGCGTGCTGTACGCGGACGACGACGCGTTCGTCGACATGGGCGACAAGGCATACGGCGTGTTGCGCACGGGCGGCTCGTTCAAGACCGAGACGACGATGGTGCACCGGAACGGCACGCCGATGTGGGTGAACCTGATCGGCTATGCCGTCAATCCGGAGGAGCTGGGCACGGGCACGATGGTCTGGATGATCGAGGACCGCACGGGCGAAAAGGCTGCCGAGGAATCGCTGCGCAACGCGCTGCTGGAAAACCAGGCGATCCTCGACAACGCCGTGCTGGGCATCGCCGTCGTCGAGAACGGCCGGACCTTGCACTGCAACCGCAAGATGGAAGAGCTGTTCGGCCACCATGGCGGCAGCATCGAGGGCCTGCCCGTGCGCGACCTGTATCCCGATGACGCGGGCTGGCAGCGCGCGCGCGACGAGACCCGGCGCGACTTCGAGGCGGGGCGCGTGCACATGGCGGAGTATGAACTGGTGCGGCGCGACGGCATGCGCTTCTGGGCGCGCCTGTCGGGCCGGCCGTTCGACATGGCGGACCGCGGCGGGCGCAGCGTCTGGCTGATCGACGACGTGACGGCGCAGCGCGAGGCCGCGGACGCGCTGCGGCGCGCGCGCGACGAGCTCGAAGTGCGCGTGCAGGAACGCACGGCGGAGCTGCAGGCCGAGATCGTCGAGCGGCGCCAGGCCGAGGCGCGCGTCCACCACATGGCGTACCACGACGCGCTCACGGGCCTGCCCAACCGCGCGCTCCTGTCCGACCGGCTGGATCGCGCGCTGCTGGCGGCGCGGCGCGAAGGCCTGAAGCTCGCGCTGCTGTTCATCGACCTGGACCGCTTCAAGACGATCAACGATTCGCTGGGCCACGCGGCGGGCGACCACCTGCTGAAGGAAGTGGCGCGGCGCCTGTGCCGCGTCGTGCGCGCGAGCGACACCGTCGCGCGCCTCGGGGGCGACGAATTCGTCGTGCTGGTGCCGGGCGTGCGCGCGGCCGAGGAGTGCGGTCTCGTGGGCGACAAGATCATCGAGGCGCTGGCGGCGCCCGTCGACTTCGAAGGCCGCGACCTGCACATCTCGCCGTCGATCGGCATCTGCCTGTACCCGGACGACGGCCACGACGTCGCGAGCCTGATGCGCAAGGCCGACGCCGCGATGTATTACGCGAAGGCGGCCGGCCGCAACAACTACCAGTTCTACGCGGAGCCGATGAACGCGGCGGCCGCGCGCCATTTCGAGCTGGAGACGCACTTGCGCGGTGCGCTGCTGCGCGAGGAATTCGTGCTGTTCTACCAGCCCATCGTCAGCACGCAGGACGGCCGCGTGCAGGGCCTCGAAGTGCTGCTGCGCTGGCGCCATCCGGAGCAGGGCCTCGTGGCGCCCGACGACTTCATCCCGATCCTGGAAGAGAACGGGTTGATCGTGCCGGTGGGCGAATGGGTGATCCGGCGCGCCTGCGAGCAGTCGATGGCATGGCAGCGCGCGGGCTTGCCGGCGCTCCCGCTCGCCGTCAACTTGTCGGCGCGCCAGTTTGTGCACCGAGGCCTGATGCAGGCCATCCGCTCGATCGTCGACGACACGGGCATCGACCCGAGCCTGCTGGAATTCGAGATCACGGAGACGGCGCTGATGCAGCACGGCGGGCAGACACTGGAGACGCTGGGCCAGATCTACAGCATGGGCATCCGCCTGTCGATCGACGACTTCGGCACCGGGTATTCGAGCCTCGCGTACCTGAAGCGCTTCCCGGTCCGCAAGATCAAGATCGACCGCGCGTTCGTGCGCGACCTGGAGACGAGCAGCGAAGACCAGGCCATCGTCGCCGCGGTCATGGCGCTGGCCGGAAGCTTGCAGATGGCTGTCGTGGCCGAGGGCGTCGAGAACGAGGCCCAGCTGGCGCTGCTGCGCCGCGCCGGGTGCCAGTTTGCGCAGGGCTATCTGTTCGCGCGGCCGGTGGATGCCGAGGCCATCCCGGCGCTTCTGCAAAATTCGTAGGCCGGGCGATGTTCTGGCATCCCCGTGCCCACGCGTATCCCACCGTACCGTTTTAGACGATCGTCGCGATCACTGGCGTGTGGTCCGACGGCTGCTCCCACTTGCGGGGTTCGCGGTCGATTGCGCACGCCTCGCAACGCTTCGCCAGCGCCTGCGACAGCAGGATGTGGTCGATGCGCAGGCCGCGGTTGCGGCGGAACGCCATCTGGCGGTAGTCCCACCAGCTGTACTGCTTCTCGGGCTGCTCGAACAGGCGGAATGCGTCGACGAGTCCCAGGCCGCACAGTTCGCGCAGCGCTTCGCGCTCCAGGTCGGAGCAGTGGATCTGGCCGGCCCACAGTTCCGGGTCGTGCACGTCGCGGTCCTCGGGGGCGATGTTGTAGTCGCCCAGGATCGCGAATTGCTCGTGGATCTTCAATTCCTCGCCGACCCACCGGCGCAGCGCTTCGAACCACCCCAGTTTGTACGCATACTTGTCGGAGCCGACAGCCTGGCCGTTCGGCACGTACGCGCAGATGATGCGCACGCCGCCTATCGTCGCGGCGATCAGGCGTTGCTGCTCGTCCTGGTAGTACGGATTGTTGCGCACGACGTCCGCGAGCGGCAGGCGCGACAGGATCGCCACGCCGTTATACGTCTTCTGGCCGCTGAACACGACCTCGTAGCCGGCCGCGTTGATTTCGGCCACGGGGAACTTGTCGTCCGTGAGCTTGGTCTCCTGGAGGCACAGCACGTCGACGGGGTTGGCGGCGAGCCACTGGAGCAGGTGCGGCAGGCGTACTTTCAGCGAGTTGACGTTCCAGGTGGCGATTTTCATGAAGATGTCTGGTTGCACGGGCCGGACCGTCCGGCACAATCCGGGCAGTATCGTGGCTGTGAGCCATTCTTGCAACACTTCCTGGCTCGCCAAGCCATCACACAATTGGAATTATTTGTGCTAGTTGCAACAAACATGTCGTAAAATTATTGTCCGTGGAGTAAAAAATCGTAACGACGCTGGAAAGTTTCGCGTAACTGTGACAAGATGTAACAATCACAGCAAGACAGGGGACATTTCCGTATCGTCTCCTTCTCGAAAGAAAAAAATTGCAGTAGGCCAACTTTGGTTGTACTATTGGCATATTGCTCAGGAACCAAGAATTCAACAGCAATCCGTTGCATTGAGAGAGGGTTGCCGTGGTCGGTCGAGCGACCGGCCTTTGGCAGGTGTGTAACGATCGCGGATCCCGAGAGCAGGATTTGCACACAGCTTATTAAAGGACAACAATGCGCCAAGCATTTGAAGCATGGGCCCAACGCGATGGCCACATTGTCCGGCGTCGTGAAGACAAGCCGGAAGAGTACCTCGTGTACGAAACCCAGCGCCGCTGGCTGATCTGGCAGGCCGCGCTGGCCCACGGACAGAAAGCCGCGGCCGAGACGCCGCAGAAATTCGCGCCGTCCGAGAATCCGCAGCAGCCGCAGAAGATGCAGGCCGACGAGGCGAGCGTGCGCAATCGCGTACTCAACGAGGTGCTGGATGCGTTCAGCGAACTCGACGACAACGCCGGCGTCGAAGGCATCGTCAAGGTCATCCAGAGCCTCAAGAAGAAGCATCGCGCGGCGGCCGAAGAAAAGGCTTGATGCGTTACCGCCACTACAAGGGCGGGGTGTACGAGGTGGTCTGCGAGGCCGTCCTCGAGGCGGACCACACGGCCGTCGTCGTGTATCGCGGGGAGGACGGCAAGACCTGGGTCCGCCCGCGCGACGCGTTTTTCGGGTTCGTCGACGTGGACGGCACATGCCTGCCGCGCTTCGCGCCCCTCGTCTCGGCCGAACCCGCCTAGTGCCGCTCATGTCTTGCCGATTGCCGCCGTAAACGGACAGGTATGCTTTATCGGTGAAGACATGTCCAATTCTTATTTCCGTACCGCCTGCACCGTCGCGCTGATGGCCGCCACAAGCGGCTGCGTGACGACGATGGGCGAGACGCCCACCCAGCAGCTGGAAGTCCACACGATCCTCGATCACCGCGAAGTGGCGGGCGTCGGCTGCGTGCTGTCCAATGCGGCGGGACGCTGGTTCGTCGTGGCGCCGGGACGGGTCACGGTCGAGCGCAGCCGCAGCCCGCTGACGATCGATTGCGCGCGCGCGGGCACGGGCGACGCGCGCGAGGTCGCCGTCGCGCATGCCACGTCGTTTTTCGACAGCGACCGGCTGATCGGCAACATCATCGTCAGCGCCGGCGGCGCGCCTTACATCAATGCGAACGACGGTTCCGGCGTCGCCTACCAGTCCACGTTGACGGTGCTGATGCATCCGGCGCCCGCGGCGGCGGGCACGCCGGGCGCGTCCGGCGAGAACGGCAACGTCGTCTTCTGAGCGCGCAATAACCGGATTGCCCAATAAAAAACGGATGCCGCGGCATCCGTTTTTTATATCGAACCCGTGTTGCTTACACGCGGTTCAGCAGGAACGTCGTCAACAGGGGCACCGGACGGCCCGTCGCACCCTTGGCGGCCCCCGATTTCCACGCCGTGCCCGCGATGTCCAGGTGGGCCCACGTGTAGTTGCGCGTGAAGTTCTCCAGGAAGCATGCCGCGGTGATCGATGCGCCGCCCGGCGTCCCAATGTTGGCCAGGTCGGCGAAGTTCGACTTCAGCTGCTCGCTGTAGTTCTCGCCGATGGGGAAGCGCCAGGCCACGTCGCCCGCCTGCCTGCCCGCATCCAGCAATTCGTCGGCGAGGGCGTCGTGCGCATCGTCGTGGCGCGTGAACAGGCCCGACGTGTGGTGGCCCAGGGCGACGATGCAGGCGCCCGTCAAGGTCGCGATGTCGATGACGGCGGCCGGCTTGAAGCGCTCGGCGTAGGTCAGCGCGTCGGCCAGGATCAGGCGGCCTTCCGCGTCCGTATTCAGGATCTCGATCGTGGTGCCGTTCATCGCGGTGACAATGTCGCCCGGCTTGGTGGCGCGGCCCGACGGCATGTTCTCGCAGGCGGCGACGATGCCGACGACGTTCAGCTTGAGACCCATTTCGCCGATGGCGCGGAACGTCCCCAGCACGGAACCGGCGCCGCACATGTCGTACTTCATCTCGTCCATGTTCGCGCCCGGCTTCAGCGAGATGCCGCCCGTGTCGAAGGTGATGCCCTTGCCGACGAGGACGACGGGCGCGTCGTTCTTCTTGCCACCGTTGTGCTTCAGGACGATGAACTTCGGCGGCTCTTCGCTGCCGCGCGTGACGGACAGGAAGCTGCCCATCTTGAGGGCTTCCAGCTGCTTGCGGTCCAGGACTTCGACGTCGAAGCCGAAGTCGCCCGCGAGCTTCTTCGCCGTATTCGCGAGATACGTCGGGGTGCAGACGTTCGGCGACAGGTTGCCCAGTTCCTTCGTGAGGTTCATGCCGTTCGCGATGGCCTGGGCCTGCGCCAGCGTCGCCTTCAGCTGCGGCGTGGCCGCCGGGACGGCGATGGCCAGCTTGCGCACACCAGTCGGGGCCGGATCCTTCTTGCTCTTTTGCGCGTCGGAGCGGAACTCGCCTTCGTTGGCGGCGAGGACGATGGTGCGCAGGGCCCAATTCAGGTCGCGCGCTTTCACATTCTCCAGCGGGAATGCGATAATGGCATCTTGCGCGCCCAGCGAAGCGAAGGTTTTCAGGGCAGCGGAGACGGCGCCGGCAAAACTTTTCTCGGTGATGGCTTCGTCCGCACCCATGCCGACCAGCAGCACGCGGGCCGCGGCCACGCCGCCCACGCCGCGCAGCAGCAGGGTCGAACCGGGCTTGCCGGAGATGTCACCCGACTTGACGGCGGCGCCGATGTCGCCGTTCAGATCGAGGGCTTTCGCCGCCTCCGACAGTTTCTTGTTTTCGAACACCGCGACTGCCACACAGCCCGATTTGGCTGCGGCCAGCGTGTTTTTTGTGTCGAATGCTTTTATGCTAAAGTCCATTTGATTCTCCGTTTCGAGTTTTGACGCGCGTGCTGTCCGAGGAACCTCCCATTCGGCACCCGCTCGTGACGGTTCCTTGGGGTTCCTTCAAACCTGCAATTATAACGATCGAATGATTTTCAAACGCGCCCTACAGCGTGAATTGGCCAGCGTGGCCGGCGCCACCTTCACGGTCCTGTTTACGATCTTCGTTACCTGGACCCTGATCTCCATCCTCGGCAAGGCCGCGGGGGGCAAGGTCGCCTCGAGCGACGTATTGGCGCTGATCGGCTTTTCGGTGCTGAATTATCTGCCAACAATCCTCATCCTTACCAGCTTTATCGCCGTCATCGTCACCGTCACGCGCAGCTACCGCGATTCCGAGATGGTCGTGTGGTTCGCGTCCGGCCAGTCGCTGATGCGCTGGGTGAGCCCCGTGCTCGTGTTCGGGTTGCCGCTCGTCGCGCTCGTGGCCGTGCTGTCGTTCGTCGCGACGCCGTGGGCCAAGATGAAGAGCGCGGAATTCGTCGAGCGCTTCGAGAAGCGCGAAGACTTGAAGCGCGTGTCGCCCGGCCAGTTCCGCGAATCGACGTCGACCAACCGCGTGTTCTTCGTCGAAGGCAGCACGGGCGGATCGACCGTCGTGCAGAACGTGTTCGTGAATTCCGTCGACAAGGACGGCAGCTCGATCGTCGTCGCCAAGGAAGGCGTGATCGAGCCGGACGGCAAGGGCGGCCAATATCTCGTGCTGAAGAACGGCCGGCGCTACCAGGGGCAGCCCGGGCGCGCCGATTTCCAGTCGATGGAATTCGATCGTTACCGCATGCGCGTCTCCAGCTCGGTGCCCGTGATGGGGTCCGAGACGCCGGCCGACGCGCTGTCCACGCCCGCGCTGCTGGCGTTGCCCGACAACCGCTATACGAACGCCGAACTGCTGTACCGGATTTCCGCGCCGATCACCTGCGTCGTGCTGATGCTGCTCGCGATCCCGCTCGGCTTCGTCAACCCGCGCGCGGGCAGCTCCGCGAACCTGATCCTCGCGCTGCTGATCTTTTTCACGTACAGCAATCTGTCGAAACTGTTCGAGGCCAGCGTCAAGCAGGGCAAGATGAACTTCGGCGTCGCGTGGTGGCCGCTGCACGTGTTCGCGCTGCTCGTCGTCGCCGGCCTGTTCGCGTGGCGCCTGAACGTGAACCACCGCTGGCATCCGCTCGCGCTGCTGGGCGCGTTCAAGCGCCGCCGGCTGCTGCGCAGCGGCGCGACCGCCGCCGCAACGCACGAGGGCGCGCAATGAAGATCCTGCAGCGCTACTTCCTCGTCAACATCGCGCAGGCCGTCGCCTTCGTGCTCGTGGGCCTCCTCGGCCTCATCGCGTTCATGGACCTCACGCAGGAACTCCCGTCGGTGGGCAAGGGCGGCTACATGATCCAGCACGCCGTCCTGTACGTGCTGCTGCTCGTCCCCGGTCACGTGTACGAGGTGATGCCGGTCGCGGCGCTGATCGGCACCATCTACACGATGGCGCAGTTCGCGCAAAGCTCGGAATTCACCATCATGCGGGCGTCGTCGATGTCCACGCAGCAGGCCGCCATGATCCTCGCGAAGATCGGCCTCGTGTTCGTCGCCCTCACGTTCCTGTTCGGCGAATTGATCACGCCGCGCACGGCGCCCATCGCGGAGCGCGTGCGCCTGTCCGCGAAGGGCGCGACGTTGTCCGCCGAATTCCGGTCCGGCATGTGGACGAAGGATACCGTGCACATGGGCGGCGCGAAAGGCCCCGTGACGGGCTCGCGCTTCTTCAATGCGCGCCAGATCCGCCCGGACGGCCAGCTGATCGATGTGCGCCTGTACGAGTTCGACAACAGCATGCGCATGCGCTCGCTGATCACCGCGGCCAATGCCACGTTCAGCGGCAACGGTACGTGGCGCCTGAACGACGTGACGGAGACGCTGTTCGCGAACAGCCGCGAATTGCCCGCGCCGGACGCGCCCCTGGCGGCCGGCCAGACCATCCAGAGCCGCTTCGGCCAGGACACGGCGTCCGTCTCCACGCGCAAGGTCGCGAGCCTCGACCTCGTTTCCGAGATCACGCCGAAGATCCTGTCCGTGTCGCGCTCCGACCCGTCGCAGATGTCGGCCAACGAACTGGCCGTGTACACGCGCCACCTGGCCGAGAACCGCCAGGAGACGGAACGCTTCAAGATCGCGTTCTGGAAGAAGCTGATCGATCCGCTGTCGATCTTCGTGCTGATGGCGCTCGCGCTGCCGTTCGGCTACCTGCACACGCGCAGTGGCGGCGTGAGCTTGAAGATCTTCATCGGCATCATGATCGGCGTGAGCTTCCTCTTGATTAACTCGCTGTTCTCGCACGTGGGCATGTTGTCGACCTGGCCCGCGTTCCTGACGGCGGCCGCGCCCAGCCTGCTGTTCCTGCTGCTGGCGATCGTCGCCCTGCGCTGGGTGGAGAGACATTGATGGAAAAAGCACTCGTCCTGTTCGCGCACGGCGCGCGCGCCGCCGGCTGGGCCGCGCCGTTCCAGCGCCTGCGCGATCTCACGGCCGCGCGCCGCCCCGATTGCACCGTGTCGCTGGCGTTCCTCGAGCTGATGACCCCGAGCCTGCCCGACGAAGTGAACGCCCTCGTGGCGCTGGGCGCGCGCGACGTCACCATCGTCCCCGTGTTCCTGGGGCAGGGCGGCCATCTGCTGCGCGACCTGCCGCTGCTGCTCGACCAGCTGCGCGCGAGCCATCCGCACGTGACGTTTGCCACGGTGCCGGCCGTCGGCGAAGATCCGGGCGTGCTGGCCGCCATGGCCGCCTATTGCGCGGGCGCTCAATGACCTGAGTTTGCTGTACATCAGGCCCGCGGATGCCCGCGGCGCCCAGACTGGTCGGATGTCCGTTACTGACGATTCCGATCCGGTCATGTCCAGCAAACCCGTACCGTTCTCCGTCCGCCTGCGCGCATGCCTGCGCGCGCTCGACCCCCTGCGCCTGGTGCCGGGGCCTCGCTCCTTCGTGGAGTGGCGCTGCGCGCGCCGCCTCGACCGCCTGGCGCGCCGCATGGGGCAGATGCAGGCGCGCATTGCGCTCATGCGCGACCATCTGCTGGGCGACGGCGCGCCGGGGCGCCCCGACGCCGACGGCAGCCTGCGCCGCATGCTCGTGGACCTGCGTGGTGAGCTGTCGCGGATGCGCTGCGATCTCGCGCTGTGGTATGCGGAGGAATGCGGAGGCGAGAGCGGCGAGCGGCTGGCGACGGCGCTGGCGCGCCTGAACCGCATCGCCGTCGACACGCACGCCGCGGCGACGCGGCTCGAGGCCGAGCTGGAAGCGCGGGCGCGCTAGCGAATTACAGGGTCTGGTGCGGCCGGTGCGCCATCGCCTCGCCGATCATGACGAGCACGGGGCCGTGCGCGACGTCGAGGCCATGGGCGAGGTCGGCCAAGGTGAGGCGGCGCACGCTCTGGTCGGCGCGGCTGCAGTTTTCCACGACGACGACGGGCAGCTCCGGCCGGCGGCCTTCGGCCAGCAGGCGTTCCGCCGTTGCGGCGGCTTCGCGGCCTCCCATATACTGCACCAACGTATCCGTTTCCGGCAGCGCAGGATGGTCGGGCTGGTCGGGTGCCGTGCTGGACGTGAAGAAAGCGACGCTGCGCGCGACACCCCGCTTCGTCAGCGGCTGCAAGGTGGCGGCCGCCGCGGCAACCGCGGTCGTGATGCCGGGAACGACTTCGACCTCGATACCCGCTTCCTCGAGCGCGCGGAGTTCCTCGTCGGCGCGCCCGAACAGCATCGGGTCGCCGCCTTTCAACCGCACGACGCGCTGGTAGCGGCGCGCGGCATCGACGAGTTTTTCATTGATGACGGTTTGCGCCGTCGACCGCTGGCCGGAGCGCTTGCCGACGGGGATCAGCTCGGCCTGTGTACACAGCGCGAGCATCTCCGGGGTGACGAGGGCGTCGTACAGCACGACCTCCGCCTCCCCGAGCAGGCGCGCACCGCGCACGGTGATGAGATCAACGGCGCCGGGACCGGCTCCAACCAGATACACTTTTCCCAGCGCCGCCATGGATCCCTTTCAGTCGTTCGTTACGCGTCAATACGAATCATACCTGCGGCGACCGTCTGATGGGTCACTTCATCGATGAGGATGAAGGCACCCGTTGCGCGGATCGCATCGTAGGCGTCTGCCGCCAGCGGCTGTTGCACGGCCAGTTCGATCTGGGCGATGTCGTTCAACTTGAGGCCTTCGGCCGGGTTGTCGACGATGCGACGCGTTTGCGTGTTCACGTCCAGCACGGACTCGATCGCCTTGATTTTGGCCATCGTCTGGCGCGTGCCGTGCTTGATCCAGTACTTGCGGCGCACGTCCAGGGGTTCGTCGGCCATCCAGCAGACGTCCGCCTTCACCTGCTTCAGCAACGTGGCCGGTTGCTCGGCCGGTGCCAGCACGTCGCCGCGCGAGATGTCCACGTGTTCGTTCAACGTGATCGTGACGGACTGGCCGGCCACGGCCTGCTGCAGCGGGCCGTCGAACGTGACGATTTCCTTCACGGTGGCGCTGTGGCCGGACGGCTGCACGACGAGCTTGTCGCCGACGGCCACCTTGCCCGATTCCACGCGGCCCATATAGCCGCGGAAGTCGTTCGCTTCGTGGCCGTTGTGGCGCGCCACCAGCTGCACGGGAAAGCGGAATGGGGCGGCGTGGGTCTCGTCGTAGACGCTCAAACCTTCCAGCAGTTCGATCAGCGTGGGGCCTTCGTACCACGGCATGTTGTCGCCGCGTTCGACGACGTTGTCGCCCGCGAGTGCCGACAGCGGGATCGCCGTGATGTCCTTCAGGCCCAGCGTATCGGCGAACTTCGTGTATTCCGCGACGATGCGGTCGTACACGGTGCGGTCGTAGTTCACGAGGTCCATCTTGTTGACGGCGACGATCACGTGCTCGATCTGCAGCAGCTTGGCGATCGTGGAGTGGCGCTTCGTCTGCACCAGGAGTTCGACGGAACCATCATCGCCCAGCTTCACTTTCGACACGTCGACGAGGATGATGACGGCGTCCGCCGTCGACGCACCCGTCACCATGTTGCGCGTGTACTGCTCGTGGCCCGGCGTGTCGGCGATGATGAACTTGCGCTTCGGCGTGGCGAAATAACGGTACGCGACGTCGATCGTGATGCCTTGCTCGCGCTCCGCTTCCAGGCCGTCCGTCAGCAGCGACAGGTCGATGGTGTCGCCCACGGTGCGCTTGTGCTTGGAACGCGACACGGCCGCGAGCTGGTCGGCGAAGATGCCCTTGCTGTCGAACAGCAGGCGGCCGATCAGGGTGCTCTTGCCGTCGTCGACGGAGCCGGCGGTGATGAAGCGCAGCAGGCCGGCCTGGCCGCTCTGGTCGTCGTTGTGGTTCAGTTTTTCAGTGATCGCGTTCATCAGAAATATCCTTGTTTCTTGCGCTTTTCCATCGAGGCTTCCGACGTCTGGTCGTCCATGCGGGTCGCGCCGCGCTCGGTGATCTGGGTGATCGCCGTTTCGGCGATGATCGCGTCGACGGTCGATGCATCCGACGCGACCGGGCACGTGCACGAGATGTCGCCGACGGTACGGAAGCGCACGACGCGCGTCTCGACTTCCTCGCCGTCACGGGCCGGCGTCAGCGGCGTCAGCGGCACGAGCAGGCCGTTGCGCGGGATCACCTGGCGCTCGTGCGCGAAATAGATCGGCGGCAGCGCGAGTTTTTCGCGGGCGATGTATTGCCAGACGTCGAGCTCCGTCCAGTTCGAGATCGGGAACACGCGCATGTTCTCGCCCGGGTGCACGCGGGTGTTATACAGGTCCCACAGTTCCGGACGCTGGGCCTTCGGGTCCCACTGGCCGAATTCGTCGCGGAACGAGAAGATGCGCTCTTTCGCGCGCGCCTTTTCCTCGTCGCGGCGGGCGCCGCCGATGCACGCGTCGAAGCCGTATTCGGCGATCGTTTCCAGCAGGGTGACGGCTTGCGCGGCGTTGCGCGAATCCGTCTGCGGGTTGCGCAGGCGGACGGTGCCTTTCTTGATCGACTCTTCGACGGAACCGACGATCAGGCGCTCGCCCAGTTCGGCCACGCGTGCGTCGCGGAAGGTGATCACTTCATCGAAGTTGTGACCCGTGTCGATGTGCACGAGGGGGAACGGGAATTTACCCGGACGGAACGCCTTCTCGGCCAGGCGCAGCAGCACCACGGAGTCCTTGCCGCCCGAGAACAGCAGGGCAGGGTTCGAGCACTCCGCCGCGACCTCGCGCAGGATGTGGATGGCTTCGGATTCGAGTGCGTCCAGGTGGCGCGCATTCACGTCACTGAGGGCGAGCGGCGTATCGGAAAAAGTCGTCATGTTTAACTTGCCTGTCGATGTCTTGATTGGGCCGGTGTCCGGTCATTAGGCCGGGGCCACGGATTTGATTCGGATGAGCTTGCCGTCGACGAGATGCAGGCCGCATTCCTTGGAGTCGGCGTTTTCCCACCACCAGCGGCCGGCGCGCACGTCCTCGCCCGGCTGGATCGCACGGGTGCAGGGTTCGCAGCCGATCGACGGGTAGCCGCGATCGTGCAGGTCATTGTACGGCACGTCGTTGGCGCGGATATAGGCCCAGACGTCGTCTTCGCTCCAGTCGGCCAGAGGATTGAACTTGGCCATGCCGTGCGCCGCATCGTCTTCCTGCACCGGCAGGTCGGAGCGCGTCGTCGACTGCGTGCGGCGCTGGCCCGTGATCCATGCCTTGTTGCCCGCGAGGGCGCGGCCCAGCGGCTCGACCTTGCGCACGTAGCAGCAGCCCTTGCGCATCTCGACGCTGTCGTAGAACGCGTTCAGGCCGTTCTTGTTCACGTACTCGTCGACGAGTTCCTGCTTCGGACGCATCACGACGATGTCGTAGCCGTAGCGGGCCTTGACCTTGTCGAACATGGCCAGCGTTTCCTTGTGCAGGCGCCCCGTCTCCAGCGAGAAGATGGTGATCGGCAGGCCGGCCTTGAGGATCAGGTCGGTGAGGACCATGTCCTCGGCCGCCAGGCTGGACGCGAACACGGCGGGTGAAAAATCGCGCGCGATGCGCTCCAGGATGCCGCGGGTTTCATTCACCCGCGCGTTCAGGTCGTTCATGGGTTTCCTTGCTCAGTTACCTTGGTCGGTCAGATGCCGGCGCCGACGTCGCTGTGCTCGGGCAGCGCGCCGCGTGCGTGGCGGCGGAACAGCGGCAGCGGATTGTCGACGGATGCCTGGTACGTTTCCGAGAACACCGTCAAGCCTTTCAGTGCATCGTGGATGTTGCGGTCTTCACGCGTCGCATAGGCGTTGAAGCCGCAGCGGGCCATCTGGAACAGCTGGTCGCGCAACACGTCGCCGATCGCGCGCAGCTCGCCCTGGTAGCCGAGGCGCTTGCGCAGGTTGTAGGCGATCGAATAGCCGCGGCCGTCGGAAAACTTCGGGAAGTCGACGGCGACGACGGCGAACTTGTCGAGGTCGTCCTTCACCGTCTGCGCCAGCTCGTCCGACGCGAACCAGATGCCCAGTTCCTTGCGGGCGGCGCGGGCCAGCAGCTGTTCGCGCTGCGCCAGCCACACTGTCACGGGGACGATGATCTTGCCGGCCGGGACGTCGACGGTTTCCGGGGTTCCATCTTCGACGATCTTCAGGACGCTCCAGTCGTCAGCCACCACTTCGCGGTGCTTGATGATCTGCTTGTGCGCGTGCAATTCGAAATTAGGCATATTCGTCTTCCCCAACCAGTGCGCCGGCCGGGATCGGCGTGGCATAAACATGTTCCTTGAACGGCGCGACGCCGAGGCGCTGCGCCACGTCGACGAAGCGTTCGCCGTCGACGCGGTTCTTCACATAGACCTCCAGCAGGCGGCCGACGACTTCCGGCATCTGCGTTGCCGAGAACGACGGGCCGATGATCTTGCCGATGGCCGATTCATTGCCCTGTGCGCCGCCGATCGACACCTGATACCACTCGGAACCATCCTTGTCCACGCCCAGGATGCCGATATGGCCCACGTGGTGGTGGCCGCAGGCGTTGATGCAGCCCGAGATGTTCAGTTCGATGTCGCCGATGTCGTGCTGGAAGTCGAGGTTGTCGAAGCGCTCCGCGATGGCGGCCGCGATCGGGATCGACTTCGCGTTCGCCAGCGAGCAGTAGTCGCCGCCCGGGCACGCGATCATGTCCGTCAGCAGGCCGATGTTCGGCGTCGCGAGGCCGCGCGCCTTGGCCTGCTGCCACACTTCGAACAGTTTCGATTGCTCGACGTCGGCCAGCACGAGGTTCTGCTCGTGCGTCACGCGCAGTTCGTTGAAGCTGTATTTGTCGGCCAGGTCGGCCACGAAGTCCATCTGCTCCGCGGTCGCGTCGCCCGGCGGCACGCCGGTCTTCTTCAGCGACAGCACGACGGACGCATAGCCCGGCACCTTGTGCGGCTTGACGTTGCGCTGCAGCCAGTTGGCGAACGCCTTGTCGCCGGCGTGCTCGGCGCGCGGGTCGATGTTCGGCAAGGTGAGGTAAGGCTTCGGATTGAACCATTGCGCCACGCGTTCGACTTCCTCGCGGGTCAGCGTTTCCGGGCCGTCCTTCAGGTCGGCGAATTCCGCCTCGACCATGCGCGCGAATTCCTCGGCGCCCACGGCTTTCACGAGGATCTTGATGCGGGCCTTGTACTTGTTGTCGCGGCGGCCGAACTGGTTGTACACGCGCATGATCGCTTCCGTGTACGTCAGCAGGTGCTGCCAGGGCACGAAGTCGTTGATGACGCTGCCGATGATCGGGGTACGGCCCAGACCGCCACCGACCATGAACTTGAAGCCCACTTCGCCGGCGTCGTTGACCACCGCGGTCAGGCCGATGTCGTGCACGGCGATGGCGGCGCGGTCTTCCACGGCGCCGTTGATCGCGATCTTGAACTTGCGGGGCAGGGCGATGAATTCGGGGTGGAACGTGCTCCACTGGCGGATGATCTCGGCGTACGGGCGCACGTCGACGATCTCGTCCGCGGCGACGCCGGCGAATTCGTCCGTCGTGGTGTTACGAATGCAATTGCCCGACGTCTGGATCGCGTGCATCTCGACGGAAGCGAGGTCCGCCAGGATGTCCGGCGTCTGTTCCAGCTCGATCCAGTTGAACTGGATGTTCTGGCGCGTGGTGAAGTGGCCGTAGCCGCGGTCGTACTTGCGCGCGATGTGCGCGAACATGCGCATCTGCGCCGTCGACAGCAGGCCGTACGGCACGGCGATGCGCAGCATGTAGGCATGGCGCTGCATGTACAGGCCGTTCTGCAAGCGCAGCGGCAGGAATTCTTCTTCGGTCAGCTCGTCGGCGAGACGGCGCCGTACCTGGTCGCGGTACTGGGCGATGCGTTCACGTACGATGAGATGGTCGTATTGGTCGTAACGGTACATGGGCAAGATTCCTTAGGGGCGGGCCAATCCTGACCCAAACTATCCCGAATATTAATAAAATCCAGCTATATTCCAAACGACGGAGAATTTATTTGCTTATATGAGCCTGCGGTATAAGCATCCTTGTAAAATGCGGCATCAGATTGACAAGATAAGGGCAATGAACCTACACCAACTACGTTTCGTGCGCGAAGCGGTCCGCCAGAACTACAACCTGACCGACGCCGCCAAGGCGTTGTTCACGTCGCAACCCGGCGTGTCGAAAGCGATCATCGAACTGGAGGAAGAGCTCGGCGTCGACATCTTCACCCGCCACGGCAAGCGCATCCGCGGCCTGACGGAGCCGGGCCGCCTCGTCCTGCATTCGGTCGAGCTGATCATGCAGGAGATCGACAGCCTCAAGCGCATCGGCAAGGAATACGCGGCCCAGGACAGCGGCAGCTTCACGATCGCGACGACGCACACCCAGGCGCGCTACATGTTGCCCAAGGTCGTGCAAGCGTTCATGCAGCGCTTCCCGAAGGTCAGATTGTCTTTATTGCAAGGCAATCCGCGCCAGATCGCCGACATGGTCAAGAACGACCAGGCCGACCTCGCCATCGCGACGGAATCCATCGCGGCCGTCGACGGCCTCATCACGTTGCCGTGTTACCAGTGGGAACACGTGCTCGTGCTGCCGCCCGAGCATCCACTGACGAAATCGAAGGCCATTTCGCTGGAAGAGATCGCCGGCTATCCGTTGATCACGTACGATGCCGCGTTCGCGGGCCGCAGCAAGATCGACCACGCGTTCGAACTGCGCAACCTCAAGCCGGACGTGCTGCTGGAAGCCATCGACGCCGACGTCATCAAGACGTACGTGGAACTGGGGATGGGCATCGGCATCATCGCCGGCATGGCGTTCGACCACGACCGCGACCGCAACCTGCGCGCGATCCCTGTCGGCCATCTGTTCGGCATGAACGTGTCGCGCGTCGCCGTGAAGCAGGGCGCCTATCTGCGCAGCTACATTTACACTTTCATCGAATTGCTGGCGCCGACGCTCAATCGCAAGATGGTCGAATCGGCCATGCGCGGTACCAGCGAGAACTACGAGCTTTGATATGAATCGCAACAATGATCCCGTCGCGCGCTACTACGCCAGCAGCACGCAGGCCGCGGACGCGGCGCTGTCCCGTGCCGAACGGGCCAACGACCTCGCGCGCGTGCGCGAACGCCTCGCCCAGCTGGTGCGCGGCCAGACCGTGCTGGAATTGGCCTGCGGCACCGGCTACTGGACGGAAGTGATCGCCGCGACGGCCGACAAGGTACTCGCCACCGACATCCTCGACACGATGCTGGCGCGGGCACAGACCCGCCGCTTCCCGGAGGGCAAGGTCGCGTTCCGGCGCGTGGACGGCCTCGACCTGCCGGACGACCTCGGCACGTTTTCCTGCGTGTTCATCGGTTTCTGGTGGTCGCACCTGAAGCGCGACGAGCAGGATGCGCTGCTGGCCCAGCTGCGCGCGCGCCTGGGGCAGGGCGTCGTGCTGATCCTGCTGGACGATGCCTACGTCGAAGGCAGCAGTACCACGGTCGCGCGGACGGATGCGCAGGGCAATACGTATGAGATCGTCGCGGCGCCGGACGGCGAGCGGTTCGAGTTGCCGAAGAGTTATCCGGCGGACAGTGCGTTGCGCAAGCGGCTGGCGGATGGCGTGCGCGAGATTCGCATCGAGCGGTTGACGTATTACTGGATGCTGACTTGCCGGCTCAAATGACGTTCGCTGTCTGCGAACGTACGCGTGGGCACGGGGCGCCCACCCTACGTGCGAAATCGTAGGGTGGGGTGACTGATGCTGGGGGCATCAATCACGAGCCCACGCGGAATGTCGCTACGCTTAGAACGCGTGACGGATACCGACCGTGAACACCGACGGATCGGCGCCCAGCTCGGTCGCGGCCGGCGTCACGTTGTTCGAACCCGAGTTCAGGCCGAACGCGGCCAGGCCGTTGTTGTTCAGGCTGGCGTACGTTGCATACAGGTTCGTGCGCTTCGACAGCGAGTAGCTGTAGGCCAGTGCCCAGGCATTACCCTTGGCGCCGTTCTCGAGTTTGCTCTGCTGCAGGTTCACGTAGAACTTGCTCGCACCGACCGGGTAGCCGGCGCCGAGGTTGTATTGCTTGAACTTGTTGTTTGCGCCTTCCGGATCGGCCGACAGGTAGTTGGCCTTGACTTCCAGGCCGCCGATGTCGGCGAACGTGTAGGCGACACCTGCGCCGTATTCCTTGTCGTCGCCGCTCGAGAGGCGCTTGACCGTGTGGTAGGCGGCGCCCAGGTACAGGCCGCCCTGCTTGAATTCCGCGCCGATGCCTTTCAGGTCACCCGACGGACCCGGGTTTTTTTCGCCGGCCGAGTAGGTGGCCAGCAGGTCGAAGCCGTTAAACGAAGCGCTCTTGTAGTTGACCGAGTTGGCCAGGCGGCGGGTCAGACGGCCCGAACCGAAGCTGGACAGGTTGTTACCGTAGAAACCTTGACCGAATTCGTCGGTCGCGCCGGCGACGGCGGCGAGCGGCGAGTATTCGCGACCCAGCGTCAGGGTACCGAATTCACCTTCCAGGCCGACGACGGCACGGCGCTGGAACAGGCCGGACGAGTCTTGCGCGCCGGTGTCGACAGCGACGCCCGCTTCCAGGTTGAAAATGGCCTTGAGGCCGTTGCCCAGGTCTTCCGAACCGCGGAAGCCGAAGCGGCTGCCCGACTGGTTGCCCGACTGGACGTTGGTGTGACGGCCGACGGCACCGCCCGTGTCGGCGGACTCGATGGCGGCATCGACGACGCCGTACACGGTCACGTTGGTCTGGGCTTTAACGGCCAGCGGGGCAGCTGCGATCAGGGTAGCTACCGAGGCGGCGGCCAGGCGTTTGACTTGCATTCAGGTTTCTCCAATAAGATGTCGGTTCGACTCAAGCAATGTCAACACTATTGCTTGATTGGCAGGCATCTTATCGAAGCGATATGTCGGTTTGATGACAGAACGAAATGTTGCACAGCTACCACATTTTCATTGTCATCAACGCGTGACCCTGTCATGACACGACGTGGCCACCCAGCGGCAGCACGATGTCGATGCGCGTGCCCTGCGGCTCGTCCGCGCCGATCGTGATGTCGCCCTTCATGGCCCAGACCCGTTCGCGCATGCCGATCAGGCCCAGCGATTCCGCTTTTTCCATGTCTTCCGGCCGGATACCACGGCCATCGTCGCGGATCGTGAGAAGCAGTTCGCCGTCGAGCCGGAACAGATTCATCATGACGCGCGTCGCTTGCGCATGGCGGGCGATGTTCGTCAGCGCTTCCTGCACGATGCGGAAGATGGCCGTGCTGGCCGCGTCGTCCAGGCGCAGTTCCGCTTCGTCGGCGAGCAGGGTGGTGGGGATGCCGTAGCGTTCCACGAAATCGTCGCGCAGCCCCTGCAGCGCGAAATACAGGCCGCCTTCGTCGAGCGCGCGCGGGCGCAGGTTGGTGGCGATGCGGCGCAGCGACGTGATGGCCGTCAGCAGATTGTCTTCCATGCCGCGCATCAGGCGCAGGCTGTCGGCCGGCGTGCCGTCGGCCTGCTGCAGCAAGGTGAGGTCCATGCGCAGCGATGCGAGCAGCTGGCCGAGGTCGTCGTGCAGTTCGCGCGCGATGTGCGTGCGCTCTTCCTCGCGGATGGTCTGCAGAGCGGCGGACAACTGGCGCAACTGGTCGTGCGACCGGGTCAGTTTTTCCTGCACGTGGCGGCGTTCGCTGACGTCGCGCATGACCACCGTATAAAAGGGCGCGCCGGCGTTCGCGCGCGAGATCGAGCCTTCGATGGGAAAGCGTTCGCCGTTGCGCAGGCCGACGACCGTGTAGTCGGTCGCGCGGCGGCCCGCACGCCCGCTGCCGGGGCGGAAGAAATCGACGGGCTCGCCCGCGCGGTCGGCCCCGCCGGCCGGTTCCTCGAGGTAGCGGCCCAGCGGACTGCCCACCATCTGCTCGACGCTCGTGTCGAACAGCGCGGCCGCCGCGGGGTTGGCCATGACGATGGTGTTCGCGCGGTCGGCGGAGATGATGGCTTCGCTGACGTGGTTGACGATCTGGCGGCTGGCCGGCACGGTATCGGGCTCCCCTGATGTGCGCCTGCCCAGCCAATGGCCGACCGCAAGCCCGGCCAGGAAGCAGGCTGCGGCCCGGCCGGAAACGCGGGGGGCGGCGCGGTCGTTTCACCTACCTTACCCGCCATGCAAACCGCCGGCTTGACTTACATCTGCTTGAAGAGGTGCAGGAAGCTGCGGCTGACTTCGAGTTTTTCCGGGCGGCCCTTGATCAGGACGAGGTGACGGCCGCGAATGTCGCGCGTCACGCCTTCGATGGCATTGACATTGACGAGCGTGGCGCGGTGAATCTGCCAGAACAGCGACGGATCGAGCTCGTCCGCCAGGTCGCGCACGGGCTTGCGGATCAGCGCTTCGAATTTCTCGGTCTGGACGCACGTGTATTTTTCGTCCGACCGGAAGAACAGGATTTCCTCGACGGGGATCATGCGCAGGTCCTGGCCGATGCTTGCCTGGATCCACTGCAGGTATTTGGGTTTCGGCGCGGCGATCTTTTCCGCGAGCTGCGACAGCATCGCGGTGACCGTGTCGCTGACGTTGACGGCCGCGGTGGCCGCCTGCGCCGGCGTCGCCAGGCGCTCCTTCAGGCGCTCGACGGTGATCTTCAGGCGCTCAGGCTCGGGCGGTTTCAGCACGTAGTCGATGGCGCCGCGCTCGAACGCTTCGACGGCGTACTGGTCGTACGCGGTGACGAACACGACCTGGCTCGCGTCGCCGATGTCGCGCGCCGCTTCCATGCCCGTCTTGCCCGGCATGCGGATGTCGAGGAACGTGAGGTCGGGCTTCAGTTCGTCGACCAGTTGCACGGCCTCGTCGCCATTCTTCGCCTCGCCGACGATCGTGAGGTCAGGCCACACCTGGGACAATCGGGTGCGCAGCAGGTCGCGCATCAGTCTTTCGTCATCGGCAATGATAGCGGTTGGCATGGTCAGGTCGGGGCAGTCAAGGAATGTCGATTATTCAACGAATTGTCGGGACAAGCAATACCCGGCATGCCTACTTGGGCGCAAGCTGGTAGGGTACCTCGATGGTAGCGATTACACCGCTGGGGCTGTTCGCCGCGATGTGCAACTGGCCCGCCTCGCCATGCAGCAGTTTCAGCCGCTCGCGGATGTTCGACAGGCCGAGACCCGTCCCCTTGCTGGGCATGACGCCGAAGCCGACGCCGTCGTCCGCCACCGTCACCCGCAGCTTGCTGTCGACGACTTCCGCCGTGACGGCCAGGTGCCCGCCCTCCGGCTTGCATTCGAGGCCGTGCTTGATCGCGTTCTCGACCATCGACTGCAGCATCATCGGGGGAAACGCGGCGCTGCGCAGGCCTTCCGGCACCTGCAGCTCGACGGTCAGCCGTTCTTCCATGCGCATCTTGAGCAGGTCGAGGTAGGATTTGACCATGTCGACTTCGCGCCCCAGGTTCGTGACGAGGTTGTTGTCGCGCATTTGCGGCAGCACGGCGCGCAAGTACTGGATCAACGTGCGCTGCATCGCGGATGCGCGCGGGGGATTCGTCTCGATCAAATGTTCGACGGAAGCGAGCGTGTTGAACAGGAAGTGCGGCTCGACTTGCGCCTGCATGGCCTGCATCTTCGCTTCGGACAGCTGGCGCTGCATCGACTCGCGCTCCGCGGCGGCCGTGGCCGATTGCATCTCGGCTTCGGCGCGCTTCTTGCCGCCCACGAGGGCCTTCGTGCCGAACAGCGCAAGGATCAGCAGCCAGACGAAGCTCGTGAACCACGTCGATGCCTGCTTGTGGTAGCTGCGCGCCTTCGCTTCGGCCGCGTCGTCGACGGCCGCTTCGATGGCGTTGGACAATTCCTCGCCAATTTGCGGCGGCAGGTCGATGTGGACTTCCTCGCCGTTGGCACCGCGGATCGTCTTCGTGACGGGATGGGCACCCTTGGCGGCGGGCGCGGGCGGGGCGGGCGGTGCCGGTGGCGCGGCGGGGACGGCATCGGCGGCGTCGGCCTTTTGATCTGCCTCGTCGGCCGCCGCTTCCGCTGCATCGGCCTTCGCTTGTGCGGTGTCGGCCTTGCCGGCGGCCGCGTTCGCCGCCGCCTCGGCCTTGGCGGCCTCGACCTCGGGATTGATCGTGATCGCGCCGCGGCTGTTCTTGCCCGGATTGATGTGGATGCCGCTGTCGTCGATCGTGACGGTAGGCTCGGGCTTGCGCGGCTTGCGTTCCGTGCGTGCGATCTCTTCCTCGCCGCCGGAAAACAATTCGTCCTGCAAAATCTGACCGGCGACGAGCATCAGTGCGGCGAACAGGAAAAACTTCCACCACGACAAATGCGTGACCCACGTCGCGACGGCATCGAAGCCGCGGTGCAGCGACGACAGGGTGGTCGAAAAAGCTTGCTGGGTAGAACGCCGTGTTTGCATGAAACTCGTCTTTATCAAGGATGCGGCGAGTGTAACCGCTCATACAGTGGCCGGCCACTGTTGGAATAATGAAAGCTTAGTTTCCCGGTCTGCGCGCCGCCACCGTTTTGCGACAGCCTGCAGGATTCCCGTCCTGGAATGCACAGGTTGATGACGCCGTAATGACATGTAGAAAAACTGTTAATCGGCAATATTGCGCGGTATGATGAACGCCCTCCTGCCTGCGCCAGCCCATGCTTCATTGTCGACATGAAAGGGGTTTGCCGATGTCTGCCGTTCCCAAGCGTTACCGCCTCGTCACCCGCAGCGATTTCGACGGCCTCGTGTGCGCCGTCCTCCTGAAGCACCTGGACTTGATCGACGAGATCCTGTTCGTCCACCCGAAGGATATGCAGGATGGCAAGATCGCCATCACCGCGCGCGACATCACGACGAACCTGCCGTACGTCGCCGGCGCGCACCTCGCATTTGACCACCACTCGTCGGAAACGCTCCGCAATACGGGGCGGCGCGACAACCATGTCATCGACGCGAAGGCGCCGTCCGCCGCGCGCGTCGTCTACGAGCATTACGGCGCCACGCGTTCGTTCCCGGCCGCGTGGCGCGACATGATGGACGCCGTCGACAAAGGCGACGCGGCCCGTTTCACGCGCGAGGAGGTGCTCGATCCGACCGGGTGGAACCTGCTGAATTTCCTGATGGACGCGCGCACGGGGCTGGGGCGCTTCCACGATTTCCGCATCTCGAACTACCAGCTCATGATGGACTTGATCGATTACTGCCGGAACCACACGATCGACCAGATCATGGCGCTGCCGGACGTGCAGGAGCGCACCCGGCTGTACTTCGAGCACAGCGAGTTGTGCAAGGCGCAGATCAAGCGCTGCGCGCAAGTACACGGCAACCTCGTCGTCCTCGACCTGCGCGACGAACCCGTGATCTATGCGGGCAATCGCTTCATCGTCTACGCGCTGTTCCCCGAGACGAACATCTCGATCCACGTGTTGTGGGGCCTCAAGAACCAGAACACGGTGTTCGCGACGGGCAAGTCGATTCTCAACCGCACGTCGAACACGAACATCGGCGCGCTGATGCTGGAATACGGCGGGGGCGGGCACGAGAATGCGGGCACGTGCCAGGTCTCCAACGACATGGCCGAGGACGTGCTGGGCGCGCTCATCCAGCGCATCACGAGCGAGGGTTGATCACGCCGGCAATTGTTCCTCCAGCATGCGCTGCGCCGCCTCCGCGGCCAGCGGCTCGCTGAACCATGCCCCCTGGAACTGGTCGCAACCGTTCGATGCGAGGAAGTCCAGCTGGGGCTGCGTCTCGACGGCCTCGGCCACCACGGCCATGTTCAGGTTGTGGCCGATGTCGATCAGGCTCTTGGCCACGCCCTGGCCGCCTTCGTCCAGCGCCTGCACGGTGCCGGACGCCAGCTTGACCTGGCTGGCCGCCAGCTGCTGCAGGAAGCCGAGGTCGCACAGGCCGGCGCCGAAGTCGTCGACGGACAGGTCGACGCCCAGCGTGCGGAGTTGGCCGGCCAATTCCTGCCCGAGCGACGGATTGCGGATCAAGCCGTCGATGCGCAGGTCGAGCTGGAGGCTGCGCGGCGGCAGCCGGTGACGCGTCAGGCGGTCGGCCAAGCAGGCGACGAAGCCGGGCTGGCTGTATTCGCGGTGCGATACGTTCACCGTGACGGGCACGTCGCCGAAGCCCGCCGCGCGCAGCTGGGCGGCGAACGCGCAGGCCTGGTCGAGCACGCGCTGGCCGATCGGCACGATCACGCCGCTTTCCTCGGCCTCCGCGAGGAAGCGGGCCGGGACCAGCACGCCCTGTTCGGGATGGCGCCAGCGCAGCAGGGCCTCGAAGCCGGCGACCCGGTTGTCGGCGAACGTGACGCGGGGCTGGTACAGCAGGAACAGCTCGTCGCGGTCGAGCGCGTCGCGCAGCGCCAGTTCGATGCGGTGCTTGGCCTCCGTCGTCGACTTCATGTCGGCCGAGAAGAAATGCACGTCGTTGCGGCCGCTGCCCTTGCCGTGGTACATCGCGAGGTCGGCCGCGCGCACGAGTTCCGCCGCCGTGGCGCCATCGTGCGGGTACAGCGACACGCCGACGCTGGCGCCGACGGGAATTTCGCGGTTGTTGAACGCGACGGGAATCGCGAAGCTCTCGCGCAGGCGTTCGACCATGCGCAACGTGAAGCGCAGCGACGGCTGGTTGGCGAGGACGAGCACGAACTCGTCGCCGGACATGCGCGCCACCGTGTCGCTGTCGCGCACGGACGCCTGCAGGCGGCGCGCGACGACCTTCAGCACGACGTCGCCCGCCTCGTGGCCGAAGGTGTCGTTGATGGTCTTGAAGTTGTCGAGGTCGATGAGGACGGTGGCGACAAGCGCCTTGTGGCGCTGCGCGAGGTGCACCGCCTGTTCCAGCCGGTCCCACAGGAGGTTTCGGTTGGCCAGGCCCGTCAGCGGGTCGTGGTTGACCTCGTGTTCCAGGTGCGCCGTACGCAGCTTGGTGGCCGTCACGTCGGTGATGACGCCGATGTAGTGCGTGACGTCGCCGTGCTCGTCCTGCACGGGCGTGATGGCGAGATCGTTCCAGAACAGTTCGCCGTTCTTGCGCAGGTTGCGCAGCACGACGCTGCAGCCCATGCGCGCGGCGATCGCTGCGCGCAGCTGCGCCCGTTCCGCGAGGTCCATGCCGGGCGCGGCCATGAAGCCCGGTTCCTTGCCGAGCACTTCCTGTTCGGCATAGCCCGTGATGCGTTCGAACGCGGGGTTCACGTATTCGATGACGCTCTGTTCGTGGTCCAGCCGCGCGATCACGATGCCGTTGCTGGTCGCATGCAGTGCGCGCTCGCGCAGGCGCAGGCGCTGCTCGCTGTCGCGCCTGTCGCTGATGTCGACGCCCATGCCGAACAGATAGTCGCCGCCGTAGCAGCGCAGCCGCGTGCCGCACAACAGCATGGGGATCTCGCGTCCGCTGCGCGACACGTAGTCCACTTCGAACCGCGTTTCATGGCCGTGCGAGAAGATGTCGTCCATCGCGGCGGCGACGGCCGGCCGTTCCTCCAGTTCGATCAGGTCGAGCGCACGGGTGGCGCCCAGCTCGTCGGGCGTCAGTTCCGTCACCCGTTCCAGGTTGCGGTTCCACAGCACGAAGCGGCCTTCACGGTTGATCGCGTAAAACGTGCCGGGCAACATGTCGACGATGGCCGACAGCGGCGTGCGTGCCACGCGCTCCGCTTCCGTCCCGCCGCGGTCGCGCCCGGTGGCGACGGCGACCGCGCAGCCGTGCTGCGTGCCGTCGGCGTCCAGCAGGGGCGCGAGGGTCAGCGTGCCTTCGCGCACGCGGCCGCCCGCGCAGTGGAGGTCGACGCGCAGCTCGGCCCCGTCGGGCCGGCAGGTGAGGGCGCCCCAGCCGGCGCCCCAGACGTCGCGTCCGGCCGGGGTGAACAGCGTCGTGATGGGACGGCCGAGGATCTGTTCCGCCGGCAAGGCAAACAATGCCGCACAGGGCTCGTTCCAGGCCTGGACGGTGCCGGTGTCGTCCGTCAGGAAAATGCAGCGGCTCGGCGGTTCGGAATCGGACATGCTGCGCTCCTGCTTTCGCGGTCGACACGCATTGGACAGGCGAACCTGGCTTCCGTTCCGCACGCGCTACCGAACAAAAACGCGAAACGACAACGCGAAACGAAAACGGCGCGCCGAAGCACGCCGTGTGGAGTCGAAGCCGTGGGCCCGTCAGGCCGCCGCCTCCTGGCGCGGCGGCAGTGCGACCTGGTTGTCCACGCTGAACTGATAATCCTTGAACACATGTTCGGCGGACAGAATCTGGTAAGTCCCGTCGGACAGCTTGTGCGTCGTGTCCTTCAGGCGGTACGTCGTCGAGCCGCACGTCCAGCAATTGAAATTGCGCATGTGCGTGCACAGACACGTCTTGTCGAAGACCTGGATATTCTTTTGGCCCGGGTTCGCCTGCACCTCGCGGTTGTACGAATTGATGTAGGCGCAGTTGCCCGTCGCGTCCAGCAGATAGCCATACGATTCGCAGCCGGGACGGATGCCGGAGCCGATCGCGGGCGTCTGCTTCAGCATCCGCATCGGATAGCCCGTCGGCGACACGCCGTTGACGATGATGTCTTCTTCGCTGGCGCGGAAGTATTCCTGCTTGACGGTATCCGGGAGGCCGCATTCGTGCGTCACCGTGAACCGGGTCGCCACCTGCACGCCGCCCGCGCCTTTTTCCAGGAAGCCCACGGCATCGCTACCCGTGAAGATGCCGCCCGCGGCGATCAGCGGAATGTCGAGCTGCTCGGCCTTCAGGTACGCATGGATCTCGTCCATGATCGTGTGCAGGTCGTAGTCTTTCCAGTCTTCCATGCCAAAGCCCAGGTGGCCGCCGGCCAGCGGGCCTTCGACGATGATGTAGTCGGGGTTGCGGTTCAGGCGCGATACCTTGCGCAGGAACAGTTGCAGCGCGCGCACGGACGACACGATGATGCCCAGCTTGGCCTCACGGAAGCGGGGATGGTCCTTGATGAGTTCGAACGAGCCCAGGTGCAGGCCGGCCGACATCGTGATGCCGTCGATGCCCGCGTCCAGCGCCGCCGACAGACGGGTGCGCAGCGTTTCCTTCGGCGCATTCATCGTCAGCTTTTCCATGCAGTTCACGAAGATCAGGCCATCGCCTTTCTTCGCCGCCATCGTGGCGCCCACGTGCAGGCGCGTCGCCTCGGCCAGTCGCTCGAGGTCGAACTGGACGACGGACTTGTCCATGTTGTTGATGTTGAACTTGTAGAGCTTGGTCTTGTCCTTGACGAAGCTGGTGTCGAACTTGCGGTCCGACACGTCCGGCACCATCGCATCGGAAATGTGGCCAATGCCGCCCAGCCGGGCCGCTTCCAGCGCCAGTTCCGAAGTGGAAATGTCCACACCCATTCCGCCGATCATGATGGGCACGTATTCCTTGTCACCCAAACGCAAGCGGAAATCATCAACACGTTTCATTGTTATCCTTAACTACCGGGGGCGCGCCCCTGGACGATCTTGTTCTCTCTCTGTCGTGCGACCCCGCCGGTTGGCCGGCGTGTCTGCGCACCCGCATTTTACAGCAGGAGGGGTCACACCGAGAGCACCATTTGCCGCACGGTCGTGCGGCAACGCGACGGTGGCCGCGAGGATCAGTCGCGGAAGTTGTTGAATTCGAGCGGCAGGTCCTTGACGTCCTTGCGCAGCAGTGCGATGGCTTCCTGCAACGTGTCGCGGTCCTTGCCGGTCACGCGCACGGTCTCGCCCTGGATCGACGCCTGCACCTTCAGCTTGCTTTCCTTCACGAGCTTCGTGATCTTCTTCGCGTTTTCCGTCTCGATGCCGTTGCGCACCTTGAGCACCTGCTTGACCTTGTCGCCGCCGATCTTCTCGATCTTGCCCTCGTCGAGGAAGCGCACGTCGACCTTACGCTTGGTCATCTTGTTCAACAGCACGTCGCGCACCTGGCCGAGCTGGAAGTCGGAATCGCCGAAGACGGTGATCTCGCGTTCCTTCTGCTCGACCTTGGCGGAGCTGCCCTTGAAGTCGAAGCGCGTGCCGATTTCCTTGTCGGACTGCTCGACGGCGTTCTTGACTTCGACCATGTCTGCTTCGCAGACCACATCAAACGATGGCATCTTCTTTTTCCTTTTTCTGTTGCACAGTAGTGAATGCCGATATTGTAACCAACAACGCGCCGCCCACTATAATGCGCCAAACACTACCCATCCCAGCCATGCCCGCCGACCTGCCTCTTTCACACGACGTTTCCCTCGCTGCCTTCAACACGTTCCGCATTCCCGCGCGCGCCAGGCGCTACGTGCGCGTGACGGATCCGGGCCACCTGGCCGCCGTCGCGGCCGACCCCGCGCTGGCGGCGCTGCCGCGGCTCGTGCTCGGCGGCGGCAGCAATTTGCTGATCGCGCATGACGAAGTGGAAGCGCTCGTGCTGCACATGGCACTGGCCGGCAAGGAGATCGTCGGCACGACGGACGACGCCGTCCTCGTACGTGCCCGCGCGGGCGAGAACTGGCATGCGTTCGTCGAATGGACGTTGGCGCAAGGCCTCGGCGGCCTGGAGAACATGGCGCTGATCCCGGGCACCGTGGGTGCGTCCCCGATCCAGAACATCGGCGCGTACGGGGCCGAGGTGAAGGACTGTTTTCATGCGCTGACCGTGTTCGACTTCGCCGACGGCACGACGCGTACGATGGACGCGGCCGCGTGCCGCTTCGGCTACCGCGACAGCGTGTTCAAGCACCCGGAGGGCGCCTCGCTCGTCGTGCTGGACGTGACGTTCGCGCTGCCGCGCGCGTGGACGCCGAACCTGCGCTACGCGGAACTGGCGCAGGCCGTGCAGGGAATCGCCGTGCCGACGCCGCGCCAGGTGGCGGACGCCGTGATCGCGATCCGGCGGCGCAAGCTGCCCGATCCCGCCGAGATCGGCAACGCGGGCAGCTTCTTCAAGAACCCCGTCGTGCCGCGCGAGCACTGCGTGCGCCTGCTGGACACGTGGCCCGACCTCGTGCACCACGCCCAGCCGGACGGCAGCGAAAAACTGGCGGCCGGCTGGCTGATCGACCGCTGCGGCTGGAAGGGCAGGAACCTCGGTCGCGCCGGCGTGTATCCGAAGCAGGCGCTCGTGCTGGTCAACAATGGCGGTGCGACGGGCGCCGAGATCCTGGCGCTGGCACGCGCCATCCAGGACGACGTCGAGGCGCGCTTCGGCGTGCGGCTGGAGCCGGAACCCGTGCTGGTGTGACGGTCAGGCAGCGGGGCTGACGCGGTCGCGGCCGCCGCGCTTGGCGGCGTACAGCGCGGCGTCGGCGCGGGCGACGAGGACATCAAAGGTGGCGTCCCCGCCCGGCTGCATGCACGCGACGCCCAGCGACATCGTGACGAAGCCACAAGGCGCGCCGGGATGCGGCAGTGCCAGTTGCGCGAGGCCGGCGCGGCATGCTTCGGCCACGCGCAGGGCGCCGGCCAGGTCGGTGTCCGGCAGCAGCAGCGCGAATTCCTCGCCGCCGTAGCGCGCCGCGAGGTCGGCCGGGCGTTTCAGCTGGCCCGTCAGAACGGCGGCCGTCTTCTTGAGACACAGGTCGCCGGCAGGGTGGCCGAGACCGTCGTTGTACAGCTTGAAATGGTCGACGTCGCACAGCAGCAGCGCGAGCGGCGACCCGTTGCGCCGGCCCCGCTGCCATTCCGCCTGCAGCGCTTCGTCGAAGCGGCGGCGGTTGGCGATACCGGTCAGCCCGTCCAGCGCGGCCAGCCGGCGCAATTCCTCGTTGGCCCGCGCCAGTTCTTCCTGGCTGGCGCGCAGCGAGCGCCATGCGGCGTCGCGCTGCAGGCGGCTGATGTAGCCGTCCGAATGGTGGCGGATGCGTGCCACCAGTTCCAGCGCGTCCGGCAGCTTGACGAGGTAGTCGTGCGCGCCGACGGCGAACGCGTGCGCCTTCAGCTTCGCTTCATCCTTGGTCGACAGCACGATCACGGGCACGTCGCGCAAGATATCGTCCCGCATGTAGGATCGGATCAGCTCGAAGCCGTCGTCGCCCTGCATGACGAGGTCCTGCAGGATCACCGTCGGCCGCAGGCGCAGCGCGGCCGCGCGTGCGGCGCGCGGGTCGGTCACGTAATGGAATTCGATGTCGCGATGGCCGGCCAGCATGCGGCGGACGGCCTCGACGATGATGAGCTGGTCGTCGACCAGCAGGACGCGCATCGTGTCGTCGGCGTCGCGCGTGACGGCGGGGATCGGGCTGGCTGCGGACATCGGATCGAACGGGGAAAGGGCGTATTGACGACGGGGCGCCATTCTACCGCAATGCGGCCGCGATATTGTCGATGGGTAAAATCTTTTCGGCCGCGCCCAGTTCCGCCGCCGCGCGCGGCATGCCGTACACGGCGCTGCTGGCCTCGTCCTGGGCGATCGTCGCGTGGCCCGCGTCGCGCATGGCGAGCAGCCCGGCCGCGCCGTCGCGGCCCATGCCCGTCAGGAGGACGCCGGTGGCGGCGCGTTCCCAGTGCCGGGCCACCGAGTGGAAGAACACGTCGACCGACGGCCGGTACACCTCGTCGCGGGGATCGACATCGTAGACGAGCTTGTGGCGCGCCGTGAGGCGCAGGTGGTCGTCGCTGGCGGCCACCTGCACGATGCCGCCCTCGACCGCGTCGCCGCCGGCGATCGGCCGCACGGGCACGCCGGCCTGTTCGTGCAGCCAGCGCGCCAGCTGGAGGGCGAACGCGGGGTCGATGTGCTGGACGACGACGGCCGCGGTGTCGGGCGGCGGCCGCCAGCGCGCGAGCAGCCGCGCCAGCGCGTTGGGGCCGCCGGTGGACGCGCCGATCGCGACGAGGCGCGCGACGCCGGACCCGTTGTCGGGCGGCGGACCCGCCACGGCAGCGGGTGCGGCGGGTGTCGCCGCGATCAGCTTGGCGATCGTGCGGATCTTCGCCAGCAGCGCGGCCTCGCCGCCGGGCCGGCCGAGCAGCACGGGCGTCGCCGTCACGTCGAGGGCGCCGGCGCCGAGCGCGCGGAACACCTGGCCCACGTTGTCCTGCGGCGCCGCCGTGACGACGAGGATCGCGCACGGCGCCTCGCGCATGATGTTGCGCGTGGCCTCGACGCCGTCCATCACGGGCATGGCGAGGTCCATCAGCACGAGGTCGGGCGGCAGGTCGCGGCACAGGCGCACGGCGTCGGCGCCCGTGCGCGCCACCCAAGCGACCTGGTGCTCGCTGCCCGCGAGCGCGCGCCGCAGCGCCTCGGACGCGGTCGGACTGTCGTTGGCGATGCCGATCCTCATGGCGTTCCTTCCCCGTGGGCCGCGCCGACCAGGTCGCGCACGGCGTCGAGCAGTGTGGCGTCGTGGAACGCGCCTTTGGCCAGATAGTAGTCCGCACCCGCCTCCAGGCCGCGCGCGCGGTCTTCCGGGCGGTCCTTGTACGACACGATCATCACCGGGAGCCGGTGCAGGCGCGGGTCGCGCCGGATGCGTTCCAGGAGGCCGATGCCGTCCAGCCGCGGCATGTCGATGTCCGTGATCACGAGGTCGTAGTCGGCCGCGCGCAACTGGTTCCAGCCGTCTTCGCCGTCGAGCGCCACGTCGACGCGGTAGCCGCGCCCCGCCAGCAGCTTGCGCTGCATCTCGCGCACGGTGAGCGAATCGTCGACGACGAGCACGCGGCGCGCGCTCGCGGCCGCCGGCGCGCCGGGCGCCAGGCGCAGCGCGGCCCCCGTGCCGAGCAGGCGCGCGATGGATTGCAGCAGGTCGGGCACGTCCAGGATCAGCACCGGCGTGCCGTCGTCGAGCAACGCCCCGGCGGCCACGTCGCGCAGCTTGCCGAACGTGGGCTCGAGCGGCTGCACCGTCAGGCTTTGTTCGCCGTGCACGGCGTCGACGGCGAGGCCGTAGCGCTCGCGGCCCGTGCCGATCGCGACGAGGGCCAAGTCCGTGCCGGCGACGGCCTCGCCCAGGCCCAGTACCTGGCTCGCGGCGACGATGCCCAGTTCCTCGCTATCCTCGCCATCCGCGCCCGTCTTGACGTACTGGCGCCCCTGCAGCGTGAGCACGGCGGTCGCCGGCACCCGCAGCACGCGTTCCACGCGCGCGATCGGCAGCGCGTACGCTTCGCCGGCCACGTCCACGACGAGGGCGCGCACGATCGATTGCGTGAGCGGCAGCGTGATCACGGTGCGGAAGCCTGCGCCCGGCGCCGATTCCGCGCGTACCGTGCCGTTCAGCGCGCGCACCGTGTCGTGCACGACGTCCAGGCCGACGCCGCGGCCGGACAATTCGGTGGCGCTGTCCTTCAGAGAAAAGCCGGGCAGGAACAGGAATTCCATCAGCTCCGCTTGCGACAGCGCGGGCGCGAACGCGGGCGCGGCGATCTGGCGCCGCACGGCGGCCGCGCGGATGCGCTCCGGATCGACCCCGCGGCCGTCGTCCTCGACGACGAGCGACAGCATGCCGCCACGGTGCCGTGCTTCCAGGCGGATCGTGCCGTGCGCGGGCTTGCCGGCGGCCGTGCGCTCGGCAGGCAGCTCGATGCCGTGGTCGACGGCGTTGCGCAGCAGCTGGTTCAGCGGCGCGTCCATGCGCGCCAGCACGGCGCGGTCGACGAGAGTGGCGTCCCCGTCGATCTCCACGCGCACGTCCTTGCCGAGGCCGCGCGCCAGGTCGCGCACCATCCGCGGCAGGCCGCGCACGCCGTCCGCGAAGCGGCACATCGACAGCGCCAGCACTTCGTCCGCGAGGCGTGCGGACACGGACAGCGCCCGGCGCTCGTAGTGCTCGGCACCCTCGATCGTCTGCAGCAGCGTGTCGCGCAACGGGGCGGCCCGGTCGGCGACGCGCTGCGCCAGTTCGGCCAGGTGCGGATCGCCCGTCGTGCGGATGGCGTCCTGCAGCCGCTCCAGCGCGTCGAACACGCCGTGCTGGTAGCGCTTGTAGCGCTGCAGCCCGGCGATCCACGGCCGCAGCTGGCCCGCCTGCAGGCGTGCCTGCCCGGCCAGGGTCAGCAGGTCGCCGCCGCCGTCGGGTGCCGCGGGCGCGGGCGGTGGCGGGGCAGCTTCCCGTGCCGGCGCTGGCGGCGCGGGTTCCGGCTCGGGGACAGGTTCGGGGGCGATGACCGATTCCAGTGCGATGGCAGGTTCCGGTGCGGGAGTGGGGTCCGTGGCGGGCGCCGGTTCGGGCGCGGCCGGGGCGGCCGGCGCCGTCGCGTCCCGATCGAGCAGCGCCCGCAGCATCGTCAGCGTCCGCGCCAGGCGGTTGGCATGCGGCGTGCGCTTGCCCGGCTCGGACGTCAGCGCCAGTTCCTGCAGCAGGTCGACGGCGCCGAGCAGCACGTCGACGCCGTCCGCGTCCAGCCGCGCGCGGCCTTCCTGGGCGGCGACCAGCACGTCCTCCATCGCGTGCGCGAGACGCACCGCCGGATCGAGCCCGACGATCACGGCGGCGCCCTTGACCGAATGGGCTGCCCGCATCATCGCCTCGAGCATCGCGGCGTCGGCCGTCCCCTGTTCGAGCTGCAGCAGGCCGTCCGTCAGTACGCGCATCTGTTCGCGCGTCTCCATGCGGAACAGGTCCAGCATCGAATAGCCGCTCAGGTCCTCGTCGTCCATGCTCATCGCAGCAGGCCCTCCAGTTGCGCCGCCAGCCGCGCCGTGTCGAGCAGTGCCGCTTCCAGCGCGCCGTCGGCGATGATGCCGGCGACGAGGGGCGACGGCGCGCGTCCCACGTTGGCGGCGGGCGGACGCAGCGCGTGCTGCGCGTGGCGCAGCACGCCGTGGACCTCGTCCACCGGCAGCGCGATGCGCTGTCCGGCGGGGGCCAGCACGAGCAGGCGCGCGAACGCGTGGCGGCCGGCGGGCGGCGTGGCAGTGTCCGTGTCGACGCCCATCAGGCGCGCGAGCGACACGGCCGGCAGCAGGCGGCCGCCCACGTTGACGACGCCCAGCAGGGCGCCGCCGTCGCGGTGCGGCAGGCGGTGCACGGGCGCCAGCGGCGCCACTTCCACGGCCAGCGCCAGCGGCACGGCCAGCCATTCGGCGCCGACGCGGAACGCCATCGCGGCGGCGTCGGTGTGGGCCGGAGCGGGCAGAGGACGGGCCAGTTCGCGTGCCCAGGCGTCGCGGTAGTCGGCTTCGACGGGGCGCTGCAGGTTGTGCTGCGCGGCGCCCGCGTACACGGTGCAGTTGCGGCAGTGGACGTATTGCGCCAGTTCGGGGCAGCTGCGGTCGCCGGCCACGCCGATGCGGCGCCAGCACGCGTCGTCCTTCCATGGGCGCAGGGGCAGGTGCTTCATGCCGTCGTGCTCCCGCGCCGCGCGTGCACGCGCGCCGCGCGCCGCTTGAAGATGGCACCGGCACCCGCGTCGCCCCGCTGTTCGAGCAGCAGGGCCAGGGCGCACAAGGCTTCGTAGTGGTCCGGAGCCAGGTACACGCAGCGCCGCCAGTCGCGCTCGGCCTCCCGCGTCCGGCCCGCGCATTCGGCCGTGAGCCCCAGCAGGAACCACGCCTCGGCATCGTCCGCGCGCAGCGCGAGGGCGGCGCGGCAGCTTTGCTCAGCCTCGGCCAGGCGGCCCGCGTTCGCGTGGCGCCGCGCGTCGGCCAGCAGGTCGCGCGGCGCCGGGGCGGCCGGTGGCTTCGCAACCGGTGGCGCAAAAGCGGGCGGTGCGGCCGGGCGCGGCGCGGCGGGCCGGGCCGCCGGCGGCAGCGCCGCGCGCACGGCCGCGGGCACGACATGTGCGCGGCGCCGGCCCTGCTTGCGCAGCGCCGACGTGGCGCGCGGCGTCGCGGGGCCGAAGCCGTGGCGGCACAGCGCGGGCGCCTCGGCATGGCCCGCGAGCAGCAGGCCGTCGTCGGCCAGCAGCGCGAGGAGGCACGCGGCCGCGCGCGCCTGCCGGGCCGCGTCGAAATAGATCAGCAGGTTGCGGCAGAACACGAGGTCGTAAGCACCCGTCCGCAGCGGGGCGAGGTCGAACAGGTTGACCTGGTCGAACGCGACGTAGGCCCGTGGCTCGGCACCGATCACGCAGCCGTCGCCGTCGTCCGTGAAGAAGCGTTCGCGCAGGCCGCGGTCGTCGCCGCGGAACGCGTTGCGCGTGTAGTGGCCCGCGCGGGCGCGGGCGATGGCCTCGTGCGACAGGTCGAACGCGTCGATGCGGCACGCGTCCGGCCCGATGCCGGCGCGCGCCAGCAGCATCGCCAGCGTGTAGGGTTCCTCGCCGCCGGCGCAGGGCACCGACAGCACGCGCACGGGCCGGCCCGGCTGCGCCGCCAGGCGCGCCTGCACGAAGCGCAGCGCCGTGTCGAACTGGGCGGGGTCGCGCAGGATCCACGATTCCGGCACGACGACGAGGTCGACGAGCGCATCGAATTCGGGCGTGCCGGGGTGCGGGTCGTAATCGAGGTCCGCGCCCGTCGCGCGCATGCGCTCGCGGACCGCGCGCTCGACGGTGGCCACCGCCAGGTCCAGTCCCGTGGCGGCGCGCAGGCGGCACGTCAGGTTCATGCGGCTTCTCCCGCGCCGAACAGCAGCGCTTCGACGTCCGGCGCGAGCATGCGGTCGGGGTCGACCAGTTGCAGCATGCCTTCGGTGCCGGCCGCGACCTGGCCGAGCCACGGCGCGCTGGCGACACCCGCATCGGCCAACGGCCCGTCGATGTCGGCCACGCCGATCACGCGCTCGGCCTTCAGGCCCAGCCTGCGGCGCCGGCCGCCGGCGGGCACGTCGACGAGCAGGATGCGGGTGTCGTAGCGGACGGCGTCCGGCGGCGCGCCGGCCAGGCGCGACAGGTCGATGACGGGAATCGCCTCCCCGTGCAGGTCGAGCAGGCCGCGCACGAAATCGGGGGCGCCCGGCAGCGCTTTCAGGCTCGCCACGGGCACCACGCGCAGCACGTCCGCGAGGGGCAGCGCGTAGCGGTCGACGCCGATGTGGAACACCATCACTTTCATCGCGGGCCCGCCTACTGGGTGACGGAGAACGTGGCGACGGACTGCTGCAGGTCCGTGGCGGCATACTGCAACTGGTGCACGGCCTCGCTCGTGGCCTTCAGCGAATCGACCGACTGCTGGCTCGCCTCGGACAACTGCGTCATCGTCTCCGTGATCTGCTGTGCGCCGACGGCCTGCGACTGCATCCCCTGCAGCACGAGGTCGAAGCGGGGCGGCAGCTTGCTCACCTGCTCCGTCATGCCGGAGAGCTGCTCGGCCACGTGGCGCGCCTCGTCCACGCTGCGGCGGATGTCCTCGGTAAACTTGTCCATGCCCATGACGCTGGCCGACACCGCGGACTGCATCTCCTTCAGCATCTGCTCGATGTCCCACGTCGACACGGACGTCTGGTCGGCCAGGCGCCGGATCTCGCTGGCGACGACGGCGAAGCCGCGGCCCGCCTCGCCGGCCTTCTCGGCCTCGATCGCCGCGTTCAACGACAGGATGTTGGTCTGGTCCGCGACCTTGGTGATGGTCGTCAGCACGCCGTTGATGTTGCTGGCCTTTTCCGACAAGGTCGCGAGCTTGGCGCTGATCGCGTCGGTCGCCGCGACCATTTGCTGCATCGACTGGTCCATGCGCCTGAGGTTGTCCTGTGCCTCGGTCGTGGCGGACGTCGTGTAGTCGGCCACCTCCGTCGCTTCCTCCATCGTGCGCAGCAGCTGCGACGTGTTCGCGGAGATCTCGCGCGTCGTCGACAGGACCTCGACGCTGGTCTGCGCCTGCTCGATGCCCGTCGCTTCCTGCTCGCGCGCCGACGCGGCGATCTGCGTGGCCGACGTGGTGACCTGGATGCCGGCCCGCTGCACGTTGTTCAGCAGGCTGCGCAGGTTGCCGAACATGGTGGCCAGGCCTTCGCCCAGGCGGCCGATGGCGTCGGTGCCCGCGATCTCGATCGTGCCCGTGAGGTCGCCGCGCGCGGCCTTCGAGACGACGTCGAGCAGCGCGTCGACCTTGGCGCGCAGCGTGCTCGTCGCCGCCTGTTCCTTGGACTGGCTGTCCTCGATGGCCTGGGCCATGCGGTTGAATTCCAGCGCCACCTGGCCCAGTTCGTCGCGCGACAGGACTTCGGCGCGGGCGCCGTGCGTGCCGCCCGCTATCTGGCCGGCCGCCCGCATCAGGCTGTCCAGCGGACGCGAGATCGCGCGCACGAGCAGCGTGGAGATGAGCACGGCCAGCGCGACGCAGACGACGCCGCCCGCGGTCAGCAGCACGGTCATCGTTTCGCGCAGCGTGTCGGTGTCCTTCTGGCGCTGGACGAGCAGGCGGTTTTCCTCCGCTTCCACGTCGTCCAGCACGCCGCGCACGGCGCCGATGGAACTTGTACCCGCCAGTACGGTGGCTTCGATCCGCGCCGACACGTTCACCGTGCCGGCCGCCCCCGCGGAGCGGCGCGACTCGATCTGCGGCGTGACCGATTGTTCCATCCACGTGGAGAGCAGCGTGTCGAGCCGGCGCAGGCGGTCCTGCTGCTGGGCGTTGTCGACGGTGAGGGCCTGGATGCGCTTCAGGTGGGCGCGTGCCGTCGCGTAGTCGGTGTGGATCGGCGCGACGAGTGCCTCGTTGCCCGTCAACAGGTAGCCGCGCGCGGACGATTGCACCTGCAGCACGGACGTGGCGATCTGGTCGATCTCAAGCAGCACTTCCAGCGTATGACGGTTCCACTGGTTGGCGTCCGACAGGCGGGCGAAATTGTTATAGGCGAGGATCAGCAGGAACAGGATGATCGCGACGATGGCGCCAAAGCCCGCGACGAGTTTGTGCCTGATGCTCAAATTGTTAAACATGCGCTCTCCAGTGTGTCGGGGGAAACGTCGTGAATGTATCAGTTTATTGGCTTCACGGAAATTCCCGCACGGATGAAACGCGCGGCCGGGGCCGGCTTGTTCAGGATAGCGCGGGCAGGCCGTGCCGTGCGCGCGCATGGCGGCACTTGTCGTCGCCGATCTGCACCTCGCGGCAGGGATCGGGACGCTGCTCGTAGACGCGGCACGCGACGTGGCCGCCGGGGCCCGTCTCGAGGGCCGCGCAGCGGGGCGTGTTCGAGTTCGTGCCCGCCATGCACGCGAGGTGCGGGTTGACGCGCTCCGTCAGGGCGGGCGGCAGGCCGCGCGCGTCGCCGTCGGCCCAGTAGAAGGAGACGCGGTAGGTCATGCAGCAGGCGCCGCACGACAGGCAGGGATTGTCGCTGTGATCGGTCATGGTGTCCGGCAGGGGAGACGCGATGGTAGCGTGCCGGCGGGCCGCTGAAAAGGCTGCACGCACGAAAAAGCCGCCGGTCCTCGCGGAGCGGCGGCTCGTCGGGCAAGCCCGCGCGGTGTGACGGGTCGCGTTATTGGCCGCGTTTTGCGCGCGCCTTGGCGGCGATGCGCATGCGCAGCGCGTTCAGCTTGATGAAGCCGCCGGCGTCGGCCTGGTTGTAGGCGCCGCCGTCTTCGTCGAACGTGGCGATGTTCATGTCGAACAGCGAATCCGTCTTCGAATCGCGCGACACGACGATCACGTTACCCTTGTACAGTTTGACCCGCACCCAGCCGTTCACGCTCTTCTGCGTGTGGTCGATCAGCGTCTGCAGCGCGACGCGTTCGGGCGCCCACCAGTAGCCGTTATAGATCAGCGAGGCGTAGCGCGGCATCAAATCGTCCTTCAGGTGCGCCACTTCGCGGTCCAGGGTGATCGACTCGATGGCGCGGTGCGCGCGCAGCATGATGGTACCGCCCGGGGTTTCGTAGCAGCCGCGCGACTTCATGCCGACGTAGCGGTTTTCCACGAGGTCCAGGCGGCCGATGCCGTGCTTGCCACCGAGGCGGTTCAGCTCCGTGAGCACTTGCGCCGGCGTCATCTTCTTGCCGTTCAGGCCCACGATGTCGCCGTGTTCGTATTCGATGTCCAGGTACTCGGCCTGGTCGGGGGCCGCTTCCGGCGACACGGTCCAGCGCCACATCGATTCCTCGGCTTCCGCGCTCGGGTTTTCCAGGTGGCGGCCTTCGAACGAGATGTGCAGCAGGTTGGCGTCCATCGAGTACGGCGCGCCGCCGTTCTTGTGCTTCATGTCGATGTCGATGCCGGCGTCTTCCGCGTACTTCAGCAGTTTTTCACGCGACAGCAGGTCCCACTCGCGCCACGGGGCGATGATCTTGACGTCCGGCTTCAGCGCGTACGCGCCCAGCTCGAAGCGGACCTGGTCGTTGCCCTTGCCGGTCGCGCCGTGCGACACGGCGTCGGCGCCGGTCTCGTTGGCGATCTCGATCAGGCGCTTGGCGATCAGCGGACGCGCGATCGACGTGCCCAGCAGGTATTCGCCTTCGTACACGGTGTTGGCGCGGAACATCGGGAACACGAAGTCGCGCACGAACTCTTCGCGCACGTCGTCGATGTAGATGTTTTCCGGCTTGATGCCGAACTTCAGCGCCTTGGCGCGTGCCGGCTCCAGCTCTTCACCCTGGCCCAGGTCGGCGGTGAAGGTGACGATTTCGCATTGGTAGTGATCCTGCAGCCATTTGAGGATGACGGAGGTGTCGAGGCCGCCCGAGTAGGCGAGGACTACTTTTTTAATGTCGCTCATGGAAGTTCCAGTGGTGTCAGATGTGGAGGGGGATGATGGTCAGCCGGCCCTCAGCGGGCCGACGATCAGGCTCAAGGGTGGTGTCAGTGTTTGTCTTCGATGCGTCCGAGCAGCAGGTATTCGATCAGCGCCTTCTGCACGTGCAGGCGGTTCTCGGCCTCGTCCCAGACGACGGATTGCGGACCGTCGATGACGCCGGCCGACACTTCCTCGCCGCGGTGCGCGGGCAGGCAGTGCATGAACAGCGCGTCGGCGCTCGCGCGCGCCATCTTCGCCTCGTCGACGATGAAGCCGTCGAACGCCTTCAGGCGCTCGGCGTTTTCCTTTTCGTAGCCCATGCTCGTCCACACGTCCGTGTTCACGAGGTGCGCGCCGGCGCACGCGTCCGACGGGTTCTCGAACAGCGTGTAGTTCTTCGTCGTGACAAGCGTCGGGTCCAGGTCGTAGCCCTTCGGCGTCGACACGTTCAGGTGGAAGCCGAACACCTCGGCCGCCTGCAGCCACGAGTACAGCATGTTGTTGGCGTCGCCGATCCACGCCACCGTCTTGCCGACGATGGCGCCGCGGTGCTCGTAGTATGTGAAGATGTCGGCCAGCACCTGGCAGGGGTGGTGTTCGTTCGTCAGGCCGTTGATCACGGGCACGCGCGAATGCGCCGCGAAGCGCTCGATGATGTCCTGGCCGAACGTGCGCACCATGATGATGTCGCACATGCGCGACATGACCTGGCCCGCGTCCTCGACGGGTTCGCCGCGGCCCAGCTGGCTGTCGCGCGTGTTCAGGTAGATCGCGGCGCCGCCCAGTTGGTGCATGCCCGCCTCGAACGACAGGCGCGTGCGCGTGGAGTTCTTTTCGAACACCATGACGAGCGTGCGGTCGACGAGCGGGTGGTAGATCTCGTAGTTCTTGAACTTGCGCTTGATGACGGTCGCACGCTCGATCAGGTACTCGAATTCGGCGCGGGTGAAGTCGGAAAGCTGCAGGAAATGCTTGATGTTGGTGGGAGTCGTGCCAGCCATTTTTTGTGTCTGAGATACGATAATCTCTTGGATTATAAGCGTTTTTGTTTATCTGCCGGGAAATTGGCGCGGAATTTGTCAGTACAACGTCTGCGCCGACTCGTGCAGCAGTTGGGCGTACAGGTCGTGGCGCAGCTTCGCGATCTTGCCGTCCGCGACGGCCTGCAGCACGGCGCACTGCGGTTCCGCCAGGTGGCGGCAGTTGTAGTACTTGCAGCCGCCCAGGTAGGGCTTGAATTCGACGAACGCCCGTTCCAGCATGCCTTCCGTCAGGTGGTACAGCCCGAATTCCTGGAAGCCGGGCGAATCGATCAAGGTACCGCCCGCCGGCAATTTATACAGGCGGGTGAACGTCGTGGTGTGCTTGCCCGTGTCCAGCGCTTCCGAGATTTCGCGCACGGCGATGTCCGCATCCGGCACCAGCAGGTTCACGATCGACGACTTGCCCATGCCCGACTGGCCGATCAGGATCGACGATTGGCCCTGCAGCAGCGGCGTGAGCGTGGCGACGGTCTCCTCGGGATGCGTCTTCGCGGAGACTTCATGCAGCGGATAGCCGAGGTTCGTGTACAGGCTCGCCCGTTCGCGCGCGCGGGCGAGGTTCGGCTCGAGGTCGACTTTGTTCAGGATGAGGTGCGCGTCGACACCGGCCGCCTCGCACGCGACGAGGGCGCGCGACACGAGGTCGTCCGCGAAGCTCGGTTCCGTCGCGATGACGATGAACAGCCGCGAGATGTTCGCCGCCAGCAGCTTGCTCTTGTACTGGTCGGAGCGGTACAGCAAGGTGGTGCGCTCCGCGATCTTTTCGATGACGGCCTGGTCGTTCGACGTGCGCTTCAGGTGCACGATGTCGCCGACGGCCACATTCGTCTTCTTGCCGCGCGTGACGCACTGGAGGAATTCGCCGTCGACGTCGGCCAGGTAATGGCGGCCGTGGGCCGCGACGATGGTACCCGTCAGATCGTGTTTGCTCATGCGCCCGCCCGTCCCGCGTACAGGGCGTCCGCCTTGGCTGCGCAAATGAAATCGTTCTCGGACAGGCGGTTGCCGGCCGAATGCGTCGTCCACGCCGCGGTGCAGCGGCGGTAGCCCACCGTGAGGTCGGGGTGGTGGTCTTCGCGGTGGATCATGAAGGCGAGGGCGTTCACGAATTCCATCGTTTCGTGAAAGTCGCGGAACACGAATTCGCGTTCGAGACGGTTGCCGGTCAGGTGCCAGTCGGGCACGTCGGGCAGCAGGGACTGGATAGCCGCATCGTCCAGCGCGGCGGCGCCGTGCACGCAGTGGTGGTCGACGAGACTCATGCGGCCCCCGCGAGGCGCAGCTGGCGGATGCGCACCGAGGCCGGCGGATGCGAATCGTAGAACGCGGAATGCAGCGGGTCCGGCGTCAAGGTGGAGGCATTGTCCTCGTACATCTTGACGAGAGCGGACACGAGGTCGCGCGCGTCGCTGTGGCTCGCGGCGAAGGCGTCCGCCTCGAATTCGTGCTTGCGCGACGTGATCGACGTGAGCGGCGAGAAGGGGAACGTGAAGACCGGCAGCACGAGCGAGAACAGCAGCAGGGCCATCGCATCGTTCGACTGGCCCAGCAGGGGCAGCACGCCGAGGCCCGTGTAGAACCACACTTGCGTCTTCAGCCAGCCGAGCAGGGCGAGGAACGCGAGCGACAGCGCGAACAGGACGACGATGCGCTTGACGATGTGCTTCAGCTTGAAGTGTCCCAGCTCGTGCGCGAGCACGGCTTCGACCTCGGCCGGCGCGAGGCGCGACAGCAGGGTGTCGAAGAACACGATGCGTTTATTCGCGCCGAAGCCGGAGAAATACGCGTTGCCGTGCGCGGAGCGCTTGCTGCCGTCCATCACGAACAGGCCCTTCGCGGCGAAGCCCACGCGTGCCATCAGGCCGTCGATGCGGGCCTTCAGCGTGTCGTCCGCGAGCGGCGTGAATTTGTTGAACAACGGCGCGATGACGGTGGGGTACAGCACCATCATCAACAGCTGGAAGCCGCTCCACACTAGCCACGCGTACAACCACCACAAGGTGCCCGTCTTGTCCATCAGGGTGAGGACGACCCACAGCAGCGGCAGGCCGATGGCGGCGCCGACGAGGGCGCCCTTGACGGCATCGGCGACCCAGAGGCCGACCGTCATCTTGTTGAAGCCGAAGCGTTCTTCCAGCACGAACTGGCGGTAGTACGAGAATGGCAGGTCGAGCGCACCGGAGACGACGGCGAACGCGACGATCAACAGGATCTGGTGCACCATACCGGGGCCGGTCGCGTGCAGCAGCGCCGTCGACAGCGCCTGCAGGCCGCCCAGCAGGGTGAAGCCGGTGAGTACGAGCGTGTTCCACAGCGCCCCCCACAGGCCGAAGCGGGTCTTGGCGACCGTGTAGTCGGCCGCCTTCTGGTGCGCGGACAGGGGAATCTTTTCGGCGAATTCGGCCGGCACGCTGTCGCGGTGGCGCAGCACGTGACGGATGTGCCGCCGGGCCAGCCAGTAGCGCAGGCCGAGGGTCAGCAGCAGAAAGACGACGAACAAAACCGAAAACGCGGATGAAAGCATTCTATGCCTGTGAGAAAATGCAGGTTTAGCTATTACAGCAAAGAGAGAATTATGTCACAAGCCACCCCTACCGAAGCATCCGCCCAGCGTCCGAACGAATTCAACCTCGTCTGGATCGACATGGAAATGACCGGCCTCGATCCGGACAACGACCGCATCATCGAAGTGGCCGCCGTCGTCACGGACGCCAACCTGAACGTGCTGGCCGAAGGTCCCGTGATCGCCGTGCACCAGAGCGACGCCACCCTGGACAAGATGGATGCCTGGAACAAGGGCACGCACGGCCGTTCGGGCCTGATCGACCGCGTGAAGGCGTCGACGATCGACGAAGCGCAGGCCGAGGAGCAGCTGATCGCCTTCCTGAAGCAGTGGGTGCCGGCGAACAAGTCGCCGATGTGCGGCAACTCGATCTGCCAGGATCGCCGCTTCATGGCGCGCGGCATGCCGAAGCTGGAAGCCTTCTTCCACTACCGTAACCTGGACGTGTCCACGTTGAAGGAACTGTGCCGCCGCTGGAAGCCGGAACTGGCGTCCGGCTTCAAGAAGGCGCAGAAGCACACGGCGCTGGCCGACATCATCGAGTCCATCGAAGAATTGCGCTACTACCGCGAGCACTTCATCAAGCTGTAACGCGACCACGCGACCCCCGATACGAAGTTGCAATCGTGCATGGGGTCGTGGAGCAGGTATGCGAGAATCGGCGCATGGCTGACATTTTGCGTACCACCGCCGGCCTCGGCGGAGAGAGCGAAGTCCGGCGTCTCTTGCGGGAGCACGACTGGAGCATGTCGCCGCTCGGTCCGCCCGCAGGCTGGCCGCCGGAACTGGCCACCGCCGTGTCGATGGCCTTCAGCTCCGCCTTCCCGATGTTCGTCGCGTGGGGGCCCGACCTGCGCTTCCTGTACAACGACGCCTACGCCCCCATCCTCGGCGACAAGCACCCGGCCGCGTTCGGCGCGCCATTCCAGCAGGTGTGGTCGGAGATCTGGCCGGACCTCGTGCCGATCGTCGACCGCGCGCTGTCGAACATCTCCGCCTATTTCGAAGACCTGCCCCTGACGATGGAGCGCAAGGGCTTCCGCGAGTCGACCTGGTTCACGTTTTCGTATTCCCCGCTGCACGACGGCCACGGCCGCGTCGCGGGGCTGTACTGCACCTGCATCGAGACGACGGCCCGCGTGCAGGCCGAGCGCCGCGCGGCGTTCGAACTGACGATGGCCGACGCGCTGCGTCCCCTCGCGTCGAGCGACGACGCCATCCGCAAGGGCTGCGCGCTGCTGGGCCTGGAGCTGGGCATGGCGCGCGTGCTGTACGCCGAGGTCGACGATGGGCTCGCCACGATGGCGGTGCCGCGCGACTGGTGCCGGCCGGGCCTGGCCGGCGTCGCGGGCCACACATTCGCCATCGACGCGTTCGGCCCCGAGCTGGGGCGTGCGGGCCGCGCGGGCGACGTCGTCGCCGTGGCCGACGTGCGCGCCGACCCGCGCACGGCCGGGCGCCAGGGCACGTACCTCGCGCTGGACATCCAGGCCTGCCTCGCCGTGCCGCTGCGCCGCAGCGGGCGCCTGCAGGCCTTCCTCATGCTGGGCCTGGACCGGCCGCACGCGTGGACGGACGCCGACGTCGCGCTGGCGCGCGGCACCGCCGAGCGCATCCGCGCCGCCGCCGACCTGGCGCGCGTGCAGGGCACGCTGCGCGAAGAGCGCGACCGCAGCCGCACGATCCTCGACACGATCGCGGAAGGCTTCATGCTGCTCGCCAGCGACTGGACCGTCCTGCAGATCAACCCCGCCGGCCTGCGCATCGCGCACATGGAAGCGGACGACGTCATCGGCCGCAACCACTGGGATATCTGGCCGGAGGCGATCGACAGCGCGGCGGGGCGCATGTACCGCCGCGTGATGCGCGACCGCGTGGCCGGCACGGCGGAGTACCGCCAGCGCATGCCGGACGGCGGCGAGATCTGGTGCGAGGTGCGCGCCTACCCGACGGCCGACGACAGCATCGTGACGTTCTTCCGCGACGTCACGGAGCGCAAGGCCGCCGAGGACAAGCTGCACGCGGCCGACCGCCGCAAGGACGAATTCCTCGCGATGCTGGCGCACGAGCTGAGGAACCCGCTGGCGCCGATCAGCGCCGCCGCCGACCTCCTGCGCATCGGCCGCCTCGATGAAGCGAGGGTGCGCCAGAGCAGCGCGATCATCGGCCGGCAGGTGCGCCATATGACGAGCCTCGTGGACGACCTGCTGGACGTCTCGCGCGTGACGCGCGGGCTCGTCACGCTCGCGCGCGCGCCCGTGGCGGCGCGCACCATCGTCGACGAGGCGATCGAGCAGGTGCGTCCCATGTTCGAAGCGCGCCGCCAGCATCTCGCCGTCGACATCGCCGATCCGGATGCGACCGTCCTCGGCGACCGCGCGCGCCTCGTGCAGGTGCTCGCGAACCTCCTGAACAACGCGGCGAAGTACACGCCGGAAGACCGTCGCATCGAGGTTGCCGCCACCATCGACAAGGCGCGTGGCCGGTTGCTGCTCGTCGTGCGCGACGAGGGCATCGGCATCGAGCCGGAGCTGACGCCCCATGTGTTCGACCTGTTCACGCAGGCCGAGCGTTCGTCCGACCGCGCCCAGGGCGGCCTCGGGCTGGGGCTTGCACTCGTCAAGAACCTCGTCGAGCTGCACGGCGGCACGGTCCTCTGCACGAGTCCGGGGCTGGGGCAGGGCAGCACGTTCGAGGTGGCGCTGCCGCTGATGGAGCCTGCCATGCCGACGGCGCCACCCGCCTTCGCCACTGACACGGCCGGCGCAGCGTCCGGTGGACGGCGGCCGCTGCGATTGCTCGTGGTGGACGACAACGTCGACGCCGCGGCCACCTTGGGCATGCTGCTGGAAGCGTGCGGCTACCTGGTGGAGGTCGAACACGATTCGCAGCGCGCGCTCGAGCGGGCGCGCCAGCAGCGGCCGGACGTGGCGCTGCTCGACATCGGCCTGCCGGACATGGACGGGAACGAACTGGCGCGCCGCCTGCGCGCGGATGCGCAGACGGGCGCGATCGTGCTGGTGGCAGTCACGGGCTATGGACAGGAACAGGATCGCCGCGCGGCGTTCGAGGCGGGGTTCGACCATCACCTCGTGAAGCCCGTCGACATGGATGAGCTGGCGGCCTTGTTGGCAGGAATCGAGTCAGAGAGGTAGGGTGGACGGCTCGCCGTCCACGCGTCCAGCCAGCGGAGACTGGTCGGATCAGGTCGTGTGGTCCCGCGTGTGTCGTTTGAACGCGTGGACGGCACAGCCGTCCACCCTACGCATCAATGCAGCGGCACCGGGCGGCGGCAGCTTTTTAACGCATCTGCGTGTAATTGACCGGCACCCAGCGATACCCCTTGCCCTGCGTGGTCAGATGCCCGAGCCCCGGGAACTGCAGGTGCGCCCCGCCGACCAGCCAGCCGTTCTTGGCCGCCTCGTCGAACACGCGCTTGCGCGCCGCGTACGCGGCCTTCTCGTCGCTGTCGAAGGCGATGGTCACTTGCGGATTGTCGAACTGGACGGCGGCCAGGTGGATCAGGTCGCCGATCAGCACGAGCTTCTGGCCGTGGCTCTCCACCGCGTAGACCGTGTGGCCCGGCGTATGGCCATGCTCGGCCATCGCGGAGACACCCGGGACGAGTTCGCCGTCCGCATCGATGGCCTTGAACTTGCCGGCCTTGATGTACGGGTTGATCGACGCCATCGCGCCCTTGAAGAAATCCTTCTTGTCGGCCGGTGCCTTGTCCATGTTGGCCTGGCTGAGCCAGTAGTCGGCGTCGGCCTTCCCGGCGCGCACGATCGCGTTCGGGAACACGCGCTGGCCGTTGCTGACGAGGCCGCCGACGTGGTCGCCGTGCATGTGCGTGATGTAGATCTCGTCGATCTGTTCCGGCTGGTAGCCGGCCGCCTTCAGGTTGTTGACGAACTTGCCGACGGTCGGGCCGAACAGGGCGCCGGCGCCCGTGTCGACCAGCACGAGCTTGCTGCCCGTGTTGATCAGGAAGGCGTTGTCGGAGGTTTCCACCGGCACCTTGAGGAAATTCTTCGCGATGGCGGCGCGCGTCACCTCGGGCTTCTCGCGCATGTACTGGTCCATCGGCAGGTCGAACGTGCCGTCGCTGATCGGCGTGACTTCGAAGTCGCCGACCATCACGCGGTAGAAGCCGGGGGCCGGCGTCTTGACCATCGGCGCGGCGGCCTGGGCGGCGGGAACGGCGAGGCCGGCGGCTGCCATGGCGAGGGCGGCGGCGAGCAGGGTCTGCTTGAGCGGTTTGATCATGTTGTTATCCTCGATGAATGAACGACCGCGCGCGAACGCGGGTTGCTTATCGTACATGATTGTTCAGTAACTCGCTGGACCGTGCCGGCCGCCCGCGCGGCCTCTTTGCCCTCGGTCAGGTTTCGGCGCGATCGGACGCGCGGCGGCCGCGTCCCAGCGGCAAGGTGCGTAGCACGAGCCGTTCGTGTTCCTCGTCGTGCAAGGTGGCCGTCGCCTTGATCAGGTCGCTGCGGCTGACGATGCCCACCAGTTGCCCGTGGCCGGGCTGCGCCACGACGGGGAGGCGTTCGATGCCGTGCACGGCCAGGCGCGTGGCGACGGCGCGGCACGTCTCGCCCGGCAGCGCGACGAGCGGCGGGTTGGCGCCGTACAGCGCGCCGACGGGAAGCTCGGGCAGGTGGCCCGTCAGCGTGTCGCGCTCGAGCATGCCGATGACGACGCCGCTCCGGACGACGGGGAAGGCGCGGTGCTGCTGGCCGGGGCCGAAGCGGTTCGCGAGCACGGTGCCGATGGTGTCGTTGGCGTCGACGTGCAGCACGTCCGTCGTCATGACCTCGGCCACGCTGTGGCGCTCGAGCGGGTCGATGCCGTATTCGCGGTAGATGTGGTGGCCGCGGCGGGCGATCTTTTCCGTCAGGATCGAACGGCCCATCGTCAGCACCGTGAAGCCGTATGCGCCGGCCGATGCCGCCAGCAGCGGCAGCAGGGAGTTCGCGTCATGCGTGAGTTCGAAGGCGAACACGACGGCCATCACGGGCGCGCGCATCATGCCGCCCAGGGTGGCGGCCATGAACACGAGCGGCCAGAGCGCGGGATCGGCGCCGGGCAGGTAGGGGCCGAGCAGGGCGCCGAGGCCCGCGCCCAGCATCAGCAGCGGAGCGAGCACGCCGCCGGACGTGCCGGACCCGAGCGCGATCAACCAGATGACGAGCTTCACCGCGAGCAGGCCGACGATGGCGCCCGCCAGCATGTGATTGTGCAGAAGGTCGCCGATGACGTCGTAGCCGACGCCTAAAGCGCGCGGCTGGAAGTAGCCGCCGATGCCGACGGCGAGGCCGCCCAGCGCCGGCCACCACATCCAGTGGATGGGCAGGCGGTGGAAGGCGTCCTCGACGCGGTACAGCGCCGTCGACATCAGCCACGCGAGCGCGCCGCACGCGATGCCCGCGACGAGGCAGGACACGAGGGCCACGGGGCTCACGGCTGCCGTCTGCAGCGGGAACAGGGCGCCCGCGCCGATCGCGAGCGGACGGAGGAAGCCCGCGACGGCGCACGCCGTCGCGACGGGCAGCAGGCTGCGCGGGCGCAGTTCGAACAGCAGCAGTTCGACGGCCATCAGCACGGCGGCCACCGGTGTGCCGAACACGGCCGTCATGCCGGCCACGGCGCCCGCTACGAGCAGCGACTTGCGCTCGCCACCCGTCAGGTGGAAGTACTGGGCGAGCAGCGAGCCGATTGCGCCGCCCGTCATGATGATCGGGCCTTCCGCGCCGAACGGGCCGCCGCTGCCGATCGCGATGCCGGACGACAGCGGTTTCAGCACGGCGACCTTCGGCGACATGGCGCTGCGCTTGAACAGGATCGCCTCGATCGCCTCGGGAATGCCGTGGCCGCGGATGGCTTCCGTGCCGAAGCGGGCGATCAGGCCGATGATGAGGCCGCCGATTACGGGAATCGCGATCACCCATGCGCCCAATGTGTTGTTGGCCGGCGACAGGTCGTCGAACGAGAATTTGCCGTAGAAGAACAGGTCCGTGAAGAAGCGGATCATCGTCAGCAGGACGCGCGCGGCGACCGTGCTGAGCGCGCCGATGACGGCGGCGAGGGCGGCGATGCGGAGCAGGTTCGCGTCGCCGGAAAAGTCGCGCCGGGGCGCGGTAGGGTGCGTGGTTGTTTTCATATTGTCATGCAAGAGTGGGAACGGTGAAGACGCCTTGCAGCGCGCGCAGTTCGGCGTGGTGGACGGCGGCCAGGCGCGTCAGCAAGGCTTCGCCCTTGGGCAGCAGGTGCACTTCGACGCGGCGCCGGTCGGCCGCGTTCGTGCGGCGCTCGACGAGGTCGCCGGCCTCGCAGCGCGAGACGAGCGCGACGACGCCGTGCTGCTTGGCCTGCAGGCGCTCGGCCAGCTCGCCGACGGTGGCCCATTCGCGTCCGGGAAAACCCTTGATGTGCAGGAGGAGCAGGTATTGCAGCGGCGTGATGCCTTCCGCCTGCACGGCGTTTTCGGAGAAGCGCTCGTAGCGCCGCATCTGGTAGCGGAATTCCGACAATGCGGCGAAATCCGGCTTGGACAGCGGGGGTGATTCGTCTTTCACGGGGATGGACCTGCTGGAGGGCGTTGGCTTTGGGAACCAAATAATATATCATAACGTGATATTTTTTTGCAGCGACAGGAATGATGCTGGAACACAGTTTGGAATGGCTGCGCTCGTTCGTACCGCAGCCGAATACGGTGCCGCGCGGCGAACGCATGCGTGCGGTGGCAGGGGCTCTCGTGGGGCTGTTCGTGACGGCGATCCTCAGCGACATGCTGACGAAGGGATCGGGCATCGGGCCGCTGGCCCTCGTCGCCCCGATGGGCGCATCAGCCGTGCTGCTGTTCTGCGTGCCGGCCAGTCCGCTGGCCCAGCCGTGGTCCGTGATCGGCGGGAACACGATTTCCGCGCTGATCGGCATCATCTGCGCGAAGAGCGTCGCCAATCCCGCGCTGGCCGCGCCGCTGGCGGGCGCCTGTGCCATCTTCGTCATGTTCCTGCTGCGCTGCCTGCATCCGCCCAGCGGCGCCGTGGCGCTGACGGCCGTTCTCGGCGGACCCGCGATCCACGCGGCGGGCTTCACGTTCGCGTTCCTGCCCGTCTGCCTGAACTCCACGCTGATCGTGCTGGCCGCGCTCGTGTTCAACAATCTGACGGGCCGGCGCTATCCGCACAACCAGAAATCGATGCTGCGCACGGCGCAGCAGGCGGCGCACGCGACGCGCGACCCGGCACCGATGGCGCGCCTGGGCTTCACGGCCGAGGACCTGGACGGCGTGCTCGCGCGCTACGGCCAGGTGCTGGACGTCAGCCGCGACGACCTGGAAGAGATCCTGCTGCAGACGGAGCAGCGCGCCTACGCCCGCCGCTTCGGCACGGTGAACTGCGGGGCGATCATGTCGAAGGACGTCGTGACGGCCACGCCCGAGATGACGCTGGCCGAAGCATGGCGCCTGCTGCGCCACCACAACCTGCACGCGCTGCCGGTGCTGGACCCGTCGCGCCGCGTGGCGGGCATCATCGGCCAGAGCGATTTCCTGCACCATGCGGGCCTGGACGATTACCAGACCGTGGCCGAGCGCCTGCGCGGCCTGTTCGCCCACGTGCTGGGCGTGCGGCCGGAGCGGGCGGCGACGGTGGGGGAGTTGATGTCGACGAAGGTCGCGGTCGTGAGCGCGGACGAACCGATTGCCACGCTCGTCCCGTTGATGAGCAACGTGGGCCTGCACCACATTCCCGTCGTGGACGAGCGCGCCGTGTTTCTCGGCGTCGTCAGCCAGTCGGACTTGCTGGCCGCGCTGTTCGAGGCTCGCCTGGCCGAAGCGGCCTGAAGCGGCGACTCAATGCAGTACGCACAGGACCGCACTTCCTCTTAAGCCGTTTTTGCTTCGATCAGGCTGCGGATGATGTTGATGACTTCATACGCCTTTTGTTCACCGATATTCTGTCCCTCGATCACAGAGCGCTTGAACGCGAAACCACCGACCCAGCTCGAGTTCTCTACGACGCCCACGGTCAATTCCTTGTTCAGGAAATAGTAAAGTGGACCGACAATCAAGCCGAGTCCAAAAAATGGCGTCAGGAGCAACCCGAGCAGCAGGGCCATTTGCCAGGGCTTGACGTAGCCGTAATAGGCCGAGCAAACCGACAGCATCGGAATGACGCGTTTTTGCTTGCCAGACAGGGAGCCGGCAGTGAAGACGATCATCGTGTCCCGGATTTCGACTTCCGTGGTGGGATCGATACCGATGACAGACAGGAGCCAGGCGAACAGACCGGCCTCGCGCCCGATCAGGTGCACATAATTTCCGTCTTTGTTCTGGGTCGTGCCGGCGTACCATTTCTTGATTACGAGTGCCATTGTTATTTTTCCGTTGGGTGAAATTAGTTGAAATGCAGATGTTGAGCCGAAGAACATCAATTCCTATCGGAAATGCCGCGTCATTATGGAACAAAATTTGATTTCTATAAGGAAATAATTGCTAATTGTGAAGCTTTTGCAACCGCCGAAGCTGTCGTGACAATCGGAGAGCTTTTCTCAATGGCAGCCTGCTATGCTGATCCGAACGGCTGAGTTCGGCCAAATCCAGACACTCGGCGGCACGTGGGATATGCGTGTGCCTTTTCCAGTCGATCTCGCGCAATATTCTTGTTCTGCAAAAACGAGGACGCTCGACATGAAGAAACGCAGCATCGCCGTCACCATATTTACTGCCTTCATTGCGGTTCTCGCGGTGCCCACGAGGGCAGTGAACATTCCCGCTGGCATGGATTGCTCGGCGATTCCGCGTACGACCGATTATTTGCGCGGTCACCGGATCGTGATGTTTGGCGAAGGTCACGGCACCAAGGAGTCACCGGCCACTTTTTTGCGCATCGTGTGTGCTGCCCTCAGACAAGGCGCCAGTGTTGCGGTCGGCCTGGAAATGCCCGTCGACTTGAACGAGCCTCTCGCCACTTATCTGCAATCAACGGGTGACCTCGCCGCCCGTACCGCGCTGTTGCGCACTGAGTTTTGGAAGCAAGGGCAAGATGGCAGGGCCAGCGTGGCGATGGCCGATATGATCGACGGTTTGCGTCGTTTGCGTCAGGCCGGCTATTCTCTGGAAGTGTTTGCCATGCAAGGGGCAGGCGCCGACTGGCACCTTCGCAATGACGAGAAGATGGCAACACGGATACGCGAGGCGTTTAATGCCGCCCCGACGTCGCTTATTCTGACGTTGACCGGCAATGTTCACAGCATGAAAACAAAGCCCGAATGGTTCCCTGCCGAAGTGCCTGCGCCGATCCCCACTTACCTCAAGGACCTCGCCCCGGTCACGTTCGATTTGACGTCGACTGGTGGAAGCGCCTGGAGCTGCCAAAAGGAGTGCGGCCCTCGTGCCGAATCCGTTCGTTCCGGCCCTGACGAATTTGTCGTCGCCGCATCGGGAATGGGTGACGCCTATACCGGCCAGATTAACATCGGCAAAACAACCGCATCGCCGCCCGCCGCCGCTGAACCTCATTATTGACAATCGACTTCCCAGCGCTGTTGCGGGAGCGTGAAAAACACGACGGCGCGGAGTTTTGCTCCTGTAGACGGTGAGTCACCGTACTGAACGTCCCTGATGGAAGGCTTACGGTGAAGCTATCAAGTCGATAGCACATCTGATGACCGTAAGAGCCACAGGAGGACGATATGACCACGACCGCTCACGAGATCCATGAAGCGGAAACCCGGCTGGCTGCCGCCGAGCTGGGAACGAATGAGCAATTCCAAGCGTTGAAATCGAAGGTTTCGGACGTGCTTTCCTCTCCGTACATGCGCGGCGCCGCCGTACTGGGCATCTCGGCGGCGGGCTACGCGCTCCTCAGGCGCAAGAAAGCCCCGATATCCGACATTGCACCGGAGCGTAAAGACCGCCTCGGGGAGTTGCTGAAGGTCGGTAGTTTTGTTCTCTCACTGGTCGCGCCGATTGCCTCGGCCATGAGCACTGTCAGCGCCGATGCATCCGCCCCGGTCGAGAAAGAAAAGGAACCCGCGCCGACGCGTTTTGAGGACGGCAAAGTCGACGCGAAGGACGCGGAACCATCTGCAAGCGCGCCTGCGCGCCCGACGTTCGAGCAAACCTCGACGAGCTGGATTGGTCGCCAGTGGCAGATCTTCCGGGCGGCGGCAAACGCATGGATGGATGATTACGCGCCGAGCATGGGGGCAGCGCTTTCGTATTACACGCTGTTTTCCTTGGCACCGCTACTGGTGTTGATCATCGCGATTGCCGGGATGGTATTTGGACAGGACGCCGCACAAGGAGCAATTATTGCCCAGTTTCAAAGCATTATGGGTAAGCAGGGGGCGACGGCCTTGCAGGGCTTGCTGAACGCTGCGCGCGAACCATCTACCGGGGTTGTCGCCAGTATCGTTGGCGGTGTTCTTCTGCTTGTGGGCGCAACCGCCACGTTCGCCGAGCTGCAAACGGATTTGGACCGCATTTGGCGCGTGCCGGCGAAAGCGAAGCCGTCGGGCGTATGGGGCTGGTTGCGCAGCCGGATATTATCGTTCGGGCTGGTTCTCGGACTGGCTTTCATGCTGATGATTTCACTCGTCGTCAGCGCCGCGCTGGCAGCGGCCAGCGATTGGTTGGGCGGGGTGACGGCAGCGGAAAGCGTCTTGGCAAACGTATTGAATTTCGCCGCGTCGTTCGCGCTCTTCACCGTGCTGTTCGCGATGATCTACAAGATCATGCCGACCGCGAAGATATCGTGGCACGATGTGTGGATGGGGTCCGCGGTCACGGCGTTGCTCTTCAATGTCGGCAAAGCGTTGATCGGGTTGTACCTCGCGAAATCGAGCGTGGCCTCGGGTTTTGGTGCGGCCGGCTCGTTTGTCATTCTCGTCGCGTGGTTTTATTACTCCGCGCAGATCTTCCTGTTCGGTGCCGAATACACCTGGGTGTACGCCAACAGCACGGTACAGAACGGGTAGATCGGACCGCCAACGCGAAAAAGGCCAACATGACTGTTGGCCTCTTCGTATCAGACATGCTGATCTGACGGTATGTCTTAACGCGCCTTGCGACGACGCAGTACGCTCATGCCAAACGCGCCGAGACCGAGCAGGGCGATGGATGCAGGTTCCGGCACATCGTTGCTCTGTGGCGTATTCCGGACATAGATCGTTTCCGGTACGCCGCTGATCGGGCCATTCACGCCGTCGGTTACATTGCCAAAGGCAAAGTCGCCCGTATCGACGTGCCTAAAATCGCTCCAGTACTCGGAAGCATAGATGTAGATCGAATGGTCGGTAATCGTCTGCGGGGAAACGATGCCGCCCGGGTTTCCAGGGGCAATGAAATCGTTCCACAGCGGATGGGCGGCCCACTCGGCCGCGGTAGCCGCACGCCAGCCTTCAGCGGCGCGGTAGCTGGCTGGCTCGATATTTCCTGCACCCCATTCGTTCGGTGCGATCGGACCGGCATACACCCAGTCGAGGCCGCTATTGTTGAAGTTGCTGAGGATGTTCGCGGTTGGAATCGCGGTGCTGGAATCGATGATGACTGCTTGAGCATTCGAAAACACACCGGTAACCAGAGCCAAGCTCAGAAGAATCTTTTTCATTTTTTTCAGTTTCTTTCAGGTGGTTGAGGACAATATCTATAAAGCAAGATAGATGCCAGCACGAAATGTTTAGTATTAACAAGCACTTACTAATTCGACAACTGTCAAGTGTAAATATTTTCGACAGGAATCACTGGTGTCGCGCATGCATCGAAATCGTGGCAATGCCCGGCCATTGACGCCGCAGCAGATCAGCGGGCAAGCACGATGGCGATCGACAGGAAGCGGCGAACGGGGTCAGCGGGGACGCGTCGAAAGCGAGCCAGCGGGCGCGCGAACGAGGGAAGAGGAACTGCAGCGGTGTGGACACGGCGTGTCCACACCAAGGGGATTATCGCTGACGCCGACAGGGCAATGGATGGTCGTGGCCGTGCGGTGTGGCAGCCGGGTCGGCGTGCGCGCCGAGGCGCCATCCTGGCGGAGTCAGCCTTCGTTGGCCCCGCAGCACTTCTTGTACTTCTTGCCGCTGCCGCACGGGCAATCGTCGTTGCGGCCGACCTTCGGTTCGTCACGGCGCACGGTTTCGACGGCGGCCTTGCGGCGCGGCAGCCAGAAGCGGTGGATGCCCGGCAGGTTCGCCTCGATGTCCAGGGCCAGCTTGTGCGCCTTCTTCGGATCTTCGACTTCGGCCAGCTCACTTTCGTCGATCTCGTCGGCGCCCAGCAGGTAGATGGGGCGCATCAGGGGGCCCGCTTCCGAATCCCAGATCTCGTCCCACGAACCGGGACGCAGCTCCATGCCTTCCCAGAAACCCCAGCACCACGCCTCGGCATCGATCAGCGTCTCGCCGTTGATGTCGTGCTCGACGTACAGCGGCTCGAATTCCTTCGGCGCGACCTCGAACGTGACGAGCACCTCGTTCATGAAGCGCATGACGAGGTTGACGATGCGCTCTTCCTCCTTCGGATTCTTCCACTTGGGCACGGCGCCTTCTTCGCCCCACACGCGCGGCAGCCATTCGGCGGGCATGATGGTTTCCGGGCCGATGGCGATGGCCGTCAGGTAGCCATGCAGCGTGTCCATCGTCATCGCGTCGTCGGAGCAGCGGTCGGACAGGAGGAAGTTGTCGAGGTCGTCGAATTCTTTTTCGGAGAGGGGCTGGTCGAGTTGCATTGTTGCGTTTCCTTGCGTTGAAGGCGCCAGTGTAACGCCTGTTGCCCCCCGCCCGGCGAAAAAAGACGCGTTCCGGCCGCCCGTCTTACAATGGCGGGATGGATACACAGTCTGACAACCCGAGCCAACACCCTTTTTCCCGACTCGATCCCTTGATGGTGCTGGACGCCGTCGACAGCGTGGGCCTGTGCGGCGACGGCCGCCTTCTCGCGCTGAACAGCTACGAGAACCGCGTGTACCGTGTGGGGCGCGAGGAGGGGCCTCCCGTCGTCGTCAAGTTCTACCGCCCCGGCCGCTGGAGCGACGCCGCCATCCTCGAGGAACACGCGTTCGTGCAAGAACTGGCCGACGCGGAAGTGCCCGTCGTGCCGGCGGAGACGATCGACGGCCGCACCCTGCACGAGCACGACGGCTTTCGTTTCGCCGTGTTTCCCAGCCGCGGCGGGCGGGCGCCGGAGTTGTCCGATCCGGCCACCTTGGAATGGATCGGCCGCTTCATCGGCCGCATCCACGCGGTGGGCGCGGCGCGGCCGTTCGCCGAGCGTCCGCGGCTCGATCTCGACACGTTCGGCCGCGAACCGCGCGCCTGGCTGATCGGCCACGGGTTCATTCCGCCCGAGCTGCTGACGGCGTATGCAAGCGTGCTCGACCAGGCGCTGGACGGCGTCGCCCGCTGCTACGACCGCGCGGGCGCGTTGCCCCTGATCCGCCTGCACGGCGATTGCCACGTGGGCAACGTGCTGTGGACGGACGGCCCGCACTTCGTCGACTTCGACGACAGCCGCATGGGGCCGGCCGTCCAGGACTTGTGGATGCTGTTGTCGGGCGAGCGCCACGAGATGGTGCGCCAGCTGTCCGACGTGCTCGCGGGCTACGAGGATTTTTGCGAGTTCGACCCGCGCCAGCTGTATCTCGTCGAGGCGCTGCGTACATTGCGGCTCATTCATTACTCTGCATGGCTGGCGATGCGCTGGGACGATCCCGCGTTTCCCGCCGCTTTCCCCTGGTTCAATACCCAACGCTATTGGCAAGACCGCATCCTCGAGCTGCGCGAGCAGGTGGCGCTGATGGATGAGCCGCCTTTGTGGCCGGTCTAAACGCGGAATTGCCACTGTTTCACGATTCAGCTCGGCGTGACACGAAACGCAGCCATGCCGCATAATCGTAGTGCGGGCCCGTCCGGGCCCGCTTGCCATCCAGCGAGCATTCCATGACCGACCGCGCCGACCAGACCGACCCGACCGCCAAGCACGACGACGCCGATTTCACGATCGACCTGATGCCCGCCGCCCAGGAGCACGCGGCGCCGCAAGTCGAGCCGCAGCGCGAGCATCTGGAGCAGCGTGCGATCAAGGAAGGCATCGCGCGCGTGGAGGCGGAAGCGAAGGCGGCCGTCGCGGCCGAGAACCGCGCCCATGCCGAGGCCCGCGCCCGCAGCCTGGCCGAGGAACGGGCCGCCATCGATGCGGAAGCGGCGGCCGCGGCGCTCGCGAACGCGCAGGCGTCGGAAGACGCGATCGAGGCCAACCGCGACCGCATCGAGACCTTGCGCGCCGCCGCCAAGGCCGCGGCCGAGCGCCTGGACGCGATCCGGCAGGAGACGGCCGGGCTGCGCGCCCGCGTCGAATCGGACACGCAGATCCGCCTCGCGGCCGAGGCGCGTACCCGCGCCGAGGACGATGCCCGCAAGCGGGCGGAAGAACAGGCGAGGGTCGACGCCGAGATGGCCGAACGCGCCCAGCGCGAGGCCGACGCATTGGCCATGCAGGCCGAACAGGCGCGCCTGCAGGCCGCCGAGCGCGCGGCCGCGGTGCACGCAGCGCACGAGGAAGTGCACTACAGCGCCAGTGCCGATGCCCGCGTGGCGATCCTCGCGCGCGAGCGCGAACGGGCCGAGCGCGCGGCGCGCCAGACCGCGGAGAAGCTCGCGCAGGCGGAGGCCGAAGCGCTGGAACTGGCCCAGCAGCGCGAGCGGGCGGACCAGGTCGCGCTGGCGTCCGCGTTCGCGCGCGCATCCGCGGAGGCGCGCGCGCTCGAGGAAGCACGCGCCCTCGCGCACATCGAACAGGAACGGGAAGCCATCGCGCAGGCGCAGGTGGAATCGGAGCGGACGGCCGCGCAATCGCTGCGCATGCGCATGCAGACGGAGAAGGAATTGCGCGACGCCGCCGTCCACCGCGAGCGCCTGGAACAGATGGCGGCCGACGCCGCGAGCGCGCGGCGCGAAGCGGAAACGCGCATCCTCGCCGCCACCGAGGCGCGCATCGAGGCCGACCGCAAGCTGCGCGACGTCGCGCTGGCCCGCGCCGCGGCGGAAGAAGAGGAATCCCAGCAGAGCCAGGCGCGCCTCGACGCCGAGCGCGAAGCGGCGCAGCAGGCGCGCCTGCGCGCCGAGGCCGACCGCATGGCGCAGGAGGCGGCACACCGCGACGCCGAGGCGCAGCAGCGCGAGCGCCAACTCGCCGAGGAGCGGGCCGCACTGGCCGACGCCGCGGCGGCGGCGCGCGCCGCGCAGAACGCGGCGGCCGAGGCGGAAGTCGCCGCCCAGGCCGAGCGGGTCGAACACGAGCGCGAGGCCGCGCGCCTTGCAGAGGAGCGCGCCGCACAGGCACGCGAGGCCGCGCAGGCCGAGGCCGCGCGCGTGCAGGCCGAGCAGGATGCGCTGGCGCGCGAGCACGCACGTCTCGAGGCCGAGCGCACGTTGACGGCGGCGGCCGAGGCGCGCGCCGCCGCGGAACAGGAGCAGGCGGCGCGGCTGGCCGAGCGGATCGAAGCGCTGCAGCGCGAGATCGCCGCACTGCAGGCCGAGGCGGCGGCCCGCTTCGCGGCCGCGGAGCAGGAGCATGCGGCCCGCCTGCAGGCCCAGCGCGACGCGCTCGCGGCCCAGCAGGCCGACGTCGAGGCGCGCCGCGCCGCCCTCGAACAGGAGCACGCCGCGTTGCTGCAGTCGCACCGCGACGCGCTTGCTCGCCAGCAGGCCGAATTCGACGCGCGCCGCGCCGCGGCCGAACAGGAACACGCGGCGCTGCTGGCCGCACACGCCGAACAGGAACAGCGCGCGGCCGCCGAGCGCCAGGCCGTCATCGATGCGCAGCGTGCCGTCACGGAGCAGGCGACGCGCCAGGCCGACGCCGAACAAGCCGTCGCCGACGCCCAGCGCGCCCAGGCGGCGCGCGCGGCGGAACTGGCGCAGGCGCAGGCCGACCGCGCGGCCCACGAGCGGCGCCAGCAGCAGTTGACGGAAGAATTGCTGGCAGCCGAGCGGGCCGCCGCGAACGTCGCGCACGACGCCTTGCTGCTGCTGGAACAAAAGCTGTCGTCGCAGCAGCAGCAGACGGCGGCCGACGTGGGCGCCAACGAAGCGGCGGCGGCGCGCATGGCGTCCGAACGGGCGGCCGTGGCGGCGGCCGAGGCCCGCGCCGCCGCCGAGACCGAACGCGCCCAGCTGGCGAAGATGCGCGAGGCGGCCGAGCAGGCGGCGGCCCAGGCCGCGATCGACAAGCGCGACGCCCAGCGCGCGCTGCTGGCCGACGCCCAGCGGGCGGCCGAGATGCAGCGCAAGACGGCGCTGGCGACGCAGGAAATGGCGGATGCGAAGAAGCGTCTCGTCGAACTGGAGTCGGCGCGCCAGGACGAGCAGGTGGCGGAACTGGCCGCGCTGCGCGAACAGATCGAGGCGCGCCAGGCCGGGGCCAAGCAGCGCGCGGAATCGGAAGACCTCGCACGCGAAGTGCTGGGACGGTTCTCGCAGCAGCCGTCGAAGGTGCAGGCCGCGATTCGTCTCGCCGATGCCGTCGCCAAGCAACGGGCGGACCGCGAGCACGAGTGATCGCGCTGCCGGGTTCACGCGAACGTCAGCACATCGCTGACGTTTTTTTTACGCCTTCGGGTTCGACGCCAAAAACGCCGCATGGTCCGGCATCTTCGCCGCCGCCTGCGCAATGAGATCGCGCAGCCCGGCGAAATGCCCGTGCAGCTGGCGGATGTCGACCTCGTCCACGAACGGGTCGTAGCGCTTCGGCTCGATGCCCAGGCCGACAAACATCGAGACGAACGAGGGCAGGCCGAAGCTGTCGCGGTCGCGGATCGTCACGCGGCCCGTCTCGCGGAACAGCTCGATCTGTTCCGCGAGCGTATCGGGGATCTTCATGTTCGCACAATGGCGCCAGAATTCGGTGTCGTCGCGCTTGGTCAGCTTGTAGTGCATGATGATGAAGTCGCGGATCGACTCGTAGCGGCTGTTGATGAGCCGATTGAACTCGTTCGCCAGTTCGGGACGGAACTCGCGGTCCGGAAACAGTTCGAGCAGCGTGCCGGTGGCCGTTTCGATCAGGCTGATGCTGGTCGATTCCAGCGGTTCGACGAAACCGGCCGACAGGCCGATGGCGACGACATTCTTGACCCACGATTTCTTGCGCTTGCCGGTCACGAAGCGCAGCTGTCGCGGCTCGTCCAGCGCTGCCCCGTCCAGCCCGTCGAGCAGGTCCTGGCGTGCTTGCTCATCCGTCGTGAACGCATTGCTGTACACGTGGCCGTTGCCCGTGCGGTGCTGCAGCGGGATGCGCCAGAGCCAGCCCGCCCCCTTCGCCGTCGAGCGCGTGTACGGCGTGAGCGGCGCCACGCGGGCGGACGGCACGGCGAGCGCGCTGTTGCAGGGCAGGTATTCGCTCCAGTCGTCGTACCCCGTCTTGAGCGCGCCTTCGATCAGCAGGGCGCGGAAGCCCGAGCAGTCGATGAACAGGTCGCCCCCGATCGCGCGGCCGTCGTCGAGGCGCACGGCCGTGACGAAGCCCGTCTCCGGATGCTGGTCCACGCCCGTGATCTTGCCTTCGATGCGCTGCGCGCCGCGCGCCATTGCGTAATCGCGCAGGTAGGCGGCGTACAGCCCGGCGTCGAACTGGTACCCGAACGTGAATGCGTCCGTGACCTGCGGTTGCGCGTCCGACGGCATCGCGAATTTGTTCGTGCGCGCCATCACGGACGCCATCGACCAGTTGTCCATGGCCGGCATCTGGTCGAACGTACGGGCCAGGCGCAACCAGTAATGGTGCGGCTGGATGCCGTTGAGCAGAGGTCCGAAGTCGCCGAAGCCGTGGAAGAAGCGGTTGCCGACGTGGCCCCAGTCCTTGAATTCGATGCCGAGCTTGAAGGTGGCCTGGGTCTTCTTGACGAAGTCCGCGTGGTCCAGCCCGAGGACGCTGTTGTAGAAGCGGATCGTGGGCAAGGTCGCTTCACCGACGCCGATGGTGCCGATCTCCGGCGATTCCACGAGCACGATCTCGCAGCGCCTGCCGAGCCGCTGGGCCAGCGGGGCCGCGGTCATCCAGCCTGCCGTGCCGCCCCCCACGATGACGATCTTGCGGATGGCATTCTGTTGCATGTTGTCTCCTGTTGTCTGTATGCATGCTCAGGAGAGTGTAGGACAGGGCGACTCAGGCGGCAACAAAAATGTTTGCGTCTAACATTTGTGTGGCAAGACGTCACATATTGCCGGGCGCCACCGGGTTCGTGCCGCCGACGACGGCCTTGTCGACGAAGTACTGCGTCTCGCCGAAGCACGAGGTCGGGATGCCGATGTGCTGTTCGTACGTCAGCTGCACCCGCTGGCCCATCGCGGCCTGCAACTGGCGCACGACGTTCTCGTCGCGCACGGTGAAGTTGAAGCGCTCGGGGATCGCACCCGGCATGCTCGACAGCAGGATCTCGCCTTCCCACGTCTTGCACAGCCAGCCCTTGCGCGACAGCTTCTGCAGATAGCCCGCCCGTTCGCCTTCCGAATACGACCAGTGCAGCACGACCCACGTGTACAGGGCGAACAGCGCCACGGCGGCGATGACGACGGCAACGAGGAGGGTGAAGGCGCGGCGCGGCAGGGTATTGGGCATGGTCGTGTGCGGTGGTTGAGGTCACGGACGTGACGAAGCGCGCCCATTCTGACATGAGCGCCCGGATTGTCAATCAGGCCAGACTTAAGCGTTCACGCCGAACGAACGGGCGAGGGGGCCGAGGCCGCCGTTATAGCCCTGGCCGACGGCGCGGAATTTCCACTCGTTGCCGTAGCGGTAGAGCTCGCCGAAGATCATCGCCGTCTCCGACGAGCCGTCTTCCGACAGGTCGTAGCGGGCGATCTCCCGTTCGCCGTCCGCGTTCAGGCAGCGGATGAAGGCGCGCCCGACCTGGCCGAAGTTCTGGCGGCGCTGGTCGGCCTCGTGGATGGTGACGGAGAACGCGATCTTCTCGATCTCGGGCGGCACGCGCGTGAGGTCGACGAGGATGCGCTCGTCGTCGCCTTCGCCCTGGCCCGTGCGGTTGTCGCCCGTGTGCTTGACGGCGCCGTCCGCGGACTGCAGGTTGTTGTAGAAGATGAAGTCGGCATCGCCGCGCACCTTGCCGTCGCCGCGCAGCAGGAAGGCGCTGCCGTCGAGGTCGAAGGTGGCGCCGTCGGTCGAGCGCGGATCCCAGCCGAGGCCGACGATGACCCGCTTGAGGTTCGGATCTTCCTTGGACAGGTTGACGTTGCCGCCTTTCTGCAAACTGATCGCCATCTTGCTTCCTTTCTGCTTTCGGTTGAGAGTTACGTTCAGGCCGCCGGTTCCAGCGCCGTGCGCTTCCTGTAGCGGATCGACGACCACAGCGACACCAGGATGAACGCCACGCCGGACAGGCCGGTGAACCATTCGGGAATCTCGTATTCGACGCTGGCGAACATGATCAGCGCGAGGATGCCGATCGCGTAGTGCGCGCCGTGCTCGAGGAAGACGAATTCGTCCAGCGTGCCCTTGTGCACGAGGAACACGGTCAGCGAGCGGACGAACATGGCGCCGATCGCGAGGCCCAGCATGATGATCACGACGTCGTTCGTGATCGCGAACGCGCCGATCACGCCGTCGAAGCTGAACGACGCGTCCAGCACTTCCAGGTACAAAAAGCCGCCGATGCTGCCCTGCGAGATCAGCTTGCCCACCGCCGGATCGGATTCTTCTTCCTCCAGCAGCCCGGAAAACCAGTCCACGCCCACGTACACGAGCACGCCGATGATGCCGGCAATCAGCACCGACAGCTTGCGCTCGGGCGGCACGAGACTCATGCAGCCGAACGCGGCGAGCAGCGCCAGCAGGATGGCGAGGCCTTCCGTGCCGTACTGGCCCACTTTTTCTTCGAGCCAGCCGAGCCAATGAAGTTCCTTTTCCTCGTCGAACAGGAAGTTGAGGAAGACCAGCAGCAGGAACGCGCCGCCGAACGCGGCCACTTCGGCGTGGCGCGACGTGAGGTTGCGGGCGTACTCGGCCGGGTTGGCGACCGCCATATGCCACACGTCGATGAGGCCCAGGCCCGTCGCCACCGATACGATCACCAGGGGGAACAGCAGGCGCATGCCGAACACGGCGACGACGATGCCGACCGTGAGGAACAGCTTTTGCCAGAACGGGTTCCAGTTGCGCAGCACGGTCGCGTTGACGACGGCGTTGTCGAACGACAGCGAGATCTCGAGCACCCCGAGCACGGCCGCGATCCACAGGCCCTGCAGCAGCCCCGCACTGCCGCCGTGGGCGAAGCCCCACCAGCCGGCCAGCGCCAGCAGGACGGCGGCGACCACGAACGACAACCTGAAATGTTGCATGCACTTCTCCCAAGACTCACCAAGGCGCCCGGCAGCGCCGAATTATTGACTGAAACACCACACCCGCGCATATTAACCGGTTCCCACGGCGGCGGGCGCAGCGGATGCCGTGTGGCGCCGGTGTTGGGTCAGCATGAAATTGCTCACGCAACATGGCATCTGCGATAATGCCCGCCGTCTTCGTCGAATGGATTTCACATGGATGTCTCTTACCTGGTCACCCCCTTGCTGACCTGGCTCGTGGTCGGCCCGATCAAATTCCTCATCAACAGTGCGCGCCAGCGGCGCTGGGCGTTCAACCTGGTCGGCAACGGCGGCTTCCCCAGCAACCACAGCGCCACCGTCACGAGCATGGCCACGTTGATCGCGCTGCGCGAGGGCATCGGCCACCCGGCGTTCGGCGTGGCCGTCACCTTGTGCTTCATCGTGATGATCGACGCCAACAGCCTGCGCCAGCACGTGGGGCGCCAGGCCGCCGCGATCAACCGCCTGGCTGAGGGCACGACCGGCCACAAGACCCTGCGCGAGCGGATGGGCCACACGCTGGTCGAGATCGGCGGCGGTATCGTCACCGGCATCCTGATGGGCAACCTCGTGTACCACCTGTTCTCCAGGTAACTCTGCACAGTGGGCGGACGTCCGCCCCCCGTCCGCCTGTCCGTTTTGTCGTGCAATTCATACTCGGCCAAACGCATTTCATCCCGCCTATCTGCAGTTCATCCCACCAAAACCGCGCTTTGCCGAACCGTCAATTGACGGTCAGGACAGGGTCATTGATACTGCCCGCTGGCCTTTTCCATTCTTATTTTTACAGGTAGCGAGTCCATCCTCGGGGGAACAAAAAAATGTTGCGCAAAACTATAATTTTCCTTGCCATTGCTTCTGCACTGACTGCGTGCGGAAAACATGACAAGGACCCTGCCAAGCCGGGCGCCACCACGGCACAGGCGGACGGCAAACAGAAGGATGGCAAGGCCGTCCAGCTGCTCGTCGCGCCCGAGGATGTATTGACCGTGCAGAGCAGCGAACTGGCGAACGGCCCCGTGATCACGGGCTCGATCCAGCCGGAACGCAAGGCCGATCTGCGCGCGGAAGTGTCCGCCGTCGTGCTGCAGGTGCTGAAGGAAAACGGCGATCCGGTCAAGAAAGGTGACGTGCTCGTCAAGCTCGACGAGACGTCGATCCGCGACAGCCTGATGTCGGCCCAGGAAGCCCAGCGCGCCGCCACGCAGGCGCTCGAGCAGTCGCAGCGCGCCCTCGAGCGCCTGAAGACCTTGCGCGCCTCGGGCATGACGTCGGCCCAGGCGCTCGACGATGCGGAAGTGCGCCGCAACTCCGCGCAGAGCGAATTGTCGGCCGCGCGCGCGCGCGTCGTGGCCGCCCAGCAGCAGGTCACCCGCACGCTCGTGCGTGCGCCGTTCGACGGCATCGTGTCGGACCGCAAGGTGTCGCCGGGCGACACCGCGGCGATCGGCAAGGAATTGCTGAAGGTGATCGATCCGTCGAGCATGCGCTTCGAAGGCCGTGTGTCGGCCGACAAGATCGCCGCCGTCAAGGTCGGCCAGCCCGTCATGTTCCGCGTGAACGGCTACGGCGAACAGAAATTCAGCGGCATCGTCAAGCGCATCGACCCCGCCGCGAACGACGTCACGCGCCAGGTGGAGGTGCTCGTCGGCTTCGCGGGCGAAAGCCGTCCGCGCGTGGCCGGCCTGTATGCCGAAGGCCATATCGACGCCGAGCTGTCCGACGCGCTGATGCTGCCGGAGTCCGCGCTCGTGCGTGACGGTGACAAGACGTATGCATGGAAGGTCAAGGGCAACACGCTGGCCAAGGCCGACCTGGCGATGGGCCAGCGCGACCCTCGCTCGGGCGGCTTCGAAGTGAAGGGCGGCGTGGCCGCCGGCGACACCGTGCTGCGCCATCCGAACTCGAGCCTGAAGGACGGGCAGAAGGTCGAGATGACGGCAGCGCGGGTGGCGAGCGCCGCCAGCAATCCGGCGCCGGCCAAATAATCTGGGGAATCCGACATGTTCCTGTCCAATTTCAGTGTCAAGAAACCCATCGCGACGCTCGTGCTCGTCATCGGCATGATGTGCATGGGCCTGCTCGCGCTGTCCAAGCTGCGCGTGAACCAGAACCCGGACGTCGAGATCCCGATCATCGTGGTCACGATTCCGTACCCGGGCGCGTCGCCGGAGACGAGCGAGCGCGAACTGCTCGAACGCCTCGAAAAGCCGATGCAGGCGATTACCGGCGTCACAGAGATCAACTCGTACGCGAACGAAGGCAGCGCGACGATCGTGCTGCAGTTCGACTTCAAGCGCAACCTGATCGAAGCGTCCGACGACGTGCGTAACGCGATCGCCGGCGTGCGCTACAAGCTGCCGGTCGAGATGCGCGAACCCGTGTTGCGGCGCGTGGACCCGTCGGCCCAGCCGATCATGAATCTCGCCCTGTCGTCCAGCACGCTGAGCCATGCCGAGATCTCGCGCCTCGCCGAGGACAAATTGGCCGACCGCCTGCGCGCCGTCGACGGCGTCGCCAACGTGCAGGTCAACGGTTCGCTGAAGCGCGAACTGTCCGTGCTGCTGCACGCGCAAAAGCTGCGCGAGTACAACGTCTCGGTCAGCGATGTGACGAACGCGCTGTCGCGCCAGAACACGAATGCGCCGGTCGGCAAGGTGCGCAGCGAACTGGACGAGAAGGGCATCCGTCTCGTCGGCCGCATCGAGCATCCGGAAGACTTTTCGCAGATCGTCGTCAAGCGCAACGGCGACACGATCGTGCGCCTGAACCAGGTGGCGGACGTGAAGGACGGCTTCGCCGACATCGAAAGCTATTCGATGCGCAGCGGCCGCTCGAACGTCGGCATCTCGATCGTCCGCTCGCGTGAAGCGTCCACCGTCGGCATCGCCAAGAAGGTCCGGGCGATGGTCGAGGACATCAACAAGGAACTGCCGCAGGGCACCAAGCTGGATGTGACGCGCGACGGCGGCGACGAGGCGCAGCGCAGCCTGAACAACGTGATCGAATCGCTCGTGTTCGGCGCCGTGCTGACCATCTTCGTCGTGTACGCGTTCCTGAATTCCTGGCGCTCCACCCTGATCACGGCGCTGTCGCTGCCGACGTCCGTGCTGGCCGCGTTCATCGCCGTGTGGCTGTGCGGCTTCACGTTGAACTTCATGACCCTGCTGGGCCTGTCGCTGGCCATCGGCGTGCTGATCGACGACGCCATCGTGGTGCGGGAAAACATCGTGCGCCACATGGAAAACGGCGCCGACCGCCGCACGGCCGCGCTGGAAGGCACGGCCGAGATCGGCATGGCCGTCGCGTCGACGACGTTCTCCATCATGGCCGTGTTCATCCCGGTCGCGTTCATGCCGGGCATTTCCGGCGAATGGTTCCGGCCGTTCGCGCTGACCGTCGCGTGCTCCGTGATCGTGTCGCTGTTCATCTCGTTCACGCTCGACCCGATGCTGTCGGCCTACTGGGGCGACCCGCCGGGCCACCACCATGCACCGAAGCGCGGCATCGAGAAATACCTGGCGAAGTTCAACGTCTGGTTCGACCACCAGGCCAACCGCTACGGCCACGTGATCGCCTGGGCGCTGCACCACCGCCGCTGGATGACCCTGATCGCCGTCGCCAGCTTCGTCGGCGCGCTCGCCCTGCACATGGGCTTCGGCGGCTCCGCGTTCCTGCCCAAGATGGACGCGGGCCAGATCGCCATCGAAGTGCGCACGCCGGCGTCGTCGTCGGTGGGCTATGCCAAGATGAAGATGGAAGAGGCGGCCGCCATCGCACGCACCCTGCCGGAAACGAAGGAGACGAACAGCTCGATCACGTCGGCCGGCGGCCGCATTTACGTCGACATCGGCAAGCGCGGCCAGCGCCACCGCACGGCCGCCGAGATCGCCGTCGAGCTGCGCGGCAAGATCGCGCGCCTCGTCGGTGCCGAGTACACGGTCACGGACGACTTGAACGGCAACGGCAAGCCCGTGCAGATCGAGTTCACGGGCCCCGATTCGCGCAAGCTGATGGAGCTGACGAACGCCTACATGGACAAGCTGCGCCAGGTGCGGGGCGCCGTCGACGTCACCTTGTCGCAGCAGGATCCGAAGGACGAGCTGCAGATCGAGCTCGACCGTGGCCTCGCGAACATGATGGGCATCTCGGTCGGCGACGCCGCCAGCGCGCTGCGCGTCGCGTTCGCCGGCATCGAAGTGGGCGACTGGGTCGACCCGACGGGCGAGACCCGCGACGTCGCAGTCCGCCTGGCACCGGAAGACCGCGTGGGCGCCGAGAACATCGAGCGCCTGCCGATCGCCGTGAACGGCACCAACACGATGGTCCCGCTCGACCAGATCGCGAAGATCACGATGGGCAAAGGTCCGTCGGCGATCGAGCACAAGGACGGCAAGCGCGTCATCACCGTGTCGGCCAACGTCGAGGGCCGCTCGAACGGCGAAGTCACGGACGAGGCCATGAAGCTGGCCAAGTCGATGGACTTCCCGCCGGGCTACGGCCTGTCGCTGGGCGGCGCCGGCAAGGACCAGGCCGAGGTGTTCACGCAGATGACGATCGCGCTCGTCTCCGGCATCGGCCTGATGTACCTGATCCTCGTGATGCAGTTCGGCTCGTTCACGGCGCCGCTGTCCGTGATGCTGTCGCTGCCGCTGTCGCTGATCGGCGTCGTCCTCGCGCTGATCCTCACGCACGGCACGCTGAACCTGATGAGCTTCATCGGCATCATCATGCTGATGGGCCTCGTGGCGAAGAACGCGATCCTGCTGCTGGACGCCGCCCGTACCCGCGAGGCGGAAGGCATGGATCGCGAGGAAGCGCTGATGGCCGCCGGCCGCGCCCGCCTGCGGCCGATCCTGATGACGACGTTCGCGCTGATCGCGGGCATGTTCCCGGTCGCGCTCGCGCTGGGCGATTCGGGCCAGTTCTACCAGCCATTGGCAATCGCGATCATCGGCGGCACGATCACGTCGACGATGCTCACCTTGCTGGTCGTCCCGACGTTCTACGACAGCATCGAGATCGCGCGCGACCGGATGGTGGCGAAGTTCCACCGCCGCGCCGTCCGCTACACGGCGGTGCCGGCATTCGTGATGACCTTCATCGAGGCGATCCTCACGCTGGTGCTCGTGCGCCTCGTGTACCGCACGATCGTGAAGGTCGGCCGCTTCGCACTGGGCCGCGGCCGTCCGGCAACGGCGTGACACGTTGCCGGCCGCGGCCGGCAAGCAAGAACAAGGGTCTGCACGTGCAGGCCCTTGTTCGTTGCGGTGCCCACCCTACCGGTCTCGGTGCCGGAACGACGACCGCACGGTCTTGCGGTGCCATGATGCCAGCGCGGTGGCAGGCCGCGCCGGCGCAAAGGGCCGTCTGCGACCCTTTGCCGCTGCGCCATGGCGATCAGTGGCCCGTCGTGTTCGTGCCCGTGGTGCCGGTACCGGTGGTGCCGGTGCCCGTCGCGCCGGTGCCCGTATCACCCGTCGTGCCCGTTGTGCCCGTGCTGCCGTTCATCGTGCCCGTGGTGCCCGTTGCGCCGGTGCCCGTGGTGTCGCCCGTCGTGCCGGTGGCGCCCGTGGTGCCGGTGGCGGTCGAGCCGCTGGTGCCGCTCGTGCCCGAGCTGCTGGTCGGCGCGGTGGCCGACGTTTCACCCGTACCCGTCGTGCTGGTGGGTTCCGTTTTCTTGCAGGCGGCCAGGCTTGCCATCAAGGCCGCAGCCAACAGGACTTTCGATGCGTTGTTAAGAGCTTTCATTTGAATGACTCCTCGTTCACGTCTATGGTGTGCCGCCGTCTCCGGGTAATGCGCCGGAGGTCGGCGACGGCTTAGGGTTCCCGATGGACCTGCAGGCCCAAGCGTGAACCATCGGGGAACCGACGCAATACGCGGCCCCGGTGGAGTACGAATCCGACTGTGACGATTAGACTGGCATCGGGCCGGCCGGTTCGTCGGATTGCGCTCCTTCTCTTGATACGGACCGGACCATCATCGTCCAGTCCTCAGCCCACCGGCGACATGGCCGGATGGTCGTGGCGGCGCGCCGGCATCCGTGCCGGCGGCCTGTTCGAGCAGCGAGGGAATGTCGTCGCACAATTCCCGCGCCAGGTAACCCAGTTTTCCGAAGCGTTCGGCCAGCCTCTCGCCCGCGCGCGCATGCAGCGCGACACCCCAGGCGGCGGCCTGCGCAAGCTGCGCACCACGCGCCGCGAGCCCCGCGATGACGCCCGCGAGCACGTCGCCGGAGCCTGACGTGGCGAGCCCCACGTTGCCGCCTTCGTGCTGCCACTCTTCGCCGTCCGGCGCCGCGATGACGGTGCGCGCGCCTTTCAGCGCGACGACGGCGTTCCAGCGCTGCGCCGCGTCCAGCGCGTGGCGGTCGGGCGCCGCGCAGACGTCGTCCTTTGCGATGCCCGTCAGGTGCGCCATCTCGCCCGCATGGGGCGTCAGCAGCACGGGCACGGCGAAGCGGAACGGGGGATCGCCGGCGGGCGGATGCAGCACGGCGCCCATTGCCTCGGCGTCCAGTAACACCTTTGTGTCGGTGCCGTCCAGGCGGGGCAGCAGCGCGTGCACGAGGCGGGCCGTCGCGGCCTCGTCCTGCATGCCGGGCCCGATCAGGATGGCGCTGATCTTGTCGGCCAGCGGATCGAGCGCGGCCACGGCCTCGACGGTGAAGCCGCCCGCGTCGTTTTCCGCGAGGCCCAGCACGCGCGATTCGGGGATCGCCAGCGCGACCAGCTGCGCCACGCTGCGTCCCGTCGCGATCGTCAGCTTGCCCGCGCCCGCGCGCAGCGCGGCGGTGGCGGCGAGGATCACGGCGCCCGGCATTTCGCGCGAGCCGCCCAGCACGAGGACGTGGCCGCGGCCCTCCTTGTCGGCGTCGTTCGACGGCACGGGCAGCGGCCAGGCGCGCAGCAGGCTCGTGTCGACGTCGCGCGGGCGGGCAGGGGTGTGCTGCGGCATGGAGGACCTCAGGCCTTGGCGGCGGTGGGCTGGTCTTTGGCGACCGTGACGGGCGTGCCGCTGTCTTCCAGCGGCGCGACGAAATTGATCAACCGCACGGCCAGCTTGCCGCGCTTGCCCAATGTGGGGTCGAACGCGTACGACGTGACGGAGCAGTTCGGCACGTCGCCGGCGCGGTCCTGCTCGAGGATCGTCGCCTCGTCCATCCGTTCCACCAGGTAGCGGAAGCAGTTGACGATGACCTGGTGCGCGACGATCAGCACGCGTTCGCGCGGGTACTCGCGCGTGAGCGTGTCGAGGACGCTGCGCAGGCGCAGGATGACGTCGCACCAGCTCTCGCCGCCGGGCGGACGGAAGTAGAACTTGCCGACGTGGTGGCGTTGTTCATGCAGCTCGGGATATTTCTCGGCGATGCCGCGCACGGTCAGGCGGTCGAGGATGCCGAACTCCTTTTCGCGCAGGCGTTCGTCGGCATGCACGGCCAGCAGCTCGTCGCGGTTCAGGCGCTGCATCAGGATGTCGGCCGTCTGCGCTGCGCGCAAATATGGCGAATGCAGCACGACGTTCGGCTGGCCGTCGGGCGGCAAGGCGGCGAACCAGTCCGACAGCGCCTGCGACTGGCGCCGGCCCAGGTCGGACAAGGGGACGTCGACGTCGCGTTCGGCAATGTCGATGCTGAGGCCGGCGGCTGCCTCGGCGGCATCACGGGCGACGTTGCCCGCGCTTTGTCCATGCCTGACGAGCCAGATCTCTTGAGGCCACTTCTGATCCATCATCCGACCGTTTGTGATTTTGACATGACGAGATCATAGACGGATTCGGCGGGCTTTCCGCGCACGATTCCGGACGAAAACGTACGTTAAAACTCGGTGTAGGCACGGTCTTACGCGGGCGCCTGCCGCCGTCTTACGCGACCATTCGGGGCGTCACGCCACCTGTTCCTCGCTGTCGAGGTTCGCGTCCGCATCACTGTCGAATACGCGCATGTCGGTCTGGCCCAGCACGCGGCTGGCGAACGTGCCGGCCGTGATGGAGCCGCTGACGTTCAGCGCCGTGCGGCCCATGTCGATCAGGGGTTCGATGGAAATCAGCAGGCCCGCCAGCGCGACCGGCAGGTTCAGCGCCGACAGCACGATCAGGGCGGCGAACGTGGCGCCGCCGCCAACGCCGGCCACGCCGACGGACCCGATCGTCACGATGCCGACGAGCGGCAGCAGGAAGCCGCTCGTGAACGGATCGATGCCGACGGTCGGCGCGATCATCACGGCGAGCATCGCGGGATAGATGCCGGCGCAGCCGTTCTGGCCCATCATCGAGCCGAACGACGCGGCGAAGTTGGCGATGCCTTCCGGCGTGCCGAGGCGCGCCGTCTGCGTCTGCACGCTCATCGGGATGGAGCCGGCCGACGTGCGCGACGTGAACGCGAACGCCAGCACGGGGAAGATCTTCTTCACGTAGCGGCCCGGGTTCAGGCCGACGGCCGCGATGATCACCAGGTGCACGCCGAACATCAGGATCAGTGCGCTGTACGAGGCCATCACGAAGCCGATCAGGTTCACGATGTCGTGCAGGCTGGAACTCGCCAGCACCTGCGTGATGAGGGCGAACACGCCGAACGGCGTCAGGCGCAGCACGAGCGTCACCATGCGCATCACGATCACGTGGGCGACGTGGACGAACTCGCTGAATTTTTCGAACACGTCCGGCTTCTTGGCGGCGATGCCCGTGGCAGACACTCCCATGAAAATCGAGAACAGCACGACGGCGATCGTCGACGTCTTGCGCGCGCCCGTCATGTCGAGGAACGGGTTCTCCGGGATGAACGACAGGATCAATGTCGGCAGCGACACGTCCTGCGCCGTCGCCAGCTTCCCTTCGAGGTAGTGGCCCCGCGCGACCTCGGCCGCGCTCGACGTGAGGCCGACGGCGGACAGGCCGTACAGCTTGGCCATCAGGATGCCGATGGTGGCCGCGATCGCGGTCGTGACCATCAAGGTGCCGATCGTCAGCAGGCTGATCTTGCCCAGCGACGACGCATCGCGCAGCTTCAGGATGGCCTGGATGATCGAGACCATGATCAGCGGCATGATGATCATCTGCAGGAGTTTCACGTAACCCGTGCCGACGATGTCGAGGTAGGCGTTCGTCTGCGCGATGACGGGCGCGCCCGTGCCGTAGAACGCCTGGAACGCGGCGCCGAGCACGATGCCGAGGCCGAGGCCCGTGAACACGCGCTTCGTGAAGGACAGGTGCCGTTGCTGCATCGTGTACAGCACGCCGCAGCCGGCGAGGGCGATCGCCAGGTTCAGGATCAGGGGGAGACTCATGGTGTCCTCGTTCGTGACCCGCACGCCTTATATGCGTGCAGGAAATATAAGATCCGCATTTTATATCCAATCATGCCGGGTTGCATGATGGTCATCCGGGACCGGGTGTTGCAAAAGTTTAATGTTGTTGACACTGCAATCCGACTTTGCAACACTCATCCGTCATCCTGACGCCCCTTGCCGGAGATACCATGGCTGTCCTGCGCCGCGTGCTGTGCCTCGTGTTGTTGTGCTTCTGGTCGGGCGCGTGGGCGCAGACCACCGTCACCGGATTCACGCCCGACGGGCAGGTGCGGCGCGTGCGCCAGGCCGTGGCGCGGTTCTCGCAGCCGATGGTCGCGTTCGGCGACTTGCGCGCGCCGGCGCCGTTCGACGTCGACTGCCCCGTGCCGGGCAGCGGCCGCTGGGTCGACGCGCAGACGTGGAGCTACGACTTCGAGCGCGACCTGCCGGGCGCCATCGCATGCCGCTTCACCCTGAAGACCGACGTGCGCGACCTCGCCGGCCAGCCGGTCGCGGGACGGCACACATTCGACGTCACCACGGGCGGCCCCGCCATCGTGGGCTCGTTGCCGCGCGAAGGCGCGGAGCACATCGACTCGCAGCAGGCGTTCGCGCTCGCGCTGGCCGCCGGTGCCGATGCGGACAGCATCCGCAAGCACGCCTGGTGCCGTGCCGACGGCATCGGCGAAAAGATCGGCATCACCTTGCTGCAGGGTGACGCGCGCCTGCAGGTGTTGCAGAACGACCGCTGGTTCGCCGCCCGCGTGGTGGCCGAGGACAAGGGTGAACAGGAATCGTGGTCGTACACGGACGCGCGTCTGCGCGCGGACGAGAAGGCCGGGCGCCTGCGCCGGATCGTCGTCGTGCAATGCCAGCGTACGTTGCCGGCGGACGCGGAGGTGGCGCTCGTGTGGGGCGCCGGCGTGGCCGCGCCGAACGGCGTCGCGACCGCCGAGGACCAGACGCTGTCGTTCAAGACCCGCCCCGATTTCACGGCGCGCTTCAACTGCGACAAGGTCAACGCGCGCTCCCAGTGCATTCCGTTCCTGCCGATGCGCGTGACGTTCAGCGCGCCCGTGCGCGCGACCGACGCGGCGCAGGTCTATCTTGAAGGTCCCGGTGGCAAGCGCTGGCCGGCGCGCGTCGAGAAGGACGGCGATGGTCCGGCCGACCTCGTCAACGCGGTCGGCATCCCGGGGCCGTTCCCGGAACAGGCGCGCTTCACCTTGCACGTGCCGGCCGGCCTGCACGACGATGCGGGCCGCCCGCTCGTCAACGCGGGACGTTTCCCGCTGGCCGTGCGCACGGGCGAGCAGCCGCCGCTCGTCAAGTTCGCTGCGCCGTTCGGCATCATCGAGGCGCGCGGCGACCGCTTGCTGCCCGTCACCGTGCGCAACGTGGAGGCGCAGATGGCCGGCCGCATGCACACGAACGGCACGGCGCTGCGCCTGGACGCGAGCCGCACGGCCGACGTACTGGCATGGCTGCGCAAGGTGGCGGGCCCGCACGGCGGCCTGAATCCCAGCCAGCCCGAAGGCGAGCAGCTGAAGGCGTCGATCTTCAAGGGGACGAAGGCGGAGTCGCTGCAGCGCTTCACGTTGCCGAAGCCGCACGGCAGGCGCGCGTTCGAAGTGATCGGCATCCCGCTGCGCGAACCCGGCTTCTACGCGGTGGAGCTGGAAAGCCCGCGGCTGGGCGCGGCGCTGAACGCGAAGGGCCGCACGGCCTACGTGCGCAGCGCAGCCCTCGTCACGAACCTGGCCGCGCACTTCAAGCTGGGCGCGCAATCGTCGCTCGTGTGGGTGACGTCGCTCGACAAGGGCCAGCCCGTCGCGGGCGCGCGCGTGGAAGTGCGCGATTGCGCGGCGCGCCTGCTGTGGCGCGGCACGAGCGATGCGGCCGGCGTGGCGCGCATCCGCCAGGCGCTGCCGCATTCCCGCTGCGAAGAGGGCGAGGTCTATGTCGTGACGGCCGCGCGCGGCGACGACTTCACGTTCACCCTGTCCACCTGGCAGCAGGGCATCGAGGCCTGGCGCTTCCACCTGCCCACGGGACAACGCGACGAGGACAGCCGCATCGTCGCCACCGTGTTCGACCGCACCCTGCTGCGCGCCGGCGAGACGGTGCACATGAAGCACTACCTGCGCCGCCGCACGACGCAAGGCTTCGCGTTCGTGCGCGCGAAGGATCCGGCACCGCCGGACGTGCGTGACTGGCGTACTCGCGAACTCGGCACGGACAAGACGGCGCTGCCCGCGCGCGGCTTCCTCGTCCACGAGGGCAGCGGCGAAAAGGTGGAATTCCCGCTGCATTGGGACGCGAACGGCAGCGCGCAAGGCGAGTGGGCGATCCCGGCGGAGGCGAAGCTCGGCACGTACGACGTGCTGATCGGCGGCCAGGACGCGGGTCAGTTCCGCGTCGAGCAATTCCGCGTGCCGACGATGAAAGCGCAGCTGGCCGGGCCGAAGCAGCCCGCGGTGGCGCCGCAGTCCGTCACGCTCGACGCGCAGGTGAGCTATTTGTCGGGCGGCCCGGCGGGGCTCGCGCCCGTGAAGGTGAGCAGCGTCGTGCAGGACTCGGGCGTGCAGTTCGCCGGCTATGACGAATTTGCGCTGGGCGCGGGCGACGTGCGTGAGGGTGTCGTGAACCAAAGCGGCGAGGATGCGGACGAGGGTGAGGAAGCGGAAGGCACGCCGGGCCAGGAGGTCGCGCGCACGCAGTCGCTGCAGCTGGACCGTGCGGGCGGCGCGCGCATCGTCGTCGACAAGCTGCCGGCGATCGAGCGTCCGAAAAACCTGGTGGCCGAGATGTCGTACCAGGACGCCAACGGCGAGACGCTGACCGTGTCCACGCAGGTGCCGCTGTGGCCGTCGGCGTACGTCGTCGGGATCAAGCCCGACGGCTGGCTGCTGAACCGCGACGCGCTGAAATTCCACGTCGTCGTGCTGGACGTGACGGGCAAGCCCGTGGCAAACGTGCCGGTGACGGTCGACCTCCTGAAGCGCATGACGTATTCGCACCGGCGCCGCCTCGTCGGCGGCTTTTACGCGTACGAGAACAGCAGCGAGATCAAGCGCGTGGGCGACGCGTGCAGCGGCACGACGGACGAACGGGGCCTGCTGCTGTGCGACACGAAGGCACCCGTCGACGGCGACCTGATCCTGCGCGCCCGTGCGACGGATCCGCAGCAGCGCGTGGCCGCGACGCACCGCGAAGTGTATGTGGCGGGCGACGAAGACCAATGGTTCGCGACGGCGGACCACGACCGCATCGACCTGCTGCCCGCGCAGAAGCGCTACGAGCCGGGCGAGGAGGCGCGCTTCCAGGTACGCAGCCCATTCCGGCGCGCGACCGTGCTCGTGACCGTGGAGCGCGAAGGCATCCTCGACACGTATGTGCGGCACTTGTCGGGCCGCGACCAGACGATCTCGATTCCCGTGAAAGCGAGCTATGCGCCGAACGTGTTCGTGTCGGCCCTCGTCGTGCGCGGCCGCGTGACGGGCGTGCAGCCGACGGCGCTCGTGGACCTCGGCAAGCCCGCCTATAAACTCGGAATCGCGCCGATCCGCGTGGGCTGGCGCGGCCACGAGCTGAAGGTCGACGTCGCGGCCGACAAGCCCGTGTACAAGGTGCGCGAGCAGGCGCACGTCGCGATCCGCGTGCGCGGCCCGGACGGCGCGCGGCCCGCCGCCGGCACGGAAGTCGCCGTGGCCGCCGTCGACGCGGGCCTCCTGGAACTGATGCCCAACACGAGCTGGGACCTGCTCGAGACGATGATGCGCGAGCGCACCCTGCAGGTGGAGACGTCGACGGCGCAGATGCAGGTGGTAGGCAAGCGCCACTTCGGCCGCAAGGCGTTCCCGCACGGCGGCGGTGGCGGCCGCGGTGCCGGACGCGAACTGTTCGAGACGCTGCTGCTGTGGAAGGGCAAGGTCGTCCTCGACGCGAACGGCGAGGCGCACGTCGACGTGCCGCTGAACGATTCGCTCACGTCGTTCCGCATCGTCGCCGTGGCAAACAGCGGCGCCGGCATGTTCGGCACGGGCGCGACGGACATCCGCACGACGCAAGACCTGATGGTGGTCGCGGGCCTGCCGCCGCAGGTGCGCGAGGGCGACCGGCTGCGCGCCGGCTTCACGGTGCGCAACGCGTCCGACCACCGGCTTGCCGTGCGCCTCGATGCGGCCGTCGCGGCGGATGCCGGCAAGGCGCAGGCGCTGCCCCGCCAGGACATCGCGCTGGAACCGGGCGAAGCGCGCGAGATCGGCTGGGACTACACGGTGCCCGTCGGCGTGGGCAAGCTGCAGTGGGACGTCGCGGCCGCCGGCGACGGCGCGGGCGACCGCATGCGCGTGACGCAGCAGGTGAGCGCCGCCGTCCCCGTGCGCACCTTGCAGGCGACGCTCGTGCAGGTCGACGGCACGCAGACGATGCCCATCGAGCGGCCGAAGGATGCGCTGCCGGGCCGCGGCGGCATCCGCACGACGTTGCTGGCGCGCCTGGGCGGCGAGCTGCCCGGCGTGCACGACTACATGGCGGCGTATCCCTATTCCTGCTTCGAGCAGCGCACGTCGCGTGCCGTCGCGCTGCAGGACCGCGCGATGTGGGACAAGGTCGTGGCCACGTTGCCGGCGCACCTGGACAGCGATGGCCTCGTCAAGTATTTCGCGCCGATGGACGAGGGCAGCGACGTGCTCACGGCCTACGTGCTGTCCGTGACGAACGAAGCGGGCTACGCGATTCCCGACGAGCTGCGCGGCCGCATGGAAGCGGGCCTCGCCGGGTTCGTCGAAGGGAAGGTCGTGCGCGGCAATCCGCGCGCCGCGGGCGAGCTCGCGGTGCGCAAGCTGGCCGCGCTGGAGGCGCTGTCGCGCGACACGACGGTGCAGCCGGCCATGCTGGACTCGATCGACATCCGGCCGAACCTGTGGCCCACGTCGGCCGTCATCGACTGGTACCTGATCCTGAAGCGTACGCACGACCTGCCGCGGCGCGACGAACGGCTGGCCGAGGCCACGCAGGTGCTGCGCGCGCGCCTGAACCTGCAGGGCACGACCATGGGCTTTTCGACGGAGCGCGCGGACGGCTGGTGGTGGCTCATGACGTCCGCCGACGTCAACGCCAACCGCCTGCTGCTGGCGACCTTGGACGACCCGGCATGGAAGATCGACGCGGGCCGCCTCGCGCGCGGCACGCTGGGACGCCAGCACCACGGCCACTGGGACACGACGACGGCCAATGCGTGGGGCGTCGTCGCGCTGAAGCGGTTTTCCGAGACCTACGAGCGCGAACCGGTGACGGGCAACGCGAACATCGTGACGACGGGCGCGGACGGCAAGCCCGTCAGCTGGACGGGGCCCGTGCCCGCGACGGTGCTCCAGGGATGGCCGCAGGGCCCGGGGACGCTCACGTTGCGCCAGCTCGGCGGCGGCAAGCCGTGGGCGACCGTGCAGAGCCTCGCGGCCGTGCCCCTCGCGGCGCCGCTGTCGTCCGGCTACCGCATCGCGCGCACCGTCACGCCCGTCGAGCAAAAGACGAAGGGCGCGTGGTCGCGTGGCGACGTCTACCGCGTGCACCTCGACATCGATGCGCAGTCCGACATGACGTGGGTCGTCGTCGACGATCCGATCCCGGCCGGCGCCAGCGTGCTCGGTTCGGGCCTGGGCCGCGATGCGCGCATCGCGACGGCCGGCGAACGCCGCACCGGCTGGACGTGGCCCGCGTTCGAGGAGCGCACGCACGCCGGTTACCGCGCGTACTACGAATGGGTGCCGAAGGGCCGCTTCACCGTCGAATACACGGTGCGGCTGAACAACGAGGGCCACTTCTCGCTGCCGTCCACGCGCGTGGAAGCCATGTATGCGCCGGAGATGTTCGGCGAGGTGCCGAATGCCGGTGTCGTCGTGCAGTGAGGCCGGCGTGAAGGCGAGGGCTGCGTGGTTGCTGCTGCTGGTCGCGGTCCCGCTGTGGGCCGCCGTGCCCACGCCGCAGGACGTCAAGTCGGCGTGGCGCTCGTCGGACGCCACTTTGCTGGACCGCCATGGCGAGACGATCGCCGCGGTGCGCGTCGACATGGCAGGCCGGCGCACGCCGTGGGTGGCGCTGGACGACATCTCGCCGACCGTCGGCCGCGCGGTGCTGCAGGCGGAAGACCAGCGCTTCATGGAACACGGCGGCATCGACTTCCAGGCCATCGGCAAGGCCGCGTGGGACAACCTGTTCGGCGCCACCGGCACGCGCACGCGCGGCGCGTCCACGATCACGATGCAGCTCGCGGGCCTGCTCGACCCGAAGCTGGCGCCCCGATCGGCCGGCCGCACGTGGGTACGCAAATGGGACCAGGCGCTGGCGGCGCGCGAGCTGGAAGCGGGATGGAGCAAGCGCCAGATCCTCGAAGCCTATCTGAACCTGGCCAGCTACCGTGGCGAGCTGCAAGGCATCGGCGCCGCCGCGCGCGGGTTGTTCGGCAAGGCGCCGTCCGGACTCGACGCGGGCGAGGCCGCGATCCTCGCGAGCCTGCTGCGCGCGCCCACGGCGGCGCCCGCGCTCGTCGCGCGGCGCGCGTGCGCACTCGCGCGCGAGCTCGATCCACGCACGGATTGCGGGACCATCGAATGGGAAGTCGACGCCGCGTTCGCGCGCGCGGCGCCGCCGTCATCTGCGCCCGTTGCGGCGACCACGGGCACGACGCCGCAACTGGCGCGCCGGTTGGGCGGCGGCCCGGGCAGCGTCGTGCGCAGCACCCTCGACGCGGGCCTGCAGCGCTTCGCCGCCGCCGCGCTGCATCGCCGCCTGGCCGAACTGGCCGAGCGCAACGTGGGGGACGGCGCCGTCGTCGTCATCGACAATGCGAGCGGCGAGGTGCTGGCCTACGTCGCGAACGGCGGTGCGGGCGAGGTCGACGGCGTGACGTCGCTGCGCCAGGCCGGCTCCACGTTGAAGCCGTTCCTGTACGAGCTGGTGCTGGAACGGGGCCAGTTGACGGCCGCGTCGCTGCTGGACGACACGCCGGTCGACATCCCGACCGTCGGCGGCCTGTACGTGCCGCAGAACTACGACCATCAATACCGCGACGCCGCCAGCGTGCGCACGAGTCTCGCGGGCTCGCTCAACGTCCCCGCCGTGCGCACGTTGATGCTGGCGGGGCTCGAGCGCTTCCACGAGCGCCTGCGCTTGCTGGGCATCACGAGCCTCACGGAAGCGCCCGAGTTCTACGGCTGGTCGCTGGCGCTCGGCTCGGGCGACGTCAGCCTGCTGGAACTGGCGAACGCCTACCGCACGCTGGCGAATGGCGGCCTGCAGGACGGCGTGACGTTCGTGCCGCGCGCCACCTCCGCCAAGCGGCGCGTGCTGGATGCGCGCGCGACCTTCATCGTGGCCGACATCCTGTCCGACCGCGCTGCGCGCAGCACGACGTTCGGCCTGTCGAACGAGCTGGCGACGGGCTTCTGGAGCGCCGTCAAGACGGGCACCAGCAAGGACATGCGCGACAACTGGTGCGTGGGTTTCTCGGACCGCTACACGGTCGGCGTGTGGGTGGGGAATTTCGATGGGCGCTCGATGTGGGACGTGTCCGGTGTGTCCGGCGCCGCCCCGCTGTGGCGCGACGTGATGGACTACCTGCACCGCGACCGCCCCAGCCGCGCGCCGGCCGCGCCGGCTGGCCTCGTGCGCCAGACGGTGCGTTTCGTGCCCGCCATCGAGCCGGAGCGCGCCGAGTGGTTCGTGCGCGGCACGGAGACTGCCGTCGTGGAGCTGCTGGCGCCCGCAAAGCGCACGCCGCGGATCGCGTATCCCGCCGCGGACAGTGTCATCGCCCTCGACCCGGACATCCCGGCGCCGCTGCAGCGCATGACGTTCCGTGCGTACGGCGGCGCGGACCTGCATTGGGAGCTGGACGGCACGAATATGGGGCCGGCCGACGTCGCCGCCACGTGGGCGCCGCAGCCGGGCAAACACGAATTGAAGCTGGTGGGGAGCGATGGCCGGGCGGTCGCCGCCGTCCCCTTCGAGGTGCGCGGGGCGGACGGCTCCGGTCAGCCCGCCTCGACTTTTTCCACGAGCAGCGGCGGGTCGGCGGACAAGTCGAGCGGCAGCGGTGTGAACAGCGGCGAATCGGAGCGGTAGGGCACCCGCCCCGACGGGACGTGGCGCGCCGCGGGGTCGAGGTGCAGGTCCTGGTCGTCGAAGAACAGGTGGGCGCGGAATGCCTTGACGATCTTCGACTTCGCCACGCCGCCGAGGGAGAAGATCTCGTTCACGTACACGCCCCAGTGGCGCAAGGTGTTGATGACTCGCATCTCGGCCGGCGCGCTGCGCGCCGTGATGATGGCGATGCGCACGGGCGACACGTCCGCGCCGAACGGCAGCCGCTGCTGCAGGCGCGCCAGTTTGCGCAGCAGGATCGCGTACGGGCCGTCGTTCGTCGGCTCGTTCTGCTTTTCGTCCGTCTTGACCACGAGCGCGCTGGATTCGTCGAACAGCACGGCGTCGCCGTCGAACGCGATGCGCACCTGGTCGTCCGGCGGCGCCTCGGCCGCATGCGGCGGCGGTTTCAGGACGGCTGCGGCACACGCCTGCGCGTCGATCACGCGCTGGGCGTCTTCGACGTTGGTCGTCAGGAACAGGTCGACGTCGAACGCGTCCAGGTAGTCGACGACGGATTCGCCCCCGGTGAACGCATGGCGCGCGATCGACAGGCCGCGCGAACGGATGTTGTTGAAGACGCGCACGCCCGTTTCCGGACTGTTGCGCGACATGACGACGACGTCGACGAGCGGCTTCGCGTCGGACTCGGCGTAGCGGTTGAGGCCGAGCAGGGCGCGCACGAGCGCCATGCCGGTGCCGTCGCGCAGCGGCTCGCTTTCGCGTTCGAGCATGCAGGCGCGGTATTCCTCCAACGCGCTCAGGGGATTCTTGGCGTACCTGGCTTTGTAGACGGCGTCGGCTTCCGCCAGGTCGAACAGGGCAGTGGCGGAGATGCCGACGACGAGGGTGTCGGAGAGATCGAGGGGCATGGCGCGGGTTCCTTGGTTGCGGGACAGGAGCATTTCAATCGGAAATTATCGAGCGGTGGACCCATGGAACACTTGAGTCGAAGCAATCAAAGCTCGCCTCCCGCTGAGCGTGCGCAAACCGAGCATGCAAGACGGATAGCACGATAGGGTCGTGACGACGAAGGAGGGCGATATGGCCGACCGGACTGTTCCACAGCAAAGCAGCGCCTTGGCGTGCCCGGCCCCGGTCGCGCGCCTGCGCGAGATCCACCGGCTCGTACACGACAACAACCGCTCGGGCCTGCCGGACTCGGTCATCGTCTGCCAGATCTATATGGAGTCGCGCTTCGATGCCTGCGCCCAGCCCGCGGGCAGCAGCGCGCGCGGGCTGATGCAGGTGCTGAAGGTGGCGAACCGCGAGCTGTTCCGGCTCGATAACCTGTGCAAGCCGCCCGCCGAGCGCTGCACCGAGCCCGCGCTGTACGCCGCCGCCGACGCGTTCCACGACAGCCCCGCCTTCATCGACGAGGCGACGAACATCCGGACGGGCACGCGCTATCTGCAAGTGCTGATCGACCGGGCGCGGCGCGAGAAGCGGCCGGACCCCGTCGCGGAGGCGTACATGGATTATCGCGGTGTGCGCAACGGAATTTACTACCGCAAGATCCGCGCGGCGGCGGAGCGGTTGGCGCGCGACCCGGACGACATCGAGGCGCTCCAGGCAATGACGGCTTGAGCGGACGATAAAAACAAAAAAGGCGTCACGATCACTCGTCACGCCTTGCTTGCTGCTGCTGAATTCTGGTAGGCCGTGCTGGGCTCGAACCAGCGACCAACGGATTAAAAGTCCGCTGCTCTACCAACTGAGCTAACGACCCGAAAGAAGCAAGATTATAGGGGGGAACCGCGACCGTGTCAAACGGTCACGGTGCAATACGGACACGCGCGGCTTACTTCAGCGCGGCCAGGCGGTCTTTCGCGGCTTGCGCGGCGGCCGAGTCCGGGTACTTCGAGACGAGGTGCTGCAAGGCCTTCTTGGCGTTCTTCTTGTCCTTCAGTTCCGTGTAGCTGGACGCGATGTTGAGCATGGCGTCCGGCGCCTTCGCGCTGGTGCCGTAGTTGGCGACGACGGCTTCCTGCGCGGCGATTGCGTTCTTGTAGTCGCGCTGCGCGTAATAGGCGTTGCCGAGCCAGTACTGCGCGTTGGCCGCGTACGCGGAGTCGGGGAAGCGGCGGACGAAGTCCTGCAGCGCGGTGGCGGCCGTCTTGTAGTCGCCCGACTTGAACAGGTCCATCGCGGCGTCGTACGTCTTCTTTTCGCTCGGCAGCACTTCGGCCGTCTGACCGTCGATCGTTTCCTGGCGCGGCTCGAGCTTCTTGATGCGGGCGTCGAGGTCGGCGTACAGGTCCTTCTGGTTCTTTTGCGCGTTGGCGATCTCGTTGGCGAGGACTTCGATCTGGCCGCGCAGGCGCGAAATCTCCTGCATGGTCTGCTCGTGCTGGTTCAGCATGTCGACACCGATCGATTTGTCGGCCTTCGTGTCCATGCGGGCGTTCAGGTCTTGTGTCAAAGCGGCGACCTTGGCGCGCAAGTCCAGGATCGCCTTGCGTGCCTCGTCGTCGTCGAGCAGGCCGGCGTGCGCCTGCAGGGGCAGCCAGGCGGTCAGGGCGAGGGCGATGGCGGCGCGGCGGAACTGGGACAGTTTGATCATCATGACTTTTTCTAGACCTATGAAAACTTACAAATCCAAATGGAAACGGGGCGGGATGCAGTCTGCACCGCATCCCGCCCCGCTGTCAACGTACTGTCCTCGACAGCGGCGACAGCGTCCCGATTATTGGTAGACGATGTCGGCGCGGCGGTTTTCAGCCCAGGCAGCTTCGTCGTGGCCGGTGGCCTTCGGCTTTTCCTTGCCCAGCGAGACAGCTTCCATCTGGTTGTCCGACACGCCCAGGGCAGCCATCGACTTGCGCACGGCTTCGGCACGCTTCTGGCCCAGGGCCAGGTTGTACTCGGTGCCGCCGCGTTCGTCGGTGTTACCTTGGATCAGGACCTTGCGCTGCTTGTTCTTGGTCAGGTAGGCCGAGTGGTTCTCGACGACTGCCTTGCCATCGTCGCGCACGGCGTAGCTGTCGAAGTCGAAGTACACGCTGCGGTTCGCCAGGACGCCTTTCGGGTCGTTCAGCGGATCGACGTTGCCGGTTTCGACCGGACGGATTTCACGGGTGTCGGCCTGCGGCGTCGGGGCTTGTGCGACCGGCTTTTCTTCGACTTTCGGGGCTTCCTGCAGCTTGGTCGACGAGCATGCCGACAGCAGGGCGGCGGCGGCAACGATGAACGCTACACTTTTTACATTACGCATGGTTTTTCTCCTGGTCAAAAAGATTTACTTCATAAACGGGCCCCAGCTGGGCTCCCGAATGTTTCCCGCTTGGGTGCTCAAGCGCTGCTTGACGCGTCCGTCGACCGACACAACGGCCAACGCGGTACGCCCGCCACCCTTCGTCGCATACATGATGTACTTGCCGTTCGGCGAAAAACTCGGTTCGGTGGCCCCATCGGCCAAGCGCTGTTCCTGGCCGGAGGCCAGGTCCATCGCATACAGGGAAAAACCCCCTTCGCGTTGCGAAATCCACGCCAGCGTCTTGCCGTCCGGGGAGATACGAGGGCTGATGTTGTAGTTGCCATGGAACGTGACGCGGGTGGCCTGGCCACCGTTCACGCTCATCTTGTAGATCTGCGGGCCGCCGCTGCGGTCGCTGGTGAAGTAAATCGACTGCCCGTCGCCGGAGAATTGCGGCTCCGTGTCGATGCCGTTGCTGTTCGATACGCGGCGCAGGCCGCTGCCGTCCGCGTTCACGATCCAGACCTGCGTATTGCCCGTCTTCGACAGGGCGAGCGCCAGCTTCGTGCCGTCCGGCGACCAGGCCGGCGCCGAGTTGTTGCCCTTCTCGTTGGCGACGATCGTGCGCTGCCCCGTCACGAGGTTCTGCACGTAGATCACGGGCTTGCGCAGTTCGAACGAGACGTACGCGACCTTCGTGCCGTCCGGCGACCACGACGGCGAGATGATCGGCTCGCGGCCGTGCGCGGCGACCTGTTCGCCTTCGCCGTCCGCATCGGCCACGACGAGTTTGTAGTCGCGCGCGGCCGGGTCCTGCTTCACGTAGGTGATGCGGGTCGAGAAGATGCCGCGTACGCCCGTCAGCTTTTCGTAGATGTCGTCGGCGATGCGGTGGCCTTCCAGGCGCGTGTTGCGCGCGCTGACGGCGTCCGACAGTTGCGACAGCTGCGCCTGCTTGACGGTGTCCATCAGCTTGTAGCGCACCTGGAAGCGGCCGTCCGCGAGACGCTGCACGGAGCCCACGACGAGCGCATCGGCACCGCTCGCCTTGAACGCGGACAGGTCGACGTTGGCCGTATCGGAAATGGTCTGGCGCGCGTCGATCACGCGGAACACGCCGCTGCGTTCGAGGTCGGCGCGGATGATCGCGGACACTTGGTCGGGTGCGACGGATTCGTCGGCGAATGCCGCCACCGCGACCGGGATCTGGTTGCTGCCCACGCCGGCGATTTCGACTTTCAGCTGGGCATGTGCGGCCACGCCCATCAGGAGGGAGGCCGAAAACAGCAGGGTATGTAGTTTCTTCATGTTTCTCTCAGCAATGGTTAGAGTCGGGACGCGATCACTGCAGGTCCTTCATATGGAACTCGATCACAAGGGATCGCTCTACCGTACCATCTTTTTTCTTGGGCAGTGGGGACGATTTGCTGATGCCTTTTTCGACCGCGTCGTCGAATGACGGCACGCCGCTGCTCTTGATTTTCTTGACCGAAATGATCTCGCCCGTGGGTAGCTGTTCGACGCGGAACGTGGCCGTCGGATTGCCCGGCTCGTCAAGGCTGCCGGCGTACGACGTATTGCCCTTGACCTTGGCCGTGATGGCTGCGGAATAGCCCGGGTCGTTACGCGGCGCCGTCGATTTCTCCGCCTTGCCGGTGTTGGTCGGATTGCCGGCCGCGCCCGTGATGCGGCGCATCTCGGCGTCGCGTGCGGCGTCGAGTTTCTTCTGTTCCTCGGCGGCCTTTTTCTTCTTCTCCGCGTCCTCTTTCTTTTTCTTTTCCGCGTCGTCTTTTTTCTTTTTCTCGGCTTCTTTCTTTTCAGCTTCGGCCTTGGCTTTCTTCTCTTCGAGTTCGCGTTCCTTCTTCTCGGCGAGGGCCTTCGCTTTCTTGTCGTCCGCGCGCTTCTGCTCGAGCTCGCGTTCGCGCTCTTCCTCGGCCTGCTTGCGTTTCAGTTCTTCCTTGCGCTTCTTCTCGCGCTCGAGGGCAATGTCGGGCTGCTTCGGCTGCGGCTGTTCGACGACCGGCGGCGGGACCGCAGCTTTCGGCGCGGGCTGCGGCGGCGGGGTCTCCGGCTCGGGTTCCGGTTCGGGAGCGGGCGTCGGGGGCGGGGCGGCGGTCTGCGTCGTCACGTCCCAGATTTCCGCCTCGACGGCGATGGGCGTGTTGTTCTGCCAGCTGATGCCGATCCACAGGAAGGCCAGCAACAGGGCGTGCACGCCCACCGCCAGGCCGATGGCCGGCCAGCGGTTCGGTTCAGGCGGCACTTCGTAGGGCGAGCCGTTGCCGATGTTGTTGTGCTTCGTTGCTGACATCAGTTCTTCTTCACTTCGTGGCCAGGCCGACGCGGTTGATACCCATCTTCTTGGCTTCCGAAATCAGCTGGATGACGTCGTCGTATTTGCTGTCGCGGTCGCCCGCAATCAAGACCGGATAGTCAGGATGCTCGGCGTGGATATCGCGCAGGCGCGTGACGAGGGTACTGCGGCTGTCCACGTTTTCCAGCGGTTGCGGATTCTTGCCCGTGATGCCGATCTGCAGCTGGGCGTTGTTCTTGACGGCGATCTGGATGTAGTCGTCGGGCGGCTGCGTGGAGCGCTCGGCACTCGGGAGCTTGATCTCGCTGGGGTTCTGCGTCGGCGGCACCGCCATGAAGATGATGAGCAGCACCAGCATCACGTCGATGTACGGCACGACGTTGATCTCGGACTTGAGCTTGCGCCGGTTGCCCCGCAGGCTGCTGTTGAAGGCCATGTCGAATCCTCTTGCGGCGATCAGCGCGACTGGCGCTGCAGGATGTTCGAGAATTCCTCGACGAAGCTTTCGAAGCGGATCGCGAGGCGGTCGATGTCGTGCGTGAAGCGGTTGTACGCCACGACGGCGGGGATGGCCGCAAACAGGCCGATCGCGGTGGCGATCAGCGCTTCCGCGATGCCCGGCGCGACCGTCGCCAGCGTGGCCTGCTGCACGTTGGCGAGGCCGCGGAACGCGTTCATGATGCCCCACACGGTGCCCAGCAGGCCGATGTACGGCGACACGGAGCCGACGGACGCGAGGAAGTTCAGGTGCGTGTCCAGCTGGTCCAGTTCGCGGTGGAAGGCGGCACGCATGGCGCGGCGGGCGCCATCCAGCACGGCGCCCATGTCGAGTGCGTCGCGCGATGCCTGCTTGCCCTTGATGAACTCGCCCATGCCCGCTTCGAAGATGCGAGCCAGCGGACCGCTCTGGTCGCGCTGGCTGCTGGCGCTCTGGTGCAGGGTGTGCAGGTTGCCGCCGGCCCAGAAGCTGCGCTCGAACTGTTCCGTCTGGCGCCGCGCGGCGCGGATCGCGAACAACTTGCGGAAGATGTACGTCCAGCTCATCAGGGAAATCGCGAACAGCAGGGCCATCAGCAACTGCACCAGCACGTGGGCATGGCGGATCAGTTCAATGAAGGAGAGGTCTTGGACTGCGTTCATTGGAAATAATATTTGGTCAAATGAATTATCAGGCGGGACGCATTTTAGCAGCGGCAACGTCTGGAAGGGAACGGGGACGCATGGTGGCCGCGTCGACGCAACCGACTTTTACATCGGCGCTGGAGAGCAGGGTGTCGCCGCGCCAGGCTTGCTGGGAGAAGTGCACGGAGGCGCCACCAAGCTTTTCCACGTTCAGGGTGAGCGTGACTTCGTCGTCCAGGCGGGCGGACGCGCGGTAGTCGATGTTGGCGCTGCGCACGACGAAGATTGCACCGTCCCGGTCGCGCAAGGTTTGCTGATCGATGCCGAGCGAACGCAGCCATTCGGTGCGCGCACGTTCGTAGAACTTCAGGTAATTGGCGTAGTACACGATGCCGCCGGCGTCCGTGTCTTCGTAATAGACCCGAACCGTCCAGGTGAAAACTGAAGGCATGTCAGCTGCCATAAATGAAAATGGGAAACATTTTACGCGATTTTCATCCGCGCTATGTTCGTTCGGATACATAAGCGCGGGTATCTGCGGTGGGACGTTTTGGGTGCCACCGCCCCATGCCAAGCCAGCAACTGTAGCACTTTTTCATGATGGCCGGCGCCGCTGTTACAAAGCGAAAACAATTCGTTCGCCCGTCGGCCGATCCGGCCCGGCGCCGGTCGTTCAGCCCTGTGTGCGCTTGATGTTGAGGGGGCCGTAGCCCTGGCAGGTCGGCATCATCTCGATATGGTTGATGTTGACGTGCGGGGGCAGGGACGCGATCCAGTAGGCGGTCTCGGCGATGTCCTCGGCCGTCAGGGGCTGCGTGCCCTCGTAGACCTTGGCGGCCGCCGCGTCGTCGCGCAGGCGCACGTTCGAGAATTCCGTGCCGCCGCACAGGCCCGGCGCGATATTCGTGGCGCGCACCCCGGTGCCGACGAGGTCGGCGCGCAGGTTCAACGTGAACTGTTCGACGAACGCCTTCGTGGCGCCGTACACGTTCCCGCCCGGATACGGCGTGCGGCCTGCCACGGAGCCGATGTTGATGACGAGGCCGCTGCCCCGTTCGACCATCGACGGCAGCAGCGCATGCGTCATCGTGACGAGGCCCCGGACGTTCGTCGCGATCATCGTCTCCCAGTCTTCCAGCGGCACTTCATGCGCGGGCTTCGTGTTCAGGGCCAGGCCCGCATTGTTGATCAGCACGTCGATCTGGCGCCAGGATTGCGGCAGCATCGACAGCGCTTCCTCGATCGAGGCCTTGTCCGTGACATCCATGGTGACGGGCAGCGCGGATTCGCCCAGTTCGCGTGCGAGCGCGTCCAGACGCTCCTTGCGGCGCGCCGCCAGCACCACTTGATGGCCGTTCTTGACGAAAGTACGCGCCATGGCGGCGCCGAATCCGGCGGATGCGCCGGTGATAAAAACGATCATGATGTTTATATGCCTGGCAAGGTTGCAACCTTGCGATTGTAGCTGAAATGACCATGTGCAGCGGCGCGCCTCCTCGGGCTTGCCAGGTCGTCATCGGTTTTCTTGCCTGTCGACCGCACAATCCCGTACAATCGAAAGTTCCATTTACATCTCACGTAACTGGCGAAAACCGTGCGCTGCCGTCCGATCAAGGAGCGATCGGCCTGCCGGTGCGTGGCGAAGGTGGGCTCCCACCGGGGAACGTGAGATTTCAAACTTGCCGTTCGCCTGGGCAGCCACCGACTGGTACGCGTCTGTGCGCGGCTGCCCCGTGTGTTTCCGGCTTCCCCGTTCAGCGCTGACCGTTGCCTGGTTCTCTTATCGATTGGAGTTTTTTCATGTTTGCAAAAGATCACACGCTCGCCAAGGTTGACCCGGATCTGTGGGATGCCATCCAGAAGGAAAACAAGCGCCAGCAGGACCACATCGAGCTGATCGCATCCGAGAACTACACGTCGCCGGCCGTGATGCAAGCCCAGGGCTCGCAGCTGACCAACAAGTACGCCGAAGGCTATCCGGGCAAGCGCTACTACGGCGGCTGCGAATACGTCGACATCGCCGAGCAGCTGGCGATCGACCGCGTGAAGGAACTGTTCGGCGCGGAAGCCGCGAACGTGCAGCCGAACTCCGGTTCGCAGGCGAACCAGGGCGTGTTCTTCGCCATGCTGAAGCCGGGCGACACGATCATGGGCATGTCGCTGGCCGAAGGCGGCCACCTGACGCACGGCATGGCGCTGAACATGTCGGGCAAGTGGTTCAACGTGATCTCCTACGGCCTGACCGAGCAGGAAGACATCGACTACGAGCAGATGGAACGCCTGGCGCGCGAGCACAAGCCGAAGCTGATCATCGCCGGCGCGTCCGCATTCGCCCTGCGCATCGACTTCGAGCGCTTCGCCCGCGTGGCGAAGGAAGTCGGCGCCTACTTCATGGTCGACATGGCCCACTACGCCGGCCTGATCGCCGCGGGCGAATACCCGAACCCGGTGCCGCACGCCGACTTCGTCACGTCGACGACGCACAAATCGCTGCGCGGCCCGCGCGGCGGCATCATCCTGATGAAGGCCGAGCACGAGAAGGCCATCAACTCCGCGATCTTCCCGGGCATCCAGGGCGGTCCGCTGATGCACGTGATCGCCGGTAAAGCGGTCGCGTTCAAGGAAGCGCTGACGCCGGAATTCAAGGCGTACCAGCAGCAGGTCGTCAAGAACGCCAAGGCACTGGCCGACACGCTGACCGCACGCGGCCTGCGCATCGTCTCGGGCCGTACCGAGTCGCACGTGATGCTCGTCGACCTGCGTTCGAAAGGCCTGACCGGCAAGGAAGCGGAAGCGATCCTGGGCCAGGCACACATGACCTGCAATAAGAACGGCATCCCGAACGACCCGCAGAAGCCGTTCGTGACGTCGGGCATCCGCCTGGGCAGCCCCGCGTTCACGACGCGCGGCTTCAAGGAAGAGGACGCCGTCAAGGTCGGCCACCTGATCGCCGACGTGCTGGACAACCCGCACGACGCCGCGACCATCGATCGCGTCAAGGCTGAAGTCAAGCAGCTGACCGACAAGTATCCGGTCTACGCAGCGTAATGCGATAAGGAGGGCGTCCTCGCGGCGCCCTCTCCAAGCTCATGAAATGTCCGTTCTGTCAGCATGAAGACACCCAGGTCCTCGATACCCGCGTATCCGAGGAAGGCGACGCCATCCGGCGCCGGCGTCGCTGCGTCCATTGCGACAAGCGGTTCACCACCTACGAACGCATCGAGCTCTCGATGCCGATCATCGTCAAGAAGAACGGCAGCCGCACGGAATTCGAATCCTCGAAGCTGCGCGGCAGCCTGATGCTGGCGCTGCGCAAGCGTCCCGTCGGGGCCGAAGCCATCGACCGCGCCGTTGCGTCGATTGAGGAAAAACTCCTCACCAGCGGCCGGCGCGAGGTCGATTCCGTCTACATCGGCGAACTCGTGATGCAGGAACTCAAGCGTCTGGACAAGATCGCTTACATCCGGTTCGCGTCCGTCTACAAGAACTTCGAAGACCTGGCTGAGTTCCAGGAAGCGATCGCTGAAGTGGGTCAGCCGCGTAAATAAGCGCGCGTCCGTATTCTCCCGATTTAGTTGCATCTGCACGGTTGAGTCATCACACGGCTTGCCTGCGCTCGACTGTTACCTTGGCAGCTCCGAACACGGTGCGCTGGAGGTCGGTCATGCGGTTGCGGTCACGGTTCCCATTTCATTCTGGATTCACGCTCGTCGAGGTGCTCGTTGCGCTGTTCGTCGTCGGGCTTGGCATCGCAGGCGCTGCCGGGCTGCAGACGCTGGCCGTGCGCGCCGCGCGGGATGCGGCGCGCTTGGCCGATGGCACTCGGCTTGCGTCGTCGCTGGGCGAGCGCATGCGCGCCAATCCGGTCGCTGCGGCACGGCCGGACGACGCCAATCCCTACCTCCAGGTCGACTATGACGCGGACAGCGGCGTGCCGGCGACGCCTGTGTCGTGTTATGCGGACACGGCCTGCGATCCTGATGACCTCGCGCGGTTCGACCTGTTCGAGCTGTCGTCGGCGCTGGCGATTTCTTTCCCCGGCGGCCGCATCCTTACATGCCGCGATGCCGCTTCGCCTGATGCGACGGGGCTTTCGGCTTGGGCGTGCGACGGCCGGACCGGCGCGCCGGTCGTGGTCAAGATCGGCTGGCGTGCGCAAGGGGATACGGCGACCGGCGCGCCCAAGGTGATGCTGGCGCTGGCGGGGGCGGCGCCATGAGCGGGACCATCAGCACGGCATTGAGTACGGCATTGAGCACGGCTCCGAGCAGGGCGGCGCGAGCGCCGCGGCCGTCGGCGCCGCGACACGTGGCGCCACGCGCCGTGCGACGGCGGACGCGTGACGGCGGCATGACGCTGGCCGAGCTGATGGTGGCGCTGGCCGTCGGCCTCGGCATCGTGCTGATGGCCGGGCACTTGCTCGTGCTCGCGAACGGCACGTACGCGGCCCAGGTCGAGTCGTCCGCCGTCGACGATGGCGGACGCGTCGCCATCGACGTCATCCGCCGCGCCGTGCACCAGGCCGCTTCCGTCGACGTCGACGCGTTCGCCGGCCCGGCCGCCGGCACAGCGCCGGCGCGCCTGGCCGGGCTCGACGCGCGCACGCTGGCGCGCGCGACACCGGGCATCGCCGATCCGCTGCCGGGCGTCGTCAACGGCAGCGACGTACTGGCCGTCCGCTTTCCCGGTGCAGGCGCCGAACCCGCCGGCGACGGCAGCGTCGTCGACTGCGCCGGCTTTCCCGTCGCAGCGGGAGAAGAGGGCTGGAGCATCTTCTACGTGGCGCGCAACACGGAAGGCGAGGCCGAGCTGCGCTGCAAATACCGCGGCGCCGCGCACTGGAGCGCGGATGCGCTCGTGAGCGGCGTGGACGGCTTCCAGGTGCTGTACGGCGTCGATACGGACGATCCGCCCGACGGCGCCCCGAACCGCTACCTGAACGCAGCCGCCGTGGATGCGCTGGACGACGCGTTGGCGGGCTTGAGCGAGGCCGAGTTCAACCGGCGCACACATTGGAAGCGCGTCGTCGCCGTGCGCGTGGGCCTGCTGCTGCACGGAAGCCGCCCCACGCGCAGCGAACCGGGCAGCGCTCGCCACGATCTGCTCGGTGCGGCCTATGCGCAAGCCGCCGGTGCGGACGACCTCGGCAGTTCGCTCGACGAGGCGCGCATGTCGCCCGATTTGCGGCGGCGCGAGCGGCGGCTGTTCACGATCACGGTCGCGCTGCCGGGGCCGCAATCATGAAGCCAGCGGATACGCGACCTGGACGCACACGCCGCGCCGAGCGGGGACTGGCTCTTGTCTGCGCGCTGATGCTGATGCTGGCGACGATGGCGATCGGCCTGGCCGTCGTCCGCGGCGCCTTCGCGCTGCTGGCCGCCGCTCACAACGAACGCGACCGTGACGTGGCGCTGGCCGCGGCCGAGGCGGCCCTGCGCGACGGCGAGCACGACATCGCGGGAATTGGCATGACGCCGTCGCCGGACCGTGCTGTCCACTTCACGCCGGCAGGTGCGGCCGCGTTCGTCGCCGGATGCGGGCGCGGCGCGGACGACCTGGGGCTCTGCCTGGCCACAGGGCCGCCTGCGTGGCAGACGCTGGACTTGGCCGCTGCGGCCAACCCGGCGCTCGTGCCTTACGGCCGCTTCACGGGGGCCGTGCTGGCTGTCGGACGCGGCGTGTTGCCGGCGCGGTTGCCCGCGTATCTGATCGAGCGGATCACACCGACCGGGGCCACGGCGCAGCAGGGCACGTTCTACCGCGTCACGGCGATCGGGTTCGGGACCCGGGCGTCGACCCATGCCGTGCTGCAGTCCGTGTATCGGTTGCCGCTGTCAGCGTCGACAGGCGGCGGTCCCGGGGGCGGAGGCGGGGATGGGACCGGTGGCGCGTCCGGCGACGGCAGCGGCGGCGGGAACGGGGCCGCCAGCGGAGGCGGCCGCGCGGGCGCGAGCGGCGGTGCGAACGGGACCGGCGATGGCAACGGCAACGGCGCGTCGACCGGCAATGGAACCTCAAACGAAAACGGCAATGGCGATGGCAACAGGTCTTCATCTGCGCAAGAAGGAAGTCAGCTACCGGCCGGTCGCGTCGGCTGGCGCGAGATCGCGAACTGGGCGGAGTTGCATGCCCGCACGCAGCCGTGACGCGGCCGGGCGGGCCTGCCGGCTCGGCCGCGTGGACCTCGGCACCGGCGTCACGCTCATCGAAGCGTTGATCGTGCTGGCCATCGCGGGCATCCTGGGCGCGCTCGCGTATCCCACGTACTCCGGCTACATCGTGCGCACGCGCCGTACTGAGGGCATGGCGGCATTGATCGACGCGATGCAGCGGCAGGAGCGCTACCGCCTCCGCCACAACAGCTACGTGCCGTTCTCGGCCGACGCGTCCGGACCGGATGGATTCGTGTGGTGGTCCGGCGCCAACGCGGCCGCCAGCGCATACGAACTCGATGCGTACGCGTGTCCCGGACGCGACATCGCGGAATGCGTCGAAATCCGTGCCCGTCCGGGTACGGCCCGCGTCGACGCGCGCTTCCGCGATCCCGACTGCGGCACGTTGACGCTCGACAGCACGGGACGCCAGGGCGCACAGGGCACGGGGATGCGATGCTGGCCGTGACGTCCCGGCGCAAGCCGGTTCCACCCGCCGCCGGCCTATCGCTACCGGAACTGTGCACGGTGCTGGCCATCGCCGCCGTACTGCTGGCGGTCGCCGCGCCCGACCTGCGCGACCTCGTGCGCACACAGCAACTGAAGGCGGCCACCGCCGACCTGTTCGCCGCGATTGACTTCGCGCGGGCCCGCGCGCTCGCGCGAGGGCGGCAGGTCAAGCTCGTGCCGCTGGATCCGCTCGGGGCCGACTGGCGCCTGGGTTGGCGCGTGCTCGACGACGATGACGGTGGCGGCAGCGGTGGTGGTGCCGGCGCTGGCGGCGGAACCGGCACGGCCGGTCCGGTCGCGGAGCACGGCCCGCTGCCGCCAGGCATCGCCGTCGACTTCAGCTTCACGAATTCGGCACGGCCGTACTATATCGCCTACAATGGCGCGGGGCGCAGCTGCGCCGACGGCGACAGCGCGGCGGCTCGCTGGGGCACGGTGTCGTTGTATCACGGCGGGCACATCCGTCGTATTAAAATCAATATGCTGGGCCGCGCGCGCGTCTGCGATCCCGCGCGCGACGCGGGGTGCGACGGCGCACCGGCGCCGCCCTGAGCATGGCAAGGCGCGGCAACACATCGTAGCGAGACCGGAACGAAGAGTGCAGATACAGAGCGATACCGACGGCATGGCGCTGGCCCTGGAATGGGCGGCGAAGGGCATGTACATCACGGCGCCGAACCCACGCATCGGCTGCGTGATCGTGCGCGACGGCACCGTCATCGGTGCCGGCCACACGCAGCCCGCGGGCCAGGCCCATGCGGAAGTCCAGGCGCTGCGCGATGCCCAGGCGCGCGGCAACGACGTGCGCGGCGCCACGGCCTATGTGACGTTGGAGCCGTGCAGCCACTACGGCCGCACGCCGCCGTGCTCGAACGCGCTGATCCAGGCGGGGATCGGACGCGTCGTCGCGTCCATGGTCGACCCGAACCCGATCGTCGCGGGGCGCGGCCTCGCGCAGCTGGAAGCGGCCGGGGTCGACGTCAGCGCGGGGCTGCTGGCCGAGCAGGCCTATGAACTGAACATCGGCTTCTTCACGCGCATGCGCCACGGCCGTCCGTGGGTGCGCCTGAAGACGGCGGCGAGCCTGGACGGTGCGACGGCGCTCGACAATGGCGAGAGCCAGTGGATCACGAGCCCACAGGCGCGCGCGGACGGCCATGCGTGGCGCGCGCGCGCGAGCGCGATCCTGACCGGCATCGGCACGATCAAGGTCGACAATCCGCAGCTGACCGTGCGCGGCATCGACACGCCGTTGCAGCCGCGCCGCGTGATCGTCGACAGCCGCCTCGACATCGAACCCGATGCGCGCGTCCTTGAAGGCGTGCCGTGCTGGATCGTCGCGGCCATGCCGAATCCGGACAAGGAGGCGGCGTTGCGTGCGCTGGGCCACGAGATCATCATGCTGCCGAATCCGTCCGGCAAGGTCGACTTGCCGGCCCTGATGCTTGAACTGGGGCGGCGCGAGATCAATGAGTTGCACGTCGAGGCCGGCGCGAAGCTGAACGCGTCGCTCGTACGCGAAGGCTGCGTGGACGAGCTGCTTGTGTACCTTGCGCCCAGTCTCGTCGGTCCGGGGCAGGGCATGTTCGCGCTGCCGCCGCTGGCGCACCTCGCGGACAAGCTGCCGCTGCATTTTCACGGCGTGACCCAGGTCGGCCCGGACTTGCGCATCCTCGCCCGGTTCCGCCCGGACGAGCATCTCAACGGCCCCGCCAGCTGAGCGCCAAACGAATTCAGAAATCGATACAGCAAAGGAAAGACTCATGTTCACCGGAATTGTCGCTGCCGTCGGCAGCATCCAATCGGTCACCCCGCTGGCGGACGGCGCGGATGCCGGCGTGCGCCTGGCCATCGACGCGGGCGGGCTGCCGCTGGCCGACGTGGCGCTGGGCGACTCGATCGCCATCAACGGCGCCTGCATGACGGTCGTCGAAAAATCGGACAACGCGTTCGCCGTCGACGTGTCGCGCGAAAGCTTGAACCGCACGGTCGGCCTCGACCAGCCGGGCGAAGTGAACCTGGAAAAGGCGCTGACCTTGGCCGAGCGCCTGGGCGGTCACCTCGTGTCGGGCCACGTCGACGGGCTGGGCGAGGTGCACAGCTTCGAGCAGGTGGGCGAGTCGTGGAAGCTCGTCGTGGACGCGCCGCGCGACCTCGGTAAATATCTGGCGTACAAGGGTTCCGTCGTTGTGAACGGCGTGTCGCTGACCGTCAACAGCGTCGAGGACATCGACGCCGCCGGCAGCCAGTGCTGCCGCTTCTCGATCAACCTGATCCCGCATACGATCGCCGTCACCACGTTGAAGCACCTGCGCGCCGGCGCGAAGGTCAATCTGGAAATCGACCTGATCGCGCGCTACGTGGAGCGCATGCTCAGCGCCGCCAAGGCCTGACGCGCACCGCCGGCGCCGCACCCGTCGCGAAAACGGGGATGCCAACGGTTGCAGAGTTGGCGTAGACTTCGCGCTGGTATTTTCTCCAGCGTAAGCGGGTCCGTCTTTACGTTGGCATCCACAACGAGAACAAGGACGAGACAATGGCGTTGGACATCCACAAGCATGACAAGACCCTCGCACGCGGCGCGGCGCTGATCGCGCTGCTGGCCGCGGCGGGGCTCGCGTCCGCCGACCCGGCGGGCATGCGCACCTACCACGCGCTCGCGATGACGGCGGGCGGCGATCGTGTCGCGGCCGTCGAAGCGGTGGAGGGCGAGCCCCGGACGGGGCCGCGTGTCGTCGTGCGCGATACGGCCACGGGCAAGATCGCGTCGACCTGGCAGAAAACGGATTGCGCGCAGTGCAAGGTGGGGACGCTCGCGTGGTCGCCGGACCGGAAGACGCTGGCGGCAATCGTGGCCGATCCGAACGCCGGCACCGCCACCGTCGTCCTGCTGCGCGATGGCCGCATGACGCCGCTCGCCACCGTGAAGGGCGTCGCGGGCAGCGTCCGCTGGTCGCCGGACGGGCGCCAGATCGCTTTCCTCGCGACGGTCGGCGCGAAGAAGCTGACGGGGGCCGTCGAAGCGGGCGCGCGCCAGATCGGCGAGATCGGCCTCGCCGGGAACGAGGACGAGCAACGCATCGCGATCGTGCCCGCGGCCGGCGGCGAATATCGTCTCGTGTCGCCGGGCGACACGTTCATTTATGAATACGACTGGACGCCGGACGGCAAGGGTTTCGTCGTCACGAGCGCGAAGGGCAACGGCGACAACAACTGGTGGATCGCCACCTTGGGCCACGTCGATGCGGCCAGCGGGCGCCTGCGGGTGATCGCCGCGCCGAAGATGCAGATGAACATGCCGCACGTGGCGCCGGACGGCCGCACGGTGGCGTTCATCGGCGGGCTGATGAGCGACTTCGGGTCCGTCGGCGGCGACGTCTACACGGTGCCGCTGGAGGGCGGCGAACCCGTCGACGTCACGCCCGACTACAAGGGCACGTTCAACGGCATCGCCTGGTGCGGCAAGGAGCTGCTCGCGTCCGTGCTGGCGGGCAGCGATGCCGGCATCGCGGCAATCGACCCCGACGCGCGCGCGGTGCGCGTGCTGTGGCAGGCGCCAGTCACCGCGACGGCGGGACGCGACGGGCGCTTCGCGTTCAGCGCGGACGGCAAGGTGGCGGCGTCGGTCACGGAGGATTTCGAGCACGCGCCGCGCATCGTCGCCGGACGCCTCCCCGAACTCGCGCCCATCACCGGCGACAACGACGGCTTCGCGCCGCAGGTGGCCGCGCGCAGCGTCGGCTGGACCAATGAAGGTTTCCACGTGCAGGGCTGGCTCGTGGGGCCGCGCAACGTCGCGGCGGGGAAAACGTATCCGATGATCGTCACGGTGCATGGCGGCCCCGCGGCGGCCGCGACGCCTCACTACGTGGCGGCGGGCGAGGGCGGCAACGCGCTCATGCGCGACCTCGTGAAAGAGGGATATTTCATCTTCATGCCGAACCCGCGCGGCAGCTATGGCCAGGGCGCCGCGTTCACGCGCGCGAACCGGCGCGACTTCGGCGGCGGCGACTGGCGCGACATCCTGGCCGGCGTCGACGCGGCCATCGCGCAGGCCCCCATCGACGGTAACCGCCTCGGCCTGATCGGGCATTCCTACGGCGGCTTCATGACGATGTGGGGCGTCACGCACAGCCAGCGCTTCAAGGCCGCCGTGGCCGGTGCGGGCATCGCGAACTGGATCAGCTACTACGGCCAGAACGGCATCGACCAGTGGATGGTGCCTTACTTCGGCGCGACGATGTACGACGATCCGGCGATCTACCGCGCGCTGTCGCCCATCGAGTCGATCAAGGCGGCGCGCACGCCGACGCTGATCTACGTGGGAGAGCGCGACGTGGAATGTCCGCCGGCGCAATCGTTCGAGTTCTGGCACGCGCTGCGGGCGCTGGGCGTGCCGACCACCTTGCTCGTGTACGACGGCGAGGGGCACGCGTTCCGCAAGCCGGAGAACCAGCGCGATTTGCGGGCGCGCGAGATCGCGTGGTTCAACAAATACCTGAAATGATCACGGCGCGTTGATGCCAGCGTAGGGTGGGCGGCAGAGCCGCCCACCCTACGACCTGGGCTGCTTGCCGGTGTCGTTCTTGGCCTGCGCCGCCGCGGCCTTCGCTTCCGGATTCAACACGACCTGCACATAATTCTCCGTGTTGAGGAACCGCTGCGCCGCCCGCTTCACGTCGTCCACGGTCAGGTTCTGCACTTCCTTGTCGAACGTGAGGATGGTACCCGGGTCCGTGCCTTCCGTCAGCGACGTCTGCAGCGCCGCGAGCCAGTACGTGTTTTCTTGCAGCGATTTACGGTACGTCTGCAGCCAGTTCGTCTTGACCTTGTCCAGGTCGGCCTGCGTGGGCCCCTGCGTGCGCATGCGCTCGATTTCCGCGAACGTCGCGTTCAAGACCTTGTCGACGTTGTCCGGCCCCGTCGGCAACGTGACGCCGATCGTGTAGTGGCTGTACGGGATGCGCGTCATCGAGCCTTCCATGCCGCCGCCGTAGATCAGGCCCAGCTTTTCGCGCAATACGTCGATGATGCGGATGTTCATCACCTCCGTCAGCGCGGACAGGCGCAGTTCTTCCAGCTCCGTGACGTCGGTCGGGCCCGTGAACGTCAGCGACACGGTGCTGCGGTCTTCCGAGCCGCTGTTCACTTCGCGCTTCACGACGCCGGCGACGGGGCGGATGCCGAGGTCGCGGTAGGCCGTCGGGATGTCCGGCGTCGGCAGGCTGCCGAGGTACGTCGCGACGAGGGGCTTGATGGCGGCCACGTCGAAGCTGCCGACGAAGATGAACGTCAGGCCCTTGGCGCTGGAAAAGCGCTGGCGGTAGATGTCGATCGCGCGGTCGAGGTCGATCTTCGGGACGTCCTCGGGGCGCAGCGCGCGCGGTGCGCGCGGGTTGTTGTTGTACAAGGTCGCCAGCACCGTGTCGCCGAACAGGGCGCCCGGCTGCGACAGGCGGTTGCGCGCGAGCTCCATCTGCTTGCCGATGAACGATTTATACAGATCCTCGTCGCGCCGCACGCCGGCGAACTTCAGCCACACCATCTGCAGCATCGTCTCGACGTCGGTGGCGCCGGCCGTGCCCGCGACGACGTCCGTGTTGTTGCCCAGGCCCGCGCTCACCGAGGCGGCCTTGCCGGCCAGGATCTTGCGCATGTCGAGCGGCGAGAAATCCTTCAGGCCCATCGCGGAGACGATCGTGTCGGCGTAGCGGGCATTGAACATGTCCTTGTCGTCGAACAGGCTCTGGCCGCCGAAGCGGGCGGCGCTCATCAAGACCTGGTCGTTGCGGAACGTGGTCGGCTTCAGGATCACCTTGACGCCGTTCGACAGCGTGAGCCGCGTCAGGCCCAGCGCCTCGTCGCGGTTTTCGCCGACGATCTTGCCCGGTGCCGGCGGATGGTCCATCAGGTGCGCGGCCACGGCCTTTTCGTCGTGCGCCTGCACGTCGCGCTTTTCGGCCGCCGTCACGGCCGCCAGCAGCTGGTCGCCGGTGGGAATCGTCGCGTCGCCTTCGGGCTTCGTGGACCCCGTGTAGATCACGAGCTTGCCGGAGTCGGCGGGAATCGTCTTGGCCGCATACGCATTGATTTCGCCGAGCGTGATGCCTGGCACCATGTTCTTCACATAGCGGTATTCCGCATCGATGCCGGGGATCGATTCGCCTTCGAGGAAGTTGCGCATCAGCTCGGACGCGTGGACGGCGGAATCGGTCTTGTCGCGTTCGTTCCATGCGCGCTCGTAGGTGCGCATCATCGTCTTCTTCATGCGGTCGAGTTCGGCCGCCGTGAAGCCGAAGCGGCGCGCCCGCTCGTTTTCCTGCACGAGCGCGTCGATGGCGACCGTCGCGCCGCTCATGCCCAGCGCGGCCATCGCGTTGTACGAGCGGTAGCGCGGCGTCAGGCGCGACAGCGCGCTGCTGGCGCCGATGAACGGCGGCGACGGCAGCTGCGACAATTCCTGCAAGCGCTGGTTCAGCATGCCGGCGAACAGCGCTTCGACCAGTTGCTCGCGGTAGCCGCGCAGCGTCTCGCGCTCGCGGAACGGCCGCACCGGATAGCGGATCAGGATCGACGCGGGCCCCGCCTCCTTGTCGGTGACGACGAGCGCTTCGTTGTCCGTGCGGGCCGGGATCTGCGCATACTCGCGCGGGCGCTCGTGCGCCGGGTTCTTGAGACCGGAGAAATGACGGCGGATCAATTGCTCGGCCTTTGCGGGGTCGATGTCGCCCACGGCGACGACGGCCATCAGGTCCGGGCGATACCAGTCCTTGTAGAAGCGGCGCAGGGTGTCCGGCTTGAAGGTGCGGACGATGTCGTCCTTGCCGATCGGGATGCGGTCGGCGTAGCGCGAGCCGTTGTACATCTTCGGCATCAGGACTTTCTGGATGCGGTCGCCGGCGCCTTTGCCCAGGCGCGCTTCCTCGAGGATGATGTCGCGTTCCTTGTCGATGTCGGCATCGGTCAACGTGAGGCCGTGGGCCCAGTCTTCGAGCACGAGGAAGGCCTTGTCGACGTCGTCCTTGCGGTCGGACGGGACGGGCAGGATGTAGACGGTCTCGTCGAACGAGGTGTATGCGTTGAGGTCGGCGCCGAACTTCACGCCGATCGACTGCAGGTACGACACCAGCTCGTGCTTTTTGAAGTGGCGCGAACCGTTGAATGCCATGTGCTCCGTGAAGTGGGCGAGGCCCTGCTGGTCGTCGTCTTCGAGGATCGAGCCGGCTTTCACGACGAGGCGCAGTTCCAGCTTGTGCTCGGGCATGCGGTTGCGCTGGATGTAGTACGTCAGGCCATTGTCGAGCTTGCCGACCTTGACCTGCGCCCCGACCGGCAGCGGATCGTCCAGCTTCAGGGATGCGCCCGGTGCCAGGCCGTGCACGACGAGGGCGGCGACGAGGAACGAGATGCGTACAATACGGATGAGCATGCGACGAAGTCCTCTGCACAGAAAAAATCATTCTACCTTGCCCGACAGGCGCGGCCCCGGCAATGTGTCTCGTTGTCATTATGCAACGAAACAATGGGGCGGGAGTGGTAGTAAGACTCTAGACGGGCCGGAGGCCCGGCGGGGATACGGTCGAGGACGGGCAAATCCTTTAAAATAGCGGATTTCCGCACCAGCCGGTCCGTAATCCCGAGGAATCCACATGCCCATCTCCACCACCCAGGAAATCGTCGACGAACTGCGCGCAGGGCGCATGGTCATTTTGGTCGACGAGGAAGACCGCGAGAACGAAGGCGACCTGGTCCTTGCCGCCGAGCACGTCACGCCCGAGGCGATCAATTTCATGATCCGCCACGCGCGCGGCCTCGTGTGCCTCACGTTGTCCGAGGAGATCTGCGACCGCCTCGAACTGCCGATGATGACCACGCGTAACGGCACGTCGTTCGGCACCAATTTCACCGTCTCGATCGAGGCGGCGGAAGGCGTCACGACCGGTATCTCGGCGGCCGACCGCGCCCGCACGATCCAGGTGGCCGTCGCGCAGGATGCGAAGCCGGAAGACCTCGTGCAGCCGGGCCACATCTTCCCGCTGCGTGCCGTGAAGGGCGGCGTGCTGATGCGCGCGGGCCATACGGAAGCCGGCTGCGACCTGACGGAAATGGCGGGCCTGACCCCGGCGTCCGTTATCTGCGAGATCATCAAGGAAGACGGCACGATGGCGCGCCTGCCGGACCTGCTGGAATTCGCGCAGGAACACAATCTCAAGATCGGCACCATCGCCGACCTGATCCACTACCGCAGCCAGCACGAGACCCTCGTCGAGCGCGTCGCGGAGCGTTCGCTGGCCACCGTGCACGGCGAGTTCAAGCTGGTCGCCTTCCGCGACAAGCCGAGCGGCTCCGCGCACCTGGCGCTCGTGCACGGCACGCCGCAGGAAGACCGCGAGACGCTCGTGCGCGTGCACCAACCCGTCTCCATCATCGACGTCCTGGACAGCGCCTCGACGTCGCACTCGTGGAACCTGGCCGCCGCGATGCAGGCCGTGCAGCGAGCCGAAGCGGGCGTCATCGTCCTGCTGGACTGCGCTGAGACGGCGGGCGAGCTGTTCGCGCAGTTCGAGGACAAGCCGGCGCGCCCCGTCGGCCGCGCGGCCAACCTGGACCTGCGCACGTACGGCATCGGCGCGCAGATCCTGCGCCAGCTGGGCGTGCGCAAGATGAAGCTGCTGGCCAACCCGCGCAAGATGCCGTCGATGACCGGTTTCGACCTCGAGGTCACGGGCTACCTGGCGAAGCCCGGCTGCGACATCCCGGCGTGACGCATTACGCAGGGCGGCGCCAACGCGGTACCATTGATACATTAATTAATAAAGAAAAGGCATAGCCATGACGGTAGGAACTTTTGAAAGCAATCTGGCGGGCGAGGGCCTGCGCATCGGTATCGTGCAGGCACGTTTCAATGCCGACGTGGGCCACGGCCTGCTGTCCGCATGCCTGGCCGAGCTGAAGCACCTCGGCGTGGCCGACGAAGACATCCTGCACGTGACCGTTCCTGGCGCGCTGGAAATCCCGCTCGCGCTGCAGAAGATGGCCGAGACGCAGCAGTTCGACGCGCTGATCGCGCTGGGCGCCGTCATCCGCGGCGAAACCTACCACTTCGAACTCGTGTCGAACGAGTCGGGCGCCGGCATCACTCGCATCGGCCTCGACTACGGCATGCCCATCGCGAACGCGGTGCTGACGACCGAGACCGACGAGCAGGCGGAAGTCCGCATGGCCGAGAAGGGCACGGACGCGGCGCGCGTCGCGGTCGAGATGGCCAACCTGCTGCTGGGCCTGGAAGAGCTGCAGGCTGAAGAAGAGTGAAGCAACCGAGTCGCAAAGCAACCGAGTACAACCATGACTGACACTACCTCGCACGCCAACCCCAACAAGAACCGCACGCCGCGCCACCGCGCGCGCGAGTTTGCGCTCCAGGGGCTGTATCAATGGCTGCTGAACAATGAGCCTGCATCCACGATCGTCACGAACATCCGCGGCGCGCACGGCTTCGACAAGGCCGACAGCGACTACTTCTCGACGCTGCTGAACGGCACGATCGCCCAGTCCGTCGAACTGCGCGAGGTGATCGCGCCGACGGTCGACCGTCCGATCGCGGAACTGTCCCCGATCGAGCACGCCGTGCTGCTGCTGGGCGCGTTCGAGCTGAAGAACCAGCTCGAGATCCCGTACCGCGTCGTGATCAACGAAGCCGTGGAACTGACCAAGTCGTTCGGCGGCATCGACGGCCACAAGTACGTGAACGGCGTGCTGGACCGCCTGGCCGGCCAGCTGCGCCCGGACGAGGTCGGCGCGGACGCGAAGCGCTGACCTGCCGTTTTTCGCACGCATTAAGGCCGCCCCGGGAGACCGGGGCGGCCTTTTTGTTTTTGCTGACCCGTGTATGCCGTCCCGGTGGATTTCCTCGCGGCGTTACGGGAAAACTTAATTGAATCCGAGGTCGCGCCTGCAATGATGATCACACATCCAATAATAAATCTTGGAGGTGGTGACATATGAAACATCATTTCGTTTTTGCTGCTGTGGCGGCCACAATCCTGCTGGCGGGCTGCGGCGCCAGTGACGCGGACCCGGGTGCCGGTGGGCAATCGCCCCGCCTGCTGGCCGCGACCGGCCGCGCCTCGACGGCCAGCGTCAGTACAGTCAATTCGACCGACTCGACCTTTACGACACTGTCCACAATGCACGTGGGGCAGACCGCGTATTTCAAGGTGGTCGGCAGTAAATTGCCCAGTACCTTGGCGCTGGACGTGACGGATTGTGCCGGCATGACGACGCTCTCGACCGGCGCCACCGAGGCGCATTACCGGTGCACGCCGGGCACCACGGCCGGCATGAAGACCGTCACGGTCAGGGACAAATCGGGTGGCTCGACCTTGTACACGAATGCGGTGAACGTGCAGGCCGTGAACCCGCCGCCGATCACGACGGCGCTGCCGATGCCCACCCGCGGCTTCAACCTCGGCAATTCGCTGGAAGCGATCTGGGGCTATTCGATCCCGGGCCAGGCCGTGTACACCTCCGCCGCCAACGCCGGCTTCAACGCCGTGCGCATCCCGTGCGCGTGGGCGTCGAACGCCGACACCTCGGGCAATATCGATCCCACGTACATGGCGAAGGTCAAGCAGGCCGTCGACTACAGCATCGCGGCAGGCATGTACGCCGTCATCAACGTCCACTGGGACGGCGGTTGGTTCGACAGCAACATCGGCAATTCGGTCGACCCGACCCTCGACGCGAAGTACCGCAAGATCTGGTCGCAGATTGCGACCGCGTTCGCCGGCTATGACAACCACCTGTTGTTTGCCGCCGCGAACGAGCCGTCGATCGACTCGCCCACGAAGATGAATACGCTGATGTCGTACTATCAGTCGTTCGTCAACACGGTGCGCGCCGCCGGCGGCGGCAACACCAACCGCTGGCTCATGCTGCCGATCCAGGGCGACGCGTCCTGGATCACCGCATTGCCATCCGACCCGACCTCGGGCCGCCTGGGTGTCGAATTCCACAACTACACGCCGTCGCTGTTTACGATCATCCACACGGACCAGTCGTGGGGCAACGCGATCTACTTCTGGGGCCAGTCGTACCACTATTCGGGTAATCCGAGCCGCAACGCCACGTGGGGCGAGGAGGGCTACAACGACGCGTTCTACCAGCAACTGCAGGACCAGTTCGTCAGCAAGGGTGTCCCAGTGATCATCGGCGAATACCAGGCGGCCGGCACGCCTGGCCTGACGGGCGCCGACCAGACCTGGAACAACGCATCGCGGCTCTACTGGAACAAGTACCTGAGTGAATCCGCCCGCGCACATGGCCTGAGCCCGTTCTACTGGAGCACGCCGAACGCCCCGTTCGCGTACGACACGGGCGCCATCACCGACGCGGCCCTCGTCACCGCCCTGACCGGCGGCGTCGCACCGCCGCCGCCGAACGGCGCACCGTACGCGGTCACCGGCGTCACCGCCACGGCCGGCACCGGCCAGGTCACCGTGTCGTGGACTGCCGTCGGCGGCGCCACCAGCTACCAGCTGTACCGCACGGCCAATTCCGGCAGCGAAGCGGCCACGCCGTCCGTCACCGGCATCACCGGCACCACGTTCACGGACACGGGCCTGAACGCCGGCACGACGTATTACTACCGCGTGGTGGCCGTGAACGGCTCGGGCGCGTCCGGCTTCTCGACCGAGGCGAAGGCGACGACATCGGGCACCAACCCGGACCCGACGAAGTTCCATTTCGAGACCGACACCCAGTCGTGGACGCCCAGCGGCAGCCTGATCACCGGCGTCGCGACGTCGACCGCCCAGCACTACGCGGGGCAGCGCTCGCTGGCCGTGAACTTCGCCGGCACGGCGGCGGGCAGCTCGTCGGTGACGGTGAACGACGCGGTCGTCCCGCCCGGCGCGACGATCACCTTCCGCGTCTGGATCCCGGCCGGCAGCCAGATCACGAAGATCGAGCCCTACATCCAGGACTACAACTGGAACTACGTCTCGAACCCGGTCACCAGCTTCACGCCGGCTGCCTGGAACACGTTGACGCTGACGGTGCCGACGACGTCGATCACGCCGGTGCACAGGCTCGGGTTGAGCGTGACGACGGGGGCGGCGTGGACGGGCACCGTCTACATCGATTCGATCAACTGGTAAGCAGCGGCGACGCGGACGTTCCCGTCCGCTAGCCTGCAGGATGAAGGCCGCGTGCGAACGCGGCCTTTTTTGTTCTGCGCGTCCACGTGACCCCGATGCGGAAGTGCACGCCGAGTGGGATCACATATGCATATGCCATCTCGGACATTTTGTTAAATCAAGTTGCGCAAAAATGTAATTGAATTCAAGGCCGCGTCTTCCATGATGAGTACTCGACCAACAAGGATATTGGAGGCGGAGACATATGAAAAAACATTTCGTTCTTGCTGCTGTGGCGGCAGCGGTCCTGCTGGCGGGCTGCGGTGCCAGTGATTCCGATGCGGGCGCCGGCGGGCAGTCGCCCCGGCTGCTGGCCGCGACGGCTCGCACCTCGACGGCCAGCGTCAGCGCCGTCAATTCGACCGACTCGACCTTCGCGACACTGTCCACGCTGCACGTGGGCCAGACCGCGTATTTCAAGGTGTTGGGCAGTAAATTGCCCAGCACCCTGGCGCTGGACGTGACGGATTGCACGGGCATGACGACGCTCTCGACCGGCGCCACGGAAGCGCATTACCGCTGCACCCCAGGCGGCACCGCCGGCATGAAGGCGGTCACGGTCAGGGACAAGACGGGCGGCTCGACCTTGTACACGAACGCGGTGAACGTGCAGGCCGTGAACCCGCCGCCGATCACGACGGCGCTGCCGATGCCCACGCGCGGCTTCAACCTGGGGAATTCACTGGAAGCGGTCTGGGGCTATTCGTACCCGAGCCAGGCCGTGTACGCGGCCGCCGCCAACGCCGGCTTCAACGCCGTGCGCATCCCGTGCGCGTGGAACACGAATACGGACCAGACCACGGGCAAGATCGATCCGACCTATCTGGCGAAGGTGAAGCAGGCCGTCGACTACAGCATCGCGGCCGGCATGTACGTCGTCATCAACGACCACTGGGACAACGGCTGGTTCGAAAACAATATCGGCGACACGGTCGACCCCGCGCTCGACGCGAAGATGCGCAATATGTGGACGCAGATCGCGACCGCGTTCGCCGGCTACGACAACCACTTGCTGTTCGCGGCCGCGAACGAACCGAACATCAGCAGGCCGTCGCAGACGGCGACGACGCTGGCGTACTACCAGACCTTCGTCAACGCGGTGCGTGGCGTCGGCGGCAACAACACCAACCGCTGGCTCGTGTTGCCGATGCAGGGTGACGCGTCGTGGGTCAAGGCACTGCCGTCCGACCCGACGCCGGGCCGCCTGATGATGGAGTTCCATAACTACACGCCGTCGCTGTTCACCATCATCCACACGGACCAGACCTGGGGCAACGCGATGTACTACTGGGGCACGGCCTACCATTATTCGGGGGATCCGACCCGTAACGCCACGTGGGGCGAGGAGGGCGCCATCGACGCCGCCATGCAGCAGTTGCAGGACCAGTTCGTCAGCAAGGGCGTGCCCGTGATGATCGGCGAGTTCGGGGCGTACGTGACGCCAGGCCTGACGGGCGCCTCGCAGACGTGGAATAACGCGTCCCGCCTGTACTGGAACAAGTTCTCGGGCGATTCCGCCCGTGCACACGGCTTGAGCCCGTTCTTCTGGAGCGTGCCGAACTCCCTGTTCACGTACGACACGGGCTCCGTCACCGATCAGCCCCTGCTCAACCTGCTGACCGGCGCCGCCACACCTCCGCCGCCGAATGGCGCGCCGTACGCGGTCACCGGGCTCACGGCCACGGCCGGCACCGGCCAGGCCAGCCTGACGTGGAATGCCGTCAGCGGCGCCACCAGCTACCAGCTGTACCGCACCGGCAATTCGGGCAACGAATCCGCCACGCCGTCCGTCACCGGCATCACCGGCACGACGTTCACGGACACGGGCCTGAACCCCGGCACGACGTATTACTACCGCATCGTGGCCGTGAACAGCTCGGGCGCGTCCGGTTTCTCGAGCGAGGTCAGTGCAAGCATGCCCGGCACCAACCCCGATCCGTCGAAGTTCAATTTCGAGGTCGACAACCAGCTGTGGACGCCCGGCGGCGCGCAGATCAGCGGCGTCGCAACGTCGACGGCCCAGCACTACGCGGGGCTGCGGTCGCTCGCCGTGAATTTCGGCGGCGCGGCGGCAGGCACGTCGTCGGTGTCCGTGGGCGGCACGATCGTGCCGTCCGGCGCGACGATCACGTTCCACGTGTACATCCCAGCCGGCAGCCAGATCACGAGCATCGAGCCCTATCTCCAGGACTACAACTGGAACTGGGTCTCGAACCCGACGACCACGTTCACGCCGGGCGCCTGGAACACGTTCACGCTGACGGTGCCGTCGACGTCAGTCACGCCGCTGCAGCATCTCGGGCTGAACCTGACGACGGGCGGCGCGTGGACGGGTACGGTCTACGTCGACGCGATCAACTGGTAAGCCGCATCGACATGGGCTGACCGGTCGGTCGGCCCGCAGGAGGACAGGGCCGCGTGCGAACGCGGCCTTTTTTAT
>NZ_JANUGW010000014.1 GCF_024753285.1 Massilia pinisoli | reverse complement strand
ATTCCCCGCGATGAACCCTTTTTCATGCCCTATTCACGCCGCGGTCAGTCGTTGGCGTTCTGGACGAACACGGCCGCCGTGCGGGCCGGGATCGCGAACGTGCCGCCGGCCGGATCGTAGCCGGATGCCTTCACGACGTCGTCGCTGCCGTTGCGCTGGGCCCGGTGCAGCTGCAGCTTGCGGCCCTTCAGTTCCGGGATCGCGATCGTCTTCGCGACCTTGTCGACGTTGAACACGACGACGACGGCCTTGTACTTCGCGCCCGGATAGCCCGCGCCGTCGATCGAGAGCGCGACGATGCCCGGCACCTGGTCGGGGCCCACGTTGTAGAACTTCAGGCGGTCGATCACGTCCTGCGCCGTGCGCAGGCGGAACAGCGTGGTGTCGGAACGGATCGCGAGGAAGTCCGAGAACGCGCCTTTCGCCGCCAGGATCGCGCGCGTGTCCGGCTTGATCAGCGGATTCGTGAGGATGGGCGACATCAGCCACCAGTTGTCCTGGTTCGATCCCGCCATCGGCAGGCCGACGCCGAAGTTGTTCGACGCGTAGCTGTAATCGAGCTTGTTGAACCAGTCGCCGGCGTTGTAGCTGTCGCGGTCGAGCGATTTCGAACGCAGGATCTCCTGGCCCGCGTGGAAGAACGGCACGCCCTGCGCCAGCACGTTGACGGCGGCACCCAAGGTCTGCACGCGCACGCGGTCGGCCAGCGACGTCCCTTGCGGCAGCTTGTACGCGTTCACGTCGAACAGCGTCTGGTTGTCGTGCGCCTCGACGTAGTTGATCGTCTCGGACGGATTCGCCGCGAAGCCGGCCTGCTGGCCGAAGTAGTCGATCTGCGCATTCGTGCGCACGTTGCCGAAGCGGTCCGTGAAGCGGTAGTCGCGCAACGTGCCGGACAACGCGACGCGTACGAGGTCCGCGAGGCGCAGCGCGTCGTCGCGGGTCTGCGTCGATTGCGCGTTCGGGTCGAGGTAGGCGCCGTTGATGAAGCCCTGTTGGCTGATGAGCCATTGACCGCCGTCGCAGCAGCCGCCGCCGCGCACGGCGTCGCGGATGCGGTCGTTGAACGAGCCGATGCCCGTGCCGGCCATATTCGCCTGGCGCGCCTGCACGAAGCGGGCATCGTTGGCCACGGAGCCGAAGTTCCAGGCCTCGCCGTACAGGTAGATGTCGCGGCCGGCGGCCTGGTTGACGCTCGCCTGCAGGCGCTTCAGCAAGTCCAGCGGCGTGAAGCCCATGATGTCGAAGCGGAAGCTGTCGACCTTGTACTGGCGGGCCCACAGCGACACGGAATCGATCATCAGCTTGCCCATCATGGCGTTTTCCTGCGCGGTGTCGGCGCAGCAGCTGTCGTTCAGGATGTGGCCATCATTGCCGAGGCGGTAGTAGTACGTCGGCACGATGCGGTCGAGGACGGACAGCGGGCCTTGCTGCGACTGGCTCGTGTGGTTGTACACGACGTCCATCGTCACGCGCAGCCCGGCTTCGTGCAGTGCCTGCACCATCGCGCGGAACTCGCGCACGCGCACGGCGCCGTCGTCGGCGTTCGTCGCGTAGCTGCCTTCGGGCGCATCGTAGTGGACCGGGTCATAGCCCCAGTTGAAGCAATCCGTATCCGCCACGGCGGCAACGGCGGCCTGCTGCGCCGTCGAATCGGCCGCGGCATCCGGGATGGTGGGCGTCACGCAGCCCTTCTCGTTGACGCTCGCGAAGTCGAAGCTGGGCAGCAGGTGCACGTGCGTCATGCCGACCTTCTGCAGCGATTTCAGGTGGCGCATGCCGTGCGAGTCGCCGTCCGTGAAGGCGAGGTATTTGCCGCGGTGGGCGGCGGGCACGGTCGCGTCGGAGGCGGAGAAGTCGCGGATGTGCAGCTCGTACAGCGCGATGTCGGTGGGTGCATCGAGTTGCGGGATGCGCTGGTCGTCCCAGCCGGCGGGCTTCATCTGCACGCTGTCGAGGTTCGCGGCGAAGCTGCGCGCGCTGTTCGCGGACAGGCTTACGGAATACGGATCGGTCACCGTGTTCGTCACGACCTTGTTGTCCGCCCAGCGCGACAGCACCTGCACCGTGTACGTGTAGTAGGCGCGGTTCGCGAGCGTCGGATCGTTCGACGTATAGCTCCACACGCCGCTGGCCGCGTCGCGCGTCATCGGGACCGTCGCCGGGGTCGCCGCGCTGGCGCTCGCGTACAGGTTCAGCGCGACGGATTTCGCCGTCGGCGCCCACACGCGGAACGTCGCGCGGCCGCCGCGGTCGAACGACACGCCCAGCTGCGCCTGCGTCGCCTTCGCGGCGAACAGGTCGTCCAGCAGGCCGGCCGTCTGCAGCGACGTCACCTGCACGAGGTTGCCGGCGCCATCGTACTGCGCGATGGCGAACTGGCCGCTGACCATGGCGGCGACCTTGGCCGCGTCGGCATCCGACAGGCGCAGGCCCGTGGCGCTGGCCAGGTGCGGATACTTTTGGCGCATCGCGTCCGGCAGCGCGGCCACCGTGAGGTCGAAGGCGTTGTCCGCGCCCGACAGGCCCAGGGCGCCGCCCGGCGTGGGCGCGAGACCGCCGTTCGCGGCGTAGAACAGTTTATAGCTGCCGTTCGCGGCCGCGCCCGGCCAGGCCAGGGTCGTCGCCGACAGCCAGTGCGCCTTGGCGAAGGAAAGGTTGCCGTAGCTGAGCGCGGGCTGGCTCGCGTACACGGTGCAGTCGCCCTCCAGCATCCAGACCTCCTGCCCTGTCGTCGCGACGTCGGCGTTCAGGTCCGCGTGCTGGTCGGCGCCGCAGTTCTTCGTGCCGTTGCCGTCGGTGACGAGGAACCAGATCGCGCTCTTGCCGGCGGCGAGCGGGATGTCGACGTAGCCGCCGAAGGCGTCGCTGTTCGCGAACATGAAGCGGTCGGTGATCCACGCGGAACTGGGTTGCCGCGGACCGTCCCACGAATACACGCCCCACTGGGCCGCGTCGTTCTGGACGCGGTGGAAGTGCATGCGGATGCTGCCCGGCGCGACCGGCGTGGCGGCTGCCGAGGCGGAGAGCGCCAGCATCCGGTTGCCGGTTGGCGCGCCCGGCTGAGCCGCGTCGCCGGCGCCGCAACCGGCCAGCAGCAGGCCGGCGCAGGCAGCCGCGACGACGCCTCGCCATGAAGTCAAACTACTTCTCGATATCATATTGTCCCCTCTTCATTCTTATTCTGACCGACAGGCGTGGCCCGGACGGCAACGCTGGCCGACGATCGTATGTAATATTACTACGTCGTTAGTAAAAATGAAAAAGGAAACGTCGGGTGTGGCGCCGGCGCAAATGCGGGCGAACGGCGAAAAAGAAGCAGCCCGCAGGCTGCTTTTCGTTCGATGCATCACGCGCTTACAGGATATGGGTACCGACCCACCACGCGATCGCGGCCATGAACGCCGATGCGGGAATCGTGAAGACCCACGCCCACACGATGTTGCCGGCCACGCCCCAGCGAACGGCCGATGCCTTCTGCGCCGAGCCGACGCCGACGATGGCGCCCGTGATCGTGTGCGTCGTCGACACCGGCACGCCGATGGCGCTGGCGATGAACAGCGTGATGGCGCCGCCCGATTCCGCACAGAAGCCGCCAACGGGCTTGAGCTTCGTGATCTTCTGACCCATCGTGCGCACGATGCGCCAGCCGCCGAACAGGGTGCCCATCGAGATCGCCGTGTAGCAGGCGATGATCACCCACAGTGGCGGCGCCGTATCGCCGGCCTTCGACACGCCGGCCACGATCAGGAGCATCCAGATGATGCCGATGGTCTTCTGCGCGTCGTTGCCGCCGTGGCCCAGGCTGTAGGCCGCGGCCGAGAACAGCTGCAAGCGGCGGAACCACGTGTCGACCTTGCGCGGCGGGGTGCGCACGAAGATCCACGACACGGCCAGCATCACGAGCGAGCCGAGAATGAAGCCCAGCAGCGGCGAAAGCAGGATCCACTCGACGGTCTTGAGCAGGCCGCCACCGACCAGCGCGCCGGTGCCGCTCTTGGCGACGGCAGCGCCCACCAGGCCGCCGATCAGCGCGTGCGAGGACGACGACGGGATGCCGTAGTACCAGGTGATCACGTTCCAGATGATGGCGCCGACGAGCGCGCCGAACACGACGTAGTGGTCGACGATGTGCGGATCGACCGTGCCCTTGCCCACGGTCGACGCCACGTGCAGGCCGACGGTGAAGATGGCGACGAAGTTGAACATCGCCGACATCGCGACCGCCGTCTGCGGACGCAGGACGCCGGTCGACACCACCGTCGCGATCGCGTTGGCGGCATCGTGGAAGCCGTTCATGAAGTCGAAGATCAGCGCGAGAAAGACGAGCAGGCCCAGCACATAGATGCTGATGTGAAGAGATTCCATATTGTTTTTATTGGTCCGGTCGTTACGCGTTCTCGACGATGATGCCTTCGATGATGTTGGCAACGTCTTCGCAGCGGTCGGTCACGGTCTCGAGGATCTCGTAGATGGCCTTCATCTTGATCAGGTTGCGGACGTCCGGTTCGTCGCGGAACAGCTTCGACATCGCGGCGCGCATCACGTGGTCGGCGTCCGATTCCAGGCGGTCGATCTCTTCGCAGATGGCGACCATCTTCTGGGCGTTGTCCATGTTGTGCAGCATGCCGACGGCCTGCTGGACCTTTTCGCAGCACGACAGGCACAGCTCGGCCAGGCGCTTCGCTTCCGGCGTGACGGCGTGCAGGTCGTACAGCGAGATGGTCTGGGCGGCGTCCTCCATCATGTCGAGGATGTCGTCCATGCGGGTGATCAGCTTGTGGATGTCGTCGCGGTCGAGCGGCGTGATGAACGTCTTGTGCAGCAGGTCGACGCACGCGTAGGTGACCTTGTCCGCCTGTTTTTCGATGCTCTCCACGGCGTGCGTGCGGTTTTCCAGGTCGTCGAAGTTGGTCATCAGGCCGACCATCTCTTGTGCACCCTTCACGCACAACGCGGCGTGCTGGTTGAACAGGTCGAAAAATTTGCCCTCCGTGGGCATCAGGCGTCCAAACATAGGTTCTCCGTTGGGTAATTCTCTTGGGACTTCTCGAAAGTCGCGGCGCCCGTCCTCATGGACCGGGCGCCGCGATCCTTGACTGCTATCGGCTTAATCGCCCTGGTAGATGCCCAGGTTGCCGCTGTAATTGCCGAACTTGGTGTACATGCCCATCCAGGTCACGCGAATGGCGCCGATCGGGCCGTTACGCTGCTTGCCGATGATGATTTCGGCGGTACCTTTGTCGGGCGAGTCCGGGTTGTAAACTTCGTCACGATACAGGAAGATGATCACGTCCGCATCCTGTTCGATAGCGCCCGATTCGCGCAAGTCGGACATCACGGGGCGCTTGTTCGGGCGCTGTTCCAGCGAGCGGTTCAGCTGGGACAGCGCGATCACGGGGCACCCCAGTTCCTTCGCCAGGCCCTTCAGGCTGCGCGAGATCTCCGAGATCTCGGACGCCCGGTTGTCGCCCGGTTTGGAACCCTGCATCAGCTGCAGGTAGTCGACGATGATGAGGCCCAGCTTGCCGCACTGGCGCGCCAGGCGGCGGGCTCTAGCGCGCATTTCGATCGGGTTCAAAGCGGGCGTCTCGTCGATGAAGATCTGCGCATCGTTCATCTTCTGGATCGCGTGCGTCAGGCGCGGCCAATCCTCGTCGAGCAGCTTGCCGGTACGCAGGCGATGCTGGTCGAGCTGGCCGATGGAGCCGAGCATACGCATCGCCAACTGCACGCCGCCCATCTCCATCGAGAAGATCGCGACCGGCAGGCCGGCGTCGACGGCCACGCTCTCGCCGATGTTGACGGAGAACGCCGTCTTGCCCATCGAAGGGCGGCCGGCGACGATGACGAGGTCGCCCGGCTGCAGGCCGGACGTCATCTTGTCGAGGTCGATAAAGCCTGTCGGCACACCCGTGATCTCGCCCTGGTTGTCGCGGCTGTACAGTTCGTCGACGCGCTCGACCACCTGGGTCAGCAGCGGCTGCACGGGCAGCCAGCCTTGCGCGCCGCGGGCGCCCTGCTCGGCGATCGCGAAGATGCGCGACTCGGCCTCGTCGAGGATCTGCTTGACCTCGGCGCCTTGCGGATTGAATGCCTTGCCGGAGACTTCGTCGGCGACGGTGATGAGCTGGCGCAGCACGCCGCGATCGCGCACGATCTCGGCATAACGGCGGATGTTGGCGGCGGATGGCGTATTCTGCGCCATCGCATTCAGGTACTGGAGGCCGCCCATGTCCTCGGCCTTGCCGAGCTGGACGAGCGCCTCGTACACGGTGATCACGTCGGCGGGCTTGCCGGCATTGATCAGGCGGACCATCTGTTCGAAGATGATCCGGTGGTCGTAGCGGTAAAAATCCTCCGCATGCATGAAGTCGGCAATACGATCCCACGCCGCATTGTCGCGCAGCAGGCCGCCGATGACGGACTGTTCTGCTTCGATGGAATGCGGGGGAATGCGGAGCGACTCGATCTGCGGGTCTGCTGGGGTGTTCATGGCCGGCATTATACCCGTATCCGATCAGGCGCTGAAATCATTGGTGAGTTTCCAAAAATAAAAAAGCCGGGGAGTCCCCGGCTTTTCTCATTCTGGCAACAGAATGTTTCTTAGGCAGCTTCGCCCACGACAGCGATGGTGATTTCCACCACGACGTCGGTGTGCAGAGCGACCGACACCGGGTGCTCGCCGGTGGTCTTCAGCGGACCGGTCGGCATGCGCACTTGTGCCTTTTCGACGGCGAAACCTTGCTTGGTCAGGGCTTCAGCGATGTCGAAGTTGGTCACGGAACCGAACAGACGGCCGTCGACGCCGGCTTTCTGGGCGATGGTGACGGTCATGCCGTTCAGCTTGTCGCCTTGGGCTTGAGCGGCGGCCAGTTTCTCGGCAGCGGCTTTTTCCAGTTCGGCGCGCTTGACTTCGAACTCGGCGACGGCAGCTTGCGTTGCGCGGCGGGCCATTTTTTGCGGGATCAGGAAGTTACGTGCGTAACCGTCCTTGACCTTGACGACGTCGCCCAGGTTGCCGACGTTGACGACTTTTTCCAGCAGGATAACTTGCATTTTATTCTCCAGTAATCTGACTATGCTTTGATGTCGCGACCGACGATTAAGCGTTGTGCAGGTCGGTGTACGGCAGCAGAGCCAGGTAACGGGCGCGCTTGATGGCGGTATCCACTTGACGCTGGTAGTGTGCCTTGGTGCCGGTCAGGCGTGCCGGCATGATCTTGCCGTTTTCCTGGACGAAATCCTTCAGGGTGTCGACGTCTTTGTAGTCAACCTGTTCCACGCCTGCAGCGGTGAAGCGGCAGAACTTCTTGCGCTTGAACAGCGGGTTCTGCTGTTTACGCTTCTCTTTGAGCTTAGCTTTGTTTTTGTCGAACTTTTTACCGAATGCCATTTTGAGGCTCCTGTATCTATCTATAAACGTGCCCGCAAACTTTTATGCGGCGGCACTGAAATCAATGATGTGAAACACCAAGCTTTTGCTGTGACGGCTTTTCCTGGCCAAGAATCCCGTGAAGCGGTACATCGCGCCCAACTCGGCGTTGGCAAATCGTCCCGAAATCTCGCCCGCGGCAACCGCGGGAATCTCGAAGTCGACCTGCCTGTCCATCCGCGCTTCCGTCTGCGTCGATCCGTGTTGCAGGACGCCGCCCACGATGGGGATGCCGGCCGGTGTGTAGCGCAAGGTGTCGCGTTCCAGAATGCTTGCGACCAGCGACAGCTCGTTCACTTACAGCCTGATGCTCCCGCGAGAGATTTAGGCTGCAGCGGCCGGAGCGGCGGCCTGCTCGGCGCGGTGGCTCTTGGCTGCGTCTTCGCGCTGGACCGACTTCATCATCGGCGACGGTGCGGTTTCAGCTTTCTTCATCTTCACGGTCAGGTGACGCAGCACGGCATCATTGAATTTGAATGCGGTTTCCAGCTCGACCAGGGTCTCGTTGTCGCATTCGATGTTCATGCAGATGTAGTGTGCCTTCGGCAGCTTCTGGATCTGGTAAGCCATTTGACGACGGCCCCAATCTTCGACGCGGTGGATGTTGCCGCCGCGCGAGGTGACCGTGGTCTTGTAGCGTTCGATCATCGCCGGGACCTGTTCGCTCTGGTCCGGGTGGACGATAAACACGATTTCATAATGACGCATGAAACACTCCTTAAGGACGTTTAAACAAATGCCCACCTCGGCGTCAAGACGAGTGTGGGAAGGGAAGCCCGACATTATAACCGTAAAAACGTCAAGTGCGCCATCTTTGTCGCAGCGCCAAAAATTGCCGACGAGCTGCATGCCGCACCGCGAATGGTTGTGGACACGCGCTGCGTGCCGCACCGCGAAAAAAAATCTGAAATCCCCTTGCGCGCGGCGCAATACTGTACAAAAATACAGTCTGATCCCGCACCGCAACCAAGACGAACATGCTAAAGCTCACCGCACGGCAAGAACAGATCCTCAACCTGATCAAGGAAGCCATCGACAACACGGGTTTCCCGCCGACCCGCGCCGAAATCGCCCAGGAGCTTGGCTTCCGCTCGGCCAATGCGGCCGAGGAACACCTGCAGGCGCTTGCCCGTAAAGGCGCGATCGAAATTTCCCCCGGCACATCGCGCGGCATCCGCCTCGTCGGCCAGTCCGCACCGGAGTCGAAGTCGGCCATTCCGTCGTTCGTGCCGGCGATTCCGCCGAACCTGATGTCCCTGCCGCTCGTCGGCCGCGTCGCCGCCGGTTCGCCGATCCTCGCCCAGGAACACGTCGAGGCGACCTACTCCGTCGACCCGGCGATGTTCTCGAGCAAGCCCGACTTCCTGCTGAAAGTGCGCGGCTGGTCGATGCGCGACGCCGGCATCTGCGACGGCGACTTTCTGGCCGTCAAGAAGGTCGACAGTGCCAAGAACGGCCAGATCGTCGTCGCCCGCATCGGCGAGGAAGTGACGGTCAAGCGCTACCGCAAGACGGGGTCCACGATCGAACTGCTGCCGGAAAATCCGGACTTTTCCGTGATCACCGTCGATCCGAGCGCCGACGAGTTTGCGCTGGAAGGGCTGGCGGTCGGGTTGCTGCGGTCGTGGCATTGAGCCTCGAGGATCGCAAGTTCATCCATGACATCGAAAGGCCGCATATTGCGGCCTTTTTCGCAAATAACTCATGACTTTATTCGCCGATTTGCCTTACCTCGTTCACACCGGCCGTGAACTGGAGTTAATGGTCGCGGGGGTAAAACCGCTGGCGGTTTTCTATCATTCGCATCCCGACGAGCCTTCCGAAAGGATCATCCCAGAGAATGCGTTCAGGCCATATGTCGATGCCGGCAGGTTCGAAAAGCGCGAGTTTGTCACGTTCCTCGACACCCCTCCTCCTGCGACGCATCGCCACGTGAAGGGAATACGTTGGGTACTTTATTCGCTTCCTGAAGAGAGCTGGAGAATCGATGCGTTCTTCGAATTGAAGGCGGAAGCCGATGTTCGTGGGTGGAGCGAAGAGTTCGAACGACGTGAAGGCTTTCTTTATGGATACGAGGACTGGCAAACGGACGCATGGATCGCTCACCTCCTGCGTAGTCCGCAGGCGGACATTTTTCCGTGGTTGCGAAGGCTGGCCGGGAAGCGACGTACGGCGAAGGATTAAAGGCGCAGTCCGTTACGCGTCGGCCACTGTCGCCCCCACGAATCGCTAGGAGCATCGGTAAATCAAGCAAGCCAACCCCAAGGTTCCCCGCAGACTGCGGCGTTTGATATCGACGGGCTTCATCATTGCCGGCGTTGCGTCCGTTTTCGGCTTCGCCGCGATGATGTTTCTTGCAGTTACCGCGGTCATGAACGGCCACGGCATGGAAATCTATCGAACCGTTTGGCTGTTCGAGGACAGCTGGATAGGCTTTTTGGTATGTGTCGGATTTACGATCGCTGCGATGATCGTTGCTGCCCTCTTCCGGCTGCGGGACTATCTCCAGTTGCGTAGACTGGAGCGCGATTCGATCTAAAATTCCAACGCCTCGCCCGGCCGCGTCGGGCCATGCCGCAGGATCCGCTTCGACCATCCAACATCGTTACGCCAACGGGAGTCCCATGAACCCCAACGTCCAAGCACTCCAGGATTTCTTCGCCGCGATCAACCGCAACGACATGCAAGCGATGACGAAGGACTTCGCACCCGACATCGTACGCATCGAGCCATCTAGCTTTCCGATGGCGGGCACGTATCGCGGCATCGAGCACGTACGCGAGCACGTGCGCGCCGGACGCGGCACGTGGGCCGAGGGGACATGCGAGCCGGAGGGATTCTTCGTCAACGGCGACAAGGTCGTCGTCTACCTGTACGCCTGGGTGCGTCTGCAAGCGACCAATGAATGGATCGGCGGGCGCTTCGCCGATGGATTCGTGTTCCGCGACGGGAAGATCACCGAGTACCTGTCATTCGGCGAGAGACAGGAAGCGCTGGACTGGGCCGGCATCGACGATCCGGCATCCTGTCGCGACGCTTCGTAGCCGTCACTTGCCCTCGTCCGGATCGCGCGGCGGCGCGTTCTTGACCATCTCGTTGTGTTCCTTGACGTACGCCTCGGTACCCGCGCGCCATGCGTCGAAGTCCGCAATGACGAGCTTGCCGGCCACCTTCGTATCTTCCGCGAGACGGTCACCCACGTCCTTCAGGTGCGCGGCAGCTTTGTCGGACTCGTCCTTCGTGAACAGCTTGGCGATGTCGTCCGGGATGCGCTTGGTCAGCGGCAGCGATGCGTTCAGGTGTTTCACCCAGCGGTTGTGGCAAGCCTCCCAATCCTTCATCTTGCCGCTGTAATAATCGATTTCCTCGTTGACCTTCGACATCGCGGGGAAGCGCGGCGCCGGGCAGCGGTATTCGGTCGTGCGCAGGTCGGAGCCGTCGTACTTCGCGATCCAGTAGTCGAGGTCGGCGCGGCGCGCCTCGCGCTGCTTCATCAGTGCCAGCGACGCGATGGCGACGGCATTGCCTTTCGCGGCGGCCTTCTGGAACCATTGCGCGGCCTTGTCCATGTCGATGGCGCCCGCCTCGCCATAGAAATACATTTCGCCCAGGTGCTGCTGGGCCGTCACGTTGCCGGCGTTCGCCAGCTTCGTGTATTTCTGCAGGGCTTCCGGATACGCTTTCTTGGCGAACAGCGCGTCCGCTTCGGCGAGTTCGGCGGCGGCATTGGCGGATGGCGCCGTCGCGGCCGCAGCCGATTTTGCGGCGCCGGCCTTCGCCGAAGATTTGGCGGCGGGCTCCGCGGCCAGTGCGCTCGCGCCGCACAGCAGTGCGGCACACAACAGGACAGTCTTCATGGGTATGCGGTCCTACGAATGGAGAGATGGCAACACGACGATCATAACCGCTGCGCCGCACGTGCTCAACGGGAAAGGCTGGCCGCCCTCCCCTGCTTTACGCAGCTTTACGACAGCGCGTTGCCGAAGTCGGCCAGCAAATCGGCCGTGTCTTCGATACCCACCGACACGCGGATCAGCGATTCCGCGATGCCCATGCTGGCGCGGCGCTCCGGGCCCATCTCGAAAAAGATCGTGTGCGCGACGGGGATCACGAGCGTGCGCGTGTCCCCGAGGTTGCTGGCGGGGATGCCGACCTTCAGGCGGTTCAGGTAGTCGAAGCAGTCGATGCCCTCTTTCAGCTCGAAGCTGAACAGCGACCCGTAGGCGCGGAACTGCTCGGATGCCAGCCGGTGCTGCGGGTGCGACGGCAGGCCCGGGTAGTACACCGCGGCGACGCGCTCGTCCGCTTCCAGCATCTGCGCCAGCGCGAGCGCGTTGGCGCACGTGCGCTCCATGCGCAGCGCGAGCGTCTCGGCACCGACGGCGATGTGATGCGCCGCCTCCGGCGCGAGCGACGCGCCGAAGTCGCGCAACCCTTTCGCGCGCAGCTGGGCCATGCCCTGTGCGGCCGGTGGCTGGCGGCGGAAGTTGTCGGCGATGTTCGGGTAGGTGCTCCAGTCGAACACGCCGGTGTCCGTCAGCGCGCCGCCCAGCGCCATGCCGTGGCCACCGATCGACTTCGTCAACGCATTCACGACAAGGCCCGCGCCGACGGCTTTCGGACGGAACAGGTAAGGCGTCGTCATCGTGTTGTCGACGACGTACAGGATGCCGCGCGCACGGCACAGTTCACCGATGCGGGCGAGGTCCGCGATCTGCGTGCGCGGATTCGCGATCGTCTCGACGAACACCATGCGCGTGGTCGGCTTCAGCGCCGCTTCCACGTTGGCGACGTCGGTCGCGTCCACGAACGACACCTCGGTGCCCTGCGAGGCCACCGTGTTCCACAGGCTGTTGGTATTCCCGAACAGGAACGACGACGACACGACGTGGTCGCCCGCGCGCAGCAGCGCCTGCGCGAGCGCGCCGATCGCGGCCATGCCCGTCGCGAAGCACAGCGTGGCGACCCCGTCTTCCATCTTGCTGATCTTGTCTTCCAGCGCGGAGACGGTCGGGTTGCCCTGGCGGCCGTAGCGGAAGCCCGGTTCCTTGCCCTGGAAGACGGACGCCAGCTGGCGCGCGTCCGTGTAGCCGAAGGCGACCGACGTGTGGACCGGCTTGTGCAGCGAATAGTGCTCGATCGGCTTGCGGCGGTCGTTGTGCAGGATGGTGGTGGTGAAGCCGTAGGATGGTTTGTCGCTCATGTTTGTAGGGTGGACGGCTTCGCCGTCCACGCGGTGATACGAGTCAGAAGATATGCCGGGACCATGCCGACGTCCGTTGAACGCGTGGACGGCAGAGCCGTCCACCCTACGGGCACGCGGCCCGAATTATTCGGCCGCGACGGGCGGATTCAAATTCAGCTGCGTCCGCACCAGATCGTCCGACGACTTGCCGGACGATTTATGGCGCACGTTCTCGAGCTGGTCGAGATAGGCCGGCGTGACGTCGCCCGTGATGTAGACGCCGTCGAAGCACGACGCTTCCACGCTCGTCAGCGCCGGGTTCACGTCCGAGATCGACTTGCGCAGCGCGTCCAGGTCCTGGTAGACGAGGCGGTCGGCCGTGATTTCGCGGCACACTTCCTCGACGGTGCGGCCGTGGGCGATCAGCTCGTCGCGCGTCGGCATGTCGATGCCGTACACGTTCGGATACAGCACCGGCGGCGCGGCCGACGCAAAGAAGACCTTGCGGGCGCCCGATTCGCGCGCCATCTGCACGATCTCGCGGCTCGTCGTGCCGCGCACGATGGAGTCGTCGACGAGCAGCACGTTCTTGTCCTTGAATTCGGACGCAATCGCGTTCAGCTTCTGGCGCACCGATTTGCGGCGCATCGTCTGGCCCGGCATGATGAACGTGCGGCCGATGTAGCGGTTCTTGATGAAGCCTTCGCGGTACTCGACGCCCAGCTTCAGCGCGAGCTGGATGGCGGCCGGGCGCGACGAATCGGGGATCGGCATCACGACGTCGATCTCTTCGACCGGGATCTCCTTGCGGATCTTCTCGGCCAGGTATTCGCCCATGCGCAGGCGCGTCGCGTACACGGAGGCGCCGTCGATCACGGAGTCCGGACGGGCGAGGTACACGTATTCGAACGCGCACGGGTTCAGCGACGGATTCTCGGCGCACTGGCGCGTGTGCAGCTGGCTGTCGGCGTCGACCCAGACGGCTTCGCCGGGCGCGATGTCGCGCACGAAGCGGAAGCCCAGGCCTTCGAGCGCGACGGATTCGCTGGCGAGCAGGTATTCGGGGCCGTTCTCCGTCTCGTTGATGCCGAGGCACAACGGACGGATGCCGAACGGGTCGCGGAACGCGAGCAGTCCATGGCCGGCGATCTGGGCGATGACGGCATACGCGCCGCGCACGCGGCGGTGCACGTGCGCGACGGCCTTGAACACGGCGTCCGGCGCGAGCGTGTAGCCGTCGGCCGCCTGCGCGATCTCGTGCGCGAGCACGTTCAGCAGCACTTCCGAATCGGAGTTCGTGTTGACGTGGCGGCGGTCGTTGCGGAACAGTTCTTCCTTCAGCTGTTCCTGGTTCGTGAGGTTGCCGTTGTGTGCCAAGGTGATGCCGAACGGGGCGTTCACGTAGAACGGCTGCGCTTCCTCTTCGCTGGACGAGCCGGCCGTCGGATAGCGGCAGTGGCCGATGCCGGAATTGCCCTGCAGCGAACGCATGTTGCGCGTGCGGAAGACGTCACGCACGAGGCCGTTGGCCTTGTACATCGAGAACATGCTGCTGTGATTGGTTGCAATGCCCGCCGCGTCCTGACCGCGATGCTGCAACAGCAGCAAAGCATCATATAACAGCTGGTTGACGGGGGCTTGCGAGACGACGCCGACGATGCCACACATGGTGTGCTCCTAATACCGTGAAGAGATGTTCAAAACTGTACGTGCTGCGCGAAGGCAGCGGGCAAGAAAGGCTTGACCGTGCGCGCTCCGGTTTCCGCCAGGGGCGAGAGCAACGCGTCTTTCCAGAAAGCCTGCTGGGGGATGGAAGTCATCCCGCACAATATGACGCCGGCCAGCACGATGACAATGCCCCGCCCCAATCCGAACAGGCCGCCGAGGCCGCGGTCGGCCAGGCTCAGTCCGGACGCCTCGATCAGCGCGCTGATCGCGAGGGCCAACAGGCCCATCAGCACGCGCACGCCGAGGAACAATGCAATGAAGGCAACGATCAGCCGCAAGGCTTCACCCGGAATCACGGATGGTAGCATGGGCGCCAGCTTGGCGCCGAAGGCGTTGGCGACGATGAAGGCGGCCACCCAGCCGGCCAGCGACAGGATTTCCTTGACGAGGCCGCGCATGGTGCTGATGACAACCGACGCGACCAGAATGAACAACACCACGTAGTCGAAAATCGTCACGGCGCGGCTTCTACGTTCATGGTCGGCATCGGGCAGGCAGGCGTCAGACCGGTGTCATGGCGCCGGACATGCCCAGGCGGCCCAGTTTGGCGCGGACTTTTTCGGCGTCTTCCTTGTTCAGGGGACCGACCCGCACCCGGATCAGTTCGCCGGACGGCGTCGTCGTCTTCTGCGTGTACGACGGGATGCCCGCTTCGCGCAGCTTGGCCTGCACTTCGGCCGCCTTTTCCGCGCTCGACATGGCCGCGACCTGCAGCACGTATTTCTGCGACCCGGACTCGGCAGAGCGCTCCTTCTCGGCGGCCTTCTCGGCCTGCTTGCCTTCCAGGATCGCCAGCGCGCGTGCCGTGTCGTCATGCGGCTTCACGGGCTTCTCGTCCGCTTTCGGCTTGACGGGGGCCTTGTCCTTTTCCGCGGGGCGCGGCTCGGGCTTCGCTTCCTTGTGCTCGGCCTTGGGCGTGTCCTTGTGCTCGGGCTTAGGCGCGTCCTTGTGCTCGGGTTTGGCGGTCTCGGGCTTAGATTCCGGCTTCGCAGGTTCCGGCTTCGATTCGGGCTTGTGCTCGACCTTCGGCGCGGTCACCGTGTCCGGCTTGGCGGCAGCGACGGCGGCCGGGGCCTTGGCGGGCGGCGGCGCATCGATCACTTCCTCGCCCTTGTCCACGCTGTCCGCGGCGGACACGGCCTTCTCGGCGGCCGGCACGGGCAGCGGCGCGGCCTTGTCCTTCGCGGGGATCTGGATGGCGATGTCGCCGGCGATGGGCTTGGGTTCGGAATCGAGCAGCATCGGCAGGCCGACGGCGGCGGCAAGCGCCAGCGCGATGGCGCCGACGAGGCGGCGGCGGGCCCGCTTCTTTTCGGGGAGCATGGGGTCGTTGCCGGGACGGCGCGTCGCGCCGCCGCCGGCATTGCTCGCACGCTTGGCGCGGGCGCGTTCGCCGATCTTGGCGTCGTCGTCCTTGCTGTAGAAGCGGCCACTGTCCTCGGCGAGGCGGTCCTGCTTGCTTTTACGGGAGAACAAACCCATGCGGTGTCACGTCAATGAAGAGAGGATTTACGGGCCGCCATCACGCCTGCTACGGTGTAGAACGAACCAAAGACCACTATTCTATCATCCTGTCCGGCCCTGCTTGTTGCATCTGCGAATGCTTCGGCGGGATTCGCGAACGTTTTGACGGAGAATTCGTCATCTTTCGCTCCCGCCGGCTTCAACGCGGCGAGCTTCTCGGCCAGCGCAGCCGGGTCGGCCGAGCGTGGCGACGGCAGCGCCGCCACGCACCAGTGGTCGATGTTCGGCGCCATGTGCGCGACGACGGCATCGATGTCCTTGTCCTGCATGATGCCGAACACGGCGTACGTGAAGCGGTGGTACCCCATGTTGGACAGGTTCTGCGCGAGCGTCGCCGCCGCGTGCGGGTTGTGCGCGACGTCGAGGATCGTCGTCGGACGACCCGGCAGCACCTGGAAACGGCCCGGCAGCTCGACGAGCGCGAGCCCCGTGCGCACTTCCTGCGCCCCCACCGGCAACACGTTGCGCAACGCTTCCAGCGCGGCCAGTGCGGCCGATGCGTTCAGCAGCTGGTTGGCACCGCGCAGCGCCGGGTAGGCGAGCGAATTGCGGCGCTGGTTGCGGCCGCCGTACGCCCACTGCTGCTTGTCGCCCTGGTAGTTGAAGTCGCGGCCCAGCAGCCACAGGTCGGCGCCGATCTTTTCCGCGTGATCGAGCAGCGATTGCGGCGGGAACGGATCGCTGCAGATCGCAGGCTTGCCGGGGCGGAAGATGCCGGCCTTCTCGAAGCCGATCTCCTCGCGCGTGTCGCCCAGATAATCCTTGTGATCGATGTCGATGCTCGTGACGATGGACACGTCCGCATCGATCACGTTGACGGCATCCAGGCGGCCGCCCAGGCCCACCTCGAGGATCGCCACGTCGACGCCGGACGTGGCCAGCAGGTGCATGATGGCGAGCGTCGTGAATTCGAAATACGTGAGGTCGATGTCGCCGCGGCGCGCCTCGACTTCGTCAAATGCCGCGATCAGAGAGGCGTCGCTGGCCATCTCGCCGTTGATGCGGGCGCGCTCGTTGAAGTCGAGGAAGTGCGGCTTGATGTACAGGCCGACCTTGTAGCCGCTCTGCAGCAGCATCGCTTCCAGCATGGCGCACGTGGAACCCTTGCCGTTGGTGCCGGCGACCATGATCACGGGGCAGGAAAAGGCCAGGCCCATGCGCTCCTTGACGGTGCGGACGCGGTCCAGTCCCATGTCGATGTGGGTTTCGGCGTGGCGCGACTCGAGCAGCGCCAGCCAGTCGGGCAAGGTGGTCGGGAGATTGGGCATGGGAGGCTTCAAAATGCGAACGGCCGGCGCCGCAAAGCGGAAGCCGGCCGTACGTGATGAACGATCAGGCGATGACGTCGGCCGGCTGGCTTTGCAGCAGCGCGAGCAGGTGCGCAAGCTCTTCGCGCATTTTGCGGCGGTCGACGATCATGTCGATGGCGCCTTTCTGCAGCAGGAACTCGGAACGCTGGAAGCCTTCCGGCAGCTTTTCGCGCACCGTGTTCTCGATGACGCGCGGGCCGGCGAAGCCGATCAGCGCCTTCGGCTCGGCGATGACGACGTCGCCCATGAACGCGAACGAGGCCGACACGCCACCCGTCGTCGGGTCGGTCAGGATGCTGATGAACGGCAGTTTTTTCTCGGACAGCTTGGTCAGCATGGCGGTGGTCTTGGCCATCTGCATCAGCGACAGCAGGCCTTCCTGCATGCGCGCGCCGCCGCTGGCGGTAATGCAGATGAACGGTACCTTCTGCTCGAGCGCCACCTGGGCGCCGCGGGCGAAGCGCTCGCCGAGGACGGAGCCCATCGTGCCGGCCATGAATTCGTACGCGAAGCAAGCGACGACGACGGGCAGGCTCATGATCGAGCCGCCCTGCACGACGAGGGAATCCGTCTCGCCGGTGGCTTCCATCGCGTCTTTCAGACGGTCGGGATATTTCTTGCTGTCTTTGAACTTCAGGGTATCGACCGGCAGGACGTCCTGGCCGATCTCGTAGCGGCCGCCTTCATCGAGCAGTGCGTCGAGGCGGTCGCGGGCGCGGATGCGCATGTGGTGGCTGCACTTCGGGCAAACATGCAGGTTCGACTCGAGGTCGGAGCGATACAGGACCGACTCGCACGACGGGCACTTGACCCACAGGCCCTCGGGCATCGTCTGGCGTTTGGCGGCATCGGAGCGCTGGATCCGGGGGGGCAGCAGCTTTTCCAACCAACTCATGTTCTCTCCTTTGCGGCAATTCTGGAATTGGGCGTAGTGTAATCGCTCGCATACAGATTGTCGAATTCTTGCCGTTAATAACTTGCTTTTTAGGCAATCTTGTGCCTGGGTACAGCACGGCATTGTGCCGTGAAAAACGGGGACAGCGGCCCCGTTCGGTCGTCTGCGGCCGCCCGCTTCAGCGCGCGTCCAGCGCTTCGCGGATCCCGGCGACGAAGGCGCGCACGGCCGCCGGCCCCTGCTCCTTCGGTGTGTTTTCCAGTTCCTGGATGATGCGGCTACCGATCACGACGGCATCCGCCACGGCCGCCACCGACTTGGCGGTCGCCGCATCGCGGATGCCGAAGCCCACGCCGATCGGCAGCTTGACGTGCTCGCGGATCGCGGCGACGCGCTTGGCCACGTCGGCCGTGTCGATGCCGCCCGCGCCCGTCACGCCCTTCAGCGACACGTAGTACGAGAAGCCGCTGCCGTGGCGCGCCACCTGCTTCACGCGTTCCGTCGTCGACGTCGGCGCGAGCAGGAAGATCATGTCGAGGCCGTTCGCCTTCATCTCGGCGGCGAACGCTTCGCATTCTTCGGGCGGATAGTCGACGACGATGGCGCCGTCGGCGCCGGCCGCCTTGGCGCGGCGGACGAATTCACTCTGGCCCATGCGCTCGATCGGGTTCGCGTAACCCATCAGGACGACGGGCGTGTGCTCGTTCGTCTTGCGGAATTCCGCGACCTGCGCGAACACGTCGGTCATGCTGACGCCGAACGTCAGGGCGCGCTCGCAGGCGCGCTGGATGACGGGGCCTTCCGCCATCGGGTCGGAGAACGGGACGCCCAGTTCGAGCACGTCGGCGCCGCCTGCCACGAGGGCGTGCAGCAGCGGGACGGTGAGTTCCGGGGCCGGGTCACCGGCGGTGATGAAACAAACGAGACCGGTGTTGCCCTTCTCTTTGAGGGCGGCGAAGGTTTGTGCGATACGCGACATGCTGTGATTCCTTATTCTGTGGTTGGCAAACGATGGATGGGGCTCAGCCGAAGTTGAGTCCCGCCCGTTGCGCCACGGTGTGCATGTCCTTGTCGCCGCGGCCCGACAGGTTCACCAGGATGATCTGGTCCTTGGGGAGTGTCGGCGCCAGCTTGGCCGCATAGGCGATCGCGTGCGACGATTCCAGCGCCGGGATGATGCCCTCGATGCGGCAGCAGTCGTGGAAGGCGGCCAGCGCCTCGTCGTCCGTGATCGACACGTATTGCGCACGCTGGCTGTCCTTCAGCCACGCGTGTTCCGGACCGACGCCCGGGTAATCGAGGCCGGCCGACACGGAATGCGTCTCGATGATCTGGCCGTGCTCGTCCTGCAGCAGGTAGGTGCGGTTGCCGTGCAGGACGCCGGGGAAGCCGGCCGTCAGCGACGCCGCGTGCTTGCCGGAGTCAAGGCCTTCGCCCGCCGCCTCGACGCCCACGAGCTTCACGCCCGCCTCGTCGATGTACGGATAAAAGATGCCCATCGCGTTCGAGCCGCCGCCGATGCAGGCGACGACGTAGTCCGGCTGGCGGCCCGTCATCTGCGGCATCTGCACGCGGCATTCCTCGCCGATCACGGACTGGAAGTCGCGCACCATCATCGGATACGGGTGCGGACCGGCCACGGTGCCGATGATGTAGAACGTGTTCTCGATGTTCGTGACCCAGTCGCGCATCGCTTCGTTCAGCGCGTCCTTCAAGGTCTTCGAACCGGATTCCACAGGGACGACGGTCGCACCCAGCAGCTTCATGCGGTAGACGTTCTGCGCCTGGCGCTTGACGTCCTCGCTCCCCATGTAGATCACGCATTCGAGGCCGAAGCGGGCGCAGATCGTGGCCGTCGCGACGCCGTGCTGGCCGGCGCCCGTCTCCGCGATGATGCGCGGCTTGCCCATGCGCTTCGCAAGCAGCGCCTGGCCGATCACGTTGTTGATCTTGTGGGCGCCCGTGTGGTTCAGGTCTTCGCGCTTGAAGAAGATCTGCGCACCGCCGCCCTGCTCCGACCAGCGCTTGGCGTGGTAGACGGGCGAAGGACGGCCGACGAAGTGCGCCAGCTCGTAGCGGAATTCTTCGAGGAACTCGGGATCCTGGCTGTAGCGCGCGTACGCGTCGTTCAGCTCGGCCAGTGCGTGGCTGAGCGTCTCGGCGACGAACGAGCCGCCGTACGGGCCGAAGTGGCCGGTGGTGTCCGGCAGTTGGTACTCGGGGGTATGAAACAGCGGCTGGGCGCCGCTAACTTGATTCGCTTTCATGGTGTTCCTGGCTCAAAAGGGTGGCATCGCCCGCCCGCACCGCGTCGATGAACGCGGCAATCTTGCGGGCATCCTTGATCCCCTTCGCCGCCTCGACACCGCTACTGATGTCGACCGCGAAGGGGCGTACTAGCGCCACCGCGCCAGTCACGTTGTGTACGCTCAAGCCACCACTCAAAACGACCCGAGGCGCGAGCTCTTTTGGAATTAGAGACCAATCGAAAACCTTTCCTGCGCCGCCGTAGGCGTCGACGTACGTGTCGAGCAGAAGACCCGAGAACCAGGGCGATGCGGCGCGGTATTGAGCTTCCGATTCTAGCAAATCGGCGCCCGTCGTGTCAGGTTTTACGCGATACGCCCGCGTGAACGGCCGCTGCACGGCGGCCGCCAGCGCCGCGCACTGCTCCGGCGTTTCGTCGCCGTGGAATTGCAGCAGCGCTACCGGCCCTGCCGCGACGACGGCGCTCACCTCGTCCACGGTCGCGTTGACGAACAGGGCGACGGCGTTCACATATGGCGGCAGGGCGCGCGCCAGCTCGGCGTAGCGCGCCGCGGTGACGTAGCGCGGGCTTTTCGGATAGAACACGAAGCCGAGGGCGTCGGCGCCGGCATCGATGGCGGCGTGCAGGTCTTGTTCGCGGGTGATGCCGCAGATTTTGATGCGTGTACGAGCCATGGAGATTTTGGTAGGGTGGGCGGCTATGCCGCCCACGCGTTCAACAAGAGTTGGATCCGTCGCGACGATATCAAGGCCGCCTGAACGCGTGGACAGCAGAGCTGTCCACCCTACGGCAGTTGGTCAAACAAACATTCTACAGCCAAGGCAGCGGCGGCGCCGGCTCCTGCGGCAACCCCCACTTCGGATCGTAGTCGATCGCGGCGAGATACAGCCCATCCGGCATGAACGTGGGCGCCGCCGCGTCGCGCGAGCGCGCGTCCAGCACCTCGGCCATCCAGCCCGGCTCGTTGCGCCCCGTGCCGACGTAGATCAGCGACCCGACGATGTTGCGCACCATGTGATGCAGGAACGCGGACGCGCGCACCGTGAACACGATGATGTCGCCCAGCCGTTCGATCTTCACCTCGTGCATCTGCTTGACGGGCGAATTCGCCTGGCAGCCGGATGCACGGAAGCTCGTGAAATCGTGCGTGCCGATCAGGTGCGTGGCGGCTTCGCGCATGCGCTCGACGTCGAGCGGGCGAAACACCCAGCCGGCGCGCCCGGCCAGCAGCGCGGACGGGTTGGCGTGGTTGTACAGCACGTAGTGATAGGTGCGCGAACGGGCCGAGAACCGCGCGTGGAAATCCTGCCCATCGGCGTCCGGCGCCACGACGTGGGCCCAGCGCACGACGATCGATTCGTGCAGGAACGCGTTCGTGCCGCGCACCCACGATTGCGGCGCGCGGTCGAGGTCCGTGTCGAAATGGACGACCTGCTCGATCGCGTGCACGCCGGCGTCCGTGCGGCCGGCGCACGTCGTCGCGAGCGGCGTGCAGGCAAATTTCTCGAGTGCGATCTCCAGCTGATCCTGGACCGTGTCGCGCGAAGGTTGTTTCTGGTATCCGTTCCAGGCGGTGCCCACGTACTGGACACCCAAAGCGATGCGTGCCAAAGACCCGTTACCTCACGCCAGCGTCGCGCGCATCGAGTTGGCCCGTGCCGCCTGCTCCGGATTGCCGCCGCGGATGACTTCTTCCAGCAGCTCGCGCGCCCCTTCCTTGTCGCCGATTTCCTGGTAGGCGATGGCCAGGTCGAGCTTCGTCTCCATCTCCATGTGGGCAGGCGACTGTGCGCCCGCAGGAGCGGCATCGGCCGCCGGCGCGGCGAACTCGGGCTCGGACAGCGACTGCACTTCCGGCAGCGGCAGGCTGCCGTCGGCCGGCAGATCGAGATCAAAGCCGCCCATGTCGAACTGCGGCACCACCGGTTCGGTCACCGGTTCGATGACGATGCGGTCCGGCTCGGCGAACGTCGCCTCGGCGGGCGCCGGCGTGGCCGGGATGTCGAACAGGTGCTCGTCCAGCGCGGCCGTCGGGATCGACGCCGGGCTTTCCACATGCGGCGTCTCGGGCAGGCCGAAGTCCATGGCGTCGAGGTCGAACAGCGAGTCCTTCGCCTCGGGCGCCGCCGACGCTGCCGGTTCGGCGGGCAGGCTGGCCTGCAGTTCCGTCGGGAGGTCGGGCAGGTCGAATTCGCGGGCCAGGCTGGCCATCTCGATGTCGGCTGCGGCGGTAGATGCGGCGGCCGGCGCGGCGGTCGGCGCCAGCAGGTCGTGTTCCGTGTGCGCTTCCAGTTCCGGCACGGGGTTCGGTGCCGGTGCGGCGAAATCCATGTCGAACGCGAAGTCGAGGGGCTCGTGCCCTGCCTTATCCAGCGCGACGGCAGGTTTCACCGGCGCGACCGCTTCCACCGGCTCGGCCGGTGCGGGTGCCGGCACGGCGGGCTTCTCGAAGGCGCTCATGTCGAAGTCGAAGTCGGCCACGTCGTTCGCCTCGGCCACCGGGGCTGCCGCCGCAGGCGCGGCCGCCGCCTCGACGGGCTCGAACGCCAGGCCGCCCAGGTCGAAGTCGAGCATGTGGTCGTCTTCGGTCGGGACCGGCGTCGGCGACGGCGCATTGGTCACGGGTGCCGGTGCCGGCTGCGCGGTCGCCATGGCGTCGGCGAAGTGCTGGCCGAAGTCCATCGCGGCCGGCTGCGTGGCGAACGGATCGGCCTCGTGCGCGGCGGACGCGCGGAAGGCGTCGTCGTCCAGTTCCTTCGACAGCATGGCCTGCTGGCCCAGTTCCTCGGTGCTGGCCACCGGGGCAGCCGGCGCGGCGCTGTGCGCGTACAGCGGGTTCATGGGGTCGATCGACAGGCCCAGTGCGGCGGCCTGCGCCCATTCGTCGCCCTGGCCGCGGGTCGTCGCATACAGCTCGGTCGCCTGCGTCTCGAACGCGCGCAGGTCCTTGCGGGCCGCGTAGATCTCGAGCAGCTTCAGACGCACGGGCGCGCGCTCCGGATGCGTGCGCAAGGCTTCCTTCAGGATTTCCTCGGCCTGCGCATCGCGGCCATAGGCGATGTACACGTCGGCTTCCGCGACGGGGTCGACTTCGTTCGTGTCGAGCTGGCTGGCGGACGGCGCGAAGCTGGAATTGAAGACGCTGTTGTTCGTGTCGACGCTCTGCCCGCCCGTCTCGGCGAACATCGAGTGCGCCGGTTCGCTCGGCACGCCGAGGACCGACGGCTCGGCCACCGTCTTGACCACTTGCTTCTTGCGGCGCTGGGCGACGAGCAGACCGCCCAGCAACAGCGCGGCCGCGGCGCCGCCGACGAGCGGCAGGTTGTTCATGATGAAATCCATCAGGCCCGGCTCCGGCGGCGCGGCGGCCGGCTTGACGGCAGGCTTGATGGTCGGCAGTTTCGTCGGAGCCGTCGGTGCGTGCGTTGCGGCCACCGCCGGCGCCTGCGGTTTCACAGGGGTCGCGGCGGGCGGTGCCGATGCGTTCTTCTCCGCCTCGGCGCCGGCCTTGTTCTTGACCGTGGCCAGCTTCTCGAGGTCGCTCACGTTGCGTTCGAGCTCGCGCACGCGCGACTGCGCATCGGCCAGTTCCTTCTCCTTGGCGATGCGGTCCTCGGTGCTCATCGTCGCGCCCTTGCCGGCCGGCTGGGCCGGCGCGGCCTTGGACAGGCGCAGCTTGTCCTGGGCTTCGTTGGCGGCGGTCGGGCGTTCCTCGACCTTGGCCGTGATCTTGCCGGCCGCACCCTGCCCCGCTTCCGGGGCCTTGGCAGGCTCGGACGCGCCGACCTGGCCCGCCAGCTTGTTGCGATAGGCGTTGAAGTCGGCCGCGTGGGCGACGACGACGCCATGCGCCTCGGCGGCGTCCGTGCCGCGCACCGCGTCGCCTGCGGGGACCGTGAGGATGCGGCCCGACTTCAGGCGGTTCATGTTGTTGCCGATAAATGCATCCGGGTTCGCGCGGTACAGCGCAACGAGCATCATGTCGAGCGACACGTCGACGGGCTTGACCTGGGCGGCGATGCGGCCCAGGTTATCACCCGGCTTGACGCGGTACTTCGACGCTGCACTCTCGTCGGCCTCCGCGCGGCGCGGGGCGCGCGCGGCGCCGCGCTCCGTTTCCTGCGGACGTGCCGCATCGGCCGTCGACGGCGCCGCGGCCTGCGGACGGGCAGCCGGCGCGGCGCGGGTCTCGCTCGGCGCGACCTGGGCCGATTGCGTGGCACGCAGCTCGGCGGGGTCGAGCAGGAACGTGTACTCGCGCACGAGGCGGCCGTTATTCCACGACAGTTCCAGCAGCATGTCGACGAACGGCTCGTTCAGCGGCTGCGTGGAGCTCACGCGGATGAACTGGCGGCCGCCGCGCTGCTCGACGGTGAAGCGCAGCGACAGCAGGGCCGGATTGAAGTCGATGTTCGCGGCCTTGAATGCCTCCGGCGACGCAAGCTTGGCCGCGAGGCCGGACGCCTCGTCGCCGGACACCGCCGTCAATTCGATCTCGGCGCGCAGCGGTTGACCGAGCGCGGACAACACCGTGAGCTTGCCGAGGCCCGCCGCGTGGGCCGCGGACGTCAGGACCAGCGCACTTGCGACCGCCGCGGTGAGTTTCTTCAGCGCGGACGACTTCATCGGGAGGCGGTGAGTGACATGCATAGATTCGAAAGCGGTGTGGGTTGACGGGGGCGAAACGGCTTGCCCGGAGGTCCCAGCAACATATCATCATGCACTGTGGCATGCAAGTTCCGCAGGGAGAAACATTCAGCGGGTCTGAGATATGTAGACGGTGTATTCAGACTTGTGATGTTTTTTGGATGATCCCGTGTCAATTCGACAGCATCAAAGGATAAGCCATCGCAGGCAGCCCAACAATGAAAAAGGCGGCCCGCGGCCGCCTCTTTTTCCGCGCCCGCAGGCGCAGCTTACATCACTTGTCCAGGACGATGCGCAGCATACGGCGCAGCGGCTCGGCGGCGCCCCACAGCAGCTGGTCGCCGACGGTGAATGCCGAGATGTATTCCGGGCCCATCGACATCTTGCGCACGCGGCCGACCGGGATCGTCAGGCTGCCCGTGACGGCGGCCGGGGTCAGGTCGCGCACCGACGCTTCGCGCGTGTTCGGCACGAACTTCACCCACTGGTTGTCGTTCGCGATGATGTCGTTGATCTCGTCCAGCGGGACGTCCTTCTTCAGCTTGATGGTCAGCGCCTGCGAGTGGCAGCGCATCGCGCCGATGCGGACGCACAGGCCGTCGACGGGGATCACGTTGGAACCGTTGTGACGGCCGAGGATCTTGTTGGTCTCGGCGCCGCCCTTCCACTCTTCCTTCGACTGGCCGTTGCCCAGGTCCTTGTCGATCCAGGGGATCAGGTTGCCGGCCAGCGGCACGCCGAACTGCTTGGTCTCTTCGGCGGACAGGCCGTGCTGCGTCGCGAGCACGCCGCGGTCGATTTCAAGGATGGCCGATGCCGGGTCGTCCAGCAGGTGCTTGACGGACGAGTTGATCGTGCCGAACTGGGTCAGCAGCTCGCGCATGTGCTGCGCGCCGCCGCCGGATGCGGCCTGGTACGTCATCGACGTCATCCAGTCGACGAGGTCGTGCTTGAACAGGCCGCCCAGGCCCATCAGCATGCACGACACCGTGCAGTTACCGCCGACGAAGTTCTTCACGCCGCGCGTCATCGCGTCCTTGATGACGTTCAGGTTGACCGGATCCAGCACGATGACGGCGTCGTCGTTCATGCGCAAGGTGGACGCGGCGTCGATCCAGTAGCCGTTCCAGCCGCTGGCGCGCAGTTTCGGGAACACTTCGGTCGTGTAGTCGCCGCCCTGGCACGAGATGATGATCTCGCATTTCGACAGTTCGGCGATGTCGGTTGCGCTCTTCAGCGTGGTTTCGTTCTTCGCCATCTTCGGCGCAGCGCCACCCGGATTCGACGTGGTGAAGAACACCGGCTCGATGTGGGCGAAATCGCCCTCGTCCTGCATGCGCTGCATGAGGACCGAACCGACCATGCCGCGCCAACCAACCAGACCTACTAATTTCATGATATCCCTCGTTTAAAAATGTTCCGCCCGTCCGGGCGTATTCCTGATCAACCCAATGCCTTGACGACCGCGTCGCCCATCTGCTCGGTGCCGACCTTCGTCGTGCCTTCCTCGTAGATGTCCGGCGTGCGCAGGCCCTGCGCCAGCACCTTCTTGACGGCGTTGTCGATGCGGTCGGCCTGCTCGGCCTTGCCCAAGGTGAAGCGCAGCATCATCGCGGCCGACAGGATCGTCGCCAGCGGATTCGCGATGCCCTTGCCCGCGATGTCCGGCGCGGAGCCGTGCGACGGCTCGTACAGGCCCTTGTTGTTCACGTCCAGCGATGCGGACGGCAGCATGCCGATCGAACCGGTCAGCATCGCGGCTTCGTCCGACAGGATGTCGCCGAACATGTTGCCGGTGACGAGCACGTCGAACTTCTTCGGCGCGCGCACGAGCTGCATCGCGGCGTTATCGATGTACATGTGTTCGAGCTCGACGTCCTGGTATTCCTTGTGCACGTCGGTGACGATGTCGCGCCAGAACTGGAACGTCTCCAGCACGTTGGCCTTGTCGATGCTCGTCAGGCGGCGGTTGCGCTTGCGCGCGGCCTGGAACGCGACGTGGGCGATGCGGCGGATCTCGCCTTCCGCGTAGCGCATCGTGTCGAAGCCTTCGCGCTGGCCCGCGAACGGACCGTCCGGGCATTCGCGCACGCCGCGCGGCTTGCCGAAATAGACGTCGCCCGTCAGCTCGCGGATGATCAGGATGTCGAGGCCCGACACGACTTCCGGCTTCAACGTGGACGCGCCGGCCAGTTCCGGATACAGGATCGCGGGACGCAGGTTGGCGAACAGGCCCAGTTCCTTGCGCAGGCCAAGAATCGCCTGTTCCGGGCGGAGCGAACGCTCCAGCGAGTCGTACTTGAAGTCGCCGACGGCGCCCAGCAGCACGGCGTCCGCCGCCTTCGCCAGTGCCAGCGTGCCCTGCGGCAGCGGATGGCCGTGCGCGGCATAGCCGGCTCCGCCGACTTCCGCGCTTTCCAGTTCAAACGATTCGCCCAGCGCGTTCAGCACCTTGACGGCTTGCGCGGTGATTTCGGGACCGATGCCGTCGCCCGGCAGAATGGCAATCTTCATGTCTTGTTCTCGTTCAGATGGTGTTGGCGAGCCACGGCTGCGCGCGAAGGTGGCGCTCTTCGTAGGCGCGGATGTCGTCGGCGTGGCGCAAGGTGAGGCCGATGTCGTCCAGGCCGTTCAGCAGGCAGTACTTGCGGAAGTCGTCGATGGCGAATTCGAACGCGAACTTGCCGTCGGGCGTGCCCACGGTCTGCTTCTCGAGGTCGACGACGAGCTTGTAGCCCGGGAAGGCCTTCACTTCGTTCATCAGCTGGTCGACTTTCGCTTCGTCCAGCACGATCGGCAGCAGGCCGCCCTTGAAGCAGTTGTTGAAGAAGATGTCGGCGAAGCTCGGCGCGATGATGGCGCGGAAGCCATATTGCTGCAGGGCCCAAGGCGCGTGCTCGCGCGACGAGCCGCAGCCGAAGTTCTTGCGGGTCAGGAGGATCGACGCGCCGGCGTAGCGCGGCTGGTTCAGCACGAAGTCCGGATTGACCGGGCGCTTCGAGTTATCCATGCCCGGTTCGCCGTGGTCGAGATAACGCCATTCGTCGAACAGGTTCGGGCCGAAGCCGGTGCGCCGGATCGACTTGAGGAACTGCTTCGGAATGATGGCGTCGGTGTCGACGTTGGCCCGGTCCAGCGGGACCACCAGTCCTTCGTGTACGGTGAATTTATCCATGATTACTTACCGCCTGCGCCCGTGATGACTTGACCGACTTTCTGCACGTCCTTGCCGACGCCGGAAATGGTGTTGCAGCCGGCGGCAGCGATAGCGATGAGTGCGAGAGCAAAAATTTTCTTCATATTCAAATTTTACGAACGTCGACGAAATGACCGGCAATGCCGGCCGCTGCGGCCATCGCCGGCGACACCAGGTGCGTACGGCCGCCCTGGCCCTGGCGGCCTTCGAAGTTGCGGTTCGACGTCGACGCGCAGCGCTCGCCCGGTTCCAGGCGGTCGGCGTTCATCGCGAGGCACATCGAGCAGCCCGGCTCGCGCCATTCGAAGCCGGCGGCCTTGAAGATCGCATCGAGGCCTTCGCGTTCCGCCTGTTCCTTCACGAGGCCGGAGCCCGGCACGACCATCGCCAGCTTCACGTTCGACGCGCGCTGGCGCCCGCGCACGATGGCGGCGGCGGCGCGCAGGTCTTCGATGCGCGAGTTGGTGCAGGAACCGATGAACACCTTGTCGATGCGGATGTCTTCCATCGCGGTATTCGGCTTCAGGTCCATGTAGACGAGGGCCTTTTCCATCGCGTCGCGCTTGACCGGGTCTTTTTCCTTGTCCGGATCGGGCACGCGGCCGTCGATCGTCGTGACCTGCTCGGGCGACGTGCCCCAGGTCACCTGCGGACGGATGTCCTGGGCGTTCAGCTGGACGACGAGGTCGAACTTCGCACCCGGATCGGTGTGCAGGGTGCGCCAGTACGCGACAGCCTGTTCCCACTGCGGGCCGACGGGCGCGAACGGACGGCCCTTGACGTAGTCGATCGTCGTGTCGTCGACGGCGACCATGCCGGCGCGCGCGCCCGCTTCGATCGCCATGTTACAGACGGTCATGCGGCCTTCCATCGACAGCGCGCGGATCGTCGAGCCGCCGAATTCGATGGCATAGCCCGTGCCGCCCGCGGTGCCGATCTTGCCGATCACGGCGAGCACGATGTCCTTCGCGGTGACACCAGGCGGCAGGTCGCCGTCGACCTGCACCAGCATCGATTTCGATTTCTTCGCGAGCAGCGTCTGCGTGGCCATCACGTGCTCCACTTCCGACGTGCCGATGCCGTGGGCCAGCGCGCCGAACGCGCCGTGCGTCGACGTGTGCGAGTCGCCGCACACGACCGTCATGCCGGGCAAGGTGGCGCCCTGCTCCGGGCCGATCACGTGCACGATGCCCTGGCGCTTGTCGTTCATGTTGAAGTACGTGACGCCGAAGGACTTGGTGTTATTGTCCAGCGTCTCGACCTGCAGGCGCGAGGTGGGGTCGGCGATGCCGTGCGAGCGGTCGGTCGTGGGCACGTTGTGGTCGGCTACGGCAAGATTGGCCGAAGTGCGCCATAGCGGACGGTGCGCTTCGCGCAGGCCTTCGAACGCCTGCGGGCTGGTGACTTCGTGGACCAGGTGACGGTCGATATACAGCACGGTGGTGCCATCCGCATCGGCACGCACGACATGCGAATCCCAAAGTTTGTCGTAGAGCGTTTTTAACATGTCAAATCCAGTGAAACGACCGCTTATGCGGGCATGGTCTTTGATTATGCCATATTTGTGCACTGCGGAAGCAAGGCCCTTCGAGCACGATTATTCCAATGAACTCATCCATACGAAAATTTTGTTTGGACGAGTATCCAAACATGCAAATAAAAAAAGCCTGCGCATTTCCTGCGCAGGCTTTTCGTAGCTTTGTAGCAAAAATGATGTCGGCGTCGTTTATGCCGCCAACCGGACCGTCGTACGGCAACCGTCCATGAGGAACGACAGGCCGACGACCAGCACGAGCGAGCCTTCCGCCGAGCGTGCCGTGCCCGTGATGCCGTCGACGTTCAGCGCCGTCATCGGTTTGATCACGAGGTCGGCCGTGCCGTCGACGGCTTCCACCGCGATGATGTACGGCTGCGGGGCGTTGATGACGATGCCCACGCGCTCCACGCACTCCTCGTAGCCGAGCGACAGCGCCAGCGAACGCACCGGCAGCGGACGGCCCTGGTCTTTCAGCACCGGGGCGCCGCCGACCTGCATGAACGTCTCCGGCAGTTCGACGACGCGCTCGACGACGGCCATCGGCAGCGCCAGTTGCGCGCCCGACGTCGACACGAGCATCGTCGGCACGATCGACAGTTCGATCGGCAGGCGGATCGAGAACTTCGTGCCCGTGCCCAGGTTCGAGTCGATGCGGATCGCGCCGCGGTTCTTCTCGACGGCCGTCTTGACCACGTCCATGCCCACGCCGCGGCCCGAGACCGACGACGCCACTTCCTTCGTCGAGAAGCCCGGCAGGAACACGAGCTGGTACGCCTCGTCGTCGCTGGTGGCCTGGTTGTCGCCGATCAGGCCCTTTTCGAGGGCCTTCTTGCGCAGCTTGGCCGGGTCCATGCCGCGGCCGTCGTCCTGCAGCACGATCATGACGCTGTTCGCTTCCTGCCACGCTTTCAGCAGGATGAACGCCTTGGCCGGCTTGCCGTTGGCGAGGCGGTCTTGCGGCGACTCGACGCCGTGGTCCAGCGCGTTGCGCAGCATGTGCACGAGCGGGTCGTACAGGCTGTCCACGACGACGCGGTCGACTTCCGTCTCGGCGCCTTCGATGGTCAGTTCGACGTCCTTGCCCAGGTCCTTCGCGAGCTCGCGCACGAGGCGCGGGAATTTCTGGAACAATCGGCCCACCGGCTGCATGCGGGTCGCCAAGGTGGCGCGCTGCAGCTCGGCCGAGTAACGCGACGCACGCTCCAGCGTTTCCGTCAACGTGGCCATCAGCGTGGCGGCCTGGCCTTCGAACTTGAACTGCGACAGGCGCTCCAGCAGCACGGCCGCCTGGTTCGCTGCCTGCACGGATTCACCCGCGACTTCCAGCAGTGCGTCCAGCTTGACCGCGTCGATACGGATGCTCTCGTCTTTCGCGGGACCGCTGGCGGCCGGCTTGGCCTCGTTGCGGCGCTCGACGCCATCCCAGCCCGGCTTGCCGGCGGCGGCAGCGGCAGCGGCAGCTTCGGCCGGCGCGGCCTGCACGGGTGCGGCGACCTCGGCAGCCTCGACGACCGCAACGGCCGCAGGCGCCGCGCTCGGCGTATAGGTGCCCGGCGGGACGACGGCCATGTACATCGCTTCCCAGTCGAGGCCGTCGGCGCCTGGCGCGGCGGCCGGGGCGGCGACAGGCGCGGCCACCGGTGCCGGCGCAGCGGCAGGCGCCGGTGCAGCCGCGGCCGGAGCCGGAGCCGCCTTCGGCGCTGGCGCGGCGTCCTTGCCGGCGATCGCTTCCTTGAGCATGCGCTCGAGGTCGGCCGGCATCTGCGGCAGCTGGTCCGGCGTGGCGCCATTGTTCAGGTCGCTCAGCTGGTCGGCCACGAAGCCGGAAGCCTGCAGCGACGCTTCGATCGCGGCGGGCGTGACGGGGGCCGCGCCGGTGCGCAGCGCGTCGAACAGGTTTTCCGTCAGGTGGCAGGCGGCGACGAGCGCCGGCAGCCCCATGAAACCCGCGCCACCCTTGATGGTGTGGAACGAGCGGAACACCGCGTTCAGCGTTTCCTTGTTATTGGGATCGCGTTCGAGGTGCAGCAGATGCTCTTCAACATTCGCAGCAAGATCCATCGCCTCGACGACGAAATCCTTGAGCATTTCATCCATTAGAATCCCAGATCGGCAAGAAGATCATCGACACTGTCCTGGTCGAGCGCCACGGTCGGCACCGACGGACCCGACATCAGCGGCTGCGGCTGTTCCTGTGCGGCCTGTTTCTGCGCCAGCTTTTCCTTGACGTCCGGCGGCGCGCTGTCCTTCAGCAACTGGGTCAGCTCGTTCTCGACCGTCTTGGTGATGACGACCACTTTCTTGATCAGCTGGCCGGTGATGTCCTGGAAGTCCTGGGCCATCATGATCTCGAGCAGGCGCGCCTTCTCGGCTTCCGTCGCTTCCGACACGATCTGGGCGAACTGGCGGGAGTCGCCGGCCAGCGCCTTGAACTGTTCGATCGAGAGCTTGCCTGCGAACAGGTCGTCCCAGCGGTTTTCCATGTCCTTGGCCTGCTTCGACAGCAGATCCTGGGCCGGCATGCCGTCGTCCAGCGTGTTCAAGACCTTGTTGGCGGCCTGTTCGGTCAAGCTGGCGACGTATTCCAGGCGGTCCTGCGCGTCCATGATCTGGGACGATGCCTCGGTCAGGGCCTTGTCGTAGCCCAGCTCGCGCAGCGAGTCGTGCAGCAGGCGCACGATGCCGCCGAGACGCTCGTACATGCCTTTTTCGTGTTCTTCCCCATGGGCCTCGACCGCTGCGGCGACCGGCGCTGCCGGAGCGGGCACGACGGCCGGCGCCGGCGCGTTGGTGGCCGCGACCTGGTCGAACAAGGCCTCCAGGTCGTCCGTGTCGCCGCTGTCGCCGCCGGCAGCGGGCTCGGGGGCGGGAGATGGAGCGGCTGCGGGTGCGCTGGCACGCTGCGCTGCCACTTCCTCGAATAGTGCGTCGAAATCGTCAGCGGCGTCGGTCATAGTCCCTGCTTCTCCATAATTTAAATATCGCGATGATCTTTGCTGTGTGCGGTACGGCTGCCGTCAGGTCGCTGACGGTAAGAATTTCCGACGAGTGTATCAGTGTGGTTGCCGTAGGTAAATCTTCTGAAATGCCCGCGTTGCCGATTCGTGAGTAATCTTGGCCTGTCGACAATCTTTTACAGCCATTTCTGAATAATTTCGCAAAGTATCTGTTGTATTTTTTTATCGCGGAGGAATTTGTGACAAGCGGTATTTGCTCGCGAATAGCAAAGCATATCACTGAGCAAGATCAACCATTTACGTTCTGCCAAGAAGGCCAACGCGAACTACAATGGGAGTGTAGCGTGACGTGAGGGAGGACTCACCATGTACCAGAAGATCCTGATTACCACCGACGGCTCGACGGTATCGCAACATACCGCCTGCGCCGGGGTCAAGTTCGCTCAGCAGATGGGCGCGGAAGTGCTCGCCCTGTTCGTCGCGCCCGAGTACCAGTACCCTGTCTACGTCGAAATCGTGCCGCCCGCCTATCCCAGCGAGGAGGAATACGTCGAGCAGATGCAGCGCCTGGGCCTCGAATACATGGGGTCGGTCATGCGCTCGGCGGAAGGCTGCGGCCTCAAGCATGCGTGCATGACGGTGTTTTCCGACGCGGCGGCGCTGAAGATCGTCGACGTGGCGGAACAGCAACACTGTGACCTGATCTTCATGGGCTCGCACGGCCGCAGTGGCTGGGGACAATTGCTGCTCGGCAGCGTAACCAACAAGGTGCTGTCCCATACGACCAAACCCGTGCTCGTGCACCGCCTGATCCGGGAGCCCGGCACCTGAGTGTATCCCCCCGAGTCGCCGCTGCCGTATCGGACAGCGGGCATTGTGCAAAAAAAGGCAACGGCAGTGTTGCTGCTGTGATATCTTTTTACCTTCTATTTTACAATTGATCCATACGGATACTTTATGATTCGCATTGTCATCGCCGACGACCACACGATCATGCGCGAGGGTCTCAAGCGTATTCTCGACGGCGCACTCGACATCGAGATCGTCGGCGAGGCCACCAACGGCTTCGAAGTGCTGTCGCTGGTGCGCCAGGGCGGCTTCGATCTTTTACTGCTCGACCTCTCCATGCCGGGCCGCAGCGGCGTCGACCTGATCCGCCAGGTGCGCAGCGAGGCGCCCAAGCTCGCGATCCTGATCCTGACGATGCACGAGGAAGAGCAGTACGCCGTACGCGCCATCCGCGCCGGCGCCCAGGGCTACCTGACGAAGGAAAGTGCGGGCACGCAGCTCGTCGGCGCGATCCGCAAGGTGGCGGGCGGCCGGCCGTACATCAGCACGGAAGTGGCCGAACAACTGGCGCTGAACATCATGGCGCCGAACGAACAACTGCTGCACAAGCAGCTCTCCGACCGTGAATTCGAGGTATTCTCCCTCCTCGTGGGCGGCAAATCGATTACGGAGATCGCCAACAACCTGCACCTGTCCGTCAAGACGGTCAGCACGCACAAGACGCGCATCATGCAGAAAATGGGCATGACGTCGCTGTCGGAAATGGTCCAGTACGCGGTGGCGCATCGTCTGCTGGCGCCAATGAAAGCCTGACGGCGCCGTACGACGCAGGGTGACATTCGACGGCGTCATCTGTGCCCTGTCCCGGCGACTTTCTCCGCCATGCAGGGCGGTTCGTTGCCGTTGTCCTCTCCCCGCTTCCCCGCTTCCCCGCTTTCCCTCTCGATGCGCCATCGGCAGTAAGAAAATTCCTACACGCTGACGTACTCTCCTACTGCACATTCAGCCGTTGCTGATATTAATGCCGGACTCGTGTTGGCATACTGACTTCAGCGTTTCGACTTGCCTGCGGTCCATATCCGTATCCAGCCTTCAGCGCGATGCCAAGCACCGCAACGGCACCACCGGACCGCAGCTTGCTTCTTTGAAATCCTAAACCCTGGAGATGAGTATGCAGTCCCCGCTAACTTCAGAACAACGCAATGCCGCCCCGTCGACCCTGCACTCGTCACAGATGGAAGCGGGACGCCAACGCCAGGGCCGTCTCTGGTCGAACCTGAAAGAGGTCTGCGACCTGCTCCACATCCCGGCCGCCGTATCGATGAATACGGAAGAGCTGTTGTTCCAGCACGTACAGTTCAAGACCGGCCAGCGCGTGCACACGATCGGCCAGGCGTTCGACACGCTGTACATCGTCAACTCGGGCTTCCTCAAGACGGTGCTCATCGACGAATTCGGCAATGAGCAGGTGCTGAGCTTCCCGATGAAGGGCGACATGCTCGGCGTCGACGGCATCCACACGCGCCACTACGCGTCGGAAGCCGTGGCCCTGTCCGACTGCGACCTGATCCTCGTGCCGTTCAAGAAGCTGACGGCGCTCGGCCGCGTGCACGCCGAGCTCGAGAACCTGATGTACGGCGTGATGAGCCGCGAACTGGTGCGCGAGCAGGCGATGATCGGCATGCTGGGCGCCTTGTCGGCGGAAGCGCGCGTGGCGCGGTTCCTGATCTCGCTGGCGGAACGCTTCGCCGCGATGGGGTATTCGAGCAAGTTGTTCAACCTGCGCATGACCCGCCACGAAATCGGCAGCTATCTCGGCCTGACGCTCGAGACGGTCAGCCGCACGCTGTCCGCGTTCAATGAAATCGGCCTCATCACGGTCGACCAGCGCACCATCGGCATCAAGGATCCGGAAGCCCTCAAGACGCTGCGCCGCCTGCCGCCATCGCGCTCGCGTGCCAAGCAGAACGCCAAGCACAAGGCCGAAGCGGATTCCTCCGGCGACGGCCAGGTCCTCGCTACAGTCTGATCGCACGGCGGCCCTGACCGCCCATCTGCAAGTCGAACGAAAAAAAGCCGGTTCCTCGCGGAAGCCGGCTTTCTGTTTTTGCGCGCCCGCTCAGTCGCGGATCAGGACGCCATCGGCAACCTTCACCCGGTCGCCGACGCGGAAGCCCGGGTTGTTTTCGTAAGGAATGGTCTGCGTGGCGCCGTTCGGGTAGCGCACGACGACTTCGTAGCGCTGGCTCGTGTGGGCGTTGCGCTCGATCTCGCGGCCCGCGAGGGCGCCGCCCACCGCACCGGCGACGGTGGCCGCCGTACGCCCGCTGCCGCTGCCGACCTGGTTGCCCAGCAGGCCCCCGACGACGGCGCCGGCGCCCGTGCCCAGATAGCTGCCGTCGCCGCTCACCTGCACCACGTTGACGGCTTCCACCGTCGCGCAATTCGTGCAGTAGCGCGCCACGCGCGGCTGCGTGCCCGGCGGGTTGATGCCCTGGCCGCTGCCGCCCGCCATCAGCGGTTGGCCCAGCGTCGCCGTCGAATAGCGGCCGTTGGCGCGGATCGTGGCCGTCACGGGGGCGTCCGGCGCGATACGGTCATCGCGGCGGATCGTGTACAGGCCGCTGTACTCGCCCGGCCGCACTTCGGGCAGGAAGAAGATGCCGCGCGTGCCGGCGATCTGCACCTCGACCTTCGCATTCGGCGTGCCGCGCACCGTGAATTTCAGCTCGTTGCCCGGCGCCAGATCATCGCTGCCGCGCACGTCGAAGCGGTCGACGTGCGGCATGTTCGATGCCGTGCGGTCGGTGCGGTCGTCTCGACCGGGACCGCGCACGATCGATTCGGCCAGCAACCGGGTGGTCACCATATTGTTGACGCGCAGGTTGGCGGTGACGGCGCTGGCCGGATTGATGCGGTCGTGCGTGCCGATCGTGTACGTGCCCTGGTAAGTGCCCGGCGACGTTTCCGTCAGGGTCAGGTTGCGCGTGGCGCCGTCGATGCGCAAGGTGGCGTAGCCGCCCGGCGTGCCGTACAGGTCGAAATTGAGTTCGGTGCCCGGCTCTAGGCGCCGCACTTCGTCCACGTTGAAGCCGTCGATGCGCGGTGCCAGCCGGGCCGCGCGCGGATGCTCTTGCGCGTGCACGGGTGCCGTAACGGGAAGCGTGACGAGAGGCAGCGCGGCCACGACGGCCGCAGCCAGTGTCTGTCGGGTTGTTGCCATGAGGTCCTCCGGCGTATCTTGTTGTCGATATGACCAGCTTACGCCGCGCTCCCGCCGGGTTCGGTGCGTTGCCGAACGCTGTGCACGGCTTCCCCGGAGGTAATAAAGATGCGATCGCCGGGCTCGGGACGCATGACATGTCCGCCGGTAAAAGATCCGAACGAAGGAAGAATCATCCTACAAGGCCCTACCACGAAACACGGCAGGCGCAATGCGTCGAAACGTGTCGCCAAGACATACACCGGGTGGACGTGGCCGGCCAGCACATAGCCCGGTGCGTCCAGGTCCGGATGGTGGCAGAAGGACATCGGACCGACCGTGTATGGCTCGTCGACGAGGTCGATGGCAAGAACGGCGGCCGGGTCGCCCGCGTGCTTGTCGTGGTTGCCCCGCACGAGCGTCAGCACGAGGTCGCAGCGGCGCCGGCGCCACGCGAGCATCGCGGCCTGTGTGCCGGCCGCGTGCGCCGCGCGCGCGTGCAGGAAGTCGCCGAGGAACAGCACCTGGTTCGCCCCCGTCGCGTCGATCAGCGCGTCGAGCGCATCGAGGTTCTCGCTGGTCGTCCCGTGCGGGACGGGAATGCCGAACGAGCGGAACGCGGCCGCCTTGCCGAAGTGGATGTCGGCGATCGCGAGCATTTTTTCGCGCGGCCAGTACACAGCTTTTTGCGGCAGCAGCACGAGCTGCTCGCCCGCGACGTCGACGGCGACACCGTTCATGCCTCGGCCGCCTTTTCCAGTTCGCGCACCATGCGCGCGACGCGGTCCGCCAGCTTTTCCGTACTGACCTTTTCGCGGAAACGCTCGACCATCAGCGGAAAGCCGAATGGCGTGGCGCGTTTGACCTCGCGAAACGCGACGCGGCGCGCGTGCAGCTCGACCAGCGTGTCGCGCAGCCGCGTGAGTTCCAGTTCCTGCTCCAGCACTTCGCGCTCGGCCTGCGTGAGCAGCAGATTGTTGCTGTCATGTTTGCGGAAGACTTCGAAGAACAGCGACGACGACGCCTGCACCTGGCGCATCGATTTGTGCTGGCCCGGATAGCCCTGGAAGATCAGCCCCGCGATGCGCGCCACTTCGCGGAAGCGCTGCTGCGACAGCTGCGTCGCATTCAGGCTGTCGAGCACGTCCTCGAGCAGGTGCGACGTGTCGAACAGGCCGACGTCGGCGCCCGTCTCGCCGGCAAACACGGTGGCCCAGTCCACAAGCTCCGGCGCCAGCAGCTCGAACCCGTAGTCGTTGATGGCGATGGAGAAGGTGCTGGGCATGATGCGCCCCACGCGGTACGCGAACAGCGACGCGAGCCCCGTGTGCACGGCGCGCCCCGCGAACGGGTACATGAACAGGTGATAGCCTTCGCGGCTCTTCATGCTTTCCACGACCAGCACGTCGCTGTCGGGCAGCGCCGACCAGCGCGCCTGGATCTCCAGCAGCGGCTGCAGCGCGCACATCTCCGGTCCGTCATAGATACCTTCGCCGGCCCGTTTCAATTCTTCCAGCGCCGCGTGCGCGAGCTCGGACGACAGCGGCATCTTGGTGCCCTGCCAGCGGCTGACGGCGCCGCGCGTGGAGTCCGATCGCTTCACGAACGCCGTCATCTCGTGCACACGCACGAGCTCCAGGATGCGGCCCGAGAACAGGAAGCGGTCGCCCGGCTTCATCCGGCCGATGAACGATTCCTCCACGCTGCCGATCCGCCCGCCGCTCACGTACTTCACTTGCATCTGCGCGTCCGACACGATGGTGCCGATGCCCATGCGGTGGCGGCGGCCGATCTTCACGTCGGGCACGCGGTAGACGCCCTCCTCGTCCGGCAGCACGCGCTTGTATTCCGGATAGACCGTCAGGCTCTGGCCGCCGCGCGCGACGAAGTCCAGCGCCCACTGCCATTCCTCCGGCGTCAGGTGGCGATACGACCACGCGCTTTTCACTTCCTCGTAAAACTCGTCGGAGCGGAACCCACCGCCCAGCGCCACGGTGACGAGGTGCTGCACGAGCACGTCGAACGGCTTGTTCGGCACCTGCCGCGCCTCGATGCGGCGCGTGGCGACGGCGCGCTTGGCACCGGCCGCCTCCAGCAATTCCAGGCTGTTCGTCGGCACCAGGGTCACGCGCGAGATGCGACCAGGCGCGTGGCCGCTGCGCCCCGCCCGCTGCAGCAGGCGCGCGATGCCCTTGGCGCTGCCGACCTGCAGCACGCGCTCGACGGGTAAAAAATCCACGCCAAGGTCGAGGCTCGCCGTGCACACGACGGCTTTCAGATCGCCACGCTTGAGGCCCGTCTCGACCCATTCGCGCACGTCGCGGTCGAGCGAACCGTGGTGCAGCGCGACGAGGCCCGCCCAGTCGGGACGCGCCTCGATGATGTTCTGGTACCACAGCTCCGATTGCGAGCGCGTGTTCGTGAAGACGAGCGTCGCCTCGTGGTGCTCGATCTCGGCGACGACGGCCTGCAGCATCTGCAGGCCCAGGTGGCCGGCCCACGGAAAGCGCGCCACGCTGTCCGGCACGAGGCAGTCGACGACGATCTGCTTTTTCAGATCGCCCTCGACCAGGACGCCGCCGGCCGGATCGCCCAGCAGCACGCCGCGCGCTTCCGCCAGATTACCCATCGTGGCCGACAAGCCCCACACCACGAGGCCCGGATTCCAGCGCCGCAGCCGCGCGAGCGCCAGCTGCACCTGCACGCCGCGCTTGCTGCCCATCAGCTCATGCCACTCGTCGATGATGATCATGTCGAGGTGCTTGAACTGGTCGCGCGCGGCCGCGTGCGACAGCAGCAGCGACAGGCTTTCCGGCGTCGTGATCAAGGCGCCCGGCAGCGACTTCGACTGGCGCGCGCGCTCGGCCGCGCCCGTGTCGCCCGTGCGTGCGCCGATGCTCCACGTGCCGATGACGTCCGGGCTCGCGGCGCCCAGTTCCGCCGCCGACGTTTCGAGCGAACGCTGCGTGTCCGCGGCAAGCGCGCGCATCGGCGTGATCCACAAGACGCGCAGGCCGGTGTTGGCACGGCGCGTTCGATTCGCGCCGCGGAGCATGGCCGCGAACCACACGGCATAGGTCTTGCCGGCGCCCGTGTTCGCATGCAGCAGGCCCGATTCGCCGGCCAGCGCAGCCTTCCACACGGCGCGCTGGAACGGGAAGACCTTCCAGCCGCGCGCCGCGAACCAAGAGTCGATGGCGGCTTCCGCCTGCGTCTTGCTCATGGCGTGACGGCTCCCAGCAAGCCTTTCAACGTATCGAGCGTGTCCGCCTCGTCGACCGTCTTGTCGTCGCGCCGGCGCAGGATGCGCGGGAAGCGCACCGCGATGCCGGCCTTGTGGCGCGTGGACAGCGCGATGCCCTCGAAGCCGATCTCGAACACCATCGTCGGGCGCACCGAGCGCACGGGCCCGAACTTCTCGATCGTTGTCTTGCGCACGGTGTTGTCGACCTGCGCGATCTCCGCGTCCGTCAGGCCTGAATACGCTTTCGCGAACGGCACGAGCTTGCGCGCCTCGCCCTCGCCGTCCCACACGGCGAACGTGTAATCCGTGTACAGCGACGCGCGCCGGCCGCTGCCCGCCTGCGCATAGATCAGCACGGCGTCGATGGCGTACGGGTCGATCTTCCACTTCCACCACGTGCCCACGTCCTTCGTGCGGCCCACGCCGTATTGTGCGTTCCGTGCCTTCAGCATCATGCCTTCGACGCCGCGCGCCCGCGACTCGGCCCGCAGCTTGCCGAGATCGTCCCAGCTGTCCGCCGTCACGAGCGGAGAAATGCGCAGCTGCGGCTGCGCGGCGCCCGTGACGAGCGTCTCCAGCAATGCGCGCCGCTCGTGCTGCGGCAGCGCGCGCGTGTCGACGCCGTCCAGTTCCAGCAAGTCGTACGCGAGCAGCACCGCAGGCAGCTCCGCCAGAATTTTCGCGGACAAGGTCTTGCGGCCGATGCGCTTCTGCAGGTCGGCGAACGGCGCCGGTGCGTCGCCCGTCGTCCAGATCAGCACCTCGCCATCGACGACCATCCCTTCCGGCAGCGAGAGTCCCGCCAGTTCCGGAAAGCGTTCCGTGATCAGGTCTTCACCGCGCGACCACAGGTAGTTCTGGCCGCCGCGCCGCACGAGTTGCGCGCGGATGCCGTCGTACTTCCACTCGACCTGCCAGTCGTTCATGTCGCCTAACGCAGCAGGGTCGCCCTGCAACTGGTGCGCGAGGAAGAACGGGTAAGGCTGGCCGCCGCGCAGCTGGTGCTCGTTGTCGGTCTGTGCGGCGATCAGTTGCAGGAAGCCTGCCGCGGTCGGTTTGACGCGGCCGTCCGTCCAGCCCATCAGGCGCTGCGCGATCAGCTTGGAGTCGACGGCGGCGATCGAGGCCAGCGCGCGCGTGACGAGCAGCTTCGACACGCCCACGCGAAAGCCGCCGCCGATCAGCTTCACGAACAGGAAGCGTTCGCGCCACGTGAGTTCGTCCCAGTACGAGAACAGCGCCTCCCGGATCGTGCCCGGATCGGCGCCCCGCAAGGGGCCGATGCGCTCTTCCATCCACACAGCGAGGCCCACGTCGCTGTGGTGCTTCGGCGGCGGCAGGATGTGGGCGATGGTCTCCGCCATGTCGCCGACGGCAGCGTACGATTCGTCGAACAGCCAGTCGTCCAGGCCCGCGTATTCGATCGCGTACTGGCGCATCAATTTGCTCGGCACGGCCTGGCGCGGCTTGCCGCCGGCGAGGAAGTAGACGGCCCACGCGGCGTTTTCCGGCGCGGCGCTGGCAAAGTAATTCTGCAGCGCCTCGAGCTTGCGGTTGGTGGCGGTCGTTTCGTCGAGTTCCGCGTACAGGCGGGCGAATTCACGCATCGTTCGCCTCCTGGGCTGCCTCCGGCGGTGCCTGCGGTTCGCCCGGCGTGGCCGTCACGGCTTCGTCGTCCTCCCCGCCGTATTCCGTATCGAACGCCTTCGCATCGAGGCCGATCTGGCACAGCCAGCGCACCATCACGGGAATCGAGCCATGCGTGACGATGACCTGGTGCGCGCCCGTCGCGTGGATCGCCTCCATCAAGCCGGGCCAGTCCGCGTGGTCGGACAACACGAAGCCGCGGTCGACGCCGCGCCGCCGGCGTGCACCGCGCAGCAGCATCCAGCCGCTGGCGAAGGCGTCGCTGTAGTCGCCGAAGCGGCGCGTCCACGGCGAGCCCGATGCGGACGGCGGCGCCAGCACGAGCGCCTTTTTGAGATCGGCCTTGTCCGTCTCGCTGACGAGCTGCGTGTGCGGCAGTACGACGCCGCCCTCGCGATAAATGCGGTTCAACGGTTCGACGGCGCCGTGGCAGACGATGGGACCGATTGCCGGATCGAGGCCGCTGAGCAGGCGCTGCGCCTTGCCGAATGCGTAGGCGTACAGGATGCTCGTGCGTCCATCGTCCGCATTGCGGCGCCACCAGCGGTTGATATCGTCGAACACGTCCTGTTGCGGATCCCAGCGATAGATCGGCAGGCCGAACGTCGATTCCGTGATGAACGTGTGGCAGCGCACGGCTTCGAACGGTGCGCATGTGGCGTCCGGCTCGACCTTGTAGTCGCCCGACGCGACCCACACCTCGCCGCCACACTCCATGCGGATCTGGCTTGATCCCAACACGTGCCCGGCCGGATGCAGCGAGATCGTCACGCCGTTGTGGACGATGCGCTCGCCGTAATCGAGGCCATCGATGTTGATGTCCTGGCCGAGGCGCGACTTCAGGATGCCCACGCTCTGCGTCGACGCGAGGTAGTGCTTGTGGCCCCAGCGCGCATGGTCGCCGTGCGCATGGGTGATGACGGCCCGGTCCACCGGCCGCCACGGGTCGATGTAGAACTGGCCCGGCACACAATACAGGCCTTCCTTGCGTACGACGACCATGTCTCCCATGCGGCTGGCGTCCCTCCTCAGGCAGGTGTCACGTAATCGGCGACGAACGCGCGCTGCTCGCCGTCCGGGAATTCGATGTTGACCTGGTCCCCGGCAACCGAGAGCACGACGCCCTCGCCATACTTGGGCACCGTCACGCGCGCGCCCACGTCGAACGCGGGCGCGGGCGGCGCATCCGCGTCGGGTTCGCGGTCGAATTCGTCGTCGCGGATTTCGATTTCTTCCGTCAGCACGGCGGCCGGCGGATTCAGGCAGTTGTCGCAGCGGCAGCACTTCTCGAAACCGTCGACTTCGTCGCCGAAATAATCGAGCAGGAGCTTCCAGCGGCAAAAGCCGCTCACGGCATACGATACCATCTGTTCCAGCGCTTCCTTGTCGCGCTCCTGCTTCTGGCGATAAACCTCGGCCATCGCCGCGAACAGTGTATCGCTGGGCGCCGCGCTGCCGGGCAGGTACGCGAGCTTGCGGTTCTGGCGCAGCAGCTTCGCATCCTTCAGCAGTTTCAGGCAGACTTTCAGGTGCGGCCCCGCGAGGTCGCCCAGGACGTCCTCCACGCGCTCCGGCGTCGCCGTCTCGTTCTCCGCCAGGTCGCGCACGGCGTCGTACACGGCGCGGATCTCGTCCGCCGTCGGGTAGTGCTTCACGAGGAAGAACTGCTGCACGCGCTTGTCGTCCTGCAGGAACAGCAAGGTGCAGCTGGCGTCGTCGCCGTCGCGGCCCGCGCGGCCCGATTCCTGGTAATAGGCTTCCAGGTTCGCGGGGATCTGCAGGTGGACGACGAAGCGCGTGTCCGGCTTGTCGATGCCCATGCCGAAAGCGTTCGTCGCCACCATCACGCGCCGCTCGTCGTTCATGAACAGGTCCTGATTCGCGCGCCGCTCGGCTGCCGGCAACTTGCCGTGATACAGCGTGACGGATTCGCCCGCGTCCAGCAGCAGTTCGTACATCTCCTCGGCCGCCTTCACGGTGGCTGCGTAGACGATGCCCGTCCCCTTTGTTTCGCGCACGAGGCGCAGCGCTTCCTGCAGTTTTTCGTCCGGGTTCGTCACCTGCACGACAGCGTACTGCAGGTTCGCGCGGTAGATGCCCGTGTTGATGACGTTCATCCGGGGACGAGCGAGCTGCCGGCCGATGTCGTCGATCACGTCTTCCGTCGCCGTCGCCGTCAGCGCCAGCACGGGCGGGCGGGCCAGCGCGTCGATCGCGCCGGCCATCTCGAGGTAGGCGGGGCGGAAATCGTGGCCCCACTGCGAGATGCAGTGGGCTTCGTCGACGACGACCAGCGCAATCTTCCCGGCCGCCAGCACGTCGACGAATTCGGGCATCGCGAGGCGCTCGGGCGTGCAGAACACGATCTCGCAGTGCCCTTCCGCGATTGCGGCCAGCGCAGTCCTCTCCTCCTCGGCCGACAGGCTGCTGTTGACCTGCTCGGCGCGGATGCCGAGTTCCTCCAGCTTCTCCAGCTGGTCCTTCATCAGCGAGATCAGCGGCGAGACGACGACCGTCATGCCGTCCTTGATGCGGGCGGGGATCTGGTAGCACAGCGATTTACCGCTGCCGGTGGGCATGATCGCCAGCGTGTCCTTGCCGTCGAGGACACTGTCGATCACACGTTGCTGGCCGTCGCGCAGGTGCTCGATGCCGAATACGTTCTGCAGCAGGCGACGGACGGTGTTGCGGCGTACCGCGAGGGCACCTTTGTGCAGAAGCTTGGGGTCGTGTGTGGTCATGATGGACGACTGTAAGCCTGAGCACGGCCGCACACCATAGGACGCAACCTACAGCAACCGTAGGAGGCCTACGACGAGGTGACACAACGGCTCATACAAAGGCACGAGGCACTGTCCTACAGAGCGACGGATTGCCAGCCGATAGTTTCCAGAATGCACACGATCTAAGATGAGATCAACATTTCCCGCATTCGGCATCCGGAGGTTCATCATGATCCGCTTCTTCCCCACGGCCTGGACCGCAGCCTACGTCGCCCTCACGAGCATGACGACGTGGCTGCTGTGTGAAACGGACGCGCTTGGCGGCTTCGCGCCGCTGTTCTTCCATTGATGCCGCTGCGCTCTTGTCCTGACGTCCTGCAGTCGCGCCGGTCGCGCGTGCGCAGCTTGCGCCTGGCCGGCGCTCTCTTTGCGTGACGCTCGCGCACCGGCGGCGCCGACCGTCCTGCCGGCGCGCCCGCGCAGCCGTTGTCACAATTGTTACAAATTAGCAGTTGAACAACACGAGAGGAGCACCATACCTGAGTCAGGAGGACTCATCCATGAAATACGCCCTGTTATACGACGATGACGCGGCCGCACGCCGCCACAGTGCCACCCTGCTCAAATCGCTCGGCTATGTCGTCGCCGAGACGACGACGGCCCAGGCCGCGCTGAACGCCATGCAGGCGCTGCACTTCGACGTGGTCCTCACGGCCAGCGCGCACGCAGGCGGCGAGCGGCGCGCGTTGCCGGGCGAAATGTCCCGCCTCGGCCCCGAGACGCCCACGATCCTGCTGGTGGATGAGGGCGAACCCTTCCCTCCCATGTACGACGCGTTCAGCGCCACCGTCACGAAACCCGTCACCGTGCGCTCGCTGCGGCACGTGCTCGAATTCGGGCTGGACGGCACGGGCGCGCGACCGGTCCCGGCCGCCGTCCGCTACGAGCGGCGCGACGGCCAGCGGCGGCGCCATGCACGGCACGGGTCCCACACTCGGCCGGCATAAATTCACGAAGTGAATTCCCGCGAATAATCTTTGGTTTGATCCCGAATGTAGCGAGGCATAAGATAGTCGCACTAAAATGTTATCGCAAACATAACTTTGCAAGATAACGTTAAATAACGACAATCGGAGGAGCCATGCTGCACAACCTGATTCGGCCCCGTCGACCGCTTCCCCTCCCCTGCCTCGTCCAGCGCTGAACGCGCAACACGACCGTCTGCCGTTTTCGCGGTGACCCTGTGCCGCCTGCCGGCGCGGGCGTCGCTCGTCCTGCCCCGCCGGCATGCCCGGCGCGGGTCCGCAGCAAAAGCAGCACAAGCAGCGAACTCCCGGGCCGCCGCGCCCGGGCCACCCACCCGAACCACGGAGACGTTCATGCCCCATGCTTTTTCGCGCACCACCCGCCGCATCGCGTCGGCGATCCTCGTGTTGTCCGCCTTTGCCACTGGCGCGTCCGCGCAGACGGTCGCCATCAACCCTGCCGCGACGTACCAGACCGTGCGCGGCTTCGGCGGTTTCAGCGGCGCCGGCTGGGCGGCGGCGCGGCGCTGTACGGCATCTCGATCCAGAACGAACCGGACTTCGACCCGGGCACGTATGAAAGCTGCCTGTGGAGCTCGACGGAGTTCATCAATTTCCTGTCCGGCCAGGGAGCGCGCTTCGGCAGCTACAAGGTAATCGTGGCAGAGTCCGCCACGTTCAATAAGACGCTCACGGATCCCATCCTCAACAGCGCGACGGCGGTGCCCGGGTTCGACGTCGTGGCCGGCCATTTGTACGGTACGACGCCCAGCGACTATCCGCTCGCGCGCTCGAAGGGCAAGGAAGTGTGGATGACGGAGCACTACACGGACAGCACGTCCGACGCGAACGACTGGACGAAGGCGATGCCGGTAGCGCTGGAATTGCACAACAGCATGGTCGCGAACTACAGCGCCTACGTGTGGTGGTACATCCGCCGCCCGTACGGCCTGCTGACGGAAGACGGCAACGTCAGCAAGCGCGGCTACATCATGGCGCAGTTCGCGAAATACGTCCGCCCCGGTGCCGTGCGCGTCGCGGCGACGGAAAAACCGTACGCCGACGTGTTCGTCACCGCGTACAAGAACACGGCCGGCAAACTGGTCGTGGTGGCGATCAACAACGGCACGTCGCAGCGCCAGCTCCAGCTGCAGGTCGGCAGCGCCGCGCCGGGCTTCACGAAATACCGCACGACGGCGACCGACAACACGGGCTACGCGGGCCAGTACACGGTGACGGGCGGCGTCGCGACGGCGTGGATCGATCCCGGCAGCGTCAACACCTTCGTCAGTCAGTAAATAGAAAAAGCCCGGGCGGTTTCCCGGCCGGGCTCAGCGCTGCCTGTCGACGCTTACGCGGCTTCGACGGACACCGGCATCCGGATCAGGTAGTCGAATGCGGACAGCGCCGCTTTCGCCCCATCGCCCGCCGCGATGACGATCTGCTTGAACGGCGTGGTCGTCGCATCGCCCGCGGCGAACACGCCCGGGACGTTCGTGCGGCCGTGCGCATCCACAACGATCTCGCCGAAGCGCGACAATTCCACCGTGCCTTTCAGGAACTCCGTGTTCGGCACGAGGCCGATCTGGACGAACACGCCGGCCAGCGGCACGTGGTGTTCCTCGCCGCTCAAGCGATCCTTGAACTTGATGCCGTTGACCTTGCTGCCGTCGCCGGTGATCTCCGTCGTCTGCGCGTTCACGTGGATCGTCACGTTCGACAGGCTTTCCACCTTGTTGACGAGCACGGCGTCCGCCTTCAGCTGCGGCGCGAATTCCACCAGGGTCACGTGCTCGACGATGCCCGCGAGGTCGATTGCCGCTTCCACGCCCGAGTTGCCGCCGCCGATGACGGCGACGCGCTTGCCCTTGTACAGCGGGCCGTCGCAGTGCGGGCAGTAGTTCACGCCGGCGTTCTTGTATTCCTGTTCGCCCGGCACGTTGACGTTCCTCCAGCGCGCGCCCGTCGACAGGATCACGGTGCTCGACTTCAGCGAACCGCCATTCGTGAACTGCACTTCGACCAGTTCACCGGGTGCGGACGGCGGGATGATCTTCGCGGCCGTGTTCTGCGTCAGGACCTCGACGCCATAGTGGCGCACCTGGGCTTCCAGCGCGGCGGCGAATTTCGGGCCGTCCGTTTCCAGCACGGAGATGTAGTTCTCGATCGACATCGTGTCGTTGACCTGGCCGCCGAAGCGCTCCGTCGCGATGCCCGTGCGGATGCCCTTGCGGGCCGCATACACGGCTGCGGCTGCGCCCGACGGGCCGCCACCGACGATCAGCACGTCGTACGGGTCCTTCGCGTTCAGTTTCGCCGCGTCGCGGTCGCCGGCGCCCTTGTCCAGCTTGGCGACGATCTCTTCGATCATCATGCGGCCGGAGCCGAACAGCTCGCCGTTCAGGAACACCATCGGCACGGCCATCACCTTGCGCGCCTCGACTTCGGCCTGGAACGCGCCGCCCTCGATCACGGTCGTCTTGACGCGCGGGTTCAGGATCGCCATCAGGGACAGCGCCTGCACGACGTCCGGGCAGTTATGGCATGTCAGCGACATGTACATCTCGAAGTTGTAGTCGGCGTCCAGCGCCTTGATCGCATCGATCGTCTCGGCCTCGACTTTCGGCGGGTGGCCGCCCGTCCACAGCAGCGCGAGCACGAGCGACGTGAACTCGTGGCCCAGCGGCAGGCCGGCGAAGCGCAGGTTCATGTCGGTGCCGGCGCGCTTCAGGCTGAACGACGGCTTGCGTGCGTCGTTGCCGTCCGTGCGCAACGTGATCTTGTCGGCGCGCAGGCCCTGGATCGTCTGCAGCAGGTCGAGCGTCTGCTTCGACGTGTCGCTGTCGTCCAGCGAAGCGACGATCTCGAACGGTTGCTGGACGCGTTGCAGGTAGCCGGCGAGTTGGGTTTTCAGTTCTTGTTCGAGCATGATCGTATCCTTTCGTTCAGTCGTGTTCAGGCCGATGCGGTCCATCGCGGACGCATCCATCCAATCTAAATAGTGAATCTGGACCGGCAGATCGACTAGTGAGATCGCCTGTCTTGCTTGGGCGGGCCCGTTCCGGTTGGGCTCGTGGGGAGGGGTCGGCACCGGCCGCCCCTCGCGGCCGGTGCCTAGTACAACTGTTGCGTTACTGCCTGATGGGCACGGAGTGCCCACCCTACGGGTGTCGTAGGGTGGGCGGCCTCCGCCCACCATGTGTTACTTAGATCTTGCCGACCAGGTCCAGCGACGGCTTCAGCGTTGCGGCGCCTTCGGTCCACTTGGCCGGGCAGACTTCGCCCGGGTGCGATGCGACGTACTGGGCTGCCTTCACCTTGCGCAGCAGTTCCGACGCGTCGCGGCCGATGCCGTTGTCGTGCACTTCCATGACCTTGATCTGGCCTTCCGGATTGATCACGAACGTGCCGCGCAGGGCCAGGCCTTCTTCTTCGATCATGACTTCGAAGTTACGCGACAGCAGGCCGGTCGGGTCGCCGATCAGCGGGTAGTTGACCTTCTTGATCGCGTCCGACGTGTCGTGCCATGCCTTGTGGGCGAAGTGGGTGTCGGTCGACACGCCATAGACTTTCACGCCCATCTTGTCGAATTCCGACTGGAAAGCAGCCAGGTCTTCCAGTTCGGTCGGGCAGACGAAGGTGAAGTCTGCCGGGTAGAACATCAGGACCGACCAGGTGCCTTTGAAATCGGCTTCGGTCAGGTCGATGAACTTGCCTGCGTGGTAAGCGGTTGCTTTGAACGGCTTGATTTCGGTGTTGATGATGGACATGCAGTACTCCTCTTTCGGGGTTAAAAAAATGCTCAGGTGCGTACTATACCCTGCACGGGGTTTGATGTGAAATTGATTGAATGGATTTTATCAATTGATTTTAGCTATCACTACCGCATAGGCCGAGCCTATCGCAACGATCGTGAAGCGGCTCAAGCGGGCGTGGCAGCCGCCTGCACGGCCGTCTCCGTGCATGGCAGGATAAGGCTGAAGGTGGCGCCCTCGCCCGGCGTGCTCTCGACCGTCAGCTGGCCGCCGTGCGACAGCGCGAGCTGACGCGAGATGTACAAGCCCAGGCCCAGCCCTTTCGGCTCGCCGCTCTTGGCGCCCCGCTCATACGGTTCGAAGATGCGTTCGAGGAAATCGGGCGCGATGCCCTTGCCGTGGTCGCGCACGGCGATGCGCGCGTTGCAGCCTTCCGTCCGGACGCTGACCTCGACGGCCCCGCCTCCGCCGTAGCGCAGCGCATTCGTCAGCAGGTTGACGACGACCTGTTCGATGCGGAATTCGTCCCAGAAGCCTTCGACGGGCGCGTGCGGCGCCAGCACGACGTTCGTGCCGGCCGCCGCGGCCTGCAGCGACAGGTCGTTGACGACGCGCTCGAGCAAGGCCATCAGCTCGACCTTCGCCGGGCGGATCGACAATGTCCCGCTCTTCATGCGCGACACGTCGAGCATGTCGTCGATCAGGCGGATCATCGCCTTGATCTGGCGCTCGTCGCGCTTGATCATGCTGCTCATCTGTTCCGGATTGAACGCGGGCAGATTGCCCCGCTTCAGCTGCAGGCTGCGCATCTGCGTTTCGAGGAACAGCGTGTTCAGCGGCGTGCGCAGCTCGTGCGCGACGAGGGACATGAATTCATCGCGCATGTGCAGCGAGCGTTGCAGCTCGGCCTGCGTCGCGTTCAGTTCGCGCAGCAGCACTTCCTGCTCGCGCCGCGCCGCTTCCAGCGCCTCCATCTGGCGCCGCATTTCGCGCCGCTGCTGGTCCAGCGTGACGAACACGTGCACCTTGCTGCGCACGGCGTCCGGGTCGAGCGGCTTGTACAGGAAATCGACGGCGCCCGTCTCGTAGCCCTTGAACGCATAGTTCAGCTCGCGGCCCGCGGCGGATACGAACACGATCGGAATGTTCCGGGTGCGCGACGTCGAGCGCATCAGTTCGGCCAGTTCGAAGCCGTCCATGCCCGGCATCTGCACGTCCAGGATGGCGAGCGCGAACTCGTGCTCGAGCATCAGCGACAACGCTTCCTCGCCGGACTGGGCCTGGAACACGAGGCGCTGCTCGTCGCGGATGAGGGCGTCGAGGGCGCGCAGGTTTTCCGGCAGGTCGTCGACGATCAGCAGTTTGCTAGGGTCGTGTGCGCTCATGGTTCATTCGTCTCCAACATGGGCAACAGGGCGTGGATGCGCGCCAATGGCAGGATCAGGTTCGGCTTGCTGCGATGGATGGCGCTCACGGGCATCGTGGGCACCTGCGCATCGGCCGGATCCTGCACGATCGTGAAACCGCCGCGGGCGCGGATGCGGGCCATGCCGTCGGCGCCGTCGTGGTTGGCGCCCGTCAGCAGGATACCGGCCAGCGCGGGCCCGTACGCGTCCGCGCTCGACTCCATCAGCACGTCGATCGCGGGCCGTGCGAAGTGCACGGGCGGCTCGCAGCTGAGCGAGAACGTGCGGTCGCGCTCGACGGACAGGTGGTAGCCGGCCCCGGCGAAATACACGGTACCGGGCACGACTTCTTCCTTGTCCACCGCCTCTTTCACAGGCAGCGGCAAGCGCTCGTCGAACAATTCGGCCAGGCGGCTCTCGCGGTCGCCCGGCAGGTGCAGGATGCAGACCACGGCCAGGCGGAACTTTGCCGGCAGCGCCGGCAGCAGCGCGACGAGCGCGTCCACGCCGCCGGCCGAGCCGCCGATCACGACGGCCTCGAAGCGCCGGCCGCGCAGGACGGCGCGCAACGCATCGTCCGCGACATGGGCAGGCGCGGACGTCATGACGCCACCTTGCGGAACACCCGCTCCCGCTTCGCGAGCGATTCGAACCGCTGGGCATACGTGGAAAAGTCGATGCTTTCCTTGCTGCCGAGGCCGAGGAAGCCGCGGTGGCACAGCGATTCGTGGAACAGCCCCAGCACCCGGTTCTGCAGGCGCCGGTTAAAGTAGATCATCACGTTGCGGCAGCTGATGAAATGCGTCTCCGCGAACACGGCGTCCGTGGCCAGGCTGTGGTCGGCGAACGTGACGTGCTCCACGAGCGCGCGGTCGAACAGCGCGCCGCCATAGGCCGCCGTGTAATAGTCGGAGAATGCGCGCGTGCCGCCCGATTTCTGGTAGTTCTCCGTGTACCGGCGCATCTTGTCGAGCGGCATCACGCCGCGTCGCGCGGCCTCCAGTGCATCCGGATTGATGTCGGTCGCGTACATCTGCGTGCGCTCCAGCAGGCCCTCCTCATGCAGCAGGATGGCGAGCGAATACACTTCCTCGCCCGTGCTGCAGCCGGCCACCCACACGTTCAGCGACGGATACGTCTTCAGGAACGGCACGATGAGCCGGCGTACAGCCAAATAATAATCCGGGTCGCGGAACATTTCCGTAACGGGGATGGTCAAAAACTGCAGCAGCTGCGTGAACGCGGCCGGGTCGTGCATGACGCGCGCCTGCAAGGCCGATACCGTATCGCAGTCCATCGCGCGCATGGCGGCCAGTACGCGGCGCTTTTGCGAAGCCCCCGTGTAGTCGCGGAAATCGTAGTTGTACTTGAGGAAGACAGCTTCGATCAGCATCCGCAACTCGATGTCGACGTCGCCCGGCGGATTGTGCATGGGCTTCTTCAAATGCGCTCCAGCGTCGGCATCCACACGCGCAGCAGCGAGTACAGCCGGGTCAGGTCGATCGGCTTGGCCAGGTAATCGTTGGCACCCGCCGCCAGGCATTGTTCCTGGTCGTCCTTCATCGCCTTCGCCGTGATCGCGATGATCGGGAGGCGCGCGAAACGCTTGTCCTGGCGGATGCGGCGGGTGGCTTCGAGGCCATCCATGCCGGGCATCATCACGTCCATCAGCACGAGGTCGATGGCATCGTTCTCATCGAGCTTGGCGATGGCCTCGAAGCCATTACGGCCCACTTCGACCTTCGCGCCCCGTTGTTCCAGCGCACTCGTCAGCGCGAACACGTTGCGCACGTCGTCGTCCACGAGAAGGATCGTGCGGCCTTCGAACACGCGGTCGCGGCCGCGCACCGTCTTCAGCATCGACTGGCGCTCCGACGACAGTTCCGACTCGACCTTGTGCAGGAACAGCGTCACCTCGTCCAGAAGGCGCTCCGGCGACCGCGCGCCCTTGATGATGATCGAGCGCGAATACTTCAACAGCTCCGCTTCCTCGTCGCGCGTGAGGTTGCGACCCGTGTAGACGATGACGGGCGGGAACGAGCACAGTTCTTCGAGAGACATACGCTTGAGTAATTCATTGCCCTGCATATCGGGCAGCTTCAAGTCGATGATCATGCAATCGAAAATCTGCGTGCGCAACAAGTCCAGCGCTTCCGTGCCGGACCCGACGGCCGCGATCTCGACGTCGGTATCGGAAATCAATTGCACGACGCTGTCGCGCTGGCGCTCGTCGTCCTCCACGAGCAGCACGCGCTTGATGGTCTGCGACGACTTGTCCTTCAGCTTGCGGAACACGTCCTCCAGCTGCTCGCGCGACGTGGGCTTCAGCGCATAGCCGATGGCGCCCAGGTGCAGCGCCTCGCCGCCGTTGTCCTGGCTGGACACGACGTGGACGGGGATGTGGCGCGTGGCCGGGTTGTCCTTCAGCTGTTGCAGCACCGACAGGCCCGACCGGTCCGGCAGGCGGATGTCGAGCAGGATCGCGTCCGGCGTCTCGCCGGTCGCCAGTTCCAGGCCTTCCTGCGCCGTCAACGCGACGAGGCAGCGGAATTCCATGTCGTGCGCGAGGCCGTACAGGATGCGCGCGAATTCCGGCTCGTCCTCGATGACGAGCACCGTGCGCACGCCGGCGGCCGGCTCGGCGCGGTCGTCCGTGAACGCGGCCAAGGTCACGCCCTGCGGCGGCTCGACGGTCGGCGCAGGTGCAGGTGCCGGCACGGGCGCCGGCGCCTGGGCGGCCGGCAGCGCGGGCGGCGTCGCGGCGACGGTGCCGTTGCGCGGCAGGCTGAGGACGAAACAGCTGCCCTCGCCCGGCGTGCTCGTCAATGTGAGCGTGCCGCCCAGCAAGGCGGTCAGGTCGCGCGAGATCGACAGACCCAGGCCCGTGCCGCCGTATTTGCGCGCGGTGGAACCGTCGGCCTGGTGGAAGGCGTCGAAGATCTTGTCCTGCTGCTCGGGCGTGATGCCGATGCCGGAATCCTGCACGGCGAACTGGATCCAGCCGTCCGCGTTGGCGCTCACGTTCAGCATGACCTTGCCCGCATCCGTGAACTTGACGGCGTTCGACAGCAGATTCTTGAGGATCTGTTCCAGCCGCTGGCGGTCCGTGTGGATGCTGGCGGGGACATCCGGCTCGACGTGCACGCGGAAATCCAGCTTCTTCTGGCGCGCCAGCGGTTCGAACACGCGGCCGAGGCCTTCGATGGCGCGGCGCAGCGGCACGTCTTCCGGCACGAGTTCCAGCTTGCCGGCCTCGACCTTGGAAATGTCGAGGATGTCGTTGATCAGGTTGAGCAGGTCGTTGCCCGCCGAATAAATCGTCTGGGCGAACCGCACCTGTTCGTCGTTCAAATTGCCGGCGACATTGTCCGCCAGCAGTTTCGCGAGGATCAATGAGCTGTTCAGCGGCGTGCGCAATTCGTGCGACATGTTCGCGAGGAATTCGGACTTGTACCGGCTCGCCCGCTCCAGTTCCAGCGCACGCTCGCGCAATTGCTCCTGGGCTTGCACGAGCGCGCTGTTCTTGGTGTCGAGGTTCGCGGCCTGCTCGGCCAGCTGTTCGTTCGTCTGCTCCAGCTCGGCCTGCTGGTTTTCCAGTGCCGACTGCGACTCCTCCAGCGCGCGCGACTGCTCTTCCAGTTCCTCGTTCGCCGTGCGCAGCTCTTCCTGCTGCACCTGCAACTCCTCGTTCAGCGCCTGCTGCTCTTCCAGCGCCACCTGCAGCCGCTGGCGGTGCACGACGTTGGCGACCGCGGCGCCGACGGACGCGGCGATCGTTTCCATGAACTGGACGTCGCGCTCGCGTACGCCGTGCAGGAAGCCGATCTCGATGATGCCCTTGATCTTGCCGAAATTCGACACTGGCGCAATGATGAGTGTGTGCGGCGCGGCCTCGCCCAGTGCCGAACCGACCTTGATGTAGTCGGGCGGCAAATCGTTCAACGTGACGATGCGGTTCTCGCTGGCGGCCTGCGCGGCCAGCGACTCGCCCGGCCGCACGATGCGGCCGCGCTCGGTCTCGTCGTGCGCGAAACCATAGGTACCGATGCGGGTCAGCGTGCCGTCGTCGTTACGGAAATACATGGCGCCGACGACGCCCTCGACGTAGCGCGCCACGTAGCTGAGCACGACCTCGGCCAGCGGTTCCAGGCTCACGATGCCGGTCGTCTTCGCGATCAGCTCCGCCTGGCCCGAGCGCAGCCAGGCCTGCTGGCGCAGCTGGTCGTTGTGATCGGCCTCGTCCTGCAGGATGGTGTCGTACGACTTCGACAGCGCCATCAACTCGCGTCGGCCGAACAGGGCGAGCAACCCGGCCACGATGAGGCTGAACGCGAGGAACGCGGCGACGGACCACGCGATCACGGAGCGCGACGTCGCGTTACGCGTCTGCAGGATGCGTTGTTCTTCCAGGATGAAGTCGAGGAACTCGCGCCGGACCTGGTCCGTCAGCAGCTTGCCGCGGCCGCTCTTGATGCTCTGGACGATGTCGACGAAATCGCTGCTCTTGCCGCGCCGCGCGATCATTTCCTCGGCGAACGCCTGCCATTGGCCCTGCGCCGCGCGCACGCGCGCGATGCGTTCGACTTGCGCGGCATTGTCGCCGACGAGGCGGGACAGGTTCGCGAGCTCGGCATCCATGCGCGGCTTGGCCGACAAATACGGGGCGAGGAACTCGTCGTCGCCGGACAGCAGGTAGCCGCGCATGCCCGCTTCCATGTCGGACGACAGCCGGTTCACCTCGTTCGCGCGGCCGATCACGTGTTCGGAATGCTCGACCCAGCTGAGGACGTTGATGAGGTAGGCGATGATACCGACGAACACGAGCGCGCTGAGCACGCCCATGCCCAAGGGCATGGCGACGTTGCGCGACAGGATGCGGCGGAACTGGTCACTATCGATGGTCGAACCAGGCATGCTGTGTCGTTACTCTTATGAAAAAAATATCCCAAGTGTAACGCAAGCAAACAAACCGGCGCGTTCGTTTGAACGTGCATTTTTACCAAGTCGCCGAGATTGGACGGCGTTACAGTGTAATTACGCCGAACATCACCGGAATTGCATGAGTGAGGGCGTAGGGACTATCGCCCCGGCAGGACCGCAGCCAGGTAAGGGGCCGTGCGACTCCCCTTCGCTCGCGCGACCTCCGCCGGCGGCCCCGCCGCCACGACCGTTCCGCCCGCCTCGCCCGCGCCGGGGCCGATGTCGATCACCCAGTCGCACGTGGCTACGACCCGCATCGTGTGTTCGACCATGATGACGGTGTTGCCGGCGTCGACCAGGCGGTCCAGCTGGGCCAGCAGGCGGTCGGCGTCGAGGGGGTGCAGGCCCGTCGTCGGCTCGTCCAGTACATATAAGGTGCCGCCGCGGCCGGCGCGCTGCAGCTCCGTCGCCAACTTGATGCGCTGGGCTTCGCCGCCGGACAGCTCCGTCGCGCTCTGCCCCAGCCGCAGATAGCCGAGACCCACTTCGCGCAGCACGGACAACGGCCGCGCGACGCTCTCTTCCTCTGCGAAGAACGCATGGGCCTCGTCGACCGTCATGCCCAGCACGTCGGCGATGTTGCGGTCGTGGTAGCGCACGGCGAGCGTGTCGGCGTTGTAGCGCGCGCCGCCGCACGTGGGGCATGGCGCGTACACGCTCGGGAGGAACAGCAACTCGACCATCACGAAGCCCTCGCCCGCGCAATGCTCGCAGCGGCCCTTCGCCACATTGAACGAGAAGCGCCCGGCGTCGTAGCGGCGCTTCTTCGCGACCGGCGTGGCGGCGAACAGTTTTCTCACCTGGTCGAACAGGCCCGTGTACGTGGCCAGGTTCGAGCGGGGCGTGCGGCCGATCGGCTTCTGGTCCACGCGCACGAGGCGGCGGATGCCATGCAGTGGGCCTGCGATGTGGCCGACGGTGGGGATGTCGGCCTCGCGCTCGAGGTCCATGCCATCCTCGGGCTCGTCCTCGGCTGCACCTTGTCCCAGCGCCGCGCCGACGAGGTCGACGAGCACCTGGCTCACGAGCGTCGACTTGCCCGAGCCGGAGACGCCGGCCACGCCCGTCATCACGCCCAGCGGGAACGCGACGGCGAGGCCGTGCAGGTTGTTGCGCGTGACGTTCTCCAGCTTGAGCCAGCCGGTCGGCGCGCGCGGCGTGCGCGCGGCCGGGCGCACGGCGTCTTGCGCATCCGTGAACAGATAGCGCCGCGTGTGCGAGCCCGCCACGGCGCGCAAGCCGTCGGGCGGACCGCTGTACAGGATCTGCCCGCCCTTCTCGCCGGCCTGCGGACCCACGTCGACGATCCAGTCCGCGTGGCGGATCACGTCCAGCGCATGTTCGACGACGAACAGCGAGTTACCGGCCGCCTTCAGCCGCGCGAGCGCGTCCAGCAGGGCTTCCGTGTCCGCCGGATGCAGGCCGGCCGACGGTTCGTCCAGCACGTACACGACGCCGAACAGGTTCGAACGTACCTGCGTGGCGAGGCGCAGGCGCTGCAGCTCGCCCGGCGACAGCGTGGGCGTGCTGCGTTCCAGCGCCAGGTAGCCGAGGCCCAGCGCCAGCATCGTGTCGAGCCGCGCGCACAGGTCGGCGGCGATGCGCTGCGTGACGATCAGCTGCTCCGGATGCTTGCCCGTGCGCGCCTTGCCTTTGGGTGCGGTCCCTTCCGCGTACGGCCGCAGCAGTTGAGCGAGACGTTCCAGCGGGACGCGCGACAAGGTCATGATGTCCATGCCGGCAAACGTCACGGACAACGCTTCCCGGCGCAGGCGGCGGCCCTGGCACAGCGGGCATTCCGTGCTCACCATGTAGCGTGCCACGCGCTTCTTCATCGAGGCACTTTCCGTGTTCGCGAACGTCTGCAGCACGTAGCGGCGCGCGCCGCTGAACGTGCCCTGGTAGCTGGGCGTCTCCTTGCGCTTCAGCGCGCGCCGCGTCTCCGCCGGCGTGAGCCCTGCGTACACGGGCACGGTGGGCGTCTCGTCCGTGAACAGGATCCAGTCGCGGTCCTTCTTCGGCAGGTCTCGCCACGGCGTGTCGACGTCGTAGCCCATCGTGACGAGGATGTCGCGCAGGTTCTGGCCGTGCCACGCGGGCGGCCACGCGGCGACGGCGCGCTCGCGGATCGTCAGGCTGTCGTCCGGCACCATCGATGCCTCCGTCGCGTCGTACACACGGCCCAGGCCCGAGCATTCGGGGCACGCACCTTCCGCCGTGTTCGGGGAAAACGATTCGGCGTACAGCAGCTCCTGGCCGGGCGGATAGTCGCCGGCGCGCGAGTACAGCATGCGCAACGAGTTCGACAACGTGGACACGCTGCCGACGGACGACCGCGTCGTCGGCGTGCCCCGCTGCTGCTGCAGCGCGACGGCGGGCGGCAGGCCGTCGATGTCGTCGACTTCCGGCACGGGCATCTGGTGGAACAGCCGGCGGGCGTAAGGCGAGACGGATTCCAGGTAGCGCCGCTGCGCCTCCGCGTACAGCGTGCCGAAGGCGAGCGACGACTTGCCCGAGCCGGAGACGCCTGTGAACACGACGAGGGCGTCGCGCGGGATGTCGAGGTCGACGTTTTTCAGGTTGTGCTCGCGCGCGCCGCGTACGCGCACGTGGCCCGCCAGAGTCGCCTTGCTGGATGGATCACGCATGCGCGCAGCTCCCGATGTCATCACGATGGCGTATTGCAGCACGCCCGGACAGGGCCGTCGGTGCGCTCGCCCACCATCAGCGCAGCGATTCGAGCGCCACGCACATCCTGTCGACGCCGGCCTCGGGCGCGAACCGCGCCGTCACGGCCCGCGTGCGCGCGTCCAGCCCGGGCGCCGCCAGCAGCGCGTCGAGCGCGCGCACGAGCCGGTCCTCGTTCAGGCGCGCAGCGGGCAGGCTCGCGCCGACACCGAGCGCCGTCACGCGGGCGCCGTTGTCGAACTGGTCGTGCGCCAGCGGTACGACGAGTTGCGGCGTGCCCGCGCGCAAGGCTTCGGCCGTCGTGCCGATGCCGCCGTGGTGGATCAGCGCCGTCGCATGCGGCAGCAGTGCCGAGAGCGGCACGTAGTCCTGCCACAGCATCGTGTCCGGCAGGTCGGCCGGCACCTGGTCGCGGTGCGGTGTGAGGAAGACGGCGCGCCTGCCCAGGCGCGCGGCCGCCGCGTGCGCATGGCGGAAGTACGCGGCCGCCTGTGTGTTGCCCGTGCCGTGCGTAAACACGAGCGGCGGCGGGCCCGCGTGCAGGAACGCGGCCAGTTCGGGTGCCAGCTGCGCGCCGGCGTTCGGATCGAACAGGGGAAAGTCGCCACGTACGAGGGGCTGCGGCCAGTCCGGATGCGTGGGCGCGAACCAGTCGGGGAACAAGGTCAGCGACAGGTCGGGTACGGTGGCGATCCAGTCCATCAGCGATGCGGCCGGCGCGAGGCCGTGCGCGGCCCTTGCCGCGTTCACGTCCGCCAGCGCGACGGGATCGATGAAGCGCCGTCCCACCCAGCGCCAGAACGCGCGCCGCGCCGCCAGCGGCACCCACGCGGGCACGCGCCACGGCCCGATCATCAGCGGGTCGTGCACCGTCATGAGGTTCGCGGGCGCCAGGTAGGCCGCCGCGATCTTCACGCCGGGGTGAACCACGCGGCACAGGTCAGCCTCCGGCAACGCGAGCGGATGCACGAGCAGCACGCAACGCTCGTCCGCCGGCAACGCCGCGACGAACGGCACCACGCACGCCATCGCGGGCCGCGTCGCGCGCCAGACGACGCCGAAGCCGCGCGTCGGATGCCACAGGTCCGGGTCGTGCAGTACGCCCTCGTCAACGGGCAGGCCCGTGAACGGCAGTCCGGCCGCCCGGACCCACGGGCCGTGCGGCTCGGGCGCGAGGAAGCTGACGCGGTGGCCGCGTGCGTGCAGCCGAAGCGCCAGCGCGAGGAAGGGGAACAGGTCGCCGGCCGAGCCGATGGTGACGACGACGTAGCGGGTGGGATCGATGGCGCCTCCGTGTTTTGCGTTGCCGCTACTGTACGCGAAAGCGTGCGGCTGGCTGGCGTGGCAAACATCGAGCCGCAATCAATCGGTGGTCTGGAATTGTCCACGTTTCGCGCGCTGGTCGCTTACTTGGGACTTGGCACTCGGCTACCTGCTCGACTGCCAACCTGATGAATATGCAATCGATTAGGTGCACGCCCCGGTCGAAGATTTGGCATACGCCGGTGGGATAGCACCGTGAAGAACTAGACAACGCAGTCGCCCATAATCAGTGCAGTTAAGCACTTCTTGTTTCCAATCAGAAATTCAATGGTCGTCATCGTATAGTCTTCACTGGTCGGGAGCACATACGTCCACAAGTTATTTCGCTGTTTTCTTTGTTCGTGTATCGATTACCGAAAGAGATGAGAAATGTCGAATATCGAAGTGCCGAATTCGCTATTGTTCCGTCGGGAAGCAACAGCGTCATTGGGGCAGCAATGGCTCGGTACGATTCATCTGGCACAGCCATTGTCCTCCTGGCTGATTTCCGGTTTAGCCTTTGTCATTCTCCTTGCATTCATTACGTTTGTACTCGTCGGCACGATTACAAAGAAGGCTCGTGTTACGGGCATATTAGTGCCGGGAAAAGGAAGTTTGGTAATCAATGCTCCGAACGCCGGCGTGTTGGTACGCACTTATATAACTGAAGGGCAGCGAGTGCGGGCGGGCGAGCCTCTGTTCGAATTATCGACCGAGCGCCAAGGTAGCCGTGGAGAATTGACTGCTCTGATCGCCCAGCAGTTGAAGAGCCGGACGAGCAGTCTCGAAACGGAGCGGCGGTTACGTCTTGCCCAGAATGAGGAGCGCAAGACGGTGTTAACGCAGCGTCTTCAAAGTTTGAATGCTGAAGCGAACCAACTGGCACAAGAAACTGAATTGATCAAGCGCCGCCTGGCACTCGCGCAGCAAACCTTGCGCAAATACGAAACCCTGCAAGCAAGCGGATATTTTTCTGCAGCGCAAACCCAGCAGCAGGAAGAAGCTGTGATCGATTTGAGCACACGTCTGGCAAACGAGGGCCGCACCGCGGCGCAGTTGCGTGCCACCCGTCTCGAGGTCGAGGGTGAACTGGTCGCACTGGCGACATCCTTGGCTACTGATCTTGCTCAGCTACAGCGAGCACAAGCTTCGCTTGAACAAGAAATTGCTGAGAATAATAGTCGTAAGTCCGTGCTGATTACCGCTCCGCAGGATGGGAAGTTAACTACGATTACTTACCAGGCGGGCCAAGCGATCAACGGTGGGCAGACATTGGCCACGCTCATCCCTATGCGGTCGGATAACGCAGATGGTGCGACGGAACTGGAAGTGCACCTGTACGCGCCCAGCCGGACTGCGGGCTTCGTTGCACGGGGGCAGAACGTATTGATCCGTTATCAGGCATTCCCATATCAGAAATTCGGACTGCAAAAAGGTATCGTTATTGACGTAAGTGCCACGCCCTTTGCTCCGAATGAGTTACCGCAAAATTTGGCGAGTACGATATTAACGAACGCACAGCAAAACGCAAGGGAAGGAAGCGGTGGGGAGGCCCTGTATCGGATTAAGGTGCGTCCGGAAAAACAGACAATCCAAGCATATGGCCGGTCGCAATACCTGAAGCCTGGCATGACGCTGGAAGCGGACGTTATGCAAGATAGTCGAAAGATATGGGAATGGATAGCCGAGCCGTTACTAGCAATTGCCAAATAATACATGTCGATATGGACCTTGCAAGAAAGGTGCTTTCCAGAAAAAGTTATGGTGCAGTTCACGGTGGCAAGTAGCGGTGGTGCAAACTGTCTTGCCATTATTTTTCATGAAAGACGGATACTGACGATGAAAGTCGTACTGCAAACTGAATCCAGCGAATGTGGCTTGGCAAGCTTGGCGATGGTGGCGAACTATTACGGCTATCGTGTTGACTTGGCTGAACTGCGGCGCAAGTTTTCCGTCAGTCTGAAAGGGGCGACACTCGAACATTTAATGCGGCATGCGTCGGCGCTACAACTGGCATCGCGCCCGCTGCGCTTAGAGCTGGAGGAGCTGGAGCAATTACAAGTGCCATGTATCCTGCATTGGAACATGAACCATTTCGTCGTTCTAAAAAAAGTCAGTCGCCGCCTTAATGGCAAACGCGTCGTCACGCTGCTTGACCCCGCAGTTGGCGAATGCAGCTTGCCCTTGAGTGAAGTGTCCAAGCATTTTACCGGCATTGCCCTGGAACTGACACCCAGCGCCGACTTTGTTGTAGGGGACGAGAGAAAGCGCGTCGCTATTCGCGACTTAACCGGCCGTATTACTGGGCTGCGCCGCGCCCTGATCCAAGTAATCGCACTTGCATTGGCGCTCGAAGTATTTGCTATTGCCTCACCTTTGTTTAATCAGTTCGTCATCGATGACGTGATCGTCAGCGGCGACCACGATTTGCTGAAGGTATTGCTGCTCGGTTTTGGTCTACTGACTGTGACCCAGACAGTCATTAGCCTAGCGCGCAGTTGGTTCCTGATGCGATGGAGCATACACATCGGGCAGCAATGGGCGATTCGCCTATTCGGGCACTTGACTCGCCTCCCCGTGACGTATTTTGAAAAGCGCCATCTGGGCGATATCGTGTCGCGCTTCGGTAGTATCGGTGCGATTCAGGGGACGCTAACCAGTCTGTTCGTGGAAAGCCTCGTGGATGGCCTGATGGCGCTGATTGCGCTCGGTATGATGTTGATGTACAGCCTGTCATTGTCTGCCGTCGTGCTGGCGGCGGTGGTAGTGTATGCGCTCTTGCGCTGGGCTTTTTACCAGCCGCTGCGGGACGCGTCGCAGGAGCGTCTGGTGTTGGGAGCCAAGGAAAACAGCCATTTCCTCGAGACGCTGCGCGCTATCACACCGCTCAAGTTGTTCGGCCGGGAGGCCGAGCGCAGGGCACGCTGGCAAAACCTGCAGCAAGACGTCATCAATCGCGATGTCCAAACCCAAAAGCTTGGCATTCTGTTCAAGGTGGCAAATACCGCAATTTTCGGCATACAGGGACTTGCGCTGTTTTACCTGGGTGCGGATGCCGTGATGCAGAACGCCTTGACGGTAGGGATGCTGATGGCATTTACCAGCTATGCAGGCACTTTTTCGGGCCGCCTGTTCAGCCTGATTGACGTGTTTTTCAGCCTCAAAATTCTGAGCCTGCATGCGGAACGATTGGCGGATATCGTCATGGAACCGGCGGAACACGAAGTGGAGCAGGAATCGGACCTGAGCCGTCTACGGTGCGATATCACGTTGAAGAACGTCAGATTCCGCTACGGTGAAGGCGAACCATGGGTGCTCAACGGGGTCGATTTGCATATCCCTGCCGGCCAAAGCATTGCCTTGGTGGGACCCAGCGGCTGTGGCAAGAGCACGCTGTGCAAGATCATCTTGGGCTTGCTACCTCCCACCGAAGGGGAGGTGCTGATCGACAATACCCCGATCACACAACTGGGCTTACGCGCTTACCGCCAACTAGTGGGAACCGTGATGCAGGACGATGTGTTGCTTTCAGGCTCACTGCAAGACAACATCGCATTTTTCGATGCCCGCATTGACCAGGCGCGTGTCGTGGAATGCGCCCGCTACGCTGCAATCCATGACGAGATCGCCGCTATGCCCATGGGCTATCTAACGCTGGTGGGAGACATGGGAAGCAGCCTTTCTGGCGGCCAAAAGCAGCGCCTACTTTTGGCCCGTGCGCTGTACAAGCAGCCAAAGATACTCGCGTTGGACGAAGCCACAAGTCACCTGGACATCGACAACGAATTCAAGGTGAATCAAGCACTCCATCAGATGCCGCTCACGCGCGTGGTGATAGCGCACCGTCGTGAAACCATCGACGTGGCCAAACGGGTAGTTCTGCTGCAGGGCGGGGTCGCAACGGTGTTGCGCGGACCCCAGCCATCTGGTTCTGAGCAAAGAACAGTTGGAGCGGAGCTTTTAATGTCGGACTTAGCGCCATGCCCCAGGAATGAGGCCATTGACTGAAAAATCGGCTGATTAGTTAGTTCCATTACAAAAACCGAAACAGCAATCATTGGAGATTATGGCGCATTTCTTAAAGTTGGGATGTCGCTGAAGCATATACTCAACAGAATCACCGTACACTGATCGATTGGAAAATCTGTTCCATAGTGAGTGTAACGGAGTAAGCGTACCGGCACTTCGCGACGGTACAAATGACGGCACCACGTAGTTAGTGGATTAAATTAACTTTTATCAGGAAATAAAATGCGCAAATTATCTCTTATCGAAATCAATTTGGTGTCTGGCGGCACGGATCAAGTAGTAGTTAATGGAAAAAGACAATCAATTGACGCGCACAACGGCTTTACTCTATCTTCGATAAGTTCCTTGCCGCTCACCGGCGGAGCAGCCGTGCGTATTGCCGGAGAAGGTATGGGGTGCGCCGTTGCCGTTAACAGCGTGAAAAAAAAGCCGACACTAACGAACGCCGCTACCGCCGCTACGGCTTGCAGTAACGCATTTACCGACACATTAGAGTCAGTGGATTGGAATGGTTGGGGGACGGCTATTGGCAATATGCAATCGGCGCAATCCAATGCATTGTCACACGCCGCGCAAAAACAAAACGGCAGATGAGTCTGCATCACATGGCGTATTTAGCGATATTTATCGCCAGATGATATTTAACTAACCAATCGCGCCCCAACTTAATTGGTTGGGGCGCAAACGGAAATCCAGAGCAGATGGAACATGTAAAAAAAATCAACGCTTGGCTTTTTTTGCCTGTTTTATTCGCAGCAAAATTATGGGCTGCGATATATAAAGGCAATACAGGACCATGGAACCTCGCAATCATGGTCACTTGTGCATTGCTGTTGCTGCTGTACGCCGAAAGGCATACCGTTATGCGAAGTATAGTTTGGCAGGGCGTATTATTTATTTCATATATAGCACTTGTTCTGTATATTTTGTTCGCCCTCGGGCTCAGAGGAAAGGAATTATCTTTCGTAAAATCTTTAATTCCTTACAACCTTTTGCCAATGTTTCTAATTAATTCGTTTGGCGCAGCCGTTTTAGAAGAAATCATGTTCAGAAAGCTTCTTCTGCGCTCACTTTTAAAAAGGATGAGGCCGATATACGCCATATTTTTATCCTCGCTAATCTTTTATCTTTGTCACTTCTCAATAATGGCAACAATCATAGTCAGCGGGATTTTTTATGCAAGCATCGCTCTTAGATGGAATTCACTTTTGCTGGCAATAGGAATGCATACTATATATAATTTCCTCGGAAACATGGCAATATCTGTTAGCCAAGTATCTGTCACTATCGCAGGGGGCCTTAACGCCTACCAAGTGTTGCGTGGAGCAGCCTCCCTTTCCCACTTCACATTCATTGTCGGGTACTTCACAATGATCTTTGCTTTTGATATTGTCTCCGGCTGCGTAACCAAAATAAAAACGAGGAACAAAAATAGAAGAGCTTGCGTCGCAAACTGAACGCAACAAAGGCGCTTTCTTGCGGCCGACTACCGACTAACCGCCGGGTTTCTCTGAGGAACGCGACAACGAATAATTAATTCCTGGCTCCTGTTTCGAATTCCACTTGTTCGAGGTGTAACGGTATCGGCCTGGACATAAGCTCCCGAGTTCGGCATTACGAATTGTCACCGTGTAGGATTGATAGCGGGCATAGTCGGTCTTCGCGGGTTCCTCAGAGGGGGCCTGATCAGCTTAATAGGATCCAGATCCCACCAGTTGTGAATTCCCGGCTGCGATAGCGTCCCGCATTAGCCAGCAACGCTTATAGGAACCGGTCGAGTATCTTCCTGCTACCCTTGTCGATGGCAAACATGTCGCGAATGAGGAAGTGGATCCCGTGGCTGTCCGCGATCAGCAGCGAATACGCACCCAGCCGGCGGATGTCTTCCTCGCCCTTCAGCACGAATTCCGTGTCGCCGCGGTCCGTGGCGACGGTCCACGTGCACGGCGTCGCGAAGCTGGAGACGGCCTTGATCGACCGGATTTCCGGCATGAATTCGCGGCCGTCCAGTTCTTCCGTGACGAGTGCGCGGATGTCGGCGGGCATCGTCTCGAGATCGTCGATCCAGCCGACTTCCTTGCCGCCGTCGCGCACGAGCGAGATGCCCTTCGACGGCGCCTGCACGGGGAACGAGCGCACGGGCGCGACGCCGACGAATTCCTCGCCCTCGGCATTCGTCAGTACCAGCTTGCCGAACGCATCCCGGCGTAAATGAAATGTCGTCATCGTTCAGTCGTCCTTGCTGCCGTCGTCGTCCGGATCCTGGTCGACGTTGCGCGCCTGCGCCTCGTACAGGCGGTAGTACGCGCCTTCGCGCGCCATCAGTTCGTCATGGTTGCCCTCTTCCACCACCTGGCCGCGGTCCAGCACGACGAGGCGGTCGGCCCGGTGCAACGTGGACAGGCGGTGCGCGATGGCGATCGTCGTGCGGCCCTGCACGAGGTTGTCGAGCGCCTTCTGGATTTCTTTTTCCGTCTCCGAGTCGACGGACGACGTGGCCTCGTCGAGGATCAGGATCGGCGGGTCGATGAGGAGTGCCCGCGCGATCGAGATGCGCTGGCGCTCGCCGCCGGACAGGCCCTGGCCGCGCTCGCCGACCATCGAATCGTAGCCCTGCGGCAGGCGCAGGATGAATTCGTGGGCGTGCGCGGCGCGGGCGGCGGCGATGATCTCTTCGCGCGTTGCGTCCGGCTTGCCGTACGCGATGTTCTCCGCGATGGTGCCGAAGAACAGGAACGGCTCCTGCAGCACGAGGCCGATGTGGCGGCGGTAGTCGGCGACGGCGAAGCTGCGGATGTCGCGGCCGTCCAGCAGGATCGCGCCTTCCGCAACGTCGTAGAAGCGGCAGATCAGGTTCACCAGCGTACTCTTGCCGGAGCCCGAGTGGCCCACGAGGCCCACCATTTCGCCGGCCTTGATGTTCAGCGAGATGCCGCGGTTGACGGCGCGGTTGCCGTAGCGGAAACCCACTTCGCGCAGCGCGATATTGCCCTCGACCTTGTCCAGCTTCATGGGGTTGACGGGGTCCGGCACGCTCGACACGTGGTCGAGGATGTCGAAGATGCGCTTGGCGGCCGAGGCCGACTTCTGCGTGACGGACACGATGCGGCTCATCGAATCGAGGCGGACGTAGAACCGGCCGCTGTATGCGATGAACGCGGACAGCACGCCCACGGTGATCTCCTGCTGGCTGACCTGCCAGATGCCGAAGCACCAGATGACGAGCAGGCCCAGCTCCGTCAGCAGAGACACGGTCGGCGAGAACAGCGACCACACCTTGTTCAATTTGTCGTTGACGGCGAGGTTGTGCTGATTGGCTTCGCGGAAGCGCGACGCCTCGCGGTGCTCCTGCGCGAACGCTTTCACGACGCGGATGCCGGGAATCGTGTCGGCCAGCACGTTCGTCACTTCGCCCCACACACGGTCGATCTTCTCGAAGCCCGTGCGCAGCTTGTCGCGCACGACGTGGATCATCCACGCGATGAACGGCAGCGGCACGAGGGTGATCAAGGCGAGCTTGGCGTTGATGCTGAACAGGATCGCGCCTGTCATGATGATCATGAGGACGTCGGACAGGAAGTCCAGCAGGTGTAGCGACAGGAACACGCAGATGCGGTCCGATCCGCTGCCGATGCGGCTCATCAGGTCACCCGTGCGCTTGCCGCCGAAGAATTCCAGCGACAATCTCAGCAGGTGTTCGTAGGTTTCGGAACGCATGTCGGCGCCCATGCGCTCCGACACGAGGGCCAGGATGTACGTGCGGCCCCAGCCCAGTGCCCACGCGAGCATCGCCGAGGCGAACAGGCCGCCCATGTACTGGTAGACGAGGCGCGTATCGATGTGCTTGCCGTTCTGGTACGGGATCAGCACGTTGTCCATCAGCGGCATCGTCAGGTACGGCGGAATCATGTGTGCGCCGGTACTTGCCAACATGAGCAAGAATCCGAGCAGCAATTGCCCCTTGTACGGCCGCGCGAAGCGCCACAGCCGCAGCAAGGTCCACGTCGACGGCGGGGTGTGCAGCACCTTCGTGCAGATGGGGCACTCTTCCTGGTCCGGTTCGAGCGGCGCCTTGCAGCTGGGGCAGGTATGCTGCTCGGGCGGTTGCACGGCGATGCCGCTGACGTGGCTTTCGACCTGGTCCTGGAACTGGTCGACGACGCGGATGGCTTGCAGGTTCTGGCCCAGGGTGAAGCGCCAGGCGGCCAGCAGGCCGTTCGCATCGACGAGTTCGAGGTGGCCGACGCCCGAATGGTCGTAGTGGCGCATTGTCAAACCGGCACGATACGGCCAGTCGCGCCACATCGTGTCGCCGGGTGCGCGGGTGAGCAGGCGATAATTCGTGACGACGAGGATACCCTTGGTGAAGCGTAATTTCGCATCGAGGTCAACCTCGACGCTGTTTAAAACGTTTTCCCCTGGCGCAAGCTTTTTCGCGACGTCCGCCTGCCAGTGCTCAGGCAGGAAACCGGCAGTCAATGCCGGCGGAACGGAGTGAACAAGTTGTTGAGTTGTCATGTGATGCCGCCGGTGAAGGCGAAGTTGGTGCCAAAGGCTGGCAGATCTGTACGATGGAACGTTGCGGACGGTAATGCCGTTGACACGCACGCGGACTGAAAGGCAGCGTACAGGCGTGTACGGTATTCTATCGGAGGGACCAGACTGGCAGAAATCGGTACGGCACGGTAAGCTTCGTTCCGGCAAGTATACAACATGTGCATTGTGGAAAGAGAGGAAGCGTCGCCGCGATCCGGCGACCGCTTTGACCAACGATGTGCAAACATAGGCAACGCCACGCGATGAGAGAGCGGTCATCGCGTGGCTGGATATTTTCATGACATATAAGAAAGACATTGCAATTCTTCGTGTGGCCCACCTCCGTGGCCCGAACATCTGGACCTACCGCCCTGTCATCGAAACATGGCTCGACCTCGGCGAACTCGAAGAATGTCCTTCGAACAAACTCCCCGGCCTGTATGAACGCCTGACCGCCTGGCTGCCGGGACTGATCGAACACCGCTGCGGCGTCGGCGAACGGGGCGGCTTCCTGGAGCGCCTGCGTGATGGCACGTGGGCCGGCCACATCCTCGAACACGTCGTCCTCGAATTGCAGAACCTGGCCGGCATGAAGACCGGCTTCGGCAAAACCCGCTCCACCGCGGACCGCGGCATCTACAAGATGGCCTTCCGCACGCGCCACGGGACCGTCGGCCGTGCCGCCCTGGAGGCTGGCCATGCGCTGCTGATGGCCGCCATCAACGACACCCCGTTCGACCTGCAGGCCAAGGTCGCGGAACTGACGGAACTCGTCGACCGCTACTGCCTCGGTCCGTCCACGGGCCACATCGTCGACGCGGCCACCGACCGCCGCATCCCGTCGATCCGTCTGACGGAAGGCAACCTCGTGCAACTGGGCCACGGCGCCGCGCAGCGCCGCATCTGGACAGCCGAGACGGACCGCACGAGCGCGATCGGCGAATCCATCGCCAGCGACAAGGACCTGACGAAGACCCTGCTCGCTTCCTGCGGCGTGCCGGTGCCCGAGGGTTCGATCGCGCGCAGCGCGGAAGCCGCGTGGGAAGAAGCGCAGGACATCGGCCTGCCCGTCGCCGTGAAACCCGTCGATGGCAACCACGGCCGCGGCGTATCGCTGAACCTGATGTCGGAAGCGGACGTGCACGCCGCCTACGCCATCGCGGCCGAGGAAGGCGATTCCAGCGCCGTGCTCGTCGAGCGCTTCATTCCCGGCAACGAACACCGCCTGCTCGTCGTGGGCTCGAAAGTCGTCGCGGCCGCCAAGGGCGAATCGCTGTGGGTCGTCGGCGACGGCACCTCCACCGTCACGCAGCTGTGCGACAGCCAGATCAACATCGACCCGCGCCGCGGCGACTCGGAAGAATTCCCGCTCGGCCTCGTCACGCCGCACGACAGCGAGATCCAGCTGGACCTGAAACGCCAGGGCCTCACGCCCGATTCGGTCCCGCAAGCGGGCCAGAAAGTGCTGATCCAGCTGAACGGCAACGTCGCGGACGACGTGACGGACGACGTCCATCCGGACGTCGCGTACATGGCCGGCCTGGCCGCGCGCGTCGTCGGCCTGGACATCGCCGGCATCGACCTCGTGTGCGAAGACATCTCGCGTCCGCTCGAGGAACAGCGCGGCGCCATCATCGAAGTCAATTCCAGCCCCGGCCTGCTCGCCCACATCAAGCCGGCGAAGGGTCAGCCGCGCGACGTCGGCAAGGCCATCGTCGAGCACCTGTTCGCGGAAGGCGAGACGGGCCGCATTCCCCTCGTGGGCGTTACCGGCAGCACGGACGCCGCGCTCGCGGCGCGCCTCGTCGGCACCGTGCTGAACCTGGCCGGCAAGCACGTGGGCGTGGCGAACCGCGACGGGCTGTTCCTCGACGGCCGCCGCGTGACGGCGCAGGACGGCACGCGCTTCGACGCGGGCCAGCGCCTGCTGATCAACCGCACCGTGCAGGCCGCCGTGTTCGAATCGAACGCGCGCACGATCCTGTCGGAAGGCCTGCCGTACGACCGCTGCCAGGTCGGCATCGTGACCGACATGGGCAATGTCGCCGACGTGGCCGACCTGTACGTGCGCGACGACGACGCGCTGTACAACGTCGTGCGCAGCCAGGTGGACGTCGTGCTGTCCGACGGTGCGGCCGTGCTGAACGCCGGCGACGCCCGCGTGACGGCGCTGGCCGACCTGTGCGACGGCGCCGTGCTGTTCTACGCGCAGGACGAAGCCAACGCCACCCTGCAGGCGCACCGCGCCGCGGGCGGGCGCGTCGCGTTCGTGCGCGACGGGCACATCGTGCTGGCCCAGGGCGGCGAAGAGATGCCGCTGCTGGGCATGAACAAGGTCAAGCCCGCCACCGCCGCGCAACCGGACGCCCTGCTCGCGGCCGCGCTTGCCGGATGGGCGCTGGACGTGCCGACGGACCTGATCTGCGCCGGCCTGCGCACCTTCGACGCGGCCGCCAAACAAGGCAAGGCTCAATAACGATACGTGCCCGGCACGACCGGGCCCGCGCGCCGGCGGCCATGAGCGCCGGCGCCGCAAGACCCTAAAGGAAAGATCTATGGAAGTCACTCGCGTACGGGCCCTGCGCGGTCCCAACCTCTGGAGCCACCACACGTCGATCGAGGCGATCGTCGCCTGCACGCCGGAGGAGGAATCGATCGGCACCCTGACCGGTTTCGAAGCGCGCCTGCGCGCCCTGTTCCCCGACATCGGGCCACTGCAGCCGACCGGCCATGACGACACGATCCCGCTCGCGCACGTGCTGGAAGTCGCCGCGCTCGCCCTGCAGGCGCAGGCCGGCTGCCCCGTCACGTTCAGCCGCACGACGGCCACCTTGGAGCGCGGCATCTACCAGGTCGTCGTCGAATACAGCGAGGAAGACGTGGGCCGCCTGGCCATGACCCTGGCCGAGCAGCTGTGCACCGCGGCCCGCAACGATGAGCCGTTCGACCTCGACGCCGCGCTGAAGCAGCTGCGCGACCTCGACGAGGACGTGCGCCTCGGCCCGTCGACCGGGTCGATCGTGCACGCCGCCGTCGCGCGCGGTATTCCGTACCGCCGCCTGACCGAGGGCAGCCTCGTGCAGTTCGGCTGGGGCAGCCGCCAGCGCCGCATCCAGGCCGCCGAGATCGACGCCACGGGCGCCATCGCGGAATCGATCGCGCAGGACAAGGAACTGACGAAGACCTTGCTGAACGCGGCCGGCGTGCCCGTGCCGCTGGGCCGGGCCGTGAGCGATCCGGATGACGCCTGGGCCGCCGCGCAGGAGATCGGCCTGCCGGTCGTCATCAAGCCGAAGGACGGCAACCAGGGCAAGGGCGTGACCGTGAACGTCACGACGCGCGAACAGCTGGACGCGGGCTTTGCCGCCGCGTCCGAATTCCGCGACGACATCATGGTCGAAAAATACCTGCCGGGCCACGACTTCCGCCTGCTCGTCGTCGGCAACAAGCTCGTCGCCGCCGCGCGCCGCGACCCGCCGCACGTCGTGGGCGACGGCACGCACACGGTGCGCCAGCTCGTCGAGATCGTCAACAAGGACCCGCGCCGCGGCGACGGCCACGCGACGTCGCTGACGAAGATCCGCTTCGACGACATCGCCCTCGGCTCGCTGGTCAAGCAGGGCTACGACGCGGAATCCGTGCCGCCGAAAGGCCGGCGCGTCACCCTGCGCAACAACGCGAACCTGTCGACGGGCGGCTCCGCGACGGACGTCACGGACGACGTCCATCCGGAGGTGGCCGCGCGCGCGATCGCGGCCGCGCACATGGTCGGCCTCGACATCTGCGGCGTCGACCTCGTGTGCGACAGCGTGCTGAAACCCATCGAGGAACAAGGCGGCGGCATGGTCGAAGTGAACGCGGCGCCGGGCCTGCGCATGCACATCTCCCCGTCGTTCGGCAAGGGCCGCGCCGTGGGCGAAGCCATCATGGACACGCTGTACGCGCCGGGCGACGACGGCCGCATTCCCGTCGTCGCCGTGACCGGCACGAACGGAAAGACGACGACCGTGCGCCTGATCGCCCACCTGCTCACGAGCTCCGGCCTGCGCACGGGCATGACGAACACGGACGGCGTGTACATCCAGGGCCGCCGCATCGACAGCGGCGACTGCAGCGGCCCGCGCAGCGCGCGCAACGTGCTGCTGCACCCGGACGTCGACGCGGCCGTGTTCGAGACGGCGCGCGGCGGCATGCTGCGCGAAGGCCTCGCGTTCGACCGCTGCCAGGTCGGCGTCGTGACCAATATCGGGGCCGGCGACCACCTGGGCCTGAACTACATCACGACCTTGGAAGACCTCGCCGTACTGAAGCGCGTGATCATCCAGAACGTGGCGCCGACCGGCATGGCCGTGCTGAACGCGGCCGACCCGATCGTGGCCGCCATGGCCGAGAACACGAAGGGCGACGTCACCTACTTCGCCGCGGACAGCTCGCTGCCCGTCATGCAGAAGCACCGCGCGCAGGGCCGCCGCATCGTCTACGTCGACCGCGGCCACCTCGTCGCGGCGCAGGGCAAGAAGGAAGAGCGCGTGCCGCTCGCCGACGTACCCATCACCCGCGGCGGCGTGGTCGGCTTCCAGGTCGAGAACGTGATGGCGTCCGTGGCGGCGGCATGGGCCGTCGGCATCTCGTGGGATGCGATCCGCCTGGGCCTCAAGACCTTCGTCGGCGAAAGCGATAACGCGCCCGGCCGCTTCAACGTATTCGACTACCGCGGCGCGACCGTGATCGCCGACTACGGCCACAACCCGGACGCGATCCAGGCCCTCGTGGGCGCCGTCGAATCGATGCCGGCCAAGCGCCGCTCGGTCGTCATCTCCGGCGCCGGCGACCGCCGCGACGACGACATCCGCGACCAGACCCGCATCCTCGGCAAAGCGTTCGACGACGTGCTGCTGTACGAAGACCAGTGCCAGCGCGGCCGCTCGGAAGGCGAAGTCGTCGCGCTGCTGCGCGAGGGCCTCGCGGGCGCGCCGCGCACGACGTTCGTCGACGAGATCAAGGGCGAGTTCGTCGCCATCGACAAGGCGCTGGCACGCCTGCAGCCGGGCGACCTGTCGCTGATCCTCATCGACCAGGTCGACGAGGCACTGGCGCACATCACCAAACGGGTGCAGGAAGGCTGACCGGTCGTTCTCCGCATTCGGAACGGGCGCAGCGTGCGCCCGTTCCGCTTTTATTGGTGCTGCTCAGAAACCCCGGCCGTCGTTCGCCGACAATGTCCGGTGGACCCGCGCACGCTACGTTAGCCAACGAACGTGCCCGGGACGGCAACTGTCATACCATGGGCGACGTGGGCATGCTTCCTGTCGGTGGTGTGATCACGCCATTCTAGCCAGCGGTGCAACCATGACGATCGATAAGGACACGCCACCTCACCCCGCCCCTGCCGGCGAGCCGCCACCGGACATGCCGTTCCGGCGCCTGCTCTACCGCTTCCTGTTCTTCGACTGGCTGTTCCGCGACGTCAGCGCCGCGCGCAACCGCTTCGAACGGCACGCCGCGCACCAGCACAACCGCAAGATGAGCCGCTACCTGCCCGTCTACCTGCGGCGCTGGTCGTTCCTGACCGCGTTCGATTTCGCGCTCGGCGTCCTGTTCGAGAAAGTGCTGCAGGCCGGGCTGCTGTCCGCCTGGTGCTTCACGTGGTCGTGCGTGACGTTCACGGGAATGGTCGTCATCACGGTCGCGTGGCTCATCCTGAATCATGCGCGCCTGTCGTGACCGCCTTGCTGTTTGACGCCCAGTAAGTTGCCGTAGCGCAATTGCGCGACGATGGAGGTCCGCACCCACAGGAGGCCGCCATGACTTATCGCTGGATCGACGACAAGGGCTTGTTGAAAAAAATGCTGGGCGAACGGCGCACGGACCGCTGGACGGCCGACAACGTGCAGGATGCGCTGCGCGCCCGCGGCGTGCACGCGGCCGCGCGCGCGATGGAATACCGACGCGTCCAACTCGACACGGCGTTGCGCATCCTCGCCGTGCCCGGCAGGCGCCGCCGTGGCCTGCTGCCTTGAAGAGCCACTGCGCATCGAGGGCGAACCCAATAAAACGGTTCGCCCTTTATTCATCGTGATAGTAGTTGACAACGCTCAGGCCAGAAAATACGATCGACTCAAGAAATGGAGTCGGGAGTTCCCATGGTCTACTTACTTACCTTCGCGGCGCTCGTGATCGTCGCCCGCATCGCCGGGCCCATTCGCGCCCACAAGGATCACGACCGGGAGCTGCGCCAGGCGGAGTACGAGCATCGTACCGCCGTGTATGGCGATCCTGACAAACGGTGATGCCTCCGCAGGCAAGTCAATAAAGACCCGTCCGCCTCACTCTATTTCGCCAACCCGCTCTCGACCGCATACCGCACGAGATCCGCGTTGCTGCTGAAATTCATCTTCAGCATCAGCCGCGCCTTGTGCGTGCTGACGGTCTTGCTGCTGAGGCCGAGGTCGGCGGCGATCTCGTTGACGGTCTTGCCCGACGCCAGCAAGGCCAGCACGTGGAACTCACGCGCGGACAACTTGTCGTGCGCCGCCTCGAGCTGCCCGTCGCCGGCGTCGAACACCAACTGGTCCACGAGCGTCGGATCGATGAACTTGCCGCCCGACGCCGTCTTGCGGATGGCCGCGACCAGCACTTCGGGCTCCGTATCCTTGGTCAGGTAGCCGGCGGCGCCCGCCTTGAACGCCCCCCGTGCCACCTGCACTTCGTTGTGCATGGTGAGCACGAGGATGGGAAGATCCGCATCGAGCGAGCGGATGCGGGCAATCAGGTCGATGCCGCTCGGGCCGGGCATGTTCATGTCCAGCAGGACCAGGTCGAAACGGTCCCGGACCAATGCGTCCAGCACCTGCTGGCCATTGTTCGCTTCGCCCGCGACCTCGACGTCGTCGACTTGCGCCAGCAATTGCTTCAGCCCGCCGATGACGATCGCGTGATCGTCCGCTATCAATATCCGGATCATCCCTTCCTCGCCAAGCCGTGCATGGTCGACTCCTCCGCCGGCGCTAGGCCGGCAAATGCCTCAGCGCGACCGGCCTCGCCCCTTTGGCCTTGGTGCGCGCAGGCGCCGTCGCCGCCGGCCGCCCGTCCAGCTTGAACACGCTGACGATGTCCGCCAGCTTGTGCGCCTGGTCCTGCATCGAGTCGGACGCGGCCGCCGCCTCTTCCACCAGCGCGGCGTTCTGCTGGGTGGTCTGCTCCATCTGCGCGACCGCCTGCGTCACTTGTTCGATGCCGGCGCTCTGCTCCTGGCTGGCCGTGCTGATCTCGCCCACGATGTCGGTGACGCGCCGGATGCTGTCGACGACCTCGGTCATCGTCGCGCCCGCCTGTCCGACGAGGAGGCTGCCGGCATCGACCTTGTCGACCGAATCGTTGATCAGCGTCTTGATGTCCTTGGCGGCGACCGCGCTGCGCTGCGCCAGGTTGCGCACCTCCGTCGCCACCACGGCAAACCCCGCGCCGTTCGCGCCGGCGCGCGCCGCTTCCACGGCCGCGTTCAGCGCGAGAATATTGGTCTGGAACGCGATGCCGTCGATGACGCCGATGATGTCGACGATCTTGCGCGCCGACTCGTTGATGGAACTCATCGTGCCGACCACTTCCTCCACCACGTTGCCGCCCTGCCGCGCGACGTCGGATGCGGTTACGGCCAGCCGGCTGGCCCGCAGCGCGTTGTCGGCGTTTTGCCGCACCGTCGACGTCAGTTCCTCCATCGCCGACGCCGTCTCTTCCAGCGAGCTCGCCTGCTCTTCCGTGCGCGACGACAGGTCGGCGTTGCCGCTGGCGATCTGCTGCGATGCCGACGCGATCGTGTCGGTGCCGCCCCTGACTTCCCTGACGATGTTCACGAGGCTCGCGTTCATGTCTTTCAACGCCCGCAGCAACTGGCCCGTTTCGTCGAGACTCGTTACGTCGATCCGGCTGGTGAGATCGCCGCCGGCAACGGTCTGCGCGACCTGTACCGCTTCCTTCAAGGGACGCACGATGCCACGTGTGATCACGTACGCGAAACCGCCGCCGACCAGGAAGGCCAGCACCGCCAGTGCCGTCAACAGGGTGCGGGCCCGCTGATATGCCTCGTTCGCGTTCGCCGCGCTGTGTTCGCTCTGCATATTCGCGTGTTCGACGAGCCTGGCCAAGTCCTTTGTCCACTTGAACTGAAGCGGGCGCAGTTCCTTGATCAGGACGTCGGTGGCCTCCTTCTGCTTGTTCTGCTGCGCGACGTCGATTGCCTTGGCAATGACAGGCCGGGCTGCGATGTCGTCGTCCCGGATGGTGATCAGGATGGGGCCGACGGTCGCCGCCAGCTCAGGCTGGCTTGCGAGCAGCTTCCCAAGCTTGTCGGCCGCGTCGGCAGACGCGAGCTCCTGGCGCCGGATGCGCTGCAGCTCGGACTGCTTTTCGTCGAGCGTTTCCATCAGGGCCAGGTTACGCAGTGCGATCATCCTGTCGTCGACCGTCATGCGCATGTCACGTGCCAACGCCGACACGGTATTGTCGACCGTGACGATCTGCTCCAGACGCGCGTGCATCTGCCCCATGCGATCGATGCCGAGCCACGCGATCGCGGCCAGCAGGACCAGGACGATGGCATAGCCGATGCCCATCCGCACGCCGATTTTCAGGTTTTTCATGTGAGTCTCCAATGTTGCAGGTACTACTTCGCCGCCGCACCGTCAGGATGCCGGCGACACCGTTTGTTTATTCAAGAAATTTTCGAAGTCGGCAACCGGCATCGGCCTGCCGAACAGATACCCTTGCGCGGCGCGACAGCCGCGCTGCTTCAGATAAGCGGCCTGCTGGGCGGTTTCCACCCCTTCGGCCACCGATCCCAGGTTCAACGCCGCAGCGATCGACAGCATGGCCTTGACGAGTTCGGTCTTCTCGGGCTGGCCCTCGAGGCCGTCGACGAACGTACGATCGATCTTGAGGTGGCTGACGGGAAAACGGTGGAGGTAGCTCAGCGCCGAATAGCCTGTTCCGAAATCGTCAATCGAAATGGACGCGCCCATCGCGTCCAGCGCGGCCAGCATAGCCACGGTCCGCTCGCTGTCTTCCAGCAGCAGGTTCTCGGTGATTTCCAGGTCCAGCCACGCCGGCTTGCAGCCGGTGTCCGCGAGAATGCGGGCCACCGTGTCGACCAGTTCGTTACGCACGAATTGGCGCGGCGACAGGTTCACGGCAATCTTGAGAGGCCTGCTGCGCCGCGCGTTCCACCGCACGACGGCCTCGCACGCAACGGACAGCACCCACTCGCCGATCTCCACGATCAATCCGGATTCCTCGGCAATCGGGATGAAGTCGTCCGGCTCGATCAGCCCGAGGCCAGGACGGCGCCAGCGTAGCAACGCCTCGGCCCCGATCAGCAGACCCGTCTGCAGGTCGATCTGCGGTTGGTAATACACCTCCAGCTCGCCGTTTTTCAGGGCCTTGCGCAGCGCCAGTTCCTTGTCCATCCGTTCGAGCGAACGCGCGGTGAACTCGCGCGCATAAAACTGGAAATTGTTGCGCCCCGCGCGCTTGCCGTGGTACATCGCGGCATCGGCGAACTTGAGCAGCGACTCGACTTCGCCCCCATCGACGGGAAACAGGGCGATGCCGATGCTGCCGGTGACGAATAATTCGCGGCCGTCGATCAGGAACGGTTCCGCCAGGAACCGGAGCATCTTGTCGGCGACTGCCGCCGCGTCGTCCACGCCGCGCACGTCCGGCAGCAGGATCGCGAATTCGTCGCCGCCGAGCCGGGCCACCGTATCGAGCGTGCGGACGCAATCCTGGACGCGCTTCGCCACCGCGCACAGCAAGCGGTCGCCCATCGTGTGTCCGAGGCTGTCGTTGACGTTCTTGAAGTGGTCCAGGTCGAGCAGCAGCAGGGCGAACTCGTGGCCGTGATACTGGGCATCGGCGATGGCCTGGGAGATCCGGTCGCCCAACAGCAGGCGGTTGGGCAGCGCGGTCAGGGGATCGTAGAAGGCCTGGAGATGCACCTGCCTGCGGTAGCGGCCCAGTTCCGTCACGTCGCGTCCGACCGCCAGCACGTGCGTGATCCGGCCCGCACCATCGAACTGGGGACTCACGCGCACCAGGTCGCAGACCTCCTCGCCCGCCACGTGCCAGCGCATGTCGACCTCGCGCACGTCGCCGCGCTCGAGCACGTCGCGCAAGACCTGCATGAACATCGACGCCCTGGGCCCTCCCGGCGATTCCGCGGGCGTTTTCCCCAACACCTCCGCCGCATCGCCGCCCAGCGCCGCGATCAACCGCGCGTTCGCGTAGACGCGGCGGCACCCCGCATCGTAGTGCGCAACGTTGACGGGCGCATGTTCGACGAGTTCGCGCAACTCCGCCGAACATTGCAGCAATTCGTCCTCCAGTTCGTGTTGCGGCGCCAGGTCGCGGCCGAACACCATCAGGCCGAGCAAGGTGCCGTCGGCGGCCGCTTCCGGGACGATGCGCAGCCGCGCCGCCGCACGCCCGCCCGCGGCGCCGATGAAGTCGAGTTCGGCGGGCTCGCCGGACGCGGCCGCCTGATCGAGCGCGCGTTGGTAGCGCGCCACGGCGGTCGACCCCGGCGCGACCTCGCCGATACGCCGGCCCGGCACGGCCTCCGCACAACCGATGAGCCGGGTCCAGGCCGGGTTGGCGTACACGATGCGGGTCGCGGGATCGTGGCGGGCCACCGCGTCCGGCAACTGCTCGACCAGAGCACGCATCTCGTCTTCGCGCGTGCGCATCGGGCGTGCGTGCGTGCGTGCGCCGGGTTCGCGTGCCGTCCCGTCCAGGCATGCCACGGCAACCGCCTCCGCTGCGCGATCGTCCTGTTCGCCTGGTAGTGAGTCCTGCTGCGTCATTTCATCCCTCGTTCGATCCATGAAGAACCAGCCAGGGCATATCTTGCTACGCGCAACAACGGGCTGCCATCAGGCAATCTTGATTCTTGGGTCAGGCGGGGGTAAATACAGGGGTAGGGATCGCCCTACAGGACGCAATCAGTCGGGCTGGGCTTGCGCCTCGTGCGCGGACGGGGCGCCGAGCGGTACGCGGACCACCACGGTCGTTCCCCTGCCCCGCGCACTGTCGATATCGATCGCGCCGCCGACCATCAGCACCCGCTCCCGCATGCCGACGAGGCCCAGCGACGACTTGCCGACCTGGCCGGGGTCGAAGCCCACGCCGTCGTCCTGCACGGTCACCTGGCAATACGCATCGTCGCTGTCCAGGGTCACCGTCACGTCGCTGGCCTCGGCGTGGCGCGCCACGTTGGTCAGCGACTCCTGCACGATGCGGAAGATGGCCGTCTGGCTGTCGTCGTCCAGGACGATGTTGTCCTCCACGACGAGCAACGTGGCCGCGCTGCCGGCATGCCGGCGGAACTCGTCGACCAGCCACTCCAGCGCCGGCTGGATGCCCATGTCGAGCGCGGCGGGGCGCAACGACGCGGCCACGTTGCGGACGACCTGGATATTCCGGTCGACGAGTTGCGTCATGCTTTTCGCGTGTTCCGTCAGCGCCGGGTTGTCCTGGCCGAACCGCACGCGCAACAGCGACACGCTCATGCGCAACGCCGTCAGGAACTGGCCGAGTTCGTCGTGCAGTTCGCGCGCGATGTGCTTGCGCTCTTCCTCGCGCGCCGTGTGCTGGCGCGCGGCGAGTTCGCGCAGATTCTGCTCGGCCTCTTGCAGCGCCGTGACATTCCGCGCAAGCCGCTCCTCGGCCTGCCGCCGTTCCTCGATCTCGAGCCGCAGGCAACGATTGGCTTCGCTCAGTTCCGCCGTCCGTTCCGCAACCCGGCATTCGAGCTCGTCGTGCGAGCGCTGGAGCTCGGCATTCTTGTCTTCCAGCTGTTTTTGCAGCCAGCGCAGCCGCATGTGCGTGTCGATCCGTGCCAGCACTTCCGCCAGTTGCAACGGCTTGGTCACGTAATCGATGCCGCCGGCCGCGAACCCCATCAGCTTGTGCTCGACCTCGACGAGCGCCGTCATGAAGACGACGGGAATGTCGCACGTCGCGCTCTGCTGCTTCAGGCGCCGGCAGACGTCGAAACCGTCCGTGTCGGGCAGCATCACGTCGAGCAGGATCAGGTCCGGCAACGCGAGCGCCGCCCGCTCCAGCGCCTCTTCGCCTTCCTGCGCGACCAGCACCCGGTAGCCGCAGTCGACGAGGAAGTCGGCGAGGATCTGCAGGTTCGCGACCGTATCGTCGACGACCAGGATCAGGCCGTCGCGCGCGCGCAAGGTCAGGCCCGCGTCATTCGACGAGGCCATGCTGGACACCGTAGCGCACCAATTCCGCGTTGGAGCTGAAGTTCATTTTCTGCATCAGGCGTGCCTTGTGCGTGCTGACGGTCTTGTTGCTGATCGCGAGCTCGTCGGCAATATCGTTGACGCTCTTGCCGTGCGCCAGCAGCCTGAAGATGTGGAATTCGCGGTCGGACAGGAGCTCGTGGGCCGGCTGCGTATCGGACTCCGCTTTTCCGAATACCATCTCGTCGACCAGGAGCGGGTCGATGAAGCGGTGGCCCGCCGCCGTCTTGCGGATCGCCGCGAGGAGGACTTCCGGCTCGTTGTCCTTCGTGACATAACCATTGGCGCCCGAGGCGAAAGCCCGCCTGACGGCCTGGGCCTCGTTGAGCATGCTGAGGACGAGGATCGGCACCGTGATGTCGTGGCGGCGGATGCGCGAAATGAGATCGACGCCGCTGATGCCGGGCATGCCCATGTCCAGCAGGATGAGGTCGAACTGCTCGGCGCGCAGCGCTTGCAGCACCTGGGCGCCGTTGATGGCTTCCGCCGTCACTTCGATATCGCCTGCGATCTGCAACAACTGCTTCACGCCGCTTCGGACGATCGCATGATCGTCGGCCAACAGAACTCGAATCATCGATTCTCTCCGGAGTCGTAGGGATTGTAGTTCAAATTGATGAATTTGCGAACAACCCCTTGCGGCACCGCATCGATTCTCGACCGGGAAACCACATTGATTGCCGAACCCGTCTCGACCGATCCAATCCGTCACGGACGCGCTCCCGCAAATGAAACGATGTATTCGTTTATTCGCTTTCCGAGCAAAAACCGCATTGCGGGCCGGGTGCCGGCATGGGTTCCCGATCGCTGCATCGTGACCGATGACATGGATAATTCCTTAAATGCATCTATCTATGCCGCATCGGAATAGTTGGCAATGATGACCTACATAGAATGAATTCGTCGATTTCCGACGAGTTCAATATAGGGATCCGCATGTCAACCACCCGCCATCGAATCGAGAAGGACCTTCTCGGCGAACGTGCTGTTCAAAGCGATGCCTACTATGGCGTCCACACCCTGCGCGCAATGGAGAACTTCCCCATCAGCGGCATCCGCATTGGCCAATACCCCGCGCTGGTCAAGGCGCTTGCCGCCGTGAAGCTGGCAGCGGCCGACGCGAACCACAAGCTGGGCTTGCTGGACGACGACATCGCGTTCGCGATTATCGCGGCGTGTAAAGAGATCGGTGAAGGAAGACTGCACGACCAGTTTGTCGTCGACGTAATCCAAGGCGGCGCCGGCACGTCGACCAACATGAATGCGAACGAGGTGATCGCCAACCGCGCACTGGAGTTGATGGGATACCGGCGCGGCGCGTACGAGTTCCTGCACCCCAACGAACACGTCAATCTCGGCCAAAGCACGAATGACGTGTACCCGACAGCCCTTCGACTGGCAGCCTTTGCCCAAGTACAGGACCTGCTCGATGCGATCGACACGCTCCGTTCGTCGTTTTCGGCCCGCGCCGCTGAATTTACCGATGTGGTCAAAATGGGACGGACGCAGTTGCAGGACGCGGTGCCGATGACCTTGGGGCAGGAATTCGGCACCTTCGCCGCGATGCTCGCGGAAGACAAGGCATCGCTCATCGAGGCGGCCTCCAAATTACGCGAGATCAGCCTGGGCGGAACGGCGATCGGCACCGGCATCAACTGCCACCCCGACTATGCGCGCCTCGCCTGCGCCGCGTTGTCCGACGTGACCGGCGTGGCGTTGACGACGGCCCCTGACCTGATCGCCGCGACGCAGGATGTCGGCGTCTTCGTGCAGCTGTCCGGCAGCCTCAAGCGCTTTGCACTGCGACTCTCCAAGATCTGCAATGACCTGCGGCTGCTGTCGAGCGGCCCGCGCTGCGGTTTCGGCGAAATCAACTTGCCGCCCATGCAGGCCGGCTCCAGCATCATGCCCGGCAAGGTGAACCCGGTGATTCCCGAAACCGTCAACCAGATCGCGTTTGCCGTACTCGGCAACGACGTCACGATCAGTTTTGCCGCCGAAGGCGGTCAGCTCCAGCTGAACGCCTTCGAACCGATCATTGCTCACGCGCTGCACAACAGTATTTCCCAGCTTGCGGCCGGCTGCCGTGTTCTCGCCACGCGCTGCGTCGACGGCATTACCGCCAATGCCGATCAACTGCAGGCGAACCTGGACAACTCGATAGGCCTGGTGACCGCGCTGAACCCCTACATCGGGTATGAAGCCGCCACTCGACTGGCCCGCGACGCCCTCGTCACCGGCCGCAGCATCCGCCAATTGGTACTCGACAGCGAGCTCCTGACCTCAGCCGAACTCGACCAGGCGCTCCATCCGGCGAGCCTGACCCGCCCACGATCCGTAGCAACCGCTTAATCCAACCACTCACAGGAGACATCATGAACAACAGTGCGCGCATGCGTCTGTCCGCCGGCCTCGTAGTACTCAGCACAGCCTTCCCATCCGTCCACGCCCAGACGAACATCTCCGTCTACGGTGTCGCGGATGCCGGCCTCGTGCTCGAGCGAGGCACGCCAACCGGGAATGCCACGAACATCAGCAGTGGCGTTTCGGCGGGAAACCGTCTCGGCATCAAAGGCAAGGAAGACCTCGGGGACGGAAACGCCGCCATTTTCCTGCTTGAAAATGGCTACAACATCGACACCGGAACCGCCGGGCAAGGCGGACTGCTGTTTGGTCGCCAGGCGTACGTCGGGCTCTCCGGTGCGGCGGGTACGCTCACAGCCGGCCGCCAATATTCGCCGTATTACAAAGTCATGCGTGACGTCGCAGACCCGTTCGGCATTGGCTTTGCAGGCAATTCGCTCAATATCATGGCCGGGAACACGCGCGTCAACAATATGGTGGAATACCAGAGTCCACGGGTTGGCGACTGGTCGGCGGATATCGGGTATGGCGCGGGCGAGATCGCCGGTGACTCGAGCCTTGGCAGCACGATCAGCACCGCACTCGCCTATACGCACGGCATCGTCAGCCTGTATGCCGTGGAACACCGGCGCGAACAAACCACCATGAAAGACCATACCAGCAATTCGCTGTTCGTCGCGAAGGTCAACCTGGATACGGTGGCGGTCAGCGTGGCGCATGCGCAAAATCTCGGCTTTGGCGCGGCCCGCAGCAATGACAGTCTGCTCGGCGTTACCGTTCCTTTCGGACGGCATAAATTGCTCGGTTCAGTGATCGTTCACCATGACCGCGTTCCTGTCTCGGGTACGGCGCAGCAGTACGGCATCGCCTATGTGTACAGCTTGTCGAAGCGCACCGAGCTGTACGCTGCATACGCGCACATCAATAACCACAGCGCCACAAAGTTCACTGTCGGGAACGGCACGGATGTCGGGTCGGGTAACACTGCTACCAACCTTGGCATTCGACATAATTTCTAAAGCGGCGTGACACGCCCTCGACCGCATCGTCGCGAGCGGTCGAGGGCCACCCAAACCAGGTCGACGACCTGCAGAGCTTCCTCCCCCCTCTTCCGTAGCGCCCTCGGTTGCGCGCAATCCGAGCGCCGCATCGATTCCCCCTGATGATACCGATGGCGACACTGCCCTGCAGGGCACTCGCCTGCTGAAGTCTCTCCCGTGTAAGCCATCCGATCGGACGGGTACCGTACCCCGCGTGCGGGCCGCAATGAACACCTTCATGCTGGACAAGCGGGCACCGCCAGGCATTGGTGCAGTCGGCGTCGGAACCATTCGTATGCGGCGACGTCCACGCCGGCACCGGGCCGTCCGATCACGTGCGCGCGGCTACGAGCGGGAAGCAAGGCTCGAGGATTGTCTGAACGGGGATATGGTGAGGCTGGCGAAGCTCGACATCGATAAGCGACGTATCGCTGTCAGGCTCGGAGGGAAAGAGAACCAAAGCGCCGGTGTCGCGCATGCGCGATGCCGGCGCTCTCTTGCTTATCTGGATTCGGCGGCCTGAGACACTTCCGACGACCCATATGAATGACCGGATTTCGGCGCCTGCACGGACCCCGGCGCGTTGGCAGGTACCACTGCGCCCTCCCACTTTCCGACCACCGCGGTAGCGATACCGTTGCCGAGCACATTGGTGCCGGTACGGGCCATGTCCATGATCTGATCGATCCCCATGATCAGGAGGATGCCAGCCTCGGGCAGTCCAAACATGGGCAATACCGCTGCCACGACGACGAGGGAACCGCGCGGGACGCCCGCCATCCCTTTGCTACTGATCATCAAGACCAGGAGCATCGTCAACTGTTGGGAGAACGGCATGTCGATCCCATACGCCTGCGCCACGAACAGCGCGGCGAATGCCTGATACATCATCGATCCGTCCAGATTGAACGAGTAACCCAGTGGCAGGACAAGGCTCGTTATCTTATTGCTGACGCCGAATTTTTCCAGCTGTTCCATCAGCTTGGGATAGGCCGACTCGCTGCTGGCAGTCGAAAAGCCGAGCAGGAAGGGCTGGCGCAGCAATTTGATGAGGGTGAATACCTTCGGCCCCAGGAACAGGAAACCGGCTGCGATCAAGACCACCCACAGCGTGGCCAAGGCCAGGAAGAAACTGCCGAGCAGCTTGCCATACGTGCCCAATACGTCCAATCCCTGGACCGTAATGGCGGAGGCCAGCGCAGCAAACACCGCGAACGGAGCCACGCGCATGACATACCCGGTCAACGTCAGCATGATTTGCGCTAACTCCTCGGTAAACTTCACGACCGTGGTCGCACCGCCTGGCTTGGCCGCGGTCGCCGCGCAACCGAAAAACAGGGAGAACACCAGGATCTGAAGAATCTGATTGCCTGCCATTGCCTCGAAAATGCTTTTCGGTACGAGGTGTGTCACAAACTCCTGGACGGTGAAACTTGCGGTGGCCAGCTTTGTTGCCGAATCTGCTGCGGGAAGCGCCAAGCCGAGCGACTTGCCGGGTTCGAGCAAGTTCGAGAAGAACAGTCCCAACGACAGCGAGATCAGCGAAGCGGAAACAAACCACCCGAATGCCTTGAAACCCACGCGGCCCAGGGCCTTGCCGTCATCCATGCCTGCGATGCCGGATACCAGCGTCGCAAACACCAGCGGGGCAATGATCATCTTGATCAGACGTAGAAAGACGTCCGTCACAATGTTGAAATACCCTGCAATCTGCTTTGCTTCGGCGGGCAATGCCCCGGTGTGGATGGCTGCCCCGGCAGCCACACCCAGCATCATCCCCACCATAATCCAAGTTGTTAAACCGATGCGTCTCATCTTCTTCTCCTTCAGCCGTTTCCCTATTAATCAATGTCCCCAACGAGCGAGCCGATATCGGTGACACGAATGGCCGCAGGGTAATCGAGTGTAGGTGGACGAGACAGGGCGTTCATGCGAGTTCGGTATGGAGCTATTCGCAATCGGCATAAGCGTAAAGATCATCGCGCATGCCGCTACAGTTCGTGCGTTCCCGTTATTGCCGTTCAAGCCGATCCGGGTCTGCCGCGCATGGAGAAATGGAAAAGACATCCAGAGCGTCACGGGCGTTGGCGCCCAGGTCGCCGACTATTCGGGAAATACCGGGGATCTGGCCTGCTCGACGACGATCGACGTCTCGGCAGACCGCGACGGCCTCGCCAGGGGCATGTTCAGGCTCTCTGCCGGAGCGTACGCCGACAACTTCGCGTCGTCATCGGTGACGGGGCCTTGGTCCTGGCCCAGCCCAGGGATGCCGGAGAGGTCTTCGGGCAGTTATGGGCGACAATTCGCTGAGCCAACGACGGTCGGGTTCAGCACGTTCTTGTTTCCGTATATTCGCGGCGGAGCCTGGGACCGTCAACAATGCCTACGAACCAGTTTTCGCACTGTGTCGAACGGCTGAAATTGTATAAATGCTTCAGTGAGGGAACGAAGCATGCAACCGGTTGACGAAATTCCGAGCGTGTGGCGTCGATGGGCACAGCTCCAATCGCGCTTATGCTTATAGATAACAACTGCATCGCCAACCCGGCATGCGGCTGGCGCAGCGCTTACGACGATTTCAAGAGAACCGCGCCCTTCCGCAAAGACAAATGGCACAGTCTTCCCGCTGTCCGCAGCCGGCTCGTGGTAGGTTGCCAGCAATTGCCTCTGCCGTCGCATGCAGTGGTTCGACAACGCCGGTTTTCTCTGCGACGCGGAGAGAGGCGCATGTCGCTGACCGGTGAAACAGCGCTGATCAACGGGTGGCGCGGATGCTTCCTCACAAATCCAGAAGAGACTTATCCTCACGACTATCCACGCTGTAACCGCCACGAACCGCTAGTAAGCCAAGCTCGAAACGCGACGCCACGCCAGTTTTTTTAAAGATAGCGCTTAAATGATCTCGAACAGTAAACGGACTAATTCCGAGCTCCCTCGCGATGCTCTTGTTCTGTTTTCCGTTCGCAAGAAGCCTTAAAATCTCGAGCTCCCTCTGCGTAAATGTATTGCTCATTCAAAAGTCTCTCGCTTTTTTCTTATATGAATCGGTTACCGTCAAGATCGACGGCATTGACGATTTTCTCATCCAACTGCAACGTAGCTGCGTACCGCTTACGCCATGCATACGCGAACGATAATATTTTGTCTAGTACAACCCTGTCAACGATACCGTTAAAAATAGGAAAACTCCTACACACCCAGTGATTTTTCGAGAGAATTATCACTTCAAACGGGATACGGATTTTAGCGAATTTTCGAGAGGATTCTGATGGGCGGGTCCCCGAAATAATCAAAATTCACCGGCCTGAGCGACCGTCGACTGTTTCATGGTCCGCTCGGAACTTGTTGCTCGAGCTATGCCGCCCAGCGCCAATGTCCGCCACAGACATGATGCCCAACAATAACGGCTATTTCACCGAGGAAGCCTTGTTCAACGCGGCATCGAGTTGCGCCAGGTTGGACTGAATCATCGATAACGTTCGGACCCGCCAATTTAAGATACGGACAGCCTCCAGCGGATCAACGTTCTCGGTGTTAAGCGCTAGCGTCATATCAGCCATATTCTGGATCGTGCCGTCCAGCGCAAGATTCAAAACGGTCTGCGATACAAATTTTTGGGTGGAATATAACTCGGAATACCTCCTGAGATCGGACTGATTAAGATAGTTGACGGATTGGCTCGCAATCGCGGCATCCCACGCATTGGTGCGCAACGACGGCAGTCCATCTCTGTAGTAACTTGCCGCCTTACGCAACAAATTAAGCCGCTCGGAACTGGAGGCATTATGGGCCTTCAGCTGCACAACGCCATCTGCCATCAGAGCTCGCCATACTTTCAACGTTTCATCTAACTCCTTCGAGGCCGCAGAGATCCGCGCGTGATTTTCGCGAATTTCCTGCTCAATCTCCACCTTTGCACTACTCGCTTCCGCTTGGTGGTGAGTACTTAACGCAATTTGTTCGAGCGCAAGCGCTGTCAGAATTGACAACACAATCATGGCGTAATGGGAGAGGAATTCCTTGAATGATTTGACGACTTTCGAAGGCGTTTCAAAATGCATTTAAAACCTCTTTTAAAAATAGAAAATTGATAGAAACGAAATATTATATATTGGCATTCATAAATTTTCAACCTGCGCCACGCAGATAAACACGTTTACAAGCCCGTACGAATAATAAGCTGTGCCGTCGACGATTTCTCGTGAACGCGGTAACTGCGCGAACCTGCACTACCAAAATTAGCTGATAAGGATATTTGCAGCGCCGAGATGGCGACACGACTCTCGGCTCTCGATCTATCGCCCGATGTCTGTAGAACTTACGTCGTAGAGATTACCTCCATTGAGCCCATGTCTATACACCCTACAACTGTAGGCCCTACATTTGTCGGCCCTACATCTGTCGCCCTACATCTGTCGCCCCTACATCAGTCGGGCTTAACGCTGCTCGTGAATAGAAATAGAGTTGCAAACAACCGGACACCGTCGCGATACCAAAAACCGGGCTGGCAGAGTGATCTGTTAAAAGCAGAGCAGCTGTAATCAAGCCACCTCATCAGGTGCGCAAGCCATGCAGTTTCCAGAGACCGAACGGTATCTTGAAGTCTTTAAACTAGGAGATGAGAAAACAATCCATCCAGAGGACTTAGCATGACAAACGAAAAACTGAAAGAAACCTTGACGAATTCCATCACCCCTGCAGAAGCTCAGGATAGCAAAAAAGACGACGTGGTTCTGACGGATTCCGATCTGGATGAAATCGCCGGCGGCTGTGCCGCAATGTGCGGCACCATGAACTTGGCGGCGGCAGAGTAACAGCAAACAGGGCAGCTCATCGGACGGATGTCTGGCCGAGTACGCTCCTCGCTTGTATTGCCGTTGTTTGTGCTCGGCTAATGCAGACACCGGTTGGCCGAGCGCAAACAAGAAGCTTTTTAGAAAACTGTTTCACGCGTAGATTTATTCGTTTAACCGTCGCGACACATCGGGCACGTAATCAATAAAGAAGAATCAACCCGGACCGCCTTGTTTCCAACGCTACCCGTCCGTACACCGCATGCCGCATGCCGCGGACCGAACACAGCCATACAAATTATGTCACTGATTTGTGGATTTTTGCCGCTAACTGAGCATTTTCACCGGTATCCGAGAACCTATCGGGGCCCATTGATCGGCGCGAAACCGCCAGGGCAACCATTTACCGCATATTTTTTTGCACATTCTTCCTATTACGCTGCGCCACCCCTACATTTGTCGCCCCTACATTTGTCGGGCTTATGTATCCAGGCCATCCGAAATAAAGTTAACAACATCTGCCGCATGAAGTAATACAAAAGACCGAACCGTATCTTGACGTCTCAAAACTACTAGATAATTAAGCACATCTTATAGGAAATATCATGAGCAATGAAAAACTAAATAGCGAAAAGATCAAGGAAGCCCTGGTTAAAGGTCTGAAGGCTGGAGGTAAACTTGATGAGAAACAACAAGACGTCATGTTGACGGATTCGGATCTCGATGAGGTTGCCGGCGGTTGCGGCGCTATGTGCGGCACCATGCACGTGTTTGAAGAGTAACGGAAAATAAGCTTCAAGGAGCGAGGCTTCCAAGCCGCGCTCCCTGTCTTTATCAAACATTCGTGGACTCATTCATGACAACCCAGTATCAGCTCTCCAGATATGTCGTTCTGACCGATTTAATCGACGAAAACGAATCTTCGGACCCGTCTCGCTTGCTCTATTCAACCCGGACCGGTAAGACGATCACGATTAAAGACAGAATACTTCAGGCGATCAGCAGGGGCGACTTTTCGCAGCTTACCAACCAGCACCTGATTTCCCTGATCCATGCCGAAGTCATCGTTCGGAAAGACGAGGATGAGTTTGCTGAGGTGTTGCGACGGAATGTATTGGCAGTCGAGGACTCCCGCTCCCTTGATGTGACGATCATGCCAACCGCAAATTGCCAGCTCGGCTGCAACTATTGCGGGCAAGTGCATTCGAAGAAGAACGTCGACGCCGAAATGAGCGACAAGATGTTCAATCGCATCGTTTCCAATTTGAAAAACGGTGCATACGAGAGCCTTGGGGTCAAATGGTTCGGTGCCGAACCGCTGATGGCCTACAGCGAAATTCTAACAATGAGTGACCGCCTCATTGAGCACTGCGACAGTCATAAAATAAAGTACTCTGCAGGAATGATCACCAACGGCTTGAGCTTCAAGCCGGCCGTTTTCGAAAAGCTGGCAGAGCGCAGAGTCAAAAGCTTCCAGATTACTCTCGATGGCATCGGCGCAACGCACGACCTGCAAAGGATGACCAAAGAGGGTAAAAAAACGTTCGATATTATCTTTCAGAATATCGTTAACGTCGCCAGTTTGCCGGAATTCGTGGAGCGCAAGTGCACGATTGGCATCAGGGTGAATGTCACCAGTACGAGCGCCAAAACGATCTATAAATTGATCGACAGGTTGGCGCACTTTGGCGTCCAGGAACGAGGCGTATTGATCCAGTTTTCTCCGGTTTTTGATTGGGGCGGAAATGGTGCCGACCAGACTGGGCTGAGCAAGGCTGACTTCGCCGCTGCCGAAATCGAGTGGATGCTTTATGCCATGAAAAAGGGCTTCCGCCAGCCGAACGTACTACCGCGGCGCAGTACAAGTCCCTGCATGGTCGTGAAACGGGATAGCGAGGTCTACGATGTCAAAGGGAACGTTTTCCCGTGCTATGAGTTCCCTTATACGCCGACCTACGAAGGTCCGGAGTACCGGATCGGCCACCTGGATACGATCGATACAGAACGTAACCTCAATGCCGTAACGAAAAACTGGTTCGAGGACATTAAAGGGGAAGTCGCCCCTTGCAAATCATGCAATTTGTTTCCTGTTTGCGGCGGCGCATGCCCTAAGCAGTGGTATTCGGGCCAAGTCGCTTGTCCGCCGTTCAAAGCAAATATCCAAGACCGGATCGTCATGAATTATTTAATCAAGAAGGACGCGGGTTTTGGTGAGCGATTGAAATCAATGGCTTTTGAATAAGACGGGGTGACCAATGGCCGCAATCCTCAATATCATCGATACCTTGTGTGAGCAGGTTCAAGGACAGAAGACCAACAAACCAGCGCCCGCATTTTTTCGACAACATATTTTTCACGCCATCTTGGACTACTGCAGCCGGGGCGAACCGTGCGAAAATCGGATCGATATGATGCACCGTTTCGATCAATTCGAAAAGTGCGTGGCCAGTATCAAGCGACGTGAATCCCGGCAAATACAACATTGGCTCGATGCGATACATGGCAGGGAATTAAATCTCGCTACCGATCTGGCACGCATTGGCATGAGTTCGTTATATTACCCAGCCTTGGCCCTGCACGACTATTTCAAAGGGAATCACGAGACCGCGCTGCATCATCTTGATATCAGCCTCAATCATTTCAGCAATCTTTTTGATCAAGGGTTCGGCGAAGCCATCTTCGGAATGGTTGAGCAAAACCTCAACAAAGTCCGCGTATTGGTCGCAGCAAAACGCAACAAGGCAGCAATCGACGAGACTCTCGATTTACTGGACTTCCTATACGCGGACCGCGGTGGCGCGAAGTACAAACACGAAAAGCTCGCGGCGCATTGTGAGGCCGACAAACACGATTCCTTGGTCGCGCATTACCTGGACGAATTGCTGATCAAATTTATCACTTCGGAAGATGGGAATCTTGTCGGAACATTGCTGACGCAATTATATGAACGGTGCGACAGTTGGGCACCCGGAAACGTAAAAAATGCGCTCAGTTTGCTCCAGCGCTGCCGTTTTGCAAGTGACGGAGGCGGCAATATTGCGCTCAGCGAGTATCCGTTGAGTTTCCGGAGTCTACCGTTTTCTTTGCAGTATGTCCTGGCATTAACGCTCATTTCGCGCTCAGAATGCGAGCTGAACGCAACGCAGAAATCAATCCTGATTAATTTCCTGAGCTTATCATCGACATACAAGCGGGTAGCAAAAACTCGATGGTATGGCGACACGGTTGAGCCGAAGCAGACGTCGACACGCGAACCAAAGCTCGGTTCCTCGCCTCCACCGGATTCGATAGGTCGCGTGATCCCGGAAAGAATATCGGCGTCCCTTGGGATGGCTTGTTAGCGCCTCCTTGGCGGACGCAGCGCCTTAGAAGAGTATTTTCCTGTTTCGATGTACTGATCCAAGAAAAGGAGGGCAAGGATGAGCAACGAAAAATCGACAGATGTCTTCGAAGATGCAGGCAGGTCGAGAGGCGTCGATAACAGTCAGGACGTATCTTCGGACGAGATTGTATTGAATATCGATGAGTTGGAACGAGTTGTCGGTGGACTACGCCGCTACAACTACTCATTGCCTGAGCGTTAATGCCGAGCCAGCACCAGTCACTCAGTCGGGATGAGACGCTCTGCGTCAAAAAATCCACGCGGGGGCCGCCAAGTAACACTGAACCATAAAAGTGCAGTGGGACGGCGGTTCTCGCGTCTATTTTCATCAGGAACTGGAATTTTCCAAATCGAAAGCAAAGCTTTTCTCAACATCTCAAGATATCTCATGCAATTCAGGTGGCAATTTGCTAAGGACCGGTTACTGCCCGTTACTTTGCTGTGCGTCTTTATGGCAGGAAACACCAGGAGCGCTTTCGCAGCTGATTTACGGTTGATCGATGCGATTGAAATCGCATTGACGAAAAACCCAGATATCGCTGTGCAGCGGTCTCAGACAACGTTCCTGCGCGGTGCAGAAATGCAGGCGAAATCACAATTCGACTGGGAGTTTGCGGGAAGTGCCGACCTGAGCAGAACAATCACCCCTCTCGATACCGCCGGTGACGGTGCGCCGGTCTGGACCCAAACACGTCAGTTTGCGTCAGGATATGAAGTCGGCGTCATCAGGCAGTTAAGAAACGGGATGACTTTCGGTAGTTCGCTTGTCGCTGCGGCCACGCAAGACACGTCCCCTGGCGCTTTCCCGGGGCAAAAGAACACTGTCAAACTGAATGTATCGTTGACCCTGCCGCTCTTGCGTGGCTCCGGTACGGAAAACGTAACAGGGCAGGAATCTTCCTCCGAACTCAACGCACTGGCATCGGGATATATGGTGCGGGATCGCGTCGCCCAGACGGTGCGCGATGTCGCCGTCGCCTATTGGACGTATCGATCCCGTATTCAACTCGAGAAAGTTGCGGCCGACGCCGAGGAGCAAAGCCGGACATTGCTAGCGTCCACTCAAAAGCTGGTCGACAATGCGGAAAAACCACGGGCGGATCTGGTCCTATTAAATGCGGATTATGCGGACAAAGTTATCGATCGAAAGGCCGCGACGCTTAATCGGACAGAGGCAAAGAACAGCCTTGGCCGTATATTGGGGCTTGACGCGGTTGCAATCGCCCAGTTGACGTTGGCGCAAGACGTGCTCCCTCTTCCGCAGGTCCTGCGTGCGATCTCTCCGGCTCAGGTCCAAGCGCTGGGCGAGCGTGCTCTGCGCAGACGTTCAGATGTTTCGGCTGTGGAGTTACAGACCGAAGCCGCCATTAAATTGCTCGCGGTAGCCAAGAATAACCTGAAACCGCGGATGGACCTACAGCTGAATGCAGGCTACGGCAAGGCGTCGGAAGGTGGATCCCATTTTGGTTTTATCTCGATCCCGGGCCGAACGCAGACCGGTCCGTCCGTATCGGCTGTATTGAATTTCCAGTTTCCGATCGAGAACCGTTCGGCTTCTGGCGCACTCCTGCAGTCCGTCGCCACGGTGGAGCAACTGAGAACCAAACGCCGCGATTTGCAAATCGCAGTCGTTAACAACGTCGAGGCAGCGGTAGCGGCAGTCACCAGCAGCGCCGAGCGCATTCAGATCGCGAAAGATGGGCTTACCTCCTATCAAAAGGCCATCGAGCACGAAGTCATCAAACAGCGCAACGGATTTTCGACGTTGATAGACGTTATCAATGTCGAATCGAGATATGTTAACGCACGGATCAACTATCTCCAGCTCGAGTTGGAATACGCGGTTGCATTAGTAAATCTCAACTATGCAGCAGGGACCTTATTACCAGAAGTTGTGCCGGGCAAAAGCGCGATGGATCGAGTGACTATTGATCTCGATCGCTTGCAGGATCTGCAGCGGCTATTTTTGTAAGACATCGGCCCTTACTGGCATCGATCGCCCATGTCTCAGCTTCAGGAAATCAAAATATGAAGAATATATTCAGGCAATCGGCATTAAATCGTCTATCATCGCCGGAAGAATTGAACAGTTTGTTGCAAGTAACCAGTGTAAAAGGCTGGTTGGCACTGGCAGGCCTCGGCCTGCTCATTATCACCGCTGTATTGTGGGCGATACTCGGCAGTCTGCCCACAAAACTAGTGGCGCAACAGTGCATTCTCGTGAAAAACGGTGGCGTCAATGTATTAAGTTCGTCCGCTGGCGGCCGTTTATCCGATTTGGCCGTTGACGTTGGCGATAAGGTCACGCGTGGGCAAATTATCGGCCGACTGGAACAGAGTGATCTATTGCAGAAAATTCACGCCAGCGAAGCGCATTTGAAGGAAGTGCAAGCACAATACGACCAGGCAATGGCGCTGGCCGATAAAAACGAAAAGTCGAGGGAAATCGCCTCCTCCCAACAGAAACAGGGATTGCTGTTTCAATTGGCGACCGCTGACCGCAAGGCAAAGTTGTTGCGTGAACGAATCGACACGCAAACCGGGTTATATGATCAAGGCCTCATCACCAAGCAGACCCTGATCGAATCCCAGCTGGAGCTCTCTTCGGTATTGCTCGAGCAAAAAACGATTGATACCCAAGTCAAACAATTGCAGGTGACGCGCCTCGATGCCGAAAAGCAAAGCGAGAACGAGCTTGCCTCGCTGAAGAACCAGCTCGAAGACGCGAAGCGGACCGTTACCATGATGATCCGGGAAGCAAAGGATTTTGCGTCGATCGTAAGCCCTTATACAGGCCGCGTACTTGAGATCAAAGCCACGGAGGGCCAGCTTGTCGAACGGGGAACTCCACTCATCAGTATCGAATCGTCGAGTTCGGATGCGAACGAAATCGAAGCCTATGTTTATCTTCCTGCCGCAGAGGGAAAGAAGGTGAGCAGTAATATGAATGTGGAAGTGAGTCCGAGTACCGCCAAGCGGGAAGAATTCGGCTTCCTGCGTGCGATTGTCGCGTCCGTCGCCGACTATCCCTCTACTGATCAGGGTTTGATGCGTGTTTTTGGTAACGATAAGCTTGTCCGCAACCTCACAGGTGATTTGCCCCCTATCCAAATCCGGGCATCTCTCATCCCATCAGGCCTTAATCCGAGCCACTACCAATGGTCGACGCGCAGCGGCCCTCCATTTCAGATTCAGAGCGGGACGTCCTGCTCCGCAGCGATTACTGTGTCAGAACAGCGTCCAATCGAATTAGCGCTTCCGATTCTCAAGAAAATCCTGGAACTCGGCTAATCAATGGCAGCCATGAAAGATATAGTTGGGCGTTCTCGAGCAGCATGGCATAAGGCAATGCGCAAGCTCGGATTTACGCCTGCAGAGAGAAGAGCCGGCGCGCCGTCGATTCTACAGATGGAAGCGGTCGAATGCGGCGCCGCATCGTTGGCCATGGTCTTGGCGTATTACAAAAAATACATCTCGCTCGAAGAGCTCCGAGCCGCTTGCGGGGTTTCCCGCGACGGCAGCAAGGCACTGAACTTGATTCGCGCGGCGCGCGAATACGGATTAATCTCGCGTGGCCTGCGAAAAGAGCCGGACGATCTCAGATCGATGACCTTACCGATGATCGTCTTCTGGAATTTCAATCACTTCGTGGTGGTGGACGGTTTCGCCGGCGACAAAATATTGTTGAATGACCCCGCGATGGGCCGGCGTATCGTAACAAGTGAAGAGTTCGATCAGTCGTTCACGGGTGTCGTGCTGACGTTCGAAAAAGGTCCAGACTTCGTGCCGAGCGGTCAAAAGCCAAGTATAACGAGCAGTCTGCGGACTCGCCTCGTCGGCGCGCGCATGGCGATACTCTTTCTTGTCCTTTCCGGGCTTGCGCTGGTCGTTCCGGGTCTCGTTATTCCAGCTTTTACTTCGACTTTCATTGATCAGGTTCTCGTGGGCAGAATGAAGACCTGGGTCTTGCCATTGATTCTCATCATGCTCGGCACGTCGATATTGACCGGCGTTCTCACGTGGTTACAACGACATTTCCTGCTGAAGCTCGAGATGCGTATCGCATTGAGCACCTCGGCAAATCTTTTTTGGCACGTCCTGCGATTGCCGATTGGGTTCTATATCCAGCGCTCCGCCGGAGATATCGGTGCGCGCGTGGGGATTAACGACCGCGTCGCCAAAGTCCTCTCCGGCGACGTGGCTACTGGCATGCTGAGCGTGCTCACGGCAATATTTTTTGCAGTGATCATGCTCTTTTATGACGTCGCGATGAGTCTCGTGACGATCGGCATTGTCGCATTAAATCTGCTCATATTGTGCATGGTCGCGCAGCGTCGCACCGAGTTGAACCAGAAATTGTCCATCGACCAGGGCAAGGTCATGGGCATATCTATGAATGGCTTGACCCTGATTGAATCGCTGAAGGCGTCCGGCAGCGAGTCCGATTTTTTCAGCCGCTGGGCAGGCTATCAAGCCCGCCTTGCGAATTCCATGCAGGCTATGAATCGGTCGTCGATTGTCCTCGACATCATGCCAAAGTTTCTGACAACGGCAAACACCTGCGTGATTTTAGGAATCGGCGGAATCCGGACGATGAACGGCGACATGACGATCGGTACTCTCGTTGCATTTCAGGCACTGATCGCCAGTTTCGTTAACCCGACCAATATTCTCATCGCTTTAGGTGGCAAGGTCCAGACATTGGCGGGAGACATGGCTCGTTTGGACGACGTGGCGAATACGCCTTGCGAAGACCTTAATGCCCTCGAGCATATTGACGATGTTTTGAATAGTGCCAAGCTCGAAGGTTCGCTGGAGTTGCGTAACGTTACTTTCGGATATAGCCGCCATGAGCCACCGCTTCTGGAAAATTTTAATCTAACTCTGAAACCCGGGCATCGTGTTGCCCTGGTCGGCTCATCTGGGTGTGGGAAGTCGAGCATCGCCAAACTCGTGCTTGGGCTGTATCAACCATGGTCAGGCGAAATACTGTTTGATGGCAAGCCCAGGAGCGAATGGCCGCGGCGCCAATTTCTGAACTCCGTTGCAGCAGTGGATCAGGATATCGCCCTTTTTTCCGGCACGATCCGCGAAAATCTGGTGATGTGGGACAGTACGGTGCCGCCTCCAGCCATGGTAAAAGCGGCCAAGGATGCGTGTTTGCACGACATGATCAGTGCCCGTACTGGAGGTTACGACAGCTTGGTATCGGAAGGCGGTTCGAATTTTAGCGGCGGCCAGCGGCAACGGATGGAGATTGCGCGAGCATTAACCTCAAATCCACGGCTATTGGTTCTCGACGAGGCTACCAGTGCGTTGGATCCTGTAACAGAAGCGATTGTCAACGATAATTTGCGACACCGGGGATGCAGTTGCCTGGTTATTGCGCACCGTCTGAGTTCGATCCGCGATTGCGACGAGATTATTTTGTTGGACAAGGGGAAAGTCGTGGAGCGCGGCACACATGACGAGTTGATGACATTGCGTGGCAAGTACGCGGAGTTGATTTCCAATGAGTGATCAATATCAAAGTCGATTAGTGGCCCGACTGGAGGAGGTTGGGATCCCCGGGACACAGCGGGAATTGAGCTCCGTCGATTCGGCCGGACACGTATTTTATCTTCAACACGGTTCGGTTGACTTGTTTTTTGCTCAACATGCAGGGCGGGGCGATGAAGGGGCGCATAATTTTCTTTTTTCCGTCGGTGCCGGAAGCCTGTTTTCGCTTCCGGTTATTTCAGATGACTATTTCGGACTCGTTGCAGTTATTGGACCCAGCGCCCGTTATTTAAAGATTCCACGCGCGCAATTTTTAGCTGAAGTGCGAGCCAGCTCCAGCGACGAGGCGACCGCGCCCATCGACAATTTTGTCGATGCGATGTTAGCGGGTCTTCCTGAAAAAGCGCCCTCCTCCTGCAGAATGTTGCCGGGAGGAAGCCGGTTTACCACGAATGCCGAGCGGATGAACCTTGCGCCTGAGCCCGGAGTAAGGTGGGTTGAGGCAATCGCTGGGGAATGCCGGTACTTCGGCAGCATTCCCGTCGATGCCGGGCCGGTAAGAGTCTGGTCGAGCGATGTATGGATCAGTGCCGAACCTCAATGTGAGATTGTTGCGAGCACGACTGCGCAGATCCATATGCGGGGGTTGTGTGCCGAGATGCTGGATGGGATTGATGCCATGCTCTCTTTGCTCAGCCTCGAAGCACTCAGACGGAAGCGGCTGGAAGACAGCGCCGAGTTGGCCCGGTTGCAGGCAAAGAGCGAGAACAACGGCAAAATCATGTCTGACGCTCTGCTGGAGTTCGCCGGCATTTTTGACCTGGACAGGCATGGGTTGATCTCTCCAAACGGAAGTGATCCGCTGTTCGCCGCCTGCCGTATCATCGGTAACTATCAAGGTATTGAATTTAAAAAGCCGAATTCCCCCGGCAAGACAACTGTTCGAAAAATTGCCCAGGCATCCAGGGTGAGATCACGCATCGTAGCGCTCACCGGGGAATGGTGGAAAAGCGACAACGGACCGCTGCTCGGTTTCTCACAATCGGACAAGGGCCCCGTCGCGTTGATACCAGTGAAAGAGGGCGGGTATGAAGCGATCGATCCGGTCAGCGGAAATTCGACGGTTGTCTCCGCTTCGTTCGCCGACACAGGGATGCTGTTTGGGCTCATGTTCTATGCCGCACTACCGTCGAAAAAACTTGCTCTGTCCGATATTCTGCGGTTTGCGTCGAAAGGCGCGGGCCGTGAGATTGGCGTTGTCGCAGCGATCGCACTCGCCACGACGACCTTGAGTTTGGTAATTCCCGTCGCGAGCGGCTATTTGTTCGACAGCGTATTCCCGGCGGCAGATCGCCGGCAAATGGTCGAGATCATCGTAATATTGTTTGCGGTATGTCTCGCGACGCTTCTCCTGGAGGCAACGCGTTCGCTCGCGATGCTGAGGATCGAAGGCCGGGCGAGCAGTAATCTGCAGGCGGCCGTTTGGGACCGCGTGCTCAGTCTGCCGGCGCCATTTTTCCGCGATTATACTGCCGGCGATCTTGCCACAAGGATCAATGGTATTAATCAGATTCGGGAAATTCTGTCTGGATTGACGATCTCCACTTTGGTTAGCGGCATTTTCTCGCTGCTTACCGTTTTTTTTCTGTTTACGTACAGCCTCAAATTGGCTCTGATTGCGATTGGATTGGCTTCCGTCGCAGTCGCGTTTAATGCCTTTGTCGGCTACTTTGCTGTGCGCGCCACCCGTGAGACCGCTCGACTGAACGGCAAAGTGAGCGGTCTGGTTTTTGAATATTTGAGCGGCATTACCAAGTTGCGCATCACCGGGGCCGAGCGCCAGGCTTTTGCCAACTGGGCGACGAAATTTGCCAGCCAAAAGCGTGCAGCATTACGTACGGGCGCCTTGAACAATGTAGCAGCGATATTCGGCGTGACGTATCCTGTTATCTCGACAGCTGTGATTTTTTTGAGCATCACTTTGCTGTCCAGCAACGAAGGCAGTATTTTGTCGACTGGTGATTTCATCGCCTTCAGTGCCGCATTTACATTATTCCTTGGTGGCGCACTGTCGCTGGTTCGTGTCGGCCTCGATTTCGTGTCCGTTATTTCCATATTTGATCGCGTGCGTCCGATTCTGGAGGCAATTCCTGAGAGCGATGAAGACAAGGTCAGCCCGGGCTCGTTAAAAGGCGACATCGAACTGAGTAACGTCAGTTTTTCGTATTCTCCGGATAGCCCGCCGGTTTTGCAAGATGTGTCCATCCATGCAAAACCCGGCGAGTTCGTGGCACTGGTCGGCTCCTCCGGATCAGGGAAGTCGACGCTCCTGCGGCTAATGCTGGGATTTGAACGTCCGGCCCAGGGGTATATTTATTATGATGGACACGATTTGTCCGAGCTCGACATACGGGAAGTTCGTCAGCAGATCGGTGTAGTTCTGCAGAACGGAAAATTGATGAGTGGCGATGTCCATTCGAACATTACCGGGTCCACGACGGTTTCCATAGACCAGGTATGGGAAGCGGCGCGCGCTTCCGGTCTCGACGCAGACATCGAAGCGATGCCGATGGGAATACATACGCTCGTTAGCGATGGTGGCGGCACATTATCCGGTGGTCAGCGGCAGCGTCTGTTAATTGCCCGCGCAATCGTCAATAAGCCGCGACTTGTATTTTTTGACGAGGCGACCAGTGCACTCGATAACAGGGTACAGGCGATTGTCAGCGCAAGTCTGGACCAGCTGAAAGCAACAAGAATCGTTATCGCACACCGACTGAGTACCATTATCAATGCGGACCGCATCTACGTGCTTGACAAGGGGAAAGTTGTGCAGAGTGGAACTTATGAGCAACTCATGACTCAAGACGGTCTGTTTGTGGAACTGGCTAAACGTCAACTTGCATAAGAATTGGAATCACCATGAGAAATTGGGCATTCGGGTTGTTATTGGCGCTTACTCTGGCTGCGTGCGATACCAGATCAATCGCGCAGCGTCGCGCCGAGCACCTTGATCAAGCGGCCGGCGATATTACGGTGGCGGTAGCTTGGCCTCTGAATGGCGGGAAGGCGACGCTGGTCAACGGCATTACGCTTGCGACGGATGAGATCAATAGCAAAGGCGGCGTCTTCAGCGGCAGAAAAGTAAAATTACTGTTGAAAGATGATGAAGGAGCGCTGTCGACAGGACGCCTCGTCGCGCAGGAAATTGCCGACAATATAGACATCTCCGCCGTTATCGGGCATCTGAACTCATATATTACGGAACCCGCCGCAAAAATTTATGAGCGAGCCGGGTTATTGCTGATTACGCCGGGTGCGAGCGGCCAGAAGATTACCGAACACGGCGGGAAGCTGATCTTTCGAAATCTTCCCAACAATTCCGAACAGGGACGGCAGATCGCAGATTGGGCGGCGGCGCAAGGCTATCACAACATCGCGATCTACTACATCAAGAACGATGACGGCGTGGACTTGGCCAACTATTTTGAACAACGTGCGGATGATATCGGCCTATCGATCGTCGACCGGCGGTCTTACGATGCCAAGGCACGTGATCACGAGAGCATCATGGCCGATTGGGCCCATTATTTCAAGCTGGATGCGGTTTTTCTGGTGGGCTCTTTTCCGGACAGTGCCGACATTCTTCGAGCGGCGCAGTCAGCTGGCCTGAAGGTGCCGATTTTCGGTGGCGCCGGCCTCGATTCCCCCGATTTGATTCGACTAGGCAAATCCAACGCGGAAGGGGTTGTTGTGTTCACGCTCTTTAACCCAAATGACAATCGGGAGAATGTCCAATCGTTCACGCAGCGGTACGCGGACAAGTACGGTATGGTCCCGGACAGCGCAGCTGCTCAAGGTTACGATGCGATGAAGCTTCTTGCATATGCCATGCGCAGCGCGCACAGCACTGATCCCGCTAAGGTAGGTACCGTTCTTCACTCGACGAAAAACTGGCAGGGTGTGACGGGTGCTCAGACATTCGATGCGAAAGGCGATGTCGTGGCCAAGCGCCTGGTCATGGCTGTCGTCAAGGACGGAAGATTCTTTTACCCTGCCCCGATGCCTGCCGTCGAAATTTCACGCGACAAAAGGTCCGCCCAATTGCTACCGTCCCCACACGGCGCGAACAGGACGAATTGAGGTCAGGTGATTCAGTGCGCAGCCAATCCGTCGAGAATACGGTTGACCCAGGCTGTCAGCGCGTTATCGTCGCCCATTTTCCCTGGGAATGCATAGTCCGGAAGGAATGGTTCGCGTGTTGCCTGGGCAGTCCTGAACACAGCGGACGGAATCAGCAAGGTCCCGCGCCCGCTTGGCAGATCGATCCTGGTGATTTCACCGAAAGGAGAATAGCCAATGGTCGGCTCCCCTAATACGACAGCGTCTCCGGTTGCGCGGATCTGTTGCAGGACATTCATGCACGAACTGAAGCAATTGCGGTCGATGATTGCGGCCAGGCGGGGGCCGTGCGTGCGATGGACCACGAGCGCAGGAATGACATCCGCGGTTAGGCCATCGGCTTGTCCGGACACAAGCGCCATCTTGCTGCCCGCCTTTATCGCTGCGTGGACCTTCGCGAGGACCTCGATCATATCCTCTCTTGAGTTTGCGAATTCTGGTGCCGCAATATACCTCTTGAGCAGATCTACCGTTACGCTGTCGGCAATGAGATACTCTTGTTGACCGCCGGCTTCTTCCAGTTGGTTGCTGTAATCCGTGCCATACAGGGCACCGAGCGCGCGCGTGCCCCAGGTCGAATCGCCGCCACCATTGCCGCGCAGGTCCAGAACGACCCATGCGGGCTGCTTCAGCGCCGCCAGTTTCGGATAGAGCGCTTCATAGGCTGCACTTGCCTGCCTGCCATCGAAAGTCGGCATGCCGACCCAATAGCGGCCGGGCCCCAACTGGGTCACCCCGACCGGCTTGGCCGTCGTGTGGTAAATGGAGCGGAGGGCGTTCAACCGTGAATGGCTAACCTGTTCAGGCACGCGGCGTAGCGGCAGGTCGAAGCGGCGCGAAGTGCCGTCGGCCAGCTCAAATACACACTGGGCTGGCGTCCAGCCAAGGCCAGTTTCGAACATGGATTGTTGAGCCAACGAACTCAAGGTCGTGGCATATTCTGCGCTGCGATTCACGAACGGTCCGACTTTCAGCTGCAGATAGGTGCCAGTGTAAACACCATCGCAACTCACAGCGACGGCGCCGACTGGCGGCAGTTCATTTGGCCAACCGGCTTCTGACCATACGACGCGATAGCGCGCTTCGACTTGGTCAAGTAGGATGCCGGTCCAGCCGCGAGGAGCAAGATGCAAGTCGATTCCGGTGTGGGGATCGCCAAATCCGGCAATAAAGCGCGTCATTACTCGCAGATAATCCTGCTCGTTATGAACGGCCTCAGTCTCCGCCAACGCTGCTCGCAGCCCGTTCACGAGCGGTCCGGTGACGCTGGCTTGCCCATCCACCGCGCCCGCGTGCCTCGAAGCGATTGTGTCGCCTGCGAACTGAAGGTCTCTGCGCGCGAGCGCCGCCCAGTTTGCCGTGCCCTCCGCAAAGCCATCAATCGGCATATAGGTCCCTATGAGCAAAATGGCGCAGGCGATGGCGCGCAACGGACGGGAAACCAGTGCGATCATAACAAAAATACCGAAAAAAACCTTAATCCTCCAGTTTAACGGTTATCACTCTGAACAAATACGCGCTTTGTCACATCAGTGTTGAGTGAGGCATTGCTAGCAATTCTTGACTGCGTGGTCGCGGAGAATGGGCGGTAGAGCTGTACGACCAAACGCGATGCGGTTGAGGGGAGCGACAGCCTGAAATCAAAACCGGCGTAGACGTGCCGTACCGCGGTCCGTGAATTCTGTTGAAACCGTCAGCACAGCTGGGGCGGCAAGGTTGCCGAGACACGAGTGGCCTCTGGCGCCACCGGACTTCGGCGCGCACGGCGGCCGTCTGCGCTGGGCCGCCTCCCACAACGCTTTACGGTCAGGACGGCGACCCCTTGCGGGCCTGTCGAACCTATGTGCCGTTGGTGGGGCAATGCAACCGCGATCCGCCGCGAATCCTTGCTTTCGCTACTCGGGCAAGCGCGGCGCGACGCGGATTGCGCACCTTTGCCGGTGCGCGGCTTGAACGGCCCACGTCAGCACCTCGTCGTGCAAGGCGTGAAGGCACGCAGCGCCACCCGTAGAGAGGGTCGAACTCCGACGCACCGTTTTACGCGGAACGCAGAAAAGAGAAGGCTCCGTTAGCGTCCGTCGACAACCGGCGCCTCCGACCGGAATAATCCAACCCGTCAATGCAAAATGAAAATTCGCCATCAGTAAATATTAATGGACAGAGAATCGCGTCGAAAGCAATGACTGTCGACATCCACGTTGCCTCCGGCGCAGTATTAATCGAACCGACCGGGTCGACGTCTAATCCACTTCTTTCAAACTCAGTCTGGCTCATAACAAAAGCTGGAGCACGGAGGTATGCTGCTGCCTCCAGCAACGCCTTCAAGGTCGACATTACTCAGTTCAGCGTCGGTGCGGACTTGCTCTTGCGGTTTGCGATCCTTGTCCGAATCCAGTGCGTCTCCCAGAGCCTCTTTCAGTTTTTTGTTACTCATATCACCTCCTATTGTTTGTTGGCATCTCATCGTCTTCAGACGTCGAGAGGTCTTTCGGTCCGATATCACATTGGCTCAGGCGTGCTACAACATTCCATGTGGCCAAAGACGCTTCAAATATATTTCAACTGGACGAATTCCGTACATCCGACAAATGTAGGAGCGACAGATGTAGGGTAATTGGATTGTCGTCCTGATTTCGTTCCCTGCACAAATAATCGGCAACGCCATTGCGCTGGTAGTGAAAAGTGCCTTCACTCCCATGATGCATGGGTGTGTTCTCGAGTGAGAAACCGGGATAGGTAGGGAAACGTGGGCCAGATGCTACGCCGATAAAGCGCGGCAATTCGCTGTTTGTCGCAACGCTCATTTGCAGTGCCAGTGCAACATGGCGCACTTGCTTTGAGCCATAGACCCGGGCAAATTAGATAAACGATTTATACTATTTTCCGTTTTCAAGAGACTCGACGCCGTCACGCAATGCCAGCAATCTGCCGAGAAGCACATCGACATCATCGAGCCACCACCAGTGGTCAGCGCCCTCGAGGTCGACCAGGCTTGCGCCGGGAATGGACGCCGCCATGAATCTCGAGGCCTCGATGCGGACCGCCCGGTCGCCCCGGCGGTGCATCAGGACGGTCGGACACCGCACGCACGGGAGCAGCGCCGTCACGTCGATATTGCGCAACTGGTCCAGGATGCCTGCGATCGTCCCCGGGCTGCTCGACAGCCGCAACAGGCGAGCCCACCAGTCGTTCAGGGTCGGATCGTTGGCATGGGAAGGGGCGAACGCGGCAATGCTGCGGCCGGTGCCCCAGTCCGCGACCAGCCGCTCGCGCCAGAGGTCGTACTGCTGAGACGTCAGCGCGGAACCGTAGCTGGCGCTCGCGGTGCCCTTCGGCAGCGCGGCATACAAGCATAGTGCCCGTACGCGCTGCGGATGCGCGCAGCACAGCTGAATCGCCACCGGCCCGCCTTCCGACGCACCAAATACCACCGCGCTCTTGCTGTCGGCGGCATCCAGCACCGCCAGGACATCGCTCACTGCGGTCGACATCGATGGGTCTTCCAGCGTACGGTCCGACAGCCCGACGCCGCGTCGGTCGAACATGATCACGCGGAACTCCCGCGCCGCGCGCGCCAGGAAAGTCGCAAGCTCCGGCTGCTCCCAGGCCATCTCCACGTTCGATACGAAGCCGGGAATAATCAGCAGGTCGGTCTTGCCAGCGCCGAAGCACTGCCAGGCAAGATAGACGCCGCCTGCATCCGTGTACGAAGTGCGCGGACGCGACTGTCCCCAGACGTTGCGCAGCGCCAGCCTGGCCTCGGCATTGCGCGCCAGCCGCGTGAACGAGGCGGACACCTCGACGCCGAGCGCTTCGAACAGATTGCCGCGCAGGGTGCGGTACCGCGCAATACATTCCTCGTCGCGTCCCGCGTTGAACAGCATGATGGCCGCCTGTTCCCAGCCTGCTTCGTCGATCCGGTCGCGCTCGATGTCGGCCAACATCATACGCAGTGCATCATCGTGCGCGCCTTGTGCCAGAAGCGACGCGACGATCTTGTCGCGCATGCGGCGGCAACGGCTGCTTTGCGCAGTGCGCTGAAAATCGAGCCATTCGGCCGCCTGCGTCCGCTCGTCGAACGCCCAGTCGCCGAGCAGCGGGGCGCGCGCGGCTTGCACGATATCGAATGCGGGCACGGGCGCCGACACGTTCCCGCCGTGATGGATCAGGCTGTGATATTGCTGCAGGTAGCGCGCGACATCGCAGTGCGCCCGCCATGCGTCGCTGAGCGCGAGCCGCCCGCTCTGTTCCGGCAATGCGTCTTCGCCCAGCAGACCGCGCGCTTCGAATACCAGCCGCCGCAGCCGCCGCAGGCGCGCGGCCTCCTCCCCCTCTTCCCACAACCGCTCGGCCAGCGTCGCGCGTTCCATGCCGTCCGGCGTCGAGGCCAACATGGCCAGCAGCAGGGCGCACCGCTTGAGCCTGACCGGCGTCGCCCCGTCCGGGCCGAGGATGGCCGGCTGCCCGAACAGTTTGAGTTCACGCGTCGTCATCGATCGCAGCTCCTTGAAATCATAGGAACGCCCAGGGAACGCCCCATTTATACGCTACAGATTATTCCATTCAAGGAGAACAGCATGACTATCCGTCTCATCGCCCTGTCGGCATTCCTGGCGGCCCAGGCCACGCAACTGTACTTCATCGGCTTCCTCCAGAACTGGACGCCGAAAGGTATCGATACCGGAACCGCAGCGAGCATCCCGCTTGCGGCCATCGGCAACTGCGCGCTGCTCGCCTTGTTCGGCCTGCTGCACAGCCTGATGGCACGCCCCGCTTTCAAGCAACGTCTGCGGCGCAGCGTACCCGCGGAGCTGGAGCGCAGTGTCTACATCCTGGTCTCGGGCGTACAACTGGCGATGATCGTCGCGTTCTGGACGCCGATGCCAGCGCCGCTGTGGACGGTCGATTCGCGATGGGGCATGCTTGCCGTACTCAGCCTGTTCGCGCTCGGCAATCTGTTGCTGATTTGGGCGATACGAAGCATCGATCAATGGCACTTCTATGGCCTGCGGCAAGCATTCTCGCCCGCGGCGCAGGAACCGCCGTTCTCGATGCGCGGCCCCTATCGCCATGTGCGTCACCCGATCCAGACGGGCTTGATCATCGCGCTCTGGGCGACGCCATCGATGACCGTCGGCCACGCGCTGCTGGCCGGCTTTCTGACAGTGTACGGCGTGATCGCGACCCTGTTTCTCGAAGAGCGCGATCTCGTCAATGCGATGGGCGACAGCTATTGCGCCTATCGCCGCAAGGTGTCTGCGCTGATACCGTTTTCGATCCTGCGCTCGCGGCGGTAACAGCTTTGAGCGGGGGTCGCTCAAGCCGGCTTGTCAATATTACCTACCGGACAACCGTGTCCTCGTCCGCCTCCAGTTCCTCGATAGCGCAACTACTGCGCGAAACAGATGCCGTAGCCGAAATACACAACACGATCCGGGCTGGCATGCCAGTCGAGTTAGCGCAGCGATAGGTCAGGGATTGAGCCGAGGCCCGTTGCCGTGCTCCCCAATCCCGACCGGCACACACGATCTGGCCCGAGCCGACAAAAGAAGGCGGGCGGCCGCGCCTTCGTCAACACCTCAAGGCCCCCCGCCGCGCTGACGCGCCAGACCGTATTGCCGACATCGTCCGCAACCAGGAGTGCGCCGCTGCGATCCATTGCCAGCCCGACCGGGCGCCCCTTCGCGTGGCCATTCGCCAGGAAGCCGGTCACGACATCGACAGGCTTACCAGACGGCTTACCGTCGTGGAACGGCACGAACACGACCTTGTAGCCGCTGGGCGGACTGCGGTCCCAGCTGCCGTGCTCGCCGACAAACGCCCCTTCGCGAAAGCTTGGCGGCATGGTGCTACCCGGGGTGTTGAAGACAAGACCAAGAGATGCCACGTGCGAGCCGAGCGCGTAGTCAGGCACGATCGCTTTGGCGACCAGGTCTGGCCGCTGAGGCATCACACGCGGGTCGACGTGCTGCCCGTAATAGCTGTACGGCCATCCGTAAAATCCGCCATCGCGCACCGACGTCAGGTAGTCGGGTACGAGGTCGGGCCCGATCTCGTCGCGCTCGTTGACCACAACCCACATGGCCTTGCTATGCGGCTCCCATTGCATCGAGTTCGGGTTGCGCAGACCACTCGCAAAGATACGCGTGGCACCGCTGGCGCGGTCCACTTCGAGGATATCGGCGCGGTTCATCTCGGCTTCCATGCCGTTTTCCGTAATGTTGCTGTTCGAGCCGACGCCGACGTATAGCTTCGTTCCGTCGGGACTCGCCAGCAGGCTCTTGGTCCAATGGTGGTTGAGCGCACCCTCCGCACCCGGCAGGTCGATGACCTTGGTGCCCGCGGCAGTAATTTTCGTATCGCCTTCGGTGTAGGGATAACGCATCAGCGAGTCGGCGTTCGCGACGTACAGATCGTTGCCGACCAGGGCCACGCCAAACGGCGACTTCAGGTGATCGAGGAAGATCGTGCGCTGCGCCGCCGCACCGCCGCTCGCCGGACGTATCAACGTGATCCGGTTTCCGCCTTTCTGTGCCGAGCCCCCATAGGCCTTGATCGGCCCCATGATGACGTCCTTGGGCCGCATCTTCGGCTGTTTTGGACCGTTCGATTCAACGACCAGGATGTCACCATTCGGGAGCGCATACACGAAACGTGGATGCATCAGTCCAGTAGCAAGCGCACTGATCTTCAGCGATGCCGGCACAACGGGGCTTTCGCCCTGTTTCCAACTGCCCGCCGGCGAGACTTTCATTGGCGGCAGCAGATAGTTCTTCAACGCCGGCAAGGTCGGGCCGGGGCCCTGCTGCGCTGCCTGCACCGCGGGATCGCCGTGGTCGCATGCAGCCAACAGACAGGTTGATGCGATGAGTGAAAAAAGCGTTGTCGTCTTCATCGCGTGCCTCCGGCATCGTTAGCGTACTGTGGACGCGGCCAGCCGAACCAGGTTGCCAGCAGCATCAGAACGACGACGATGATGGACAACGTGAGACCCTGCGGAACCACCGCCGTGTAGCCGTCACGGCTGTGAACGAAGGCATTGACGATCGACAGCAACAGCGCCAGGAGGCTCGCTGCGACGTGAAGTCCGGCAAAGCGCAGCCCGCGTACATGGCGCAGCCTGAACCAGGTCAGCAAGCCGGCGATGCCGGCAAAGGCGGCCACGATGCAACCGGCCGTCAGCAGCCACACCGAAAACGTCTCCCAGATGACGTTCAGGGTTTCCCAGTACGCCAGGTCGGTCAGCAACGCACCGACGAAGCACACGGCCGGAAACTGAACAAGAGTCGCATACACTGGTTGACTGGCCAGGCCAAGATGAGGGCGGACCAACCCTTCGGAGGCAGCGCTATGCATGGCGCACCCCGCTTAGGTTCTCAAATGTCGGGCACATGATAATTTCCGTCACGGATGATTGGAACCGACACGATATCGCCGCGCACAGATGCGGTCTGTGCTTCACTTCGCACTGATCCGGACTTGCTGTCCCTTCATTCGGTCGGCAGCATCCGCTTGAGCGTGCCATCATGGCGTACGACATGGTGGTAGAGCGCCGCCGCCGCGTGCAGGCCGACAAGCGCCAGCAATACCCACATGGCCGTGGCGTGCACGTCACCCGCGATAAGCGCCCAGCGCGCCTTCGGTGCGGCGATCGAGGGCAGCGTCACCAATCCGAACAGACTTACGTTCAGCCGGTGCGCAGACGCCGACGCCCATCCGAGCAAGGGGCCGACCAGCAGGATCAGGTAGAACAACCGATGCGCCAATAAGGCAACAAAGCGCTCCCATTCCGGCGCTTGCGAAGCCTCGAGCGGCACTGGATACATCAGGCGGTGGATCAGGCGCGCCGTCATCACGGCAAGTATCAGTACGCCGAACGAAAAATGCAGGCTGATCCAAGTGTCAGGCTGTGTATGCGGACCGATATCCGGCATTGCGAGCGCAGTGACGAACTGGATCGTGACCAGCAGGACGACCGTCCAGTGCAGCGCCTTCGCTGTCGGGGTATAGGCGACGGCTGGCTGATCGGACATATTGACTCGCAAGAGAGTTAGGTGTTGAAAGACTAACACGACAGGCATTTCGATGAGTTCCAGTTGAAACTCGCCATGGCATCGCACATCGTTTCTGCGATTTTGAACCGCAGCGGCTTTCCTGGACACCGGTCAACCGCAATTCGACCTTCGGTCCGGTGGGCTTAGCGGTAAAATGATGGCCCTCCGGTCCAAGTTGCCTGGTTACTACTGCCCTGAATTATGAACGTCCCACGCGAAATCAACGCCGCCGCAGCGGAGAAGCCGGCTGAACGCCCATCCGCTGAAAAACATACGCCCATGATGCATGGGTGTGTTCTCGAGTGAGAGCCCAGGATAAGTAGGGAAACCTACGCCAGATACTACGCCAGTGAAGCGCGGCAATTCGCCGATTACCACAACGTTCATTTGCAGTACTAGCGCAACACGCTCCGCCTTCTTTGCACCATAGGCTCAGGCGAACAAGATAAACGATTTATACTATTTATCCTTTTTAAGCACGAGTTTCGAGGATAGACTATATCGTCAGTCAGCTGCACGCCTGCCAGGAAGCGGCGCCTGGCGAGGGGTATGAGCTGCTGCCGTCCCATCGAATCGCCCACGGATGCTACAACTTGTATTGACGAGTCGGCCGAGGCGGTCCCGCGGGCGGGACCGCCTTTGCCCTTTAGTACGTGTAACGCAGGCTCAAGCGGAAGCTGCGGCCCGGCTCGAACCAGGCGCGGGGCATGTTGCCGATGCCCTGCTGCTGCGTCTGGCGCACGACCATGTCCGTCAGGTTGCTCGCCGAGAAGTTACCCGAGACGTGCTCGTTGAACCTGTAGTCCATGCCAAAGTCCAGCTGGCCCGTCGCTTCCTGCCAGGTCGGCAGGCCGAAGCCCACGTCCCTCGCCGGGCCACCGTTGTTCACGGTCTGGCGAGCCGGATCGGCACTGGTGGCGTTGTCACCGCCCGTGCCGTTCGCACCCACGCCCTGCAGGAAGCGGCTGCGCCAGCTATAGGCCAGGCGCGCAGACAGCGGGCCGCGGTCATACAGGAACATGAGGTTGTACGCGTTCTTCGACAGGTACAGGATCGGCAACGACGTGAACGGCAGACCGTTGGTGTCGCAACCGTACAGGCTCAGCGAGCTGTTGTTGAACGATCCGTTCGCCGGGCAATACTTCTGGGTGAACGGATGGTACAGGCTCTGCTTGCTGTCGATGTACGTGTAGTTCGCCGAGATGCCGAAGCCCTTGGCCCAGTCCGGCAGTATGCGGTCCAGTCCCGGCACATTGTTGAAGTAGGTCTGGCCAGCCAGTTCCAGGCCCGTTACCGAACCCTTCGCGACGTTATCCGGACCCGTGATCAGGAACGCCTGATCGTTGCCCGCCAGGCTCTTGTAGTTCCTGGTGAATGCCGTGTTCAGGATGATGTCACGCACGTTCTTGCGGAACAGGGCCATGGTCAGCGACGAACCGTTGCCCGGATACCATTCGAGCGTCCAGTCGAAGTTGTTGGAGCGGACCGGCTTCAGGTAGGCGTTACCCCTGTCCCAGCCCGTGTAGCTGACGTTCTGGATTTTGCCAGCATCGGGGCCGTTGCCCTGCACCGTCGTAATGTTCTGGTTCAGATTGACGTACTCGTTCAGGTTGTCGAACGGCGGACGGTACATCGACTTGGCGAACGCGAAACGGGTTTGCAGCTTGTCCGTCAGGTCGGCCTTCAGGTTCAGGCTGGGCAGCACATCGACGTACTGCTGCGACGCATTCACCGGATCCTTGATCGGGGCGAAGCGCGGGATCACGTCCGATGTGTTCGAGCCATAGTTTGGAGTAAAGATCGTGTAGCCGTGGGCCTCGCTACGCGTGTGGACCACGCGCACGCCGATGTTGCCCTCGACGGGGAAGCGCAAGTTGTCGAAGCCGAAGCGCAGTTGACCGTAGAGGGCTTCGGTGCGTTCCTGCTGGCGGCTGGTCTGGGCCGGATCGTCGTTGTAGACCAGCGGTTTCCAGTCGCCAGACGCGTTCGAGCAATCGTCGTTTCTGCCATAGTAGTTGTTGGCGTCCTGGCACTGCATCTGCAGGTGCTGCTTGATATTCGCATTATTGGCCAGGTTCTGGACAAAGGCCGGGTCCGGCACCACCATCGCTGGCACTTGGGGAACCTTGCCATTGAAGAAGGTCGGGAAGGTATACAAGGTTGTCTTCACGAGGTCGCCGTAGCGCGGATCGCTGAAGTAACTGTAGTTGGCGCGCGATTGCTGACGGTCTGCGACCAGCGGCAGGGTGCCCGGAACCTTCGTATTGTTGACGGCCCACGGCTCGGACCAGCTCCTCCAGCCGCCGTTGCCGCCGGAGGCGTCGTTGCGGACCGCCGTACGCTTGGTCAGGCGCACGCCAAAGCGCAGGTCGCGCAGCACGTCGTCGTCGAAGTTGAAACGCGCGTCGGTCTTCCAGGCATACAGGTCGCCCTTTGCCTTGGTCATCGACGGCATCATGAAGCTCATGAAGTAGTTGTTGCGATCCGCCAGGAAGGCGCGGTCGGTGTCATCGAACGTCACCTTCGGCAGATTGCCCGACAAGTCGATGCCGATGTTCGGCACGAACGTGCCCACGGTCATGTTGTTGCCCTCGGCGCTGTTCGTCGCATGCACCCACTGCGCGTCGTTCTGGATCGCCCAGCGGTCGTTGATTTTCCACTTGAAGTTCCAGGCGATCTCGCGCGTCTGCGACTTGTTGGAATCGATGCCGGTGTCGGACTGGTAACCCAGGCCGCCGGCCGCGAACTGGTTCGCCCCCCCGCCGCCGATCGGGTAAGTGTAGAGGGCTTTCTGCAAGATGCCGTTCTTGTCGTACACCGGATTGACCGGTACGACGAGGTACGGCGACTCGACGGCCGTGAACGTGGCGTTCTCGACGTTGGCCGACCTGTAACCGGTGTGGAAGTACGTCAGGGCCGATTCCATGCCGTTGTTCTTCCACTGCAACGCCCCATAGACACCGGCACGGTCGACCTGGCTCGTGTTGGTGCGGAACGACGCGGACTTCGGTATCCAGACGGTCTGGTCGGCAACGAGGTTGGTGCGTGGGAAATACGCATCCACCTGGACCGTATCGTTATGGGAGTTGGTGCGGTTGGCAGACAGGTCGATCAACGCGCCCCATTGCCCGGTGCTCGTATTCCAGCGTTTCGACACCAGGGCCGACAGGCCCGGCGACTTCTTGCTGCCCAGCGCGTTGTAGTTGCCGTTCATCGACAGGGCGACCTTGCCGTCCTTGTAGTCGAACGGCAGCGCGGTACGCAGATCCACTTGGCCGCTGACGCCGCCTTCAACCAGCTCGGCGGGCGGATTCTTGTGCACGACCACCGCGGACATGAGTTCCGGCGGGATGTCGCCCCAGCTCAGTTCACGGCCCGGATAGCCGGCCGAGAAGGATTCGCGACCGTTCAGCGTGGACGAACCCCAGGTCAGGCCACGCACCGAGATGCCCGAACCTTCGACCGAGAAGTGTTCCGGGTCGCCGCGCGAACGGTTGCGGTCGATCGTCACGCCCGCGACGCGCTGCAGCACCTCGGTGATCGACTTGTCCGGCAGTTTGCCGGCTTCTTCCGCAACGACGGCGTCGACGACTTCCTCGGCGTTCTGTTTGAGCTTTTGCGCCGACTGCATGGCGGCGCGCTGGCCGCTCACGACCACCGTCTGCGTCGCCGAGTCGTCGGCCGGCGCGGACTGCGCGTGCGCCGCACCACCCCAGACCAGTGCCGCCTGCGCCACCGCGATCGACAGCGCGGTCATCTTGATCGGTTTCCTCACGACCTTCGTCTCAATTCTTGTCATTATCTATGTCCTCTTGTATATGCCTTGTTGCCACCGCGCCGGGCGGTGGCCGTACGTCGTCATTGGAAGGTGATGGGTCCGGTAAGCGTGCCCCGGGTCCGGAGGGTAGTGGTCGTTCCCGAGAGCACCTTGGTGACGTTCACGCTGTCCGCTGCGAAATCCACCTTGACGATCGGGTAGTCCTGCAGCTCGTTCCAGAGATCGAGCCCGGTCATACCGCACGCATCGCCGATCGTGAAGGTCCTGAGATTGATGCTGTAGTCGGTGGGGGCCGTGGATGCCGGGGTGAATGGCGCCTGCAAGGTTACGTTGCAGTCCTTGGTTTTGGGGTTGCCCTTGTCATCGTTGCCGTCCGGCACCATCGCGTGGTGACCCAGGATCAGCTTGACATAGGCCTTGTTGTTACCCGAGCCGAACCAATCTTGATCTTGCGTGAAGTTAAATTTGATCACCGACTGGGCATCGATATGCAGACCGGCCCACGTATCGGCGCCCTTGGCGAGGTCACTCACGCCAGGAGCCAGCGCGAACATGTCGAAGCCGCCGCCGATCCACCTGCCATCCGGGGCTGTCGCCAGCGTGGCGTCGAAGTTGAACGTGAAGCTGCTGCCATCGGCGGCAACCGTCCTCGTACAATGGCCAAATGCGCCCGATGGATCCGTGCCTTCGCACCACCAGCCGGTCTCGTTGGTACCTGCGCCTCCGTCGATGCGGCCGTTCTCGTTGGTATGCGACGTGTCCCTGTAGCCGCTCAGGAACGTCAGCGCAGCCGCCTGGGCGGTGCCGATCGGGATGCTGCGGGTGATCGTGCCGGGGGCATAGATATCGTCGATTACCTCCGCCTTGATGCTGCACAGTCCATCGCCGACCTTGGTCATCGTATTGCCGCTGACCGTGCATACCGTGGGCGTGCTGGACGTAAAGGTAACGGTTTTGCCTGCAACGCTGGACGTCCCGACCAGCGGAAATGGCGTCGAATCCAGCGGCAGCGGCCCCGGATTGCGGAAGGTCACCATCTGCGGCCGTTTGGGAATGCCGAAAAGCTGGTTTGCCGTAGCCGGGGCGTAGCCGCTGCCGCCCGCCTGGTTGGCGCTCACCGAGCACTCGCCCGCCTTGATCAGCGACAGCGTAGCGCCGTTGACGGTGCAGATATCCGGCGTATTCGACGTGTAGGTGACTTCGCCACCGCCGCTCGCCGTCGCCGTCAGCTGGACGGTCGCGACGTCGGGTGGGATGGCGAGCAGCTGTCCGCCCGGGAACGGGAACGAAACGGATTGCGCTTTCGTGCCGTCGCCCGATCCGCCGCCGCCGCCGCCGCAGCCGGCCAGCAACGTGGCGCAAGCCAGTCCGACTGCCGTCAGCTGGAATCTCATGGTATGTCTCCTCATTGGAATGTCCCTTTCTTTTTTGCTCGCTGAAATTACTTGGCACCGGCTGGGCCGATGACAAGAAAAAATTGATCCCTGCCCGCTTCGCTCCGCGTTCGCGGCATGGACGATGCTCCGGGTCAAGGATGTATGGACTGGCACTGCCTCGCTGTCGTTATGAAATCGTTTTCAAAAACGCAGGAAAAACAGCGCGCGAGTATGTGCACGAGGCCGGCGATGGAAAGGTCCGCGGGCCGCTCGCGGCCGCATTCAATGGGGTTGAGGTGCACGACTTGTCTCCCTGCTTTTATTATCGGTACCGGTCAATCAGCTGCTTCGATGGCGCTGTATTGACATGTTTTGATCTTTATATATTTAAAACAACCATCCTGAACGCCAAGCATTCCGAAACGTCCACGGTTGCGTTTCGCTTCGCTTACCGGCTGATCGCGGCGCGACTTGCCCCCGCACGCGTACGCCAGTGCCGGGCGGCTCCCAAAAAAAGGGGCAGCCAGAGCTGCCCGGTAAAACCGCTGCGGAAACCCGCCACGGAGGAGATGTGAAGGCAACGATTGACGCGATCGTCGGCGCACAGGCCCGCGGCGCCTCGCCACTTGCGTCTGCGGCCGGGAGGCGGTTGCGGAACCCGACCCATGTGTGAAGCATAGGCCGTCCCTCATGAGCACCGATATCGCCACGAATCGAATTTCTTGCAAACCGCAGAAATTGCAAGCAATGTTGACCACAGCAAAAATCCGCCGTGGCAGCTGGAGTCAGGTCGGGCAAGCGGGCGGGAAGAAATGGCTGCCATGCCACGGTCCAGGCGTGGAAACGTCGTGGATCGGCCGGCGACATGAGCCTGGCAAGCGTGGGATGGCCAACGCGCGTAATCGATAGCGTGTTATTACCCGGCTCACGCAGCATGACGATCCATTCACCCGAGCCGTAGCTGTAAATCCCCAACTTGTGCAATTTTTCGCATATTGCTAGCAATTTCGGGGGAATCGATAACGGCCGCCGCGCAGACCTGGCTATGTTGGCACCTGGCCGAAAAAATATTCAAGGCCAACGGAGAATTTGTCGGCTGGGCGGCCTGATCGACCGGGGCAGTAATAACGCAGTCCGCGACCGAGACCTCCTTGCGCTGGTGAAGGACTCAATCCGGTAAGCTGCCGCATGCACAATCACATGACAGGCTGCGCGGCAGTTCGCCACATCGTGAGTGGCTTCCGGCGGATGCGGTTCGGCTCGGCGCGTTCTTCGCCGAACCGATTCGGTTTGCTGGGTTCAGTTCCCGGTCGTGCACAGCCCCGCCAGCGAGACACGCCCCCAATTCAATAGAGAGACGATGCGACTACTTTCAATGACCGTGATGCTGGCTGCCTTGCTGGTTTGCGCGCCTGCCCTTGGCGTCGACGAACCCAAACAACGCCTGATTGTCCTCACCGATATCGAGGCCGATCCCGATGACAGCCAGTCGCTCGTGCGCCTGCTTCTATACGCGAACCAGATCGATATCGAAGGCATCGTGGCCACGACCTCTACGCATCAGAAGTCGCGCATTGCCCCGGAATCCATCCATGCGATCATCGACGCCTACGGCCGGGTACAACCCAACTTGTTGAAGCACGAACCGGGATTTCCGAAAGCGCAGGCGCTCAATGCCGTGGTGCGCTCCGGCTTGCCGGTCTACGGCATGCAAGGTGTCGGCGACGGCAAGGACTCGCCGGGATCGGACGCCATCATCAAGGCCCTGGAGAAAAGCGATACGCGTCCCCTGTGGGTGTCGGTCTGGGGCGGTGCCAATACGCTTGCTCAAGCGTTGTATCGGATTAGCCACGACAGGACACCGGAGCAGACCGCTCGCCTGGTGAAGAAGTTGCGCGTCTACACGATCTCCGATCAGGACGATTCCGGTTTCTGGATACGCACCCGGTTTCCCGATCTGTTTTATATCGTCAGTCCCGGCGGGTATGGCAATGGCACTTGGACTGGTATGCACGCGACCGAGCCTGGCTTCGACAGCACGGAAGTAAGCAACGACTGGATCGCCACGCATATTCAACAGGGGCATGGGCCGCTGGGTGCGGTGTATCCGGATGTTTCTTTTGGCATGGAGGGCGATACGCCATCCTTCCTGTCCTTGATACCGAACGGCCTGAACGCACCCGAGCATCCGGACTGGGGCGGTTGGGGTGGGCGCTACGAGTACTACACGCCTGCGTTGAAAGATACCAATCCGGAAGGCTTCACCGGCAACGTACCTGTATTGCAAGAGCCTCATGCCATCTGGACCAACGCCGTGGATAGTTACAGGCCGATGGTCCACAGCGACTTTGGCCGTACCGTGCACGCCGACGACAAGGTCTCCACCGGGTACAGGACCACCATCTGGCGCTGGCGCAAAGACTTCCAGAACGATTTCGCAGCTCGAATGGAGTGGACCACCAAGCCATACAAGGGGGCGAATCATCCGCCAGTCGTAAAACTCACCCCTGGCGATCGGCTGACCGTCAAATCCGGCGAGGGCTTCATGCTGAGCGCGGCCGGCAGTTCCGACCCCGATGGAGACAGCTTGAGCTACCTGTGGTTTCAGTATCCCGAAGCCGGCAGCTACAAAGGGGAGATCAAGCTCGGGTATGCGGAAAACCACCATACCGTTTGGGGGCAGGCGCCAGTGGTAAGCAAGGCGGAGACCGCCCACTTCATCGTCAAGGTGATCGATAAGGGTAGTCCGGCGCTGACGCGTTACGGACGGATTATCGTCACTTTCGTGCCGTCTGCGCCCTGAGCATCCTACACGGCCTTTGGAGAGACAGTTGCAGCCCGTTTCCGGTGCCGCAACTGTCATTGGCTACGTCAGGGGCATATCACTCAGTTGGTGTAGATCAGACCGCGACCGACGCCACTGAAGTAGATGCGCCCATAGGTGTTCCAGTCACCCGCCATCGCCTCGATGCCACCGTACTGGTGAGTATCATCGTTGTATCGCGCCCAGGTCGCACCGGCATCGTCGGAGTGGTACAAGCCCCAAACACCATTCATCGTACCCACGACGTAGATCGCGGCCGAGTATGGGCTGCCTACCTGTGCCTTGCCGAGGGCGATCACGCTGGCGCCATGCAATTGGCCCCGCGAGCCGTCGGCCCCGACCGTCGCGAAGCCGTTCAGCTTGGTCCAGGTCGCCCCCGAATTGGTCGAGCGGTACACGGCGTTGCCGTCGGCCAGCCACAGGTCGCCCTCGACATTGGGGTTGACCACCATCGACGTGAGATCAAAGCTGTTGTGGTACAGGTTCGCCGACACCGAACCCTGGCTCAGCGTGAAGTTGTGGCCGCCATCAGTCGAGACGTAGACCCTGCCCGCCGGCCCCCAAAATGCGCCACCCGAATCGTACGCATAGACCTTGTTCGGATTCTTCCTGTCGGCGACCAGGCGATAACCGTTAGCCCAGCCGCCGGGGTTTGCCGGCGCCGGCAGGTTGGTCGCGGTCCAGCTCGCACCATTGTTCGTGGTATAGGATGGCACCGAGCCGGACGGCGCCCAGATCACGTTGTTGCGAGACGTGGTCACGATACTCCCGTTGTCGGAAGAGTTGGCTGCCGCGCCGGCAGGCAGGGTCGCGAAGTTCGACCACGAGTTACCGGCGTCGCCGGACCAGAAGCCGAAGACGGCTGAGGTTGAGTTGTTGAGGCCGGCACCGACGATGTAATTCGGATCAGACCACAGCACGTCGGCGTAGTTACCATTGTTCCATGTGGCAAGAGGACCCCGGGTCGGCGTCGTCGCGAGATCCGTCTGGACCCATGTCCCGATGTCGCCCGCGCTGTTGACGAACTTGTACGGCGCGCCGGCCGGCGGCGTGACGACGGCCAGCGTGGCGGTCTCCTCGAGGTTGTTGTTCGGGAAGTCCCAGCTCGGCGTGGCCGACGACGCGTTCCAGGTTTCCCAGACGCCGCCACCGGTGACGTGCATGATATGGTCGCGGTTGGCAGGATCAATCTCGATGTCGTCGATCCAGCCCCAGAACTGTCCGCCGTAATGCAGCATGTCGCCCGCGATTTCGCGCCAGGTGCTGCCGCCATTGTCGGACAGCTGGACGACAGGGCCGGCGGAGCTCCAGGTCCCGGTTACGGCCAGCGCGATACGGGCCGTCGAGCCCGTGCCGTACACGGACACACCGCCGTAGCCGCCGCCGGTCGTGAGGCTGGAGAGCTGGGTCCAGGACTCGTTGCCGCTTACGCCACCGAACTTGTAGAGGTAGCTGGTGCCGCCGGCGCCCTCGCCCGCATTTTGGTTGAATACCACATAGTACATGCCGTCATTGGCACGCACCATGTGCGGGATGTAGTAGCCGGACACGTTCGACGGGACCGACACCGGCGTCCACGAAAAGCCGCCGTTGACGGATTTATACAGGGTCGAGGTCAGGCCCGCCACCCGGCCATAGTCCGGTGCGACCGCGGCATACATGATCCAGGTCGTCGCTCCGCCACCCACGTTCGAGTTGTCGAACATGATCTGCTCGACGCCCTTCACGGCGCCGATAGACTGGACCTGGGCGTACGTGAGCGTGGTGGTCGACAGACTCGTCTGGGTCCACGTCTGACCGGAGTTCGTGCTCTTCCACAGGCCGGCCGTGCGCGAGGCGTAGAACATCGTCGACGGATTGGTGGGATCGAGCTTCAGGCGTTCGCCGATGGCCCGGCCGCCTTCATTGCCGCCCACCGGGAAAGGCAGGTCGTAGTGCGTCCAGGTGAGGCCGCGGTTGCTCGATGCATAGATGCGGCCGCTCACCATGTCGCCGCTGCCTCCTTTCGTATACATGCCGGTGACCAGGTAGACGAGCTGGTCGTTGGTCGGATCGAGGCCGATGCTTTCGACGCCGTGGAACTCGCTCTCGCCCCCATTGAAACCGACACCGTCGGTGATGGGTGTCCACGACCCGTTCGAATTATTCCAGCGGTAGGCGCCGCCGATGTCGGTGCGTGCATACATGAGACCTGGGGTCGTCGGATGGAAGACGAGGCCGGTGACGTAGCCGCCACCGGCCCACTTCACGCTTGTATAGCTGGTGGCCGAGCCGGTGGTGGCGGCGAGGGCCAGCGCGGTGCCGGATGCCCCGAGGGGCGTGCTGCCTCCGCTGCAACCGGCGAGCAGCGCCGCGAGCAGCGCCGGGACGATGGCGTTGTACTTCTTGTTCATGATGTCTCCTCTAGAAGGAATGGATTGAGGTGCTCCGGTACAGAACAACGTAGTCCCGCCGCGCTGGCCCTGCCGCCGTGCCGGACCGGCGCAAAGCGCGCGTTCTGTGTCGGGGTCGTCGGCCGACGTCACGTGGTGATGTCTTCCATCACCCGACGCGCCCAGCCTCGCCTCGACATGTTTTTATGTCGTTAAAACCCATCGAGATCGAGCTCCGGCGGCGACGCCGCAATAGGCCGGATTCGCCATGCCACACAGCCTGAAGGCAGCAGCGGCGTCAATCATTGGAGAAGCTGGCTGCAAAAAAACACGCCCGATTCAGCGCATGTACTGGACGGACGTAGGGTCACTCTCCTGCGCCGCGTCAACGATGCTGCAGTCCGCACTTTCCAGACCAGCCTTGGCGGCATTGCGCTTGAAGCTCAGGATCGCGTCGTGCACGCTGCATCCCAGCTCCCGGCGAAACTGGGCGTCGAGCGCAGAGCGCGAGACGCCCACGTAATCGGCCACCTGTTCGGTCTTGATGCCCTGGCATGCGTATTGGCGGATGAAGTGGCGCGCACGCCTCACGTTCGGATGCTTGATCGGCTGGTACTGGCTGGACGCGTTCACCTTGATGCCGGCCGGCGGCACAACGATCGGCGTGTTCGGCGGGCGCACCCCGTGCAGCATCTGCTCGATCAGCTGGGCTGCCGCGCGCCCGATCTCCTGCGCACCGTGGACCACGGAACTGAGCGGTATGCGGGTGAGCCTGCGCACCAGCGGGTCGTTGCCGATGCCGATGATCGCCACCTGTTCCGGCACTTCGATGTTGGCGATGATGCAGGCCTGTATCAGCTGGCGTGCACGCGCGTCCGTGACGGCGATGATGCCAACCGGTTTGCGCAAGCGGCGCAGCCAGTCAATCTGACCCAGGACCGCCTGGTCCCACGAATGGGCGCTCGTTTCGCAGCCGCGGAATATCTCCGCTTCCACGTGGTCGCCCGCCATCAGGCTGCGGAAGGCATTCTCGCGCTGCTGCGCCCAGCGGTTTTCCTCGGTGGCGGGAACACTGAACATGGCGAAACACTGCAGGCCGACATCGATCAGATGCCGGCGCGCCAGTTCGACCAGCTTGATATTGTCGGTCGCTACATAGGGCACACCGGCCGGGTAATTGGCCGGGTCGGCATAGGAACCGCCAACCGCGACCACCGGTACGCTACAGCGCGACAACGCTGCTGCCACAGCCGGGTCATCGAAATTGGCGATAATGCCGTCGCCTTGCCAGCGCTCGATGTCGGACAGTCGCAATCGGAAATCTTCTTCAACGAAGATGTCCCATGCCGCGCGCGTACTTCCGAAATAAGCGGCAATGCCTGCAATGACTTCGTAATCGAATATCTTGTTCGCGTTGAATAACAGCGCGACACGGCGTACTTTCGTCGCGTCCATGTTACTTGTGTGCTTGAAAAGCATTTCCGAGACTTCCACAGTTGCGTTTCGCTTCGCTCAGGCAGCAAGGCTCAACAGCAGGGCTGCCGCCTTTATCTTGCTTCTACGGCCGAGGGCTGTAGCGGAATCCGGCCCATCTATGAAACATAGGCCGTCCCTCATGGGCACTGATATCGCTGTCTATCGAATTTCTTGCAAAACGCAGAAATTGCAAGCAATGTTGGCCACAGCAAAACCGTCGCAGATCGGCCGGCGACGTGGGGACTGGCAAGGGGTGGGATAGTCGGCGCGTCCGCGCCCGGCGCGAGCGCTGGACGGCAGTGGTTCAGCCGCGGTATGCAGCCTGTTCCGACGGGGCGCTGCCGGCGGGCTCCTGCTGCTGGGCGGCCAGCATCCGGAATGACTTCGGCGTACAGCCAAATTCTTCCTTGAACAGCTTGTTAAAATAAGGAACATTCGCATAGCCAACCAGATACGCGATTTCCGACACGGCGGCGCTGCTTTTTTCGGCCAGCAGCCTGGATGCCTCGGTCAGCCGCAGTTTATTCACGTAACTGGTGAATGTCATCCCTAGTTCGGATTTCAGCACTTCATTGATTTTGTAGCGGTTCGCGCCGGTAGCTTCCACCACGGCTTCCAGGTCCAGTTTGGGGTCGGTATAAGCGCTGGCGATATACCGCAAGACCGATGCCTTTTCCTTGTCCTTGTACGGCTCCAGGGTTAACTGGCGATAGGCCACCAAGGGCAAATTCGTTTTCATTTTTGAATCCACGCTAGCCAGCAACGCGCGGGCATGGGCCAGGAAAAACCATACACCAAATGCCACCCAACCACCCAGGATTATGACCACCAGCGCGGCCAAATAGCGGTAATCGCGGCCATGCAATGTCAGTTCGCTGATTTCAATATAAGCGTCGACATTGCGTGGGGTGGCCGTGCTGGTGCCGAACATGATTTTGGCGACCTTGTCGAGTTTATAACCCTGACGCGCCAAGTCCTCCTTCACCGTAGGAAACCACCATTCGGGAATAACCAGCCGAGCCAGGTCGAGGGTCACCGGCACGCCCTGTTCACTGCAGGAAAAATACGTTCTAGGTGGTCGGTAAGTCTCGAACCGGCCTGGCTTGGAGACTTTTTCGTCGAAGGTGGACACCTCGAACATCAAGGAAGTGGCCGGTGCACATTTGGCAACGAAGGTAATGGTACGGAACTTCGACCAGTCCTCGTGGATCTGCTGTCCTTTGTCATTATCGACGACCATGTCCGCGGCGACAAAAGGATACGCGGCCGCATCCGCCAGTTTGAAGTCGAACCGCAGCCGGTCGCGCGACGTGTCGTGCAAGCGAACGGACGACGCTCCGCCAGTTGCGACATCGGAATACGTTCCGAAATGCCACTGATTGCCCCCGCTATGCGCCGGCAACAGCGTCTGTGTCGGAAAGGTCCGGTAAACAAAAAAGACCGCCAGCAGCGCGTCCACGACGAGCAGCGCAATCAGCGTCAGTAGCGCCTTCTTATAGAACTCTTGCATATAGGTACGGTATTAAACTGCCTCGGCGCCAGACGTGTCCACGGCTACGGTCCCGGCATCATAACAGGCGAAATATGGACGATCCCAAGGATTTTTGCAGCGGATCAACGGAGTCCGGCTCCCCATGTCATGCAAATCGGTTCTTGAGTGAGCTGTTGCGTAAACCGAAACCTTCCATGGCTCCCGCGGTCAATTTCACTGTGGCCGGGATTGCTTGCAATTCCTGCGGTTTGCTAGAAATCCGATTGGCAGCGATATCGTTGCGCATGGTGGACATCCTATGCTTCAAGCGCGCACGCGTTAAGCAGTTGAGCGTGTGGAACGCAAACTATAAACATCTACATGAGGATAGGATTCGAGATGAACACCAAACGCACGGCGCAGCTCGTGTTAGGGACCTTGCTGGGTGCCGCCGCCTGCGGCAATAGCTGGGCTCAAAAGGCTGAAGGCCTGGCCAGGACCCCGCAAATGGGCTGGAACAGCTGGAACAAATTTGCCTGCGAAATCGACGAGCGCCTGATCCGCGAGACCGCCGATGCCATGGTCAAGAAGGGCTTGAAGGACGTCGGCTTCCAGTACGTGAACATTGATGATTGCTGGCAAGGCCAGCGCGACGCCGACGGCAACATCCAGCCCGACCCCAAGCGCTTCCCATCCGGCATGAAGGCGCTGGCGGACTATGTGCATGGCAAGGGGCTCAAGCTGGGCATCTACTCGGACGCCGGCGCGACCACCTGCGGCGGCCGTCCCGGCAGCCGCGGCTACGAGTATCAGGATGCGCGGACCTATGCCAGCTGGGGCATCGATTACGTCAAGTACGACTGGTGCAATACCCCGAGCATGAGCGCTGAAGCCGCATACACCACGATGCGCGACGCAATCGCCAAGGCGGGCCGTCCGATGGTGTTCAGCTTGTGCGAATGGGGCATGAGCAAGCCGTGGGAGTGGGCTGGCCAGGTCGGCCATTCGTGGCGCACCACGCCCGATATCTACAACTGCTTCGACTGCGAATTCAGTCCCGGTCTCTCGACTGGTCTGGGCGTGCTGCGCATCCTCGACAGGCAGGCCGGCTTGCGCAAGTTCGCAGGGCCCGGCCACTGGAACGATATGGACATGCTCGAAGTGGGCAACGGCATGAGCGAGGATGAAGACCGCGCCCATCTGTCGATCTGGGCCATGATGGCGTCGCCCCTCATCCTGGGCAACGACCTGCGTTCCATGTCCGAGTCGACCCGCCGCATCCTGACCAACCCCGGCGTGATCGCGGTGAACCAGGACAAGCTGGGTGTGCAAGCGCTGCGCGTCCTGGCCGACGGTCCATTGGAGGTCTATGCCAAGCCGCTCGACGGCGGCCAGTGGGCACTGATGTTCCTGAACCGCTCGAACCAGGCTGCCGACGTTCACCATAACTGGAAGAAGCAAGTCCTGATCGATGACATGAGCAACCGGTCGGTCGATTTCAAGCAGACCGTCTACCGCTGGTCCGACCTGTGGAGCAAGAAGACGGGCGACACCAGCGCCACACTGGAAGCGCGGCTGGCGCCGCACAGCGTGCTGATGCTGCTCCTGACCGGTCCAGCGAAACCATAGGGCGCGCCCGACCGCGCGGCGCCAGCCGCGCGTTGCTTCTTGAGCTCGTGGCCATGCCGCACCGCAGACTGTGGTCACGCCACGCGCTCGTACACCTGCGAAGACGGGTACCCGCCCGGCATTCGCCACGTGGCGACCAACAATCTTCGAGCTGGCGTACGATGACCGCGCGGGCGCTTGACCACCGGGCGGGGTCCAGGCCACCGCGGACATGAGCGCCATGGTCGGGATCGCAGTCCTGGCGGCCTATTTGGTCGACAGCACCAGCACGGTCACCGAATACGGCGCGAAGCTATAGCTGAACTGCTTGCCAAGCCCGCTCGCCTTGCTGGTCACCGGCACCACCTTGGCCGGCTCGGCGATGGTGTTGGTGTCTTCCTTCTGCGCCGAGCTCAGTACGATCGCCTTTCCTTCGGCAGCCACCTTGGCGGCACCGGCCAGGTCGACCTGCACCGTCTGCGCACTGCCGATCGCGTTGACGACCTTCAGGTAGATCTCGCCGCGCTGCTCCGATCTGGTCGCGGAGAAGAACATCGTCGGCACGTCCCTCGCCGGCGGCAGCACCTGCGGCGTCTCGTCCCGGGGCGCCTCCTGCCAGGTCTGCGTACTGACTTTTTGCGCGGTCACCGGCAGCGACACGTTGCCCAGGTAATTACTGAACATCTTCTGTACGTGGTAGGACGGCGAGCCGTAGCTGCCTTGCGCGTCGTAGCCGACGAGGTTGTATCGCCACTGCACCCCGCCCGGGTTCACGTTCACCAGCAGCGGCGCGTAGCAGGACATCTCGACGACGTCGGCATTGCGCTCCATCCCGGTCATGAAGGCGGCGTCGGCCAGCGCGGCGTGCAGGTCGGTGGTCGGCTCGCCCTCCTGCGCGGCCCACTCGCCGATGAACACTTTCGGCCCCTTGCGCTCGTAGCTGTCGTAGCGCGCGGCGTCGTGCATCATCTGCAGCGGCGTGTAGTAGAAATGCTCGTCGACCAGGTCGGGCACCCGGCTGGTCACCTTCTGTTGCTGTCCCAGCCAGTCCTTGCCATTGACGGTAGAGATCAGCTTGAGCTGCGGATACTTCGCCTTGATGGCGTCGTGGAACTGGGTGTAGCGGCCGTCGTAGGTCTTCTTCTTGTCGAAGCCGTCCTCGTTGCCGATCTCGACGTAGCGCAGCTTGAACGGCGCCGGATGGCCGTCCTTGGCACGTTGCGCGCCCCACTTCGTGCTCACGTCGCCGGTGACATATTCGATCTCGTCGAGCGCTTCCTGCACGAAGGGCTGCAGCGCCGGGCCTGCGGGAACGTTCTCCCCGTTGAGCGCGTAACCGGCGAACACCGCCAGCACCGGCTCGGCCTTCATGTCCTCGACCCACTCGAGAAATTCGAGCAGGCCCATGCCGTCGGACGAGCGGTATCCCCAGGTGCCGGGATGGCCGGGGCGCTGCGCGATCGGACCGAGCGTTTCCTTCCACTTGAAGCGGGTATCCACGGTCACGCCCTCGACGTAGTTCCCACCCGGGAAGCGCAGGAAGCGCGGCTTCATGTCGACCAGCTTCTGCATCAGGTCGACGCGGTTGCCGTTCGGCCGGTCGTTGTAGGTCGGCGGGAACAGCGAGACCTGGTTGAACCATATGGTGCCCGGGCTTTCGGTGGCGATCACGAGGCGCGCGCCAGTGGTCGGTTTGACCTTGGCGCCAGTGGTCAGGGTGACGCTGTAGCGCTTCCATTCGCCGTCGATGCGGCCGCCATCGGCCTGCGCGTACACGGTCTTGCCGTCCACGCCTTCGATGCTGACGGTCAGCGGCACGCCGCCGGCGCCGGCCGTTCTGGCGTAGAAGCTGGCGCGGTAGCGGGTGTTCGGCTTGACCGGAATGCCCCAGTAGCCGGCATTGGCGATGCCGACCCGGTGGCCCTGCGCGGCGCGCGCGGCGTCGAGCCGCAGGCTGGTGGTCAGCGCGGTGGCGGGGACGGGAAAGCGGTGGTCCAGCGCGATCGCGGCGCTGCCACCGGCATCCTGCACCACCGACCAGTGGACCGGCGCCTTGTCGTCGTCCTTGAAGACGCGGTTACGCACCAGCTCGGCGTACAGGCCGCCATCGTAGGAGTAGTTGATTTCCTCGGTCATCAGGCCGTACAGGGTCGGGCTGACGGGAATGCCGGGCTTGGAGAGGTCGATCCTGACGGCGGTCTGCGCCGTCGCCAGCGGCGCGATGAGGGCAGCCAGCGACAGCAGATAGGGGGCGCGGAAGCGGCGTTGCGCGACCGGCATGCCGGCGCCGGGCGATGGGATGATCGAGTTCATGGGAGCCTTGTAATGAATTCGCGCCTGCGGGGCGCTTTCTTTTATGGATGTTTGCGACATATACACCGCGAAGGCGGTGACAAAAACGAAGGGCCGGGCCTCACAACGGGCGCTGCAACCATCCGCTATGCACCATGCACGCCATGGAACGGACACGCATGTCCCTCCGCCCTTCATGCGATTGTGAGTGCGGCAGGTTATGGGGCTGCGCCTTTCACAAGCGCATCGAGGAGGTTCGGGTCGAGGACTGCATTATCGTTGCCCCGGTCGATCAGGCCGCCCACGTCCCAATAGAACGGCAGCACACCGTTGGCCACTGCCGACTTGGTGACGTAGTTTATATAGTAGATGCGCGACTTCTTATGCAGGGCCAGTGCATCGCCCGTCAGATTGGTACGCAGCATCGCGGCATACTCGCCGAGCACCACCGGAATGCCTTTGTCGACAAACTGCTGCCTGATCGACGAAAACTGCTGATCGACATAGGCCTCTTCCTGCTTGTCGGGGTTGTGGGCGGTGTCCGTCGTCGAATGATTATCCTTGCCCCAGTAATAGAATGCATTCCCATACCATTCATCTTTATCCAGCAAGGTAAATTGCCAGGGGTAAAAGTGCACCTCGTACATCAGCTTGCTGCTGACGGTGTCGGTCGGCATGGCCGTCCACATCTGCGCTGATTTATCGATGTCCACGGACGGTCCTTGCACCACCAGGACGCGGTAGGCATTCTTGCCGCCGGTGGCGCGCACCGCGTCGATGAACGTCTGGTGGTAAGACATGAGCACCGGCATCTGGTCGGCCGTCTTGACAGCCGGCTCGTTGGCGCCGGCAAACATCAAATGCTCGTCGAAGTCGCGCATTTGTGTGGCGATCTGGGTCCAGAACGCCTTTTGCTTTTGATTGACTGCTGTTTGCTTGTCCGGCACGACGTTGCTTTCGAGCCAGCCGCCGTCCCAATGAATGTTCAGGAGCACATACATCTGGTTGTCGACGCAGTATTTGACGACTTGCTTGACCCGGTCCATCCAGGCCTGGTCGATCTTGCCGGTCTGCTGGTTGGCGTACTGGTCCCAGGCGACCGGCAGCCGGATGGCGTTGAATCCGTCCGCCTTGGCCGCCTTGATCATCGCCTCGGTGATCAGGGGATTGCCCCAGGCGGTTTCTCCGCCGATGGCCTCCATCGTGTTTCCAATATTTAGCCCAAGACGAATCTTGCTGGCGAGCTGGACAGCGGTGCTGCCCATGCCGGTTGCATCGGGCGCGACGGGATTCTGGTTGTAGTCGGGATAGAGCGCCGCGTCGGACGTGGCCGGAGCCGGTGCCGTTGGGACTGGCGTCGTCGCGGCCGGCGTGGTTGGCGCTGGCGTCGTTGCGGCCGGCGTCGGCACCGCCGGTGTCGTACTGACCGTCGTCATGCTGGCTGGCGCCGCGGTGCCGGCCGAGCCGCCGCCACACCCGACGTTCAATAACAGAACCGCAATTAATAAAAATGCACGGCTGAGCTTCATGGTTACCTCGAAATATTCATGCTGACAAATTGCCCTTTGACCTCAAATGTTCTTTTCGGCCAAGTGCCAGCATAGGATGCTCCACGCCGCGACCGCTGAACTTTCCCTGAAAATGGTATGAGTGTGCGAATAGTTGCAAGACTTGGGAATTTACTTCTACGTGTAGTCCGTCATGTCGCGCCAAACGGCGAACAGCGTCCAGACGACAAAACTTGTTCGATGGTCAACTTTATCCAGCGTGCTGCGCCAGTGAGCTCCACTCTCGAACCGGGACGAGTCAGTCGTGGTGTCAGCGGGAAGGTCGACGGCAGCATTTGCATTCGAGATGAGCGCCCCGGCCGGCGCAGCAACTGGAGCCGAACGCACTGGACATCGGTCTAGAGGGTGTGTCAGCGCCGCAGTGACAGAGTGCATCACATGCTGTACATTGCGAGACCTGACGACTGCCGCCGCGCCGGAGACCGGCGGGCTCGCCGCTGTCTGCCATCCAACTTTTATTGATATGCACGCGTTATATTCAAAGGCATTGGTTCGGCTAGTTCTGCTGCTCGGTTTGACTATCCTCGTCGGGTATCTGTGCGTCAGTCGCAGCAATCACCGCGAATCCTTGTTTGAGCAAGACGATTTTTCCTGGCAGCTGCGGAAGGCGAACAACAGCAACGGCGCGACCACCAGCGTGAACGCGAAAGTCGATGCCGGGCGCCTGATCATGGAATACCTCCTGTCAGGCAACGCCCCCTATCTCTATGCGTCGACCGGCCTGGTCTTCACAGACCGCAACGGCAAGCCTACGTTGCTCGACTGGTCCCGGTTCGACAAAATCAGTTTCGAGGCACGCTGCTTCCCCGCCGGTACGATCCGGGTCGGCCTGACCACGTTCGATGACAAGCGGTCCAAACCCGGTGACCTGCTGACCTACCGCTCGCCGGCGGCATACGTCAACTGCAATCCGGACGGGGCCAAGGTTGAACTCGACCTTGCGCATTTGACCATTCCGCAGTGGTGGCTCGACATGAACAAACTCGATCCGTCCGACTTGGGTTATTCGCTGGCCAAAGTCGCGCAAATCGAAGTCAGCACAAGCAATGTCAGCCCCGTCGGCATCCCGTCGCGTATCGAAATCGCGACAATTGAATTGCACGAACGGAAATACGGCTATCTATATTCTTTCGCCGCGTTCGTAATACTTGCTTGGGGTGGCTTTGGGTTCTGGTTCGTCAAGCAGTACGCGGTTGCCCTGGCAAATGACCTGCGCGCGCGGATGCAGAAAGACCTGCCGCTGGTGGCATACCAGCATCTGGCGCTGGAGTCGCACCGGGAAAAGGAAAAATCCGCCATTTTAAAATTGCTGGCGACGCGTTATGCGGATTCAGAACTGGATCTGGAAACCTTGGTATCGGAAACCGGGGTGAACCGCAATAAGGTCAACGACATATTGAAGGCGGAAATGGGATATACCTTTACCGGTTACCTGAACAAACTGAGACTGACGGAAGCATCCCGCCTGTTGGTGGAGAATAACAGCGCCGGCATCGCGGAAATCGCCTATTCGGTCGGCTACAGAAATCCCTCGTATTTCATCAAGCTGTTCAAGGAAGAATACCAATGCACGCCCAAGGCATTCCGCGAAGTGTGCAAAAAGGCGCCGCGGAACCCGACGCCGTAAAGCCCATATTTCGCACGCTGCGCTGAGCGCGGCCGCGTTCACGGGTTCGCCTGCCGATTGCCACCGAGCCGCGCGTGACGCCGTACCGCAAACCAATGGTGACGCAGCCTATGTCCAGGACGCAATACGGCAGGCTCCCCCATGCCCAATGCTGGGCATATGCGCGCCGCAAGATGGTCGCGGCAAAGATCGTCGAACCGGCACCTGCCGAATGCCGCGCAACTGATCGGTCTGCGTGCCGCTTCAGCATTCCTAATTCGGTGCGATATGGCGCGTCATCGCGCATCACCGGCACTGGGCGGGCTGATCGCAAAAAACGCGAGGAAGCAGGCGCCGAAATGGCGCTAACGGTGAAGATATTACAAGAGTGCAGATCATCGCATTGATATTGCGCTTTCTTGCATTGGACGTCCGGCAATGGCGGCGCGGTCGCTGGCGCGCTGTCGGTGAGCGGATCGAAAGGCGGCCCCGTTAAGCGGCCAATAGCAAAATCTGCACGAGTACGCATGCCGGCCGTGCAGAATCTTTGCCGAACGCTGTCGCGGCAGGCAGCGGCGCATTTTGGCGTGTCGTTTTGTCGAAATATTTGGGCTACACTCCGCCGGTTTGCTGGCCTGTCATTGCACAGCATGCCCCGCCTCCACGCCACAGCGCAGTCCGCAATGCTGGCGGGTAGCGACAAAAAACGGAGAAGACATGAGTGTAGTGAAGCGCAGCGTCCTGGCGCTTGCAATGCTGGCGACTGCGCCAGTGTTCGCAGCCGTGACCATCAACATCGATCCGGCCAAGCCCGGCGCCGTCATCAACAAGAACATCTATGGCCAGTTCGCCGAACACCTCGGCACCGGCATCTACGGAGGCTTGTACGTCGGCCCGAAGTCGAGCATCCCCAACACCAAGGGCTGGCGCAACGATGTCGTCGGCGCGCTCAAGGCATTACATGTGCCCCTGGTGCGCTGGCCGGGCGGCTGCTTTGCCGACACATACCATTGGCGCGACGGCATAGGCCCGCAGGACAAGCGCCCGAGCAACGTCAACGGGGACGGCGTAGACGAGATCAACGCCGTCGGCACCCACGAATTCTTCGACTTGATCGACATGCTGGGCGCCGACGCCTACGTCAACGGCAACGTCGGTACCGGCAGCGTACAGGAGATGTCCGACTGGGTCGAGTACATGACTGCGGACGGCGGCTCGCCGCTGGCCAGGCTGCGCGCCCAGAACGGGCACGACAAGCCGTTCAAAGTCGCCTTCTTCGGCATCGGCAACGAGTTGTGGGGCTGCGGCGGCAACTTGAAGCCCGACTACTACGCGAACCTGTACAGCAATTACGAGAATTTCCTGAGAGCGCCCGACAAGTCCAGGCCGAAAATGATTGCCAGCGGCGGCAGTGGCTTCGACACTGCGTGGACTGATGTCCTGAGCAAGGAACTGAAGCGCCGCACGGTCGGTATCAGCGTCCATCAGTACACCATCCCGACCGGCAACTGGAGTGTCAAGGGCAAGGACATCGGCTTCAAGGAAGACGAGTGGATCTCGACCCTTGCCAATACCTTGAAAATGGACCAGCTGATCAAGGACCATGTGGCCGTACTGGACAAGCACGATCCCGAGAAGAAGATCGGGCTGATGGTCGACGAGTGGGGCACCTGGTATGACGAAGCGGGCGCCCGAAGCGCCTTGTTCCAGCAAAACTCCCTGCGCGACGCGCTCGTGGCGGCACTCAACTTCCACATCTTCCATGATCACGCGGAGCGGGTCCCCGTGACCACCATCGCCCAGATGGTCAATGTCCTGCAGGCGATGGTCCTGACCGACAAGGAGAAGATGGTCCTTACGCCGACCTACTACACGTTCCAGATGTATGTGCCGTTCCAGGATGCCAGGTCGCTGCCGCTGGCGATCAAGGACAACACCAGCTACACCTTGGGCGCAACGACCATTCCGGGGATGAGCGCTTCAGCGGCACGTGCCAAGGACGGCAAGATGTACCTGGCACTGGTCAACACCGATCCGCACAAGGCGGTCGATGTCGCCGTCGACGTCGCCGGCGCGAAGGTAAAGGGTGCGGCCGGCAAGGTACTGACCTCGGCCACGATGGATGCACACAACACGTTCCAGAATCCGCAGGTCATCAAGCCGGCGCCGTTCAGCGCGCGTGCCGAGGGCGGCAAGCTGTCGATCAAGGTGCCTGCCAAGGCCGTAATGGTGGTCGCTTTGGAGGAGTAAGCGCCGCGCGCAAGCGTCACATGATCACCTTCGGCATGCACGATGGCACCGATGTAGCCCATCCTGAACCGGAGTGGCAGCAGTTCACCGCTCCTGCTCGGGCACCGCAAGGGCGCCAAACCTCAATAAATTGATATCGTATTTGGAAACGTATGAGTTCAGGACCGGAATCCAATTTGGCCACGCCCGCAACTGAAGGGCAGCCTTCGTTCCCGCGCAAGAACCGGCGCGTTGCGCTGGGCGTCGTATTGCTCATCCATCTGGCCTTGCTGACCGCCATGCTGCTGTCGCGGGCGCGCCGTCCCACGCCGCCGCCGCGCGCCGTAGACATGGTCCTGCTCCAGGACAAAGTACCGGAAAAAAAGATTTCCGAGCCTCCGCCAGCCGTAAGCGATATGGTCCCTCCCACCATCGCTCCGCCCCCGATTGCCCCGCCGCCAGTGGTCGACGTCGTACCCGACGCCATCCGGGGCCCGGCTCCTGTCCCGGCACCGGCACCGGTTCCTGTCCCGGCCCCGCCTCCGCCTCCGCCCGCCCCAGAGCCCGCGAAGGAAGCCGTGGCCAGCACGCCCCCCAAGCTGTTCGAAGAATGCGCCGATGCGTCGGATCGGCATATGGTCGCCGACGTGTATCGTCTCAATGTCGGCACCCGATCGGTGTCCGAAATGCGCCGACGCAAGCCGGTCAAGCGCGTCTGCCTGGCCCAACTCAATATCACGCCGCGCTCCTTCCAGGAAGGCTTTCCCGGCATGGGCTCGACGAATGAATGGTTCGGGATGGATATTCGCTTCACCGTCAACATTGCGGAAACCGCCACGTGGGAACTGATGCTGTTGGCCGACGATGGTGCCATTCTCAGCATCGACGATGAAAACGTGATCGACAACGATGGCATCCACGCGCCGACACCCGTGGCGACCACCGTAAAGCTGGAAAAGGGCTTGCGCAATTTCCGCGTGCGTTACTTCCAGGGCCCAGGCCCCGATCTCGCGTTGATGCTCGCGTGGAAAAAGCCCGGTGCGGCGGATTACGGGTACTTGCCGCGCAGCCTGATAGGGCGGCCGCCGGCCAGCATGCTGCCGCCGATCCAGTCGAAGGAGTAATAGGCGCCGCCGGTTGGCGGGCCTGGCCTGGCAACCACAGCAACGACCGTCACACGCTGACGGCCACGCCGATGGCAGACCGTGAGCGTTCGCCGCGCCACTGCGCCCGGCTACCGTCTGCAAGGGAGCGGCCGAACCGGCACGCCCCTGATCTCCTTTGCCACTGTCCTGGACTCCAGCGGGGACGCGCCGCGCTGATGTTTGCTTGCACCGTCGAGCTGAGCTACGCGACTGCAGGATCGATACCGGCGCAACCGGCGCGCTGGTATCGCTTGTTGCACTGTCGTGGCGTTGCGGCGTCGCGCGTCGGAACTGAGGCTGGGGCGAAGAACTGCCGATGGAAAAAGCAGGGGGAGATGGCTACCCACCCTCTCCCCCTGACGTTTGCTGACACCACAAACGGACAAAAGCGCGGGACGTGCCCGCGTCAACTTCTAGCCGCGTTGCGGCATGCGCCGGGCCAGGATCAGGGCAAGCAGGCCGATCCCCAGCACCAGCGGCGAGGCCGGAACGGGCACCGTGCCGGAGGCGACGGCGGTGGTGAAGTCGTCCATCACATACCAGCCGCTGTCGCGTGTGATGGTCAGCATCGCCACGTTGGCGAACCCGCCGGTGACCCACCGGTAGCTGTCGCCGATGGCGATATTGCCAGTGGTGCCGATCAGCTGGTTGAGGGCGTCGTAGGCGGTGACGGTGATCCAGCCAGCCTTGTCGCCGGCGCCTTCCGGCGTGGCGAACCAGGCACCGGCGAAATTGAAGCCGACGGCGCTGCTGATGCTGATCTGGTCGTCGCCAAAGCCATTGACGGCGAAATTGGCGCCGGAATGGGCGGCGTTGGCGTAGCCGTCGATGCCGCTGTCGCCCGCGAACCAGCCGGCACCCCAGGAGAGGCTGGCATAAGGACTGGCGTCGGAGAGGCTGGTGAAGTCGCCTTCGGTGATGACATCGTCGAACCCGATCACAGCGGCATGGGCGCCGCCGGCCAGCATCAGGCTGGAGCTAGCGAACAATGCGCAGAGAATTTTTTTCATGTGAATACCTTATGACGGACGGTTATTGAGCCAATTTAATCGTTGCTCGTTTGATGGTAACGGAACCTGTTTTTGCGAAGAATTGGATACCTAGCCCTACCGCATTCTGGATCCCAAAGGCAGAACACGTGAATTCTGTATCTTGACCTGCAACCAATGTTTTATAGCCAGTCCAGCAATTCCACTCAGAAGCAGCCCAGCCGTCGGAATAAGTAAAGAACTGGAACAAGCCATCCATCCCGCCGTTTCGATCCGAAACAAACGCCTGATCAAAATTAAGGACCACTTTCAAGGTTGCGCCACTCCAGTTAATTGGATGCGCAAAATTATAAGTAGCAGCCGCCCCCGCCTGGTTGACTGTAGCTTGCATATACGCGGTCGAACTGGTATCCGCGGCGTCATTACCCACGGTCCAGCTATGTGGACGATTACTCAGTCCGAAAAGCTTTCCGGCGCCTACCAACATTGCATCAAGCACTTGTGGATCACCCACGGCCGGCGTGACACGGTCAAATAACAGACCTTCCGCCATCCCGATCTCCCATGCGAATGGCAAGAGACCGTGTGCAAGCGCCGACTGGGTGACGACTTGATAGAAATGTTCCCTCGAAGCGAGATGCAGATCCAGGTCAGCGCAAACTTCCTGGGAACGCTTCATCGCAGCGAACTCCCCCAACACCACTGGGATGCCTCGGTCCACGAATTTGGTTTTCATTTTGGCAAACTGCGCATCGGTATAAGCCTCTTCCATGAGCGGAAGCTTCCCGGGTGAGTTGCGGTACGTATCAGTCAGCGATTTGTAGCCGTCACCCCAGTAACATTGCATCTGTGACCAGTCGGTATCTTCTGCAAGGTTAGAAAAAGCCCCGGGGTAGTAATGAACTTCAGCCATTTGGCGACCCGGTACCGTGTCGGTCGGCATGCCATTCCAATTATCGTAAGTCATATCGATGTCGGTTCTGAGGCCCTGGAGCACCAGCACGCGATAAGCGTTCCTACCGCCCGTCGAACGAACCGCATTCACAAATGTCTGGTGATAACTGTCGAGAACCTTGACTTGGTCCGGCGTGATCGCATCGGGCTCGTTGGCGCTGGCAAACAGGACATGCTCGTCAAAGTCGCGCAGCTTCGTGGCGATTTGCTCCCAATAGGCTTTCTGTTTGGCATTAACCGCGACTTTACTCGCAAAGTTAACGTTCCTCTCCAACCAACCTCCATCCCAATGGATATTCACGATCGCGTAGAGTCCGTTATCCACTGCGTACTGCACCACTTGCTTCACGCGGTCGAGCCAAGCGTCACTGATTTTTCCAGTGGTCTGATCGGCATACTGATCCCAGGATACGGGGATCCGAATCGCGTCGAAACCGCTGTCCTTTACCAATTTCACATAGGCGGCAGACACTTCCGGATTGCCCCAGCAAGTCTCTGACGCTGGCGTGCAACCGTACGCTTCCAACGTATTTCCAATGTTGGTGCCCAGCTTTATCTTGGCAGCCAACTGGGTAGCGTTACTGCTCATGCCAGTCGCATTCGGCGCAATTGGACTGGTGTTATAGCTCGGATAAAGAGGAGGCGGAGGCGGAGGCACCTGCGTGTTGCAGATGTCGCCGAACACGAGCGGAATCGGGCCAGGTTTCTCCGAATACTGGCTGAAGAGGACGCGGAACGACACGGTCTGGCCCGGGTTGATGACGCTGTTGCCGTCGGGCGTCGCCGTGTAGGTCGGCTTGCTGCCCGTGATCGTCCCGCCATAGATCGCATTCACCTGGGCGTCGTCTTCATAGGTCCAGTTCACCGACCAGCCGTTGATGACCGAGCTGCCGTTGTTGGTGATTAGCACGTCGGCGGCCCCGCCGCCCCACCAGATGAAGGGAGTCAGGACGTATTTGCAATCGGCGAACTTAGGCGGCGGCACATACACCTGCGGTGTCACCGGGACGTCGCCGGCCGGGTCGATCCTGCCATAGGCGATGCCGCGGCCGGCGGTGCTCATGTAGACCGTGCCGTACGTGTTCATGTCGCCGGTGATCCAGCCCGTCTGTGGGCCGCCATATTGATGGGCATCGTCGTTGACGCGCACCCAGCTGGCGCCCTGGTCGATCGAGCGCAGCAGGCCGCGCGCGCTGCTCACCGCGCCCCACATGTACAGGGTCGGATGGCTGGCGCCCGGCGCCTCCTTGCCCAGACCTAAAGTCTCGCAAGAGCTGATCGTGCTCACCTTGGTGAAGGTGACACCCGAGTCGGTCGAGTGGGAAAGGCCGCCCGAGTTCAGGCATGCCCACAGGTCGCCCTCGACGCCGGGAGTGGCGCGCAAGATCGTCGAACCGCCGGCGGCCAGCTGGGCTGCGGGACTGAACGAGACGCCGCCATCGGTGCTCACCAGCAGTTTGCCGGTGCCGCGGTCGTACACGTAGAACTTGGCCGGATTGACCGGGTCGGCCACCGGGCGCGCGTTGTTCACGGACAGGCCGGCGACCTGGGTCCAGTTGACGCCGGAATCGGTCGAGCGATAGGTGGTGGTCGAATTTTCCGGGCTATGCAGCAGCACGTAGCCATCCGCCGACAGGGCCGCGTTGCCCTTCGGCGCCATGATGGACGGCGCTTGCACCCAGTTCGCCCCCCTATTGGTCGACGTGTAGAGCGAATTGCCCACCCGCGCCATCACGTTCGGGTTCTGGGTGGCAACCGCCAGGCCGGTGGTGGTTCCCATCGTCGGGCTGTGTTGCAGGCCGTACTGGTCCGGCGCATCCTGGATGAAGCCGTCAAAGTCGCCGAGGACCGATACCAGCGGCCCGTTCGGGATGCTCTCGGCGGAGAATGCGACGGTCTCTTCGATCCCGCGCACGTCGTACTTCCAGCTGCTCTTGGGCGCGTCGATGTCGCTCGTCTTGAACAGGCCGTTGCCCGACACCACCCACGCGCTCTTCGGATCGAAGGGGTCGAACTCGATATCGGCGGCCCAGTGGATCGCCTGCTTCGAGATCCAGTCGATGCCATTCGGATCGACCGTCATGCCGCGGTCCATCAGGTCGGTCCAGGTGCGCCCGGCGTCGACCGACGTGAAGATCCGGTCGCCCCAGGTTGGTGCCGGGTCCTGCCGCTGCAGCAACCAGGTGTTGACGGTCGAGGCGACCAGGCGCTTGGGATTGGTCGGGTCGACGCTGATGCCGCCGAACGCCATGTTCTTGCCGGCCGGCGTCACATTGGTCCAGGCGCCGCCAATGGTGTTGTATTCCCAGATCTGGCCGTGGTCCAAAGGCTCGCTCGCCGATCCCCCGTGCGGCCCGGCGCCGTTGCCGTAGGTCAGGTACAGGCGGCCTTTGGACGTGAGCGCCGCGCGCTGCGGTATCAGGCCGACGGGCGCGCCGGCCACGGGGGCGAAGGTGACGCCGCCATCCTTGCTCAAATACAGGTTGGGGCCGACCGAGCCGTAACGCGACACGCCGACGAAGATGCGCTTGGCAGTGCCTTGCGTGACACTGGTGGGATCGAGCAGCACGAAGCTGATGCCAACACCGTTGGGCGTGTCGTTGACGTTGAACCCATTGACGCGGCTCCATGTCGCGCCCGAATCGATGCTCTTGAACAGGCCATTGTGGCGCGTGCCCACGAACAGCACATTGCTCGCACCCGGGTCGACTTGCAGCCGCTCGCCGGTCCCGCGGCCCATGCCGTTGCCGTGCGCCTTGAACTGACTGGTCACGTCGGTAACGGTGAAGGTCTTGCCATAGTCGGTCGAGCGCAGGATGGCGGTTTTGCCGCCGTTGAAGTATTCGGTGCCGACCAGCATGTATAAATTGGCCGCGTTGCGCGGGTCGATCGCCAGCGATTCCACGCCCATCAGGCCCACGTCGGCCTGGGACAGCCAGTCCGTCAGCGCGATCCAGCGGCCGGTCTGGCTGTCGTAGCGGTAGGCGCCGCCCACATCGGTGCGCGCGTAAACGACGCCGCGCTCGCTCTTGCTGGTCACGATACCCGAAACGAAGCCGCCGCCGCCGATTGCAACGTTGTCCCATTTGTAATTTTCAGCCGCAGCATTCAGCGATACCAGCATGCATGCAGCCAGGCCGGTCATTATCTTGCTTCTCACATACATTACCGTCTCCATTTATATTTGCGCCGCCCCTCCTGCCGCCACCGTTGGCAGGGCCCCGTTTGAAATCGTTTTCGCGGACATTGAAAAGTCTACGAGGAGATCAAAGAGATCGAAGAGAGGCACATGGCATTTATGGCTATAAAAGTATCTGAGTGCAGATCTTTTAGTAACTTTAAATAAGAGTGCTAAGCACGAGTGATGGATGACTGCGCCGCCGTGGCATGGATCGAGGAAAAAGATGTCGTGGCGGTGCCCCGCCGGAACGCTGACGTCCGACTTTTTCGGGTCAGTTCAAACGGCGGGCTGTTTTGGCCGTACTGCTGCGTTAGATAATCAACGGCACGGACCTGGCGGGCAGAAAAGGATACGGAGGATAAGCACCGAAATAGCGCGAATGGTGAAGATATTACAAGGTGCAGATAATCGCATTGATGCTGCACTACTTTGCATTCGATGTGCTGCGACGGCGGCGCCACCGCTGGCGCACAGGTGGCGGTCGGCCCGAACTACGCCCTTTTAAAGCGAGCAATATCAAAATCTGCACGAATACCGGTAGCAGCCATGCAGAATTTTCGCCGGAGGCCGTCACGGCAGGCGGCGGCGCGTTTTGGCGTGTAGTTTTGCCGAAATATTTGCGATAGACTCGGTCGGATTGCTGGATCGGTTGGCGGACTTGCCCGTCCCGCAAGCGAAAACAAGCATATTGTTGACAGCGCCTGACGGTAAGTTTTCGATTCTTTGGAACAGCAGCTTCCGTTACCGTGAGAAGCGCGATTACTGATTAAGCTTCATAAAATTTTGCCTTACAGCCGGCGTCGTACAAGAAACCGGCTTTTCAGCTGATGAACTACCACTCGCTAAACACTCGCAAAACTTAAAGTTCCACTCTTCGGTTTCCGCTTGAAAATAACTTCAGACTTGTTTTAGACCTGTCGCGTGGCATATCGGAGGTACTGCGCTTGCTTTCCCTTCCATCAGTGGCTTATTGAACTCGTAAACAACCTCGTTGATGGCAAGATGCGATCCGGCTCCCGCGCTTAAACCGCCTGTTCCGCTACGCATTCCGCCCCCTATTTTCCGACCCTAATGAAAAAAACGCCCCGCTCCGCTCTCGTTCTCTTGTCCATGTTGGCTTCGCTGCCCACGGTGTCATTCGCGCTCAACCCGGTTGTTCAAACGATGTATACCGCCGATCCGGCTCCCATGGTCCATAACGGCACGCTTTACCTGTTTTCCAGCCACGATCAGGATGTCGGGGAAAAGAACAACTTCAACATGAAGGACTGGGTGCTCGCCACGACGACGGACATGGTGAACTGGACCCAGCATGGCGCGATCGCCTCCCTCCGGGATTTCCCCTGGGCCGCCAAGGAAATCTCCGGCTGGGACGGTTTCGACAACGGCGCCTGGGCTCCCCAGGCGATCGAGAGGGATGGCAAATGGTATCTCTATGCCCCGGTGCAAGGCCGGGGCATCGGCGTGCTGGTGGCCGACAATCCCCTCGGCCCCTATACCGATCCCATCAAAAAACCGCTGATCGCGGGCCACGCCGGCGGCCTGTACGACAGCATCGACCCGACCGTCTACATCGACGACAAGGGCCAGGCCTATCTCGCCTGGGGCAATCCCAATTTGTGGTCGGTGAAGCTGAACAAGGACATGATTTCCTACGACACGAGCGTCGGCGAGAATGGCATCATTCGCCATCCCATGACCGTCAAGGCCTTGGGCGAACGCAATCCTCCGGACACACAAGGTGTGACGCTGCCGAAGCCCGCTTTGCGCGGCACATCGTACGAAGAAGGTCCCTGGCTCTATCAGCGCAAGAACCTCAATTACCTGTTTTTTGCAGGTGGCCCCATCCCCGAGCATCTCGCCTACGCCACCGGCCCCACACCCGAAGGCCCGTGGACCTACGGCGGCGTCGTCATGAGCCCGCAAAGCGCCTTCACCAACCACCCGGGCGTCGTCGACTTCAAGGGCAAGACCTACCTCTTCTACCACAACGCCGCGCTTCCGGGAGGCGACGGCTTCAAACGTTCCGTGTGCGTCGACGAGTTGAAGTTCAACCAGGATGGCTCGGTCCAGATGGTACAGCCGACCAGGGAAGGCCCCGCACCGGTCGCGACCCTCGATCCCTACAAGCGCGTCGAAGCCGAGACCATTGCGTGGTCTTCCGGTGTCAAAATCGAGCCCAGCAGCGCCGGCGGCCAGAATGTGCGAGACATCCATGACGGGGCCTACATCCAGGTGCGCAATGTCGATTTCGGCGCGGGCGGCGCGCGCGCTTTCATGGCCAGCCTCTCCAGCACGGCCAAGGCGAAGGCGGCCACAGGAGCGAAGATCGAGATTCGTTTAGGCAAGCTCGATGGCCAGTTGATCGGCACGCTGCCGGTCTCGGGAACCGGCGGCCAATGGAAGCCGCAGTCTGTCCGGGTCGCCGCTGTCTCCGGCGTCCAGGATGTCTACTTCGTGTTCCGCGGCGCGGCCGGCGAAGAACTGTTCAAGTTCGATTACTGGCAATTCTCCCATCGCGACCGGCGCGCGGACCAAGCGGCCAATTAAGGAAGCCGGGCAGGAGTCGACAGATCGGCTCGACACTTTGACAGCGGCACTACCCGAGCTACAGTGCCGCGCTAATACTGGAGGAAGCATGCTCAAGAACACCCTGGTCGCTGCGATCGCGTTGGCCCTGCTGGCCGTGGCCCACGCCGCGCCGGCCACCCGCCCCGCGCCCGCACCGTCCACCTGGACGCCCGACAACGGCAACGGCACGTACACCAATCCCATCTTCTACGACGAGTTCTCCGACCCCGACCTCATCCGCGTGGGCGACTGGTTTTACCTGACGGGCACCACGATGCATTCGATGCCGGGCCTGCCCGTGCTGCGCTCGAAGGACCTCGTCAACTGGGAATTCGTGACCTACGTGGCCGACCGGCTCGACTTCGGACCCGCCTACCGCCTGGAGGAGGGGAAGGATATCTACGGCCAGGGCATCTGGGCCCCCAGTCTGCGCTACCACAACGGTACCTTCTACATCTTCACGAACGTCAACGGGCGCGGCACGCAGGTCTATTCCGCCACCGATCCGCGCGGGCCGTGGAAGCACCACGAGATGAAGCGCGGCCTGCACGACCTGTCCGTGCTGTTCGACGACGACGGCCGCACCTGGGTCGTGTGGGGTCACCAGGACATGCACCTGGCCCAGCTGAACGACGACCTGACCGACATCGTGCCAGGCACGGAGAAGGTCCTGTTCGCCAAGGACGCCGGCATGGGCGAAGGCGCGCACTTCTACAAGATCAACGGCAAGTACTACATCATCTCCGCCAACTACATGGGTGGGTTCCGCACGCCGGCCGCGCGCGCCGACCACGTCGACGGCCCCTACGAAGTCAACCAGACCATCAGCCAGGACGAGGATTTCGGCGCCCTGCCGGCGAACATATTCGGGGGCGACCGCGAGCACCCCACCATCTACCCGGCGCGCCCGACCGCCAAGCACCGGGCCACGTTGCACCAGGGCGGAATCGTGCTGACCCAGGCCGGCGAGTGGTGGGGCTTCTCGATGATGGACGCCAACTCCGTCGGCCGACTGTTGGGCCTGTCGCCGGTCACGTGGAAGGACGGCTGGCCGTGGTTCGGCCTGCCGGGCAACCTGACCCGCACGCCGCGCACGTGGACCAAGCCGAAGACGGCCGCGCCGCAGCCTGTGCGCGTGCCATTCGAACGCAGCGACGATTTCTCCGGCACCACGCTCAAGCCGATCTGGGAGTGGAACCACGCGCCTGTCGATGGCAAGTGGTCGCTGGCCGAGCGCCCCGGCTTCCTGCGCCTGCACACGCTGCCGGCAACGTCGTTCTGGGACGCGCGCAACACCCTGACGCAGCGTGCCATCGGCCCCCAATCGACGCCGACCGTCAGCCTGGATGTCGCCGGTCTGCAAGTGGGCGATGTCGCCGGTCTCGGGCTGCAAAACCTGCCGTACGCGGCGCTGGGCGTAGAACGCACGGCGGACGGCCTGCATCTGGCGCTGGTGGACCAGGGCCGCGGCACCACGGTGCGGGTTCCACTCGACCTGCCGCTCGACCAGCAGGGTGGTGCCGCCCAGCGCGTGTGGCTGCGCGCCGACTGCAATTTCTTCACCGAGCAGGCGCGCTTTTCGTACTCAACCGACGGCAGCCGTTTCGTCCCGGTCGGGGAACCGTTCACGATGGTGTACCAGACCATCACTTTCCAGGGCATCCGCTACGGCCTGTTCGGCTACAACACGACGCAGCGCGAAGGCGGCTGGGTCGACGTGGACGCGGTCGATGTGGCCCAGCCCTACCCCCGCGGCCTGATGCGCCCCATCCCGTATGGGCGCGCGGTGCAGTTGACCGCATTCGGGCGCGACGACGGCCTGCATGGCGACGGTGCAGGTCTTGGCCGTGGCGTGCCGACGTCGTTCAAAGTGCGCGACATGGGACTGGGCCGGGCCGCGCTCGGCGTGGGCTCGCGCTGGCTGAGCGTGGATGACGCGGGCAAGGTGGACCTGCGCGCCGGACGGCCAGGTGCGGCCCAGAGCTTCCAATGGATCGAGACGCCGACCGGCGAACTGGTGCTGCTGTCGCTCGTCACGCACCGCTACCTGCGCATCGATCCGGCCACGGGGACGATCACGGCCGACAGCCCCGGCCCCGTCCCCGACGGCAGTGACGGCGTGCGCCTGGTGTGGCGCACGGCCGGGAGCTGAACCCAGCCGCTGAAACGCGGCCGCCACGTCGGCCGCTGTTTCAGGCCACGTAGTCCTCGCGCGCGACCGCACGCGAGGACCTTCACTTCGCCCCCCGCGATGGCGCAGACAACGATCGCGCAACCTTGACCGGGATCCTGTTCGTCTTGAAGACAGAAATATCTGCCATGTAAACTCGGCTGCGGCAGCGCGATGACGCGCTGGCGTCGCCTTCACGAATGGATGCAAGCAGGCGTTTGGCTGCGTGTCCGTCGTGGCTCAGTTAATTCGAATGTTTTCATACCGGTAGCAATTCTGCCTTCGCAGCATTACTCGATACCGCGGGTCAGGCGCCGATCTTCACTTGGCATCGGAGACCTGGGCAGTCGGGCATCGTGTAGTGCTCACCCGGAGCAAGTAATTTGGCTGCCCTGGCATCGAACGCCATGTATTTGCTCCCTTCGCAGTGTTGACTTCATGCCACGGAAGACCGTGTACGGTCTGCCCTGAAGTCCGTCCTTGGGCGCCTTCGGATTGTCGGTTCCGTGTGCCTGGGCGTAGGCTCGGCGTAGCTTTTCACGTATACTTGCCGCCCTTGCATCGCGCACCGCAGGTCGACCAAGGGCCATGGTAAAGTGCGTGTCTGGCGACAGCTGCTCGGCCACCTGGCATTGAGCCCATCGCGCTCCCAGCAAGGAGGCCGGCGTAGCTTTTGACCGTCAGCGACACCGGTTTGCTCCCTCCGCGTAGGTTCGACTGCAGAGCATCGAAAAGCGGCGCCAATCCGTGAAGCGAAGCGATGCCGCCTGATGCGTTGTGATGCGATCGAGAGCCGCGCGAGCCAAAGGAATGCGCAACAACATCATGAAGTTAGACGACGAGATGCCGTTAGATCAACAAGTTACCAAACCCGGAAAAAGCCAGCACACCCCGATGATGCATGGGGGTGTTCTCGAGTGAGAGCCCGGGATAAGCAGGGAAACCTACGCCAGATGCTACGCCAGCAAAGCGGGACGCCCGGCTGGTAGCGACACCTTGCATTTGCCGCCCTCACTAACCTGGGCCAGCTCAAGCGCCGCCCCCGGCGGCGCAAGACCATGCAGGATGACCTGTCAGCGACGGCGTCATCAATAGGCGGTCACCAAACCATCGCCGACATAGACCTTGAACCGCCGGATTCGTCCCCTCACGCCGTCCGGTCCCTGGCGCGGCGTGTAGCGCAGCCCGGCCACCTCAACCTCCTTCCCCAGGTCGATCACGAGCCGGTGCGGATGCGTGGCCGTACCGGACGCGGTCAGCCAGTAATCGCTGTTCTGGCCATTGATCGCGTTCAGCGCGCCGCCATCCTCCTTCGCCGCTTCCTCGCTGCTGACGTAGGCGATGGTCCAGGAGGACTGCTCGATCGTCTTGCCGTCCTTGCCCAGCAGGGCGAGTTCGGCCACGGCGGCGAACTGCTTGCCGTCGAAGGCGTCGAGCGACTCCAGGCAGAACTGGCGTCCGTGCGCCGGCGCGGCGAAGCGCACGTCCTGCGTCGCGGAGCCGGGCGCGAACACGCCCTCGTGAATCGGCGCGACGTCGTCCAGCCGCACGGTCGCGGTGGACGGCGGGCGTGGCAGGTCGCGCTCGCGGTGCAGGTGGTCGAGGATCGGCGTCGCCAGGCCGGCAATGCGCGCCATGCGCGGTCCGGTAAGGTCCAGCACGACGACCTCGTTGCGGCCTTTCCTGACCCACGGTCCCGGCAGATACATGGTCTGCGTGGGCCCGATGCTCCAGTAGCGCCCGAGGCAGCGGCCGTTGACCCACACGATGCCCTGGCCCCAGCCGGACATGTCGAGGAAGGTGTCCGCCGCGCGGCCCGTGTCGAAATGGCCGCGCCAGAACGCGGCGCTACGGCAAGCGCCACGTTTGAACGCCAGCGGCGGCAACACGCCGTCGGCATCGAAATCGATGGCGCGGATCTCCCAGTTTTCGAGCGGCTGCGCCGGACCATCGTGCGGTTTGAAGGTGACCGGGCCATGCACGCCCTTGCGGTCGTGGATCTCGATGCCGAAGTTCACCCGTGCGATCGTGTACAGGAGGATGTCGACAGTCGCCGGCCTGCTCCGCGCCGGCAGCTCGACCTTGAAGCGGTGATGACGCGCGTCCAGCGTGCCCACAGCCTGGCCGTCGACGTGGACCCACGCCAGGTCGCGCACCTTCGCGGCTTCCAGCACGCCGGCGGGACCGGCCGGCAGGGTCACGCGATACGCAACGAGGCCACGGCTGATGTCGTAGTGCTCGATCGGCCGCGGCGACACGTCGCGGATCGCGCGCGCGGGCAGGCTCGCCGCCACCGGCACGGAGTCGCTCAGCGCGAACGCCGGGATCGTCATCACCGGATTGCGCGGCGGCGATTCCGGCAGCGTTTCGCCCGGCGCCAGGAACGGCGTCAGCGCGTTGCGGTAGGCCGTGAACTTGTCGCCGACCCAGCCCGCTTCACTGATCGGCGCATCGTAGTCGTAGCTGGTCGTATCGGGCCGCATCGGACGGTCGGAGCCGCCCCACAGGCCGAAGCTCGTACCTCCATGCGCCATGTACAGGCTGAACGAACCGTTCGCCTTCAGCATCGCGACGAGGTCCGCCACGGCGCCCTCGACGCCGCCGCGCCGGTGCGGCGTGCCCCAGGTGTCGAACCAGCCGGAGTAATACTCGCCGCACATGCGCGGTCCTTTCTGCACGGTGTCCAACGCCTTGAAGCCGGCCGCGGGATCGGTGCCGAAATTCGCGACCTGGAACAACCCGGGAATGTGCGTCTTGACGACGGCATTCGTCGGATTGCACTGGAACAGCGGCACCTCGAAGCCCGCGTCCACCGTCGCCTGGCGCATGGTCCGCATGTAATCCAGGTCGCTGCCGAAGAAGCCGTATTCGTTCTCGACCTGCACCATCAGGATGCCGCCACCGCGTGTCACCTGCAGCGGCGCGAGGACGCGCCCCACTTCGTTCAGCCAGCGCCTGGCCGGCTCCACGTAGTGCGGGCTGCGGGTGCGCAGGAACGCGTCGCCGGGCTGCTTCAGCAACCACCACGGCAGGCCGCCCATCTCCCATTCGGCGCAGGCGTAAGCGCCGGGACGCACGATCACCCACAGGCCTTCCGCGTGCGCCAGGCGGCAGAACTCGGCGGCGTCGCGCTGGCCGGTCCAGTCGAATTTCCCTTCGCGCCATTCGTGGTAGTTCCAGAACAGGTAGGCGCAGACGGTGTTGAGCCCCATCGCCTTGATCGATTTCAGGCGATTGACCCAGTACTCGCGCGGCACGCGTGCGAAGTGGATCTCGCCGCAGCGGATCTGCAGCGGCTTGCCGTCGAGGAGGAAGTCGTCGTCGCCGATTGCGAAGCGCTGCGACGCGCCCGCGTCGATGACTTGCGCCCGCGTCGCGGCGGGCAGCCAGGCGCAGCCGACGGCGGCGGCGGCGGCCATGCCCTGCACGAGGCGGCGGCGTGGGGTGTTCATTGTCATATCGTTCGTCTCCTGTTGTCATGCGGCCGCATTCGACCAAGCCTTCACGAATGCGCGCGCGCGGCGGGCGATGTCGTCCGGCGTCACGCCGGGCTGGTACAACGCACCGCCGATGCCGAAGCCGGTGGCGCCGGCGCGCACCCAGGCGGCCATCGAGTCTGGCGTGACGCCACCGACGGGCCACAGCGGCGTGTCGGGCGGCAGCACGGTGCGGGTGGCCTTGAGGCCGGCCGTGCCGACCATCTCGGCCGGGAAGATCTTCAGCGCGTGGGCGCCCGCCTCGAGCGCGGCGAAGGCCTCGGTCGGCGTGGCGACGCCCGGCGCGCACAGCATGCCCAGCGCCACGCCGCGCCGGATCACGGCCGCATCGCAGTTCGGCGCCACGAGCAGCCGTCCGCCTGCGGCGTACACGGCATCCACATGGTCCACGCTCAGCATCGTGCCGCCGCCGACCAGCGCGCCGGGCGGCGCCAGCGCCGCGAGAATGCCGATGGCTTCCAGCGCGCCCGGCCGGTTCAGCGGCACTTCCAGCAGGCGGATTCCCGCATCGAACAGTGCGGCGCCGATCGCCGGCGCCTCGGCCGGCGCGAGGCCGCGCAAGATTGCCACCAAGGGCATGTCGAAGTGATTGGTCACCATGATCGTCCGTCGTGAATGAAGTGTTGAAGGGCCGCCAGGAAGACCTGGTCGGGATCGAGCGCGACGGCATGCCGGCCGAAGTGCGCGGCCGCATGCGCGTAGCGCCCGGCCAGCGCATCGGAGGCGATCAGGTGCAGCGGGCCGGCATCGGCGCCCAGCCCGGCCGCGACGAACTCCGTCCCGATCAGCAGGCCGCTCACGTACGACCGCACCTGTGGAGCTGCCATGCGCCCCGTGACGGCCCGCGCCCGTACGCCGAACAGGCTGTGGGTCAGCGGCGCGCGGCGCTGCGCGTCCCGCAATCCGTCCGCGAAGGCGTCGTCGTCCGCGGCGTCCCCCGTCATCAAAGTGCGCAGCGTCCCGTGCGCCCCCAGCAGCGCGAACAGTTCCCCCGTCATGAAGGTGGACAGCCGTTCCACCCTGCCCGCGCGGAGATGCACCCATTTGCTGTGCGTGCCGGGCAGGACGATCCAGCCGTCGCGCACGCCCGCCCCCAGCAGCTGCGTTTCCTCGCCGCGCATCACGTCCACGTCCGGCACATCGCCGGCATACCCCGGTACGATCCGGCAGCGTGGGGCGTCGCGCACGGCGACGAGGTGACGCGGCAGGTCGGCCAGCGCCACGTCGGTGTCCAGATACGGCACTTCCTGCCAGCCGGAGGCCGCGCCGACCATGCCCGCCATCACGACGGGTACCGCATCATCGACCTGCATCGCACGCCGCAGCGCCGCCAGCGATCCGGCGAAATCGCCCTGCACCGCCAGCAGGCCCTGGTCATCCGCATGGCGCCGCAGGCACGTGCCCGTGCGGTCGACGAGGTATGCGCGGCGGTTGCTCGTGCCCCAGTCGATGCCCAACAGGTAGGCCTCCATCGTGCTCACCATTCGGCCACGCTGCCGTCGGCGTGGCGCCACAGCGGGTTGCGCCAGTCGGGCGCGCCCTTGCTCGCTTCGACCACGCGTTCCTCGTCGACCACCACGCCCAGGCCGGGCCCCGGCAGCGGCGCGATATAACCGTCGACGAGGTGGAAGTCGTCCTTGTTGACCACATAGTCGAGCAGCTCGGCGCCCTCGTTGTAATGGATGCCCATGCTCTGTTCCTGGATGACCGCGTTGTACGCGACGAAGTCCAGCGCCAGGCAGGCGGCCAGCGCGACGGGCCCCAGCGGGCAATGGGGCGCGATGGCCACGTCGTAGGCTTCCGCCATCGCCGCGATCTTGACGCATTCCGTGATGCCGCCCGCGTGCGACAGGTCCGGCTGCACGATGGCCAGGCCGCCGCGCTCGAACACATGCTTGAATTCGAAGCGAGAATACATGCGCTCGCCGGCCGCCAGCGGGATGAAGGTGGCGTCGGCGAGGTGGGCGTAATGCTCGTACTGCTCCGGCAGCACCGGTTCCTCCACGAACAGAGGCCGGAACTGCTCCAGTTCGCGCAGCAGCGGTTTGGCCATCGGCGCCGCGACGCGGCCGTGGAAATCGATGCCGAATTCGATCTGCGTGCCGAACGCCGCGCGGATTTCGCCGATGCGCGCCACGGCGGCGTCGATCGCCCGCGTGCTGTCCAGCATGCCGAATTCCTCGGTGCCGTTCAACTTGAACGTGTCGAAGCCGGCCTGGCGCAGCTTCCCGATGCCGGCGATGACGTCGCCCGGACGGTCGCCGCCCACCCAGCTGTATGTCTTCATCCGGTCGCGCACCAGGCCGCCCAGCAGCTCGTAGACGGGTTTGTCGAGCACCTTGCCCTTGATGTCCCACAGCGCCTGATCGATGCCGGCGATGGCGCTCATCAGGATCGGGCCGCCGCGGTAAAAGCCGCCCCGGTACATGGTGCTCCACAAGTCGTTGATGCGGGCGGGGTCCTGCCCGACCAGCAGCTCGGACAATTCGTGCACCGCCGCTTCGACCGTGCGCGCGCGGCCCTCGATGACGGCCTCGCCCCAGCCGGTGACGCCTTCGTCGGTCTCGATCTTCAGCAGGGTCCAGCGGGGCGGAACGCGGAACGTGGTCAGTCTCGTGATTTTCATGGTCAGGAAAATGGTTGTGTTGAATGTCAGCCGGCGAAGCGGCTTTCCGGCAGGCCGCGGATGCCGCCCGTGGCCAGCGCCAGCAGCGCGCCGTCCGCCGGGCCAGGAGCGGCCAGGCCGATGCGCGCGCTGCTGCAATACAGGGTGTCCGATGCGGCGCCGCCGAACGCCACGCAACTGGGCTGCAGCGCCGGCGTGGCGATGCTGCGGTCGACCCGCCCGTCCGGCGCGTACCGCACGATGCGCGCCGCTCCCCACTGCGCGTTCCACAGATGGCCGTCGGCGTCGATGCAGGAGCCGTCCGGTTCGCCCGGTCCATCCACGTGCGCGAACACGCGGTCGTTCGTCAGCAGCGGATAGTCGCAGCGGCGGATCGTGCGGGTCGGCGAATCGCAGTAGTACATCGTCGTCCCGTCCGGGCTGAAGCAGATGCTGTTGGCGATCGCCACCGACGGCAGTGCCAGCCGTTCGAGGCGCAGGCCGGCGGCGTTCAGTCGGTAGAACGATCCTATGGCCAAGCGCGGCTCGCCCTCGTGGAACGTGCCGAACACGAAATTGCCCTGGCGGTCGCAGCGGCCGTCGTTCAGGCGCGTGGGCAGGTCCGGCTCGACGTCGGCCAGCGGCGCGACCGCCCCCGTCGCGAAGTCGAAGAACGCGAGACGCGATGCGAGGCCGAGCAGCAGGCGGTCCTCGGCGCCGGTCAGCGCGAACGACGCCAGCCGCTCGGGCATGGCCCACGTGAAGGTCATCCCGCTGGCCGGATGATGGGCATACAAGGTGGCGCCGAGGATGTCGGTCCACAGCACACGCTGGCTGCGTTCGCACCACAGGACGCATTCGCCCAGCGTATTGGCGCAGTCGGTCACGATACGGGCCATCTGGCCTCCTCAAAAGGTCGGGGCATGCATTGTGGCCGGACTGCCCTCATCCATACCAATCCTGATTTCGCATGGGATCGCGTGGAAATGGCATTGGATCGCGCGCCAGGGGTTATGCGTATAATCGACGGCCACCGTTGTCCGTCCTTATCGACCCGCGTGTCCATCCCGCCCCGCCCCGCTTCCCCTTCCGCCGCCTCGGACCGCTTCGTGCGCAGCCACCTGAAAATGCGGCACCTGATCCTGCTGGTGGAACTGGGCCGGCATGCGTCGATCGTCACCGCGGCCAAGGCGGCGCGCCTGACGCAGCCCGCGGCCTCGCGCCTGATCAGCGATCTCGAACACGTGCTGGGCGTACAGCTGTTTGAACGCCTCGCACGCGGTGTCGTCCCGACGTGGTCCGGCAAGATGCTGATCCGCCGCGCCGGCGTGGCGCTGGCCGAAATGGACGCGGCCCACCTGGAAATCGCGCAGCTGCTGTCCGGACTGGGCGGCAAGGTGGAGATCGGCAGCGTGCTGACGCCGGCGGCCGCCATCCTGCCGAAGGCGATCACGCTGTTCAAGTCGCGCTTCGTCGACGCCAACGTGGCCGTCGACTTCAGCACCAGCGACGCGATGGTGGAGCGCCTGCTGGACGGCCGGCTCGACCTCGTGCTGGGACGGATCCTCGATACGGCCAATGTGCCGCTGCTCGATTTCGAACCCATCACCGACGAAGTGCATCACATCGTCGTGCGGCCCGGACACCCGCTGGCGCGGCGCACGGACCTGGGGCTGGCGGAACTGGCGCGGCAGTCGTGGATCGTGCCGCCGGCCGGCAGCATCCTGCGCGACCGGCTGACGGCGCTGTTCCTGTCCGAAGGTTTGAGCCCGCCCACCGACACCGTGGAAACCCTGGCCATCCCGCTGATCGTGCCGCTGCTGTCCAGCACCGACATGGTGGTGGCGCTGCCGCAGGAGCTCGTGCAGGCCTATCTGGATTCGGAACAGCTTGCATTGCTGCCGTTCGACCTGGGCCTGCGCATGGACGCCTACGGCATCATCACCCGCCGTGGCCACGTGCTGTCGCCGGGCGCCGAAGGCATGCTGCGCGCGCTGCGCGAAACCATCGCCGCCGACCCGGCGCTGCGCCGGCACCGGCTGAAATCCACGCCAGAATAAAGCAATCCGCTCTCCGTCGCCCATGCAGTTTTGCGCGATTCCCAAGCCGAATCAGCATGGCTCGCCGCCGTTTTGCGGTGCGGTCTTGCGAGTAAAATTCGGCAACATTCCATCGCCGGAACGGGAACACACGGAGACAAGCAATGACAACACGAAGCATCCTCATCACCGGCGCCCTGGGCGGCATCGGCCGCGCGACCGCGCTCGCCTTCGCGGCCGAAGGTGCGGCCATCCTGCTGGTGGACGCGGTGCCCGCCGATGCCGCCTTCGAAGCCACGCTGCGCGCGGCCGGCGCGGCGCAGGTCGACTTCATCCAGACCGACATCGCCGATGAAGCACAGGTGGCGCGCGCATTCGACCGCGCCGTCACCGCGTTCGGCACGGTCGACGTGCTGGTGAACATTGCCGGCATCATGATCTACAAGCCAATCGCCGAACTGACGGGCGCCGACTGGCAGCGCCTTCTGAACGTCAACCTGGTCGGGGCCGCCCTGCTCACCGGACACGCGCTGCGCACGATGCGGCCCGGCAGCGCCATCGTCAACATCGCGTCCGTGCATGCGCGCCGTACCGGGCCGCTCGTCGCGCCGTACGCGGCCGCCAAGGCCGCGCTGGTGAGCCTGACCCGCTCGGCCGCCATCGAAGGCCAGGCGCTGGGCATCCGCGTGAATGCCATCTGCCCGGGCGCGATCGAAACGCCGCTGCTGCACGCCAGCCCCACGATCAAGTCCGGCGTCGAAAAGATCGCCCCCGAAGACCTCGGGCAACCGGAAGACGTGGCCGCGCTCGCGCACTTCCTGTCGACGGATGCCGCGCGCTTCATCAACGGCGAAGACATCGTCGCCGACGGCGGCCGCATGGCCCGCCTCTGATCCTAAGGAACGACACATGATCCACGGTCACGAACCGACTCTCGACGACGGCGCGCAGGCATTGCGGCCCGCGTCAAGCATCACCCTCTGGCTGGCCGCCGCGGTCTCCGCGCTGGGCGGCCTGCTGTTCGGCTACGACTGGGTCGTCATCGGCGGCGCCAAGCCGTTCTATGAAGCCTGGTTCCGACTCACCGAACCGGGCCAGCAGGCCTGGGCCATCAGCTGCGCCCTGATCGGCTGCCTGGCGGGCGCGATGGCATCCGGCGTGATCAGCGACCGGCTCGGGCGCCGCCGCGGCCTGCTGATCGCCGCCTTCATCTTCGCCGTGTCGTCCGTCGGCACCGCGTGGGCCGGCTCGATCGACATCTTCGTCCTGTGGCGCATCGTCGGCGGGACGGCGATCGGCCTCGCGTCCGGCCTGTCGCCGATCTATATCGCGGAAATCGCGCCGGCCGCCGTGCGCGGACGCATGGTGTGCCTGAACCAGATCGCCATCGTGGCCGGGATTCTCGGCGCGCAGGTGGTCAACCTGCTGATCGCCGAACCGGTGGCGGCCGGTGCGTCGCTGGCGCAGATCGCGGCCTCGTGGAACGGCACCACCGGCTGGCGTCACATGTTCCTCGCGGCGGCGGTGCCGTCGGTCGCGTTCCTGCTCGGTTGCCTCCTGATTCCCGAAAGCCCGCGCTGGTTCGCGGCGCGCGGCGACTGGGACGGCGTCACCCGCGCATTGCACCGGCTGGGCGGCGACGATTATGCCGCCGGCGCGCTGCACGCGATCCGCACGTCGCTGGGCGCATCGCGCGGCCGCAGCCTGGTGGACGTGCTGAAGGAACCGCGCTTCGTGCGCGTGCTGGGCATCGGCATCGTACTGGCAGTGCTGCAGCAGTGGTGCGGCATCAACGTCATCTTCAACTATGCGCAGGAGATTTTCGCGTCGGCCGGCTATGCCGTGTCGGACACCCTCTTCAACATCGTCATCACCGGGGTCGTCAACAGCGTGTTCACACTGCTCGCGCTGGATACGGTGGAACGGTGGGGACGCCGCCGGCTGATGCTGCTCGGCTGCGCAGGCCTCGCCGTGGTCTACGTGCTGCTGGGCGCCTGCTACGTGGCGGGCTGGCAGGGCTGGCCGCTGCTGCTGCTCGTTGTCATGGCCATCGCCTGCTACGCGATGACGCTGGCGCCCGTCACCTGGGTCGCCCTGTCGGAGATCTTCCCGAACGAGGCCCGCGGCGCGTGCATGGCGGTGGCCACCACGGCGCTGTGGACCGCGTGCTTCCTGCTGACTTACACCTTCCCCCTGATTAACAAGAGGATGGGGACCGGCCCGACGTTCTGGCTGTATGCCGCCATCTGCGCGCTCGGCTTCGTGTTCGTCCTCAAGCGCCTGCCTGAAACGCGCGGCAAGAGCCTGGAAGAGATCGAGGACGCCTGGCGCTGAGCGCTTTCAGAGTACTGGACGCGCGCCCTGCCCACTCGCCGCGACGAGCAGGTCGAGGGCCCCCTGCAGCAATTCCCGCATCAACGCCTGCGCAAGCGCGGGCTCACCGCGGATGATGGCGTCGCCGACCCGCGCGTGGTCAGCCGTGTTGGCGCGCGCGACGCCGGCATATTCGTTGGTGCTGCGGATGCTGAAGCGCAACGTCGCTTCTGTCAGGTCGCGGAACTGGCGCATGAACCGGTTGTTACTGGCCACCAGCACGGCGTGGTGGAACGCAATGTCGGCTTCCAGCGGATCGTCGTCGCCGCCGTCAGCGGCGTTCATGCGCTCGATGGCGGCCAGGATGGCGCGCCGTTGCGGACCGGTGGCGCTGTGGGCCGCCAGCCCGGCGGCGCGCGGTTCGATCCCCATGCGCACCTCGTTGAAGTCGATCAGCAGGTCGAGCGAGAATTTCCGTTCCAGCATCCAGCGCAGGATGTCCGGGTCGAGCAGATTCCAACTGTCTTCCGGCTCGACCACCGTGCCGGCGCGCTGGCGCGACCGCAGGAGTCCCTTCCCCGTCAGCATCTTCACCGCTTCGCGCACGATGGTCCGGCTGGCGCCGTAGCGCTCGCACAGCTCCGCCTCGACGGGGAATGGCGACTGCGGCGAAAACTGCTCGGTCACGATGGCGCGCCCGAGTACGTCCACGATGCGGCGCGTCAGGTTGCTGCCGTCCGGCCTGCCAGCTTTCCCGCTCTCTATCTCAATCATGATCCCTCGTCATCGAACGCTCTGTCCATCCGAAGGATAGCAGATCGTTGCTTGGGCATGATTTGGGGAAATGCTTAATTGTATGATTTTTTGAAGAACGGCCGAGCTACAAAATTTTGGTTGAAAGCCATGCCGAATCGACATGGGTACTGAAAGCAATTTCATTGCCGTCGAAATATATAATACTTTTCATTACATAAAGAGAGACGCGCATGTCGATGAGCCAAGCACCTTCCGGTCACGCCGGACGCAGAAACTTCCTGAAAACCCTGTCCAGTGGCGCGTTGATGGCCGTCGTGCCCCTGGCTGGCCGGACGGCGCCGGTGGACGCCGACGCGGTGCGCGTGGACGGCGACTGGGCCGTCAGCCTGGACCGCGCCGACCGGGGCATCGCGCAAGCCTGGTTCAACAAGCCTTTGCAACAACCGGTATCCGTGCGCGACGCGCTGCCAGCGCAAGGCCTGGGCGATGCGGTCACGCTCGATACCGGATGGACGGCGTCGCTCGCCAACAAGGCATTCTTCACGGCGCCGGAATACGCGCCCTACCGCGCCGCCGGCAACGTCAAGGTGCCGTTCTTCCTGCAGCCGGACACGGTGTACGTGGGCGCTGCCTGGTTCCAGCGCGAGATCGTCATTCCGCGCGGCTGGGCGGGCCGGCATGCGGTCGTGTCGCTGGAGCGTCCGCACTGGGAGACGCAGGTGTGGATCGGCGGCCGCCACGTCGGCCGCAACGACAGCCTGCACACGGCGCACATCTACGACCTCGGGACGCTCGCGCCGGGCAAGTACCTGCTGACGATCCGGGTCGACAACCGCCTGCACACGGACATCGGTTCGGACTCGCACGGTATCAGCGACCACACGCAAGGCAACTGGAACGGCATCGCCGGCAAGATCGAGTTGTCGGCGCGGCGGCCCGTCTGGGTCGACGATCTGCAGGTCTATCCGGACGTCCGCACGCGCCGCGTCGTGCTCAAGGGCGCGCTCGGCAATGCCTCCGGCCGCGCGGGCGCGGGCCGCCTGACGGTGACGGGCGGCGGCGCCGTGCACAAAATCCCGGTGCGTTGGGATGCGCAAGGCGGCGTGTTCGAGACTGCCGTGCAGTTCCCGACCGACGCCGGCCTGTGGGATGAATTCTCGCCCACGCTGCACACGGTCAGTGTGAAGCTCGACGACGGTTCGGCCGCAGACGTGCGCTTCGGCTTCCGCGAGCTGAAAACTGCCGGCACGCAGTTCATGCTGAACGGCCGCCCCTTGTTCCTGCGCGGAACGCTGGAATGCTGCATTTTCCCGCAGACGGGCCATCCGCCGACGGAGATCGGCGAGTGGCGCCGCATCCTGAAGATCGCCCGCGCCTACGGCCTGAACCATCTGCGCTTCCACTCCTACTGCCCGCCCAAGGCGGCGTTCGACGCGGGTGACGAGGCCGGGTTCTATTTCCAGATCGAGACCTGCTGGGCCAACGGCTCGACGACGATCGGCGACGGCAAACCGGTCGACGCCTGGGTCATGGCGGAGACGGCGCGCGTGCTGAAAGCCTACGGCAACCATCCCAGCTTCATGCTGATGCCTTACGGGAACGAGCCCGGCGGGAAGAATCACTCCGCCTGGCTGGCGCAGTACGTGCGGCATTTCGCGGCGGTCGATACGCGCCGCCTGTGGACGTCCGGCAGCGGCTGGCCGGAACTGGCGGAGAACCAATACCACGTCGAGCAGCAGCCCCGCATCCAGCAATGGGGCGAGGAACTCAAATCGCGCGTCAATGCGCGCCCGCCCGAGACCGTGACCGATTACCGCGGCTTCATCGTCGCGCGCAAGGTACCGGTGGTCAGCCACGAGATCGGCCAGTGGTGCGTGTATCCCGACTTCGACGAGCGGTCGCAGTACACCGGCTACCTGAAGCCGAAGAACTTCGACATCTTCGAGGACAAGCTTGACGCGAGCGGCCTGCGCGCGCTGGCGCCGGCCTTCCTGCACGCGTCGGGCCGGCTGCAGACGATGCTCTACAAGGAGGACATCGAATCGGCGCTGCGGACGCCCGGCATGGGCGGCTTCCAGCTGCTGGACCTGCACGACTTCCCCGGCCAGGGCACGGCGCTGGTCGGTGTGTTGAACCCGTTCTGGCGCGAGAAGGGCTATGTGGACGCGGCCGAGTTCAGCCGTTTCTGCGGCCCCACCGTCGTGCTGGCGCGCCTGCCGAAGCGCGTGTTCGGCAATCGCGACACCTTGCGCGCACAGATCGACGTCGCGCACAGCGGCGCGCGTGCGCTGGGCGCGTCCACCGTCTACTGGCGGCTGGAATCGTCGGGGCGCGTGCTCGACCAGGGCGAGTTCGCCGTCGCCGGCGTCGCGCAGGGTACGGGTGTGCCGCTGGGCGCCATCGACGTCAAGCTGGGTGCGATCGAACGCGCGGCCAAGTGCAGGCTCGTCGCGGGACTGCGCAGCCCGCAACTGGCCGCGCCGGTCGAGAACGACTGGGACGTGTGGGTCTATCCGGACGCACCGGACACCGCCAGCCCGGTCAAGGTGGTGAACAGCGTGGCCGCGGCGCTGCCGCTGCTGGCGCAGGGCGCGACCGTGCTGCTGGGCTTGCCGCCCGCCTCCGTCCGTCCGTTCGAGACCCATCCGGTCAAGCTCGGCTTGTCGACGATTTTCTGGAACACGCTATGGACCCAGGGCCAGGGCCCGACCACGATGGGCGTCCTGTGCGATCCGGCCCACGCCGCGCTGGCCGATTTCCCCACCGATGCGCACAGCAACTGGCAGTGGTGGCACGTCCTGCACCGCGCGGCGCCGCTGCGGCTCGACCTGCTGCCGCGCTCGGTCGACCCTATCGTGCGCGTCATCGACGACTGGCATACCGCGCGTTCGCTGGGTCTCGTCATCGAGGCCAGGGTCGGGACCGGTCGCCTGATCGCGTGCGGTTTCGAGCTGGATGGACCGCCAGCAAGCGACCCCGTGTCGCGCCAGCTGCGCCGCAGCCTCGCCGCCTACGCCGCATCCCCACGCTTCACACCACGGACGGCATTGTCCGAGGAGATGGTCAAGGCGCTGGTCGCCTGACGAGTTTTACCCACCAAAACATAAAACGGAGACGGAAACAATGTTGACAACGAAGAGAAGCAAGACCGTATTGGCCGCCCTGATCGCGGAGCTCTGGATGCCGGCGGGCGCGTTCGCGCAAACGGCGGATGCGCCGCCGGCCGACGCGGTATCGACCGTGGTGGTCAGCGGCATCCGCGCCTCGCTCTCGTCGTCGCTCACGACCAAGCGCATGCAGGATGGCGTAGTCGACGCGGTGTCGGCCGAGGATGCGGGTAAATTCCCCGATACGAATATCGCCGAATCGCTGCAGCGGGTCACGGGCGTGCAGATCGACCGCAACAATGGCGAAGGCCGCAGCATTTCCGTGCGCGGTCTCGGGCCGGAATTCAATAATGTCCTGATCAACGGCCGCACCATGACCAGCGACACGGGCGGCCGCAGCTTTTCCTTCGATCTGCTGTCGTCCGACCTGATTTCGAAAGCCCTCGTGTATAAAACGTCGCAGGCCTTCCTGCCCGAAGGCGGCATCGGATCGACCGTGGATATCCAGACGACGCGTCCGCTGTCCGGAAAACCGGGCAAGTCGTCGGTCATCAATGTCTCCGATTCCTACGACTCGAATTCGAAAAAGAACACGCCGAACATCAGCGGCCTGTTCTCGTTCGCCAATCCGGACCGCACGTTCGGCGTGGCCGGTTCGCTGTCCTATACCGACCGTGCATCCAGGCAATACAAGGCCATCAACGACGCCTGGAACTACCAGGACGTCACCCTGATCAACGGCGACATGCATTCCAAGGGATTGACGCCGGCCGACGTCACGAGGAAAAAACTGTATATCCCGCAGAGCTACGGCTTCCAGGAAGAGAACGAGACCCGCAAGCGCCTCGTCTCCAGCGCCACGGTCCAGTACAACCCGTCGTCCACCTGGAAGCTGACGGCGGACGCCCTGTATTCGCGCCTCGACCAGCGCAATGCCGTCATCGCCATCAGCGACTGGATCGTGCCGACGCAGCTGAACGTCAAGTACAACGAGAACAACCAGATCACGAGCTTCGAGCGGCCGGGCGCGGTTTTCGCCGCGAACAATCCGGCACTGGTGCAGGCCGGCATCCTGGACGGCGCCAATTCGAACGACATGATCCAGAAAGGCGATTCGCGCCTGTCGGTCAGCCAGGGCTATGGCCTGAATTCGAAATGGATGCTGTCGCCGGACTGGAAACTGGATGCGGATCTGTGGACGTCGCGCACGAAGACCAAGTCGCCGACGATGTGGGTGGTGGCCGGCATGATCCCGCAGAACAGCGACGTGCTCACCTACGGCCCCGTTCCCACGCTGACGTTCGGCGACGGCATCACGGATCCGAACGCGGTGCGCGCGCACGCCGTCTCGTACGGCGATTCGCGCCATGCCGATACGGTCCACGAGGGCCACCTGAACGCCGCATGGACGCCGGACATGGGCGTGTTCAAGGGACTGGATACCGGCGTGGCGTATTCGACGCGTAAATTCGAAAGCATCTCGTGGCAGGCCGATTCGTGGAACGCGTTCAGCGGCTACCACCTGCCGCTGCCGTCGTCGCTGTTCACGGTGAAACCGCTCGGCAATCCGTTCGGCAGCGGCGGCCAGGTGCCGCCGGCCTACCTGAGCTTCGACCCCGTCGCCTACATGAATTACCTGAACCAGCCGTCGGTGCTGCCCTATTCGAACGACCCGGCGCGCTATATGGACCGCACGCAGTTCCCGAATGGTCCGATGGCGATCGATTACACGAAACCGTCGATGTCCGGCGTGACGGAAAAAGTGACGAACGCATTCGCGGAAACGAAATGGGAAGGCGACCGCTGGGCCGTCGATGCGGGGGTGCGCCTGATGCACGTGAATTCGACGTCGATCGGCATCAGCCGCATCCTGCTGGCGGCCGTGAAGAGCCCGAACGACACGACGTTCATCCAGACCTGGGGCCCGATGACGACGAATTCGGTGAGCAACAGCTATAACGCCGTCCTGCCGTCGATGAACGTGAAATTCGACCTGACGTCCGACATGCTGCTGCGCCTGGGCGCCTCGAAAACCCTGACGCGCCCGAACCTGGGCGACATGGGCGTGGACAGCTGGTACGGCGGCCGTGTGGGCTACGTGACGTCCGGCGGCGGCAATCCGTACCTGAAACCGATGCGCTCGAATAACTACGACGTGTCGTACGAATGGTATCTGTCGAAGACGAACTATGTCAGCGCCGCGCTGTTCATGAAAAAGCTGTCCGATTTCATCGAGCAGGAACTCAAGGACGTCCAGAGCCCGCTGTTCACCGAAACCGTCCACGACACCCGCTGGCGCAACGGCCAGAAAGGCACGATCAAGGGCGCGGAACTGGCCGGCCAGTACGCGTTCGACGACCTGCACCCTCTGCTGCGCGGCTTCGGCGTCGCCGCCAACTACACGTATGTCGATGCGACGGCCAGCCGCAACGACGGTTCCGATCCGTATAACTGCGGTTATCCGGGCCTGTCGCGCCAGTCGTACAACGCGTCCGCGTTCTTCGAGAACAGCAAGTTCCAGGTCCGGGCCAGCTATAACTGGCGCAGCCATTTCGCGGCCAGCTGCAACGGCGGCGCGCAGCTGCCGACGCGCGTCGCGGCGTATGGGCAAACCGATGCCAGCCTGCGCTACAACGTTACCCAGGCGCTGTCGCTGTATGCCGACGTGATCAACCTGAACAACGCCAAGCGCCATGTCTATGCCGATAATCTGAGCGAGTTCATGACCCTGGAAAACGTCGGCCGCAGGTTCAATGTCGGCGTGCGGATGGCATTCTGAGAACGGTTCGCGAGACATGCCGTACGGCTCGGCGCGCCGATCAATCGAGTGAAATCCGGCTTGCTGCTCAGCCCGCGTTCAATGATTGACCGGCGCGCCGGCGCGCTCGGCACTGGGGGATTAGGCAGCTCGTCTGCATTGACCAGCCCTCGCAACATTTTCCAGGCCTCATCCAGTACCGGTTACTGGCTGCCGAGCGCGCGGAACAAGCAGATTTCAGCTTCATGAGCCCTTGTTCGCCACCGGCCCGAACGAGCCGGCGTCCGGAACAGCTGTGCCGATCCAGTTCGACAGGTGCGCCTACCCTCGCGAAGCGGAAAAAAACGCTTCGGCCATCAGCCTTACGGCTGTCACTGCCGGGATACGCTGATCCGGTCGCCATGCCATGATCATTTCCACCATTACCGTATCATCGCGAATTGGCCGGAATACGACATTGTCGAAATGAAAACGCTGGGCCGACGCGGGGACGATCGCCATGCCGAGTCCCGCTCGGACCATCGAGATGATGGTATGCGTCTGGTCGATGTATTGGACGAAGTCCGGCATCACCTTCGATGACCAGAACAAGGCCATGATCCGATCGTGAAAATATTTTCCATCATCGGGCGAGTGCATGATGAATGGCTGGCCGTTGAGACTCGGCAGAGGAATGGTATCGCAGCCGGCGAGCGCATGGTTCGCCGGTAATACCACGATCAACGGTTCGAGTTCGATCAGGAAAGACTCGAGTTTCTGCCGCGCGCCGAGTGGGCGCATGATGCCGAGGTCGATCGAACTGGCCGCGAATGCTTCCAGCTGGGCCGCTGAAATCAGTTCGTGCACGACAACGTCGATGTCGGGCAACGCACGTTTTGCGGCCGCCAGCAGTTTGGGCATGATTTCATGACCGGCCGCGCCCGTAAATCCGACCCGCACCCTCCCTGTTTCCCCTTTGCTCGCACGCCGCACGGTATTGGCAGCCTGATCTGCCAAGTTCAACAGCCGGGTCGCATCGACGAGGAAGACTTGTCCGGCCGTGGTCAGCCCGACCGAGTGTTTGGTACGTTCGAGAAGTTGTACCCCGAGTTCGTGCTCCAGCAACTGGATTTGCCGCGTCAGCGGCGGTTGGGTCATGTTGAGGCGGATGGCCGCCCGCCGAAAATTCAGCTCGGTGGCGACCGCCACGAAACAACGCAATTGCTTTAAGTCAAACACTTTTCATCCCTAACTTGACCGGCAGATGCTACAGCAACAGTCCATAGCGATCCGCGTGATACGAGCCACGGGCGACACCTGCAGCTTCGCCTACGTTAATCCAATTAAGGTATCACGTAATCGGCATTACGCATTGGACCAGCATCACCGCAACTCCTAAGATACCTGAACGATTCAACCCGCCCTTGTCCCGACACTACGTGGCATGCACCGAGGCATGAGTCGATGTTTATCAAATTCCACTGACCAGCAGTAAAAGGACGACCTCATGAAACCAGGTATTTTGCAGTTGAGCCCAATCTTGATTCCGGCCATCAATGAACGATTGGAAGTGCTGTACAACGTGCATCGCCTCTTCGAGCAGGCCGACAAGGACGCCTTCATCCGCGAGATCGGCGGCAGCATCCGTGGGGTTATTTCCGGCGGTCATACGGGCATCACCAACGCGTTGATGGATCAACTGCCGAATCTGGAAGTCGTGGCGATCAATGGCGTCGGTACCGATGCCGTCGATCTGCGGTACTCGCGTCGACGCGGCATCGCAGTCACCGCCACCTTCGGCGCACTGACCGAAGACGTCGCCGACCTAGCCATCGGCTTGCTGATCGCGACTTGTCGCGGTGTCGCTTCCGGCGACCGCATCGTTCGGGCAGGATTGTGGCCGACCCACCCGCACCCCGGGGCCATTCCGCTTTCGCGCCGTTTCAGCGGTATGCGTATCGGCATCGTGGGCATGGGCCGCGTCGGCCGTGCGATCGCTACGCGCGCCGCCGCTTTCGGTTGTCCGATCAGCTATACCGACCTGCACGCGATGGAAGATCTGCCGTACGGCTTCGTCCCGGATCTGCGGCAGCTCGCCCGCGACAGCGACGCACTGGTGCTCGCGGCCTCGGCGGACAAGGCCGAAGGCATCGTCGACGCCGCCGTCCTCGATGCGCTCGGCAGGCATGGCTACCTGGTCAATATTGCTCGCGGCAAGCTGGTCAATGAAGCCGACCTGATTGCCGCCCTCGAAGCGGGGCGCATCGCAGGGGCCGGACTCGACGTCTTCGTCGACGAACCTAATGTCCCGGCGCAACTGCTTGCAATGGACCAGGTCGTTTTACAGGCGCACCGCGCCAGCGCGACGATCGAAACCCGTACCGCCATGGGCAAAATGGTCTTGGCAAGTCTCGCTCAAGCCCTGTCTGGACAGCGTCCCGAACACAGCCTGACCACCTGAACCCTGGCCCGCGGCACGGTTTATCGGACAAGCCCAGCAAAGGAAAATGGAATGCCCAATTCTAAAGATGTGATTCGCCAGTGCAGAGATTTGCTCGCCTGGGCACTTGGACTTGCCTGCGGGATCGTCGGCGCGAACGCGCATGCGGAATTATTCGTTTCGGTACAAGACGGAAAACAGATGCTTGTCGACGGGTCGATCAAGACGCTGGCCGGCGAGGATACGCTGGCGCTGATCGAATTCGACCAGGGGAAGGCAAGCCTCTATGCCGAGATCCCGGTGCCGACCTCCGTGATCGGCCCGCCGACATCCGTCGCCGTCACGCCGGACGGCGCGATCGCCCTAGTGACAGCAGGCTTCAGGCGCGATCCGTCCGATGCGGCCAGGACGCTGCAGAACGATCAGGTATCGGTAGTCGACCTGAAATCCACGCCGCCCCGCATTCTCGATACGGTCGTGGTCGGGAAGGCGCCTGCGGGGGTCTCGATCAACCGGGCAGGCACCCTCGCGCTGGTTGCCAACCATGACGACGGTACCGTGTCCGTTCTCTCGATTGCCGGTCGCAAGGTCACGGTCATCGAGCAGATTCGCATCGGCGACAGCGCGTCCGGCCCGATGCACGTAGCGTTCACGCCCGACGGCAAGCGGGCGCTGGTCAGTCGCGATGGAGATCATCGTGTCACGGTCCTGGCGATCGACGGGTCAGCGGTCGCCGTGACAAAGCGCGACATGTATCCCGGACAGCGGCCCGATTGCATCGATATCAGGGCCCAGGGCGACCTGGCGCTGGTCGCGAACGTCGGCAAGGGCCAGGGCGACGCCGACACCGTCAGCCTGATCGACCTGTCGGCGGAGCCGCCCCGCGTGGTGCACACTGTCAGCGTTGGGCAGACGCCGGAAAGCGCGTTCTTCTCCCCCGACGGACGTCACGTGGGCGTGGTCGTGATCGGGGGGAGCAATAAACCGGCAAGCTCGCCTTTCCACAATGCGCACGGCAGCTTCGTATTGCTGCGCGTCGAGGGCAAGACGCTTGTTCCCGTCGCATCGCTGCCGATCGGCACCTGGTCGCAAGGCATGGCATTTTCGGGCGACGGTCGCTCGGTGCTGGTTCAGAACGCAGCCGAGCGACAGATTCAGGTGCTGAGGATCGCCGGCGATCGACTCCAGGATACCGGCCAGACGCTGGAGTTCCAGGGCGCGCCGGCGGCGATCCGGCCGGTTGCCACGGGCCAAGTGCAACACCGCCCTTCTGACTGAGCATGGGCCGCCCCGGCGCGGCCAATCGGAAGCACAACTCAAGGCGCGGCAGGAGACAAGCCGCAGCGTCAACCATAACAAGGAAAATAACAATGGATCAGGTTAAAGAGGTTCGTGACCGGACCGAAACTGCGGTCGCAGAAACGAAAGTCGGGAATTACCGGTGGGTGGTGTTGGGTCTGATATTCGTCATTTGGGCCATTGCCTGCGCCGACCGCGCCAATCTCGGCATTGCCTTGCCATTCATGAAAAAAGAGTATGGCATCAGCAATACCGAAGCAGGCATGATCATCAGTCTGTTTTCGTTTGCCTACGGCGTGGTCCAGATTCCGGCCGGCCTGATTTACAAGCGCTTGAGCAACAAAGTGTCCGGGGCAGTATTTCCGCTCTTTATGATCCTGACGTCCATCTTCACCGGACTCATGGGCACGACGTCATCAGTGTTTCTGTTGAAGTTTTTCCGGGTAGGCCTCGGCGTCTCCGAGGGACCGCTGGGCATCGGTTGTACCAATATCATCAACCGCTGGTTCCCTGCCAGGGAAAAGGGGACGGCCACGGGCCTGTGGCTGACGGCGTCGAAGCTCGGTCCTTTGGTCGTGCCGCCGCTATGCGTCGTCGTGATGGAAGTATGGGGCTGGCGCGAGATATTTTATGTGTTCGCGATTCCCGGGATTCTTCTGTCTGTCATCTGGATGTTCGCCGTGACCAACACGCCGGAAGAAAACAGATTCTGCTCCAAAGCCGAATGCGACTACATCCGCAGGGAAGCGGGACTCGTCATCGGAGAACAAAAATCGGCGACCGTGCACAAGAAGTACAAACTGGCCTGGCTCGACAAGCTGATCCGCACGAGGAAAGTCGCGCAACTGGGCACCGTTCGCCAGGTTTTCTCATCCTGGAATGTCGTCGGCGCGGCGATCGGCTATGGCTGCATGATCGGCATCACGAATATCTTCATGTCATGGATACCGACCTATCTCGTCACCGTTAAAGGCTTCACATCGATCAAGATGGGGTTTCTGGCTTCCGCTCCCTTTTTCGGCGCGGTGATGGGAAATGTGCTGGGAGGCCTTATCTCCGACCGCGTGCTGGGAAAGCGACGTAAGCCATTGATGATGCTCAGTGCCTTCGGATCCATCTTCACAATGCTTGCCCTGATCAATGCCCCCGACAACGCCGCCTACCTCGGATTCACATTATTTATGGCCGGCCTTACGGTAAGCATGGGGTTTGGCGGCTATACCGTTTATCCGATGGGGCTGGCCAACAAAAACGTATACCCCGTCTCTTTCGGCATCATCAATTCCGTCGGACAGATCGGTGGCGCGTGCGCTCCCCTGGCCGCGGGCATGCTGCTCGATGCGTATAGCTGGAACAGCGTATTCGTCTACATGGGTTGCAGCGCGCTGGCATGCCTGCTCATCCTCTTGACGATCGTCGAACCCGTCATCGAAGCCGACAAGACGAGTTAGCGGTGGCGCCGTGAGCTCAATGGAAACACGTTCAGGCGGGCCCGCGGGCCCTGCCAGCGGCAAGCGAGCCTGCTTTGTTCCGGCAGCCCACGCAGGCGTGCTGGCAGCCCCGGCGCCTATACCGCCCCGGAGCGTCCCGCCGACGTGTTGTCAGACAATTCACCCTGCCATTCCCTCCGGTAGTCCTAGCGGTAAAATGACGGTCTTGCTTTGGTCCGAGCCTTGCCCGGCCGATACTACACTGAACTATGACCGTCCCACACGAAATTGACTCCGCCGCGGCGAAAGTCTTGGCTGCACAACTGCCCGCCGAAAAACACACGTCCATCGATTCGCACGGTGTGAAGCCTGGGAAAAGCGCCGTCACTCCAATGATGCATGGGTGTGTTCTCGAATGAGAAACCAGCATAAATAGAGAAGCCTACGCCAGATGCTACGCCAGCGAAGCGCGCCAGTTCGCTGGTTGCGACAACGGTCAGCGCTGCCATCACGCTCCTCGGCGCTCTCCTTCCTTCATGGACGCACCAATAAAGTAAACGATTTATATTATTTAATGCGTTCGTCCCGAAACGACAGAAGTCCGGCAGTTTGTCGGTCTCCGTGCAAAGACTACCGTTGTTCCGTCGGCTTTTACATGTGGATGCGCCTTGGCAGCTAGCAGCCACATCTCGAAAATGACGACGCATCCGCCGGCATGCCAGCGTTTTCCAGTGCGGCTCGGGTTCCGGATACTCCCGCAATATCGGCCGAAACAAACGTTCATCCGACCTGGCCATCATGGTCGCGATATGGCGCCGCATGACGGCCAATTCCTCGGCGGATATCCCCTCTTCTGCCCAATGTTCGGCAAACCCGCTCGCGTGCTACTCTCGCCCGATTGACGTAAGGAGTTGAAATGAAAAAAGTCGCACGGCCCATCACGCTGCTCGCGGTAACGCTCGCCGTCCTGCCGAACGTTGGACGCGCAGACATGCCCGCGCCGGCTGAGCAGCCCGCGGCGGCCCAGCCGGCGGAGCAAAACATGTTCGGGGAAAAGACCGAGGTGACGATCGGCGCCGGTGCAACGTACGCGGCGCGCTATCCCGGCGCGGCCAGCCGACAGCTCGTTCCAAATCCAGTGCTGTCCATGCAGCGCGGCATCCTGTTCGCCGACACCCTGCGCGGTATCGGCGTGCAATACCAATCGGCGTCGGAATTCTACGTCGCGCAGTCGTTTTTCTACGACCTTGGCCGTCTCGACAGGAACAACAGCTGGCGCCCCGGTTCCAACCGGCTTGCCGGCATGGGTGATGTGTCCGGGTCCGCGACTGCCCGCACCCTGATCGCGCAAACGTTCACGGCATGGTTCCTGGTCAGCGCCGAAACCGAAATGGCCCTGCGCGACACGGCGCGCCGCAACCGCTACCGCGTTGGCGTCGAATTCACACCGCTCAAGAATGCCGTTGACACCGTCACCATCGACCTGGATGGCTGGTGGGGCGACGGCCGCTATAATCAGGCCTGGTTCGGCGTGACGCCGCGGCAGGCGGCGCGGGCAGGCTTCGCCGTCTTTGGTCCCGGCGCGGGTGTGTATCAGCAGGTGCCGGCAGTCAGCTGGGAGCATCACCTCGACCACCACTGGTCGAGCACACTTCAACTGACCGGCACGCGCTATACCGGCAAGGTGAGCGACAGCCCCGTCGTGGGCCAGCGCACATCGGCAAGTGCGACAGCCGCTATCGCTTACACCTATTGAGAAGGCTCCGCCGCGCCATCAATGGATGTGCGCGGCGTCGCGATCGCGCTTCACGACCTCGACACTGCTTTTGGCGCGCTCGTCGGCCAGCGCCGCCTTGTCGTGCGCCTGGTCTATCCGTTCGATTGCCGAAAGCATGGAAAATAACGAACCATATTGCGCACTCTTTTGCCGCCAGCCGTGAGCTCGACTGGCAGCAGACGGCCGCCCATTCCATCAAACTGCGCCGAGAACCCGACACAGGCTCTGCTAGGACGTCGCCAAACCTACGCTGGTCGTGTCTCGACCGTGGCGGTATCAGCGATCATCGCCGTCACGGCCCTGTGATGCCGGAACGGCCGGGCTGACGGTGACGGCATGCCCCGAGAGGACCCAGGCACGTTGGCTGGGCGCGAAGCGTGGAGCCAGGTAGCCGTCGTTGATTTCGCGCGTCACGGCAAAACGGCGGAACGAGGTCGCCGGCAAGAACAGCCTGCTGTTGTCCTGAAAACCGTCGCTGGAGGCGTCCGGGTCGCCCTCGGCGGCCGAGATCACGCCATCACCATTCTTGTCTACGCGTTTGACTTCAGCGGCATAGGCGTCGAACAGGCGCCTCGGGAAAGGTACGCCGGGCTCGAAGGAGGCAAGGCGCAGCCAGGTGTCGATATAAATCTCGTGCGCGAGGCCGCTCGGGATAAAGCGATCGCGGTACTCCCGCTGGTTGTCGACATCGGCATCGAAGCGGTCCGGATCGCGCGGACCGGCTCCGCCGAGAGGCGCCGCATTGTTCGGATCGTCCCCGTAATTGATCGGTGAGTTGTTGATGCCGGCAGGTCCGGAGCCCGGAATCAGCGAAGACAACTCACCAATCTTCCCGGCTTCTAACGTGCCCGGAATACCGCCCGTGAACGGTAACTCGTACAGAGGATGGATCCAGTTGGTCTGGTAGTTGAACTCCCAATAGCCGTGGCAGTCCGCTTGCTGCAGGCAGTTCATCGCGCCCATCGAAAGCTGGATCGGCAAGACATTGGTCTGCCTGAGCGGCCAACGATCGCTCGGACTGGGGAGATGGGGAGCATCACCGTCCAACGTAAAGATGTTTCCCGGCACATTATTATGTGCTCCCATTGCATACAACACCCTTGCGTCGGCCGCGGTGATTGTGCCGAATTGCGGGTGTCCGTCGCTCTTGGGTGCAGCCACCTGCGGCACGCGGACGTCATGGATCATCCATCCTTCGTACCATCCGCTTTCGTTGTTGATGACAAAGAGATTCGACAGATCCGAGAATACGTCGATGAAGGCCCGGATATCGTTTGGATCCGTGGGTAGGCCGGGTTTGGGCTCGAGCGCAAGCCGAACCGAACCGATGGTGGGCAATCCGCAGTCGCCACCGGTCGCCGTGAGCTGGGCCTTATCATTAATGCCTCGCAAGCGCGCGGTGAAAGGATTGGGCTCGAAGCCGGAGGTATCCAGCAGGTAATATTGAAACAGTTGGCTCGGCTTGTCGGCCTCGGCAAAAACCTGCAGCGGCAAATACGTGTGCGGCCGGCTCGCCATACGCTCGAGCCGGTCTTGCAGTTGATCGGGCAAGGACTTGACATCGCCTCGATGACGCACACTGGCGGCGTCGGCGGTTGCGTTCGGGTTCGGATGGCACGGTGGTGGTGGCTGCTCCGCGTGCGCCTGACCTGCAGCGAAGGTGCCGATACAAGTTACTGTAACTACGCTTGAGACATATCCGTGCAAACTTCTGCGACGCGGCATTCCAAAACGCGAGTTCATTTTCGTCCCCATCAGACAAGTAGACAGATCCCGGGCACACTCGCATCAACTTTGCCGATTCCCGGGCCAATCGACCTGTCAGCCGGCAATCGGCCGGCGCGCGCAAGCATTGGCGGTAAATACCTTGGCCACGGGAGTTGGTTCAATTGGGGGGAAATCCCGTGTCCGGAAAAGTACCGTTATCAAATGGATCTTGCGGTGGGCTTCGCTGCATCAATCCGTTCCCACAGCATCCAAGCCGGGCTCGGGGCAAACTGGCGGCAGGTCACTCGCGCAACAAAGGCCTCCTCTTAGACAACATTCCAGGATTGAGATACAGCGCCGGTTCGCCATCATTACGGTCCGTCCATATACCATCGGCTGCCATATTCCGGACATAATTCTTGAATAACCTTTGCCGATCTTAACCACTGTAGAGTGCGTATGATCGGAACGAATAACCCGTCCTTCGTTGTCGCCGGAGCCGCCGTGATCATCGGCCTTGGGCTGGCCGCCTGCGGAGGCAGCGGATCGACCTCGGGTACCTCCCCGGCGAGCACCGTGCCCAGCCCAGCAGGTCTCCAAGGCGTCAAGCACACGTTATTGATC